>NZ_CP061312.1:0-1200000 GCF_018688155.1 Polynucleobacter sp. AP-Sving-400A-A2
ATGAGCAACCTACAGAACCCTATTACTTTGAATTCACTCAGCCCACTGGGGTTTTGGGACGGCGCGCTTGGCGCGCTTGCTCGCGAGCTTTCCCCCCAACAATTTAAAACCTGGATCCAACCCCTGAGCTTGGTTTCTTTCGATGAAAGTGAGCAATCACTCGTCGTGGGAGCGCCGAATAGATTTAAACTAGACTGGATTAAGAAAACCTTTTCTGATCGCCTTCAAGAGTTGGCAGACCAATATTTTGGTCATCCAATCAACCTCAGTTTTGTGCTCAGTGTTGAGGGGTTGGGCGCCCAAACAGTGCCGCCCAACACAAGCCGGGAACTGCCAGTGCAGCCAGAGCCTAAAGTGATCGCGGACAACAACTCCACTGAGGAGCAGGCTTTTGAGATTGAAGATCACTCTAAACTGAACCCCAACCTTACCTTTGATACGTTTGTTACTGGTAAGGCAAATCAATTGGCTAGGGCTGCATCGATCCAGGTTGCCCACAACCCGGGAACCTCCTATAACCCCATGTTTTTATATGGTGGGGTGGGTTTGGGTAAAACCCACCTAATTCATGCAATTGGGAACCACCTTCTAAAAGAAAAGCCTGGCGCCCGGATTCGATATATTCACGCCGAGCAGTATGTCTCTGATGTGGTTAGAGCTTATCAACAAAAGGCTTTTGATCGCTTCAAGCGCTACTACCACTCCCTAGACTTGCTACTGATTGATGACATTCAATTTTTTAGCGGCAAATCTAGGACTCAAGAAGAGTTTTTTTACGCCTTTGAGGCGCTTTTGGGCAACAAAGCTCAGGTCATCATCACAAGCGACACCTACCCAAAGGAGATGGCTGGGATTGATGACCGCCTTATTTCCCGATTTGATTCCGGCTTAACAGTGGCCATTGAACCGCCAGAGCTAGAAATGCGGGTTGCCATCTTAATGAAAAAGGCCCTGAGCGAAGGCATCCCAATGAGTGAAGATGTTGCTTTTTTTGTTGCCAAACACCTTAGATCTAATGTGAGGGAGCTGGAAGGGGCGCTAAGGAAGATATTGGCATTTGTTCGTTTCCACGGCAAAGAGGTCACGATTGAGGTGGCTCGCGTGGCCTTAAAAGATCTTTTGTCAATACAAAATCGGCAAATTTCAGTCGACAATATACAAAAAGCAGTGGCCGACTTTTACAGCATCAAAGTTGCCGACATGTATTCAAAAAAGCGTCCAGCAAACATAGCTCGCCCAAGGCAAATCGCTATGTTTATGGCAAAAGAGTTGACCCAAAAAAGTCTCCCGGAAATTGGTGAGTTATTTGGGGGGCGGGACCATACAACCGTTTTACACGCCGTTCGGAAGATTGGCGAAGAGCGCTCACACGACGGACAACTTAACCATGAAATCCACGTTATTGAGCAAACCCTAAAGTCTTAGGTTTTTTGCCTGTGGATAAGGTTGTGGATAGCTCATTGAATAAGTTTGTGGATTGTGTGTGGATAAATTGTGGAAAGATGGCGGTTCATGCAAAAATAGGATGTTCATAAAAAGTTATCCAAGATTTATGCACGGTTTATACAGGGGTTTTCCACAGGATTTTTTCGTCTTAATGGGTTGTTTTATATAAGGTTTTTGACTTATCCACCAAAATAACAAGCCTTATTACTATTACTAATAAGATATATACAAGGATTTAAAAGCAATGCAACTCGTAAACACTTCAAGGGATAGTTTATTAAAACCACTTCAGGTTGTTAGTGGCATTGTTGAACGTCGACACACTTTGCCGATCTTGGCAAACTTGTTATTTAAAAAACAGGGTGACAAGGTGTCGTTCATCTCAACTGACATAGAGATTCAAATTACAACTAACGCCAGTTTTGGTGTTGGTGCAGAAGACGTGACAACAACGGTAGCCGCAAGAAAACTACTTGATATTTTGCGAGCACTTCCAGAAGGGCCTGTAGCCTTAAACCTTAAAGACAATAAAATGGTTGTACAGAGTGGTAAAAGCCGCTTTTCTTTACAAACCCTCTCTGCATCCGAGTTTCCTGTTATGCAGAGCGTTGGTGAGGTAACGGCGAGTTGGAGGATGACTCAAAAGAGCTTTCGCCAGCTGGTTAGTCAGGTTCATTTCGCCATGGCTCAACAAGATATTCGTTATTACCTTAATGGGATGTTGTTGGTTATTGATGGCAAACAAGTAATTGCTGTGGCTACTGATGGTCATCGTTTGGCGTACTCTCAAGTTGAGCTGTCAGAGGCTCCAGTAGGTTCTGGGCAAAGACAAGAAATCATCATTCCTCGTAAAACTATTCTTGAGTGTCAGCACCTGCTAGAAGATTCGGATGAGATGCTGGAAATGAGCCTTACATCCAATCAAGTGAAATTTATTTTCGGCGATATCGAGTTAATTTCAAAACTAGTCGAAGGAAAATTTCCTGACTTTCAAAGAGTAATACCCAAGGGCCACAAAAACTCACTGGTTGTTGGGCGAGATGTTTTGCAATCCGCACTACAGCGCGCCGCAATTTTAACAACTGATAAATTTAAAGGCGTACGTTTTTCTTTATCACCAAACCGAATCACGGTTCAATCAACCAACGCTGAGCAAGAAGAGGCGCAAGAAGAGATTGAAACTGAATACAGTGGTGATGAGGTTGAAATTGGCTTTAATGTAAGTTATTTGTTAGATGTTTTGTCAAACTTGAAGAATGAAAAAATTCAAATTAGTTTAGGTGATGCCAATAGTAGTGCGGTTATTACTTTGCCTGGTTCTGAGGACTTTAAGTATGTTGTGATGCCGATGCGTATTTAATTTAGAAAAAAATGACTGAAGAAAAAAAAGTAGTAGAGCAGTATGGTGCATCATCAATTCAAATCTTAGAAGGTCTTGAGGCTGTTCGCAAACGTCCAGGAATGTACATTGGAGACACCTCTGATGGCACAGGCTTACACCACTTAGTTTTTGAGGTTTTAGATAACTCGATTGATGAAGCGCTTGCGGGCTATTGTTCTGAAATTACCGTTGTCATTCAAACTGACAATTCCATTTCTATAGTCGATAACGGCCGTGGTGTTCCAACAGGCATTAAATACGACGACAAGCACAAGCCAAAAAGAAGTGCTGCAGAAATTGTGATGACGGAGTTGCATGCCGGTGGTAAGTTTGATCAAAATAGTTATAAGGTTTCCGGTGGTTTACATGGCGTAGGTGTTAGTTGCGTAAACGCACTCTCTAAATGGCTAAAGCTGACCATTCGTCGCGATGGCAAAGCGCATTACATGGAGTTCGCGCGTGGCGTTATTCAAAATCGCAACATTCAAGAAGAAAATGGGGTTGCTACATCGCCAATCACTGTTATTGGTGACACAACCCTGTCTGGCACAGAGGTTCACTTTTTAGCCGACGAAACTATTTTTGGAAACGTCGAGTTTCATTATGAAATACTGGTTAAGCGTATCCGCGAACTTTCGTTTTTAAATAATGGCGTTCACATCAAACTAATTGATCAACGCTCTGGTCAAGAAGAAGATTTTGCGTTTTCTGGTGGTGTAAAGGGCTTTGTTGAATACATCAACCAAACAAAAAACGTTTTGCACCCTAATATTTTTTACGCCGAAGGTATCCGCCCATCAGATTTGGGTGGCAACATCACGGCTGAAGTATCAATGCAATGGAACGATAGTTTTAGTGAGCAAGTTTTGTGTTTTACCAATAACATCCCTCAACGTGACGGCGGTACCCACTTAACAGGATTGCGTGCAGCCATGACACGCGTGATCAACAAATACATTGATGAGCACGAGGTTGCAAAAAAAGCGAAGGTAGAAATTTCTGGCGACGATATGCGTGAAGGCCTTGCTTGCGTATTGTCTGTCAAAGTCCCAGAGCCAAAGTTCTCAAGCCAAACAAAAGACAAGTTGGTGTCTAGTGAGGTTCGTGGCCCAGTAGAGGAGATTGTTGCTGAGGCTCTGAGCGCGTATTTACAAGAGCGCCCAGCTGACGCTAAGATTTTGTGCGGAAAAATTGTAGATGCTGCGCGCGCTCGCGAAGCAGCCCGCAAAGCTCGCGATATGACTCGTCGCAAAGGTGTTTTAGATGGCCTGGGGCTCCCTGGAAAGTTGGCAGATTGCCAAGAAAAGGACCCCACAAAATCAGAGTTGTTTATTGTCGAGGGAGATTCCGCGGGCGGCTCTGCAAAGCAGGGACGAGATCGTCGCTTCCAGGCGATTCTTCCTCTCAAAGGAAAAATCTTGAATGTGGAGAAGGCGCGCTTCGACAAAATGCTGGCAAGCCAAGAGGTGGTTACTTTAATTACTGTGCTTGGGACCGGCATCGGCGCTGAAGAATATAAGGCCGACAAACTCCGTTATCACCGCATTATCATCATGACCGACGCGGACGTAGATGGAAGCCACATACGTACGCTTTTACTCACCTTCTTCTATAGACAGATGCCAGAGTTAATTGAACGAGGCCACATCTATATTGCTCAACCACCTTTATACAAGGTCAAGTTTGGCAAGAATGAGCAATATATTAAAGATGACGCCGAACTCAACCAATTGCTTTTGAAAATTGCCCTTGAGTCAGCATCACTCCAAACCCCCACGGGTGAAATCATTGAGGGCGCCGCATTGGACGAGTTGGCCAAACACTATCAAGTGATTCAGTCTATTGTTGATCGCCTATCACGAACTATTGACGAAGACGCTTTGCGCGCCATTGCCTCTGGCACCCAATTAAATTTAGATACAGAAAAGTCAGCCCAAGAATCTGCTGAGCGCTTGCGCGTTGCGCTCGCAGAATCCTTAAACCCACTAGCGCTTCCACCTGAAATCACTGTTCAAAAAGAAGAGCGCACAGATCGCTACAAGTTGCTTTTATCTCGCCGGATTCATGGCAATCTGAAACTATCGGCTATTAACTCCGATTTTGTTCATGGAGATGACTATCAAAGCTTGGCCAATGCGGCTGCGGTTTTATCTGGCAAGGTGTTGCCGGGCTCGAAGGTGCGCCGCGGAGACCCAGACAAAAACCAAAAAGAGCAATCGACTCAAAACTTTAGGACTGCCTTTGCGTGGCTACTTTCTGAGGCTGAGCGCGTTCTTAGTCGTCAGCGCTATAAAGGCCTTGGCGAGATGAATCCCTCGCAGTTGTGGGAAACCACAATGGACGCAGGATCACGCACCTTACTCCAAGTCAAAATTGAAGATGCGATTACTGCCGACCAGGTCTTCACTACCCTAATGGGTGATGAGGTTGAGCCGCGCCGCGCCTTTATTGAAAAAAATGCCTTAATTGCGCGCAATTTGGATGTTTGATTTAAATGGGTAAAAAGAAATTAGCAGTCCCAAAAATTGATCGCTCACGCATTGTTGTTAAGTCTTCACCAATTCATGGAAAAGGTGTTTTTGTTGCGAAGCCGATTAAAAAGGGCGATGCGATCATTGAGTACAAAGGCGAGATAATTAGTTGGAAGTTGGCAGAAAAGCGCCACCCGCACAACCCAAAAGACCCAAACCACACCTTTTACTTTTCACTAGAAGATGGCCGCTGTATTGATGCGAAGTATGGTGGAAACGCTGCTCGCTGGATTAACCATTCATGTAAGCCAATTTGTGAAACTCAGGAGGATAGCTTCGGTGGCGAGCCCCGTGTGTTTATCTACGCCAAAAGAGACCTTAAGGTGGGTGAGGAGCTTTTTTATGACTACTCCCTTGGGGTTGATGGTCGCCTTACCAAACAAATGAAAAAAGATTATGAGTGCCGTTGTGGCGCCAAAAAATGTCGAGGCACCATGTTGTCTCTCGATAAGAAGTAAATTCTTTTTTCAATATGCTGTTCATTACCATTCAGGATTTAGAGGCTGCCATTAATTATTGGCGCAGCCAATCGCCCGCAATTGGTGAAGAGCTTCACTTGTGTCCAGAGGCTGCCGCTCTTGCTAAGCCATATGCTCTTATGATTGTTCAGGGGGCGCAAAGGGTTCCTGTGGATGTTTTGGATGAGATGGCAAGATTGGCAATCCAAAAGTTTTTAAACAATACCTAGACGAATTAATCATTACGCCCTGAATGTTTTTAGGGTTATCGCTATATTAGTCGGCCCTCGCTTAGGGTATTCTCAAACTCTTGCCTATGGATGGGTATAAGGATTTGAGTTTGCAAGAAACAATATTAAAAACAATTGGCCTTGGAAAGACGTTCAAAGGCTTTTCCGCGGTAAGCGATGTCAACCTAGATGTTGCTCGGGGAACCATTCACGCCCTTATTGGGCCCAATGGTGCCGGCAAAACAACTTGTTTTAACCTCCTTACCAAGTTTTTAGAGCCCTCCAGTGGCCAGATTTTATTTAATGGCTTCGACATTACCAAAGAACGACCAGCCCAAATTGCGCGTCGTGGGGTTGTCCGCTCATTCCAAATTTCAGCTGTTTTTCCACACCTTACCGTTTTAGAGAATGTTCGTGTTGCACTGCAGCGAGGATTGGGCACCGAATTTCACTTTTGGAAGTCTGGAAACTCGCTAAACGTGCTCAATGAGCGCGCTGAACAGCTTTTGTTAGAGGTCGGTTTGGCAGACTTTGCCCACGAAGAAACGCTAAACCTAGCCTATGGTCGCAAAAGAGCTTTAGAGATTGCCACCACCATGGCAATGGAGCCCGAATTAATGTTGTTGGATGAGCCAACACAGGGCATGGGGCACGAGGATGTTGAGCGCGTTACCGAGCTAATCGATCGGGTTGCTAAAGGCCGCACCATTTTGATGGTTGAGCACAATATGAAGGTCGTTTCCTCTATAGCAGACCGCATCACAGTATTGCAGCGAGGGTCTGTGCTGGCTGAAGGTTCCTACCAAGAGGTTTCCAATAACCCCTTAGTAGTTGAGGCTTACATGGGCAGTCATGGGAGTGATGGCACATGAGTACGATGGCGTTGGAGGTTAAAAACCTCGAGTCTTGGTATGGTGAGTCCCACATTCTTCATGGTGTGAATTTTGCTGTTCGTGATGGTGAGGTGGTTACTCTTCTGGGTCGCAATGGTGCTGGTCGCAGCACTATCTTAAAAACCATTTTGGGCCTGACTAGTAAAAGAACGGGTTCGGTAGAAATTTATGGCAACCAAACCATTGCAATGCCAACCTACAAAATTGCCCGCTTGGGTGCTGGTTATTGCCCGGAAGAGCGTGGTATCTTTGCCAGCCTAAGTGCTGAGGAGAATTTGTTGCTCTTGCCAGACATTGCTTCTGGCGGCATGGGCTTAGATGAAATTTATGAAATGTTTCCTAACTTGTACGAGCGACGCAACAGCCCTGGCACAAGGCTGTCGGGTGGTGAGCAGCAAATGCTCGCAATGGCACGCATTCTGAGAACGGGCGCAAAACTGTTGTTGTTGGATGAGATTACCGAAGGTTTGGCGCCAGTGATTGTTCAAAAGTTGGGAGAGGTGGTTACCAATTTGCGGAACAAGGGTTTCACGATTGTGTTGGTGGAGCAAAACTTCCGCTTCGCCGCCCCTTTGGCTGATCGGCATTATGTGGTTGAGCACGGCAATGTAGTTGAGGTTGTCAATCAAAATGAGCTTACGGAAAAAGCAAGTTTATTAAATGAGTATCTTGGTGTTTAGTGGCTATTTATAGGAGACATAAATGAAGTTAAAGCAAATTACCGCATGCCTGGTGGCGGCAACCTTTTTTGGTTCAAACCCAGCATTTTCACAAACCGCTAAAGTCAGTGGTGACGTAGTCAAGATTGGTGTTTTGACCGACCTATCTTCAATCTACTCTGATCTCGCCGGCCCCGGTGCTGTGATTGCAGCAAAAATGGCTATTGCCGATTTTTCAAAGGATGGCACGGTTATTGGTAAGAAGATTGAGTTGCTTAGTGCTGATCATCAAAATAAGGCGGATATTGCTGCTAACAAAGCGCGTGAGTGGTACGACAAAGATGGTGTGGATGTGATTGTTGAATTGGTATCCACCAACGTTGCGCTCGCCGTAATGGAAGTAGCAGAACAAAAGAACAAGATCACTTTGGTGTCTGGCGCAGCTTCTTTGCCAATCACTAATGAAAAATGTACTGCTAATAACGTGCACTGGACCTATGACACTTATGCGCTTTCAAACGGCACTGCCAAGGCTGTTGTAAAGCAGGGTAAAAAGAATTGGTACTTCCTTTCTGCTGACTATGCTTTTGGTGCCGCCTTGGAGAGAGACGCGACGAACGTTATTAATGCTAACGGTGGCAAGGTATTGGGAACCAGTAAGCACCCATTTCCGAATAGCGACTTCTCTTCATATCTCCTAAAAGCCCAAGCAAGTGGCGCAGATGTTGTTGCCTTGGCAAATGCGGGCCAAGACACAATTAACTCTGTTAAGCAGGCTTCCGAGTTTGGCATCAACAAAAAGCAAACCGTTGTACCTTTGTTGATGTTTATTTCAGATGTTCATTCTTTGGGTTTGAATGCTGCTCAAGGTATGTACTTAACCGAAGGTTTCTATTGGGATAAAGATGACAAGACACGTGCGTTCGCCAAACGTTTTATTCTGCAACATAAGCGTATGCCGACCAGCGTTCAAGCCGGTGTTTATTCTTCGGTCCTTGCTTACTTGGCTGCAGTTCAGAAGGCGGGCTCTGATGATACTCAAGCGGTAATGAAGGTTTTGAAATCCACCAATATTGACGACGGTTTGTTTAAAGGAAAAATTCGTGCTGACGGTAAGTTTGAGCATGACATGTACTTGCTAGAAGTGAAGAAGCCATCTGAATCTACCAGCCCTTGGGATTATTACAACGTCAAAGCTGTGATTCCAGCTGCTGAGGCAACACAACCACTTTCATTGTCACGATGCAAGCTGGTTACTAACAAGTAATTAGTTTTTTAATTAGCATGTTTGAACTTCTTGGAATTACCCCACAAGGGCTGGTTGCCCAGCTCTTAGTGGGGCTTATTAATGGCTCTTTCTATGCCATTTTGAGCTTGGGCCTTGCTATTATTTTTGGCTTACTCAACATCATTAATTTTTCGCATGGTGCTCAGTACACTATGGGAGCTTTTGTTGCGTGGATTGGTTTGACTCAAATTGGCCAATGGCTTGGCTTTCCTGAGTTCTCAATTAACTATTGGTTTGCATTAATTTTGGTGCCCTTGGTGATGGCGGGTTTTGGTTTAATTCTCGAGCGCACAATGCTCAAGCGCTTATACCATCTTGATCACCTTTATGGTTTGTTGTTAACTTTTGGTTTGGCCCTGATTATTGAGGGCATGTTCCGCCATTGGTATGGAATTTCTGGTGAGAGTTATCCAGCCCCTGAATTACTACAAGGCGTTATTCCATTAGAGTCGATTGGCATTATTTTGCCTAAATATCGCTTGTGGGTAGTAGTTGCCTCTTTAGTGGTTTGTTTCTTTACTTGGTATGTAATTGAGAGAACGAAGCTGGGCTCTTATCTTCGCGCTGGAACTGAAAATCCAAAACTACTTCAGGCATTTGGCATTAACGTACCTTTAATGATTTCTTTGGCCTATGCCTATGGTGTTGGCCTGGCTGGTTTTGCTGGTGTTTTGGCTGCACCTATTTTTCAAGTTAACCCACTGATGGGTTCGAATCTAATTATTGTGGTTTTTGCAGTAGTCGTGATTGGCGGCATGGGCTCCATCATGGGCTCCATCTTGACTGGCCTTGCCTTAGGTTTGATTGAGGGCTTAACCAAAGTGTTTTATCCAGAAGCATCTGGTGTGGTTATTTTTGTGATTATGGCAATTGTGTTGCTCATTCGTCCTGCTGGACTTTTCGGCCGGGAGAAATAAGTGAGCTCAAAAATAAAATTGCTTTATGGCATTTTGGTTTTAATTGCTTTGCTGATGCCTTTTCAGGACTTCATCTATTTAGTCTTTGCCATGAAGGTCTTGTGTTTCGCGCTTTTCGCTTGTGCTTTTAATTTATTACTAGGCTTTACGGGACTTCTTTCTTTTGGTCACGCTGCATTTTTCGGAACATCTGCCTATATCACCGCCTACCTTTGCAAAGAGGCTGGCTTGTCTCCTGAGCTTGGAATTGTGTTTGGCGTGCTGAGCTCGGGTATTTTGGGTTTTTTGATTGGCTCTTTAGCAATTCGTCGGCAAGGAATTTATTTTGCGATGGTGACATTGGCGCTCTCCCAAATGGTTTACTTCTTGGCTGTACAACTTCCATTCACCGGTGGCGAGGACGGCATTCAAGGGGTGCCACGCGGCTTATTGTTTGGTTTGATTGACTTGAAAGACGACGTCAATATGTATTACTTTGTTCTGGTTATTTTCTTGCTCGGATTTGCTTTGATTGTTCGAACTGTGCACTCTCCATTTGGCCAGGTCTTAAAAGCGATTCGTGAAAACGAACCTCGCGCAGTTTCTTTAGGTTATGACGTTGATCGTTTCAAACTCATTTCTTTTGTAATTTCAGCAGCGCTCGCGGGCCTCGCGGGTTCTTTGAAAACCCTAGTCTTTCAGTTGGCAACATTGACTGATGTCCATTGGCATATGTCGGGAGAGGTTGTTTTAATGACTCTGTTGGGCGGCATGGGAACCATTCTTGGTCCAGTGGTCGGCGCGGGCATTGTGGTTGGTTTGCAAAACTATCTAGCCAATATTGGATCCTGGAGCACTATTGCAACCGGATTCATTTTTGTGATTTGTGTTTTGGCCTTCCGTCGTGGTGTTGTTGGCGAAATCACCCACTTTTTTAAGAACAAGAACTAAGCCTGCTTTTGTCTAATGAGTTTTTAGTGCGGCGCTTCGGCGCCGTACTCATTTAAGATCCTCCGTTTTCTACTCTAAGTGAGGCGCTTATTTGGGCGCTGTGTATTTTGACCCCCATTATATAAATATTCAATTAAATCAATAGTTTACATAATAATGATTCTGCATATTGTTATTTAGATATGGATTTGTTTCACGTGAAACCTACAAAATGCTATGATCATCGCCCTATCTGAGGCAAATCATGCGCTATTCAAAGAACTTTGATGTCATTGTGGTTGGCGGCGGTCACGCCGGAACCGAGGCCGCCCTTGCGGCTGCGCGCATGGGATGCGATACCCTTCTCGTAACCCATAGTATTGAGAGTTTGGGTGCTATGAGCTGCAACCCTTCAATCGGCGGAATTGGCAAAGGCCACTTAGTTAAAGAGATTGATGCTATGGGTGGCGCTATGGCGGCAGCCACTGATGAGGCGGGTATTCAGTTTCGGATCTTGAATTCAAGTAAGGGCCCTGCCGTTCGTGCAACCCGCGCACAGGGTGACCGTGTTTTATATAAGGCGGCGATCCGTCGTCGTCTTGAAAATCAAGAAAACCTGACCCTTTTCCAAGCCGCCGTAGATGATCTGCTGGTTCAGGGTGATGAGGTTCAGGGAGTGGTTACGCAAATGGGCCTTAAGTTTATGGCCAAAAAGGTGGTGCTAACTGCTGGCACATTCTTGGATGGAAAGATCCATGTTGGTTTAAATAACCATGCTGGGGGTCGAGCTGGTGACCCGGCCGCTGTTTCTTTGTCGGCTAGACTGAAAGAGTTGAAGCTTCCTCAGGGAAGATTAAAGACTGGTACCCCGCCCCGGATTGATGGGCGCACCATTGATTTTTCAGTGATGCTGGAGCAGCCAGGAGACTTGGATCCGGTGCCAGTCTTCTCTTATTTGGGTCGACCTGAGCAGCATCCGAGGCAAGTGCCGTGCTGGATCTCCCATACAAATGAACAAACACACGACATTATTCGGGGTGGTTTAGACCGCTCCCCGATGTACACCGGCCTTATTGAAGGGGTTGGCCCACGCTATTGCCCTTCTATTGAGGACAAGATCCACCGTTTTGCCTCCAGAAATAGCCACCAAATCTTTTTAGAGCCTGAGGGCCTAACAACGAACGAGTTTTACCCCAATGGTATTTCTACCAGCCTGCCCTTTGATGTTCAGTGGAATTTGGTGCGCAGTATTCGTGGTCTAGAGTCTGCGGTAATTGTGCGCCCTGGCTATGCTATTGAGTACGATTTCTTTGATCCGCGCCATTTGCGCCATAGCCTGGAGACCAAGGCAATTGCAGGCCTGTACTTTGCTGGCCAGATAAATGGCACAACAGGCTATGAAGAAGCTGCTGCCCAAGGCATGCTTGCTGGCATTAACGCTGGTTTGGCGGCGCAAGGTAAAGAGCCTTGGTTGCCTAAGCGGAGCGAGTCCTATATTGGCGTTTTAGTTGATGATCTGATTACCTTGGGCGTCCAAGAGCCCTACCGTATGTTTACTAGCCGTGCAGAATATCGTCTGAGCCTGCGAGAGGACAATGCGGATCTGCGCCTTACTACTATTGGTCGTGAACTGGGCTTAGTAGATGATTACCGCTGGGATACGTTTTGCAGGAAACAAGAGGCTGTTTCACGTGAAACATCTCGCTTACAAGACATTTGGATTGGCCCAAAACATGGGTCAGCTAAGGCTGTTTCTGAGCTTTTGGGTCAAGATTTGTCCCATGAGTGTAGTTTGGCAGACCTTTTAAGGCGTCCGGGCATAACTTATGAGGCAGTTACCAGCCTGTCTGGGGGCCTTTGGTCGCCAGGAACGCTAGATGATGATTTAGGTTTAGCGCAGCAAATTAGTGATCAGGTTGAAGTTTCGATTAAATATCAAGGCTATATAGAGAGGCAGGCAGTGGAGATTGCTCGGCAAGAGCACAATGAGACCTTTCCGCTGCCAGAAAACTTAGATTACACCCAAGTAGTCGGTCTATCTAAAGAGGTGCAGCAAAAACTCAACCTGCATAAGCCGGGCACCTTGGGTCAGGCTGGTAGGATATCTGGAGTTACGCCTGCAGCCCTCTCTCTATTGTTGGTCCACCTTAAAAAAGGCCTAGGCCGCACCCAAGAAGAAGTTCATGAGTAATGATCTGGTCTCTTTGGGGATTGAGGGTTTAGGTCTTAATCTCAGCTCTGGCAATATCGCGGATTTAGAGCTTTTCTTGCAGGAAATGGGCCGCTGGAACCAGGTGCATAATTTGACTGCAATTGAGGGCGAGAAGAACTCTGTTCATTTGCACCTTATTGATTCTATTACAGTTTTACCAGTAATGCGCCGTTTTCTGGGTTTACCAAACCCCAAAATCGCGGACCTTGGGTCGGGCGGTGGCCTGCCTGCAATCCCGATTGCTATTTTGCAGCCGGAGTGGCATTTGACTTTGATTGAGGCTATACGTAAAAAGACGGCATTTTTGCAGCATGTGCGCGGTAAGCTGGGTTTAAAAAACATTCAGGTCTTGAGTGAGCGCGTTGAAGCGGTGGCCAAATCACAGCCAGGGCAGTTTGATGCGGTGATTTCTAGGGCATTTACCAATCTTGCCCATTTTTTAGAGTTGTCCTTGCCCCTGCTCAGGCCCAATGGCTTCGTATTTGCCATGAAGGCTAAGCGCGCAGATGAAGAGTTGCAGGACGTTTGCATGGACGAATGGCGACTGGTGGCCGATGAGCCCCTAAAGATCCCGAATTTAGCGGTGGAGCGCCGACTTTTGGTCTTATCCCCCGTGAGAAAATTATCCCTTTAAAGCACGACATTTTTTAAGAAAAATTATGGCCAAAATATTCTGTATTGCAAATCAAAAAGGCGGTGTTGGTAAAACCACTACCGCTGTCAATTTGGCTGCTGGTTTAGCTGGACACCAGCAACGTGTCCTGTTGGTGGACTTAGATCCACAAGGTAATGCGACGATGGGCTCAGGAATTGAAAAAGCAGATCTTAGCAGTACCGTGTATCAAGTCTTGATTGGTCTTTCGACAGTAAAAGAATCTGCAGTGCCCTGCGAGAGTTCTGGCTACGATGTGTTGCCAGCAAATCGCGATTTGGCAGGCGCAGAAATTGAGTTGGTAGATTTAGATTCGCGCGAACAAAGATTGAAAGATGCGCTTGCTCTTGTTGCGAATGACTATGACTTTATTTTGATTGACTGCCCCCCAGCACTATCTTTGTTAACGCTCAATGGATTGTGTGCAGCGAATGGCGTGATCGTACCAATGCAATGTGAATACTTTGCATTAGAAGGCCTGTCGGATTTAGTGAACACGATTAAGCAAGTTCACGCAAACTTAAATCCTGATTTAGTGATTATTGGTTTATTGCGCGTGATGTTTGATCCGCGCATGACTTTGCAACAACAAGTTTCTGATCAACTACTTGAGCACTTTGGCGATAAAGTATTTAAGAGCATCATTCCCCGCAACGTCCGCCTGGCCGAAGCCCCGTCCTATGGTCTTCCTGGGGTGGCGTTTGATAAGACATCACGGGGCTCCAAAGCCTATTTAGAGTTTGGCGCTGAGATGATTGAGCGCATTAAGCAAATGTAAAACCTAGGAACAATAAAAATATTATGGTTGCAATCAAGAAAAAAGGTTTGGGTCGTGGCTTAGAGGCGCTTCTCGGCGATAAGGCACAAAAAGAAACTACAACTGAAATTAATCGTTTGCCATTAAGCGCATTGCAGGCTGGTAAATATCAGCCACGTCAAAAAATGGAAGCAGGTGCATTGCAAGAGTTGGCCGAAAGTATTCGTGAGCAAGGTGTGATGCAGCCCTTGTTGGTGCGCTTGGTTGCGCCTGGTAAATACGAAATCATTGCAGGCGAACGTCGCTTTCGTGCGGCCACTTTGGCCGGTTTACAAGAGGTGCCTGTATTAGTTTCTGGCGCCAATGATCAGGCTGCCGCTGCAATGGCTTTAGTTGAGAATATGCAGCGCGAAGATTTGAATCCGCTTGAAGAGTCTCAAGGTCTTGCTAGGTTGATTGAAGAGTTTGGTTTTACGCATGAGCAAGCGGCGAAAGCGGTGGGTAAGTCACGTAGCGCTGTAAGCAATTTATTGCGTTTAAATCAATTGGCAAAACCAGTGCAGGCCATGCTCTTGGCGGGCGACATTGATATGGGTCACGCCCGCGCTTTATTGCCTTTGCCCGGGGCAAGCCAAGTTGCCTTGGCGCAAAGAATCGCTGCCCAGGGCCTATCCGTTCGTGAGGCCGAAAGAATGGCTACTGCCCTAGCGCTTGCTGGCGGCCAAATTGGGGATAAAAAAGCCAAAACCAAGGCGGAGGGCGGCGCACCAAGCCGCGATCCAGATATGCGTCGCTTAACTCAAGAAATTGCTGATTTGATAGGCTTAAGTGCAGAATTTAAGTTTAAGGATAAAGGTGGCGAGCTTAGAATCCGCTTTAGCCAATTTGATGAGTTGGATTCCCTCTTAAAAAAATTGGGTATTCGGGCAGACTAAAGCCCTTTTAGTTCGCCTCGAGAAATGAATTTTGTGAAAAAAGAACAGCCAACTCCAGGGTATCAATGGGATGAAATCGATAATGACTCCTATAAAGCCCTGAGCAAAGAGGAAATGGATGTATTGCGTAAGGCAAAGCCGCAGAATTTTAGGTCAATGAATTCTTGGTGGATTGTTTTAAGTCAGGTAGTGCTAACCTTGATGATTGCTTCTGCCTGCTTTGTTTTTTCTAACCAGGCTGACAAAAGCGTTTATACTTATTCGGCTTTAGTAGGCGGTTTGATTGGGTTTTTACCCTCAGCATTATTTTTGGTGCGCTTAGAGGCGGCAAAAAAAAATGTAAAATCAAGCCCTGGCGGATATTTAGCAGCAGTGGTTTCTGGCGAATTTATAAAAATTCTAGCAACCGTTCTCCTGTTTATTGGCTTTGCCTTGAAGCAGCCTGATTTGAAATGGATTCCATTGCTTGTCACTTATTTGGCTACGCTCAAATGTTATTTGCTAGTGTGGTTTTGGAAGTAACAGGTGGTAAATATATATAAGGACAAGTTTAGAGATGTCTAGCGAAGTCAACGCAGCAGCAGGGGCGGCCCATCAAGTGGCCAGCGAACCGCTTACACCGACTGCTTATATTGCTGAGCACTTACAAAACCTCAATAATATTGGCGGGCCGCAAACCTCAGTTATTGATTTCAGCATCATTAATTTAGACACCATCTTTTGGGTCTCGGTAATGGGGTTGATCACAGTTTTTCTGCTGTTGATTGCCGCGCGAAGGGCATCGCCTGGCGTTCCTGGCCGCTTTCAATGTTTGATCGAGATGCTGGTAGAGATGGTTGATAACCAGACCAAAAGCATTGTTCATGGCGATAGAAGCTTTATTGCTCCTCTGGCCCTGTTTGTTTTTTGCTGGATTATTCTTTTAAATACCTTGGATTTGGTGCCGGTAGATTGGATCTTCGGGGTTAACCAATTCATCGGTGGTTTCGGAGTTCATGTTCCTCATCACAAGATAGTACCTACCACTGATTTAAATGCCACCTTCGGCCTATCTTTTTCAGTTCTCCTGTTGGTGTTCTTCTACAGCTTCAAAGTCAAAGGCCTCGGAGGCTTTTTGCATGAACTGGTTTCGGCACCCTTTGGTGCAAAGTGGTACCTGGCGCCTTTCAATCTGATTTTGAACATCATTGAATATATCGCTAAGGGCGTATCCCTTGGCATGCGACTGTTCGGCAACATGTATGCGGGCGAGCTATTATTTTTGCTCATCGCCCTCCTGGGAAGCATGTGGACCTTTAACCTAGATTTATACATGCTTGGTTTCGTCGGCAATGTGATTGCAGGCTCCGCGTGGGCAATCTTTCACATCCTAGTTATTCTGTTGCAAGCATTTATTTTCATGATGTTGACCTTGGTTTACATTGGGCAAGCCCACAGTCACCATTAATTTTTTTTATTTTTAACCTCACTTTCAATACTTAGGAGTAAACATGCAAGCATTCTTAGCCAACATCCAAGGACTAACCGCTATCGGTATCGGCCTCATCATCGGCCTCGGCGCATTGGGAGCCTGTTTGGGCATTGGCCTAATGGGCGGTAAGTTCATTGAGGGCGCTGCCCGTCAGCCAGAATTGATCAATGAATTACAAACCAAGATGTTCCTTTTGGCAGGTTTGATTGACGCTGCATTCTTGATCGGCGTTGGCGTTGCAATGTTGTTTGCTTTCGCAAACCCACTGCTCGCAGTTATTAAGTAATTGTTTTGGCGTGGATGACCACCGGGTCATCCAACCGTTCTCAACAATACTGAAAGGAATATCGTGAATCTGAACGCGACCCTATTCGCGCAAATGATCGTTTTCTTCGTCTTATGGTGGGTTGTTGCACGTTTTGTGTGGCCACCGCTAGTTAAGGCGTTAGATGAGCGTTCAAGCAAAATTGCTGACGGCTTAGCTGCCGCCGAGCGCGGTAAAGAAGCACTCGCATTAGCAAGCAATGAAGCAGAGCAAGAATTATCTAAAGCACGCCAAGAAGGTGTGCAGCGTGTTGCAGAAGCAGAAAAACGTGCACAAATGTCCGCTGAAGAAATTCGCGCAAATGCACAAGCAGAAGCAGCCCGCATTATTTCTCAAGCTAAGCAAGACGCAGATCAACAGGTCACTCGTGCCCGCGAAGTATTGCGCGCTGAAGTCGCTGTGTTGGCTGTGAAAGGCGCAGAGCAAATTTTGCGTCGTGAGGTGGATGCAAAAGCCCACGGCACATTGCTGGATCAACTAAAGGCAGAACTTTGATATGGCTGAATTAGCCACGATTGCACGCCCTTATGCTGAAGCACTTTTTCAAAGTGCTCAGCCTGCTGAGTTTGCTACTTGTTTAGAGCAGCTGAATGAACTAGCGCAGCTTGCTGCATTGCCAGAAGTTGCTGCTTTATCAAACAATCCAAAAGTATCAGCAGACGACGTCAGCAAATTGCTCTCCGGCATGGTGAAGACTAAGCTGGATAGCAAAGTCGCCAGTTTTTTAAGTCTTGTAAACCAAAGCCATCGCCTATCAGCTATGCCTGAAATTGCTCTTCAGTTTGAGGCAATGAAGAATCAGAGCGAAGGTGCAGCAGAAGTAATGATTACTAGCGCATTCCCGTTAGAGGGTTCTGCGTTAAATGATTTGTTGTCAAGTTTGAAGAAGCGCTTTGGGGGCAAAGAATTGCGCCCAACTATTCAAGTAGATCCAGAGTTGATTGGCGGAGTTCGCATTCAAGTTGGAGATGAGGTAATGGATAGTTCAGTTAAGGCACAGTTAGCTCAAATGCAAGCAAGTCTTGGCGCATAAGTTATCCCTATTAAGAACATACGAAATAAGACCCAGGAGTAAGTAATGCAACTCAACCCTTCCGAGATCAGCGAACTGATCAAAAGCCGAATTAGCGAAATGGGTGTTGATTCCCAACTTCGCAACGAAGGCACTGTAATTTCAGTGACCGACGGTATTTGCCGCGTACACGGCTTATCTGGTGTTATGCAGGGCGAGATGTTGGAGTTCCCCAATAACACAATCGGCCTCGCACTGAACCTTGAGCGTGATTCAGTTGGTGCAGTGGTGTTGGGTGAGTACACCCACATTAAAGAAGGCGACTCAGTTAAATGTACTGGCCGTATTTTGGAAGTTCCAGTTGGCCCAGAGTTGCTCGGCCGCGTTGTAAATGCACTGGGTCAGCCGATTGATGGCAAAGGACCAATCAATACCAAGTTAACTGACTTTATCGAAAAAGTGGCACCAGGCGTGATTGCACGTCAATCTGTTAGCCAGCCAGTTCAAACTGGTTTGAAGGCGATTGATGCAATGGTTCCAATCGGCCGTGGCCAGCGCGAATTGATCATTGGTGACCGTCAAACAGGTAAGACAGCAGTTGCGGTTGACGCGATCATTAACCAAAAAGGTAAAGGCGTTTATTGCGTTTACGTGGCGATCGGTCAAAAAGCTTCTACGATTGCTAACGTAGTTCGTAAGCTCACAGAGCTAGGCGCAATGGAATACACCGTCGTTGTAGCGGCTAGTGCCTCTGAGTCTGCAGCGATGCAGTACCTCTCAGCATACGCAGGTTGCACAATGGGCGAATACTTCCGCGATCGTGGCGAAGATGCATTGATCGTGTATGACGATTTAACAAAACAAGCTGTTGCATACCGTCAGATTTCTTTGCTCTTGCGTCGCCCACCAGGCCGCGAAGCTTACCCTGGCGATGTGTTCTATCTCCACTCACGTTTACTTGAGCGCGCTGCTCGTGTAAATGCTGAATATGTTGAGAAATTTACAAACGGTTCAGTAAAAGGTAAGACAGGCTCATTGACTGCACTGCCAATTATTGAGACTCAGGCTGGTGACGTTTCTGCGTTCGTTCCAACCAACGTGATTTCGATTACTGACGGCCAGATCTTCTTGGAAACCGACTTGTTTAACGCTGGTGTACGTCCTGCGATTAACGCCGGTATTTCTGTGTCACGCGTTGGTGGTGCAGCTCAAACTAAAGTGATTAAGAAATTGTCTGGCGGTATTCGTACCGACTTAGCTCAGTATCGTGAATTAGCAGCGTTTGCTCAGTTTGCATCTGATCTTGATGATGCAACGCGTAAGCAACTTGAGCGTGGTAAGCGTGTTACTGAGTTGTGTAAGCAGGCGCAGTACAGGCCTTTGCAGGTTTGGGAAATGGCTGCCTCACTTTATGCCATGAACAACGGCTACTTTGATGATCTTGAAGTAAAGCATGTACTAGCATTTGAAAAAGGCTTGCAAGATCATTTGAAATCAAAATACGCTGATTTAATTGGCCGTATTGAAGAGACCAAAGACTTGAGCAAAGAGGATGAAGCTGCTTTGCGTTCCGCGATTGAGGATTACAAGCGTTCAGCCTCTTTCTAAGAGGGCTCGCATAAATCATGGCAAGTACAAAAGAGATACGATCTAAGATCAAGAGCGTACAAAATACGCGCAAGATCACGAAGGCAATGGAAATGGTCGCTGCATCCAAGATGCGTCGCGCCCAAGAGCGCATGCGTAATGCGCGCCCTTATGCCGAAAAAATTCGTGAGATTGTTGCCAATCTTTCAAAAGCAAATCCTGAGTTCCGCCCTCCTTACATGGCAACTCGTGATGTAAAGAAAATTGGCACGATTTTGGTTACAACAGACAAAGGTTTATGCGGTGGACTAAACACCAACGTATTGCGTTTGATTGCAAACCAAGCGCGCGATATGCAAGGCAGCAATATTGATATTGAATACACTGCCATCGGCTCAAAAGGCCTCCAGTTTTTGAATCGTTCCAAAGCAAAGCTGATTTCTCAAACAACTCAAATTGGCGATACACCTCACATGGATGTGTTGATTGGCGCAATTACTGTCCAGTTAGAAGCGTTTGAGCGCGGTGAAATTGATGCCGTTTATTTGGCATATAACCGCTTTGTGAATGCAATGAAACAAGAGCCTGTTTTAGAAAAACTCTTGCCGCTGGAACCAGTTGCATTGACTCCAGAAGAGAAGGCGGGAAATTCTTGGGATTACATCTACGAACCTGATGCGGAGTCCGTCTTGAATGGCTTGCTCAAGCGTTATGTAGAAGCAATGATTTATCAAGCTGTTGCTGAAAACATGGCTTCAGAACAATCTGCACGAATGGTCTCAATGAAGGCCGCTTCAGATAATGCGAAGAATGTGATTGGTGAATTACAGTTGGTTTACAACAAAACACGACAGGCTGCTATTACTAAAGAGTTGTCAGAGATTGTTGGCGGAGCGGCTGCGGTTTAAGCGGTCAGCGTTTAGGAATACGAAAGAATTCAGGAATTAAAAGCGGAGAAATGCGATGAGTAACGGAAATATCGTGCAGTGTATCGGTCCAGTGGTGGACATTCAGTTCCCACGTGACAACATGCCAAACATTTATGAGGCCTTGACATTAGTTGAGAGCGGAGAAAAATCATTTGCTGAAAAAGGTTTGACCTTTGAAGTTCAGCAACAAATTGGTGATGGCGTAGTTCGCGCAATTGCTATGGGTGCTAGCGATGGATTGCGTCGCGGTATGCAAGTGAAATCGACTGGCGCTCCAATTTCTGTTCCTGTTGGTCCAGCTACACTGGGCCGCATTATGGACGTTTTAGGTCGCCCAATTGACGATGCAGGTCCTATTGCTACCCAAGAGCGTCGTGCCATTCACCAGCCAGCACCAAAGTTTGATGAACTCTCACCATCCGTTGACTTATTGGAAACCGGTATTAAGGTTATTGACTTAGTTTGCCCGTTTGCTAAAGGCGGTAAGGTTGGTTTATTCGGCGGTGCAGGTGTTGGTAAGACCGTGAACATGATGGAATTGATTAACAACATTGCTAAGCAGCACTCAGGCTTATCTGTGTTCGCCGGTGTTGGTGAGCGTACTCGTGAAGGCAATGACTTCTACCACGAGATGAAGGAATCTAATGTTGTAGATAAAGTGGCGATGGTGTTTGGTCAGATGAACGAGCCTCCTGGCAACCGTCTGCGCGTTGCTTTGACTGGTTTGACAATGGCCGAAGCTTTCCGTGACGAAGGCCGTGACATTTTGTTTTTCGTTGACAATATTTATCGTTACACACTCGCCGGTACTGAAGTATCGGCCCTGCTCGGTCGTATGCCATCTGCTGTGGGTTACCAGCCAACACTGGCTGAAGAGATGGGTAAGTTGCAAGAGCGCATTACTTCAACAAAGACCGGTTCCGTTACATCTATTCAGGCCGTTTACGTTCCTGCGGATGACTTGACCGATCCATCGCCAGCTACAACCTTCTTACACTTGGACTCCACAGTAGTGTTGTCACGTGATATTGCTGCTTTGGGTATTTACCCAGCGGTTGATCCGCTGGACTCAACCAGCCGTCAGCTTGACCCACAAGTAGTTGGTCAAGAGCACTATGATGTCGCTCGTGAAGTTCAGATGACTCTGCAGCGTTACAAAGAGTTGCGCGACATTATTGCTATTTTGGGCATGGACGAGTTGTCACCAGAAGACAAATTAGCTGTCTCACGTGCACGTAAGATACAACGTTTCTTGTCCCAGCCTTTCCACGTTGCTGAGGTATTTACTGGTTCACCAGGAAAATACGTTCCATTGAAAGAAACTATCCGTGGTTTCAAAATGATTTGCAGCGGAGAATTGGATCACTTGCCAGAGCAAGCGTTCTACATGGTGGGTTCAATTGATGAAGCCATCGAGAAAGCTAAGAAGCTTTAATCGAATTCATCTAGGGAAATTATGTCAACCATACGCGTCGATGTAGTGAGTGCTGAGCAATCTATTTTCAGCGGTGAAGCCAAGTTTGTAGCGCTTCCTGGAGAAAATGGTGAGCTCGGTATCTTACGCGGCCACACTCCTTTGATTACACGCATTCGCCCAGGTTCAGTTCGTATTGAAAAAGCTGATGGTGACGAAGAGTTTGTATTCGTTGCAGGTGGCTATTTAGAAGTTCAGCCTGATCATGTCACTGTATTGGCAAACACTGCTATTCGCGGTCATGATTTAGATGAGGCTAAAGCAAACGAAGCCAAGAAGCGCGCTGAAGAAGCAATGCGAAATCGTGGTACGGACTTTGATTTGGCCTTAGCTCAATCAGAGTTTGCTATGGCAGCGGCCCAGCTGGCTGCTATTGCACGTTTTCGTCGTAAAAAGTAAGAGTCGGACATTTCCTTGCTGGTAAATGACCGATTTTTAAAAGCTTGCCTGGGCGAAGCGGTTGATCAAACCCCGCTTTGGCTCATGCGCCAAGCTGGTCGCTACCTGCCAGAGTACAACGCCACCCGCGCAAGAGCTGGAAGCTTTCTTGGCCTAGCTAAAAATCCAGCCTATGCAACTGAAGTAACACTCCAGCCACTAGATCGCTACCCATTAGATGCGGCGATTTTGTTTTCAGATATTTTGACCATTCCAGATGCAATGGGTTTGGGTCTGAAATTTACAGCAGGTGAAGGCCCCAGCTTTGATCACCCCCTTCGTACGGAAGAAGCTGTAAAAAAATTACGCGTTGCGGATATGGATCAGCTCAAATATGTTTTTGATGCTGTATCAGAAATTCGCAAGGCACTGATTCAGGATGGCAAACAGCGGGTACCGCTGATCGGTTTTTCTGGAAGCCCATGGACATTGGCTTGCTACATGATTGATGGTTCAGGCTCTGACGATTTTCGTCATGCCAAGACTATGATGTTTAGCCGCCCAGATTTGCTTGAGCATATTCTGGAGATTAATGTGCAGTCGGTGGCTGCTTATTTAGTTGAGCAGGTAAAGGCGGGTGCACAAGCGCTAATGATCTTTGATACCTGGGGTGGCTTGCTTCCCGACGGTTGGTATCAGCGCATGTCTTTGGCCGCTATGCAAAAAGTGATTGCACTGTTACCTCGTGAACATGAGGGACGCAAGATTCCAATCATTATGTTCACAAAAGGTGGTGGTATTTGGTTAAATGACATGGCGCAAATTGGGGCAGATGTCATTGCAATCGACTGGACAATGCGCTTAAGTCACGCTCGTCAGCAGCTTTTAGACATCAACAAACCACTGGCTTTGCAAGGTAATCTAGATCCACTAATTTTGTTCTCAGAACCAAAACAAGTTACAGCTGCTGCTGAGGGCCTGTTGAATGACTTAGCGAGTGCCCCTGCGTTAAAGCCCGGACTGCATCCCCTCGATGGCCATATTTTTAATCTGGGGCACGGCATTAACCAATTTACCCCACCCGAAAATGTGGCGGCGCTTTCCGAAGCCGTAATCAATCACTCAAAAGCCTTGCGCACATAGCAATAGCTATAAGTAATTGCTAACTTAGGCCAGTATTTTGGTAAAAGTTATGCACAGAAATGTGCAAAATTAAAAATACAGTGAGATTCATACGAATTATCAAACTTTACTTTATTAAACATCTGTAAGTTATTGATTTATATTGGAAATTAATAAAATATTGATTTTCTGCCCAAGATGGCATTCCTATAAAATGTCTATAGAAACGTAAAGCAACAAATGATATCCACAGACTTATCCACAGGGTGTAATAACAAATTTTAGTAAATGATCCTCGGCCTATCGTAGTACAGGTAGTAGTAGATAAGCCTTTAGTGCAGGGCTTTGACTACCTATGGGATATTGAAAAGTTGGGCAAATTACCTGAAATTGGTAACGTGGTTGAGGTGCCCTTTGCTAGGTCAAAAGAAATTGGGTTGATAGTAAGAGTTAGTAATCACTCCGATTATGAGATAGGAAGGCTCAAATACGTAGATCGCCTTGCGCCAATTCCAGTATTGGACCCCGCTTTATTGCGATTAATGAGTTTTACCAGTCAGTATTACATCCACGCTTTAGGGGAAACCGCATTGCCGGTCATACCGCAGATGTGGAAAAAAGCAGATGAATGGGAAAAAATACCGAAAAAAATAGAATCTGCAGACAAAAAAGGTAAAAAAAAGCTTGTAGCAGTGGCGGAAGGCTTGATCACGGTAGAGCAATTGAATTCCGATCAAAAGGTCGCCCTATGTCAACTACTAGCAGATGGTAAAAAAGAAAAACAATTCAGGGCGATCTTATTACAAGGCCAAACGGGGAGTGGCAAGACAGCTGTCTTTCTAAATTGGCTTACAAACACACTTAAAGAAGAGGGTGCACAAGTACTTTTACTAGTGCCAGAAATTAACTTAACTCCACAACTAGAAAGACGCGTGAGAGCCTACTTCCCAGATAAAAAAATGGCGGTGTTACATAGCGGTGTCAGCGAAAAGAAACGAGGCGCCGCTTGGTATGATGCAATGACAGGCAAGGCGCAAATTATTTTAGGAACCAGGCTAGCGGCCTTGACGCCAATACCTAATTTACGCGCCATCGTGGTGGATGAAGAGCACGACCCATCTTATAAGCAGCAAGATGGGACTCGATATTCGGCAAGAGATTTAGCAATCTGGCGAGCGCATGATCAAAAAATTCCCATCCTCTTGTCTTCTGCCACGCCCTCGCTAGAAACTTGGTTAGCCGCTCAATCAGGGCGCTATGAAAATATTCGACTTGATCAGCGCGCTCAGGGTGCAGCCCTACCTAGCGTGCACTTAATTAATACGCGTGATCCACAAAATCAATTTAGCCCAGGCGATGTAGGTGTGCCCAAGCAAAAAAGTCTGATTACAAAAACACTTGCAAATGCTATTAGCAGGGCACTTGCAGAAAAAAAACAAAGTTTGATTTTGATTAATAGGCGCGGCTATGCTCCGGTACTGAGTTGCTCAGCATGTAATTGGCTATCAAAATGTACGCAATGCTCTACCTATACGGTAATGCATAAGGCCGGCGCTTTAAGTAAAAGATCAGTATTGAATTGTCACCACTGTGGATTGGTAAAACCCATTCCACAGTTTTGCCCTGATTGTGGAAATGCAGATCTTAAAACGCTTGGTCATGGGACTCAAAAATTAGAAGATGCCATTGAAGAAATGTGGCCACAAGCGAGAGTGCTGCGGGTCGATACAGACTCAAGCAGAAAGAGTAAAGGAGCAGAAGCGCTCTTTGCAGAAATACATGATGGCAATGTTGACATCGTCGTTGGTACACAAATGATTGCTAAAGGGCATGACTATCAAAACATTGGATTAGTCGCCGTGTTAGACGCAGATAGTCGACTCTATTCGGCAGACTTTAGAGCGGCCGAAAGATTGTTTGCGCAGTTAGTTCAAGTAGCCGGGCGTGCAGGAAGATCGGGCATCAAAGGTGAGGCTGGGGGAGATATTTATATCGAGACGCAATACCCAGAGGCACCTGTATTTCAGTATTTATTAAGACACGATGTTGATGGATTTTTAGCATTTACTGCTAAAGAGCGCGAAGAGGCAAAACTACCGCCCTACTCATATCAAGCACTCATTCATGCCGAAGGTAAAAACCTAGATCAAGCGATTCAGTTTTTAAATGAACTCAAGGCGCGTATAAAAACTCGGGGTCTGATTACGAGAGAGCTCAAGGTGTATGACCCAGTGCCTAAGCCAGTCATGCGAGTGGCGGGTGCAGAGCGTGCCCAATTATTAATCGAGTCAGGCAATCGCAAACTATTACAAGAAACGCTTGAAATAATTGATCAAGAGTTACGCCAAGATTCCACGGGAAGAATTAGTAAAACATCACGTATTCGATGGTTGGTAGAGCGCGATCCGATTGCCATCTAAGTACCAGCGCTAGACTCGTATTGTGTGAGCGACATTAAGTCACTTAGGTTAGTACTCAGCATCTCAGGAGATGTTGGTTTAATTTTAAATAACCAAACTGCATACGGCTGAGTATTCACCACCTCAGGGCTGATATCTACCTCTCCATTGAGGGCAACAATTTCACCGCTGATGGGAGCATGAATATCGCTCGCCGCTTTAACGGACTCTATCGCAGCAATAGCTTCGCCCTGCTTTACTTGTTGGCCTATTTTTGGGGCTTGGAAAAACATGACATCACCCAAAGCTTCTTGCGCGTGATTGCTAATGCCCACCCAAACTAATCCATCATCTTCGATGCTAGCCCACTCATGTGTTTCTGCGAATTTAAATGTGTCTTGAGTTTTCATTATGTATCCTGTGGACTATGTAGGTGACGACGTGGCGATTGTTCCCAGCCAATAACCTAAGTCGACATTTTGTACAGAGTGCCAAACTAATCTCTATGTCGGGCATTGATCAATCCCGAGCTGTTAAAGCGGAGTTAAGTTTTAGGTTTTTGCTGAGCCCGTACGGTGTGTACGGTTGTATAAACAGCTTGCGCAAATCCAGCGCTGCTTGCGATTGCTTGTTGGGATCCAGGTGCCACCTTCCAGACGCTTTTCGCGACTGCATGAGGAGCAGAACTTAAGGCTCTGTGAAGTTTCTTGGGTAGCAGCTGGAGTCGAAGTAGTCATGGGCAATCCGGGCAATTCTAATCTTGTACAGAGACTCTATTTTACCCGTTTTGTCCCGCTGGGGCTGGGCTCAAAACAACTCGTACCGAATCGGCTGTTTTATTGCCATCAAAATCGAGCCAAGCCTTATTTTCAAAATCATAGAGCTTGCACTTACGAGCCGTCTCGAAATACCATGCCCAAGAGAACTTTTGGATAAAAATACGCTCTGGAAGGATGGTTTCCAGGGTATTTTGGGCCTCCTGAAGGCGATATAGGGGCACACTCATGTCTACGTGATGGGCTGTGTGCTCCATGATGTGGTGCATTAAAGAGCCCCAAATCCAATTAAAGGTCAAATGCACTGTGGTAGATACAAAAGGCTGGGCACGCAACCACTCAGACTTCTTGTCATACCAAGAGACTGAGGTGTGGGTATGGTGAACATAGACCACGAAACCAATCATTCCATTCCAGAAAAGGAAGGGAAGAGCAAAACCAGTGATGAGGCCAAGCCAAACAGATTGACCAGTAGCGAGAGCGCCGGCAATGAGACAAGCAATCCAGATAATGGCAAAGCCAGTCACTAGTAAGTTGTCTTTTAAGAAAATTGGACGGTCGCCAGGTTTGTTTTTTGCATTCGGGAAGTACTCACGTCTCCACCAGATCTCAATGAGGTAGTAGAAAACAGGGCCCCAGCCACTACGGTAGAGGCGCTCTACGGCTTTGCGCCAAGCAGGAAGTGCATCAAATTCTGCTTTTGATAATGGAGCCCAAACAAAGTCAAAGCCCTTGAGGTTAGTCTGGCCATGGTGAACAACGTTGTGGCCTACATCCCATAAGCTATATGGGGTTAGAGACGGTAAGAATGCAATGCGACCAAGCACTTTATTAAGTTCGCGGTGCGGTGTGTAGCTTTGATGGCAAGCATCATGACCTAAGATAAAGATGCGACCAGTGACAAAACCGGCAACTAAGCCCAATGCAATTTTGATCAACACGCTCTCAATGAAAATAGTTCCAGCGATACAGGCAAGCCATAAAACAGCATCCACTGCTAGTAAGGCAATTGCTTTTGCTGTTTCACCTTGAGCCATGGGGATCAACCAGCCACGAATAATTTTTCGGTGCGGCAATGGAAGATCTGGAGCCAAAGGATTAGCCATAGATGGTTCGGATAGAGCAGAATTTAAATGATTTGACATGATAAGAATCAATAAGTTAGGGAGAAATGATAGCCTTTTTCACGAATTCACGCATGATGTAGGTCAAAACCCCCTCTGTTTTGGTGCGCCCGGCAGGAATCGAACCTGCGACCCTTGGCTTCGGAGGCCAATACTCTATCCACTGAGCTACGGGCGCCTGTATAAAATTCGTTAACTACGCCATTGTAAGTGCCTATATCCTTAGGCTCTCGTTATAATCCCTTCAGAATCATCCTAAAACCCGTCAAACTATAAAAGTCCTATGAGCGAAGCGCACGGCAGCATCATTAAAACCCCTAAACAGCTGATCATTACGGTGTTTGCCACCTTTTTTGTGCCATTGATCATCATTTTGTTGCTATTGGTATATGTAAATAACGGTAAACGTACCGATGCCGCTGCTTCTGCTGAGCAGTTGATTAAACCTGTTGCACAACTGAATTACCAGGATGCTAGCGCTCCAGCGGAGTCCAAAGAGGCTGCCCCAGCGACTAAATAAGGTTTAACGCTCTCGATAAAGCTGGCTAGATGCCAGCTTTTTATTACTCTTCGTTTTGACCTTTTGCATCTAGTGCAACTTGGTACGCCTCTTTTTTGCTCAGCCCAAGCGTTTGAGCGAGCACGGCAGCAATTTCTTTGCTGCCTAAGTAAGGGCTTAGGGCATTAGCCCATAGCAAGAGCGCCGAATGTTCAGGAGCCTCGTCCGCGTTGGCTTGGCGGCCAGCCACTAAGATAATAAATTCACCCCTGAGGCTCTCTGCTTTTTCAAGCCACCCCGGAATATCTGTAGCAGTAAGTGTCACCAGCTGCTCAAATTTTTTGGTCAGCTCTCTGCCTACTATTACCCGTCGCTCGGCCTCTAGTTCTTTGCTTAGCGTTATCAGGGTCTCGCGTATTTGATGTGGTGATTCAAAAAAGATGCTCGTTTTTGAATTGCTGCGAATATCTTGGATAAGGGCAATCCGCTCTTTTGCTTTATTTGGCCAGAAGCCAAGAAACTGAAAGCGCCCTTCTGATGGCAGCATGACAGAGCCACTAGCAGAAATAGCAGTAGAAACCGCGCTTGCACCAGGAATAGGAATAATGCGAAAGCCAGCCTTTTCTACTGCGTTCACTAGTCTTGCGCCAGGATCTGATACTCCGGGTGTACCGGCATCTGAAATGTAAGCCCAGCGTTCATTTTGAGCGAGGCGCTCAATAATGGTTTGCGCACCAGTAATTTCATTGTGCTCATGCAAAGCGACACATTTCTTCTGAATGCCAAAATGTTGGAGCAGAGGTGCGCTATGCCTCGTATCTTCACAGGCAATACCGTCTACTGAATTAAGCACATGCAGTGCACGCAAGGTAATGTCACCCAAATTGCCAATTGGCGTGGCAACCATGTATAGAGCACCAGCTGGCAGATCCTGTTGTTTTAAAAAGTCAAAGGAGCTTAATTCCATGTGGGCAATCTTTTGCAAAATAGTATTAATAAGTAAGAGAATACGTTGCTTTTGAAATCATGGGTAGCGTAGGCAGGTTGTCTGAACTATGGCGCATAATCATGTGATGGATAAAGATACTCTCGAACGTTTGCGCGCTCGCGCATCCCAACATTTTCTAGACAGCATTGCTGTAAAGCAAGCCGCTGAAAAAATACTTCCTGAGCAGATTGCTCTCGGCATAGTCGCCATGACAAATTGTCTACGCGCTGGCGGAAAGGTAATGGCTTGCGGTAATGGCGGATCAGCTGCTGATGCGCAGCATTTCGCTGCTGAGCTGATTGGTCGCTTTGAGAGAGAGCGACAAGAGTTGGCTGCGATTGCACTGACTACAGACACATCCATTTTGACTGCTGTAGGAAATGACTACAGCTATGACGAAATCTTTGCTAAGCAAGTGCGCGGTCTCGGAAAAAAAGGTGACATCTTAATTGGCATCTCCACTTCAGGAAATTCAAAAAACGTAGTGAGAGCAATTGAGGCTGCAAAAAAAATGGGGATTCAGATTGTTGCCTTGACTGGTAACGGTGGTGGAAAGATTGCCGGCTTATTAGACGCTAATGACATTCATCTCTGCGCGCCCTCCACTCGCACTGCTCGTATTCAAGAAACACATTTAGTTTTACTTCATGCCTTATGCGATGGCGTAGATCATTTATTGCTCGATTAATAAATTCATTAATAAAAAGGTACGTATATGCGAAATACTCTCATCATCAAATTACTTACCGCGATGTTGATTTCCTCCTTCCTATCTGGTTGTGGCGTACTAGCTGTTGGCGGCGTTGTGGCAGGTGCAAGCGTATTAGCTGATCGCCGTTCTCCAGCTGTGCAGGCAATTGATAAGGGTATTGAGTTAGAGGCCGGCAATGCTCTAGCCAAGCGCTATGGTGATAATGCGCACATTAACGTGACATCATTCAATCAAAAGGTATTGTTAACCGGTGAGGTGAAAGATGCCGATATTAAGGGCCAGGCCGGCACCTTTGTGAAGGCAATGAAAAACGCCCGCTCTGTCTTTAATGAATTAGTCATTGGACCAAATAGCACCTTTACAGCTCGTGCGAATGACTCTTACCTCGAATCCAAAATCAAAACCCAAATGATTTTTACAGATAAGCTGCCATCGAATTCAATGGGAATTGTTGCTGAAGGCAGTAGTGTTTACTTGATGGGTATCCTGACGCAAAATGAGGCAGCGATTGCTAAGAAAGTTGCTAGTAATGTTGATGGTGTAAAAGATGTGTACGTCTACTTCGATATTATTTCTGATGCAGAAAAAACGCGTCTAGAAAAACAAGGTAAGGCAGACGAATCGCAGCCAAACTCAATGCCAAAGCAGTAAGGTTGTTTGATGTAAAGTGAGTAATGAATTTATCTATGCAACACCTGAAATCTTTTGTACTCACTACCGTCTTATTACTATGTTCGCTAAGTGCAAGGGCATCTAGTGATGATACAAAGGCGGCTTTACTTGCAAAGCAAAATGCTTGCCTGGGATGTCATGCGCTTGATAAAAAAATTGTGGGCCCTGGCTTTCAAGCCGTTGCAAAAAAATACGCAAATGACCCTGGCGCAATTGTATTTCTAAAAAACAAAATTATTAAAGGTGGCTCGGGATCTTGGGGTGTTGTACCAATGCCAGCAAATGCAAAGTTGAGTGATGCCGATGTATCTTTATTGGCTGGCTGGATTTTGCGCGGAGCGCCTAGCGCAAATTAAGTGGGGCGAATTACTGGCTTTCCAATAAACCAGGACCACACATCATTTGAGCGCTTAAAGTTTTGTTTAAGTGCATAGTCAAAGTCAGCCCACTGCTCATTGGCAGCCTCTTCAACAATCGTGCCTGAATTTGCAGGCGGTAATTTCAGGTAAGCATCAGCATCTCCATGGGCGTACTCAACAAGCATGCCCGCCTTTTGCGCAAGATGCATCATCGCCCGGTTATTTGCTAGGCAATGCACGAATAAGGTTTCGATACGGGTATTGCGTGAGTGCACCGATGCGCGGGCCAATAAAGCGCTACCAATGCCCTGCCCTCGGCCATTAGGTAGAACTGATACACCAAACTCGGCAGCCAGTGGCTGACCTTTTATTTCGGGTAGATACGCTAAATGAGCCATGCCAATCAGGTTTAGCTGGGAGTCAAAGCTGCCAAATATCGCATCTCTCTGGAAATCAAGCCCCTCTACATAGCGATGAATAACCTCATCAGGGGTTTGAGTGCCGAAGCGAAGACGACGATCTTCTTCATTCAGCAGCAAAAGATGCTGAAGAATGCGCTCTCTATGGGCCGCATGTAATTCACGAACAGGCACAGTTGAGCCAGCCGCATAGGGCTTGCTGGGTAAGTGACTGTTCGCTAATTTATTGTGCATAGCAACATACTAGCAGAAACAGCAGCTTATTACAGGGTTTTCCCTAGGCATAGAGGGATACAGACATAAAAGAGAAATAAAGGGAGTAAAAACTAAACGCTTGCCTCAAATTCTCCGCCTTATCCATAAAAACCCGTATATTTTAAAAAAAGTTGAAAATATTTTCGCCCTCCATCCCCTTGTTCTACATGGGTTTATTTAAAAAGTAGGAAAAAACATCGCTTTTTTATAGAAAAAGACTACGAAAGGTGTTGACGGACCCTCAAAAGGGGTATAAAGTCTCATCTCTCTGCTGCAACGTTTTATGAATTTCAAAGCGCGCAGCCCTCTTTAAAAATTAGTCAACCGATAATTGTGGGTACTAAGTGAAAGCATCAAGTCCTTCGGGACAGATGTAAATAAATAGTACTCATAGACAGTAAAAAGATTTGGTTTTATTACCAAGTCAATTTCTTTTGAATGAGTGCGACGATCCGCAAGGATCACAGGAATTAAACTGAAGAGTTTGATCCTGGCTCAGATTGAACGCTGGCGGCATGCCTTACACATGCAAGTCGAACGGCAGCACGGGTACTTGTACCTGGTGGCGAGTGGCGAACGGGTGAGTAATACATCGGAACGTACCTTATCGTGGGGGATAACGCAGCGAAAGCTGTGCTAATACCGCATACGCCCTGAGGGGGAAAGCGGGGGATCGAAAGACCTCGCGCGATTAGAGCGGCCGATGCCTGATTAGCTTGTTGGTGGGGTAAAAGCCCACCAAGGCGACGATCAGTAGCTGGTCTGAGAGGACGATCAGCCACACTGGGACTGAGACACGGCCCAGACTCCTACGGGAGGCAGCAGTGGGGAATTTTGGACAATGGGGGAAACCCTGATCCAGCAATGCCGCGTGAGTGAAGAAGGCCTTCGGGTTGTAAAGCTCTTTTGTCAGGGAAGAAACACCGGCTCTAACACAGTCCGGGAATGACGGTACCTGAAGAATAAGCACCGGCTAACTACGTGCCAGCAGCCGCGGTAATACGTAGGGTGCAAGCGTTAATCGGAATTACTGGGCGTAAAGCGTGCGCAGGCGGTTATACAAGACAGGCGTGAAATCCCCGGGCTTAACCTGGGAATGGCGCCTGTGACTGTATAGCTAGAGTGTGTCAGAGGGGGGTAGAATTCCACGTGTAGCAGTGAAATGCGTAGATATGTGGAGGAATACCAATGGCGAAGGCAGCCCCCTGGGATAACACTGACGCTCATGCACGAAAGCGTGGGGAGCAAACAGGATTAGATACCCTGGTAGTCCACGCCCTAAACGATGCTGACTAGTTGTTCGGAATTTACATTCTGAGTAACGTAGCTAACGCGTGAAGTCAGCCGCCTGGGGAGTACGGTCGCAAGATTAAAACTCAAAGGAATTGACGGGGACCCGCACAAGCGGTGGATGATGTGGATTAATTCGATGCAACGCGAAAAACCTTACCTACCCTTGACATGTCACTAACGAAGTAGAGATACATTAGGTGCCCGTAAGGGAAAGTGAACACAGGTGCTGCATGGCTGTCGTCAGCTCGTGTCGTGAGATGTTGGGTTAAGTCCCGCAACGAGCGCAACCCTTGTCTTTAGTTGCTACGCAAGAGCACTCTAAAGAGACTGCCGGTGACAAACCGGAGGAAGGTGGGGATGACGTCAAGTCCTCATGGCCCTTATGGGTAGGGCTTCACACGTCATACAATGGTGCATACAGAGGGTTGCCAACCCGCGAGGGGGAGCTAATCTCAGAAAATGCATCGTAGTCCGGATCGTAGTCTGCAACTCGACTACGTGAAGCTGGAATCGCTAGTAATCGCGGATCAGAATGTCGCGGTGAATACGTTCCCGGGTCTTGTACACACCGCCCGTCATACCATGGGAGTGGGTTTTGCCAGAAGCCGTTAGCCTAACCGCAAGGAGGGCGACTGCCACGGCAGGGTTCATGACTGGGGTAAAGTCGTAACAAGGTAGCCGTATCGGAAGGTGCGGCTGGATCACCTCCTTTCTAGAGAAAGATGCTGAATCCTAGTGCCCACACTTATCGGTTGACAATAAAAGCCACGGGTCTGTAGCTCAGCTGGTTAGAGCACTGTGTTGATAACGCAGGGGTCGTAGGTTCAAGTCCTACCAGACCCACCACCAGCCAGAAACAAGACTTAGTGGGACGTTGGGGGATTAGCTCAGCTGGGAGAGCACCTGCTTTGCAAGCAGGGGGTCGTCGGTTCGATCCCGTCATCCTCCACCATCATCTAAATGTCAAAACTAAGCGAAGACTTAATCGTTTAGTTTTGCCATTTATGGCTGTTCTTTAAAAATTTGAGTAAGCAAAGTGTCAAATGTTTCTTTGAGAGGACATTTGACAATGTAATAAGGGTAAAGATTGAATCATCAATCAGTAATACAAACGAGTTTTACCAAGTTCTTTAACAAGTACTTACAGTTTGGATTACGGCAAACATGTCAGAAGTAGAAATAAACCTGTAACAGGTGCCAGCAATGGTGCTCGTTATAGGATCAAGTGAATAAGTGCACATGATGGATGCCTTGGCGATTACAGGCGACGAAAGACGTTATAACCTGCGATAAGCCCCGGGGAGCTGGTAAATAAGCTTTGATCCGGGGATTTCTGAATGGGGAAACCCACCACTTTTGTGGTATCCATACCTGAATACATAGGGTATGAGAAGCGAACCTTGTGAACTGAAACATCTAAGTAGCAAGAGGAAAAGACATCAACCGAGATTCCCAGAGTAGTGGCGAGCGAAATGGGAACAGCCTTCTAGTGATATCTCAGTAATTAACAGAACGGAATGGAAAGTCCGACAATAAAGGGTGATAGTCCCGTATGTGAAAATTATTGGGTGGTACTAGGCTAGAGACAAGTAGGGCGGGACACGTGAAATCCTGTCTGAATATGGGGGGACCATCCTCCAAGGCTAAATACTCGTAATCGACCGATAGTGAACAAGTACCGTGAGGGAAAGGCGAAAAGAACCCCGGGAGGGGAGTGAAATAGATCCTGAAATTGTGTGCATACAAACAGTAGGAGCCTCGTAAGGGGTGACTGCGTACCTTTTGTATAATGGGTCAGCGACTTACATTCAGTAGCAAGCTTAACCGAATAGGGAAGGCGTAGCGAAAGCGAGTCCGAATAGGGCGCTAGTTGCTGGGTGTAGACCCGAAACCAGTTGATCTATCCATGGCCAGGTTGAAGGTGCGGTAACACGTACTGGAGGACCGAACCCACTAACGTTGAAAAGTTAGGGGATGAGCTGTGGATAGGGGTGAAAGGCTAAACAAAACTGGAAATAGCTGGTTCTCTCCGAAAACTATTTAGGTAGTGCCTCGTGTATCACTGTAGGGGGTAGAGCACTGTCATGGTAGTGGGGTCCATTGCGGATTACTGCGCCATAGCAAACTCCGAATACCTACAAGTGCAATCACGGGAGACAGACATCGGGTGCTAACGTCCGGTGTCAAGAGGGAAACAACCCAGACCGCCAGCTAAGGTCCCTAATATATGCTAAGTGGGAAACGAAGTGGGAAGGCTAAAACAGTCAGGAGGTTGGCTTAGAAGCAGCCATCCTTTAAAGAAAGCGTAATAGCTCACTGATCGAGTCGTCCTGCGCGGAAGATGTAACGGGGCTAAGCATATAACCGAAGCTGCGGATCACAGCAATGTGATGGTAGGAGAGCGTTCTGTAAGCCTGTGAAGGTGTCTTGTAAAGGATGCTGGAGGTATCAGAAGTGCGAATGCTGACATGAGTAGCGATAAAGGGGGTGAAAAGCCCCCTCGCCGTAAGCCCAAGGTTTCCTGTTCAACGTTCATCGGAACAGGGTGAGTCGGCCCCTAAGGCGAGGCAGAGATGCGTAGCTGATGGGAACAAGGTTAATATTCCTTGACCATTGTTAGATGCGATGGGGGGACGGATCGCGGAAAGTTGTCCGGGTGTTGGAAGTCCCGGTTCTTGCGTTGGAGATGGCTATTAGGTAAATCCGGTAGCGTAATTCAAGGGCGTGAGACGAGCGAATTTATTCGCGAAGCAATTGGAAGTGGTTCCAAGAAAAGCCTCTAAGCTTCAGTCTAACAAGACCGTACCGCAAACCGACACAGGTGGGCGAGATGAGTATTCTAAGGCGCTTGAGAGAACTCAGGAGAAGGAACTCGGCAAATTTGTACCGTAACTTCGGGATAAGGTACGCCCTGGTAGTTTGACTCTGTACAAGGGGAGGACGAAAGGGTTGCAATAAAAAGGTGGCTGCGACTGTTTAATAAAAACACAGCACTCTGCAAACACGAAAGTGGACGTATAGGGTGTGACGCCTGCCCGGTGCTGGAAGATTAAATGATGGGGTGCAAGCTCTTGATTGAAGTCCCAGTAAACGGCGGCCGTAACTATAACGGTCCTAAGGTAGCGAAATTCCTTGTCGGGTAAGTTCCGACCTGCACGAATGGCGTAACGATGGCCACACTGTCTCCTCCTGAGACTCAGCGAAGTTGAAATGTTTGTGATGATGCAATCTACCCGTGGCTAGACGGAAAGACCCCATGAACCTTTACTGTAGCTTTGCATTGGACTTTGAACCGGTCTGTGTAGGATAGGTGGGAGGCGTTGAAAGCGGGATGCTAGTTCCGCTGGAGCCAACCTTGAAATACCACCCTGGTTTGTTTGAGGTTCTAACCTTGGCCCATTATCTGGGTCGGGAACAGTGCATGGTAGGCAGTTTGACTGGGGCGGTCTCCTCCCAAAGTGTAACGGAGGAGTACGAAGGTACGCTTGGTACGGTCGGACATCGTACCTAAAGTGCAATGGCAAAAGCGTGCTTAACTGCGAGACCGACAAGTCGAGCAGGTGCGAAAGCAGGTCATAGTGATCCGGTGGTTCTGTATGGAAGGGCCATCGCTCAACGGATAAAAGGTACTCTGGGGATAACAGGCTGATACCGCCCAAGAGTTCATATCGACGGCGGTGTTTGGCACCTCGATGTCGGCTCATCTCATCCTGGGGCTGTAGCCGGTCCCAAGGGTATGGCTGTTCGCCATTTAAAGAGGTACGTGAGCTGGGTTTAAAACGTCGTGAGACAGTTTGGTCCCTATCTGCCATGGGCGTTGGAGATTTGACGGGGGCTGCTCCTAGTACGAGAGGACCGGAGTGGACGTACCGCTGGTGTACCTGTTGTTTCGCCAGAAGCATCGCAGGGTAGCTATGTACGGAAGAGATAACCGCTGAAAGCATCTAAGCGGGAAACTTGCCTGAAGATGAGATCTCCCGTAGGTTTAACCTACATAAAGGGTCGTTGCAGACCACAACGTTGATAGGTCAGGTGTGGAAGCGCAGTAATGCGTTAAGCTAACTGATACTAATTGCCCGTTAGGCTTGATCCTATAACCAGCACTATTGTGTTGGATGTTTGCCAGATTTAATCTGCATCCTTAATTACATGCTTACTCAAATAGAGTTGTTGATGATTTATCAGCAACTCGACCCTCTACGCCCGGTGACCATAGCAAGTTGGAACCACTCCTTCCCATCCCGAACAGGACAGTGAAACGACTTTACGCCGATGATAGTGCGGATTACCCGTGTGAAAGTAGGTAACTGCCGGGCACCAATGCGACGCCCAGACCCTCTTAGGTCTGGGCGTTTTTACTTGTGCAAAGCGTTTTGAGGTTTAAGAGATTGACAATAACTCCATTAGGAGTCAGAATATTGGGTTCGCGGAGGGGTGTCCGAGCGGCTAAAGGAGGCAGACTGTAAATCTGTTGGCTATGCCTACGTAGGTTCGAATCCTACCCCCTCCACCAGAGATGTGCGGGATTAGTTTAATGGTAAAACAGCAGATTTCCAATCTTCGGTCAAGAGTTCGATTCTCTTATCCCGCTCCAGTTTTAGCAGTATTTGTATTTGCCCATGTGGCTCAGTGGTAGAGCACTCCCTTGGTAAGGGAGAGGTCGGCAGTTCGATCCTGCCCATGGGCACCATGGCTTGTATAGTAAATAAATTTAATTTCGTGTGTTGGTTTAAGAGTTAACTAAAGGCAGACAAAAAAATGGCAAAAGAAAAGTTTGAGCGGACAAAACCGCACGTAAACGTTGGCACAATCGGTCACGTTGACCACGGTAAAACTACCTTGACAGCTGCAATTGCAACCGTGCTCTCTAAGCAGTTCGGTGGCGAAGCAAAAGCATACGATCAGATCGATGCTGCTCCAGAAGAAAAAGCACGCGGTATTACGATTAATACAGCGCACGTGGAGTATGAGACTGCCAATCGTCACTACGCACACGTTGATTGCCCAGGACATGCTGACTACGTCAAGAACATGATTACGGGCGCAGCTCAAATGGACGGCGCTATTTTGGTTTGCTCTGCAGCTGACGGCCCAATGCCACAAACGCGTGAGCACATCCTCTTGGCACGCCAAGTAGGTGTTCCTTACATCGTGGTGTTCTTGAACAAATGCGATATGGTTGATGATGCTGAATTGTTAGAGCTCGTTGAAATGGAAGTGCGTGAGCTTTTATCTAAGTATGACTTCCCAGGCGATGACACCCCAATCATTCAAGGTTCTGCTAAGTTAGCGCTTGAAGGCGACGAAGGCCCAATGGGTAAAGAAGCCATCATGAAATTGGCTGAAGCATTAGATACTTATATCCCAACTCCAGAGCGTGCAATTGACGGTGCGTTCTTGATGCCAGTAGAGGACGTGTTCTCTATCTCCGGTCGCGGTACTGTTGTAACAGGCCGTATCGAGCGCGGTATCGTTAAGGTTGGTGAAGAGATTGAAATTATCGGTATCAAGCCAACCCTCAAGACCACTTGTACTGGTGTTGAAATGTTCCGCAAATTGCTCGACCAAGGTCAAGCAGGCGATAACGTCGGTATCTTGTTACGCGGTACAAAACGTGAAGAAGTTGAGCGCGGCCAAGTATTGGCTAAGCCAGGTTCAATCACCCCACATACTCACTTTACAGCCGAGGTGTATATCTTGGGTAAAGATGAAGGTGGTCGTCATACACCATTCTTTAACAACTATCGTCCCCAGTTTTACTTCCGCACTACGGACGTCACTGGTTCAATCGAGTTGCCAAAAGACAAAGAAATGGTCATGCCTGGTGATAACGTCACGATTACCGTCAAACTCATCGCGCCAATCGCGATGGAAGAAGGTTTACGTTTTGCGATCCGCGAAGGTGGCCGTACTGTTGGCGCCGGTGTGGTTGCTAAGATTTTGGCTTAATAGATTTAATAAAGGGGTGTAGCTCAATTGGCAGAGCGTTGGTCTCCAAAACCAAAGGTTGGGGGTTCGATGCCCTCCGCCCCTGCCACGATTTAAACTGAAAGTTATATGTCTCAACAAACAGCAAGTCACTCTGAAGAAAAGAGCAGCTGGGTCTCCGGACTCGCTGCTTTAATCGTCGTTGCAGCGTTAGTTCTTTACTACACGTTGGCGGATCAATCTTTATTGATTCGTTTAGCTGTTTTGTTTGGTGGCATAGCTGTCGCAGTTTTGATTGTGGCGATGTCAGCAGATGGGCGCCGTTTTATCGCCTACGCTAAAGATTCTTGGTATGAAGTAAAAAAGGTTGTTTGGCCGACTCGCAAAGAGACGACTCAAATGACTCTAGTCGTATTTGGCTTTGTCGTGATCATGTCCTTGTTTTTGTGGCTTGCAGACAAATTAATTGAATGGCTAGTTTTTTCAGCCTTTTTGGGCTGGAAGTGAGTAAAAAATGATTGATGCTGAATTAGTCTCAAACCCACAAGCTACCGGCAATATGCGCTGGTACGTTATTCATGCTTATTCAGGTATGGAAAAAAGCGTTAAAAGAGGCTTAGAAGAGCGCATTGCTCGCTCTGGCATGCCAGAGAAATTTGGCCGTATCTTGGTTCCATCCGAAGAGGTTGTAGAAATCAAGTCAGGCGCAAAATCGGTATCTGAGCGTCGTTTTTTCCCAGGATACGTCCTAATTGAGATGGAAATGACTGACGAGAGCTGGCATTTGGTGAAAAATACGCCAAAAGTGACTGGTTTCGTAGGTGGTGTTCGTAACCGCCCAAGCCCTATTTCTACGGCAGAAGTAGCCAAAATCATGGATCAAATGCAAGCTGGGGTGGACAAACCAAAGCCTAAGACGTTATTTGAAGTGGGCGAAATTGTTCGTGTTAAAGAAGGCCCATTTGTTGACTTTAACGGCAATATTGAAGAAGTGAACTATGAGAAGTCAAGATTGCGCGTTTCTGTTACAATTTTTGGCCGCGGTACTCCAGTTGAGCTAGAGTTCGGCCAGGTAGAAAAGATGTAAAAAAATACCCAATTCAAGGGTGTTTTGTAGCAAAAGAAGTGGTGTTAAGTGGTTAGTAATAACCGAGGAGCGGATCTAGAAAGCCAAAAACTAGTGAAGCGTTTACTCAACAGCGGTCTTACCTAATGAGGTTAGGCGCGCTTTTAGGAGCAATCAATGGCAAAGAAGATCATTGGCTTTATCAAGCTGCAGATCCCTGCAGGTAAAGCAAATCCATCACCTCCCGTAGGTCCAGCACTGGGTCAACGCGGCCTCAATATTATGGAATTCTGTAAGGCGTTTAATGCTCAAACTCAGAGCATGGAACCGGGCCTGCCAATTCCAGTCGTGATTACAGCGTTTGCTGATAAGAGCTTCACTTTCATCATGAAGACGCCACCAGCGACCATCATGATTAAGAAAGCTGCGAAGATCGAAAAAGGTTCACCACGTCCCCATACCGATAAGGTAGGAAAAATTACACGTGCTCAAGCAGAAGAAATTGCTAAAGCAAAAATGCCAGATTTGACAGCTGCTGATATGGATGCTGCTGTAAGAACAATCGCTGGTAGCGCCCGTTCAATGGGCATCACAGTGGAAGGTCTCTAATCATGACTAAGTTATCTAAGCGTTTAAAAGCAATTGAATCCAAAGTAGATCGCAACAAGTTTTATGCATTAGAAGATGCATTAAATCTCGTTAAAGAATGTGCGACTGCCAAATTCGATGAATCTATTGACGTTGCAGTTCAGCTGGGCATTGATGCGAAGAAATCTGACCAAGTTGTGCGTGGCGCAGTTGTGCTCCCAGCTGGTACAGGTAAGCATGTTCGTGTAGCGGTATTTGCACAGGGCGAAAAGGCTGAGCAAGCTAAAGCTGCTGGTGCTGAAATCGTTGGCATGGAAGAGCTTGCTGAGCAGATTAAGGGCGGCAAAATTGATTTCGATATTTTGATCGCATCCCCAGACACGATGAAGATCGTTGGTACTTTAGGTCAGGTATTGGGCCCACGTGGTTTGATGCCGAATCCAAAGGTTGGAACTGTTACTCCTGACGTTGCTACTGCAGTGAAGAATGCAAAAGCTGGTCAAGTTCAGTTCCGTGTGGACAAAGCCGGTATTGTGCACGCCAGTATTGGTCGTCGTTCATTCGAGCCGGCTGCATTGAAATCCAACTTGCTCGCATTGCTTGAGGCTTTGAACAAAGCTAGGCCACCTGCATCTAAGGGTATTTATTTAAAGAAGGTTGCCGTAAGCAGCACCATGGGTGCAGGCGTACGCGTAGACCAGGCATCGATACAAGCGGCGCAGTAAAAAGAAACATAACCCGCTTGTAGCAAAAAGAACTTTGGGTCGACTCCCGCTCTTTGAGTGAGAGTCGAACATCAAAGACCGTTGGTGGATTATTGGCTAGCTTAGAAATAATTCTTAATCGTTACGAAAGTAATGGCCAGCGCAGATGGCGACCCTGAAAAGATTTCACAAGATTTCCTTGTGACAAATGATCAGACGCTGGTGTGTAACCCCAACTGGAAACAGTTGGTTTTTTAGGAGTTAAACCGTGCCTTTGAATGTACAAGACAAAAAAGCGATTGTTGCTGATGTCGGCGCTCAATTGGCTGGAGCTCAAACAGTCGTGCTCGCTGAATACCGCGGTATTCCAGTAGAGCAGTTGACAAAGCTACGTGCTAGCGCACGTGACCAAGGTGTATATCTTCGCGTTTTGAAGAACACATTGGCACGCCGTGCTGCACAAGGCACACAGTTTGAGCCTCTTGCTGATTCGATGGTTGGCCCCTTGATCTATGGCATCTCTGCTGATCCGATTGCTTCGGCAAAAGTATTGCAGAACTTTGCTAAGACTCAAGACAAGCTAGTCATTACTGCTGGCTCATATAACGGCAAGTTGTTGGACGTAGCGGGCGTTAAATCCCTCGCGTCTATTCCAAGCCGCGACGAGTTGTTATCTCAGTTGTTAGGTGTGATGTTGGCACCAGTATCTGCGATGGCTCGCGTATTGGGCGCAGTAGCAGCGCAAAAATCAGCCGGAGCACCCGCTCCAGTTGCAGCACCTGTAGTTGAAGCAGCAGCCCCAGCAGAAGTAGTTGCTGAAGCCGCAGCCCCAGAAGCTGGAACAGAAACACCGCAAACCCCTGCCGCTGAATAAGCGACAGATTAACTATTTAAGTATTAGGAGCTAAAAATGGCGATTACTAAAGAAGAAATCATTGATGCAGTAGGCAGCATGTCCGTAATGGATTTGAACGACTTGGTTAAGGCGTTCGAAGAGAAGTTTGGCGTTTCAGCTGCAGCGATGGCTGTTGCTGGTCCTGCTGGTGCCGCTGGCGGCGCTGCTGCTGAAGAGCAAACAGAATTCACTGTGAACTTGCTCGAAGCTGGCGCAAATAAAGTTTCAGTAATTAAGGCTGTTCGTGAAATCACTGGCCTTGGCTTGAAAGAAGCTAAAGACTTAGTTGATGGCGCACCAAAGCCAATCAAAGAAGCTGTTGATAAGAAGACAGCTGAAGAAGCCAAGAAGAAGCTTGACGAAGCAGGCGCTAAGTCAGAAATCAAGTAATACAAACTTTTCTAACGCCTCCCAAAAGGAGTCGTTAGTTACGTTGGGTTTGATCTTTAGAGGTCAAACCCGATTTCATTTTTGATTGAAATCGGGTTTGCCTTCTGATACGACTGCAGAATGCAAGTTTGGTCGGACACTAGATCTTTTGATTTAGTGTTGTCCGCCAGTGATTGGTAGTGGCCAATCGCCAAATCTTTGTACAGTCGCTGAATTCGGAGATGAAATGAACTACAGCTTCACCGAACGCAAGCGAGTCCGTAAAAGCTTTGCTAAGCGAGTAAATAATCATCAGGTTCCATACCTGATCGCAACGCAGCTGGAATCCTACGCTAAATTTTTACAGGCTGAAAAGCCAGCTATGTCTCGTCTTACAGAGGGACTTCAGGCTGCCTTTACATCAGCATTCCCAATTGTGTCCAATAATGGCTATGCACGTATGGAATACGTGTCGTATCAATTGGCACAGCCACCATTTGACGTTAAAGAATGTCAACAGCGTGGCTACACATACCACTCAGCCTTACGTGCAAAAGTTCGCTTGATTATTTATGATCGCGAAGCACCTACTAAGGTTAAAGAGGTAAAAGAGAGCGAAGTCTACATGGGTGAAATTCCACTCATGACCGACAACGGCTCTTTTGTTATTAACGGTACTGAGCGCGTTATTGTTTCTCAGTTACACCGTTCCCCAGGCGTGTTCTTCGAACACGATAAGGGCAAGACACATAGCTCAGGTAAGTTGCTGTTCTCAGCACGCATCATTCCTTACCGTGGTTCATGGCTCGATTTTGAGTTTGATCCAAAAGACATTCTGTATTTCCGCGTTGACCGCCGTCGCAAGATGCCTGTCACCATTTTGCTTAAAGCAATTGGTTTAAACAACGAACAGATCCTTGCAAACTTCTTTAACTTTGACCATTTTGCATTGAGCGCAAACGGCGCATCAATGGAATTTGTACCAGAGCGTTTGCGTGGCCAAATGGCTAACTTTGATGTGCTCGACAAGAATGGCGTAGTCGTCATTCAAAAAGACAAGCGCATCAATGCAAAGCATATTCGTGAGCTCGAAGCCGCTAAGACTAAAAACATCGTAGTTCCAGATGACTACTTAGTTGGTCGCGTAGTTGCACGTAACATCATTGATCCAGACTCCGGTGAAATCTTGGCTTATGCTAATGATGAAATTACTGAGGAGTTGTTGGCTACATTGCGCGATGCAGGCATTAAGCAATTGGAAACCATCTATACCAATGATTTGGATTCTGGTGCATACATTTCACAGACATTGCGTACTGATGAAACTGCCGATCAAATGGCTGCTCGTATTGCCATCTATCGCATGATGCGTCCTGGTGAGCCGCCAACAGAAGATGCTGTTGAAGCCCTGTTCCAGCGCTTGTTCTACAACGAAGATAGCTACGATTTATCACGCGTTGGTCGTATGAAAGTAAACAGCCGTCTCGGTCGTTCTGAGATGGAAGGCAAAATGGTTTTGTCGGATGAAGATATCCTCGACACCATCAAGTCTTTAGTTGACTTGCGTAACGGCAAAGGCGAAGTCGATGACATCGATCACTTAGGCAATCGTCGCGTACGTTGCGTAGGTGAGTTGGCAGAGAATCAATTCCGTGCAGGTTTGTCACGTGTTGAGCGTGCGGTTAAAGAACGTCTCGGCCAGGCCGAAACAGAAAACCTCATGCCGCATGATTTGATTAACAGCAAGCCAATCTCTTCGGCGATTCGTGAGTTCTTCGGTTCTTCACAGTTGTCGCAGTTTATGGACCAAACAAACCCATTGTCAGAGATCACGCACAAGCGTCGTATTTCTGCATTGGGGCCTGGTGGTTTGACACGCGAGCGCGCAGGTTTCGAAGTGCGCGACGTGCATCCAACTCACTACGGACGTGTTTGTCCAATTGAAACTCCAGAAGGACCAAACATTGGTCTGATCAACTCACTCGCCTTGTTTGCGCGTTTGAATGAGCATGGATTCTTGGAAACGCCATATCGCAAGGTTGCTAATAGCAAGGTAAGCGATGAAGTAATGTATCTCTCTGCTATCGAAGAGGCGAAATACGTTATTGCCCAGGCAAATGCAACGATCGACAAAAACGGTAAGTTAGCTGACGAATTGGTTTCAGCGCGTCAAGCTGGTGAGACCATGATGGTTAGCCCAGAGCGTATCGATTTCATTGACGTTGCTCCTAGCCAAATCGTTTCTGCTGCCGCTTCATTGGTCCCATTCTTGGAGCACGATGATGCAAACCGTGCGTTGATGGGTGCAAATATGCAACGTCAAGCGGTTCCTTGCTTGCGTCCAGATAAGCCATTGGTCGGCACAGGTTTAGAGCGCATTGTTGCAGTTGACTCAGGTACGGTTATTTTGGCTTCCCGCGGTGGCATCGTTGATTATGTTGACGCAAACCGTGTCGTGATTCGTGTAAACGATGACGAGACGGCCGCTGGTGAAGTTGGTGTGGATATTTATAACCTTATCAAGTACACACGTTCAAACCAAAACACCAACATCAACCAACGTCCTATCGTTCAGGCTGGTGATCGTGTTGTCCGCGGCGACGTAGTTGCTGACGGTGCATCTACCGATTTGGGTGAATTGGCTTTGGGTCAAAACATGACTGTGGCATTTATGCCATGGAACGGTTACAACTTCGAAGATTCAATCTTGATCTCTGAGAAAGTGGTTGCTGACGACCGTTACACCTCTATTCATATTGAAGAGTTATCGGTTGTTGCTCGTGACACCAAACTGGGTTCAGAAGAAATTACGCGCGATATCTCCAATTTGGCTGAGTCACAACTCTCCCGTTTGGACGAAAGCGGTATTGTTTACATCGGTGCTGAAGTTGAAGCTGGTGACGTGTTGGTTGGTAAGGTAACTCCAAAGGGTGAGACTACTCTCACTCCAGAAGAGAAGTTACTGCGTGCGATCTTCGGTGAAAAAGCATCAGACGTTAAAGATACTTCTTTGCGCGTTCCATCTGGAATGATTGGTACCGTTATTGACGTTCAAGTCTTCACTCGTGAAGGTATTGAGCGCGATGCGCGTGCACAAGCCATTATTCAAGAAGAATTACAACGCTATCGTTTGGACTTAAACGACCAGTTGCGTATTGTTGAAGGCGATGCCTTCATGCGTTTAGAAAAGCTGTTGATTGGCAAAGTAGCTAACGGCGGCCCTAAGAAATTAGCTAAAGGCACAAAGATCGACAAGGAATACCTTGCTGACTTAGACAAATACCATTGGTTTGATGTTCGTCCAGCGGATGATGAAGTTGCCTCACAAGTTGAAGCAATTAAATCTTCTATCGAAGCGAAACGTAAGCAGTTTGATGAGGCCTTCGAAGAGAAGCGCACCAAGCTTACCCAAGGCGATGATTTGCAGCCTGGCGTAACCAAGATGGTTAAGGTGTACTTGGCCGTTAAGCGTCGCTTACAGCCTGGTGACAAGATGGCCGGTCGTCACGGTAACAAGGGTGTGGTTTCTAAAATTGCCCCTGCGGAAGACATGCCATTTATGGCTGACGGACGCCCTGTTGACATCGTCTTGAACCCATTGGGCGTTCCCTCCCGTATGAACGTAGGTCAGATCTTGGAAACCCACTTAGGTTGGGCAGCTCAAGGTATTGGTAAGCGTATTGATGAGATGGTTCGTCAGCAGGCTAAACAAGCTGAACTCCGTAAGTTCATGAAGCAGCTTTACAACGAAACCGGTCGTATCGAAGATATCGATAACTTCACTGATGAGCAGATCAATGTTTTGGCTGAGAATTTACGCCAAGGCTTGCCATTTGCTACTCCAGTGTTTGATGGTGCAACTGAAGCAGAAATCAGCCGCATGCTCGAGTTGGCATATCCAGAAGAAGTGGCTACTTCTTTGAAGATGACGCCATCACGTCAGCAAATGATTCTGTGCGATGGTCGTACTGGCGATCAGTTTGAGCGTCCAGTAACCGTTGGCGTAATGCACGTTTTGAAACTCCACCATTTGGTCGATGACAAGATGCACGCACGTTCAACCGGACCTTACTCGTTAGTAACGCAACAGCCACTGGGCGGTAAAGCTCAGTTTGGTGGACAGCGCTTTGGTGAAATGGAAGTTTGGGCCCTCGAAGCATACGGTGCTTCATATGTCTTGCAGGAAATGCTGACAGTGAAGTCCGATGACGTCGCAGGCCGTACCAAGGTTTACGAAAACATCGTCAAGGGCGAGCACACAATTGATGCTGGCATGCCCGAATCCTTCAACGTGTTGGTAAAAGAAATCCGCTCGTTGGGTATTGACATTGACATGGAGCGCAACTGATATGAAAGCATTGCTCGATTTATTTAAGCAAACGCAGGGTGATGAGCAGTTTGATGTCATCAAGATTGGTCTTGCATCCCCTGAGAAAATCCGCTCATGGTCTTTTGGTGAAGTACGCAAACCAGAAACCATCAACTACCGGACTTTTAAGCCCGAGCGTGATGGTTTGTTCTGCGCCAAGATTTTTGGACCAACCAAAGACTACGAGTGCTTATGCGGTAAGTACAAGCGTTTAAAGTTCCGCGGCGTTATCTGTGAGAAGTGCGGCGTTGAAGTTACGCTCGCTAAGGTACGTCGTGAGCGCATGGGCCACATTGAGTTGGCAGCCCCTGTAGCGCACATCTGGTTCTTGAAGTCCTTGCCATCCCGTTTGGGTATGGTTCTCGATATGACCCTTCGGGATATCGAACGCGTTCTTTACTTCGAAGCCTATGTCATTGTTGATCCTGGTATGACTCCTGAAGGCGCCATGAAGCGCGGCCAGATCATGTCCGAAGACGAGTACATTGCCAAGACTGAAGAGTATGGTGACGGTGCGTTTACTGCCATCATGGGCGCTGAAGGTATTCGTGATCTCTTGCGCTCGATTGATATCGATCGTGAAGTAGAGACCATTCGTGCCGACTTAAAAGCTACTGGTAGTGATGCCAAGATCAAGAAATACGCTAAGCGCTTAAAAGTGCTCGAGGCGTTCCAGACTTCAGGTATTAAGCCTGACTGGATGATCATGGAAGTATTGCCAGTATTGCCACCCGAATTGCGCCCATTGGTGCCATTGGATGGCGGTCGCTTTGCTACCTCCGATTTGAACGATCTTTATCGTCGTGTGATTAACCGTAATAACCGTTTAAAGCGTTTGTTAGAGTTGCGCGCACCAGAAATCATCGTTCGCAACGAAAAACGGATGTTGCAAGAAGCGGTTGACTCATTGCTCGACAACGGTCGTCGCGGTAAGGCTATGACTGGCGCTAACAAGCGTCCTCTCAAGTCCTTGGCTGAGATGATTAAAGGTAAGAGCGGTCGTTTCCGTCAAAACTTGTTGGGTAAACGTGTTGACTACTCGGGTCGTTCAGTCATCGTAGTTGGCCCAACATTGAAATTGCATCAGTGCGGCTTGCCAAAATTGATGGCCTTGGAATTGTTTAAACCGTTTATTTTCAACAAGCTTGAGACTTTAGGAATCGCAACTACGATTAAGGCTGCGAAGAAAGAAGTTGAAAGCCAGACTCCAATCGTTTGGGACATTCTCGAAGAAGTGATTCGTGAACATCCGATCATGTTGAATCGTGCGCCTACTTTGCACCGTCTTGGTATTCAGGCTTTCGAGCCAATGCTGATTGAAGGTAAGGCGATCCAATTGCATCCATTAGTCTGCGCGGCATTTAATGCCGACTTTGACGGTGACCAAATGGCGGTTCACGTTCCTTTGTCGCTCGAAGCGCAAATGGAAGCACGTACCTTGATGTTGGCTTCGAACAACGTATTGTTCCCAGCTAACGGCGAACCATCCATCGTTCCGTCTCAGGACGTGGTCTTGGGTCTGTACTATGCTACTCGTGACAAGATCAACGGTAAAGGCGAAGGTATGGTTTTCGCCAACATTACTGAAGTAATGCGTGCCTATGATGCTGGCCAGGTTGAATTAGCCTCCCGCGTTGCTGTACGTATTACCGAATTTGAGATCGTGGACAAAAAGGCAGAGGGCGATTCCCGTTTTGCTGAAAAGACTTCGATTTATCAAACCTCAGTTGGTCGTGCAATCTTGTCAGAAATCTTACCTAAGGGTATGACTTTTGAGGAAATCAATAAGCCTCTGAAGAAAAAAGAAATCTCACGCTTGATCAACACTTCATTCCGTAAGTGCGGTCTTCGTGAAACGGTGATTTTTGCTGACCGTCTCTTACAGTCCGGTTTCCGTTTGGCGACTAACGCCGGTATCTCGGTTGCAATCGACGATATGCTGATTCCTAGCTCTAAAGAGCGCATCATCACTGAAGCTTCAACTAAGGTTAAGGAATATGACAAGCAGTTCATGTCAGGTCTCGTAACCAATCAAGAGCGTTATAACAACGTGGTTGATATTTGGGGCGCTGCTGGTGACCAAGTTGGTAAGGCGATGATGGACGAGTTGTCACACGTTGACGTAATCGACCGTAACGGTAAAACTGTGCGCCAAGAATCCTTCAACTCCATCTACATGATGGCGGATTCTGGTGCGCGTGGATCTGCAGCGCAGATTCGTCAGTTAGCTGGTATGCGTGGTTTGATGGCCAAGCCTGATGGCTCCATTATTGAAACCCCAATTACTGCGAACTTCCGTGAAGGTTTGAATGTATTGCAGTACTTCATCTCAACCCATGGCGCACGTAAAGGTTTGGCTGATACTGCGCTGAAGACGGCGAACTCAGGTTACTTGACACGTCGTTTGTGTGACGTTACTCAAGACCTCGTTGTCATTGAGGATGATTGCGGAGCAACCTCTGGCGTAACGATGAAGGCGCTTGTTGAGGGCGGCGAAATTATCGAAGCATTGCGTGACCGTATTTTGGGTCGTGTATGTATTGATGACGTCGTTCATCCTGACACACAAGAAGTCATCGTTCCACACGACACCTTGCTCGACGAAGATCACGTTGATCAAATCGTTGCCTTAGGTATCGATGAAGTAAAAGTTCGCACAGTGTTGTCATGCTTAACTCGCTTTGGCTTGTGCGCTAAGTGCTACGGACGTGATTTAGGTCGCGGTGGCTTGGTGAACGTGGGTGAAGCAGTTGGCGTGATCGCTGCTCAGTCCATCGGTGAGCCAGGTACACAGTTGACTATGCGTACCTTCCACATTGGTGGCGCAGCGTCACGTGCATTGGTTGCAAGCAATATTGAAGCCAAGTCTAACGGCGCCTTGAAGTTCTCCGGCACGATGCGTGTTGTGAAGAACGCTAAAGGTGAGCAGATCGTGATTTCACGTTCTGGCGAAGCAGTCATCATTGACGATAACGGTCGTGAGCGTGAGCGTCATAAAGTGCCTTACGGTGCAACTCTCTTGTTTAAAGAAGATGCAGCAGTTAAGGCCGGCGCAAGCTTAGCTACATGGGATCCGTTAACACGTCCAATTATTTCTGAGTACGCTGGTATTGCTCGCTTTGACAACGTTGAAGAAGGCGTTACTGTAGCTAAGCAGGTTGACGAAGTAACTGGCCTGTCCACTTTGGTGGTGATTGACGGCAAGCGTCGTAGTGCTGCTAGCAAAGGCGTTCGCCCAATGATCAACTTAGTTGATGCCAAAGGTGGCGAAGTGATGATTGCGGGTACAGATCACCCAGTAAACATCGGCTTGCAAGTTGGCGCTTTGATCACTGTTAAAGATGGTCAAAAAGTTGAAGTTGGTGAAGTATTGGCGCGTATTCCAATCGAATCACAGAAGACTCGCGACATTACCGGCGGTTTGCCACGTGTTGCTGAATTGTTTGAAGCACGTTCACCAAAAGATGCTGCTGTATTGGCTAAAGTCACTGGAACTGTTTCCTTCGGTAAAGAAACCAAGGGTAAGCAGCGTTTAGTGATTACTGATATGGACGGCGAAGCTAATGAATTCTTGATTCCTAAAGAGAAACAAGTTCTCGTTCATGACGGTCAAGTTGTGAACAAGGGCGAGATGATTGTGGAAGGCCCTGCCGATCCACACGATATCTTGACACTCAGAGGTATTGAAGAGTTGGCGATTTACATCGTGGACGAAGTTCAAGACGTTTACCGTTTGCAAGGCGTGAAGATTAATGACAAGCACATTGAAGTGATCGTGCGTCAAATGTTGCGTCGCGTGCAAATTACTGATGGTGGCGATACTGCCTACATCACTGGTGAGCAAGTTGAGCGCTCTAAGTTGTATGACGCAAACGATGCTGTGATTGCTCAAGGTAAGCGCCCAGCCCAGTTCGAGAATGTGTTGCTCGGTATTACTAAGGCATCCTTGTCGACAGACAGCTTCATTTCAGCGGCTTCTTTCCAAGAAACCACCCGTGTATTGACCGAAGCCGCGATTATGGGCAAGACCGATACACTCCGTGGCCTCAAGGAAAACGTCATTATTGGCCGCCTGATTCCTGCTGGTACCGGCTTGTCTTACCGCCGTGCACGCAAGGTGAGGGAGCAATTCGAGCGTGATCGCGCTCAAATGATTGCCGCCGAAGAGGAAGCAATGGCTGATATGCCTGTAGAAATAGAGGCTGAAGTGATTGTTCCTGCTGGTGAGGCTGATCCGAGCTAATTTGGTAATTCTGGTCATAAATGGCCAGTTTTTTCCCCATTTGGTTGACGGAAAAGGCTGGCCAAGCTAGAATGCTGAGTTCTACTGATTCAGAAGAGGGTCTTTTTGACCTAGAAATTATCTAAGTCATTGATTTTCTTGAAGAAAGCAACAAAGAAGTACTAACCGAGCTATTTTATGCCAACAATTAATCAATTATTACGTAAGCCAAGAACACGGCTGACCGTTAAAAGTAAGAGCCCTGCGTTGCAAAACAGCCCGCAGCGCCGTGGTGTATGTACACGTGTGTACACAACCACTCCTAAGAAGCCTAACTCTGCTCTACGTAAAGTAGCTAAAGTTCGCTTAACCAATGGTTTTGAAGTCATTTCATACATTGGCGGTGAAGGCCATAACCTCCAGGAACACTCAGTTGTGTTGATCCGCGGTGGTCGTGTAAAGGATTTGCCGGGTGTTCGTTACCACATCGTTCGTGGCTCACTTGACTTGCAAGGTGTTAAAGACCGTAAGCAGTCACGTTCCAAGTACGGTGCTAAGCGCGCCAAAAAAGCTGCTTAATTTTTAAGAATTAAGCAGTAGTTTTTTGTATTAAGTCATTGTTTGTCAGACTCAAAAGACAAGTAAGTGGTTGTTCCGTTTAGAAGTTGATGTATTTCAACCGCTAAATAGTAGGACAACCGGAGCGGGTGATCCATGTGGGCCACCCCTAACTGAACTGAAGGAGTAGTTATGCCACGTCGTCGTGAAGTTCCCAAACGGGAAATCCTGCCTGATCCAAAATTCGGCAATGTAGAAGTAGCAAAATTCATGAACGTCCTGATGTTGGATGGCAAGAAATCGGTTGCAGAGCGTATCGTTTACGGCGCCTTTGATCACATCGAGAAAAAAGCAAATAAAGAACCACTCGAAATTTTCTCAACAGCTATGGGCAACGTTAAGCCAATGGTTGAGGTGAAGAGCCGTCGTGTTGGTGGCGCTAACTACCAGGTTCCTGTTGAAGTTCGCCCATCACGCCGTTCAGCTTTGGCAATGCGCTGGGTGCGCGAAGCCGCTAAAAAGCGCGGTGAAAAATCTATGGCCCAACGTTTAGCCAACGAATTATTAGAAGCTGCAGAAGGTCGCGGCGGAGCAATGAAGAAGCGTGAAGAAGTTCACCGTATGGCAGAAGCTAATAAAGCTTTCTCACATTTCCGCTTCTAATCGCACAGCAAAGAAAAGGTACCAACAGTGGCACGTAAAACCCCTATCGAAAGATACCGCAACATCGGTATTTCTGCGCATATTGACGCAGGTAAGACAACAACAACAGAACGTGTTTTGTTCTACACCGGTGTTAATCACAAAATTGGTGAAGTACATGATGGCGCTGCAACCATGGACTGGATGGAGCAAGAGCAAGAGCGTGGTATCACGATTACTTCTGCTGCTACTACAACATTCTGGAAGGGCATGGCTGGTAATTTTCCAGAGCACCGCATCAATATTATTGATACCCCAGGACACGTAGACTTCACGATTGAAGTTGAGCGTTCAATGCGCGTTTTGGATGGCGCTTGCATGGTCTACTGTGCCGTAGGTGGTGTACAGCCACAATCTGAAACTGTTTGGCGTCAAGCTAATAAATATCAAGTTCCACGTTTAGCATTCGTTAACAAGATGGACCGCACAGGCGCGAATTTCTTTAAGGTCTATGACCAGATGAAATTGCGCTTGAAGGCTAACCCTATCTTGATCCAAATCCCTATCGGCGCTGAAGAAAACTTCAAGGGCGTTGTGGACTTGGTCAAAATGAAGGCCATCTATTGGGACGAGGAATCACAAGGTACTAAATTTACCTACGAAGAAATTCCTGCTGAGTTACAAGCATCCGCTGAAGAGTGGCGTGAGAAGTTGCTTGAAGCCGCTGCTGAAAGCTCAGAAGAGTTGATGGAAAAATACCTTGGCGGTGAAGCATTGACCGAGGAAGAAATTAAAGCAGCATTGCGTCAACGCACAATCGCCAATGAAATCATTCCAATGATGTGTGGAACAGCTTTCAAAAATAAAGGTGTTCAGGCGATGTTGGACGCAGTTGTTGAATTGTTGCCATCACCATTAGATGTTCCGCCAGTTCCTTGTGAATTGGAAGACGGTACGCCTACAACACGTGAAGCTTCCGATAAGGAAAAATTCTCGGCATTGGCATTTAAGATCATGACTGATCCATTCGTAGGTCAGCTTATCTTCTTCCGCGTTTATTCAGGCATGATGAAATCTGGCGATACGATCTACAACCCAATCAAGGGCAAGAAAGAACGTGTTGGGCGCTTGCTGCAGATGCATGCAAATCAACGTGAAGAAATTAAAGAAGTCTACGCAGGTGATATCGCTGCAGCAGTTGGCCTAAAAGACGCAACTACTGGTGAAACCTTGTGTGATCCAGATAGCATTGTTATTTTGGAGCGCATGGTATTCCCAGAGCCAGTGATTTCACAAGCTGTTGAGCCTAAAACAAAGCCTGACCAAGAAAAAATGGGCCTTGCTTTGAATCGCTTGGCACAAGAAGACCCATCATTCCGCGTTAAAACGGATGAAGAGTCGGGTCAAACTATTATTTCTGGAATGGGCGAGCTCCACTTAGAGATTTTGGTTGATCGTATGCGTCGCGAGTTTGGCGTTGAGGCAACTGTTGGTAAGCCACAAGTGGCTTACCGCGAAACCATTCGTAAGGTTTGCGAAGAAATCGAAGGTAAGTTTGTTAAGCAGTCTGGTGGTCGTGGTCAGTATGGACACGTGGTATTGAAGCTTGAGCCACAAGCACCAGGTAAAGGATTTGAATTCATTGACGCTATTAAGGGTGGTGTAGTTCCACGTGAATACATTCCTGCAGTAGAAAAAGGAATTCGTGAGACCTTGAACTCAGGCATTTTGGCTGGCTACCCAGTTGTAGATATCAAGGCTACATTGTTCTTTGGCTCATACCATGATGTTGATTCCAACGAAAACGCTTTCAAGATGGCGGGTTCGATGGCATTTAAAGACGGTATGCGTAAAGCAGCACCAGTGTTGCTTGAGCCAATGATGGCTGTAGAAGTGGAAACACCAGAAGATTTCATGGGTAACGTCATGGGCGATCTTTCATCCCGTCGCGGTATTTTGCAGGGTATGGATGACATCCCAGGCGGTGGCAAGATAGTACGTGCTGAAGTGCCGTTAGCAGAGATGTTTGGCTACTCAACTGGCTTGCGCTCCTTAACCCAAGGTCGCGCTACCTACACCATGGAATTTAAGCATTACACAGAAGCACCTAAAAACGTAGCTGAAGCAGTCATGGCTGCTAAAGCGAAGTAATTAATCCACATTATTTTGAATATTGACTAGCTAAAGAAGGCAGACAAAAAAATGGCAAAAGAAAAGTTTGAGCGGACAAAACCGCACGTAAACGTTGGCACAATCGGTCACGTTGACCACGGTAAAACTACCTTGACAGCTGCAATTGCAACCGTGCTCTCTAAGCAGTTCGGTGGCGAAGCAAAAGCATACGATCAGATCGATGCTGCTCCAGAAGAAAAAGCACGCGGTATTACGATTAATACAGCGCACGTGGAGTATGAGACTGCCAATCGTCACTACGCACACGTTGATTGCCCAGGACATGCTGACTACGTCAAGAACATGATTACGGGCGCAGCTCAAATGGACGGCGCTATTTTGGTTTGCTCTGCAGCTGACGGCCCAATGCCACAAACGCGTGAGCACATCCTCTTGGCACGCCAAGTAGGTGTTCCTTACATCGTGGTGTTCTTGAACAAATGCGATATGGTTGATGATGCTGAATTGTTAGAGCTCGTTGAAATGGAAGTGCGTGAGCTTTTATCTAAGTATGACTTCCCAGGCGATGACACCCCAATCATTCAAGGTTCTGCTAAGTTAGCGCTTGAAGGCGACGAAGGCCCAATGGGTAAAGAAGCCATCATGAAATTGGCTGAAGCATTAGATACTTATATCCCAACTCCAGAGCGTGCAATTGACGGTGCGTTCTTGATGCCAGTAGAGGACGTGTTCTCTATCTCCGGTCGCGGTACTGTTGTAACAGGCCGTATCGAGCGCGGTATCGTTAAGGTTGGTGAAGAGATTGAAATTATCGGTATCAAGCCAACCCTCAAGACCACTTGTACTGGTGTTGAAATGTTCCGCAAATTGCTCGACCAAGGTCAAGCAGGCGATAACGTCGGTATCTTGTTACGCGGTACAAAACGTGAAGAAGTTGAGCGCGGCCAAGTATTGGCTAAGCCAGGTTCAATCACCCCACATACTCACTTTACAGCCGAGGTGTATATCTTGGGTAAAGATGAAGGTGGTCGTCATACACCATTCTTTAACAACTATCGTCCCCAGTTTTACTTCCGCACTACGGACGTCACTGGTTCAATCGAGTTGCCAAAAGACAAAGAAATGGTCATGCCTGGTGATAACGTCACGATTACCGTCAAACTCATCGCGCCAATCGCGATGGAAGAAGGTTTACGTTTTGCGATCCGCGAAGGTGGCCGTACTGTTGGCGCCGGTGTGGTTGCTAAGATTTTGGCTTAATAGATTTAAAGCGGTAGAAGTAAATATTATTTAGCGGTTTGCTAACCGGTGACATCAGTGCTGCTGATGTCACCGAGCTCTTTAGAAATATAACGTGGCAGCACCACAACGCTCTTTGGAATTAATATGCAAAACCAAAAAATTCGTATTCGTCTTAAAGCATTTGATTACCGTTTGATCGACCAGTCTGCAGCTGAAATCGTTGATACAGCTAAGCGCACTGGTGCAGTTGTTAAGGGTCCAGTACCTTTGCCAACCCGTATCGAGCGCTTTGACATTCTGCGTTCACCACACGTAAACAAGACTTCACGTGACCAGTTAGAGATTCGTACCCATCTGCGTTTGATGGATATCGTGGATCCTACAGAGAAAACAGTGGATGCCTTGATGAAATTAGATCTTCCAGCAGGTGTGGACGTCGAAATTAAGTTGCAGTAATTTAGTATTTTCAGTCTTAGCGCTTGCCAAGACTGACCTTTCGGGATAGAATCTAAGGCTTCGCTCAATTATTTGGGCGAATTTAAAGGTTTTATCAGCAATAAAAACGTTGTAACTTATTGATTTAGAAGTACTTTTACTTGTAAATCACTTAAATTAATTTTGCCGACCAATCGAAGTCGGCGTGGAGCATGAATATGAGCTTAGGCTTAATCGGTCGCAAGATCGGCATGACCCGTCTATTTACGGACGATGGGGAAGCAATTCCTGTCACCGTAATTGACGTGAGCGACAACAGAATCGCTCAAATCAAGACCCAGGCAACTGATGGCTATGATGCTATCCAGTTGGCACATGGCACACGTAGAGCTACTCGCGTTACCAAAGCAATGGCTGGTCACTTCGCTAAAGCGGGTGTGATGGCTGGTAACGGTCTCAACGAATTCCAATTAGATGCTGCAAAAATCGTAGAAATGGCACCAGGACAAGTAATTCCTGCTGACACTGCATTTGCTGCTGGCCAAAAAGTGGATGTACAAGGTGTAACGATTGGTAAAGGCTACGCCGGTACCATCAAGCGCCACCACTTCGCTTCAGGTCGTGCGTCACACGGTAACTCACGTTCACATAACGTGCCAGGTTCTATCGGTATGGCGCAAGATCCAGGTCGTGTTTTCCCAGGTAAGCGCATGACAGGCCACCTTGGTGACGAAACTCGTACTGTTCAAAATTTAGTCATCGCACGCATTGATGCAGAACGCAATCTCATCATGGTTAAAGGCGCTATTCCAGGTGCCCCAGGCGGTAAAGTGATTGTTACTCCAGCGGTGAAGACACCGTTGAAGAAGAAATAAGGAGAGCGAATATGGAACTTAAGCTTCTCCAAGACAACGGAACTTTAGGCGCAGGCGTTCAAGCCTCACCAGAAGTATTCGAGCGCGAATATAACGAAGCATTGGTACATCAAGTTGTTGTGGCTTACCAAGCGAATGCACGTAGCGGTAACCGTGCACAAAAAGACCGTGAGCAAGTTAAGCACACAACCAAAAAACCTTGGCGTCAAAAGGGTACTGGTCGTGCACGTGCTGGTATGAGCTCTTCCCCGCTGTGGCGTGGAGGTGGTCGTATATTCCCGAATTCACCTGAAGAAAATTTCAGCCAAAAAGTAAACAAGAAAATGTACCGCGCCGGTATGAGATCTATTTTGTCTCAGTTAGCTCGCGAAGGTCGTTTGAATGTTGTAGACCAATTTACTCTTGATGCTCCAAAAACTAAAGTTTTAGCTGACAAAGTTAAAGCAATGGGCTTGGATTCAGTCTTGATCATCGTTGATCAGGTTAGCGAGAATTTGTATTTGGCATCACGCAACTTGCATAAGGTTGCTGTATGTGAGCCACAGCACGCTGATCCATTAGCTTTAGTTCAATACAAAAAAGTATTGGTAAGCAAAGCAGCGATCGCAAAAATTGAGGAGTTGCTGAAATGAGCCAAGTCCGTAAAAACGATCACAGCTTGATGAAGGTTCTGCTTGGACCGGTTATCTCTGAAAAAGCCACTATGGTTGCAGAGAAAAACGAACAAGTGGTATTCCAAGTTACACGCGACGCCAATAAAAGCGATGTGAAACAGGCAGTTGAGTTGCTCTTTAAAGTGCAAGTTGACTCTGTTCAAATCGTCAATCAAAAAGGTAAGCCAAAGCGCTATGGCCGATTTGAGGGTCGTCGTGACCACACTAAGAAGGCCTACGTTAGCTTGAAGCCAGGTCAAGAAATTAACTTTGAAGCGGAGGCGAATTAATCATGCCTTTGATGAAGACAAAACCGACCTCACCAGGTCGTCGCTCAATGGTCAAGGTGGTCAATCCTGACCTGCATAAAGGTAAACCTTTTGCAGCGTTAGTAGAGCCACAGTTCCAAAAAGCAGGTCGTAATAATAATGGTCACATCACTACCCGTCATAAGGGTGGTGGTCATAAGCATCACTATCGTGTTGTTGATTTCAAACGCAACGACAAAGATGGTATTCCAGCAAAAGTAGAACGCCTAGAATACGATCCAAACCGCAGTGCAAATATTGCATTGATCGTGTTTGCTGATGGTGAGCGTCGCTATATTTTGGCTGCAAAAGGTATGACCGTTGGTCAACCATTGATGAGTGGCTCTGAAGCCCCAATCAAGTCTGGTAACAATTTGCCAATTCGCAACATTCCAGTTGGTAGCACGATTCACTGTGTAGAAATGTTGCCAGGTAAAGGTGCTCAAATCGCACGTTCAGCCGGTGGTTCTGCAGTGTTATTAGCTCGTGAAGGTGTATACGCTCAGGTGCGCTTGCGCTCTGGTGAAGTACGTCGTATTTTGATCGAGTGTCGCGCTACTATCGGTGAAGTTGGCAATGAAGAGCACAGCTTGCGCGTTATCGGTAAAGCTGGTGCAAATCGCTGGCGTGGTATTCGCCCAACCGTTCGCGGTGTGGCAATGAACCCAGTAGATCACCCACACGGTGGTGGTGAAGGTAGAACTGGCGAAGGCCGTGTACCTGTCTCCCCATGGGGCACACCAACTAAAGGTTATCGTACACGTCGCAATAAGCGTACAACTTCGATGATCGTTCAACGTCGTCAAAAACGTTAAGCGATAAGGATAAATAGATATGACACGTTCAGCTAAAAAAGGCCCATTTTGCGAAGCCAGCTTAGTAAATAAAGTTGAAGTCGCACAAGCCAACAAAGACAAAAAGCCGATTAAAACTTGGTCACGCCGTTCAACAATCCTCCCAGACTTTATTGGTCTGACGATTGCTGTACATAACGGTCGTCAACACGTTCCGGTATATGTATCAGAAAACATGGTGGGTCATAAGTTAGGCGAATTTGCCTTGACCCGTACTTTCAAAGGTCACGCTGCTGACAAGAAAGTAACGAAGAAGTAAGGGGATGATGATGGAAGTTAAAGCTATTCACAAAGGCGCCCGCATTTCTGCGCAAAAGACACGTTTGGTCGCTGATCAGATTCGTGGTTTGCCGATTGCACGCGCATTGAACATTTTGAATTTCAGCCCCAAGAAAGCTGCCTTCATTGTGAAGAAAGTTGTTGAGTCCGCAATGGCCAACGCTGAACACAATAAGGGTGCTGATATTGATGAGCTCAAGGTTTCAACAATTATTGTTGATAAGGGTACTTCCTTGAAGCGCTTCACAGCACGCGCTAAGGGTCGTGGCAATCAAATCGAAAAACAAACATGTCACATTACCGTGACCTTGAGTAACTAAGGGAAGATATGGGACAAAAGATAAACCCAACCGGATTCCGACTCTCGGTAACGAAGAACTGGACATCAAAGTGGTATGCAAACAATACAGACTTTGCAAAGATGCTCAAAGAGGACGTAGATGTCCGCATCTATTTAAAAAAGAAATTAAAGAATGCATCTGTTAGCAAGGTAATCATCGAGCGTCCTGCAAAGAACGCACGTATTACTATCTATAGCTCACGTCCAGGTGTTGTGATCGGTAAAAAAGGCGAAGATATTGAAGTTCTCCGCCGTGAACTCCAAAAGCGTATGGGCGTTCCAGTCCACGTGAATATCGAAGAAATTCGTAAGCCTGAAGTGGATGCACAATTGATTGCTGATTCTATTACTCAGCAGTTAGAGAAGCGCATCATGTTCCGTCGTGCAATGAAGCGTGCAATGCAAAATGCAATGCGCCTTGGCGCACAAGGAATCAAGATCATGTCCTCTGGTCGTTTGAACGGTGCCGAAATTGCACGTCGCGAATGGTACCGTGAAGGACGTGTTCCACTTCATACATTGAAGGCTGATATTGATTACGCTACATCAGAAGCGGAAACAACATACGGCATCATCGGTGTAAAAGTTTGGGTTTACAAAGGCGACACATTAGGTCGCGGTGCTGATGCTCCAGCTGTAACAGCAGAGCCAGTAGCTGATGAGAAGAAGCCGCGTCGCGCACCAGCGAAAACAACCGCACGCAAACCAGCAGCTGACAGCAAGCCTTTGGTTGCTGCTAAGCCAACAGTGAAGCGTGTACCGAAAGCCGTTGAAGCCGCAAGTGCTGAAGCGCAGAAGTCAGGAGAGTAAGCATGCTACAACCAAAGCGTCGTAAGTATCGCAAGGAGCAAAAGGGACGTAACACTGGCGTGGCAACACGCGGTAGTTCAGTAGCCTTTGGTGACTTTGGATTGAAAGCTATTGGCCGTGGTCGTTTGACTGCACGTCAGATTGAATCTGCACGTCGCGCAATGACCCGTCACATTAAGCGTGGTGGTCGTATCTGGATTCGTATTTTCCCAGACAAGCCAATTTCACAAAAGCCAGCTGAAGTACGTATGGGTAACGGTAAAGGTAATCCAGAGTACTACGTAGCAGAAATTCAACCTGGCAAGATTTTGTACGAGATGGATGGAGTGGATGAAACATTGGCGCGCGAAGCTTTCAAGCTTGCAGCTGCTAAGTTGCCATTACAAACCACTTTCGTGATTCGCCACTTAGGTTGATCGGGATAGAAATTATGAAAAAGACAGAATTAGCATCCAAAGACCTGGTTGCCTTGAACGCAGAATTGACAGAGCTCTTGAAGACAAGCTTCAAGCTCCGTATGCAAAAAGGTACTCAGCAACTAACAAATACCAGCCAATTGGGTAAGACTAAGCGTGAAATTGCTCGCGTAAAGACGTTTATTACTCAAAAAACTGCACAGAAATAAGGAAAAAGGGATATGACGGAATTATCTAAACCCTTGCGCCGCACCCTAGTGGGTCGTGTCGTTAGCGATAAAATGCAAAAAACTGTGACTGTGCTAGTTGAGCGTCAAGTAAAACATGCGCTTTATGGCAAATATGTTGGACAGTCCAAAAAATACCACGCTCATGACGAAGCTGGTCAATACAAGATGGGTGATACCGTTGAAATTGCTGAATCTAGGCCAATTTCACGTACTAAATCTTGGGTGGTGACCCGTTTAGTTCAGGAGTCAAAGGGTATTTAAAGAAATGTTAGGGATTTTGGCAAAATCTATTGCCAAGTCCCCGTTTTGCGTAGTATGATAGTCGGCTTCTCTGGTTTTATTGGGGAAGCAGTGTTTTTTCATTAATTCCGGGTTTTAGCTTTCGTTAAAGCCCATAGACGGAACCAAGACTGTTTGCCTTTGGCTAACAAGTTGGGGATTAAAAAATGATTCAGACCGAAAGTAGATTACAGGTCGCCGATAACACAGGCGCCAGTGAAGTTTTGTGCATCAAGGTACTGGGCGGCTCTAAGCGTCGTTATGCCAGTATCGGTGATGTCATTAAGGTGACTGTTAAGTCCGCCGCTCCACGTGGCCGTGTAAAAAAAGGTGACATTTATAACGCCGTAGTGGTGAGAACCGCTAAAGGTGTACGCCGTCCAGATGGTTCATTGATTAAGTTCGATGGCAACGCTGCGGTATTGCTCAACGCTAAGTTAGAGCCAATTGGCACACGTATCTTTGGACCAGTCACACGCGAATTGCGTACTGAAAAGTTCATGAAGATCGTTTCTCTCGCCCCCGAAGTGATTTAAGAGGCTGATATGAAAAAGATTCGTAAAGGTGATTCAGTGGTTCTGTTGACTGGCCGCGATAAGGGCAAGCAAGGAACTGTTACAGCCGTCCTCGAGAACAAATTAGTGATCGAAGGCGTAAATATTTACAAAAAGAGCGTTAAGCCAAATCCAGCGGCCGGTCTTACAGGCGGCATGATTGACAAGACGATGCCTGTTCACATTTCTAATGTGGCTGTGGTTGACGGTAACGGCAAACCATCACGTGTTGGTATCAAACTCGTGGACGGTAAAAAGCAACGTTTCCTCAAAACCACTGGCGCAACTTTAAGCGCATAAGGGGCACGGAGAAATTATGAGTACACGTTTTCAAGAACACTATCAAGCAAAAGTTGTTGCTGATTTAATGACCAAGTTTGGCTACAAGTCAATCATGGAAGTTCCACGTATCACTAAGGTAACCCTGAATATGGGCTTGGGCGATGCAGTGAACGATAAGAAAATTATCGAAAATGCAGTTGGTGATTTGACTAAAGTAGCAGGTCAAAAGCCAGTTGTGACAAAAGCTAAAAAAGCGATTGCTGGTTTCAAGATTCGTCAAGGTTACCCAATCGGTGCCATGGTGACATTGCGTGGCGCACGCATGTACGAATTCTTAGACCGTTTCGTGACTGTTGCTTTGCCACGCGTACGTGACTTCCGCGGAATTTCCGGCAAGGCATTTGACGGCCGTGGTAACTACAACATTGGCGTTAAAGAGCAAATCATTTTCCCTGAGATCGAATACGACAAAATTGATGCCCTCCGTGGCCTCAACATTAGTATTACGACGACCGCTAAGACTGACGAAGAAGCAAAAGCTTTGTTAGCAGCGTTCAAATTCCCTTTCCGCAATTAAGAGGCTAACGTGGCAAAACTATCCCTAATTGAGCGCGAGAATAAGCGCGCAAAAACTGTAGAGAAGTACGCTGTAAAGCGTGCAGAACTCAAAGCAATCATCGCTGATCAATCACGCAGTGATGAAGAGCGCTATGAGGCTCGCTTGAAGCTACAGGCACTTCCACGTAACGCAAGCCCGATTCGTCAAAGAAATCGTTGTTCATTAACCGGTCGTCCGCGCGGTGTATTCAGTAAGTTTGGTTTAGCGCGTAGCAAAATTCGTGAAATCGCCTTTCGTGGCGAAATCCCCGGTTTAACCAAGGCCAGCTGGTAAGCGGCGAAAGAATTAGGAGAACTCATGAGTATCAGCGATCCAATCGCCGACATGTTGACAAGGATCCGCAATGCGCAAGCAGTGCAGAAACCCGTAGTCTTGATGCCGTCGTCAAAAGTTAAAGTAGCTATTGCAAAAGTCTTGCAGGATGAAGGTTATATCGATAGTTTTGAAATCAAAGGTGAAGCAGCTAAGCCAGTGCTACACATTGAACTCAAATACTACGCAGGCCGTCCTGTTATTGAGCGTATTGACCGTGTTTCTACACCAAGTCTACGTATCTACAAAGGCCGCCACGACATTCCTGAAGTAATGAATGGCTTGGGTATTGCAATTATTTCAACCCCACAAGGCGTAATGACAGACCGCAAAGCACGTGCAAACGGCGTTGGTGGCGAAGTTATTTGCTACGTCGCGTAAGGAGAGAAATATGTCCCGCGTTGGTAAATCACCTATTCCAGTCCCTAAGGGCGCTGAAATCAGCATCAACGGTGCAAACATTACTGTTAAGGGCCCATTGGGCACTTTGACACATAACTTGCATCCTTCTGTTGGTTTAAAACAAGAAGACAGCGTATTGACAGTTGTTTTAAACAACAACACACCAGAAGCTGGTGCACAGTCAGGTACAGCCCGCGCTTTGGTAAACAACATGGTTGTTGGCGTAACTGCTGGCTTTGAGCGCAAGCTCAGCTTGGTAGGCGTTGGTTACCGTGCTGCTGCCCAAGGCGATTCATTGAAATTGCAGTTAGGTTTCTCACACGACATTATTTACAACCTGCCAAAGGGCGTAAAAGCTGAGACCCCAACTCAAACTGAAATCATTATTAAAGGTTCCAACAAGCAGCAAGTTGGCCAGGTTGCAGCTGAAGTTCGCGCATACCGTTCACCAGAGCCATACAAGGGCAAAGGCGTTCGCTACGTGGATGAGGTTGTGCACCTGAAAGAAACTAAGAAGAAGTAAGCGAGATTAGAAAATGAATAAAGACGAATCCAGACAAAGACGTGCTAGGCAGACTCGTATTCGCATTGCCGAAGCATTGGCAAATCGCTTAACAGTTATCCGTAGCAATACACATATTTCTGCGCAGGTTTATAGCCCATGCGGAACCAAAGTTGTAGCAGCTGCTTCAACAATGGAAAAAGATTTGCGCCAAGCGATCAAAAACGGCGGCAACGCTGAAGCGGCTAAACAAATCGGCAAGTTAGTTGCTGAGCGTGCTGTTAAGGCAGGCATTGTTGATGTTGCTTTTGATCGTTCCGGTCATCGTTACCACGGCCGTATTAAGGCCTTAGCTGAAGCTGCGCGTGAAGCCGGCCTGAAGTTCTAATAGGGTTTAGGAAAAAACATGGCAAAAATGCAAACTAAGATGCAAAACGAAGAGCGTGATGACGGTCTTCGCGAGAAGATGATCGCTGTAAATCGTGTAACTAAAGTGGTTAAGGGCGGTCGTATTCTCGGCTTCGCTGCACTCACTGTAGTTGGCGATGGCGATGGTCGTATCGGTATGGGTAAAGGCAAGTCAAAAGAAGTTCCAGTTGCTGTTCAAAAGGCAATGGACGAAGCACGTCGCAAGATGATCAAGGTCTCCTTACGTAAGGGCACTTTGCAACATACTGTTACTGGACAACATGGCGCTTCACGTGTTTTGATCTCTCCAGCAAAAGATGGAACTGGAATCATTGCCGGCGGCCCAATGCGCGCTATTTTTGATGTGATGGGCGTAACGAACGTAGTGGCTAAGTCACTCGGCTCTACAAACCCCTACAACTTGGTTCGTGCAACGATTAATGGTTTGAGCAAGATGAGTACTCCTGCTGAGATTGCTGCTAAGCGCGGTAAGTCAGTTGAAGAGATTCTCGGCTAAGACCAAAAGATTAGGAATCTATAAATGACAACAACTAACTCTAAAGTCAAACTGCAATTAGTACGCAGCTTGATCGGCACACGCGAAAGCCATCGTGCAACTGTTCGCGGCTTAGGTCTGCGTCGTATTAATTCTGTTTCAGAATTGGAAGACACACCAGCTGTTCGCGGAATGATTAATAAAGTTTCTTATCTAGTTAAAGTCGTTGGCTAATAACTAGCAAGTAAATAGGCGAAGAATATGCAACTCAATACACTCAAACCCGCACCGGGCTCCAATAAAAATCGTCGTCGCGTAGGTCGCGGTATCGGTTCTGGTCTTGGAAAAACTGCTGGTCGTGGTCACAAAGGTCAGAAGTCACGTTCAGGCGGATTCCACAAAGTGGGATTCGAAGGCGGACAGATGCCGATGTATCGTCGTTTACCAAAACGTGGTTTCGTGTCCTTGACACGTCGTCATGTTGGTCAAATTACTTTGAACGACTTAGCAAAAATTAATCTACCAGAAGTGGATCTATTGGTTTTGAGAGCTCACGGTTTTGCTGGTGAGCAGATTAATTCAGTAAAAGTGATTAAGACTGGTGAGCTGACTATTGCTGTAACTCTTAAGGGTATTACAGCAACTGCAGGCGCGAAAGCAGCTATTGAAGCGGCTGGCGGCAAATTGGTTGACTTGGTTTAATTAGTTTTTAGCAAATAATGGCACTCGCACCCACTAACGCAGCAAGTATTGCTCAATCAGGAAACAAGTTTGGCGAATTACGCCAACGCTTGATATTCCTGGTTTTAGCTTTGCTCGTGTTCCGTTTGGGTGCGCACATCCCAGTACCAGGTATTGACCCAGACCAATTAGCACAATTATTTGCAGGGCAAAAAGACGGTATTTTGGGTATGTTCAACCTGTTCTCAGGTGGTGCGCTATCCCGCTTCACAGTTTTTGCTTTGGGAATCATGCCTTATATCTCTGCCTCAATCATCATGCAGTTGATGACGATTGTTGTGCCTACTTTGGAGTCTTTGAAAAAAGAAGGCCAAGCAGGTCAGCGCAAGATTACGCAATACACCCGTTATGGCACTGTGCTCTTGGCGACATTCCAGGCTTTAGGTATTTCAGTTGCGTTACAAGCCCAACCAGGTTTGGTTATTAACCCTGGCCTGATCTTTGAGCTCAACACAGTTGTAACTTTAGTTACTGGCACGATGTTCCTTATGTGGCTTGGTGAGCAAATTACTGAGCGTGGTCTTGGTAACGGTATCTCCATCATTATTTTCGGCGGCATTGTTTCTGGCCTGCCAACTGCAATCGGTAGCTTGCTTGAGTTAGTTCGCACTGGTTCAATGAATATTCTATCTGCATTGCTTATTGTGGTGATCTGTATTGCAGTGACTTATTTTGTCGTATTTGTAGAGCGCGGTCAGCGCCGAATTTTGGTGAACTACGCAAAGCGTCAAGTTGGTAATAAGGTTTATGGCGGTCAATCTTCATACTTCCCATTGAAGTTAAATATGGCCGGCGTTATTCCTCCAATTTTTGCTTCATCCATTATTTTGTTCCCTGCAACTATTGCTGGCTGGTTTACGTCAGGCGAGCCAACTAATATGTTTAGTAAGGTGATCAAAGACTTGGCAGCAACATTAGCCCCAGGTCAGCCTGTCTACACAATCTTGTATGCGGCAGCGATTATTTTCTTCTGCTTTTTCTATACAGCATTGGTTTTCAATAGCCGTGATACTGCAGATAACTTAAAGAAGAGTGGCGCTTTTGTTCCTGGTATTCGTCCTGGCGATCAAACAGGTCGATATATCGACAAGATCTTAGTTCGTTTGACATTGGCAGGTGCAATTTATATGGTTTTGGTATGTTTGTTGCCAGAATTTTTAGTGTTGAAGTACAACGTCCCATTCTATTTTGGTGGTACTTCATTGTTGATTATTGTAGTTGTTGCAATGGATTTCATGGCTCAAGTTCAGTCATTCGTAATGCAACAACAGTATGGTTCTTTGATGAAAAAAGCTAACTTTAAGATGGGCGCTTAACTGAATGTCTAAAGACGATGTAATTCAGATGGCGGGAGAAATTATTGAGAATTTGCCGAACGCAATGTTTCGCGTGAAGCTAGAGAACGGACATGTGGTTCTAGGGCACATTTCTGGAAAGATGAGGATGCATTACATCCGTATCCTGCCAGGAGATAAGGTGACGGTGGAGATGACTCCTTACGACCTGACGCGCGCCAGAATCATTTTCCGAGCGAAGTAAAGATTGAGTAGTACATATTTTTTTAGAGGTGAGTTATGAAAGTTTTAGCATCCGTTAAGTGTATTTGCAGAAATTGCAAGATCATTAAGCGCAAACGCGTTGTTCGCGTGATCTGTTCTTCAGACGCACGTCATAAGCAGCGTCAAGGCTGATCTGGTTAATTAAGAGGAAATCTCATGGCACGTATCGCTGGGGTAAACATCCCAAATCATCAACATACTGTTATCGGTTTAACAGCAATTTTTGGCATTGGCACAACTCGTGCTCGCAAAATTTGTGAAACCACAGGTGTTGCTATTGACAAAAAAGTTAAAGATCTTACTGACGGTGACTTGGAAAAGTTGCGTGATGAAGTAGGTAAATTTATTACTGAAGGTGACCTTCGTCGTGAAGTAACGATGAGCATCAAGCGTTTGATGGACCTAGGCTGCTACCGCGGCGTTCGTCATCGTAAGGGCTTGCCTGTGCGTGGTCAACGTACGAAGACTAATGCGCGTACTCGCAAGGGCCCACGTAAGTCTGGCGTGCAACTCAAGAAATAATCAAGAAAGTTTATTGACATGGCAAAACAACAATCCGCTTCTGCAGCTTCACAGCGTGCACGCAAGAAGGTTAAAAAGAACGTTGCTGACGGCATTGCACACGTTCACGCTTCTTTTAACAACACGATTATTACGATCACTGATCGCCAAGGTAATGCGCTTTCATGGGCAACATCTGGTGGCCAGGGCTTCAAGGGCTCACGTAAATCAACACCTTTTGCTGCTCAGGTAGCGGCAGAAGTAGCAGGTAAAGCTGCCGTTGAGTGCGGAATCAAAAACTTAGAAGTTCAGATCAAGGGTCCGGGCCCAGGTCGTGAATCAGCAGTTCGTGCATTGAATTCTTTGGGCATCAAGATCACAGAAATTCAAGACGTAACTCCAGTTCCACACAATGGTTGCCGTCCTCCTAAGCGTCGTCGTATCTAAGCTTGGATGTTGGCAGTACAACAGTTTTAGTAGTTTTTTATTAAAGCCCACTGTTCATCTGAATTAAAGGGTGAACTCACCGTCAGTCGTAAGACTGCGGCAAAGAAAGGAAAGCATCGTGGCACGTTACTTAGGGCCTAAGGCCAAATTAGCACGTCGGGAAGGTACCGACTTATTTTTAAAGAGCGCACGTCGCGCCCTGTCAGACAAGTGCAAGTTAGATACTAAGCCTGGTCAACATGGCCGTACATCTGGCTCAAGAACATCCGATTACGGTAATCAATTGCGTGAAAAGCAAAAGGTGAAGCGTATGTACGGAATTTTAGAGCGTCAGTTCCGTCGTTATTTCGCTGAAGCTGAGCGTCGTAAGGGCAATACTGGCTCAACATTACTTCAGTTGTTGGAATCACGTCTTGATAACGTTGTTTATCGTATGGGCTTTGGTTCTACTCGTGCTGAAGCGCGTCAATTGGTTTCCCATTGCGCAATTTTGCTCAACGGTAGCCCAGTAAATATTCCATCAATTCAGGTCAAACCTGGTGATGTAGTTGCGATCCGTGAAAAAGCGAAGAAGCAAACACGTATTTCAGAATCACTCAATTTGGTTCAGCAGATGGCAGCGGTTGGCTGGGTATCAGTCGATGCGGCGAAGCTGGAGGGAACATTTAAGCAGGTGCCTGACCGTGAAGACATTAGCGGCGAAATTAATGAAAGTTTGATCGTCGAATTGTATTCACGCTAATTAGGCACTCTCAAGGAAAAAATATGCAAACAAATTTGCTCAAGCCAAAAATTATTTCTGTTGAAGCGCTTACTGCCAACCAAGCTAAGGTTGTTATGGAGCCGTTCGAGCGTGGCTATGGCCACACACTCGGAAATGCATTACGTCGTGTTTTATTGTCCTCGATGGTTGGTTATGCACCAACTGAAGTAGCAATTGCCGGTGTTGTTCATGAGTACTCCACATTAGATGGCGTTCAAGAGGATGTGGTTAACCTGTTATTGAACCTCAAAGGTATCGTGTTTAAGTTGCAGTCACGTGATGAAGTGACCATTAATTTGCGTAAAGAAGGTCCAGGCGTAGTTACTGCAAAAGATATCGACTTGCCGCATGATGTAGAAATCATTAATCCTGATCACGTTATCGCTCACTTGTCAGCTGGTGGCAAGTTAGATATGCAGATCAAGGTTGAAAAAGGCCGTGGCTATGTACCAGGCAATATGCGTCAATACCAAGACGAAACTACCAAGATCATTGGTCGTATCGTGTTGGATGCCTCATTTAGCCCAGTAAGCCGTGTTAGTTATGCTGTTGAGTCTGCTCGTGTTGAGCAACGTACCGACCTAGATCGTCTAGTAATGACTATTGAAACTAATGGTGTGTTGTCTCCTGAAGAAGCAATTCGTCAAGCAGCTACCATTTTGGTTGATCAGTTAGTTGTATTCGCGGCCCTCGAAAGCAGCGAAGTTTCTGGTGATCTCGCGCCAAGCCGCTCTTCAATGGTTGATCCAATGTTGATGCGTCCGGTTGATGATCTCGAACTCACAGTGCGCTCTGCAAACTGCTTGAAGGCTGAGAACATTTACTACATCGGTGACTTAATTCAACGTACAGAGAATGAATTGTTGAAGACGCCTAATTTGGGTCGTAAGTCTTTGAATGAAATCAAAGATGTATTGGCGGCTCGTAGCTTAAGTCTTGGCATGAAACTCGAAAGCTGGCCTCCAGCTAACCTCGAGAAATAATTAGAAAGGAAGTATCATGCGTCACGGAAACGGCTTACGCAAACTAAACAGAACATCATCACATCGCTTGGCGATGCTGCGCAACATGTCTAATTCTCTTTTGGAGCACGAAGTGATTAAAACCACTTTGCCAAAAGCAAAAGAATTGCGCATGGTTGTTGAGCCTTTGATTACCTTGGGTAAAAAAGATAACTTAGCAAACCGTCGCTTAGCATTCAATCGCACACGTGATCGCGATATCGTGACCAAACTCTTCACAGAGCTCGGCCCACGTTACGCAACTCGTCCAGGTGGCTACCTTCGTATTTTGAAGTTCGGTTTCCGTCATGGTGACAATGCACCAATGGCTTTGGTTGAGTTGGTAGATCGTCCAGAAGTTGAAGAAACAGCAGTAGCTCAAGAGGCTTAAGCCTTTTAGCAAGATTCAAAGCCAGGCTTCGGTCTGGCTTTTTTCATTTATACGGTTATAAATACGTCATGATCTCTAATAAATCTACTGAGTTATTGATTATTGTCACCACTTTTGCATCCCTTCAGGATGCAAAGAAAATGGCACATCAATTGATTGAAGGCCATCTGGCTGCCTGTGTACAAATCCAAGAGGGCGTGCATTCCATCTACCGGTGGGATGGCAAGATTTGCGAAGGCAAGGAAGTTCTACTGTCGGCAAAAACAATGGCAGATAAATGGATTGATATTTCTAGTTTCATCAAAAGGCATCACCCTTATGATTTACCTGAGGTGATTGCGTATGTACTCGAAAAATATGAGGCGCATTATGGCAAATGGGTAGCGTCCGAGGTAAAGTAGTTCTATGAGACTCCTTAGTAAATTTATTCCTCTAGCTGCTGCATTGCTTGTAGTTATTAGCAATGTATTTGCAGCGCCGGAATTCCTTCAGCCCGAGCAAGCATTTCGGGCTGAAGCAACATGGGTGACCAATACAAATGATGTCGAGATAGAAATTTTCCCGGCTAAGGCTTACTACATCTATCAGGAATCTCTCCATCTAAAGATAGGCTTTCAGCCGAATAAATTAGAGCTTGTGAAGACATCGTTCCCAGCTGGCATCGAAAAGTTTGATGAGACTTTTCAAAAGAAAATGCAGGTTTATAAACAGGCATTTCTTATTACACTAGATAAAAAAGCTGAAATAGGAAAGCCACTCTACGTGGAATTGGAATTGCAGGGTTGTGCCGAAGCAGGAATTTGTTATCCACCAATGACCCTGAAATTTTTACTTTCGGGTCCCGGAGTAAAGGCGCGGCCGATACCAGAAGTGTTGGATGGAGTTGATTCAAACAAGAATTCAAAAAAAGTATTTAGCTTGATGGATGTCTGGCGTGAGCGCGATGATGTGAATGCCATAAGTCGCTTTTTAGAGAGCACTCCCACAGCATATTTATTCTTGGCCTTCTTCATTCTGGGTTTGGCTTTAGCTTTTACACCTTGCGTACTTCCCATGTTGCCTATTTTATCGAGCATCGTCTTTGGAGCGCAGGGCAAGCAATCCATTGCTAAGGGACGTGCGAGCCTCTTGGCGGCGGCCTATGTGCTTGGGATGGCCTGCGTCTACGCCTTGGCAGGGGTCTTGATGGCTGCGCTAGGGAGTAGCGTTCAAAGAGCCCTACAAAGCCCTGCAGCGCTGATTGGGTTTGCATTGCTGCTATTGGCCCTATCGGGGAGTTTATTTGGTCTATACGAGCTCAGAATGCCACACTCATGGCAGCAAAAGGTGGACCAATTGGCGGGGCGTCACAAGGGCGGTAGCTTTGCGGGCGCCTTTGCTTTAGGTGGAATTTCAACATTAGTTGCCAGTCCTTGTATTACCGCTCCCTTAGCTGGAGTGCTCGCCTTTATTGCTCAAACAGGTTCAATGAGTTTGGGGGCAGGACTCCTTTTTGTAATGGCTTTAGGCATGGGATTGCCGCTTTTCTTTATTGCCATTGAGGCTCGCATCTTAATTCCATCCACTGGCATTTGGATGGTTTGGTTACAAAGAACATTGGGTGTTTTATTGGTTGCTACTGCGGCATGGATTGCTTCACCGCTAATACAAAGTAGCAGCGGAGAAGCGGGAAGCAAGACGGTAGTCAATGGTCAGCGACAACATCAGATTGGAGCAGCTAGTTTTGTCGTGATTGACTCTAGTGCGCAATTAGACCAATTTTTATCCAAAGCAAAAGAGCAAAAGAAGTTAGTGCTCTTAGATTTTTATGCAGACTGGTGCATCTCTTGCAAGGAGATGGAGGTCAACACGTTTGCCAATCCCGCAGTGAATGACGAGCTACAGAAATTTGTTTTACTGCAGGCGGATGTAACAAAGAATAGTGTCGAGAATCAGGCTTTGCTAAAACGCTTTGAATTATTTGGCCCACCTGGAATTTTGATCTTTGATCTGAATTCTGAAGAGTTAAAGGATCAACGGGTAATTGGCTATATGCCGCCACAACGTTTTGTCGAGCGCTTGAAAAAAGTATTAGGAAACTAAATCAGCACAGATTATTTGCTTGCTTTGATTAAGCGCGCAGCTTCAAGTGCAAAATAGGTCAAGATGCCATCGGCACCAGCACGCTTAAAGGCGAGCAAGGACTCCATCATTACAGCATCATGATCAAGCCAGCCATTTTGTGCGGCAGCTTTGAGCATGGCGAACTCACCACTCACCTGATAGGCGTAAGTTGGGTAGTTAAATTCATCGCGCACTCTGCGAACGATGTCTAGGTAAGGCATGCCAGGTTTAACCATTACCATGTCAGCACCTTCGCTAATATCTAGAGCAACCTCCCTCAAAGCCTCATTGGTATTAGCGCAATCCATTTGGTAAGTTTTTTTGTCAGCCTTACCTAAATTTTTTGCTGAACCTACTGCATCACGAAAGGGGCCATAAAAAGCGGACGCATACTTAGCTGAATAAGCCATGATGCGGGTATGAATCAGATTCTTTTGCTCTAAGGCTGCGCGAATTTTTCCGATACGACCATCCATCATGTCCGATGGTGCAACAATATCAACACCAGCTTGTGCTTGAGCAACAGCTTGTTGAACCAAGATTGCCGTTGTCTCATCATTCAGGATGCGACCTTGATCATCTAGTACGCCATCTTGACCATGGCTTGTGTACGGGTCAAGTGCTACATCGGTCATGATGCCTAAATTAGGGAAGCGTTTCTTGAGCTCGCGCACTGCGTTTGGAACTAAGCCATTCGGATTAAACGCTTCTTTGCCATCAGGTGTTTTGAGGGAAGCATCAATCACCGGAAAGATTGCCAACACCGGAATTCCTAAGGAGACACATTCCTCAGCAACGCTAAAAAGTAAATCGAGTGATACGCGAGTAACCCCAGGCATAGAAGCAACGGCCTGAGATTGATTTGTACCCTCGAGTAAAAATATTGGATAAATTAGGTCGCTTGCACTGAGTTGATTTTCTTGCATGAGGCGACGTGACCAATCATCGCGTCGCATACGGCGAGGGCGATGAGCCGGAAAGCTCAATATAGAGTTAGCTTGTGATTTCATCTTCTTGAGTCTCCGCTGCAAATAACCATTGAATAACAATATTGTCGGCCTCTTCAAGGCCAATACGCTTGGTGCTTGAGAATAATTGTGCCGTAAGTTTCTTGGAATCACCATTGCCATCAGGCAGCGCTGGATCATATTGTTGTAATTGTTTGCGTACCGCTTCTAAGGCATGCTTACACTCACTTTTATTGAGCTTGTCGCACTTACTGAGCAAAATATGAATGGGTTTGCCGGTTGGGACGAACCACTGAATCATTTGTTCGTCCAGTTCAGTAATGCCGCGCCTAGAGTCCACAATCAGCACCATGCCTACCAGTTGCTCCCGCTCTTGCAGGTAATCGCTCAGAAGGGCATTCCAGTGGTACTTGGTCTCATGATTGACGGCGGCATAGCCATAGCCAGGCAAATCCACCAAATAGGCTAAGAGATCGTCTTTTGCAAAAAGGCCAAAATAGTTAATGTGCTGGGTGCGCCCAGGCGTTTTACTGGCAAAAGCAAGGCGTTTTTGGTTGCAAAGTACATTAATTGCGCTGGATTTACCCGCATTGGAGCGCCCAGCAAAAGCAACTTCTCGGAGCGGAGTGGCAGGCAGGCAATGGGTATCATTGACTGTGGTCGCAAAGCGGGCTTGAAAGAGTTTAGACATGTCCAGAAGCTATTGTAAAATCACGCAAAATCAATAAATATCTCATAATGTCGGGTGAAAGTTGTAAAAAGAAGGGCCCAAACATTTTTAAGAATTTTTGCCAAGGTAAACATAATGCGTCAAACCCCTCAAATCTCCAAATTAACTAGCTTACGCGCTGGCTTTGCAGTCCTGTCTATGTTTGCTCTAAGCGGTCTTGCGCCACAAGCTCTTGCCGCTGATCCAGCACCTATGGCGCCAGCTGCAGAGGCAAAGGCTGCTGCCCCAGCTAAGCCAAAAGTGGATGTCGCTGCCGGTGAAACACTCTATAACGCTGGAGATGCAACTCGCGGAGTTGTAGCGTGTATTACATGTCATGGCCCTAAGGGTCAGAGTGCTGTAGCTACTTGGCCCAAGTTATCAGCCCAACATGCTGCATACACTGCAAAACAGTTGAAGAACTTTAAAGAAGGCACTAGGGCTAATGCCATCATGATGGGCATGTCAATGCCTTTGAATGAGCAAGATATGATTAACATCGGCACTTTCCTGTCTCAGCAGGCTCCATCTCAGGGTGTTGCCCAAAGCAAAGATGCTCTTACATTAGGTAAGAGTATTTATGGTGGCGGTATTGCATCGAAGGGTGTTCCAGCCTGCGCTGGCTGCCACAGCCCTAATGGTGCAGGTATCCCTGCGCAATATCCACGCCAAGGTGGACAGTGGGCTGAATATTCCTACAATCAGTTAGTCAATTTCCGTGAAGGCACTCGTAAAAATAGCACTCAGATGACATCAATTGCTACGAAACTTTCTGATCAAGAGATGAAAGCTGTTTCTGATTACATGGCAGGCTTGCATTAATCATTGCTTCAGTGCAAAACAAAAACCCCGCTGATGTAGCGGGGTTTTTTATTCCCTAGAATTTACCAAGGGAGCTTACTTTAATCTGGCAAGGTGGTTTCACTAGCAAATAGATCGGCAATGTTTTCTCGTTTACGAATCACATAGACGTTCTTACCATCCACCATGATCTCTGCAGGTTTTGGTCTGGTGTTGTAATTAGATGCCATCACAAATCCATAGGCACCAGCAGATAGGATAGCCAGCAGATCACCTTCTTCAACCGCAAGCTGACGATCTCTTCCAAGCCAATCACCAGATTCACATACGGGTCCGACGACGTCATAAGTCGAACTTGCAACTTGCTTAGTTTGTACTGGAACGATCCCGTGATAAGCCTCGTAGAGCGCTGGTCGCATCAACTCTGTCATTGCTGCATCCACAATACAAAAGTTCTTCTCAGCCCCGGGCTTGAGGTATTCCACTTGGGTCAAGAGCACACCAGCATTACCCACTAAGGATCTGCCAGGCTCTAAGACTATATCGAGATGCCCAAAACCACGTTCCGCAACACGATTGAGTAGGGTGTTAGTGAACTCAGTAATATCAGGTGGGTTGTCGTCGCCATAAGAAATACCAAGGCCTCCTCCTAAATCAAGGTGGTGGATTTCAATACCTTCTTTTTTCAATTGAGTCACTAGCTCAAGTACTTTATCAAGCGCATCAAGATAGGGCGCCGTGTTAGTGATTTGTGAGCCAATATGGCAGTCAATGCCAACCACATCAATTTGTGACAGTAATGCAGCTTCACGATATGTTTTTAAAACCTCGTGATAAGCGATACCAAATTTATTGCCTTTTAATCCAGTAGAAATGTATGGATGCGTTTGAGCATCGACATCGGGATTCACGCGCAAAGAAACTGGGGCACGGCAATTGAGCTGAGTGGCAACCCGATTAATTTGGTGGAGCTCTGCAATCGACTCTACATTGATACATTTAACGCCGGCTTTCAAGGCCTGCGTAATTTCATGAGCAGATTTACCAACACCTGCAAACACTAAACTTTTTGGATCTGCGCCAATAGCAAGGGCGCGTGCTAATTCACCACCGCTGACTAAGTCAAAGCCAGAGCCTAATTTTTTAAAGCAATCAATCACTGCTAAGTTGCTATTCGCCTTCATCGCATAGTGAACGCGAGCTCGTCTTTTGCCAGAGGAATCTACGCAAGCTTTGTCGTAGGCCTGATAAGCCTCGGTTAATGCTTTTTTGCTGTACACATAGAGTGGAGTGCCAAATTCTTTTGCCAAATCTGAAAGCGGGATTTCCTCTGCATACCAAGTGCCATTTCGTTCTGTAAATCCAGCTAAGTCGGGGAGTGGGATCGCTTTACTTGTCATTGCTTGGCTGGTGATGGGTTAGTTGTAACAGGGCTTTGGTGTGGATAGAGCTTGCCTTTAGGCTCTGGCTCAGCAGGAGGACTAGGTGCTGGCGGCACATTTGGTAAATATAGGGGCCCTCTAACCCCACATCCAACAAGGGATATTAGAAGGCCAATACCAAGAGTTCTTTTAAGAATCGCTATCATGAATGTCTCTAAAACGAATGATTGAATATAGCATGCAGGACTCTAATATGAAGCCAGGTAATTTAACTGTAGAAACGATTGACGATAAGCAATTTCATCAGTTGGGTAGTAATTTATTGGAGTCGATAGAAGTAGCCCTAGAAGCCGCAGACGATGCGCTAGACCTCGATCTGGATGTGGAGCGCCAGGGTGGGAACGTGATCAATATTCGGTTCAGAGATCGCAGCGTGATAGTAGTCAACACCCAGCCCCCTCTTCACGAGATATGGGTAGCGGCTAAATCTGGCGGTTATCACTACCGTTGGGCGGGTACTTTAGCTTCCCCACTGTGGCTGGATACCAAAACTGGGCGCGAAATACTAGGCGATTTATCAGAATTTGCTAGTGCTCAAGCAGGCCAAACGATCACTATTGACCTACTTCAGAAATAAGTAAACCAGGATTAAGCTGCCCCGGTCGCTGTTAGGGTTTCGATAACCTGAGCATCGGGAACGCTTTTAATTTGGGCTTTACCAATCTTTTCTAAAACGACGTAGCGGATTTGTCCGCCCTCAGTCTTTTTATCTACTTGCATTAATTCCATATAACGCTGTGCGCCAAACTTGGGTGGTGCAATCGGCAAATTCATGGACAGAATGATTTGAGTGAGACGGTTGGCCTCATCTTGAGTGATGAAATTCAGGCGTCTTGAGAGGTCTGCTCCCATGACCATGCCACAGCCAACCGCTTCACCATGCAACCACTCTCCATAGCCCATACCTGCTTCGATTGCATGGCCAAAGGTATGCCCGAAATTCAATGTGGCACGAATACCACCTTCTCTTTCATCGGCTGACACTACGGCTGATTTAATTTCGCAAGATCGCAGCACTGCATGTGCCATTGCTTCGGTATCGCAGGCTAGCAATGCCTTTGCATTTGCTTCAATCCAGCTTAAGAACTCAGCATCTGCAATCGCACCATGCTTAACCACTTCAGCCAGGCCAGCAGAGAGTTCGCGTGCGGGTAAGGTCCTCAAAGTAATGAGATCGGCAATAACCGCTGCTGGCTGATGAAAAGCCCCGATCATGTTTTTTCCGAGCGGATGGTTAATACCCGTCTTGCCACCAACAGAGGAGTCCACCTGAGCCAGCAAAGTTGTTGGGACTTGAATAAAACGAATGCCGCGCATAAAGCTGGCAGCAGCAAAGCCAGTCATATCTCCAATTACGCCACCACCTAAAGCTACCAACATAGTTTGACGATCAGCGCCAAACTTGAGGAGGTCATCAAAAATTAACTGAAGATTTTTCCAGTCTTTATAAGACTCGCCGTCAGGCAAGACAATCGTTCTGACAGGCTTGCCTAGTTTCTCTAAAGTCTTGGTGAGACGCTCTGCATATAAAGGGGCAACAGTCGTATTAGTCACAATATAAATCGATGTTGATTTTTCACAGGCGCTAAATAATTCTGTTTGATCGATTAAATCTGTACCAATATGAATGGGGTAGCTACGATTGCCTAGATCAACTTCTAATGTTTTCATAGATAAATTTATGCGGAGAGTTCGAGTTGCATGATTAAAGTATTGACTAGCTGATTGACGCTGGGTTTTCCGGTCTCAATAACGTAGTCAGCGATTTCGCGATACAAAGGATCGCGAATAGCGTAGAGATTTTCTAGAATCTTTTTTGCATCGCCATTCTTGAGTAGGGGCCTACCTTCACCACCTTTAGTGCGATGCCACAGCTCCATGGGATTGGCGTGGAGATAAATCACTGTTCCTCTTTCGCCGAGGAGCTGACGATTCTCAGACAGAAGTACAGCGCCGCCACCAGTTGCCAAAATGACATCATGTTCGGCGGTGATGTCCTTGATAGCCTGAGCCTCACGCTTGCGAAAGCCATCTTCACCTTCCATTTCGAAGATGACGGGAATCTTGACCCCACAACGATCTTCAATCACATGGTCAGCATCTAAAAAGCGACGCCCCAATTTCTTAGCTAGCAATTTACCGACGGTCGACTTCCCAGCGCCCATGAGGCCAATGAGAAAGATATTGTTGGATGAAGAGTTCACCTTGTGATTTTATTAGTGTTTGTCTAGCACGGTGGGGGTTAAGAAGACTAATAGTTCAGTTTTATCTGCCAATTTGGATTTATGGCGAAATAAATGCCCGATCAATGGAATATCGCCTAGGAGTGGCACTTTGATCTCGTCATCGCGTTCAGTGGTTTGAAAGATGCCTCCAATAATGGCCGTACCCCCATTTTCAACTGTGACCTCAGAGCTGAGATTTTTAGTGTCAATCGCATAGCCCTGTTCAGTTTTCATGCCAATGGTGTCTTTATTGATCCCCACCAACATGGAGATCTTTCCATCAGGATGAATCTTGGGTAAGACTTCGAGGCGTAAATTGGCTTTACGAAACTGCAATTTGCTCCCGCTCTGAGAGCTGACTTGGTAGGGTAGTTCAGTTCCTTGCTCAATCGTGGCTTTAACCTGATCGCCAGTCATGATGCGGGGGTTCGAGAGAATCTTGCCCTGGCCATCGGACTCGAGTGCTGAGAGCTCCATTTGCAAGAGTCGGGCCGCATTCTTGGATACCAGAGTGGCAGCCAAGGTGGCTGGGTTGAATCCAGCCAAGCCAGTGCCCGAGAGATCAAGGTTTGCGCTTGCGCTTTGGTCTGGATGATTGCCAATACCATTGGCTTGAAATCCCAACTTCACGCCAAGTTCACGGGCAAAACGCTGATCAGCTTCGACAATGCGAGCTTCAATCAGAATCTGGCGAGGGCTATTAATGTGATCGCCTCCAAAAGGGAGGGCAGCATCCTCCCGACGAAATTTTTGAAAACTTTGAATTTCTGCATGAGGACCAATCCAGTAAATATCGTCATTGCGGACAAGGCGCAATCCTCGGCTAGCCAATATGGAATGGAGGACAGTTTGCCAGGGGGTGTCCTTGAGGTCGACTGAGATTTTGCCCTGAATAGATTCACTGAGGAGGAAGTTGGTATCCCCCATTTTGGCCAAAACCTGCAAAAGTTCAGTCATTTCAATTTGGCTAAATTGAAGGCTAATGCGACTCTCCTTAAGAGTGCTTGGGGGACTTGTTTCAGGAAGATTTCCTTGCGCTGAATTGAGCAACAAAAAAAGTATCAGGGGGAGTAGGGTGGCGTGGGATTTCTGTAAGTTCTTCAATAGAGTTACTCTGAGTTGGTGGATTTAAAGGTGATGGATTTACCTTTGGAATGAGTCAAGATGGCCAGCTCTTTTTCAGCTTGAGTCAGGCGCCATTCCCCTAAAGCCAGATCCCCCTTGCCCACCATCTTCGTAGACTTACCGGTATGGAAAAAAGCCTGCTCCGCAGACCCCATCCGAGTAATACCTAGATACCTCCAACGATGAAGCTCTGCTTCATGCGGGATGGCGCTAGGCTTGCTTTGAGTAGCCTGTATTAGTGGTTTTATCTCTATTGAGTGAATACTCACTTCTATTTTATCTATTACCTCATATAGATCTTCTCTCTCAGAACGCCATTCGTTTTGAGAGAACTCCAATTCTTCTTTGAGGACTAATAGTTGGCTTTGAAGTGTATTTATTTCTTGTTCAGCCCCATGCTTATTGGATTCAAAATAAAAAAAGAAGCCGCCAGCACTGATCAATGCCATTCCTATGGCAAGCCAAATCGGGTTTAAATTGAGCCCCTTCAGCTCAAACGATTTATTCGAAAAAGGGGACTTTGGAGTCTTGGCTTGGGGTGGTGTATCCATCCTGGGTGGAGAGCTAGTTTTACGAATTCCATGGGGATCTGGAATGGCGGGGTCATCTCCCAACTCACTCAGAATGTCATCAAAAGACTGGGGGGAAATATGGCGTGGAGGCATGCCGTATTGTTCGTCTCGGGGAGGAGAAATGCCATCAGGGAAAGCAGAATTGAGCGTCAGAAAAGCACTAGGTGGGCATTGAAGGGAGAGGTTTGGCTCTGGAGGGCAAATTACGTAAGCACCCTATAATTTGAATATGGCACTACCCCCAAAAGACAAGCCGCCTTTAAACCAGAGGTTTAACCGACAGCCTGATAGACGTCCCGGTCAGCAAAGAGCGGAGCGTTTCTCGCCCAATAAATCGGGAAGCAATCCCCTAATTAAGGCGATGTTGGTTATTGGCGTGTTTTTTGCAGTGATATTTACATTAATGCTGGGCTATGCTTTTTTAATAGCAAAGCCGAATTTGCCGAAGATCTCGGCATTGGTTGATTACAACCCCAAAACACCATTGCGCATTTATACGGCAGACAAAGTCTTGATAGGAGAGTTTGGGGAGGAGCGTCGCAAGGTAATTCCCTTAAACGAAATCCCAATGAGTATGCGTAATGCAGTGCTAGCTATCGAAGATGATCGCTTTTACTCTCATGGTGGAGTGGATTATGTAGGTATCCTGAGGGCAACCCTTACCAATTTACGCGGCAATCTTTCCCAAGGCGCCTCAACCATCACAATGCAGGTGGCGAGAAACTTCTTCCTGAGTAATGAGAAAACTTTCAGTCGTAAGATTTATGAGGTTCTCCTAGCCTGGGAAATTGAGTCCCAATTAAGTAAAGATAAGATTCTTGAGATTTATATGAATCAGATCTTTTTGGGGCAAAGAGCGTATGGATTTTCTAGTGCAGCTCAAATTTACTTTGGTAAAGATTTAAAAGACATTACGATCGCTGAATCAGCGATGTTGGCTGGCTTGCCAAAAGCACCATCGGCATATAACCCCGTGAGCAACTTCCGGCGCGCCAAGATTCGACAGGAATATATTTTGCAGCGAATGCGTGATTTATCGTACATCACGCCTGAGCAATATCAAATCGCCATGGCTGAAGAATTACATATCCGCGGCCTTGGCAATGAATTTAGTACTCGCGCAGATTTTCCTGCTGAGATGGTTCGTCAGCTCCTGATTACGCAATATGGCGAGGCAATCTACTCGCAGGGAATAGATGTATACACCACGATCTTGAAGGCAGACCAAGACGCAGCATACAAAGCGGTACGTCGTGGTATTTTTGAGTACGACTTACGTCATGCATATCGTGGTCCCGAGGGCTTCATTGATTTGCCTGAAGATACGGTGAAGCGTCAACGTGCAATTGATGAAGCTTTGTTGGCTTATCCACAGTTGGATGATTTACAGTCCGGCGTTGTGCTCGATATTAAGCCAAAAGAAATGCAGGTGATGATTTCTACTGGAGATACGATCACCATAAAGGGCGAGAGTATGAAGCTTGCCGCCGCCGCTTTAACTGATAGCACTCAACCAAAAAAACGTTTGCGTCCTGGTGCGATTGTTAGGTTGCTGTCGGACGGTGGGGTTTGGAAGTTGGCGCAATTACCTCAAGTCGAAGCTGCCTTTGTTTCAATGAATGCTGAGACGGGCGCGATCCTCTCTTTAGTAGGCGGCTTTGATTTCCGTCGAAACAAATTTAATCACGTCACTCAGGCTCAACGCCAACCGGGCTCTTCTTTCAAGCCATTTATTTATGCCGCTGCGATTGAGAAAGGTTTTTCTCCAAGCACGATGGTCAATGATGCTCCGCTATCTATAGGTGGCTTGGAAACAGGCAGTCAAGCTTGGGAGCCAAAGAACTACGACGGGAAGTATGAAGGTTTAATGCGTTTACGCACCGCTTTGGCAAAATCCAAAAACTTGGTTTCAGTGCGATTAATTCGTACTATCGGACCATCTTATGCTCAAGACTATATTCAACGCTTTGGGTTTGAAGCAGAGAAGCACCCACCTTATTTAACAATGGCTTTAGGTGCAGGCTCTGTTACACCATTGCAAATGGCATCTGCTTACAGTGTTTTTGCTAATGGGGGCTATCGCGTAGATCCCTATTTAATTAATAAGATGACGGACTCAAAAGGTGCGGTGCTGTTTGAGGCCAAGCCTACTCATGCGCGCGAAGATGCGCCTCGCGTGCTAGATGCAAGAACTTCTTTTGTGATGGACAGTATGTTGCAAGAGGTTACGAAAACTGGCACTGCAGCCAGTGCGAGAGCGAAATTAGGCCGGAATGATATCGCTGGTAAAACAGGTACTACCAATGACTCGCACGATGCTTGGTTTGCGGGATATAACCCAAAGGTTGTAGCAATTGCTTGGATTGGCTTTGATAAGCCTGCAAGTTTAGGTGATCGTGAAACTGGTGGAGGCCTTGCTTTACCAATGTGGATTTCATATATGAGTACCGCCTTGAGGGATGAGCCACAACAAGCACGCGAAGTGCCTGCAGGCGTTACCCAGGTGGATGGCGATTGGTTTATCCCTGAGTTTTCTAATAATGGCGGTGTGCGCGAACTGCAGTAGTTCGTTTTTGTAATGGTAAGGCAAGCGCGCACCATTATTCCCGGTCAAGCAATGCATGTGATGGTCCGCGGCAATAATCGAGAAACACTTTTTTTTGGTAATGTAGATCGCCGCATCTATTTAGATTGGTTACGAGAGGCTGCCAAGCAATTTGGTAGTGCGGTACATGCATTTGCCTTGATGCCAAATCATGTGCACCTCTTAGTCACTCCCAAGAATGCTGATTCGCTCGCAAAAACAATGCAATCTCTAGGCAGGCGTTATGCCCAGTATTTCAATCAACAGCAGCATCGGTCGGGAACAATTTGGGAGGGGCGCTACCGCTCCTCCTTAATAGACCCCGATTATTTTTTACGCTGCCAACGCTTCATTGAGCTCAATCCTGTGCGGTCTGGTTTTGAATCAAGCTCACAGGCTTCGACATGGACTAGTTTTGCTTCCCACATTGGCGACAATGCAGAGCCTTGGCTGGTAGACCATCAGCACTTTTGGAACTTGGGTAATACTCCTTTTGAGAGGCAAATGAGATGGGCGGCATTTGTGAAAGAGGGTGCACCTCACTGGGAAGATCAGCAAATTACCGAGGCTCTAGTCAGATCTAAGCCTTGGATCAGCGATAGTTACGCAAAAAAGCTGTTTAAAGACAATCCTGAGCAGGTATTAATACGACGCCGTGGACGGCCTAAAAAAATTAATATCAACTAATTCAATAAGTTAGAGCTTATATAAGAGGTTATGCCTCTAGCCTAATCGCCAGCGTATTATGACTATGTCCCTTTTATAGGGATTCCATTCGGATCCTGCCTAATTTAAATGGGACAGAGTTATTTTATTTCTATTGCATCGACATGGGTATTCCCCTATATTAGATCCTCCAAAAGTAATCAGGCCCTGAGGGCGAGCAGAAATACTATGACTACACATATGAATACAGACCTTCGTCCAATCGCGCAGGGTCTATACGATCCACAAAATGAGCATGATGCTTGCGGCGTCGGATTCGTCGCCCACATCAAGGGCAAGAAGTCACATGAAATTGTTGCTCAAGGATTGCAAATTCTAGAGAACTTAGATCACCGGGGTGCTGTAGGTGCTGATCCGCTGATGGGCGACGGCGCAGGAATTTTGATCCAAGTGCCGGATACCTTATATCGCGAAGAGATGGCAAAGCAAGGTATCGAGTTACCGCCATTTGGTGAATACGGCGTTGGCATGATTTTCCTGCCAAAAGAACAGGCATCGCGTTTAGCTTGCGAACAAGAGCTGGAGCGCACAGTTCGCCTTGAAGGCCAAGTAGTTTTAGGTTGGAGAGATGTTCCAATTGATGTGAAGTTGCCGATGTCTCCAACAGTTCAAATGACAGAGCCATTTATCCGCCAAATTTTTATTGGCCGCGGCCGCGACATCATGACAACCGACGCACTTGAGCGTAAGTTATATGTGATTCGTAAAACTGCAAGCCATGCAATTCAAGATTTACATCTGAAGCACGGTAAAGAATACTTTGTAGCATCGATGTCTGCACGGACCATTGTTTATAAGGGTTTGCTGTTGGCTAACCAAGTGGGTGCGTACTACAAAGACTTACAAGATTCACGCACAGTTTCAGCGTTGGCGTTGGTGCATCAGCGTTTCTCCACCAATACTTTCCCGGCTTGGGAGTTGGCTCACCCATATCGCATGATTGCGCACAACGGTGAGATCAATACCGTTAAAGGTAACGTCAACTGGGTAAATGCACGGGAGGGTGCAATCAGCTCACCAGTACTCGGTGATGATCTTAAAAAATTATGGCCACTCATTTATCCAGGCCAATCTGACACAGCCTGTTTTGATAACTGTTTAGAGTTGTTAGTCATGTCAGGTTATCCATTAGCACAAGCAATGATGATGATGATTCCGGAAGCATGGGAACAGCACACATTGATGGATGAAAACCGCCGCGCATTCTATGAGTACCACGCCGCCATGATGGAGCCATGGGATGGCCCAGCAGCCATGGCCTTTACAGATGGTCGTCAAATTGGCGCTACTTTAGATCGCAATGGTTTACGTCCAGCGCGTTATTACGTCACAGATGATGACTTAGTCATCATGGGCTCCGAGGCTGGTGTTCTGCCAATTCCAGAGAGCAAGATCGTTCAAAAATGGCGCTTGCAACCGGGCAAGATGTTCATGATTGATATGGAGCAAGGTCGCATTATTGATGACGTCGAATTGAAGGATGCCGTCTCTAAAGCCAAGCCATATAAGAGCTGGATCGATGCAGTACGTGTGAAGCTCGATGAAGTCGATGCCAGCAAGGCAGATTTAGTAGATGAGAAAAATACTATTCGACCTGCTGCAAAACTATTAGATCGTCAACAAGCTTTCGGTTATACCCAAGAGGACATCAAGTACCTCATGGCACCAATGGCTATGAATGGTGAAGAGGCAATTGGCTCGATGGGTAACGATAGCCCACTAGCCGTACTCTCTAATAAGAACAAGCCACTATATAACTACTTTAAGCAATTATTTGCACAGGTAACCAATCCGCCGATTGACTCTATCCGTGAAAACATGGTGATGTCTTTGGTGTCCTTCATTGGACCTAAGCCGAATTTGTTGGATACCAACAATATCAATCCGCCAATGCGCTTGGAAGTGAATCAGCCGATTTTAGATTTCGATGATATGACCAAGATTCGTCATATCGGTCACTACACCAACGGTAAGTTCCGCTCATATGAGTTAGATATTTGTTATCCAGCATCTTGGGGTAAGGATGGCATTGAGGCTCGCTTAGCATCCTTATGTGCGGAAGCTGCCGATGCCGTGCGCTCTGGTTACAACATCTTGATCGTGAGCGATCGTCAGGTTGATGAGCAGCATGTAGCTATTCCAGCATTATTGGCAACTTCAGCCATTCATCAGCACTTGGTTGAAAAAGGTTTGCGCACCAGCGTTGGACTCGTAGTTGAAACCGGTAGCGCGCGTGAGACACATCATTTCGCACTCTTGGCTGGCTATGGTGCTGAAGCAGTTCATCCCTACTTGGCAATGGAAACTTTGGCTGAGATGGCTAAAGGTTTGTCTGGCGATTTGTCAGCAGAAAAAGCGGTCAAGAATTTTGTGAAAGCGGTTGGTAAGGGCTTGCAAAAAGTGATGTCCAAAATGGGTATCTCTACTTACATGTCTTACACCGGTTCCCAGATTTTTGAAGCAATTGGTTTAAATAAGGATGTGATTGATCATTACTTCAAGGGCACTCCATCCAATGTGGGTGGCATCGGTGTATTTGAAGTGGCTGAAGAAGCTTTGCGTATGCATCAGTCTGCATTCGGCAATGATCCCGTTTTGACCAACATGCTCGAAGCTGGTGGCGAATATGCTTTCCGTATTCGCGGTGAGGACCATATGTGGACTCCGGATACGATTGCGAAGTTGCAGCACTCTACCCGCGCTGGAATCGATAAGGGATATCAAACTTATAAAGAGTATGCCAATCTGATTAATGACCAAACCAAGCGTCAGATGACCTTGCGCGGTTTGTTTGAGTTCAAGATTGATCCGGTTAAAGCAATTCCATTAGATGAGGTCGAGTCCGCAAAGGAAATTGTTAAGCGTTTTGCAACCGGTGCGATGTCATTAGGTTCTATTTCTACTGAAGCGCACGCTACTTTGGCAATTGCGATGAACCGGATTGGCGGTAAGTCCAATACTGGTGAGGGTGGCGAAGATCCAAACCGTTATGTGAATGAGCTCAAAGGCATTCCAATTAAGAAGGGTGAAACTTTAGCGAGCATTTTGGGCGACGATGTTGTTGAAGCAAATATTCCTTTGCTCGATGGCGATTCATTACGCTCCAGAATTAAGCAGGTTGCTTCTGGTCGTTTCGGAGTCACCACTGAATATCTGCGCTCTGCTGATCAGATTCAGATCAAGATGGCTCAAGGCGCTAAGCCTGGTGAAGGCGGACAATTGCCTGGTGGTAAGGTTTCTGATTACATCGGTAAGCTGCGCTTCTCAGTGCCAGGTGTTGGTTTGATTTCTCCTCCACCGCACCACGATATTTACTCGATTGAAGATATCGCCCAGTTGATTCACGATCTAAAGAACGTCAACCCAGCGGCTGACGTGTCTGTTAAATTGGTTTCTGAAGTCGGTGTCGGTACGGTTGCCGCCGGTGTTGCTAAAGCGAAAGCTGATCACGTAGTGATCGCTGGACATGATGGCGGTACAGGTGCATCACCACTCTCTTCTATTAAGCACGCTGGTTCCCCATGGGAATTAGGCTTGGCTGAAACTCAACAAACATTGGTGCTCAATGGTTTGCGGAGTCGTATTCGTGTGCAAGCCGATGGCCAAATGAAAACCGGTCGCGATGTAGTGATCGGCGCTTTATTGGGCGCAGATGAGTTTGGTTTTGCAACGGCGCCATTAGTTGTTGAAGGTTGCATCATGATGCGTAAGTGTCATTTGAATACCTGCCCAGTTGGTGTTGCTACACAAGATCCTGAATTGCGCAAAAAGTTCTCTGGTAAGCCAGAACACGTTGTGAACTTCTTCTTCTTTATTGCTGAAGAAGTACGCGAGATCATGGCTCAACTCGGCATTCGTAAGTTTGATGATTTAATTGGGCGCGTTGATCTCTTGGATACACGCAAAGGTATCGAGAACTGGAAAGTTCATGGCTTAGATTTCAGTAAGATTTTTGCTGAGCCTAATGTGCCTAAAGATACTCCCCGCTACCAGATTTTGACTCAAGAGCATGGCTTAGGTAGTGCGTTGGATAATATCTTGATTGAGAAGAGTGAGCCTGCATTACAAAGTGGCGAGAAAGTTTCCTTCATAGTTCCTGTGAAGAACGTGAACCGTACTGTTGGTGCAATGCTCTCTGGAGAAATCGCTCAGCGTTATGGTCATGCTGGTTTGCCGGATGACACGATTCATATTCAATTAAATGGTACTGCTGGTCAAAGTTTCGCTGCCTTCTTGGCACGCGGTATCACCTTGGATTTAGTTGGTGATGGTAATGACTATGTTGGTAAAGGCTTATCTGGTGGGCGTGTGATTGTGCGTGCGCCACATGAGTTCCGTGGCGATACTGCCAAGAACATCATTGTTGGTAATACTGTTCTCTACGGCGCAATCGGCGGTGAAGCATTCTTTAATGGTGTGGCTGGCGAGCGTTTTGCAGTTCGCAACTCTGGTGCCACGACGGTGGTTGAAGGTACTGGCGATCACGGTTGTGAATACATGACCGGCGGTACCGTAGTCGTGTTGGGTGCAACTGGCCGTAACTTTGCAGCAGGTATGAGCGGTGGTATTGCTTATGTTTACGACGAAGAAGGTCTATTTGAGAAACGTTGTAATACCAGTATGGCAACTTTGGAAAAAGTATTGGCTTCTGCTGAGCAGATTGCCCAGATGCCACAGTCACAGTGGCATGCCCCTATTGATGTTAAAGATGGTGGTGAGCGCATGACTGATGAGCAAATTTTGAAGGGCTTGATCGAGCGTCATTTCCGTCACACTGGTTCTGAGCGTGCTAAAGCACTCTTAGCCGATTGGGAAAATGCCCGCGGTCGTTTTGTGAAGGTTCTACCTACAGAGTACAAACGTGCTTTAGGCGAGTTGTGGGAAAAAGCCCAAAACAAAACTGTAACTGTATAAGTTACCAACAAGTTGCTTAATTAATAAAGACATTAAGAAAAGATACTAAGGATTCGATATGGGTAAGGTCACTGGATTTATGGAGTTTGAGCGCGTAGATGAAACCTACGAAGCTCCCGTTAAGCGCCTCCATCATTACAAAGAGTTTGTTGCAGCACTGACAGATGACGAAGCTAAAGTGCAGGGCGCGCGCTGCATGGATTGCGGCATTCCGTTTTGCAATAACGGTTGCCCTGTAAACAACATCATTCCTGACTTCAATGATTTGGTATTTCATGATGACTGGAAGAATGCATTAGATGTTTTGCAATCCACCAATAACTTCCCTGAATTCACTGGCCGTATTTGTCCTGCACCTTGTGAGGCTGCCTGTACCCTAGGAATCAATAGCGATGCGGTTGGTATTAAGTCGATTGAACACGCCATTATTGATAAGGGCTGGGAAAATGGTTGGGTTAAACCGCAACTAGCTAAATCCAAAACGGGTAAAAAAGTTGCCGTTGTTGGTGGTGGCCCAGCTGGTATGGCGACTGCGCAGCAATTAGCGCGCGTTGGTCATGACGTCACCGTATTTGAAAAGAATGATCGTGTTGGCGGATTATTGCGCTACGGTATTCCTGATTTCAAGATGGAAAAGTGGTTGATCGATCGTCGTGTCGAACAAATGCAAGCTGAAGGCGTGAAATTTGAGACCGGTGTATTTGTTGGTAAAGAGGCGATTGGTGCTGAAGTAAAAAATTACTCCACAAAAACAGTGTCACCTGATCAGTTGATGAAAGATTTTGACGCTGTAGTCATTAGCGGTGGATCAGAGCAGCCACGTGACTTGCCAGTTCCTGGCCGTGAGTTGAAGGGTGTTCACTACGCTTTGGATTTCTTGATTCCACAGAACAAAGAAAATGCAGGCGATTTCAAAAATGAGATTTCTGCAGCCGGTAAGAATGTAGTGGTGATTGGTGGTGGTGATACTGGATCTGATTGTGTTGGAACCTCTAATCGTCATGGTGCCAATAAGGTTACTCAGTTTGAATTAATGTCACAGCCACCAGAAATAGAGAATAAGCCTTTGGTATGGCCTTATTGGCCAACTAAGTTGCGTACATCCTCTTCGCACGAAGAAGGTTGTGAGCGCGATTGGTCTGTAGCAACTAAGCGTTTCGAAGGTAAAGACGGCAAACTTGAGAAGTTGATCTGTGTGCGCTTGGAGTGGAAAGACGGCAAGATGATAGAAATGCCAAACTCTGAATTCGAAATTAAGGCGGATCTAGTGTTCTTGGCAATGGGCTTTGTATCCCCAGCGGCTCAAGTTCTCAATGCCTTTGGTGTTGAAAAAGATGCTCGCGGTAATGCAAAAGCTACTGTTGATGGCCAAAATGCTTACCAAACCAATGTTCCTAAGGTATTTGCTGCTGGCGATATGCGTCGTGGACAGTCTTTGGTGGTTTGGGCGATTCGTGAAGGCCGACAAGCTGCACATGCAGTAGACGAGTTTTTAATGGGGTCATCCGTTCTGCCGCGATAATATCGAGGATATGAACAGTGGCCACGCCAACTCGGTGGAAGTAAAGCAAAAAACCTCTAGCGGTGGCCCTGGCGAAGTTGTCGTTTCAATTAAGGACGTCAACTTCTCCTACGCTCCTAGCGAGCGGCAAATTCTATCGGGACTCAATATGGAGTTCCGTCGTGGCCAAGTGGTTGCAGTGATGGGCGGCTCTGGTTGCGGCAAGACCACCATTCTTAGACTCATTGGCGGTCAGTTCACCGCGCAGTCTGGTCAAGTTTTATTCGAAGGCCATGATATTGGCAAAATGAATGGCGCTGAATTGATGGCAGCCCGTCGTCGCATGGGAATGCTCTTCCAGTTTGGCGCACTCTTTACTGACCTCACTGTTTTTGAAAACGTTGCCTTTCCTTTACGTGAGCACACGAATTTAAGTGAAGACTTATTGCGCTCTTTAGTGCTCATGAAACTCAATGCAGTAGGCCTGCGCGGCGCACGTGATTTAATGCCGGCGCAAATTTCTGGTGGCATGGCGCGCCGGGTTGCATTGGCAAGAGCAATTGCACTTGATCCTCCTTTGATCATGTATGACGAGCCCTTCGCTGGTCTGGATCCGATTTCATTGGGGATTACGGCGCGCTTGATTCGGGATTTGAATCAAGCTTTGGGCGCAACCAGTCTTTTGGTTACGCATGATGTGGAAGAAACATTTGAAATTGCCGATTATGTGTATTTCATTGCCAATGGTCGCATTGGTGCTCAAGGCACTCCAGCAGAATTGAGCCGCTCTACCGACCCGTTTGTTCGTCAGTTCTTAGATGCCTCACCAGATGGTCCAGTACCGTTTCACTATCCAGGACAAAGCCTTGAAGAAGATTTTGGGGTGAGCCTCAAATGAGCATATTGCGTAAAACTATGGATTTCTTGGGTGATCTTGGATTCTTCATTCGTCGAAACTTAACTAGCCTTGGGCTTGCTGCACGCATGTTTATAGCCGTCATTTGGCGCTCTGGTTTTTTATTAAAAAGACCTCGTTTAGTTTCTGATCAGATTCTGTTTGTCGGTAATCATTCATTTGTGATCATTGCGGTATCTGGCTTGTTTGTTGGTTTTGTTTTGGGTTTACAGGGTTATTACACCCTGAATCGCTATGGCTCTGAGCAGGCTCTCGGTTTATTGGTTGCGCTATCGCTCACCCGGGAATTGGGCCCTGTGATTACCGCCCTATTGTTTGCTGGTCGTGCTGGTACTTCACTTACAGCTGAGATTGGCTTAATGAAGGCCGGTGAACAGCTCAGCGCCATGGAAATGATGGCGGTAGATCCATTGAGCCGCGTGATCGCCCCACGACTATGGGCTGGGATTATTGCGATGCCGATTTTGGCTACGATCTTTACTGCTGTTGGCGTAATGGGCGGCTACTTTGTTGGGGTTCCCTTAATTGGGGTGGATTCTGGCGCCTTCTGGTCGCAGATGCAAGGCGGGGTGGATCTCTTTTCCGATATTGGCAATGGCTTAATTAAAAGCTTGGTGTTTGGTGTAGCAGTAACTTTTATAGCCCTGTATCAGGGTTATGAGGCTAAGCCTACGCCAGAGGGCGTTTCGCAGGCAACCACTAGAACAGTGGTGATCTCTTCTTTATCGGTTTTAGCATTAGATTTCTTGCTCACCGCGATGATGTTCTCGAATTAGAAAGAATAAACTGGGACTCTTATGAGAAAAAGTGCAATTGATGTTTGGGTCGGAATTTTTGTAGCCATTGGTTTGTTGGCTGCTTTGTTTCTCGCATTGAAGGTTGGCAATATGAATGCCGTTTCCTTCGCGCCTACTTACAAAATTTCTGCGCGTTTTGATAATATCGGTGGACTTAAGCCACGCGCACCAGTCAAAAGTGCAGGTGTAGTCGTTGGGCGTATTGCGAATATCTCCTTTGATGACAAAACATACCAAGCAACTGTCACCATGACCATTGAGGATACGTATAAGTTTCCTAAAGATTCGTCGGCCAAGATTTTGACTTCAGGTTTATTGGGTGAGCAATACATTGGACTTGAGGCCGGCGGCTCTGATGATATGTTGGCTGCTGGAGATAAGATTACTCAGACTCAGTCTGCGGTAGTGCTGGAGAACCTCATTAGCCAGTTCTTGTACAACAAGGCTGCCGATAGTGGTCAAGACAAGGGCGCAGCAAAATAATGTTCTTACTAGCAAAGCTCAAGCGCATAGTGTTACTGGGTTTGGTTGGGGCTATGGTGGGCTGTGCCTCCATCCCTGCTGGCGTAGAACCTTCTCCACATGATCCTTGGGAGCCATTTAATCGCTCCGTTTTTGAATTCAATGAAGGCTTGGACGCCTATCTTCTCAAGCCAGTAGTGGCCGGCTACCGTTTTATCTTGCCAGAGTTTGTACGTGACGGCATTTATAACTTCTTTAGTAATTACAGTGATATTTACACTGCATTGCAGAATCTTTTGCAGGGTAAGCCTGACTACGCCTTTAGTGATCTGATGAGGGTTGTAGTCAACACCACCTTTGGTTTAGGTGGCTTAATTGATATGGCAACTCCAGGGGGGCTACCAAAGCATAAGGAAGATTGGGGTCAGACCTTTGGTGTTTGGGGCATTCCTTCTGGCCCTTATGTGGTTCTACCGTTCTTTGGGCCAAGCAATGTGCGAGATACCTTTGGTACCGCAGCTGATTTAGAGTCTGATTACCTATTTAGATTGTTGCCAGATGTTGCTTTGCGAAATAGCTTGACTGGCTTACGTGTGGTTAACGCACGTAATACCTATTACGAAGCAGGTGACTTATTGGATGGGGCTGCAATCGATAAATATAGCTTTGTGCGGGATGCCTATATTCAGAGACGTGCTTATCAGATTAATGAGGGGCGCGACGATGAAGAGCCTCTGATGCCAGTTTACGAGAACCCTTACCAATAAAACGCCTGAGCCTCACTGGATTTGCTGAAGGAGCTAAAATGGGCTTCAATGATTAGCGTTAATCGAGGACTCATGAAAAGCCATAAAACCATTCAAAAATATTTTTCTGTATTGCTATCAAGCTTGTTTTTGTTGGCTGGTAGCGCCTCTGCTCAAGCAGTAGATCAGTCCACGCCAGATGGTTTGATTAAGACGGTGGTTTCTGATGTGATGGCTTCTGTAAAGTCTGATCCAGAAATTCAAAAAGGGAATATCCCGCGCATTGTAGATTTGGTAGAAAAGAAAATTGTTCCCTATACCGATATGCGTCGCACTACTGAAATGGCCATGGGCCCTAATTGGAAAAAAGCGACTGCAGAACAGCAGGCTCAGTTAGTTTCTGAGTTTAAGAATTTACTGATTCGTACATACTCTGGCGCTCTAAGCCAACTGCGTGATCAAACAATCCAATTTAAGCCTTTGCGTGCAGCTCCCGACGACAAGGAAGTGGTTGTAAAAACTGTAGTCATTGGTCGTGGCGATCCGGTACCGCTTGATTACCGCCTTGAAAAAACAGCCAATGGCTGGAGGGTCTACGACATGAATATTATGGGTGTCTGGTTAGTTGAGGCTTATCGCAATCAGTTCGCCAATCAAATTAGCCAGAATGGCGTTGAGGGTTTGGTCAAGTTCTTGCAGGATCGCAACAAGCAGCTTGCTGCTGCAAAACCAGCAAACTAAAGACCGAACAAGATCAATCAAAGATAAATATTAGATGCCATTTTTATTACCCACTTCAGTGACGCAAGACAATGTTTTGCAGTTAGAGAAAGATGGCCTCTTAAATCTTGCGACATTAAGAGCAATAGATTGCCGCAATCTCCAGGATTTTGACTCTACCGTGCTAACGGTCTTGTTGGCATGGCAGAAGAAATTACAAGCCGATGGTCAGCAGATTACCGTGCAAAATGCACCTGAAAAATTAATCGTATTAGCCGGCGTATATGGTGTAGCTCCATTGCTAGGTTTGTCATAGCATGCACGCCGCAATATCAATTAAAAACGTATCTAAAAATTATGGCGCACTTCAAGCGCTAGATGATATTTCTTTATCTATTGAGCCAGGTGAGTTCTTTGGCCTGCTGGGTCCCAATGGTGCCGGCAAGACAACACTCATATCTATATTGGCGGGTTTAGTTACTGCAGATGGCGGTCACGCTGCAATCATGGGCGCAGATGTTCAAAGTCAATTCCGTGATGCTCGCCGGATGTTAGGTGTCGTGCCACAAGAATTGGTTTTTGACCCATTCTTTACCGTTAGAGAAACGCTGCAATTTCAGTCAGGTTATTTTGGGATTCGTCACAACGATGCTTGGATTGACGAGATCATGGCTAATTTGGATCTCACCGGTAAAGCGGATAGTAATATGCGCTCCCTATCTGGTGGCATGAAACGACGGGTATTGGTAGCTCAGGCCTTGGTTCATAGACCGCCAGTCATTATTTTGGATGAGCCTACTGCTGGAGTTGATGTGGAGTTGCGCCAATCGCTATGGCAATTTATTAGTCGCCTGAATCAAGATGGTCACACCATCGTTTTAACAACCCATTACCTTGAAGAGGCTGAGGCATTATGTCAGCGCATTGCCATGCTCAAGCAAGGAAAGATTGTTGCTTTGGATACAACCGCGAATTTATTGAACCAATATGGCTCAGTTAAAAAAGATGGTGAGGGTAAAACAGATCTCGAAGATGTGTTCGTCAACATCATGTCGGGAGCTGCTCGATGAAACCTATTTTAAATAAACTACCAATCTCCTATGGAAGTGGTTTCCCAACGCTCTTGCGAAAAGAAATCAAACGTTTTTATAAGGTAGCGTTCCAGACGGTCGCCGCGCCAGTGCTTACGGCTGTCCTGTATTTAATGATCTTTGGACATGTGCTTGAGGGTAAAGAGGTATATGGCCGCTTAAATTACACTGCCTTTCTGATTCCTGGTTTAGTCATGATGAGCGTGTTGCAGAATGCATTTGCCAATACCTCTTCATCCCTCATTCAATCTAAGGTAACTGGCAACCTAGTCTTTGTATTGCTAGCCCCTTTTAGTCACTTAGAGTTTTATGCTGCTTATGTCTTGGCCGCAGTGTTTCGTGGAATTGTTGTGGGCGCTGGCGTATTGCTGATTACCGCTTGGTTTGCCATGCCATCTTTTGAATATCCCCTGTGGATCATGGTATTCGCTTTGCTGGGTGCTGCAATTTTAGGGAGTATGGGTTTAATTGCTGGTATCTGGGCAGACAAATACGATCAATTAGCAGCCTTCCAGAATTTCATCATCATGCCAGCAACGATGCTATCAGGAGTGTTTTATTCCATTCATTCTTTACCGGCTGCATGGCAAGTGGTATCGCACTTCAATCCATTCTTTTACATGATCGATGGTTTCCGCTACGGCTTCTTTGGAGTGTCAGACATATCTCCTTGGAATAGTTTGGCAATTGTTGCCTGCTTCTTTGTCGCAGTCTCAGTAATTGCTTTGCGTTTACTGCAAAAAGGCTACAAGCTTAGGAACTAGTTGCTAGCCTTTTCTCAAATGCATATTAAAAAATTGTTATTAAATTAGAAATTAGGAGATTGTGATGTTGCCAACCCCAGAACAAATTGAGGGCTATATTCAGCAAGGCCTTGCATGCACTCATGTCAAGGTAGAGGGTGATGGACAGCATTTCTTTGCAACGATTGTGAGCCCAGAATTTGAAGGCAAGCGTTTGATTCAGCGCCATCAGTTGGTTTACGGCGCCATGGGTGACCGGATGAAGGCAGAAGTTCATGCTTTATCAATCAAGGCATTTACTCCTGAAGAGTTTGCACAAAACACTTCAACTTAAAATACGGCATTAGCTTTTTACTGGAATAGATTCATGGATAAATTACGAATGGTTGGCGGCACCCCCTTGAAGGGCGAGGTGGTGATTGCTGGCGCAAAGAACGCGGCACTACCCATTTTGTGCGCTTGTTTGCTCACTGATCAGCCCATCACTTTGCGTAATGTTCCTGATTTGCAAGATGTACGTACCATGCTCAAGCTCTTGCAAGAAATTGGTGTGACGGTTACTTTTCCAGATGCGAATGATCGCAATTGTGTTGTACTCAACGCGGCCAATATCAAGAGCTCTGAAGCAACTTATGAGATGGTCAAAACCATGCGTGCTTCAATTTTGGTTTTAGGCCCATTGCTTGCCAGAATGCACAGCGCTAAGGTTTCATTGCCAGGTGGTTGCGCGATTGGTGCGCGTCCAGTCGATCAGCATATCAAGGGCTTAAGAGCCATGGGTGCTTCCATCCAGATTCAGAGTGGTTATATTCAGGCAGAAACTAAATCTGCCTTGGGTCGCCTCCAAGGCGCTTCCATCTTGACTGACATGATCACCGTAACCGGTACAGAAAATTTACTGATGGCCGCTACTTTGGCATCAGGCAAAACTATTTTGGAGAATGCTGCGCGTGAACCCGAAGTAGGGGACTTAGCGGAATTGCTCGTCAAAATGGGTGCGAAGATTACCGGTATCGGTAGCGATCGCTTGGTGATTGAGGGGGTTGAAAAGCTCCATAGTGCAGAACATGCTGTGATAGCTGACCGGATTGAAGCGGGCACATTCTTATGCGCAGTTGCTGCTGCTGGTGGTGAGGTACTGGTTAAGCACTGCCGCCCAGATACCTTAGATGCGGTGATCGTCAAACTTAAAGAAGCTGGCTTAGAAATGGAAGTCGGCCCTGACTGGATTAAGGCGTCCATGAGGGGTCGTCCCAAGGCGGTCAGTTTCCGCACCTCTGAATATCCAGCCTTCCCGACCGATATGCAGGCACAACTCATGGCAGTGAATGCGATTGCAGAGGGTAACGCCACTATTACTGAGACCATCTTTGAAAATCGCTTTATGCACGTTCAAGAGATGAACCGTCTTGGTGCGGATATTGCAATTGAGGGGAATACGGCAATTGCCCAAGGCGTGGAGAAGCTATCTGGTGCTATCGTCATGGCCACTGATTTACGTGCTTCCGCCAGTCTAGTGATAGCCGGCTTGGCGGCTCAAGGAGAAACCCAGGTGGATCGGATTTATCACCTAGATCGTGGATATGACCGCATGGAGCAAAAGTTGACCCTCTTAGGGGCCAACATTCAGCGGATCAAGTAAGCCTGATGGATAATTAGTCCATGAAGTTAACTCTAGCCCTCTCGAAGGGGCGCATCTTCGAAGAAACCGCTGAGATCTTATCTAAGATCGGTATTCGTCCGCTTGAGGATCCCGAAAAGTCACGCAAACTTATTATTGAGACTTCCAATCCTGACGTCCGCCTGATTATTGTGCGTGCATCAGATGTGCCGACCTATGTTCAGTTTGGCGGTGCTGATTTTGGAGTTGCCGGCCTTGATGTCTTAATGGAAAACGGTACTGATGGTCTATATGTTCCTTTTGATCTGAATATCGCTAAATGTCGTATGTCCGTTGCTGTGAGAGAAGGTTTTGACTACGTGGCCGCAGTCAAGCAGGGCTCACGTTTGAAAGTTGCAACAAAGTACGTTAACTGCGCACGCGAACACTTTGCTAATAAAGGTGTTCACATTGATACGATTCATTTGTATGGCTCGATGGAGTTAGCCCCTTTGGTTGGTTTGGCAGATGCGATTGTGGATTTGGTGTCCACCGGTAATACCTTGCGCGCTAACGGCTTAGTTGAGGTTGAGCCCATTGCTGATATCAGCGCACGCTTAGTGGTTAATCAAGCTTCTTATAAGCGTAAGCGTACACAGCTCCAGCCGTTCTTTGAGTTGCTGAAGTAAAGAAAAAATTCATATGTCAGCAGACGTCAAAGTAAAACGCCTTAATAGCAAAGATACCGGGTTCAAAGAAACGCTACTGTCTAGCCTTTCTTTGCCGATGGCGGATGATGAGGCGATTGATGCTGCGGTAGTCAAAATCTTGGCACAAGTAAAAGCGAATGGTGATGCTGCGGTACTAGATTTCACAAAGCAGTTTGATCGCTTAAATGTAGCCAGTGTTAATGAGTTAGAGATTTCTCAAGCAGAATTAAAAAAAGCCTATGACGGTTTATCGGCTGAGCAAAAAAATGCGCTTGATATTGCCGCGCAGAGAGTGCGGGCTTATCACGAGAAACAAAGAATTGAAGCAGGTTGTCACTCTTGGGAGTATGAAGAGGCTGATGGCACACGCTTAGGTCAAAAAGTTACTGCCTTAGATCGTGTTGGCATTTACGTGCCAGGTGGTAAAGCGGCTTACCCCTCTTCTGTTCTGATGAATGCGATCCCCGCAAAAGTTGCTGGTGTCAAAGAAGTCATCATGGTGGTGCCTACTCCAGATGGCGCTCGCAATGCTTTGGTCTTGGCTGCTGCCTACTTATCCGGTGTTGATCGCGTCTTTACGATTGGTGGTGCGCAAGCAGTTGGTGCTTTAGCTTGTGGCACGCAGACTATTCCTGCGGTCGACAAAATTGTTGGCCCTGGTAATGCCTATGTAGCAGCCGCTAAGCGCAGAGTATTTGGTACCGTTGGTATCGACATGATTGCCGGCCCATCAGAAATTTTGGTTCTCTGTGATGGCTCCAGTAATCCCGACTGGATTGCAATGGATTTGTTTTCTCAAGCTGAGCACGATGAGTTAGCGCAATCTATTTTGCTTTGCCCAGATGAGAAATTTATTGAACAAGTACAAAATAGCATTCACAAGCTATTACCTGAGATGCCTAGAAAGAAAGTGATTGAAACATCGCTGACTAATCGCGCTTTATTGATTCAGGTAAAAGATATGAGTGAGGCTTGTGAGATTGCCAATGCCATTGCTGCCGAGCATTTAGAAATTTGCGCAACTGAGCCACGTAAGTGGGCTGAGTTAATTCGTCATGCTGGCGCCATTTTTATGGGCAATTACACCAGTGAGTCTCTGGGCGATTATTGCGCAGGCCCTAATCATGTTTTACCAACAGCACGGACTGCGCGCTTCTCATCCCCGCTGGGCGTGTATGACTTCATTAAGCGCTCGAGCATGATTGAAGTGAGTGAAGCAGGCGCTCAAACCTTAGGTGCTGTGGCTAGTACTCTCGCACACGGTGAGGGCTTAACAGCTCATGCCCGCGCCGCTGAGATGCGCCTAAAGAAATAATTTAAGCGCTAGCTAAAATTTCTTTCAGGGCGGCAATTAATTCATTCGTTTGATCATCGGTGCCGATAGTGATACGCAGAAATTCTTCGATGCGTGGTGACTTGAAGTGGCGCACAATCATTCCACGATCGCGTAAAGATTGATAGAGCTTTGCTCCAGCATGTTTCGGATGGCGTGTAAAAATAAAGTTCGCTGTTGATGGTAAGGTATCAAAGCCTAATGAAGTTAATTCAGAAACTAAGCGTTCGCGAGTTTGAATTACTTTTTTACTCGTCGATTCTAAATGGGCTTGATCTTGTATTGCGGCAATTGCTCCCACTTGAGCCAAGCGACCTAGTGGGTAAGAGTTAAAACTATTTTTTACACGCTCAAGGCCTTCAATGAGGGCAGGATGCCCCACTGCAAACCCAACGCGAAGTCCTGCTAGGGCGCGAGACTTAGATAAAGTGTGTACGACTAAGAGGTTTTCTGGGCAAGCACTTCCGCCAAGCAGGGGAATACAAGACTCAGTGCCGTAATCCACGTAGGCCTCATCGATCACCACTACGGAATCTGTATTTCTGCTAAGTAGGGCTTCGATATCTGAACGGGGGATAGCTCGACCGGTTGGTGCATTGGGATTGGGGAAAATAATTCCGCCATTAGGAGTTTTGAGGCCCTGGGTTTGGATCTCAAAATTAGAACCTAGGGCCACTGTTTGGTAGTCAATGCCAAATAACTTGCAATAGACCGGGTAGAAGCTATAGGTGATATCTGGAAATTGGACTGGTTTAGCTTGTTTCAGTAGGCCTAAAAATATGTGAGCCAGAACCTCATCGGAGCCATTGCCCAAAAACACCTGCTTTGGGTCCAGACCATGTAAATCGGCAATGGCTTGTTTAAGAGCCGCTCCTTCAGGGTCTGGATAAAGTCTTAAATCATCGGTATTTTGCTGACTTATGGCTGCTAGGGCCTTAGGGGATGGGCCATAAGGGCTCTCATTCGTATTGAGCTTTACCAGCCGCGCCATCTGCGGTTGCTCCCCAGGAACATAAGGGGTGAGGGTCTGAACAACGGGGCTCCAAAAGCGGCTCATGAGGGACTCTAGTCAAAAATTAGCAAAAGTGAATAAATGCTAGCAATCAAAATCAGCATTTATATCTGTATTAGGAATGATATTATGAGGCTTCAATCAACACTTCGCCTCGCGGCGCACTGAAGCATGCGGCAAGCCGACGTTACCCGAAACACTTCGGAAACCAAAATTCAAATTGCCATCAATTTAGATGGCACAGGTAAAGCCGAGCTAGCCTCTGGCGTACCCTTCCTGGACCACATGTTGGATCAAATTGCCCGTCACGGCATGATTGACCTCAAAGTAGTCGCAAATGGAGATACCCATATTGATGATCACCACACCGTTGAGGATGTGGGCATTACTTTGGGTCAAGCATTTGCTAAGGCGGTTGGTGATAAGGCAGGTATTACCCGCTACGGCCACTCCTACGTTCCTTTGGATGAAACCCTTTCTCGCGTAGTGATCGACTTTTCTGGTCGTCCAGGGCTCGAGTTCAACGTGCCATTTACCCGTGCACGCGTGGGTGACTTTGACGTGGATCTCAGCATCGAGTTCTTCCGTGGGTTTGTAAACCATGCCGGAGTGACTCTGCATATCGATAACTTACGTGGCATTAATGCTCATCACCAAATTGAAACTGTGTTCAAGGCCTTTGGTCGTGCATTGCGTATGGCTTTAGAGATTGATCCACGCGCATTCGGTGTTGTTCCTTCTACTAAGGGCAGTCTCTAATCTAGAAAATTTCTAGCGTTGAGTAGAAGACTGTCAAAAAACCACAGATCATAGGCTAACAAGTGGCGCAAACCATTGCGATCGTTGACTACGGAATGGGTAACCTGCGTTCCGTCTATCAGGCCTTTCATCATGTGGCGCCTGATGCCAACGTTCTGATTGCGCAAACTCCTGAGGAAATCCTCAGCGCAGAGCGGGTGGTCCTTCCAGGTCAGGGTGCTATGCCTGATTGCATGAAACATCTAGAAGAGTCGGGTTTATTGGAAGCCTTGCTTGATGCCGCAAAAAATAAGCCTTTATTAGGTGTTTGCGTAGGTGAGCAGATGCTGTTTGATCAAAGTGCTGAAGTACGGGCAAATTCCGGTGCGGCCTGGACTCCTTGTTTGGGTTTGATTCCGGGTGAGGTGCGGCGTTTTGAATTGGCTGGAAAATTACAGCCTGATGGTTCCGCCTATAAGGTTCCCCATATGGGCTGGAATCAGGTTCGTCAGGATCGCCAGCATCCGCTTTGGAACGGCATTCCGGATTTGACCAGTTTTTATTTTGTGCATAGTTATTTTGTTGTGCCGCAGCGTAAGGAAGATGTTGCCGGCTCAACAGAATATGGCGATTGGTTTACTTCTGCTGTTGCAAGGGATAATATTTTTGCAACACAATTTCATCCAGAAAAAAGTGCAGAATACGGATTAAAGCTCTACAAAAATTTTGTTTCTTGGCAACCTTAATACTTCTCTAATCTACCGCTATGCTGCTCATTCCCGCGATTGACTTAAAAGATGGCCACTGTGTTCGACTTGAACAAGGTGACATGGATAAAGCCACTGTGTTTTCTGAAGATCCAGGCGCAATGGCTGCGCATTGGATTAGTAAGGGGGCGCGTCGTTTACATCTGGTCGATTTGAATGGCGCATTTGCTGGCAAGTTGAAGAATGAGTCTGCGATTAAATCCATTCTTAAAGCGGTAGGCGATGAGATTCCAGTTCAGCTGGGTGGCGGTATTCGTGATCTCGAAACGATTGAGCGCTTATTAGACGACGGAATTAGTACGGTGATTATTGGTACTGCAGCGGTTAAGAGTCCTGGCTTTGTGCAAGATGCTTGCACTGCTTTTCCTGGTCACATCATGGTGGGCTTAGATGCGCGCGATGGCAAAGTAGCCACAGATGGCTGGAGCAAGATTACGGGCCATGAAGTGATTGACCTTGCTAAGAAATTTGAAGATTACGGTGTTGAAGCCATCATCTATACCGACATTGGCCGCGATGGCATGATGAAGGGCATCAATATGGATGCCACGATTAAATTGGCCCAAGCTATTCGGATTCCGGTAATTGCTAGCGGTGGTTTATCAAATAACCAAGATATTGAAGCCCTGTGTGAAGCTGAAGCTGAAGGCGTTATGGGTGTCATTGCTGGGCGCTCAATTTACGCTGGTGATTTAGATTTAACTGCAGCGCAAAAATATGCGGATGATTTAACGCTCAAGTTCGCTAAGAAAATTATCTAAAGTGCCGACCAGTGCTAACTAAAAGAATTATTCCTTGCCTTGATGTCACGGCAGGGCGTGTTGTTAAAGGCGTGAACTTTGTTGGCCTGCGTGATGCGGGCGATCCGGTGGAGATTGCCAAGCGCTACAACACTCAAGGTGCTGATGAGCTGACCTTCTTAGACATTACTGCCACCTCTGATGGCCGTGATCTGATACTGCATATTATTGAAGATGTTGCCTCCCAAGTATTTATTCCTTTGACTGTGGGCGGTGGCGTGCGTGCAGTAGCGGATGTGCGTCGTTTACTCAATGCGGGTGCTGATAAGGTCAGCATGAACTCTTCTGCAGTGGCCAATCCAGATTTAGTTTCTGATACGGCTGCGTATTACGGTTCACAGTGCATCGTAGTAGCCATTGATGCTAAAAAAACTGAAGCGGGTAATTGGGAAGTTTTTACCCATGGCGGCAGAACTGCCACCGGCATGGATGTAGTTGCATGGGCTTCTGAAGTTGCCAAACGTGGCGCTGGAGAAATTCTGCTCACCAGCATGAATCGCGATGGTAGTAAAGATGGTTTTGATCTAGAGCTAACTGCAGCAGTAAGTGATGCGGTAAGTGTTCCAGTGATCGCATCTGGTGGTGTTGGTAACTTACAGCACTTAGTAGATGGCATTACCAAAGGCCATGCCGATGCAGTTTTGGCAGCAAGCATTTTTCATTATGGTGAATACACTGTAGGCCAGGCAAAAGAATATATGGCGAGCCAAGGCATCCCTGTTCGTATTTGAGTCCAGATAGATCCACTAAGAAAATAATCCTAAGATGACCATCAAAAATACCTTTACTCCAATTGAGTCCCTAGAGGCGGGAGCATGGCTTGATACCGTTACTTGGAATGAGCAAGGTCTGGTTCCAGTAATTGCTCAGGAAGTCGGTAGTAAAGATATCTTGATGATGGCCTGGATGAACCGGGATGCGCTATTGGCAACACTGCGCTTGGGCGAGGCAGTGTATTGGACCCGCTCAAGGCAAAAGCTATGGCATAAGGGTGAAGAATCTGGCCACACCCAAAAGGTAAAAGAAATCCGTCTCGATTGTGATGGCGACACCATTTTGCTCATGGTTGAGCAAAAAGACGGTATTGCTTGCCATACTGGCGAGCACAGCTGTTTCTTTTTGCGATGGGATTCTGGTAAGTCTGTCTGGGTAGATGAGTCTAAGGGTCAAAATTAAGACCCTAAGAGTCTCTACGGCAATAAAAGACATAAAATCACTTTATGACTAGTCCAGCACAAAACCCTACTAATTTAGATTCCGCTTTGGCTCATTTGGCCGATGTGGTGGATCAGCGACGTGATGCGTTCAAGGCTGGAGAGGCAGATCCCAAGACTTCTTATACTGCTTTACTCTTTTCGAAGGGTGATGATGGGATTTTGAAGAAAATTGGTGAAGAGGCTACTGAAGCGGTGATGGCGGCTAAGGATGCGCGTAACTCCAATCTAGGGCCTGAACAGCAAAAGCTCTTAGTGGGCGAGATGGCTGATCTTTGGTTCCACTGCTTAATTGCACTCTCCCAGTTTGGCTTGCGTCCAGAAGATGTGATTGCTGAGTTAGAGCGCCGTCTCGGTACTTCAGGCATTGAAGAAAAAGCCGCCAGAAAAGCGGCCAATAAGGAGTAATTGATGTCACATGACCCTAATTGCCTTTTTTGTAAGATTTCCCAGGGATTGATCCCATCTCAGAAGGTCTATGAAGATGAAGAAATCTATGCTTTTAAAGATATCAACCCAGCCGCACCCATACACTTTTTGATGATTCCTAAAAAACATATTCCCATGCTGGAGTCTGCAGAAGTGGCAGATGCGCCATTGCTAGGTAGAATGATGGAATTAGCACCGCGTCTAGCCAAAGAGCAGGGTTGCCGTCCTGGAAAAGATGGCGGCTTTAGAGTAGTGGTGAACAATGGTGCAGATGGTGGGCAAGAGGTTTATCACTTGCATTTGCATGTGATGGGCGGGCCGCGCCCCTGGAAAAAATAGTCCGAGGAGATTAAAAATGGGTTCATTTAGTATTTGGCATTGGTTGATTGTTTTGGTAATCGTGATGTTGGTATTTGGTACCAAAAAATTGCGCAATATCGGCACAGACTTAGGTGGCGCTGTTAAAGGTTTCAAAGACGGCATGAAAACGCCTGAGGGAACTGAAGAGTCGCAAGATAAAGCCAAGGAACAAATTCAGACTGCTGCCACATCACCAGAGAAAACTGTGGATGTTCAGGCAAAAGATATCAACAAATAATTGTTGATAGAAATAATGCGCAGCTGTAATGATTGATCTCGGAGTTTCAAAGCTTGCACTCATTGCAGTAGTTGCATTGATAGTGGTTGGTCCAGAACGTCTCCCTAAAATCGCCCGCATGGCAGGTAATTTGTTTGGACGTGCTCAACGCTATATGGCAGATGTTAAGTCTGAAGTTAGCCGACAGATGGATGTAGAGGAGTTCAAGAAACTCCGTGAAGAAAGCGTCTCCGCCTTTAAAGATGTTGAGAACTCACTTCAATCTACTGTTCAGGAGGCGGGCGCTAATCTAAGCGATCAGGCTGACATCTTTGAAAATAGTTTTACCAGAGCACCTCTTGATGAAAAAGAGGTGCTTAGCAAGTCAATCCGTCAAGGACGCAAGAGTTGGGGTGTGAGACGTGCAGCCAGACCAGTTTGGTTTAAGCATTCCACTGGGATGCGCACAAGAGTTCAATCTGGTGCTGCTCGCATGAAACGTTTTCACCATAGCGCTATTAAGTAAGCAATAAATAATAAAAATTACAAGAATATAAATATCCGCGCATGACTGAAAAAAATTCAACAGAAGATTCCGGCTTACAAGAATCCTTCTTGTCTCATTTATTTGAGTTACGTGATCGTATTATTAAGTCTGCGTTAGCCATCATTGGAGTTTTCGTATGCCTCGTGTACTGGGCGCCGGATATTTTCCATTTATTTTCACAACCGCTACTGGACTCCTTGCCCTCGGGCGGAAAAATGATTGTGACGGATATCACGGGATCATTCTTTGTGCCGATGAAGGTCACCATGTTGGTAGCTTTTATAATTGCATTGCCCGTAGTGATGTATCAATTATGGGCTTTCATAGCGCCGGGGCTGTATCAACATGAGCGCAATCTGATTGTGCCTTTGGTGGTCAGTAGCTATAGCCTCTTTATCTTTGGTATGGCATTTGCCTATTTCTTAGTATTTCCGACAGTGTTTGAGTTCATGGCTAGCTATAACGCTCCCTTGGGCGCTGAGATGTCAACGGATATTGATAAGTACCTCAGTTTTGCGATGAATACCTTCCTAGCTTTTGGACTTACTTTTGAAGTGCCCGTTGTGGTTGTGGTTTTAGTGCGCATGGGCATGGTTCCTTTAGAAAAGCTCAGAGAGATTCGCCCCTATGTCATTGTGGGTGCATTTGTGATCTCTGCCGTGGTTACGCCACCCGACGTTCTATCACAATTGCTACTAGCAATTCCGATGACTCTGCTTTATGAGTTAGGGTTACTAATAGCCCGCTTTTATGTACCAAAACCAACAGACGATGATGCTGATACAAGTACAAAGCCAGATACTCAAGCCACGGCTTGATCTTGTCCGAAGGTGTTAGTAAGCCATTCCGTTACCCGATCAAATCGATAACGCCTTTGTCTTAGATTCCCCTCCAAGTCTTTATCGCTGTTCGTAAAAACCTTTCCTGCTGCAAGCAACGATCGGCGCTGCTGAGTGGTATCAATCTGAATTAATCTAGGTAGTATTTTTGGTAGCTCATGGCGAATATCGACAACGACACAATGTTCATGTTGGAGTTCACCGACTTCACACAGCAATAACTCTGCCTTGCTCAAGTTAAATTGATTGGCAACAATGAGTCGGTGACATAGCAAGATCCACTCCTCACCCAATTGATGTTCTGCATGGTGGTTCAAGGCTTTTTCTGCATGCAATGCTAAGTGATGCCAATCATTGTTTTTGGGGCTAGAAACATTCTCTAGAACCTTGCTTAGTAATTCTGTTGCTTCAGGTACACCTTGTTGATGAGCTTGCCAAATCCAATAAGAGGCTTGAAGTCCGCGCACCTTCTCTTCTACTTTTTCACGTTTGCGCCAAAGGGTCGCGCCTCTTCTGAACTGAGCCAAAGGATGGCCTAAATCAGCTGCGCGATCAAAACACCGATCACTTTCACTGGCGTTGTATCCAGAGAATTGGGGGCGACGATAAATCTCACCAAGTGCAAACCAGGCATCCCGATCACCATCTTTTGCAGCAAGCCCTAACCAGTAAGCCGCCTTCTTAAGAGAGGCATTCGATTTGACGCCGCCAGCCCCAATCGAATCTTTCGTATCAGCATCAACCTCATTCAATTGAGCTAGACGTAAACCCAAGGTGAGTTTTGCAATCGTCAGACCGAGTTCTGCTGCCTGTACAAGTGCACCTTCATTCTTTTCTGAAAGCCAAGTGCTCCACAGGGAGGAGAGTGCCTCGTCCTTAGGTTGGAGCTTGATCAAAAGCTCTTTAGCTAAATTGGTGAAGGGTGTATCTGATTCTGCTAGCTGAAGAAGAAATTCTTTCGCAGTTTTTTGTAGGGCGGATATATCGAGATCACTTTCCTGCTTTAAGAGCCACTCAGAAAGCTCTACTTGAAGCGCTTTTTTACTAGGGTCAAGGAGTAGTTCAGCAAGCTGCCATTGCGCAGCATTGCTTACATCGATATCTGCTTTAGCTAGCCTCCAGAAAGATTCCCAGCCAAAAGAAAAGGCTGGTGAGTTAAAGGTGAGTCCCAGTGGAACTAAGGATATTTGCTTCAAAATTCCCAGCATTTCTGGGGAGGATGTGTCTAGCCCAGGAATTTCAGTAGAGCCTGAACTGGAATCGTTAACTACTTGATTTTTAATGGATAAATAGGATTTTTCTAGCCAAATCAATGCATTCGCCGGCTGAATTGGCGTTTTCAATGCCCCCGTTAAATAGGCAGAGGCTAAGTTTTGTTGTGCGGATACGTCACCTAATCGAGCAGATTGAAGGATTTTTAAGAATTCACGGCTTGCCATATGACAATTTTGGCACCTTAAACCCTAAAAAGACAGGAATCCAAGCCCTTGTTGCCCTGATACAACGAAGAAAGCCAAAAAACTGCCTTTCCACAAGCAAAAACAGCCGCTAAATACCCTTACCCCCAACCTAGGAGGGCAATGCAAGCAAAATTCACAGGTCCCAAATTTATTTGGGCATTACTTTCAATTTATGGAGATTTAAAGAATGAAAAAATCGCTACTAGCAGTTGCAGCAATCGGCGCATTTGCGTCAGCAGCTCAAGCTCAGTCATCGGTGACTGTTTACGGTATTTTGGATGTTGGTTTCCAAGGCGTGACTACACGTGTTGGTTCAGCTAAAACAAACGTTACTAAGTTTAACGGCGAAGGTGCAGAAACTACTTCCCGTTTAGGTTTTAAAGGGACTGAAGATTTAGGCGGAGGCATGTCTGCTTTCTTCACAGCTGAATTTGCTTTAGTACCTACCGATGTAGATTTGTCCGGTGACAAAAACACTGGCTTGGCTAACCGTCAAACATTTGTTGGTTTGAAGAAAAATGGCATTGGAGCTGTAGCATTGGGTACTCAGTACACCCCAGTTCATTTGGCTGTTGGCCGCACAGATCCAGGTCAGCAAAATAATATGTTGGGTAACGTAATCTATGCACAAGGTGGTGGCAGCGGCAACGGTCAAACAACTACAGCCTACACAACACGCTACAACAATGCCTTGACATTGCAAACTGAGAATTATGCTGGTTTTTCAGCATATGGTATCTACAACAATAACAACTCAAACGCTAACAACCCAAGTACCACACAAGCAGTAACTAATAATGAAGCTTTGGGTCTTGGCATCAACTATGTTTGGCAAAAGTTGATCGTTGATTTGGCTGTTAACTCATCAAAGCAGCAGACAATCACAGGTACTACCAACACGGCAGCTGCATTGCCTCCAACTTCAGCGGCTATCGGCGTAATTGGTAACCAGTTAGGTACTTCGATCGGCACCATGACTACCTATGCTGGCGCAACTTACGACTTCGGTATCCTGAAAGCCTATGCTCAGTACATCAACACTAAGTACACGTCTAACTTAGATTCAAATGCTTATGTTACCCGCGCTGCTCAGCAGGTAGGTGTTCGTTCATTTGTAACTCCAACAATTGAGGCGTTTGGTTCTGTTGGTAACGGTCAATTTACCGCTGGAAGCGCTGCAGCTATTGTTACTGCTGGAACACGTGCTACACAAGACTTTACTGGCTATCAGTTAGGTGCTAATTACTGGTTGAGCAAGCGTACAAATATGTATGCAATTTTCGGCTCAACACAAGTATCTACTTCAAGCGTTACTGCCTCTGAAGGTGGCTCAAGCTACGGTCTTGGCCTACGTCACACTTTCTAATTTGATACTAGCGTAAGCTAGTTAAATTAGTGCTGTAACAGACTAACTCACTGTGGAAACACAGTGAGTTTTTTTATCATCTGTTTATGTAAATATTTTAGAGCCTAGTTAGGTTGCAAAATATAGGTTGTTGTTGACGATATTTTTTAGCTAATATGATCTGGTTGAAATCCTGCTAGATATCCCCCATGCATCTTTATGAATGCAGCCTCAAGATTTTTAGTAAAGCATGGGGTATTAAATAGTGGGGTAGTCTGGCGGTTATTGACCAGCTTAGATTTGATAGCCGTAAGTTTTTTAGGGTTCATAGCCAGCTCTATTGCTAATGCTTCATATTCATTTTCGCTATAAGTAATAAGCTCAGCTAACCCAATTGCATTTAATAGACTTGCAGCCACTCGACTGGCAAAGGAGTCCCCAATCAAACTCAGAACTGGTAATCCAGTCCACAGTGCATCACTTGCAGTTGTATGTGCGTTATACGGCCATGTATCAAGAAACAAATCAGCCTGATGGTGACGAGCCAAATGCTCTGCTAGAGGCATCTCCTTGCCAAAAACAAGTCTGTTTGCAGAAATTCCGTAATTTAGGGCCTCTCTTTTAAGATTCTTAACTGCCCAAGGATTATCTTGAAATAGCCACAGAATGCTACCCTCCACTGAGTGTAATATTCTCATCCAGGAAGCAAAGGTATCGGGTAATATCTTGTAATTATTATTAAAACAACAAAAGACAAAGCCCTGTTCTGGTAAGCCCAGCTCGTGCTTTGTAAATTTGTGATTCGAAATGACCCTCTTCCTATCATTCACTTGATAACTTCCGGGCAAATAGACAACTTTTTCAGTGTATGAGTTTTGCAACTCAGGGGGAATTACGGTTTGGTCGCCAATGATGTAGTCAATGTATTCAGCCCCCATAGTTCCAGGATAGCCAAGATAGTTTGCCTGAATTGGCGCAGCTCGATAAGAAAAGATACCAGCTCTAGAGTCTTCGGTAAAACCTTTTAAATCAATAGCGATGTCGATATTTAAGTCTCTACTTAATTTAGCTATTTCAATATCTGTCTTGTCACCAACTTCAATAAACTGGTCGAATGAGTTTCTTAGTCTTTGGCGCATCTCATCGCTTGTCAAAGGACCAAATGAGAAAGCAGTCAACTCGAATTGATTTTTATCATGCAGCTCAAAAAGCTCCGCCATCAAATGCCCTGTAGCATGATTATGAAAATCTGCTGAAAAGTAACCCAATTTGATCTTATGATTTTTTGGGTGCTTAATAATTGGGCCTAGTACTGGGTTTAATGGATGCGTTGACTGAATATAGATTTCAGAAGATCTTTTATGCATCAAGGTATCGTCATTTAAAGCAAGTAGCAAAAAAGGATTTGCAACTTTCTCAGATGCCATCACTCTTGTGGATATGTTGTTTAGAGATTCTGCTAGATCTGACCAAGAGCATATCTTCATCTTTGTGTGAATTAAAAATCCAGGTAGCCAATCAATATCAGGCCTTAAGCTCAGAGCTTTTTCAAAATGAGCGATGGCCTCGTTATAACGCCTCAGTTCGCTTAAGGCATTCCCTTTGTTGGACCAGGCTTCAGCATAGTCAGGCTTTAAGCTCAGAGCTTTTTCAAAATGAGCGATGGCCTCGTCATAACGCCTCAGTTCGCTTAAGGCATTCCCTTTGTTGGACCAGGCTTCAGCATAGTCAAGCTTTAAGCTGAGGGCATGATCGCATGCCTGGGAAGCCTCAAGGAACCTTTTTAATTTATTAAGGGGCACGCTCATATTCGACCATGCCTCGTGATAGTTGGGATTGAGCTTAATTGCGTCGTGATATGCGCCGAGTGACTCCTGTTGAAAATTCAAATGATTTAGCGCAATACCTAAATTACACCAAGCCTCTGGAATATCGGCCCTAATTTGAATTGCTTTTTCTAGGACTTCTATAGCTAAGGAAAATTTTTTAATATCGATATAAGTTGAGCCCTTATTAATAAGGGCCTCAACAAAGTCGGGCTGAATTTTGAGGGCCGATTCATAAGCCTCTATTGCAAGTATGTGATTACCCCGTAACGAGTAAATGAGGCCTAGGTTATAGGGAATTCTCGCATCTGCATTTTTATAAATCTGCAAAGAGTCGAGGATAGTTAATGCCTCAATAAATTTGCCAGAGTTTGCATAAGCTATGCCCAACTCAAAAATAATATCAGCACTATTGATGTCGTCTTGTAATGCTCCTTTTAAGATTGATTCTGCAAGATCAGGCTTACAATTAGTAAAGGCTTGCATAGATTTTTGAAGCATTAATTGAAGTGCAGGGTTCGAAGTATTCATTGCCTCAGTCGTAAGTTCCCCTCTTCAATACATTCAAATGAATATGAATTCTAAAAAATACTAAGAGAAGTTATTTTTTTAAACTATCGCGGATTTCTCTAAGAAGTACTATATATTCGGGTGTAGGTGGAGCTGGTGTCGCATCAATAGTGCGTACTCTGTTGACAATTTTCACCATTTGGAAGATCACAAAAGCCAGAAGGATGAAGTTAATGGAGATGGTGATGAAGTTGCCATAGGCGAAAAGAGGTACTCCGGCCTTTTTAAGGGCGTCAAAGGTCCTAGGAGCACCCGGGGGCATGTTGCCCAAGACTAAAAATAGGTTGGTAAAGTCGATATGGCCACCCAAAAGGGTAGAAATCACAGGCATCACGATGTCATTGACTAGAGAGTCCACAATCTTCCCAAAAGCCCCGCCAATGATCACCCCAACCGCTAAATCAATTACATTGCCCTTGACCGCAAAGTCGCGAAATTCTTTTAAAACAGCCATAAATGCCTTTCATTTTGCTTGGATCGGGATTAACTCAAAATTAACCCCATAACTTTGATGCACCCTCCATTTTTACTTTAAAATCTCACATTTAAGTATTTTTACCTATAAATGCTCTTTTCGAGGAATTTTGTAAATGAGTGACAAGCCCAGTATGGATAAGGATCGCCGTAATTGGTTGATCGCTACTTCCGCGGTCGGTGGTGTTGGTGCAGCCGCGGCCCTTTACCCTTTTGTGGACAGTTTTCAGCCTTCTGAGCGCGCTAAAGCAGCTGGAGCTGCTGTTGAGATCGATATCTCTGGTATGCAGCCTGATGAAATGCGTATGGTTGAGTGGCGCGGTAAGCCAGTTTGGGTGGTACGCCGTACTCCTGAGCAAGTTGCCGAGCTTTCCAAGATTGATGCAGAGCTCGCAGACCCTGATTCTTTAAGGGATCCAGCTCAATTTACCCCTCCTTATGCCCAGAATCAATGGCGCTCAATTAAGCCTGAATACATGGTTGTGGTTGGTATTTGCACCCATTTAGGGTGCTCCCCTACGCCTAAGTTTGAAGCAGGCGCTCAACCTTCTTTGCCAAATACATGGCAGGGTGGTTTCCTCTGCCCATGTCATGGCTCAACCTTTGATATGGCCGGCCGTGTATTTAAGAACAAACCAGCCCCAGACAATATGGAAGTGCCGCCGCACATGTATTTGAGCGACACCAAAATTCTGGTCGGTGAAGATAAGAAGGCCTAAGGAGAAATAAATGGCATTTCACGAAAAAGAAGTCCCCGCAAACGCATCTGCAGCAGTGAAGATGATGGCTTGGGTTGATTCGCGTCTACCTGTCACTGAAGCCTTCAAGCGTCATATGAGCGAGTACTACGCCCCTAAAAACCTGAACTTCTTCTATATTTTTGGTGCGCTAGCGATTGTAGTTTTAGCGATTCAGATCATTACCGGTATTTTCTTGACCATGAACTACAAGCCAGATGCAGCCAAGGCATTTGAGTCTGTTGAATATATCATGCGCGAAGTGCCCTTCGGTTGGGTCATTCGGTATATGCATTCCACCGGAGCTTCGATGTTCTTCGTAGTGGTCTATATGCATATGTTCCGTGGTTTGATCTACGGCTCCTATCGCAAGCCACGTGAACTCATTTGGATCTTCGGGTGCGCGATTTTCTTGGCCTTAATGGGTGAGGCATTCTTTGGTTACCTACTCCCATGGGGTCAGATGTCCTATTGGGGCGCGCAAGTGATCGTGAACTTATTCTCTGCGATCCCATTGATTGGCCCAGACCTATCCCTGTGGCTACGTGGCGACTATGTAGTTGGTGATGCAACACTCAATCGCTTCTTCGCATTCCACGTGATTGCTATTCCATTAGTATTAATTGGATTAGTTGCGGCACACATTCTGGCATTGCATGAAGTGGGCTCAAATAACCCAGATGGAATTGAGATCAAAAATACGGTTGATGAAAAAGGGATTCCTTTAGATGGAATTCCTTTCCATCCTTTTTATAGTGTTCATGACATTATGTATTTGGGCGGCTTCTTAATCATCTTTGCTTCGATCGTTTTCTTTGCGCCAGAGATGGGTGGTTATTTCTTGGAAGCGAATAACTTCATTCCAGCAAACCCGTTTGTCACGCCAACGCATATTGCGCCAGTTTGGTACTTCACACCGTTCTATTCGATGTTGCGTGCTACTACGACAAACTTCCTACTACCGTTGTGGATTTTCTTGGCAGTAATTTTAGGAATGTTTGCTCTACAGTCTAAGAGCATCAAAGTAAAAGGCGCTTGCGCAATCATTGCAATAGTTTTGGCTGCTAGTTTCTATGCGCTTGACGCAAAGTTTTGGGGTGTTGTGATCATGGGTGGTTCTGTTGTGATCCTGTTCTTCTTGCCTTGGTTAGATCACTCTCCAGTGAAATCGATTCGTTATCGCCCCCAATTCCATAAATACATTTATGGAACCTTCATCGTGACCTTTGTGGTTTTGGGTTACTTGGGTATCGAGCCACCTTCACCTTTGTACGAAAAGATTTCTCAGATTTGCACTATTTATTATCTGGGCTTCTTCTTGGCGATGCCGTTCTGGAGCAAGCTTGGTACGTTCAAGCAAGTTCCAACTCGCGTTACTTTTAAGCCCCATTAATTCAGACACCCGAGAAATTAGGAACTAGTATGAAACGAATTTTGCACACTGTGATGGGCTTCTGTCAGGCAACTATATTGATTACCGCCCTTGGTTTTGGTTTAGCTGCACATGCAAGTGAGGGCGGCTTCCCATTGGAGACTGCACCAAATCGCGTTAGCAATAATGCTTCTTTGCAAAACGGTGCCAAGATATTTGTGAACTATTGCTTGAACTGTCACTCCGCTACAAGCGTACGTTACAACCGTATGCGTGATATTGGTCTGACAGATCAAGAAATCAAAGATAACTTGATTTTGACTGACGCTAAAGTGGGTGATTTGATGACTATTTCAATGTCATCTAAAGATGGAAAGGCTTACTTTGGTAAGACTCCGCCAGATTTATCTGTTGAGGCACGTGCACGCGGTACCGACTGGCTCTACACCTACTTCCGTACTTTCTACAAAGACGACACTACTCAAACTGGGTGGAATAACTTGGTGTATCCGAACGTTGGTATGCCGCATGTTCTGTGGCAGTTGCAAGGTGAGCGCGCTGCAAAGTTTGAAGAGCGCCCAGATCCACACGATGCAAGCCGTGTAGAGAAAAAGTTTGTTGGATTTGAGCAGTTAACTCCAGGAACAATGAAGTCACAAGAGTACGACGACAACATTGCCGACCTAGTTGCCTTCATGTCATGGATGGCTGAGCCGGTGCAACTCGAGCGTAAGCGTTTGGGTGTGATCGTATTAATTTTCTTGGCAATTTTCACGCTGGTAGCTTCGCGTTTAAATAAGGCTTACTGGAAAGACATTCACTAAGCCAAGGTTTTTAAGAGTTAAAGTCGCAGTTGTTTGTGCGTTTGTTGTATTGAAGTAGATATTTAAGGAAATAAATTTATGATGGTGTTGTACTCGGGCACAAATTGCCCATTCTCGCAACGCTGCCGTCTGGTGCTTTTTGAAAAAGGCATGGACTTTGAAATCCGTGATGTGGACTTGTTTAACAAGCCAGAAGACATCTCGGTTATGAACCCTTATGGCCAAGTTCCAATCTTGGTAGAGCGTGACTTGATTTTGTATGAGTCAAATATCATTAATGAATATATTGATGAGCGCTTTCCTCATCCACAATTGATGCCGCCTGATCCTGTTGCACGCGCACGCGCACGCCTCTTCCTCTTCAATTTTGAAAAAGAGTTGTTCGTACACGTTGCATCCTTAGAGAATGAAAAAGGTAAAGCAGCTGAGAAGTCTCATGAAAAAGCGCGTTTAGCGATTCGTGATCGCTTAACTCAGCTTGCACCTATTTTTGTGAAAAATAAGTATATGCTGGGTGAAGAGTTTTCTATGCTGGATGTAGCAATCGCTCCTTTATTGTGGCGTTTGGAGCATTACGGCATTGACCTCTCACGCAATGCAGCACCTCTCTTGAAGTACGCCGAGCGTATTTTCAGCAGACCTGCTTACATTGAGGCATTGACTCCATCAGAAAAGGTAATGCGTCGCTAAGCGGCTCATTACTCAGGCCGGCAGAATAAGCATGTCTGATATTCCAAGCAATAAACCCTACCTAATCCGTGCCCTACATCAGTGGTGCACGGATTTTGGTTTTACGCCTTTCATGGCAGTCTTTGTGGACTCTAGTGTTGAAGTGCCTATGGAGTTTGTGAAGAAAGATGAAATTGTTTTAAATCTTTCCCTAGAGGCCTGCCATCAGTTAAATTTGGATAATGACTGGATTAGTTTCCAGGCAAGATTTGGCGGAGTCCCAAGAAAAATTATGGTTCCTGTAAGCCATGTTTTAGCAATATATGCACGAGAAAATGGCCAGGGAATGTCCTTTCCCTTTGATGCCAGTCAGGCCGGCAGAGTCAAAGAAGGCGCCCCCGAGAATGCTGAAAAGCCAAAAGCCAGCAGGCCTTCCTTGACGATTGTGAAATAGGTTAAAATATCTTCCGTTGCCCCTTTAGCTCATCTGGTAGAGCAACTGATTTGTAATCAGTAGGTGGTCTGTTCGAGTCGGACAAGGGGCACCAAAATTCAAAACCTAAGTTCTCACGAACTTAGGTTTTTTCAATTGTGGGGGCAATATTCAAGTGCGCTGCAAGCTACCTAATTGAGTAAGTTCGCTCTTCTAGTTTCTGGTAAGTACAGAATTGCCACGATTGCACCGCTAGCCAAGAAAACAGTTGGATACCAGAGTCCCGCAACATTGCTTGCCCATTGTTGGTTAAGCCAAGTAACAGTTAAGGGGAGTAGGCCCCCGATCCACCCAGCCGCTAGATTGTGTGGAAGGGTGGCTGCGCTATTTCTAGTTTTAGCTGGAAATAGCTCTGCAAGTAGGGCTGTTTGTGGACCTACTACAAGCGCTAGTATTGCTGATAGGCCAACCAAGACACCTGCTATCAATAAGATAGATCCACTATTACTTTGCAGTAAATAAAACGCCGGCAGTATTAGTGTGGCACCTAATATGAGGCCGCTGACAACGACAGGCTTTCTGCCAATCTTGTCTGAGAGCCATCCTGCGAATACGGTCAATGGCAATAGTGAAACTGTTGCAAAGACGCTTAACTGGTCAACCAGTTGGGGTGCAAGCTTTACGGTGGTTTTAAGAAAGATTGCGGTGTAAACCTGAACGCAGAAAAACAATACTGCACCGCCAGCCGAGATGCAGAAGAAAAGTAGAAACATTCGCTTTCTGGTTTCTGGATCTTTTAGATTGTCACGCAAAGGGCTTTTAGACTGAGCCTCTGTTTTACTAAGCTGCAAATAGATCGGTGTCTCTTCCAGAGCCATGCGGGCCTTAAATGCAATCAACAGCAGAATCAGCGAAACCCAAAACGGCACACGCCAGCCCCAGGATAGAAATTCTTCTTGGGTAAGATAGGTTTGTAGCAAGGCAATTTGGAGCGTAGATACCAAGATGCCAAGTGGTCCCATGAGCTGCAAAAAGCTAGTCTTAAAGCCTCGATTAGAGTCACCTGCATGCTCAGTGAGATAGACGGCGCTACCGCCAATTTCTCCTCCTGCCGAGAGACCTTGAAGCAGTCTGAGGCTGACCAACAGAATAGGTGCCCAGATTCCAACCTGAGCATAGGTCGGTAAAAAGCCAACGCAGACTGTAGCAATCCCCATGAGGGAGATGGTGATTATGAAGACGGGGCGTCGCCCAATACGATCGCCAATACTGCCAAATATCGCTGCTCCAATGGGCCTCACCACCATGCCAACACCAAAGGTTGCCAAGCTGGCTAAGAGGGCTGTACTAGGATCGCTGGAGGGAAAGAAGAGGGGGCCAAAGACCACCGCAAGAGTGGCAAAAGTAAGAAAGTCATACCACTCTAGAAAGGTTCCAAAGCAGGCTGCAATAGCTACTTTTCTATAGGAACGTGATGGGGATTGTGTTTCTGATGCGTGTGTAGCAGTCAATTTTTATTCAAAGTCAGTTGACGATTCAATTAAGGGTGCGGATAAATTTTTACTAGGCTTAACACCAAGCTCACGGACTTTTTCCGCAGTACGAATCAGATTGCCCTTGCCAGACTTGAGTTTACTAAAGGCATCGTGATAACTTGTTTGGGCTTGATCTAAACGTTGACCAAGTTTTTCAAGATCGTCAACAAAGCCAACAAACTTGTCGTACAGCATGCCGCATTGTTTTGCAATTTCGAGAGCATTACGGTTTTGATGATCCTGGCGCCAGAGATGGGCAACGGTTCTCAGCGTAGCCATCAAGGTACTTGGACATACCAGCACAATATTTTTGGCTAGTGCCTCTTGATACAAATTAGGCGCAGTCTTTAGGGCCAGCAGAAATGCAGGTTCAATGGGCACAAACATCAATACAAAGTCTAGTGAGCCAATGCCGTATAAGGAGCTGTAGTTCTTGCTCGAGAGTCCTTGAATATGTTGTCGAAGAGACTGAATATGTGCCGCCAACTCTTGTTCTGAAATAGCAGGATCGGTTGCCTCAGCATGGCGTGAATACGCCGTAATAGAAACCTTGCTATCAACCACTAAGCTTCTACCCTCTGGCAGCTTAACTACTACGTCAGGCTGAAGACGTGAGCCATCAGTTTGCGTATGGCTATCCTGAACTAGATATTCTTCACCTTTTCTTAGACCTGAAGACTCTAGGATGGACTCTAAAACCAGTTCACCCCAATTACCTTGTACCTTAGAGTCGCCCTTCAGCGCTTGGGTCAGCGAACGTGTCTCATCTGACATGCGTAAATTCAGATTGGCTAGACGCTCGATCTCGCTCTTGAGGGCAAAACGCTCACGTGCCTCGTTACCGTAGGAAGTATTTACCTGCTCTTTAAATTCCGAAAGCTTAGTTTGTAGCGGCTTTAGAAGAGCATCTAAACTAGCAACGTTTTGTTCGGTAAAGCGCTTAGACTTATCTTCCAAAATTTCATTAGCGAGATTTTTGAATTGGCTCGTCAGCGCCTCTTTAGCTTCATTAAGGGATTCAATTCTGCCTAAGCCCTGTTTACGCTCGGAGTCTAGTGCTGCCTCAAGTCGAATAGCATTCTGTAATGCCTGATCACGCTCTACTCGCAAGCTGGCAGCAAGCGCAGCATCATTTTGATTTTGTTGCTCAACTCTAGTAAGGGCTGAGCGTAAATTGAGCGCATAGACCAAAAGGCCTGCGCATAAACCGAATGGCAGGCCAAACAGTAAAAGAGAGCTTAAGTCAAAAGTCACAAATAGGAGCTATGCAGATTTTGTGTAATTAGCCTTGCACAAGCTTTTTCAACTCACCGCTTTCGAACATTTCAGTCATGATGTCTGAACCACCAATGAATTCACCATTGATGTAGAGCTGAGGAATAGTTGGCCAGTTAGCAAATTCCTTAATACCCTGGCGAATTGCATCATCTTCCAGAACATTAACAGTATGAAGAGTCTCTACACCACTTGCGCGCAAAATATTGATCGCGTTTCCGGAAAAGCCGCATTGCGGAAACTGGGCATTGCCCTTCATGAACAGCACAACGGGATGGCTTGTAACGATTTCTTGAATTTTTGCTTGAGTATCCATAATTTTTTCCTGAATTGATGCCATTTAAAGATGATGATGTACTGCTAATAATGAGGTAATTTTAAGGCTATCTGAAGAAAAGGGTTAATTCCCTTGGTCGGTTTTAGAGCCTTTTTCGTCCAGAAGCTGCTCGGCAGTGACCTGCCAAATCCAGGTGTGCCTGCACATCTATTAAACCCGCTACTTTCATAAGCCCCATCACGGCATCAGATTGATCAAAGCCATGCTCTACAGCAATCAAGCCACCAGGTTTCAGGTGTGGATCAGCCCCAGCAATAATGATTTCTAGGCAGCTTAAGCCGCTGGCGTAATCGGTTAGGGCAGATTCAGGCTCAAAGCGGAGATCTCCTTGAGTGAGGTGGGGGTCTTGATGGGCGATATAGGGCGGATTACTCACAATCACATCAAATTGGCTGAGTTCGGTCAAGGCCGCATACCAACTACCTTGAAAAAACTGGACTTGATCTAACAGGTTCAGAGATTGTGCATTTTGTTTGGCAATAGCCAGAGCCTCGGTTGATTGATCTGTTGCAATCAGCGATGCCAGTGGCATGGCGCTTGCGATTGAAAGTGCAATAGCACCAGAGCCAGTGCCTAGATCTAATACTTTTATGTGCTGATTGAGCTTGGCAATTTCAGTAAGGGCAATCTCTACGAGGAGCTCAGTTTCTGGGCGGGGGATAAGTACCCCAGGGCCCACCTCTAACTCAATATTGTGAAAGCCCTTTTTACCCAAGATATAGGCAATGGGCTCGCCATTCATTCTTCTGGAAACCAGTCTTTCCCATTCCCCAAAAGCTTGCTCACTCAAACTCATATCGTCACGAGATAGCAGGGCAGAGCGTGGGAGTTGGTAGTGCTTCTCTAAGATGTGGGCTAGTAATATCCGCGTTTCATTCGCTGGCAATGCGCAGTTACTAATGCATTCGCATAAAGGCGGGTAGGCACTCATCTTGGGGTGGGGTTAATTATCGCCAAGTGCCGCAAGAAGCTCCGCCTGATGCTCAGACGCAAGTGCATTGCACAGATCGTCTATATCGCCATCCATCATGGCATCGATCTTATAAAGCGTGAGATTGATGCGGTGATCAGTAATACGACCTTGCGGAAAGTTATAAGTCCGAATGCGATCACTACGATCACCAGTGCCAACTAAAGACTTTCTGGTCTGAGCTTCTAGTTGATGTTTTTCACGTTCACGGGCATCCATGATGCGAGAGACTAGAACTTTCATCGCTTGTTCACGGTTACGATGTTGACTGCGATCGTCCTGGCACTCAACCACAGTTCCGGTCGGCAAGTGCGTAATACGTACAGCGGAATCCGTTTTATTAATGTGCTGACCACCAGCACCTGAAGCTCTAAAAGTATCGATGCGTAATTCAGCTGGATTAATTTTGACTGCTTCTAATTCATCTGCTTCCGGCATCACTGCCACTGTGCAAGCCGAAGTATGAATACGTCCCTGAGTTTCTGTTTGGGGAACACGTTGCACGCGGTGACCACCAGACTCAAATTTGAGGCGTGAATAGACAGACTGACCTACTAAGCGCAGAACAACTTCTTTATAGCCACCAAGATCAGATTCGGCAGCATTCACCACTTCTACTTTCCAGCCCTGACGTTCTGCAAAGCGCGTATACATTCGGAGTAGGTCGCTAGCAAAAAGTGCACTCTCATCACCGCCTGTACCCGCCCGAATTTCTAAGAAGACATTGCGTTCGTCGTTGACATCTTTGGGTAGAAGTAGTTTTTGAAGTACACCCTCAAGCTCTTCCATAGTGGCTTGAGATTGTTTCTGCTCTTCATCAGCAAAGTCCTTCATATCAGGATCCTTGCGCATCTCTTCTGCAGCCTGAGCATCAGCCTCAGCTTGTTTATATAAGCCAAATTGCTCCACTACCGTCGCAATATCAGAATGCTCACGTGTGAGTTTCCGATAGTTGTCCATATCCTTGGTGGACTCTTCGGTAGTTAATAAAGAATTGAGTTCGGCTAAGCGCGTGTCTAGGTGTTCTAGCTTAGCCCGCATGCTGGGCTTCATCTAATGCTCTTCTAGCTTGGAGTGCGAGGCGAATAATTTGGGAAGCAACTTAATCAGGGCGTCACGCTCAGCGCCATTGGAATGTTGTAAAGCATGCAATGAGCCATGCAAGAACTTATTAGTTAAGCCTTGCGCCATTGCATTGAGAACCTCTTGGGGATCATCACCACGCATCAATCGTTTCATGGCACGATCCAGTTCAAGCTGCCTGAGATGCTCACCTTGTTGCTGAATATCCTGAATGAGTGGCACAGTCTTGCGACCTTGCATCCAGTGCATGAAATTACCAACACGATCTTCAATGATCGCTTCAGCCTGACTCACTGCTGCTTGACGTAAGGAAGTACCCGTCTGAATCATCACGCCTAAATCATCAACTGTATATAAGTAGATGTCATTTAAGCGGCTAATCTCTGGCTCAAAGTCGCGGGGAACCGCTAGATCAATCATAACCATGGGTTTACGACGACGTTGCTTCAAAGCACTCTCTACCATTCCTAATCCGATAATCGGCAGTGATGATGCTGTACTTGAAATGATGATGTCAAATTCATGTAATCGACTTGGCAGATCTGAGAGCTTGAATGATTCTGCCTCAACATCTTGAATAGAAATCGAATCTGCTAATTCTTGCCCGCGCTCAATCGTGCGATTAGAAATTGCCACTGCTTTAGGCTTACGTGCCACGAAATGGGTGGCGCATAGTGTGATCATGTCGCCAGCGCCAATAAATAGAACGCGTTGATCAGTAATACTTTCAAAAATGCGTTCAGCCAATCGAACTGATGCGGCTGCCATCGAGATTGAGTGAGCACCAATTTCTGTAGAGCCGCGAACTTCTTTTGCGACTGCAAAGGTTTTCTGAAAGAGTTGATTGAGATAAGTGCCAAGGACGCCTGCATCATTTGCAGTACGCACAGCATCTTTCATCTGACCCAAGATTTGGGTTTCGCCGATCACCATAGAATCTAATCCACAGGCAACTCTAAAAGCATGACGTACCGCATCAGATTGCGGTAGTGAATAAATGTGAGGCTCTAAACTACTTGGAGCAAGTTGTTGGGTTTTGGCTAACCAATCAAAAGTAGCTTCATGCAACAGGCTCGCTGCATCTGCATCGTTAGCAGCGCAGTAGAGCTCAGTTCGATTGCAGGTAGACAGAATTGTGGCCTCCGGCAGGCCGGCCTGATTCGCACCAACAAGATGTTGGCGAAGATCGTGCAACGCTTCTTGAAGAAATTCAGGGTCAAAGGCTACTTTTTCCCGAATGGCGACCGGCGCTGTGTGATGATTGATGCCGAGTGTCAACAACTTCATAATGGTGATTATAGATTTGATGTCAGCAACAAGGGGGTAGCAATGGGGTTTTTAGCTTTTCTGGTGATCGGTGGCTTAACTGGCGTTTTTGCCTTGGTTTTTTACCCAGGAAAACGTCAATCTAAGCCCAAGATTCAGAAATTCCTTATGGCAGTCTTGGTTGGCAGTATTGCTGCCCTAGCTAGCTCTTATGTAGGGCAATTTGCAGGCTTATTTCAGGCGGGTCAGATGCTCGAATGGCTCAGCGCCTTAGTGGCAGCAGGTTTTGCTGGCTACCTCAATGCAGTAGCTAATCGTTAGTTAAATAGCGTAGCTTGGGGTGTGGCGCTGGGTGTGGACTTCTTGGAGTTGACCCAGCAAATAGGGTTCTTGTGATGCTTCTCGAGCCACTCATTGGCTTTAGTGAAGTGCCTACAACTTGCCTTTGCACCAGGCTCTAGAAAGGGCCGATCTGTTTTATAGACCCCCAGCCCAGAAGGGTGGGAGGATTGCAGAATCAATTGATCTGGTGCTGCCTCAATCAGCGGGAGCTTAGATTGGGCATGGCCACCCCACAGCATCCAAGCCAAATTGGGCTTTTGCTGCGCTAAGGCGCTTATCAGTCGATCAATGAGAGGTTTCCAGCCCAGGTTGGCGTGACTGCCTGCTTCACCCAATTGGACGCTGAGAGCGGTATTGAGAAGTAGGACGCCTTGCTCCGCCCAAGTGTGCAGATCACCGTTGGGAAGAGTGCCAAAACCTTCCAGTGCCAGCGCCTTGCTGATATTACGTAAGGAGCTCGGAAATTGACGAGAATTTGTTGGAATATTGCTCGGAATAGAAAAAGCCAAGCCCTGGGCTAGCCCAGGAGAGTGATACGGATCTTGCCCCAAGATGACTACCTTCACCTGATTAAGTGGAGTCAGCGTAAGTGCTTTAAAGAAATTTTGTGGCTTTGGGCAAATCTCCTCGACCTCTTTATTGAGCTCGACTCTCAGATTGGTCTGTAGTGTTTGCCACTCAGGGGATTCAAAATAATCTCCGAGCAGGGCGCGCCAATCTTCTGGAATATCAGCCGCAGAAAATGAATGCATTACTCAACTGGAGTAAGTGTGAACTGGGCTGGAATTTGATCATCCGCAAGAACGGTCATGCACTCGTGTTCTAAGTCATCTCGGTAAAAGCAAATCTGAATGATTTTTCCTGTGATCAAGCTAGATAACACCTTATCCCAGCGGGCAGAAGTAATGCGCTCACCATTAATGCTTGCCAGAAGATCTCCAGCAGCTAGACCTGCTAATTGTGCAGCTCCGCCATCAAGTACATGCGTTACCTTTAGCCAGCCATTGTTATCACTATGGCGCATACCAAATTGCAGTTTTATTTGCTCTAGTTTGGAATATTTTTTTGGTTTAACTGTAATAAATTTGGAATCAATCCATTTTTGAATTGGAATATCCTCAATGCCAAAGATATAACCAGACTTAAATTCATTCCAAGTTGTATTAAATCCTGCACCCAGAAGTGTTCGCATTAAATTATCTAAACCATCTTCAGCTATTCCATCAAGCGTGACTCCATGGGTTTGCCAAATGAGGCGCATTAAATCATCTAAGGATTGACGGTTGCTTGTAAATGCACGAATCTTGAGGTCTAAACCTAGGGCGAGTAAAGCACCCTTGCCGTAATAACTCACGACTGCATTCGGCGTATTCTCATCGGCTTGGTAGTACTTGGTCCAAGCGTCAAAAGAGCTATCTGCAAGACTTTGCTTCAATCTTCCTGGGCCACGCAAAATACCATTCCAATTATTAGCAACTAACTGAAGGTAGGTTTTTAGATCAATACGTTTACTGCGAAATAATTGCAAGTCATCGTAGTAACTCGTAAAGCCTTCAAATAACCACAGTAAACGAGTATGGTTTCTGCGATCAAGTTGATAGGGTTGAAAGGCTTTTGGTTGAATACGTTTAACTAACCAAGCATGGAAGTATTCATGGCTACAAAGGCCTAGAAACTCAAGATAGGATGCCTCATCAAGCGGGGAATGTATTTGGGGAATTTGATCGCGACGGCACAGAAGAGCGGTACTGTTGCGATGCTCTAGTCCACCATATCCAGAAAGGACCGCATTGACCAAAAATAAATAATTTTGGAAAGGTGCTTGCTTAGTTTTTGGTTCAAAGAGATTAATAGTGCAGGTGCAGATCGCCTGAAGATCTGTTGCTAAACGTTCAAGATCAACTTCATGAATACAACCCTGAATGGCCATGGCATGTGACACGCCATTCGATTGCCAATGTGCAATCTGAAATTCACCCATCGCAATCGGATGATCTAAGAGATCATCATAATTTTTGGCGAGATAAAAGCCGTAACCTTGATCATCTACTTTAGCTTGTTGTAAGCCCGTTTGAACAGTCCAGGAGTTCGCGCAAGTATCTTTAGGAGGAACCAAGACTACTGCACAGGGTGAAGACTCCTGCCCCTTGACTGCTAAACATAAACTGCTTGGGTTGATAAAAGCACGCTCAGTATCTAGATAGGCGGCTCGTACTGAAGAATCAAATGCATATACCGTTGTGAGAATTTCTACTGCACCAGCCACCTTGGGTAAGCGCCACTGATCGTTGTCGATTCGCTCTAAGACCAGCGCTTCATTCGGCTGGTCAAGAGCAAACGCTTCGATCGTTTCAATTTGTTTGCTGAAATCACGTATTAAATAGCTTCCTGGAATCCAGGCAGGCATTTGTAAAATCTGACCGTTGGGCGAGGGATTCTCAATGTGTAACTTCACATGAAAGCGGTGAGAGTGCAAATCCGCAGACCAAATGGTGTACTGGATTACAGGTAGTTCAGAAGTATTGAGTTTGTTCATCAGTTTGGGCTATTACTTCAGACTGCTAAATTTCTTTTCAATATCGGTGATTTGAACTGCGCCAGGAAAGCGACTGCCATCAGCAAAGAAAATAGTGGGTGTACCTGTGATGCCATAAGTTTTGGCAAAGGCCATATTTTTATCTAAGGGCGTGGTGCAGTCGCTTTTACCGCTGGGGGCAATGCCATTGATCATCCAATCAATGTAGGCTTTCTGGGGATCAGCAGAGCACCAAATTTGTTTCGACTTTTGCGCAGAGTCAGCTGACAGAATCGGAATAAGGTAGGTATAGACCGTCACGTTATCTAGTTGCTGCAGGGATTTATCTAAACGCTTGCAGTAGCCGCAATTCGGATCAGAAAAAATGGCCAACTGTCGACTGCCATTACCGCGTACTACTTTTAAAGCATTTGATGGATTGAGTTCAGACCATTTGATGCGATTGAGGTCTGCCTGTTTTTGCTCGGTAATATTTTTTCCGGTAGCAATCTCTATGATTTCACCCTGGATTAAATACTTACTATTCGCATCGGTATAAAACACGTCATTTCCAACTAACACTTCGTATATGCCGGAGATGGGCGATTGAGAAACACTTTTGATTTTGGTATTTGGGCCAATCTTCTTTTGGAGCTCAGATCGAACTTGCTGCTCGGATTGCGCGTTGACTATTCCCGCCAAGACAGTAAGAGAGCAAGCTAAAGCGATAGTAGAAAATAATTTATTCAAAATCAGCATCCCCGAGAGCGCGTTCAATAAGGCGCCGTTTAATGAAGTGACTGCGGTTGACCATACCCAGCCCCCAGTTACGTAATTGCTTTTCAGTGTTACTACTCGCTGAGAAAAGTTTTTTAAGTTTGTCTGTCACCCAGAGTAATGCGCTGGTATCGCCTTGACGTTGGCGCTCATAGCGCCGCAGAAGCACTACGTCATTGGGTGGTCGAAAAGATTCTCGTTTACCCAATACATGAAGTAGTGATGCAACATCTCTGAGACCTAAATTTAAGCCTTGTCCTGCTAGTGGATGTATGACATGAGCAGCATCCCCAATCAGAACTACCTTAGGATTTTCTGCTGGGCCGATAAAACGACTCGCCTGAATTTTTCTAAGAGGAAAAGTCGCTGGCGCTGAATTGAGCGTGAGCTCTCCAAGTTGAGCGGCGATTGCGCCATTAGCAATCGAGGAAAACTTTTCAGCCCACCCTGAAAAATCGAGTTTTAAAAGATCCTCGGCATTTTCTGGTGAGGTTGACCACACCATTGACACTTGTTTATTTGGTAGCGGTAACATCGCCACAATATCGCCGCCTGGCAAAAACCATTGATAAGCAGTTTCTAGATGAGCGTTACTGCAAATCCAATTGGCTACTACGGCATTTTGTGAGTAGCTTTCCTCTTTTGCAGGAATCCCTAGCTCTGAGCGGATAGGTGAATTAGCACCATCAGCCGCAATCAGGAGCTGGGCTCTCAAGCTTGAACCATCTTTCAGATGGAGAAGAACCCCATCAGTAAGGATTTGTATGTTTTCGACTGCGCCATTCATGCGCTCCAATTTGCTTTGGAAGCGTGAGGCTTGATCTAGGGTGTGCTCGATTACATTCGATTCGCCAATCCAGGCTAGCTGGGGAACGCCTGCCTCAAAAGCGGATAGATGCAGCTGATCCTGCTTTTCGCCGCGATCGCCGAAAATTCGCATATCCCGAACCGCTTGCATACGACTGTGATCAACCGCATCCCAAACCTGTAGATGGGCCAATAATTTTTGGGTGCCGGGAGAAAAAGCATAAATACGTTGGCCCCATTGACTGCCTTCGGGGGCAGAAATCACTTGCCCTAAGTCGGGGGCAATCTGAACCGTATGTAGTCCAAGTTGCGCTAGACCTAAGGCGCAAGCCTTTCCCACTATGCCTCCGCCGACTACAGCAATATCTACAGTCCGTATTTGAGAGGTATTTTTGGGCATTTTGGCCGAGGTATTTGCATGAACTTCTGACATATCTCGATGATATCGAAACTAGCCCTTTACAATACGACCATGTCTTTGAAATGTGGCATCGTCGGCCTGCCTAACGTCGGCAAATCTACCCTCTTTAACGCGCTTACCAAGGCTGGAATCGCGGCGGAAAACTATCCTTTCTGCACGATCGAGCCCAATGTAGGTGTGGTCGAGGTTCCTGACCCCCGTCTTGCCGCTTTGGCTGAGATTGTGAAGCCTGAGCGTATCCTGCCTGCAGCTGTCGAATTTGTCGATATTGCGGGATTGGTAGCGGGCGCCTCCAAAGGTGAAGGTCTAGGGAATCAATTTTTAGCCAATATTCGTGAAACTGACGCCATTACCCATGTGGTGCGCTGTTTCGAGGACGCTAACGTGATTCACGTAGCTGGCAAGATCGATCCGATCTCCGATATTGTGGTGATTGATACCGAGTTAGCCTTATCTGACTTAACGACTGTTGAAAAAACGCTACAGCGATCAAGCAAAGCGGCTAAGTCAGGCAATGACAAAGAGGCTGCAGCTTTAGTAGCTGTGCTCACCAAAGTGCAGGCTCACTTAGATCAAGCCCAGCCAGTACGCAGTATGAAGCTGACCGAAGAAGAAAACTTGCTCTTAAAGCCACTCTGCTTAATCACAGCAAAGCCGGCAATGTATATCGCTAACGTCAAAGAAGACGGTTTTGAAAACAATCCGTATTTAGAGGCGGTGATTCAGCATGCGGCCAAAGAGGGCGCACCAGTAGTGGCGGTATGTGCCGCAATTGAGGCTGAGATTGCTGATTTGGATGATGCCGATAAAGTGGAATTTCTTGCTGATCTAGGTATGGAAGAGTCTGGATTAGATCGCGTGATTCGTGCAGGTTATAAGTTATTGGGGCTACAGACCTACTTTACTGCTGGCGTTAAAGAGGTTCGCGCTTGGACTATTCATCAAGGTGACACAGCGCCTCAAGCTGCAGGCGTTATTCATACAGACTTTGAGCGTGGCTTTATTCGTGCACAAACTATTGCATATGAAGACTTTGTTCAATTCAAGGGTGAGCCTGGTGCCAAAGAAGCTGGCAAGATGCGTGCCGAAGGTAAGGAGTATGTCGTTAAAGATGGTGATGTCTTAAATTTCCTCTTTAACGTCTAAAGCACCATCTTCGAAGAAAAAGCCCTTATATGTAAGGGCTTTTTTGCTTTCTTGGGAGTCTAAATCAACCTGCTTTGACAGCCTTTTCTAGGCACTTAGAAATTTCTTCATAGCGCTTGATGGCGACCTTAGTGGGCACTACTTCTTTTTTACGCCCATCTTCATTGGCTGCCATCTTGATGTAACCCATGGCGCTGAGATTCTTCAGGCGTCCGTGCAGCGTGGCTTGAGAGCCAAACTCAGACATCGAAATTAAATCCCCAACCAATAGAGATTGATTAGCATGAAAGCTCAGAATGATTTTGTCCAGAAGACTCTCTTCAATGGAGTCGAGTTTCTTACCAGGGTTCATTCGATCAAGAGCATCAATCAAATTTAGAAAACGAACATAGCAAGAAGATTTAGTGGTGGACATTGTTTGGTGCGTTAAGTATTTGTAGTTAGCCTTAGGGTTAATACCATTGTAGACCTATTAATCTTGTCTGCAACTTGTATGTGCCCATAGAATCAACCATACTGGCAATAATGGATAAAACAAGTCGCGAATGGATGCTTGGGTTAATCGTGAGCGCGCTTGCTTACTCAATCCTTTTTTATATCAACGATTGGCTTACAACGCACCTTAGCTATGGTCTTGGTGTTAATTGGATTTATCTTCCAGCCGGCTTACGTTTATTTTTGACGCTCATCTTTGGTTTATCTGGTGCCGTGGGCATTGCCATTGCTTCATTTGTAATCTGTTTTTTTGGGCAATTTCCATTCGAGCTTACTACCTATATTGGTATCGGCTTGATATCTGGCTTTGCACCCTATTTAGCAAAACTCTTTGTTGTGAGCAATATCAGTATCTCATCTGATTTAAGTAACCTGAGCTTACAGAAACTGGCAATTTGCATTGTGATTTACGCTGCCCTAAGTTCAGGCTTACACCAATGGTGGTTCGCAGTTCGAGGTATTGATGAGGCTGGAACTCTCAATCATTTTCTAGTCATGGTGATTGGCGACGTGCTCGGGGCAGTAATACTGATCGGGCTTGTTAAGTTTGGCTTGGACCTAATGAAGCCCTCTAAAGCTAATTAATTAAATAGCTGGCTCAAAGCAGCCCCTGGATCATCCGCCTTCATAAAGGCTTCACCCACTAAGAATGCATTGATCTGATGATCACGCATCAATTGCACATCGGCACGATTCATGATTCCAGATTCGGTAACCAGGGTTTTGCCAGCGGGAACCATTGACAGCAAGGACAGGGTTGTTTGAAGGGTCACTTCAAAAGTCTTCAGGTTGCGATTATTGATTCCAAGCAAAGGCGTTTTTAATTCAAGCGCTTGTTCTAATTCAGGCGCGTTATGCACCTCAACGAGGACATCGAGACCGAGTTCATAAGCACAAGCTTCTAGCTCCTTCATTTGATTGAGCTCTAAGCAAGCCACAATCAGCAAAATAGCATCAGCACCGATTGCTCTTGCTTCGTAGACTTGATAGTGGTCGATCGTAAAGTCTTTGCGTAAGACTGGAATATTGCAGGCAGCCCTTGCAGCCTGAAGATAAGCATTAGCCCCCTGAAAATAATCTTTGTCTGTAAGGACAGACAAACAGGCCGCTCCGTTTTTTTCATAGGATTGAGCAATCTCAGCTGGCTGAAAATTCTCTCGCAAGATTCCTTTGCTAGGGCTAGCTTTCTTAATCTCGGTAATCACACCGGCTTTGCCTGTTGAAATCTTTCGCTCAATAGATTGAATAAAGCCTCGCGGCTTTAACAGTACATTACGATTATTTTCTTCGGCCTGATCGCGCTGATTAGCTAAAGAGATTTTTTTCAAATCGGCAGCGATCTCTATTTTCTTGGTAGCAACTATTTTGTCGAGGATATCGCTCATGAAGATCTTAATTAGTTTTGGGTTGCCGCTACAAATTGGTCTAGCTTTTGACGAGCGGCACCAGATGTAATGGCTGCTTGCGCCATCTGAATGCCGCTAGCAATGCTTGGCGCTACATCAGCTACATACAGTACCGCACCAGCATTAAGGCAAACAATATCACTTGCTGGGCCGGATTTTTTATTGAGTACATCTAAAACAATCGCTTTCGATTCTTCGGCATCGGCCACTTTAAAGCTGCTGGTGGAAGCTGTACTTAAACCAAAGTCTTTTGGATGAATCTCGTATTCACGAACCTGGCCATCTTTTAATTCGCCAACGAGTGTGGGGCCTTCGAGAGAAATCTCATCTAAGCCATCATGGCCATAAACCACTAATGCATGATCCATTCCCATCGCTTGTAATACACGCGCCTGAATGCCGACTAAGTCTGCATGAAACACACCCATCAGGATGCGCTTGGCATCTGCTGGGTTTGTAAGGGGTCCCAGAATATTAAAAATCGTGCGCACACCCAAGTCTTTACGAATCGGCACCACATTCTTCATTGCAGGGTGATGGTTCGGTGCAAACATAAAGCCCACCCCTACATCAGCAATACATTTTGCAACCTGCTCAGGTGAGAGTGATAGCTTAACGCCTAAAGACTCTAGAATATCCGCGCTACCGGATTTGCTGCTCACGCTGCGATTGCCATGCTTAGCAATTTTTGCGCTAGCGGCTGCAGCGACAAACATGGCAGCTGTAGAAATATTGAAAGTGTGAGCACCATCTCCACCCGTGCCCACTACGTCGACTAAATTTTTTCTATCCTCTACGTGTACTGGCGTTGCGAACTCACGCATAACTTGCGCGGCTGCGGCGATTTCACCAACAGTCTCCTTTTTGGTACGCAGGGCAACGAGTAGGCCGGCAACCAAAGTTGGCGGCATCTCACCACTCATGATCAGACGCATCATTGCAGTCATCTCGTCATGAAAGAGTTCGCGATGTTCAATGCAACGTTGTAATGCTTGCTGTGGAGTAATGGACATAAGAATCGACTAAATACCTTGAGTTATTTGGCTTGCAAGAAGTTCTTTAGTAATGCATGACCATGTTCTGAAAGAATCGATTCTGGATGGAACTGCACGCCTTCTACTGCGAGTTCTTTATGGCGTACACCCATAATTTCACCATCAGAAGAAGTGGCTGTTACCTCAAGAACTGTCGGTAATGAACTCTTTTCAATGGCAAGCGAGTGATAACGCGTTACTTTGAATGGGTTGGGCAAATCTTTGAAAACACCGACGCCAGTATGGTGAATATCATCGGTCTTGCCATGCATGACCTTCTGGGCGCGAATAATCTTGCCGCCAAATGCTTCACCAATCGCTTGGTGTCCAAGGCAGACACCTAGGATTGGAATCCGTCCGGCAAAGCGTTGAATCGTAGCCACTGAAATCCCTGCTTCAGCTGGACTACATGGCCCAGGTGAAATACAAATACGCGCAGGATTGATCTTGGCAATCTCTTCAACCAAGATTTCATCATTACGGAAGACCTTTACCTCTTCACCAAGCTCTGCGAAATACTGGACGAGGTTGTAGGTAAATGAATCGTAGTTATCAATCATGAGGAGCATCGAGTCCTCCTTGTACTAAATCGGCCGCCATTAAAACTGCTCGAGCTTTTACTTCAGTTTCTTTCCACTCAGCAGTGGGGTCAGAGTCTGCAACTACACCAGCGCCTGCTTGAGAATGCAATACGCCATCACGAATTACACCAGTTCGAATGGCGATCGCTACATCCATATCGCCAGAGAAGGAGAGGTAACCAACTGCGCCACCATAGACTCCGCGTTTTACAATTTCCATCTCATCAATAATTTCCATCGCCCGAATTTTTGGGGCACCCGATAAAGTGCCGGCAGGAAAGGTTGCTCGCAGAACGTCCATATTGCTCATATTGTCTACTAGCTCGCCTTCAACAGAGCTAACAATATGCTGTACGTGAGAATACTTTTCAATCGACATCGAATCTGTCACTTTGACGGTGCCTGTCTTGGCAATACGGCCTACATCGTTACGCGCCAAGTCAATCAACATCACATGTTCTGCAATTTCTTTTGGATCGGCAAGCAATTCTGTCGCAAGGCGCTCATCTTCCTCAGGTGTTGCGCCACGAGGACGTGTGCCAGCTAATGGACGAATCGTCACAATCTTTTGACTCTCACGTTGTTCTTGGCGCACTAAGATTTCTGGTGATGAGCCCACTACCTGCAGATCACCAAAGTCATAGAAGTACATATAAGGTGATGGATTCAAAGAGCGTAATGCACGATAGAGAGCAAGCGGTGAATCTGTAAATGGTTTACTAATGCGCTGGCCAATCACCACCTGCATGCAATCGCCAGCCAATATATATTCTTTGGTTTTGAGAACGGCATTTTCAAAGTCTGCTGCCTTGAACTTGCGGATCAATTCTGTTTTAGTGCTAGGCAATGAGGCTGGCATGCTCACAGGTTTGCTTAAGCAAGCAAGCAATTCTTTTAAACGCGCTTGGCCCTTATCAAAGCTATCTGTCACGCTGGGGTCTGCATAGACAATTAAATAAATACGACCTGCAACGTTATCAACCACTGCTAACTCTTCGGTGAGCATCAATTGAATATCGGGCACACCCAATTCATCTGGCAGATGGTGTTTTGCTAAACGTGATTCAATGTAACGAACCGTGTCATATCCAAAGTAGCCAGCAAGTCCGCCACAGAAGCGCGGGAGTCCGGGCTGTACTGCTACTTTGAAGCGCTTGAAATAAGCGTCTACAAAATCCAATGGGTTGTCATGATTGCTTTCAATCACCTTGTCATTGACGAGTACTTCAGTGATTGGTGCATCAGGCGTCCCTACTGTTCTCAAAACAGTTTTTGCAGGTAGACCAATAAAAGAGAAGCGACCAAAGCGCTCACCACCTAAGACAGATTCAAGTAGATAGGTATTTTTTTGTCCAAAGGCTTGAGTGAGCTTGACGTAGAGCGAGAGCGGCGTCTCTAAGTCTGCTAAAACTTCTTTCACCAATGGAATGCGATTGAAACCCTGTTTTGCGAGGGCAAGAAATTCTTCATGCTGCATTACGCTTTTCCTGACGACGCTAGTTCTGCACGCATCTCTTTAATGACGTCAGCATAATTTTCTTTGCCAAAGATGGCAGAGCCAGCAACAAAAGTATCTGCACCAGCTTTAGCTACTTCTGCAATATTTTCAACCTTAATTCCGCCATCCACTTCAAGACGAATATGGCGACCAGTCTCTTGTTGATAACGATCTAGGCGCGCACGCACTTGAGTAATCTTATCTAGTGTGCTCGGAATAAATGACTGACCACCAAAGCCTGGGTTGACTGACATGAGTAACACAAGGTCGAGCAATTCCAACGTGTGATCGAGGTGATCAAGCGGTGTTGCTGGGTTTAAAACCAAACCAGCCTGGCAACCTTGATCGCGAATCAGATTAATTGTGCGATTTACATGAGGACTTGCCTCTGGATGAAAGCTAATCAGGTTTGCACCTGCTTTTGCAAAATCTGGGATGAGGCGATCAACTGGTTCCACCATCAGGTGCACATCAATCATCGCTGGCTTGCCATCTTTTGTTGCATGTGGGCGAATTGCCTCGCAAACCAAGGGGCCAATAGTCAGGTTGGGAACGAAGTGGTTGTCCATCACATCAAAGTGAATCCAGTCTCCACCCGCCATGAGAACATCTTGAACTTCCTTGCCCAGGCAGGCAAAGTCAGCCGACAAAATGGAGGGTGCAATGACAAACTGGCTATTTGAGGGCGATTTCTGGCTATCCATCCCTAGATTCTAGCTTGCAGTTGAGCTTAGGATGGAGCAGAATTCGAGCATGAATCCTCATGAAATCAGCATTACGGTCAAAACCCAGTATTTGGCTGAGCAGTCTGACCCCGATAATCGTCAGTTTGCCTTTGCCTACACGGTCTCTATTAAAAATACTGGTACGGCTAGCATCCAGTTAATCGCCCGTCATTGGTTTATTACCGATGGGGAAAATGATGTCCAAGAGGTGCGTGGCCTGGGAGTGGTAGGCCAACAACCCCTTTTACGGGCAGGGGAACAGTTTGAATACACCAGTTGGGCTACATTACCGACACCGGCGGGAACCATGCGTGGGGAGTATTTCTGTGTCACGGAAGAAGCTCAGTTTTTCCAAGCCCCAATTCCTGAATTTGCCTTGGTGATGCCCAGAACCTTGCACTAGGTTCTCAAAAACACTATTTTTTGCCCTTACCAGTCCAAAGGACGATAAACAGCAGCAGGGCTAAGGCTAGGCCGCCCTCCAAGGCAAACAAGATCATCGGGTATTCATCGAGTACATTGGCAATCATGATTTCTATATCCAAATTAATAAGTTGCAAAAATACTTCGCGAGTCTTTGCCTGCAGTGTATTCGCTGTCAGCATTGCTAGCTTATTGGTTGCTTGCTCTACGCCTCCTACCCGTGGATCTGCTTATCGAGCTAGTGGTACTGCCCCAACTAGCTATAGCTCCTCGATCGCTAGCTTCCGATCCGTCTCGTGGCAGGACTTGCCTGGCTGGCAAGAGGATGATTTAACCCAGGCTTGGCCAGCTTGGCTCAAGAGTTGTGATGCCCTGCGTAAACGCAATAGTGAAATGAATTGGCGCCAGGTCTGCTCCCAAGTCTCAGCAATTTCAGGTCGTGATGAACGTGCAATTCGCCAGTACTTCGAGGGAAATTTTCAGGCATACGAAGTACGTAACAGTGCTACAGGCAACGAATCTGGACTAATTACTGGTTATTACGAGCCCGTCATGAATGGCTCCCAAACCCGCACAGCCACTTACTCTATTGCCTTGTACGGCCTGCCAAATGCCTGGAAGGGCTCAAAGCCAAGCCCTGCGCCAACACGTGCAGAACTCATGAGTTCTGGAGTGCTGCGAGGTTCAGAAATCGCCTGGGTGCAAGATCCTGTAGCTGCTGCTTTTATGCAAATTCAGGGCTCTGGAAAAATTCGTTTAGAAGATGGACGTGTATTGCGACTGGGTTATGCCGGCACCAATGATCAGCCGTTCAAGTCTTTTGCCCAGTGGTTGCTCGATCGCAAGGAGATCACGCGCGGTGAAGCATCGATGCAGGGTATTTCTGCATGGGCTAAGCGCAACCCAGGCCGAGTAGAGGAAATGCTCAATGCCAACCCTCGATTTGTATTCTTTAAAGAGTTGCCGAGTAATGTCAGTCCTGATCTAGGTCCTATTGGCGCTTTGGGAGTGTCTTTAACGGCCGAAAGAAGTATTGCTATTGATCTCAAAGCGATGCCCTTAGGTGCCCCAGTCTTCTTGAGCACCACCAAACCCTTGAGCAGCCAAACCTTACAAAAGTTAGTGATGGCACAAGATACAGGCAAGGCCATTGTGGGCGGGGTACGAGCAGATTACTATTGGGGATCAGGAGATTCTGCAGGTGAGTTAGCGGGACGCATGAAGCAAGATGGCAAGATGTGGTTATTGCTACCACGCTGAACAAATTATTTTTTGAAAGAGATTGATGACCTACAACACTATATTGACTGAAGTGGATGGCAAAGTTGCCGTCATTACTCTCAATCGCCCTCAAGTATTAAATGCCCTAAATGATGAGTTGATGAATGAATTAGGTAAGGCGCTGTTGGGTTTTGATGCTGACGACAATATTGGTTGCATCATCGTCACCGGTAGTGAAAAAGCTTTTGCCGCCGGTGCGGATATTGCAACGATGGCAAAGTATGGATTTGCTGATGTTTATCGTAGCGGCTTTATTTCTCGTAACTGGGAAGAGATTAAAAAAGTACGCAAGCCAGTGATTGCGGCAGTGTCTGGATATGCGCTTGGTGGTGGGTGTGAGTTAGCGATGATGTGCGACACCATCATGGCAGCTGATAATGCGAAGTTTGCTCAACCAGAGGTGAAGTTGGGAATCATCCCTGGCGCCGGTGGTACACAACGTCTACCACGCGCAGTCTCAAAAGCAAAGGCAATGGATTTGGCGCTGACCGGCCGGATGATGGATGCGACTGAAGCCGAGCGCTCTGGTCTTGTTGCCCGTATTTTCCCACAAGCAGATTTGCTAAAAGAAGTGAAAGCGATTGCTAAGATAATTGCGGATATGCCACTGCTGACTGCGATGATGGTGAAAGAGGCAATCAATGCCGCATATGAAACTACGCTATCAGAAGGTATGCACCTTGAGCGTCGTTTATTCCACTCTTGCTTTGCAACTAATGATCAAAAAGAGGGTATGGCAGCTTTCATGGAAAAGCGCCCAGCTCAATTTACGAACTCGTAAAAACTTCAGCGCTCAGAGTAAATTATTTTTGTAAGTAGCGTTGGGCTAGCTTGACCCAGTAGCTAACGCCTACTGGGATCAGTGCATCATTAAAGTCATAAGAAGGATTATGAAGATGGCATGGACCCATGCCATGACCCACCGAGCGGTGATCGCCATCACCATTACCCAGAAACACATAGCAACCAGGTTTCTCTAGGAGCATGAACGCAAAGTCTTCTGCGCCCATGGTTGGATCGATAGAAGTATTGACGTTTTGCGCTCCAACTAGTTCACTCATAACCTCGCTTGCAAAATTCACTTCCTCATCATGATTAATGAGTGGGGGATAGTTGCGCGCAAAGCTGACTTCTGCTTGACAGTCAAATGCGCTAGCGACATTGTGTGAGATCTCTCTCAAACGTTGTTCAATCAAATCTAGGACTTCGATAGTAAATGTGCGAACGGTTCCACCAATAAACGCACTATCTGGAATGACGTTACTTGTCTCACCTGCATGGAACTGCGTTACCGATAACACTGCGGCATCTACTGGGCGCTTATTGCGTGTAATGATACTTTGTAGTGCTTGCACAACTTGAGTACCGGCAAGCAAGGGGTCAGCGCTATTGTGTGGCAAGGCGGCATGTCCACCCTTACCTCGAATGGTGATCTCAAAGGTGTTACTGGAAGCCATCATTGGGCCAGATGTCACGCCAAAATGTCCTTCGGCAAGTCCTGGCCAGTTATGCAGACCAAAGACAGCATCGCAAGGAAATTGTTTAAAGAGTCCATCGTTAATCATTTCTTGAGCGCCAGCACCACCCTCTTCTGCTGGCTGAAAAATGAAAATGACTGAACCGGTAAAGTCTCGATGATTGGATAAGTACTGAGCGGCACCCAAGAGCATGGCAGTGTGACCATCATGGCCACAGGCATGCATCTTGCCGGGATTCTTTGAAGTATGTTCAAAGTTGTTATGTTCTTGTAATGGCAGTGCATCCATGTCGGCTCGTAATCCAACCATCTTGCATGGACCTAATTCCCCGTCCAACCTTCCAACGACGCCAGTTTTTCCAAGGCCGCGATAAACCGTAATTCCCCAGCTTGAAAGTGCTTCAGCTACCAGATCGGATGTACGGTTTTCTTCAAAACGCAATTCTGGATGCGCATGAATATTACGGCGAATCTCTTGAATAGCTGATGCGGAGTCTATGATTTCTGGAAGTAATCGCATAAATTGATCTTATCTGAATTTACTCAGGTAGTTTTATATGCTCTGCAGCAAACCCTAAAGCCTCAATAGGATAGGGGGAATTCTCGAATTTCTGAAGCTGCCGGGGAAGAGTCGGAACAAGACCTAAAAAAGGTGCAAAAATTCGATCCTTTAAAGTTTGAATATTTTCGGCCAATAGAGGCATTTCCTCCGATAGCGTGTTGGCTACCCAGCCTGCAATCGTTAACTGACGAGACACAATGGCTTCACAAGTAAGTAGGGCATGATTAATGCAGCCTAAGCGCATACCTACTACGAGAATGACGGGTAAATCCATCGCCTGCGCTACATCCCCCAGATCCTCTTGCTCATTTAGCGGTACTAAAAAACCACCTGCACCCTCCACTACGATCGAATCAAATACTGAGGCCAATGCATTGAACTCATCTAAGATCAGGGTGGCATCTAAATGCACATTATTTTTCTGGGCAACGAGATGAGGTGCCGCCGCTACATCTAGAACAAATGGACAAAGACTCTGCTCGCGGGACTTTAGCCCAGAAGCAATACGCAATGTCTCTAAGTCTTCATTGAGTTTTTGGTCGCTAGCATCAATATAAGTCCCTGCAACCACGGGTTTGAAACCTATTGCGCGAATACCAGCTTCTCTCAGTTTAAGAATGAGAGCGCCGCTGACCAAAGTTTTTCCAACTTCAGTATCAGTACCCGTGACAAAAAAACCGGTAGATGTACTTAGTGTCATAAATTACTTTTTACTTCTTGCTCAATTGCCTGCAATGTCTTGATCAGCTCGCGTAAGTCATCAACACTATGGTTTGCAGAAAAAGTGATGCGCAGGCGCGAGCTACCAACGGGAACGGTAGGCGGCCGAATTGCCGGAATCCAATAGCCTGCCTCATCTAAAAGCTTAGCAGCCGTCAATGCGCTGGCATTACTTCCCAAGATCACAGGCTGAATTGGGGTTGATGAAGGCGTTTTTTCCCAGTTTTGGAAAGTCATTTCATTACACCAAATTTGAATCAGTTGATTTAATTGTTTGCGACGCGCAATACCTTCCTTGCCCTCGATGAGTTCCAAACTGGTCAGTAGGGTGTGTGCAATTGCTGGCGGTGTAGCAGTGCTATAAATATAGGGCCGACCTTTTTGGATGAGCCATTCAATAAAGGGTGCGGCTGCACAAATAAATGCACCGCTAACGCCAGCTGCTTTGCCAAGCGTGCCAATGTAAATGATTCTTTCTGAATGTACGTCTGATTGCTCCAGAATGCCATGACCCTGTTCACCAAGCACGCCAAAACCATGCGCATCATCTACCATCAGTAGCGCATCATATTGTTCGGCAAGATCCAGTAAATTTTTTACGGGCGCGATATCCCCATCCATGCTGAAGACGCCATCGACCACAATCAATTTGAGTGAGTGCGTATCTTGCTGTAATACTTCTTTGAGAGAATCGAGATTTTGGTGATCAAACAAAGTCACTTTGGCTTTAGTTTGTGCGCTTGCCAGGCGGACACCATCAATCAAAGAAGCATGATTGAGTTTGGCTGAATAAATGCTTACTTCACCTTGGTTAGCAAGTCTACTTAGGCCGGTAATCGCGTTGATGTTTGCAAGATAGCCCGTACTAAAGAACAATGCTCTTGCATTCGGGATATGTTTACTCTCACAAGCCGCTAATTTTTTTTCAAGCAAGTCATGTGCAACGCTATGGCCGCTAATTAAGTGTGATGCACCGCTTCCAACCCCATATCGTTTTGCACCTTCCGTAAGCGCAGTAACTAACTCAGGGTGATTAGCTAGGCCTAAGTAGTCGTTACTACAAAACGCTTTGAGTTCTCGTTGGTCAACCCGAGCCTTGGTATCGCAGGGTGACGTGGTGGTGCGCAATGTACGTCTGAGCAACTGCGTATCTAAATCGGCAATCTGATGCGCTGCCAGATCGCGAGCTTTAAAGTGGGCGCTCATAGAAGCACCTGATTTAGGGCGCGCCGTACAGAAGCACCCATTTGCATCGCTTCTTCGGCAGATAGAATGTACGGTGGCATGACGTAAATCGTATTGCCAATGGGTCTAATGAGAATGCCTTCTGCCATCCCTGCTGAAAACATCTCTCGTGAAAAAGTATTTTTACGCTGGAGTGATTCAGGTTTGACATCAAATGCCAGGATCATGCCCTGCTGACGCCAATGTTCGATGCGAGGATCTACTTTTGCCCAAGCAAATGCACTAGCGAGATCTTGGCTACGTTCAATATTTTTTTCAAGAATGGATTCAGTTTCGAAGATTTCCAAGCAGGCGAGGGCAGCAGCACAGGCTAATGGGTTGCCTGTGTAGGAGTGTGAGTGTAAGAAACCTTGTTGCAATTGATCGCCATAAAAAGCGTGATAAATTTTATCCGTCGTCATGGAGAGTGATAGTGGAAGATATCCACCACTGATGCCCTTAGAGAGCGTCAAGAAGTCCGGCCAAATTTCTGCATGCTCACAAGCAAAAAACTTTCCTGATCGACCACAGCCTACTGCGATCTCATCGGCAATCAGATGAATGTTGTAACGATTACAGAGTGATCTTGCTAAGCGCAAATATTCAGGAGAGTGCATTGCCATTTGCCCAGCGCATTGAACGAGTGGTTCAATAATGATCGCGGCGATATTGTGATGCTCGGCCTTTAGTAACGCTTCTAATTTTTCTGCTGCCCATATGGCAACATCGTCAGCACTTTGACCGGGCTGTGCTTTGCGTACATCAGGTGAGGGCACGGTAAAGACATCTTGCAATAGCGATCCATAGGCTTCTCGAAAAATCGCAACATCAGTGACTGCTAGTGCACCCAAAGTTTCACCGTGGTAACCATTTTCTAGGCAGACAAATTTTTTCTTTTGGGGCTGATGATTTAGTCGCCAGTAGTGATGACTCATCTTTAAGGCAATCTCTACTGCAGATGCGCCATCAGAAGCAAAAAATACATGACCTAAATGACCTTTAGTTAAAGCAGATAGTTTCTCGGATAGCTCCACAACAGGGGGGTGGGTAAATCCGGCGAGCATGACATGCTCAATTTTTTCGAGCTGGCTTGTAATGGCTTTGTTGATGCGCGGGTTGGAATGTCCAAACAGATTGGTCCACCAGGAGCTAATGCAATCTAGGAGAGCATTGCCCTGGTCATCGAAGAGCCAAGCGCCCTTACCTTTAGTAATGGCAATTAATGGCAAGGACTCGTGATGCTTCATCTGAGTGCAGGGATGCCAAACGGCATCTAGGCTGCGATCAACCAGAGAGGTTTGATTTGGATCAGAAATAAGCTTCATGTTTGGTATTTGACCACTAGTTTTTCCTAATTTAGGCCTGTATCTGTTATGTTTATGCCTTGAATTGATCTATTTTCTGGAATTCGACCATGCAGGCCACCCAAACTATTGAAAAACCCCTCACCCAAGTCAAGTCTCAAAAGGATTTGCATAAAGAGCTTGGCGCTTTGGGTGCTTGGTCAGTAGCCGAGGTTGAGGCTCTATTTGCCCTGCCATTGAGCGATTTGATGTTCAGGGCACAAGAGACTCATCGTGCCAACTTCCCTGATGGTGACGTGGAACTAGCTACGCTTTTGTCAATTAAGACTGGCGGCTGCCCAGAGGATTGTGGGTATTGTCCCCAGGCTGCCCGATATGACACCGACGTCAAGGCGAACAAGTTGATGGATTTAGACGAGGTGCTTGAGGCTGCCAAAGCTGCCAAAGCTGCCGGATCAAACCGTTTTTGCATGGGTGCTGCTTGGCGGGAGCCTAAAGATCGCGATATTGAAAAAGTCGCCGCCATGATTAAGGGCGTAAAGGCCTTGGGCCTAGAAACCTGCGCCACGCTGGGTATGCTTGAAGCAAGTCAGGCTCAAGCCCTCCAAGAGGCAGGTTTAGACTTCTACAACCACAACCTGGATACCAGCGAGGACTTCTATCGCTCAGTCATCTCTACTCGGGGCTATCAAGACCGCTTGGACACAATTTCTAATGTGCGTGCTGTGGGTATGTCAGTGTGTTGTGGCGGTATTGTAGGTATGGGTGAGTCTCGTGAACAACGTGCGGCCTTCTTGGCACGTTTAGCTAACTTAAGTCCATATCCAGAGTCAGTTCCCATTAACCATTTGGTTCCTGTAGCAGGAACTCCTTTGGCAGATCAGAAGCCCTTGGATCCTCTTGAATTTGTGAGAACTATTGCTGTAGCTCGCATCACTATGCCGCGTGCACGAGTGCGCCTCTCGGCTGGACGTCAGGAGCTGGGTAGGGCAGTTCAGGCCATGTGCTTCCAGGCTGGTGCCAATTCGATTTTCTATGGTGAGCAACTACTTACTACCGGCAATCCTGAGGCAGAACAAGACCGTGAGCTATTGGCTGAGTTAGGCTTGAAGACTAAGCAGAGCAGCAAAACAGAGGTTTTAGTCTAGTTTCTACCAGCTTATGGCACTCATCGATCGCTTCATTATTGAGTTTGATACAGCCCTACGCTCAGTAGTTGGGGGTGCTCATGCCCATCGTCCAATGCCGGGCTCCAGTACCCCATCAAGCGGATTATTGGATGCCAAAGAGCGAGAACATGCGGCTGGATTAATGCGTGTGAATCACGTGGGCGAGGTCTGCGCCCAAGCGCTTTACCAAGCTCAAAAATTAGTAGCTCGCAACCCTGAAATTCGGCAGATGTTAGATGACTCTGGCCAAGAAGAAATGGATCATTTGGCTTGGTGCGAAACACGCCTCCAAGAGTTGGGCTCGCATACCAGTTATCTCAATCCAATTTGGTATGCAGGATCCTTTGCAATCGGCATGGCTGCTGGCTTAGCGGGCGATAAGTGGAGTCTGGGATTTGTTGCCGAAACAGAAAAGCAGGTAGAGAATCACCTCGAGAGTCATCTCGAAACATTGCCTGCAGAAGATGAGCGTTCTCGCGCCATTGTTGACCAAATGCGCATCGATGAAATTGAGCATGGACAGGCCGCAATTTTGGCTGGTGGAGCGGTCTTACCAAAACCTATTCAGGGTCTAATGCAGCTAATGTCTAAAGTGATGACAAGCACTGCTTACAAAATCTAGCTCTAAATTAATTATTTCGGATATTTTCCTTTAGAGTACTGTTCATTAATACAGTATATTTACCTATTATTAGGCTAAATAGCTAAGACCTATTCTTAAGTATATTTTCCAAGCCATTGTTTCAAGTAGCATTTTTATAAGCACCATTTTATCAACATATCACGCTAAGTGTTTGTAATCACTAGGAAATTTCCTAAAAAATAAGCCAAAAACACTTGACCCCCTTATTACGATCCTCTAAAGTGGGAGGAAGTGTGAAAAAGTGGGGTAAATAGTGTTTCAAGGTGCGTCAGCTCTCAATTTAGATGCAAAAGGCCGCATGTCTGTGCCGGCAAAGCATCGTGACGCCTTGTTAGTTCAAGGTGAGGGCCGAATTACGCTCACAAAACACCCTGACGGATGCCTACTGATGTTCCCCCGACCTGAGTGGGAAACTTTCCGTTCACGTGTTGCGCAATTGCCAATGGATGCCCATTGGTGGCGTCGCATTTTTCTTGGCAATGCTGCGGAGATTGATTTGGACAGCGCCGGCAGAATTTTGGTGAGCCCAGAGTTGCGATCTGCCGCTGGTATTGAAAAAGAAGTGATGTTGCTCGGTATGGGTAGTCATCTCGAGTTGTGGGATGCCGCTACTTACGCTGCAAAAGAACAGGCTGCCATTGCACAAGGTATGCCTGAAGCCCTGAAGCAATTTAATTTTTGATGACAGGGCGCCATGAACATAACTCATCGCCCAGTATTACTGGCCGAGGCGGTGACGGCGCTGGTCAGTGGACCACTCATCACCTCTTCTGTAGCTTCAAAAAATCTACTCTTAATCGATGGAACTTTTGGGCGCGGTGGTCATACTCAAGCCCTGCTAGCGCAACTTCCTACGAATGCGCGAATGATTTCTTTCGACAAGGATCTGGATGCGATCGCAGTAGCGGAAAAAATCAAGGACTCGCGTTTACGTATCGTGCACGACAGTTTTGCGCAGATGGATCAGTACGCGGACCCAGAATCAGTCGATGGAATTCTGTTAGATCTCGGTATCAGCTCTCCACAGGTGGACGAAGCACACCGTGGGTTCTCCTTTCGCAAAGATGGTCCACTCGATATGCGCATGAACACGGACCAGGGATTGACGGCTGCGGAATGGTTGGAACAAGCATCGCAAGAGGACATCACTCGCGTGATTAAGACTTATGGTGAGGAACGTTTTGCTTTTCAGATCGCTAAAGCCATTGTGGCAAAGCGAGAAGAAGGCTTATCTCCAAAAACAACTTTGCAACTAGCAAGCCTGGTGGCTAGCGTCGTCCGGACCAGAGAGCTTGGTCAAGATCCTGCAACTCGGACTTTCCAAGCACTCCGTATTTTTATTAATCGTGAGTTAGAAGATTTGGAGCTCGGATTAAAGGCAGCACTCAAGTTACTAAAGCCAGGCGCGCGCTTAGCAGTGATTAGCTTTCATTCTCTCGAAGATCGGATTGTGAAGCAGTTCTTGCAGTCGCATGCTAAGGTTGAAGTGCCTCGAGGTTTGCCTGTCCGCGATCGGGATTTACCGCAAAGTGACCTAGAGATTATTGGACGCATTAAGCCAAGTGATGAGGAGGTTCGAGAGAATCCTCGCGCTCGTTCTGCCATCATGCGTATTGCAGAAAAACGTACAGGAGTGCTAGCTTGAATCGCGCTACGCTTACCTTACTGGTTTTACTATTGGTTTGCGCACTGTCTTTGGTAGCGGCGCAGCAGCGTGCGCGTAAATTATTTATTTCGCTAGATCGCGCGCAAATCGAGGAGCGCAAACTCAATCAAGACTGGCTACGCTTGGAGTATGAGCAGCGCAATCTATCGAAGTCCGCACGAATTCGCGATGTTGCTCGTAATCAATTGCACATGGCCCCTATATCTCCAGAGCGTACTTTGTACTTGAAGGAGGCTAGATGAGGACTGTAGGTTTCTCAACTACACCTAATCTAGTATTGCGTCTGCCAATGTGGCGGTCACGCCTCATGCTGTTCATGTTGTTCTTCGTGTTCATGCTATTGCTAATCCGCGCTTTTTGGATTCAGGGTCCGGGAAATGCTTTTTATGAAGCTAAGGGTGTGCGCGGTACACAGCGCGAATTGGAGTTACCCGCTTCCCGTGGAAAGATATTGGATCGTAATGGCCAAGTGATTGCCACGAGCTTGGAAGCTAAGTCAGTGATTGCCTATAACGATACTGTCCCTGATGATCTGGCTGCAGATAAGGTGCAAAAACTAGCAAGGCTTTTACAAATTAGTGAATCTGAATTACGCAAAAAGTTAAAAGAAGATCGCAAGCAGATTTTTTTGAAGCGCCAAGTGGATCCAGCGGTAGCGCAACAAATTAAGCAATTAGAAATTCCGGGAATTGGCTTAAATAATGAATACCGTCGCTTTTACCCAGAGGGTGAAGCAATGGCGCACGTTGTTGGCTTTACAAACGTGGAAGATCGCGGCCAAGAGGGCATGGAGCTCTCAAGAGAAAAAGAATTAGCTGGGCACCCAGGCGCTCGTCGTGTAGTAGTTGATCGCCTTGGTCGTGTTGTTGAAGATGTTGCCATTTTGCAGTTACCGCAAAATGGTAAAGATCTACAACTTTCTATTGACAGTAAGATTCAGTTTCTGGCCTATAACGCTGTTAAAAGTGCAGTTGAGCAGCACCGTGCGAGCGCTGGTGGTGCAGTCGTCTTGGATACCCAGACTGGCGAGATCTTAGCTTTAGCAAATTACCCTAGCTACAACCCAAACGATCGTAAGAAGTTGACGGGTGAACAGTTACGTAATCGTGTTTTAACTGACACCTTTGAGCCTGGCTCAACAATAAAACCGTTAACTGTAGCAATTGCTTTGGAGAAGGGTGCCATCACTCCTAATACCAATATGGTGATTGGTGCCAAATACTTGGTGGGTCCAAAACCGATTACGGATACCCATCCTTACGGTAACTTAACCGTTTCTCAAATTATTCAAAAATCGAGCAATATTGGTACCGCCAAAATTGCAATGAATAATTTATCCGCAGAAGAGATGTGGAATTTCTATACATCTGTTGGCTTGGGTCAGGCGCCAAAGATTGGTTTCCCTGGCGCTGTAGCAGGCACAGTCCACCCTTATAAAAAATGGATGCCAACAGATCAAGCGCGGATTGCATTTGGTTATGGCATTTCAGGCTCACTCTTTCAGGTAGCTCGCGCATACACAATCTTTGCGCGTGATGGCGAGTTAGTGCCCCTCACGATTGAGCGAAGTCCAGAATTTAAGCCCGGCACTCATATTATTTCTGCCAAGACGGCCATTGAGATGCGCAGCATGATGGAGTCAGTAACTGAGCCCGGGGGTACTGCCATAAAAGCGCAAGCTGAAGGTTATCGAGTTGGTGGAAAAACAGGTACAGCGCATAAATTAGTAGGTAAGGGCTATGGCAATAAATACCGCGCTTACTTTGCAGGCCTAGCGCCGATTAGCGCCCCTCGCATTGTGGTTGCCGTCATGATTGATGAGCCAACTGGTGGCAGTCATTATGGTGGTGATGTTGCTGCACCAGTCTTCTCCACTATCGTGAGTGAGACCCTGCGTACCTTAAACGTATTGCCAGATAGCAATTTGAAGCAGATGACGCTGCAGGATAAAAATCCTACAGAAATTCAGATTGCTGCAGTCAAAACAAATGCAGCGGTTCTAAAAAGATGATGACAATGGTCTACATAGAACCCCATCTCTTAATCTCACATTTACGTGATCTCACTGCAGGTAATGCAAAAGTAACTGCAGATAGCCGTCAAATTCATTCTGGTGACATCTTTTTTGCATACGCTGTTGGTCATGGTAATTCCCTACGAGATGGTCGCGATTACATCGCGGCCGCATTAGCAAATGGGGCTGCGGCAGTGGTATTCGATCCTGCTGATGGTATTGCGAATGAATACTTAGACCACCCAGAATGTTTTGCTGTCGAGAATTTAGCAGCCTTGGCTGGAGAGCTCTGCTCGGAGTGGTACGGCTACCCAAGCAAAAATCTCAATGTCATCGGCGTCACAGGTACCAATGGAAAAACTAGTATTACTCAGTGGCTGGCGCAGGCAATGGATGAACCGAATCATCGCACTGCAGTATTAGGCACATTGGGGGCTGGGTTTCCGGGCGCACTCGTTCAAACTGGTTACACCACGCCAGATGCACCGCAATTGCAAACCCAATTAAAAGAATTATCTGATGCAGGCGCTCAAAATCTTGCTATAGAGATTTCTTCTCATGCATTAGATCAAGGCCGTGTTACTGGCTTAAATATACGAAGTGCGGTATTTACCAATTTGACGCAAGATCACTTGGATTACCACGGCACGATGGGACAGTACGCCGCAGCAAAAGCAAAATTATTTAAGTTGCCACAACTTGAAAATGCCATCATCAATTTTGATGATGCATCCGGGCGAGAGTTGGCGATGAAACTTCTTGCTAGCGATGGTCCTCAGGTGTGGGGCTATGCATTGAGTAGCAAGGCGTTTGCTGGATTCGAAAAGTTTGACGATCGTTTGAAACGCGTTTACGCAGAAAACACCGTATTGACGACCTCGGGCTATGAGTCTCAATTCAGCTGTGATGCCTTAGGTTCTAGTGCTACTCAGCTTGCAGTTTTAGGTGAATTTAATCTCAGCAATTGCCTTGCTGTTTGGACCGTCCTGCTAGCTCAAGGTATGAGTCCAAATCATGCCTCTAAAAATATGAACAAGCTAAGTGCTGTTCCAGGACGCATGGAACTGATTCACTTGAATAAAACACAAAGAACTGAGGGTCCATTGATTGTGGTGGATTACGCACACACACCTGATGCCCTCACTAAAGCGTTAAACGCATTACGCCCCATTGCAAATCAGCGTAATGGAAAAGTGTGGTGCGTTTTTGGTTGTGGCGGTGACCGAGACTCAGGTAAGCGTGCCCAAATGGGTCATGCGGCGCAAGAGTTTGCTGATCACATTGTGATTACAAGCGATAACCCTAGATCTGAGGATCCAGCATCTATTATTGCCATGATTCAAGCTGGCATGTCAGGTGATTTGGGAAATGTTCAAATGATGCCTGATAGAGCGGCTGCCATTATGGCTGCGGTACGACATGCAGATGTCAAAGACATTGTCTTGGTAGCAGGCAAAGGCCATGAGTCTACTCAAGAAATCAATGGCAAGAAATTTGATTTTTCTGATCAAGAACACATTCGCTTGGCAGCAGGGGGCAGCGTATGAGTAAGCCCATGACTACTCTTGCTCAAGTTCATGCCATGTTGCCGGGCAGTCAGTTGATTCACGCGGATAAAGAATCTGCGCAAGCGATCACTATTTCTCGTATTGGTAGCGATAGTCGTCAGATTGAGTCTGGTGAATTATTCATTGCCTTGGCGGGCGAACGTTTTGATGCGCATGATTTTTTGGATGATGTCATCAAGGCAGGCGCCAGTGCAGCACTCATTAGTCAAAAAGAAAAGTGCCCTACAAACTTAGCTGCAGTATGTGTCCAAGATGTTAATCAAGGCTTGGGTGAATTAGCAAAGGCATGGCGTGCACAGTTTTCTATTCCAGTGGCTTTAGTAACTGGATCTAATGGCAAGACCACTGTCAAAGAGATGATTGCCTCTATCTTCAAGGTAGCGGCCGGTGAAGAATGTACCTTAGTGACTAAGGGCAACCTTAATAACGATATTGGCCTACCTTTAACTTTGCTGCGCATGCGACCGACAGATCGTCTAGCAGTGATTGAGTTGGGGATGAATCATCCTGGTGAAACAGCTGAGTTAGCGGCCATGGCTCAGGCCAATATTGCCCTCATTAATAATGCTCAACGTGAGCATCAAGAATTCATGGCGACTGTAGAGGCTGTTGCAAAAGAACATGCAACTGCCTTAAGTTCACTCCCTGCAGATGGTATCGCAGTATTTCCGGCGGACTCTGAATTTTCTGATGTTTGGTATCAAGCTGCTGCAGGACGCAAGGTAATTGATTTTGCTTTATCTACTAGCTCCGCTCTAGCTAAGGCCTCTGTTACGGGTAAGTTATTGGCTAGTGGAAAAATTGAGATTGCAACTGAACTTGGCAAAATTGAAGTCCAGCTCAACACCTTAGGAAATCACAATGTGCGCAATGCCTTAGCGGCGAGCGCAGTCGCTTTAGCTGGTGGTTTAAGTTTGGAGCAAATTCAAGCGGGTCTGGAATCTTTTGCCCCAGTAAATGGGCGCATGCAATCAAAACCTTTAAATCCAGGCTGTACTTTGATTGACGACAGTTATAACGCCAACCCCGATTCTGTAAGAGCTGCTATTGATGCACTGAAACAGTCTGGAAATACTTCTTGGTTGGTATTGGGTGATATGGGTGAAGTGGGCGACCAAGGCCCTAGCTTCCATGAGGAAGTTGGCGCTTATGCTGCTGAGCAGGGTGTTAGCAAGTTATTCGCACTCGGAGAGCAGTGCAAATTTGCAGTGCAGGCATTCAATGAGTCAGAGAAGTTTGCGCTCACCAGTAGTGCTACTCATTTCGCGACATTGAATCAGCTGCTTGAAGAGCTCAATGAGGCGCTAGCGGATCAAGAGTCAAGTCAGCAGCTGCATTTAGATATTTTGGTTAAGGGATCTCGTTTTATGCGTATGGAGCGTGTAGTGCAGGCCTTATTAGAGGAGGCTAAAACATGCTCTTAATGTTGGCGCAATGGTTGCAAGATGATTTTGGATTTTTCCGAGTCTTTAGCTACATCACATTTAGAGCGGTGATGGCAACACTGACTGCTTTGCTGATAGGTTTGGCAGCTGGTCCATGGGTTATTCGAAAGTTGACCGCATTGAAGATGGGTCAAGCGGTTCGTACTGATGGCCCACAAACCCATTTAGTGAAATCAGGGACCCCTACGATGGGTGGCGTATTGATTCTGTTAGGTATCTTTATCTCCTGCATGTTGTGGGCTGATCTGAGCAATCGTTTTATCTGGATTGTGATGATTGTGACTTTTGGATTTGGCTTGGTCGGTTGGGTTGATGATTACCGCAAAGTGGCGCGCAAGGATCCTAAAGGCATGGCCTCAAGAGAAAAATTCTTTTGGCAAACTTTGATTGGCTTATTTGCCGCTATTTATTTAGCTTTCTCTGTGTCTGAAGTGAATAACCTCAAAGTTCTGCAGTTGTTCTTTGATTGGCTTAGAAGTGGCTTCGCTTTGAACTTACCAGCTAAATCCAACTTGCTCATTCCTTTTATGAAAGAAGTGAGCTACCCATTAGGTGTAATGGGCTTCATCATTTTGAGTTATTTAGTGATCGTTGGAAGTAGTAATGCCGTTAATCTAACGGACGGACTAGATGGTCTAGTGATCATGCCGGTAATCTTAGTTGGCGCTGCTTTAGGCGCATTTGCTTATGTAATGGGTAATGCGATTTACGCAAAGTATTTATTGTTTCCTTATATTCCCGGTGCAGGTGAGCTCATGATTTTTTGTGGAGCTATGGGTGGTGCGGGATTAGCCTTTCTCTGGTACAACACGCATCCAGCCCAGGTATTTATGGGCGACGTTGGCGCACTCGCATTGGGTGGTGCACTTGGAACTATTGCCGTGATTGTGCGCCAAGAAATCGTACTCTTTGTCATGGGCGGGATCTTCGTCGCAGAAACACTATCAGTGATGCTACAAGTTTTCTGGTTCAAATTCACGAAGAAGCGTTTTGGTGAGGGTCGCCGTATTTTTAGGATGGCTCCACTACATCATCATTTCGAATTGGGTGGCTGGCGCGAAACACAGGTTGTGGTTCGCTTCTGGATCATCACTATTTTATTAGTTCTCATTGGCCTCTCCAGCCTGAAATTAAGGTAAGCCAAAGAATATGCATAACTTAGACCAAGCCTTCGCTAATCCAGCTCTCATCGCAGATGAGGGTTATCAAGCGCCCCAACATTTCTTGATCTTAGGATTGGGTGAATCTGGCTATGCTATGGCCAAGTGGTGTTTGCGGAATGCTGCAAAGGTCAGTTTGGCCGATACACGTGATCGTGAAAAGTTGAATGAGCGACAAAAAGCCTGGTTAGCTGATCTTGAATTTGCGGGGCTTCAAGAAGCTTATTTCGGACCTTTGGATGGTCTTAATGTAAAGAGTGTTGAAGTCATTGGAATTAGTCCTGGTTTATCGCCATTTCAAGAGCCAGTAGCTTCTTTCTTAGCTAAAGCACAAGAATTGAGTATTGATATCTGGGGAGAATTGGAATTCTTTGCCAGAGCTATTGCTGCAATGGATCGTATGGCTCAAGTTAAAGAGTCTCAATACAAGCCTGCTGTATTAGCCATCACTGGAACAAATGGAAAGACAACCACAACAGCCTTGACAGGGCAGTTGTGTGAGCGAGCTGGCAAGAGAGTTGCTGTGGCTGGCAATATCAGCCCAGCAGCATTGGATAAGTTGATGTCTTGTTTGGATGGGTCTGATCAAGTTGTCGACATGCCTGAGATTTGGGTGCTCGAGTTGTCTAGCTTCCAGTTGGTTTACACCAGTACCTTCAATGCAACAGCAGCGACCGTATTAAATATTACGCAAGATCACTTGGATTGGCATGGTGATATGCAGGCTTATATTGGTGCAAAAGCCAATATCTTTGGACAAGATAGTATTTGCATCTTGAATCGCGATGATACGCTGGTAATGAGTCTGCTTACTGACGAGCAGAAATCTAATAAATCCATCGTTACTTTTGGTGCCGGCCGTCCTGATGAGCAGGGTGCTTTTGGAATTGAACATGATCTGCGTGCTGGTGGAATTGATTGGTTAGTTTGGGCTGAAGTAGATGAAGATCTCGAGCCACAACCGAAGCGTCGCCGTAAAGCAGTTGTTGTAGAGGATGAGCCATTAAGACTCAAGCGTTTAATTCCAGCTGATGCTTTACGGATTCGCGGTCGCCACAATGCTTTAAATGCCTTAGCTGCATTAGCCTTGGCACGTTCAGCTGGTTTACCTATGAATATGCTTTTGCATGGTTTACGTGATTACCATGGCGAGCCTCATCGTGTTCAAAGTGTTTCGATTGTGTCGAATGTTGAATATGTGGATGATAGCAAGGGCACTAATGTAGGAGCAACAGTAGCCGCTTTGAATGGTCTCAGCGCTAATGAGTCTGGCAAGCGGATCTGGTTGATTGCTGGCGGTGAGGGTAAGGGTCAAGACTTTAGCCCCTTGCGTGAGCCTGCATTACGTTTTGTAAAAGGCGTTTTCCTCATTGGTAAAGATGCCCTAATGATTGCTGAAGCTTTGGGTGACTCCGTATCTTGTGTCATGAGTGAGACTCTACAAAACGCAGTAGCGCAAGCCGCAAAAGTAGCTCAGTCAGGCGATATTGTTTTGTTATCACCAGCTTGCGCCAGCTTTGATCAGTTCAGTGATTACGTTGCACGTGCTGAGGCGTTTATTGCTGAAGTTCAAGAATTGGGAATGCAATTCGAAGGAGCTGATGCATGAGTTTGAAGGAAAAACTTTTTCCTGAGAATCGTTTAGGTCTTGACCGCTTCTGGAATTTCTCCAGAGGTGGGATAGATAATTTCCGCAGCGGCTTGAGAGATGCAGTATCTGGCGTTGAGCAAACGCGCTCACGCATGATGGACTATGACCAGCTTCTAGTTTGGGCGGTACTTTCTTTAGCCCTCATTGGTTTAGTTATGGTGTATTCAGCCTCTATTACTTTGGCGGATGGCCCTAAGTACGCAAATTACAGTAGTAACTTTTTCTTAATTCGCCATTGCATTTCATTGGCAATTGCGATTGGTGTTGCTATTTGGGTATTTAAGATCCCAACTCACGTGTGGGATCGCTACTCGCCAATCATTTTTGGATTCACCGTCTTGTTATTGATCGCTGTCCTCATTCCTGGTATTGGAAAAGGAGTGAATGGTGCCAAACGCTGGATTCCATTAGGCCTCATGAATTTTCAGCCATCTGAATTAATGAAGTTTGCTGCAGTGATATTTGCTGCAAGTTATACAGTTCAACGCCAAGAATATCTTCACTCATTTGTTAAGGGCATGCTACCAATGGGTATTGCTGTTGCCTTAGTTGGCGGCTTACTGATGGCTGAGCCCGATATGGGCGCGCTTGTAGTGATATCGCTCATTGCCTTTGGAATTTTATTTTTAGGCGGCATCAACGCTAAATTATTTGGAGGATTATTGGCGGTCGGAATTTTAAGTGCAGTGACAATTATTGCCTTTTCACCTTTCCGTCAAAAGCGAATCATGGCCTTTATTGATCCTTGGCAGGTTGATAATGCGGCAAATAAAGGTTACCAGCTAACCCACTCTCTGATGGCATTTGGTCGTGGTGAATGGTTTGGTTTGGGACTAGGCGGTAGCGTCGAAAAATTACATTACCTACCTGAGGCGCATACGGATTTCATCATGGCGGTGATTGGTGAAGAGCTTGGTTTTGTTGGTGTAGTAGTAATGATTTTCTTGTTCTACTGGATCGTGCGTCGTGCATTCCTGATTGGCCGTACTGCATTGCAATTAGATCGCAGTTTTGCTGGCCTTGCTGCTAAGGGCGTGGCGATATGGATTGGTTGGCAAGCATTTATCAACATGGGTGTGAACTTAGGTTTGCTTCCTACAAAAGGCTTAACACTCCCACTAGTGAGTTATGGCGGCTCAGGAATCTTGATGAATGCTGTTGCCATCGCAATGCTACTTCGGATTGATTATGAAAACCGAATCTTAATGCGGGGTGGCAAGCTATGACCAAGCCATCCATCTTGATTATGGCCGGCGGTACTGGGGGGCATATTTTCCCGGGGCTAGCTGTTGCTGAGTACATGCGTATTTGTGGGTGGAATGTATCTTGGATTGGCAATCAGGGTGGTATGGAATATCGCTTAGTGAAAGCTTGCGATTTCCCATTTGAGGCAGTGAACTTTGGGGGCTTGCGTGGTAAAGGTATCAAAGCGACATTGATGCTGCCGTTTAATGTTGCAAGAGCCTTTATACAGAGTTGGAAGATTATGCGTCGCATCAAGCCAAATGTAGTTTTAGGTATGGGTGGTTACATTACTTTCCCCGGTGGTCTAGTGACAAAGTTTTTGAAGACGCCACTCGTTCTGCATGAAGCTAACTCCGTTGCAGGAAGTGCCAATCGCGCTTTAGCTAAAATTGCTATGCGTACCTTGACTGGATTTCCAAATACGATGACTCACGCTGAGTGGGTAGGAAATCCAATCCGTGAAGAATTTGAAACTGTAGGTGCGCCAGCAAAACGTTACGAAGAGCGCATCGGCCCACTGTCGATTTTGGTTGTGGGTGGGAGTCTAGGTGCAGCCGCCTTAAATGAAGTCATTCCGGCAGCCTTAGCATTAATGGATAAGGACGCACGTCCACTTGTAATTCACCAGGCAGGCGATAAACATCTTGTGGATCTACAGCAGCGTTATGCCAACTTAGGCGTTGCTGCTGACATTCGTCCTTTTATTGATGACATGCCAGCCGCATATGCTCAAGCAGATCTGGTGATCTGCCGCTCTGGTGCAATGACTGTTTCAGAGATTGCAGCTTGTGGTGTTGCATCCTGTTTGATTCCATTTCCATATGCGATTGATGATCACCAGACTGCTAATGCACGATTTTTATCGGATGCTGATGCGGCCATTTTGTTGCCACAACAAGATCTCAACCGACAGGATCTGGCATCTATGATTCAAAATTTTAGCCGCCAAGATTTACAAGGGATGGCCAAGCGTGCTCATGCTTTAGCTAAGCCTCATGCAACTCAGCGTGTGGCTGAAGTATGTGCAGACTGTGCAGGAGTGGGTATATGAAACATATCGTGCAGCAAATTCATTTTGTTGGTATCGGTGGTGCAGGCATGAGCGGTATTGCCGAAGTCTTGCTAAATCTGGGATATCAGGTATCTGGATCCGACTTAGCTGAAGGTGCTGTAACGAAGCGCCTAAAAGATTTGGGTGCAGTGATTCATATTGGCCATGACCCTAAAAATATTGGTACTGCAGAGGCGGTGGTAATTTCTACTGCAGTTGCGGGCAACAATCCAGAGGTGCTAGCTGCTCGCGCAGCCAAGGTTCCCGTGATTCAGCGGGCTGTCATGCTCGGTGAGCTTATGCGTTTAAAGCAGGGTATTGCAATTGCTGGTACTCATGGCAAAACAACCACCACCAGCTTAGTTGCCTCTGTCTTAGCTGAGGGTGGTTTAGATCCAACCTTCGTTATTGGGGGTAAGTTAAATTCCGCAGGTGCTAATGCGCGCTTAGGTCAGGGTGACTTTATTGTGGTGGAGGCAGATGAGTCTGATGCCTCTTTCTTGCAATTATTTCCTGCGATGGAGGTTGTTACCAACATCGATGCTGATCATATGGATACCTATCAGCATGATATGGCTAGATTGAAGCAGGCTTTTGTGCAGTTTATTCAGCGTATGCCTTTTTATGGTGTTGCTGTTTTGTGCATTGATGATACTAACGTTCGAGACATTGTTCCGTTTGTGTCACAGCCAGTATTACGCTACGGCTTATCTGATGATGCAGATATTCGTGCAAGTAATGTGCGTGCTGATGGTACTCGCATGCACTTTACGGTTGATCGTAAAACTGTGCGCCGTCATGGCAATAAGCCAGGTCGACTTGAGGTGCAATTAAATTTGCCCGGCCTACACAATGTTCAAAATGCATTAGCAGCAATTGGTATTGCAACAGAATTGGGTGTTAGTGATGAGGCTATTGTGAAAGCCTTATCTGAATTTAGTGGCGTTGGTCGCCGGTTCCAAAAGTATGGAGAAATTCCTTTGGTCTCTGGCGGAAGCTTCACATTGATCGATGATTACGGACACCATCCCGTTGAAATGGCCGCTACTTTATCTGCAGCCCGCGGCGCTTATCCAAACCGTCGCTTGGTATTAGCATTCCAACCTCATCGCTTTACGAGAACGCGTGATTGCTTTGGTGAGTTTGTGCAAGTTCTTAAAAACTTTGATGCACTCGTATTAACCGAAGTTTATCCAGCTGGTGAGGCAAAGATTCTAGGCGCGGATGGTCAAAGCCTAATGAAAGCAGCGCTTACTGTTGATAAGGTCTTGAAGGGTTCTTTAGACAGTACTGCGGTAGCCTTTGCTTCGAGCGTTGCTGAAATGCCTGAAAAACTCAGCGCCTTATTGCGTGATGGTGATGTCTTAATCACGATGGGCGCTGGCTCGATCTCTGGATTGCCGCATGTATTAGCAGAGGCAAAACATGTCTAAGCTAAACCAACCATTACTTTCTTGGGGTGAGCGAGTGAAGCAAGAGCTCGCAAATTTAGATATTCAATCTCTTGGACGGGTAGGAGTATTGCTTGGCGGTCGATCTGGCGAGCGAGAGATTTCTTTGATGTCGGGTAATGGCGTATTGGAAGCCCTGCTCTCGAAAGGAGTTGATGCATACCCATTTGATCCAGGATTACGTTGCCCAACTGAGCTAGCTCAAGAGAAATTTGATCGTGTGTTTATCTCTTTGCATGGTCGTTATGGTGAGGACGGGACGATTCAAGGACTTCTAGATCTCCTAGGTGTTCCTTATACCGGTAGCGGTGTACTAGCATCTGCACTAGCGATCGACAAAATTGCGACCAAGCTTGTTTGGCTTAGTAGCGGTCTTTCAACTCCTGAATTTGAAGAGCTCAAAGCCGACAGCGACTGGAATGCTGTAGTGAAGCATTTGGGCTTGCCATTAATTGTGAAGCCCGCACATGAAGGCTCATCACTTGGTTTAACTAAAGTGAAATCCGTTGGAGAATTACCTGCTGCCTATAAGTTGGCAGCCGGAATGGATAAGAAGGTGATTGCTGAAACTTGTATTGTTGGCGATGAGTTGACTTGTCCCTTGGTTGGATTTGGAGCAAATGCGGAAGCTTTGCCTGTGATCAAAATTATTCCACCTGAAGCTAACTACGATTTTCATAATAAGTATTTCTCTAACGAGACCAAATACCTATGCCCAACTGGGCTTACGCCAGAAGTAAATGAAGCAGTTCAAGAATTAGCCTTAGCCTCTTATCGTGCGCTTGGATGCAAAACTTGGGGTCGAGCTGATGTGATGCTCGATCAAAAAACTGGCAAACCTTATCTCTTGGAGATGAACACTTCTCCAGGTATGACCTCGCATTCTTTGGTCCCTATGGCGGCAAAGGCAGCTGGTATTGAGTATGCCGAACTTGTTCTTTGGGTTATTAGTCAAACCTTAAAAAGCAAAGGGGCTGCACAAGTATGAGTCGGATCGGCGCCTTTATAAACGGTTTCGGTGAAGTGTTTACTTCACTGGCATCTCCACTTTGGAATCATGCAGAGCGGATGCAAAAGTTGAGCCGTTTCTTGATGCGCTGTTTTGCAGTCATGGTTTTCGTTGGAATTTTGGTGTGGTTGAGTCAGCGTCCGGTATTTGCATTACGCCAAATAGTGATAGAGCCAGTGGCTGGCCAAACGCTAAAGCATATAAATAAGCCTGTAGTTAAGCAGCAGGTTTTAGAGACTGTTCAGGGAAATTTCTTTAGCGTGAGATTAGAAGACGTGAAGCGTGGCTTTGAGTCGATGCCTTGGGTCCGTCATGCCAACGTTCGCAGAGTTTGGCCTAACGGATTGATTGTGAGTATCGAAGAGCAAAAACCTTTTGGTACTTGGGGTGGTGCTGATAGTCATACCTTAATGAATACCCATGGTGAGCTCTTTGCTGGGCGCGTCTCTGATGTTGGAGATGGTATTTATTTGGTTGATTTCTCGGGGCCAGACGATGCCAGCAAAGAAGTGATGCGTTTGTACGAGAGGGCGAATGCTTGGTTTAAGCCTTGGAGTGCAGAAGTGAAAAGCTTAACCCTTTCTGAGCGCTATGCCTGGCACGTGAAGTTATCCAATGGCATGAAGGTGGAATTTGGTCGGGATGAAGAGAATTCAGACAAAACATTAACTGAAGATCGTGTGGCACGCCTCTTTAAGTATTGGCCGCAGGTTCAAGAGAAGTGGGCTAACCGAGTGGACGCAATCGATCTGCGCTATGCAAATGGTTTTGCAGTGCATCTTGCTTCGGCAAGTTTGAAAAAAAATGAAGCAGATGGCAAAAAAAGCGAGCAGAAGCAATGAGGAATGAGAATGAGTAAAGACAGCCGCGATTTATTGGTCGGATTAGATATTGGAACCTCCAAGGTGGTTGCTTTGGTTGCTGAGTTAGCGCCAGATGGTCAATTTAATGTGGTTGGCGTTGGCCAAACTGCATCTAAGGGCTTAAAGAAGGGTGTGGTTGTCAATATTGAAGCTACTGTTCAGTCTATTCAGAAAGCGCTTGAGGAGGCTGAGGTTATGGCCGACCGCCAGATCGTGCAGGTTTTTACTGGTATTGCTGGAAATCACATTGTGAGTTTTAACTCTAGCGGTATGGTGGCAATACGCGATAAAGAGGTTAGCGCTGGCGATGTTGAGCGTGTTTTAGAAACTGCTAAGGCAATCAACATTCCAACGGATCAACAAATCCTTCATATTCTTGTTCAAGAATTCATTATTGATGGACAGGAAGATGTACGTGAGCCAATTGGCATGAGTGGTTTACGCTTGGAAGTGAAAGTCCACATCGTTACTGGCGCTGTTAGTGCTGCACAAAATATCGTGAAGTGTGTACGCCGTTGTGGTTTAGAGGTAAATGATCTTATTTTGCAGCCCCTGGCTTCGAGCTTAGCTGTATTGACTGAAGATGAAAAAGAGTTGGGTGTTGTTTTGGTCGATATTGGCGGCGGTACAACCGATATTGCGATCTATTGCCAGGGCTCTATTCGACATACTGCAGTGATCCCGATTGCAGGCGATCAAATTACCAATGACATTGCTATGGCACTGCGTACGCCGACTATTGATGCAGAAGATCTCAAGATTCAATATGGTATTGCTCGCCAAGATATGGCCGATCCAAGCACCATGATTGATGTCCCAGGTGTTGGTGATCGTGAGCCACGCCCGATGTCAAAGCAAGCTTTAGCTGCCGTAATCGAGCCACGAGTAGAAGAGTTATTTACCTTAGTTAGAGGCGTTGTACGTGATTCTGGTTACGAAGATATGGTCTCTTCAGGAATCGTGCTGACTGGTGGAACTTCTTTAATGCCAGGAATGGTTGAGCTTGCTGAGCAAGTGTTCTTACGCCCAGCTCGTATCGGAACTCCTGAGTACCGTGGCCACCTGCATGAAGTTTTACGTAGTCCCCGTTTTGCTACCAGCATCGGTTTGTTAATGGAAGGCCAGGCGCAGTTATTACGTGGCCGTCGAGCATCACAATCAGGCGCGCTGCAAAGTGTGATTGCGCGCATGAAGGAATGGTTCGCAGGAAATTTTTAAGTTTTTCGTCGTCGTCAATGTAGTACTTATTACCTTGGAGGGTATATGGAATTTGAAATGTTAGATCAAGAAACAGCCGGTAAAACCATTATTAAAGTGGTTGGAGTTGGTGGTGCAGGTGGTAATGCAGTTCAGCACATGATTCGTCGCGGTGTTAACGGCGTAGAGTTTATTTGCATGAACACCGATGCTGGCGCTTTACAGCGTTCTGAGGCATCTGTGAATTTGCAACTAGGCTCTAGCGGACTCGGTGCTGGTGCAAAACCTGAAATCGGTGCAGCTTCGGCTGAAGAAGCGCGAGCACGCATTGCAGATACATTGCAAGGTGCACACATGGTATTTATCACCGCTGGTATGGGTGGAGGCACAGGTACTGGTGCAGCGCCAATCGTTGCTCAAGTTGCTAAAGAGATGGGTATTTTGACTGTTGGTGTGATTAGCAAGCCATTTGATTTTGAGGGCGTTAAGCGTCTCAAGGTTGCGGAGAATGGCGCTATTGAACTCGAAGCATATGTTGATTCATTAATCGTAGTTCTCAATGAAAAACTCTTTGAAGTTATGGGTGAAGATGCAGAATTCGATAAGGCATTCGCCTGTGCTGATGATGTATTACATAACGCTGTTTCAGGTATCGCAGAAATCATTAACGTACAAGGTTTGATTAACGTCGACTTTGAAGATGTGAAAACGGTGATGGGCGAACAAGGTAAAGCAATGATGGGAACTGCGACAGTTTCTGGCATGGACCGCGCACGCTTAGCTGCTGAAGCTGCAGTTGCATCACCATTGCTCGAAGGTGTTGATTTGTCTGGTGCGCGTGGCGTATTGGTCAACATTACCGCTAGCCGTTCATTGAAGTTGTCTGAGACTCGTGAAGTCATGGCAGCAATTCGTGGTTATGCTGCAGACGATGCTACTGTGATTTTCGGCACTGTTTATGATGAAAGCTTAGGTGATGCATTGAGGGTCACTGTTGTTGCTACTGGCTTGAATAATCCACAAGCACGTCAACATCATCAACCAGAAGTAGTTTGGAGACAAGCTACTGGTACGCATGATGCGATGCCAACAATGGCTGACTTAAACAGCTTTGCTCCAGCAAGTGCTTCAGCAGCAATGAGCAAAGTTAATCTTGACTCAGCTTTGAGCACGAGTGCAGGCTTGGCAATGACAGGTACGGGAAGTGCTCCTGCGATTGCTGCTCAACCAGCAGCTAGTGGTGTTGATTACAGTCAATATGATTTGCCACGTGTATTCCGTAGCTCACGGGAAGCTACACCAGCCCCTACATTAGGTGCTGATAGCTCGCCACAGGCTAAAACCATGCTTGATAAAGGGGCTGATTACTACGAAATCCCAGCTTTTTTACGTAAGCAAGCAGACTAAACCACTGCTCAATACAATAGATCATGCAGAATGCCAGCGCGGCGCCCCTCCGGACGACGAATCCCGCGCTAGCGTTGGCATACTCATGACAACTATTTAATTGGAGAATTTATGATTGCAGTCGGACAAAAGTTACCAAATGCTACTCTTTATGAGTTTTTAGACGAAGCTAGCGAGGGTTGCGCTATTGGACCAAACGCATTTGAAGTTGAAAAACTCACTGCCGGAAAAAAGATTGTGATCTTTGCTTTGCCTGGCGCATTTACTCCGACTTGTTCAGCAAAACACGTTCCTAGCTATGTTGAGCACTTTGATGCAATCAAAGCAAAAGGTGTTGATGAAATTTGGTGTGTTTCAGTAAATGATCCATTTGTAATGGGTGCTTGGGGACGAGATCAAAAAGTTGGTAAAAAGATTCGCATGTTAGGCGATGGCAGTGCTGAATTTACTAAGAAACTTGGTCTAGAGCTAGATTTGATTGCTCGCGGTTTGGGTGTTCGTTCAGATCGCTATGCTATGATTGTTGAAGATGGTGTTGTGACAACCTTGGATCGTGAAGCGCCTGGCAAATTTGAAGTGAGCGATGCTGCTTCAATCTTGAAAAAGCTTTAATCAAGCATTCCTGAATTCAGATAAACCATGATGAAGCAACGCACAATCGCTACTCCGATTAAAACCGTGGGGATTGGTTTGCACTCTGGGTGCAAGGTGACTTTGTCTATTAAGCCTGCGCCGGCAAATTCAGGAATTGCATTTGTACGTGTAGATACCCCAGAGCAATCGGTTATACCGGCCACTGCTCTGGCAGTTTGCGATACCCGCCTAGCCTCAGTGATACAAAAAGATGGCGTGCGTGTTTCCACAGTGGAACATTTACTGTCAGCCTGTGCAGGCCTAGGACTTGATAATTTATTAATTGAGCTTGATGGCGAAGAAGTGCCCATCATGGATGGCAGCGCAGCCTCATTTTTGTTTCTAATGGAATCAGCCGGTATAGCTGAGCAAGAAGCTTCTAGACAGTTTGTGGTGATTAAAAAATCTGTAGAAGTGAGGGATGGTGACAAGCTTGCTCGCCTAGAGCCCTTCTTTGGATTTAAGTTGGATTTCACAATTGACTTTAAACATCCTGCAGTAGATAAAACTGGTCAGCGCTTTGTGGTAGATTTTGCTGAGCATGCTTATCGTAGTGAGATTGGCCGTGCCAGAACCTTTGGTTTTGCTCACGAGGTTGAGGCCTTGCGAGAGATGGGATTGGCGCGTGGTGGAAGTTTAGATAATGCGATCGTACTCGATGAGCATCGCATTCTGAATAACGAAGAGTTACGTTACGAAGATGAGTTTGTTCGCCATAAAATTTTGGACGCTATTGGCGACCTGTATTTAGTCGGGCATCCGATTGTGGGTTCCTATGTTGCTGAAAAATCAGGACACGCCTTAAATAACGCACTCTTGCGTAAGCTTTTGGAAGATCCTAGTGCTTATGAAATTAGCAGTTTTTCAGAAAATAAGGCCCCCGCAGCCTATTCAAAAGAGAGTCAACCCCTCTTTTTCTAGGTTTATTTAGGCTTGCTCTGAAGTAGGCGTTCAACCGCCTTACGTAGCTCCGAATCCGGTACTAATTTATCTAACAATGATTCCCAAGAAGCCCTTGCAACTGCATTAAAGCCTCTTGGTTTTTGATTAGCCTGGAGCCCGTCGCGGGGCTTGATTTCCCAGGTGGGTGGTGCTGGCTTAAGGCGCACCTTAATGCTGGCGCAGACGACCCCTTTTTTCGCTAACTCATTGATTAAACTAGGTAAAACTTGCTGAAGGCGGGTTGCAATACTCGCCCCGTTTACCAGTAAAAAGAGCTCATTTTGAGCTCCAGAACGCCATCCAGCCTCAATTTTGGGCGCTAAATTTTCTAAATCCAACTCAAAGAGAGCGGCTTTCAGTGCAATTTTGAGCTTGGCTAAATCTTCAGTTTTGGCCAGAATTCCGCCCAGACCCTCGGACTCGCGCAAATACTCCAACCACTCATGGGCGGCTTTCGTACGGATAGGTTTGGGAGCAAAGTTCATATAAAAAGAGGGTGCGGGTGATAAACTCAAGGTCTTAATTTACTTCAATTTCCCATGGTAATCGGTCTTCTAAAAACCCTGGTCGGCAGTCGTAACGACCGCCTCTTAAAACAGTATCGCAAAGTAGTTGCCAAAGTTAGCGCTTTCGAGCCTAGCATGCAAGCTTTGGATGATGCCGCACTGCAAGCAAAAACTACTGAGTTCAAGTCACGTTTAGCTGCGGGTGAGTCATTGGATGATATTGCTCCAGAAGCTTTCGCTGTAGTTCGTGAAGCAAGCACACGCGTGATGAAGATGCGCCATTTTGATGCGCAGATGATGGGCGGTCTCGCATTACATCAAGGCAAGATTGCTGAAATGGGCACTGGTGAAGGTAAGACCTTAACCGCTACGCTCCCTGTATATTTAAATGCCCTAACAGGTAAGGGTGTCCATGTCATTACAGTAAATGATTACTTGGCTCAGCGCGATGCTGAGTGGATGTCAACGCTTTATAACTTCTTAGGTATGAAAGTGGGTGTGAATCTATCTCAAATGGATCACACCACTAAGCAAGAAGCTTATGCAGCTGACATTACCTATGGAACCAATAACGAATTTGGTTTTGATTACCTTCGTGACAATATGGTGCAAGACTTGGGTCAGCGTGTTCAGCGTGGCCTAGCTTATGCAATTGTTGACGAAGTAGATTCTATTTTAATTGATGAGGCACGTACCCCATTGATCATCTCGGGTCAGGCAGAAGATCATACTGATTTGTATATCAAGATCAATGCATTGCCTGCTTACTTAGAGCGCCAAATCGGCGAAGAGAAAGCAGATGGCACTGGTGTTGAAAAACCAGGCGATTATTGGGTTGATGAAAAGTCTAATCAAGTCTATTTAACTGAGCGCGGCCATGACAAGGCAGAGACAGTCTTGGTTGAGATTGGCGCTTTGAATGATGGCGGCTCTTTGTACTCGCCGCAAAATATTACTTTGATGCACCACGTGTACGCAGCATTGCGTGCGCATACTCTGTACAACCGTGATCAGCAATATGTCGTTCAAAATAATGAAGTCATCATTGTTGATGAGTTCACTGGACGCTTAATGCAGGGTCGTCGCTGGTCTGATGGTTTGCATCAAGCTGTAGAGGCAAAAGAAGGTGTGCAGATTCAGAATGAGAATCAGACCCTAGCTACGATCACTTTCCAGAACTACTTCCGTATGTATGGCAAGTTGGCCGGTATGACTGGTACTGCTGATACTGAAGCTTATGAGTTCAAGGAAATCTACAGCCTTGAAACTGTAGTCATTCCTCCAAACCGGATTAGCCAAAGAAAAGATCGCCAAGATCAGATCTATAAGACATCGCGCGAGCGTTACGATGCCGTGATCAAGGATATTGAGGATTGTTACAAGCGTGGTCAGCCTGTCTTGGTGGGTACAACTTCGATTGAGAACTCAGAACTCATTGCTGGCTTGTTAGGTCAACGTCAACTGCCCCATCAGGTCTTGAATGCGAAACAGCATGCTCGCGAAGCCGAGATCATTGCTCAAGCTGGTAGACCTAAGATGATCACCATTGCTACCAATATGGCGGGCCGTGGAACAGATATCGTTTTAGGTGGAAATGTTGGCAAACAATCTTCTTTGATTGAAGCGGATGCCGGTCTACCTGATGTAGAAAAAGCAGCCAAGATTAAGACTTTGCAGGATGAATGGCAAAGCTTGCATGATCAAGTATTAGTTGCTGGTGGTTTGCACATTATTGGTACTGAGCGCCACGAGAGCCGTCGTATCGATAATCAGCTTCGTGGTCGCGCTGGTCGTCAGGGTGATCCAGGATCCTCCCGATTCTACCTTTCCCTAGATGATTCGCTTTTACGTATTTTTGCTGGAGATCGGCTGCGTGCAGTCATGGATCGCCTCAAGATGCCAGATGGTGAGCCGATCGAAGCAGGCATGGTAACTCGCTCCATTGAATCTGCTCAGCGCAAGGTTGAAGGTCGCAACTTTGATATTCGTAAGCAATTATTGGAATACGACGACGTTGCCAATGATCAGCGTAAAGAAACTTATCGCCTCAGAAATGAGGTTCTCGAAAGTGCCGATGTTGGTGAGTTGATTGCTAACTTGCGCGATGATGTATTGCGTGGCATTTGCGCTCTGTACATTCCTTTAGAGTCTATGGAAGAGCAGTGGGACTTAGTTGGTCTTGAGAAGGCATTAGCCAGCGACTGGGGTTTAACGGTTGATCTGAGAAATTGGGTTGAAAATGCAACATCCATGGACGATGAGCAAATTGTTGACTGCGTACTGGCGGCCGCAACAGAAACTTATGATGCAAAAGTAGAGCTCTCTGGACGCACATCTTTCGCTGGGTTTGAACGCTCAGTTTTACTCTACAGCTTAGATACCCATTGGCGTGAACACTTAGCTGCCTTAGACCATTTACGCCAAGGCATCCATTTACGTGGTTACGCTCAAAAGGATCCAAAGCAGGAGTACCGTCGCGAAGCATTTGAGCTCTATGGTGAGTTACTCAATGTCATCAAGAATGATGTTGTGAAGAGCATCATGACGGTGCAGATTCGTAGTGCCAGTGAGTTAGATGAGGCCGCAGAGTCGATCAATGAGGATTTAGCCAAACTCTCAGATGTGCAATATCAGCACGCCGATGCCGATCTTGAGCTAGCTGGGTCGACAGGCGATCGTGGTGCAGCTATCGCAATAGCTCCAGCGCCATTACGCGCTGGTCCTAAGGTGGGTCGCAATGATCCCTGCACCTGCGGAAGTGGTAAGAAGTACAAGAACTGCTGCGGCGCGTTAAGTTAAATCGATTAGGATTAAAAAGGGCTGCCAGATCGGGCAGCTCAGCAATGCCTCATCTACAATTGTCAGATCATGACAGTTAACTTACCGCTCCCCCAAAAAGACCAACTAAAGCCGATTAAAGGTTTTCAGATGGGTATCGCTGAAGCTGGAATCAAAAAAGCCAATCGTAAGGATCTATTGGTGATGACCTTGACCCCTGGTTCACAAGTTGCTGGTGTTTTTACCTTAAACCGTTTCTGCGCTGCGCCAGTTCAGGTTTGTCGAGAGCATTTGGCTTTGGATGGTGCAAAGGGCGAGATTCGGGCGCTGGTGGTGAACACGGGTAATGCCAATGCAGGCACCGGTGAACGGGGTATGCAAGATGCCTTAGCAACTTGTGCCGAGTTAGCAAAAGAGCTCAAGCTAAACCCAGAACAAATTTTGCCTTTTTCAACTGGCGTGATTCTTGAGCCGCTGCCAATTGATAAATTGATTTCTGCTTTACCGAAAGCAGTCACCAATCTAAGTGAAGACCATTGGTTTGATGCGGCAGAAGCCATCATGACAACCGATACGCAGCCTAAGGCAACATCGGTGATGGCGCAGACTCCTGCTGGCTCCGTGACTATCACGGGTATCTGTAAGGGCGCAGGAATGATTCATCCGAATATGGCAACCATGTTGGGATTCATTGCAACCGATGTTGGCTTTGCACCGGGTCTACTTACTGCCTTGACTCAGGAGGTTGCGGATCAATCATTTAACGCCATTACGATTGATGGTGATACCTCGACCAATGACTCATTCATCATGATGGCAACTGGTCAATCAGCCGTGCAGATTAAATCAACAGATGATATTAGTTATGGTTTAGTTCGGACTGCATTAATTGACCTTGCACGTAAGCTTGCTCAAATGATTGTGAGAGATGGTGAGGGCGCAACAAAATTTATTACGATTGATGTGCAAGGCGGCAAGACTAAAGAAGAGTGTCGCTTGGTAGCAGAAGCAATTGCCCACTCACCTTTAGTAAAGACTGCCTTCTTTGCGAGCGATCCTAACTTAGGTCGTATTCTTGCTGCGATTGGCTATGCTGGCATTACTGATCTTGACGTGAACCAAGTACAAATGTGGCTTGGAGATGTGTGGGTTGCAAAGAATGGTGGCCGCAATCCTGATTACCAAGAGGCTGATGGTCAAAGGGTGATGCAGGCGCCAGAAATTACTGTCAAGATTGACTTGGGTCGCGGATCAGCGCAAGAAACAATGTGGACCTGTGACTTATCGCATGACTACGTTTCCATTAATGCTGATTACCGCTCATAGGAATTCGTGAAATGAATGAAAAATTAGAGCAACTCTTAAGTCATCTTGAGACGTTTCTACCTAAAGCATTGACCGAAGAGCAGTGGAAATCTTCAACTGCTTTTAGATGGCGTCGTCGCGATAGCATCTTTGGAAGTATTGGTTTTTTGCAGCCAGTGAAGCATGTCGCTGATATCTCCTTTGAAGATCTAAAAAATATCGATCGTCAACGTGATGCGATTCGTGACAATACGAAAAATTTTATTCAGAAGAAACCCGCTAATAATATTTTATTAACGGGTGCACGTGGCACAGGAAAATCATCGCTTATTAAAGCTAGCTTGCATGAGTTTGCTAGCCAGGGCTTGCGCTTAGTTGAAGTTGAAAAAGAGCATCTAGCTGACTTGGCTGATATCACCGATTTATTGGCTGATCGATCAGAGCGATTCATTATTTTTTGTGATGACCTCTCATTTGAAGATGGTGAGTCTGGCTATAAGGCGATGAAGTCTGCTTTAGATGGCTCTGTGTCAGCTCAGGTAGATAATATTTTGATTTATGCTACTTCTAACCGACGCCATCTCTTGCCTGAGTATATGAAAGACAACGAGAGTTATGTTCATGGCGATGATGGAGAAATTCATCCAGGTGAAGTGGTAGAGGAAAAAATTTCTTTATCAGAGCGTTTTGGTTTGTGGCTCTCTTTTTATCCACCAAAACAAGATGAGTATCTAGAAATTGTGGCCCATTGGTTACGCCATTTTGATTTAAGTGATGCACAAATTGAGGGTGCTAGAGCTGAAGCGTTAGTTTGGGCTCTGGAGCGTGGCTCACGTTCTGGTCGTGTAGCCTGGCAGTTTGCTAAGCACTGGGCCGGCTCACATACCAATTAATCATTTTCATGAGTGACTCTAATCGCCCTGTGACAGAGGTTGCCGCCGGAATTCTGTTGGATTCGGAAGGTCGCTTTCTTATGGGCCAGCGCCCTGAGGGCAAACCTTATGCTGGCTACTGGGAAGTGCCGGGTGGAAAAATTGAAGCTGGTGAATCTGTATTTGCAGCACTAAAACGTGAATTACAAGAAGAGCTTGGAATAGATATCGAGTCTAGCGAAGAGCTAGTGATCTTAGAGCATGACTATCCACATGCTTATGTACGCTTGCATGTCAGCATCATTCGAAAATGGTCTGGAATACCCACAGGTTGCGAGGGTCAGGCGCTTTCTTGGCAGTTGCTTGGAGATGCACGTCTGACGGTAGAGCCTTTATTGCCAGCTGCATGGCCCATGCTAGAAAAGCTTAAAGAGTTAAAGATTTAGAGCTGGCAGAGGGTGAGTCTAAAAGGTACATCCTCATTCATGGTCTGCGGCTTTTTATCTTGATCGATCTTCAGGAAGCGAATGGAGAGTAGATATTTATTGGCGCTGATTTCTGAGAAGAGTGTGTCATCCTCAACAGCGATGCGCATTAGTTGATAAACCTTGCCTGATGGTGCCTGTTGGTAAGCACCTTGATGCGCCACAACATCTTTAGCCTCGCCAGACTGGCGCAGTAGCCTTAAGAAAATTTGGCAAGCTTCATGCCATGGCAAAAGCGGCGCAACATACTTGTCTAACAATTCTCTGCGTTGAGTTGAAGGGGTGTTTTTCCAGGCATGGTAGCTAGGTAAATCAATTGGACTTGTTCCACCGGGAATATTTAATCGGGTCCGAATAGCATTCAGCCACTCACTCTCAGTAATCGCAGCGTTGGGTTTACCCACAGACTGATTGATATTTTGCGCAGCTTTGTCAATTTCAGAAAGAGTTTGTGTAAGCGCTTCTTGGTCCACTTTTTGGGAGGACTTTAAACCATTCAAGGTATATTTTTGACGCTCAAATTCTTTGAGGAGTAGAGATTTAATGTCGCCTCGAGAGCCAATATCACCCAAGTCAAACAACATGGCAATGGCATTGTGGTGTAACTCGGGATCATCGGATCGAAGGAAGTGATTAAAGCGGGCGAACAAATACTCTAGTCGAAGCATGCTTCGAACTAATTCATTGAAGGGGTATTCGTAGACAATCACAAGCCTATATTCTATGACGAACCTAAGGGTTCTTCTAAAATTTTGAGTAATTGTTGGTGCAGTTTTAAAACCACTGGTTTGAGCTCAGCTAAGCTACCTTGATTTTCAATTACAACATTGGCTAGTGTTAGACGAGCATTTCGGCTAGTTTGCGCCTTGAGAATATTTTCCACATCTAAGCGTGACATATTGTTGCGGTGCATCACTCGTTGAATTTGGGTTTCTTCTGGGCAATCCACCACTAAAAGATAGTCAATGAGCTTGATCCAAAATCCAGACTCAATTAGTAGGGGAACTACAAAAACAAGGTAAGGCACTCCCGACTTGGCCAGCTCAAGGGCTTGCTTTGCAGTTTCCTCTTGAATCAAGGGGTGGGTGATTTGCTCTAAAACCTGACGGGCGCTGGGATCTTCGAAGACTAAAGTCCGCATTTTGGGTCTATTGAGAGCGCCTTGGGGATCAATAAAGTCAGCACCAAAGGCCTTGGTAATCAATGGAATCGCTTTTCCGCCAGAGGCGGTGATTTGATGTGAAATTTTGTCTGTATCAATAATGCTGGCGCCGTACCCACCCAGCAACTCACTAACTATAGTTTTTCCAGACCCAATGCCACCAGTTAAGCCAACGAGAGGAATTTTCCCTTTTAAGGCTTTTAGATCAGCTTGGGCAGAATCAAAGTTTGAATGAGTTGAGGCCATAACAACTCAATGATGCCAGCAATAGCTAAAAAGGGGCCAAAAGGAAATGCTTCCCGCAAATGATCTCTTTGTAATTTGAGCCAAATGATGCCACCCAGTATCCCTGTAACGGAAGCCATGAGGAGGATACCAGGTAGGGTGCTCCAGCCTAACCAGGCACCCAGCGCCGCCAAGAGCTTGGCGTCACCCATGCCAATGCCATCTCGGTTTTTTAGGAGGCGATAGCCAATATTTAATGACCACAGCAAGCCATACCCTACAAATGCTCCAATGAATGCAGAGATTGGGGTGGTAAAGCGCAATTCTGAAAATGCGTTGAAAGTAATCCCCAGAATAATCAAGGGGAGGGTGATTGCATTCGGCAGGCGGAAAGTGCACCAATCAATATAAGCTAAGTACAGCAAAGCCAGTATCAGCAGAGATTGAATTATCCAGATACTTACTGTGGGATCCACTAAACGATTTGTCCTAAATTAAAAATGGGTAGATATAAGATTATGACTAAGCTACCAATGATGGCACCAACAAATAGAATTAATGCGGGCTCTAAACTTTGACTGAGTGCATTGAGTCGGCTGCTTAGCTGAGAGCCTAGAGTGTTGGCGCGCTTATTTAGCATCTCAGCCAATGCGCCACTTTCAGCGCCAATGTGAAGGAGTAGCAAAGTCTCTACATCAAGAAGTCGTGATTTAGGGTCTGCTCGTTTAAGCGATTCACCCAATGGCCAGCCACGGGTGAGGTGTTTAAATATCTCCGCACTAAAGTCATGACTCACCCAGTGATTAGAGGATTGTGCAGTAACTCTTAGAGCGTCTGGGAGTGGTAAGCCCGTTTCTAACAAGTGACCTAAGGTACGACACCAGTGACTCAACGTTGCCAGCCTAAAGAGATTGCCAAAGAATGGCATGCGTAATAAGAGAGCGTCACAATATTTTTGTAGTGAGCTTGATTTGAGCCAGGTATACACAAAGCCTGTGGCTATTAAGAGAGTGCCTAGTAATATTTCTATAAAGTAATTTTGAATACCTGTAGAAATGGAGATGAGGATTCTGGTTGGCGCTGGAAGCTCAGCCTGAAAATGCCCAAAGACTTCTTTAAATACTGGCACAACCCAAATCATCATCACCAAGACAAGTAGAAAAGATGTAGCTAAAGTGATGATGGGATATGTTAGTGACTGCTGTACTTTTCTTCGCAACTCAATCTGGGCTTCTAGTTGTTGTGAAATTGTGCGTAGCGCCAAGCCTAGATCACCGGTTCTCTCGCTGACTCTTATGAGATTAAAAAATTCTGGGGAGAATTTTCCATCTTGTGCGCTTAAACAAAAAGAAAAGCTATTGCCCTTTTGAAGTAGTGCGCGAATATCCCTTAGCCAAGCTTGCCAGGGTTTTGGCGCAGACTGAATTAATAACTGGATGGCATTAAGTAAAGGAAGTCCAGCCTGAAGCAGTGCGAGCATCTGCTCTGCAAAATGGAGTTGCTCAGACTTGCTAAGTGTTTTCTTGAAAAGCATGCAGACTAATGCCAAGTGCCAAGCTCGGCATCTAGCGATATCTGATCTATTAAGCCGGTTTTTAGTAATTGCATTCCTGCTGAGTAGATATCAAGCGCTTGAGCTGATTCAAATAACTGCTTGCTTCCCAATACCTCATGGACACCAATACGTCCAAAATAGCCAGATCCCTTACAAAGCTTACAAGGCGCCTTACTCAGGTTGAGATTGCATTGATTGCAGAGTTTGTGAATTAATCTTTGAGAGCTGACGCAACGAAGACAAGATTCAATAGACTCTTGATCTACACCGAGACTTTTGAGTCGGCTTAATACGCCAATGGCATTACGTGTATGAAGAGTGCTTAAAACCAAATGTCCTGTTTGTGCTGCCTGAATAGCAAGCTGCGCACTGGCGGAATCCCGTATTTCACCAATCATGATGACATCGGGATCTTGGCGTAAGAGTGCGCGAATAATAGTTGAAAAATCTAATCCTGATTTTGGGTGATAAGCCACCTGATTTATTCCGGGTAGCCGGATTTCAATCGGATCTTCGACTGAGCAAATATTACGTTGCACTTGATTCAATGAGTTCAAACAGCTGTATAAGGTTCGCGTCTTACCGCTTCCGGTTGGCCCCGTTACCAGAATCAATCCATTGGTTTGACTAATCGCCTCTTGAACTATTCCTAGTTGCTCAGGCAGTAAGCCAATTTGATCCAGTGCTAACTCTTCCAAACAGCTAGGCAAAATACGTACTACTGCTTTCTCACCATGCAAGGTAGGAAGAATAGATACTCGACAATCGATATTGGGGCGGCTAAAGTCATGGCCAATCACAAGGCGCCCATCTTGAGGTAAACGTTTTTCTGCAATATCAAGACGTGCCAAGATTTTGATACGCGTGATTAAACGTTCATGAAAATCAATGGGGTATTGATTTTGTAGAGTGAGGCGACCATCGATCCTCGTGCGCACTACTGTTTCTTGAGATCTCGCCTCTATATGAATATCCGTAGCCCGATGATTTAATGCATTAACAGCGATGTCATGCCAGGTCCGAATAATATGAGAGTCATGCAGTAAGTCACTCAATCTTGATTCGGTTGAGTGAGGGGTTGGTATAGCTTCACTGTTTTTACGCCATGCTCATCAAACTGCACGATTTCCATCACCACACCAGCAATTCGAATACTGACATCGTAATCAGGAATTGCTTCGAGCTTTTCGAGGATAAGACCATTTAAGGTACGCGGCCCATCGAGCGGGAGATTCAACTTCAGAAGGCGATTTAAATCTCGTAATGAGGCAGTACCGCTAGCAAGATAAGTTCCATCAGCGAGCCAATGAGGTTCATTAGAAAGATTAGAGAATGAGGTGGTGAACTCGCCGATAAGTTCTTCAACAATGTCTTCAAAAGTGACTAGACCAAGGACTTCACCATATTCATTCACTACTAAGCTGAGTCGCTGTTGGTTATCCTGGAAAAATTGCATCTGCTGCAGAACAGGCGTCCCACTAGGAATAAAGTAGGGTTCATTGAGCAGGGATCTAAAGTCTTCATGATGAAGCTCTGCATTACCTAGTAATGAGAGTGCTTTTTTCACGGATAAAATTCCGACAATGCGCTCAGAGTCGCCATCGCATACTGGAAGTTTGTTGTGATAGCAGGTTTCTAATTGCTCCATTACCTCCTCAATAGGGCGCGAGAGATCAAGTACTTCGATTTTGGAGCGCGGTGTCATTACATCATCAACCAAAATATTTTCAAGATTGAAAAGATTTAGCAAGATATTGCGATGGTGTGCAGAAACAAATCGATTGGATTCTAGAACTAAGCTACGCAACTCTTCTTTGCTCATGACTCCCTTATCAGTTGAAGCTTGTAATCCTGAGACCTTCATCAACCCCGATACAAAACTATTGATGAACCAGAGTAGTGGCTTAAGTACAAAGGTGAGGGGGAGAATAAGCCAACCAACATTACTCGCAATTTTTTCTGGAAAGGCTGCGCCGATTACTTTTGGAGTAATCTCGCTAAAAATAATGATGAGTAGAGCAACAACCAATGTGGCAATGGATAGTACTAGGCCGCTGTCGCCAAAAATATGTAAAGCAATGCCAGTAACTAAAATTGGTAGGATGGTATTGATGAGGTTATTGGATATCAGTAATACTGAAAGTAGTGAATCCATGCGCTTTAATAGTCGCTCGGCAAGTGCAGCTCCAGCATTACCACCATGAGCCATAGCCCGTAGACGATGACGATTGGACGACAGCATGCTGGTTTCGGCCATAGAAAAGAAGCCGGATAGTGCGAGTAAAAATAGGACTAGTGCGACTTGGCTAATAAAAGGCCAATCATCAAAAAAAGTGTCCATCAGTTGTGCCTGCAAAGAATAAGGAACAACCAATATAGCAAAGTGCTATTTCACTCGCTATAGCTTTATCGGAATCCTGTATGAATTTATCCCTCAATCTGTGTCAGAATCTTCTGCATGTCTAGTCTTGGATCAATCGAGTATTGCGTTATATCCGCCCCTTTTGGGCATCTAGGCGTGCAAACAGAGCTAGTGGACGGGAGTTTGATGATCTCAAAAATCGATTATCTGCCTCCAGATACTGCCTTGATTTCCCCGGGAAATGCCTTGGCGAAAGCTTTCTCAAAGCAGTGCGCTCAATACTTCAATGATGCTTCAACAATATTTGATGTCCCGCTAAAGCCTGCTGGAACAGCTCATCAGCAAAAAGTATGGAATGCCACTCTAGCTATTGAGACGGGAAAGACAATGACTTACGGTGAGATTGCAAAACAGATTAAAAGTGGACCTCGTGCAGTCGGTACTGCTTGCGGTGCCAATCCTTACCCTTTGGTTACCCCGTGCCATAGAGTAGTTTCTGCACAAGGTCTTGGGGGTTTTATGAAAGAAGATAGCCCAGGTTTTTATCGCCAGATCAAAATTTGGCTCTTAAAGCATGAGGGCGTGCTTTAAGTATTATTTGCTGAAAGTTTTCTGAGTTGCTTAGATGCCATATAGAAGAATGATTTCATCAAGAGTGCATTCCCGGCTGCGATCTTTGTGAAGGCATAAAAAATCCAAACGGAATTTCTAGAAAGTTTTACCTCAGACTGATTGCTAAATTCTTTTCTGCTGGTAATTTTTTCAAGTGTCATTACAGCAAGCCCAAAGGCTAGGAAGCAAAAACGTCTCATGCCTATTTCATTCTCCGGAAGCAAGCTAATGTAGCTCATAGAGTCTTGAAGTTTTTCATAGGCAATCTTCAGAAGTTCTGTTTGGCTCATCTGCGCTGGCTTCCAGGAAACTCCACGTGCACGATCTGCTGGTGAGTCTTTCAGAATATTGGTCATTTGTAAGGCTTGACCAAAAGCGATGGCTAACTGCTCATGGCCTTGAATGCGTTTTGCAAATTCAGGGGAGTAGTTACTAAAAATGCTTGTCAATAACTCGCCCACTACGCCAGCTACTACATAGCAATACTCTTCAAATTCTCCGAGGTCTCTTAAACCCGCTTGCGATTGTCGATTATGAAAATGGGACATACCATCAGACATAATCGATACACAGCGGCTAATAGCTGTCCGATCCGTATCTGGGAGAGTATGCAGAATGCGCAGAACAGTAGGGGTGTGCGCAATTAAATCCAGCTCATCGACGTTGGAATAGCCTCTTAAGGCATCTAGGCATGGGTTTACAAATGACGCTACTGGAATAACTCCTAGCGTTGCCTCTAAAAATAGCTTAGATAAATTCTGCTTTTCTGCTGGATTGAGCTCAGCCGCATCCTCGATCGTATCGACAATGCGGCATAGCAAGTAGGTGTTGCCAACTACCACCTCAACCGCTGGCGGCAATAGAGGAATGGTGAGCGCAAAAGTGCGCGATACAGAACCCAAAATCGCTTTTTGATAGGCTAAATCGCTATTGGGGTTCTCTTTAGGGTGTATGGCGGAATTCACCCCTGAATTATGTCAGACCAGCATGCCCAAATTTAACCCTAATTGCTTAAATGCCATAAGTGACAAAGCCATATAATTTGTGCAAATTCCAGAAGGAGAAATTAGGCGATGTTGATTTGGTTTGTCATCATCTATTGGGTGGTTTCTGTAGGCATTGGCCTATGGGCTGCGCTACGAGTCAAAAATACTGCTGACTTTGCCGCAGCAGGTCATAGTCTTCCTTTGCCTATTGTGACCGCCACCGTATTTGCCACTTGGTTTGGCTCGGAGGCAGTTTTAGGAATTCCTGCAACCTTCTTAAAGGAGGGTTTAGGGGGAATCGTATCCGACCCCTTTGGCTCATCTTTATGCCTCATATTGGTGGGCCTGTTTTTTGCTCGTCACCTCTACAACCGTCGAATGCTCACTATCGGTGATTTTTTTAGAGAGAAATACGGTCGTACCGTTGAAGTGCTGGTGACCCTTTGTATTGTGATTTCCTATTTAGGTTGGGTTTCAGCTCAAATTAAAGCACTCGGATTGGTTTTTAATGTAGTTTCCGATGGCAGTATTACGCAAACTGCCGGCATGTTGATTGGCGCTGGGAGTGTGCTGATTTATACCTTGTTTGGCGGTATGTGGTCGGTAGCCATAACCGATTTTATTCAGATGATCATTATTGTGGTGGGCATGCTCTATATCGGTGGAGAGATGACAACTCAAGCTGGAGGGGTTGGTATCGTTTTCGATCATGCACTCGCGGCAGGTCAATTTTCTAATTTTTGGCCTGATATGAACCTAGCCTCCATTCTGGGTTTTACTGCGGCTTTGTGCACCATGATGTTGGGCTCTATTCCCCAGCAAGATGTCTTTCAGCGGATTACCTCTTCTAAGAACGTCAACATTGCTGTTCAGGCAGCCTTATTGGGTGGAGTCTTGTATTTCGTATTTGCTTTTGTGCCGCTATACCTGGCTTATTCAGCAACCATCATCAGTCCTGATTTGGTAAAGCAGTACATAGACACTGATCCACAAATGATTTTGCCTCAGCTAATCCTGAATCATGCTCCACTGATTGCACAGGTAATGTTTTTTGGCGCCTTATTATCGGCAATTAAAAGTTGTGCCAGTGCCACTTTGTTAGCGCCCTCTGTCACTTTCGCTGAAAATATTGTGCGAGGGTTTTTTAAGCATTTATCTGATCAACACTTACTGAAGATTATGCGAATCACCGTTCTCTGTTTTACGGTAGCGGTCACTTTCTTTGCAATTAATTCAGAACTATCTATTTTTAAGATGGTTGAAAATGCCTACAAGATCACTCTAGTAGCAGCTTTTGTGCCCTTAGCATTTGGCGTGTATTGGTCAAGAGCAAACTCTTTAGGCGGTTTGTTAGCTGTTTTAGGGGGTTTAGCGGCTTGGATTGGTTGCGAAATCATGGCTCCGACAGCAATCCTACCCCCTCAATTGGCTGGTCTTTTAGCCAGCATTGTCGGCATGCTATTGGGCGGCTTGATAGCAAGACCGAGTCCAATAACAAGCTTAGGCGCATTAGATAAGTAGGACCTCAATATTTTATTGCACCCCTAAATGTTCTCCTCTAATATGAGATTAATTCAAAATTATTTATCTATATGGGGTGCTTATGAAAATCTGTGTGATCGGTGGAGGTGGTGCGATTGGCGGTTACCTTGCGGTCATGTTGGCGCGGGCCGGCAATGAGGTAACGGTAGTAGCCCGTGGCGCAACCCTAGCGGCAATCAAGGAGCGTGGCCTTGCATTAATCATGGATGACCAGCCCGAGCCTTTAGTAGCTGAGGTGAAGGCGGTTGAAAAAATTCGGGATGCCGAAACACCTGATGTAGTGATCTTGGCGGTAAAAGCCCATCAGGTTGAGCCAGTCATTGAAGATCTTGCCGCAATCATGGGCCCGGAAACCATTTTAATTCCGATGCAAAACGGAATTCCTTGGTGGTACTTTCAGAAGTTGGGTGGCGACTATCGGGACCACTCGGTTGAAACGGTTGATGCGGGTGGCCTTGCTAAAAATGCAATCAATCCCAACAATATTATTGGCTGTGTAGTGTATCCAGCAACCTTTACTCAAGCTCCTGGCGTGATTCGTCACGTTGAGGGTAATCGTTTCCCATTGGGGGAGTTGGACGGTAAGCAGACTGAGCGTATTCAGAAAGTATCTGAAATGATGTCAGCTGCTGGCTTTAAGTCACCTATCCTTGAAGATATTCGCTCAGAGATTTGGTTGAAATTGTGGGGCAATATGACCTTCAATCCAATCAGCTCTCTGACTCATGGAACATTGGAAGGTATTTGCCAGTATCCACTGACTAAAGAGTTAGCCCGCAATATGATGGCTGAAGCACAAACCATTGCTGAGAAGTTGGGCGTCACTTTCCGTGTAGATATTGAGCGGCGTATTGCTGGTGCAGAAAAAGTGGGCAAACACAAGACCTCTATGTTGCAGGATTTGGAAGCAGGTCGTAGCTTGGAGATTGATGCCTTATTAGGTTCCGTCATTGAGCTTGGCCAGATTACTAAAATACCAACACCATGCCTCAATACAGTTTTTGCTTTAACAAAGTACCTTGACGAGAATGTTCAAGCCTCTAAAGGTAGCTTGGCATTGCCATCTGTTTCTGGCTACTAAGAATCTGCTGCAGCAGGTTGATTCAATATCTAGAGTAATTGAGCATTAAAAAACCCTCGCCGCTAAACACGGTGAGGGTTTTTGTTTTGAGGCTTTAGTTTTAAATCAACAGCCTTGGTCATTTATTCAAAGTGATTATCTAGACGTCCAACACCCTCAATAATGATGCTGACATTGCTGCCGGGCTTCATAGAGCCAACTCCAACAGAGGTACCGCAGGCAATGATGTCGCCAGCCTGCAGTGGAACATCTTGAGAAATCAGGCTGACTAGTTTTGCTGCCGGAAAAATCATGTCAGAGACGGGATAGTTCTGACGTTCTTGATCATTCAAAATAGTTTTAATTGTTAGCTTGCTTGGATCTACATCAGTAGTGATGTAGGGGCCGAAGACACCAAAGGTATTGAAACTCTTAGAGCGAGTCCACTGCGCGTAGCCAGGATCGCGATTCAAAATCTCGATTGCAGTGACATCGTTAATACAGGTGTAACCAAAAATAGCATGAGCTGCTTGAGCCTCATCTACTTCATGACAGGCTTGGCCAATAACAATGCCAAGTTCACCCTCATAAACTACTTTTCCAGAGTAAGACTTAGGAGTGCGGATGACTTGATTGGCTGCCAAAAAAGAATTATTGCCTTTCAGAAAATACAAAGGCTCTGCTGGAACCGCATGCTCAAGCTTGGTCACTAGCGCATGAAAGTTATCTACCATAGCAACCATTTTGGATGGAACGCATGGGATATCGATAGTGACATCAGAGAGCTTTAATGTCTCTCCAGTAGCTTGCGGCTTATTAAATAGATCACCGGTATACACGGCAACCTGATCGCCTTGTACCTGTCCAAAGCCGGTCTTGCCTCGATGTTGAAACCTGAGCCATTGAGCCATAATGATTCCTCCTGATGGTTAATATTTATAAGCAATATCTTACAGGGATGGATTGATGGCTAAGCATTCTGAATTACTATTTGCGCCTGAATTAGATCAGCCAGTTCGTTATATTGAGCGTACGCGTAATTACTATCTTGGTTTGGGGTATGAAACACCGTATGTGTGGGCGCATTACATTAATGTGCCTTTTACTCCGTTACAAAAGCCTCTAAATCAATCGACCCTCGGTTTAGTGACTACTGCCGTAGCCTTTGATGCCAGTAAGGGCCCGCAAGGACCTGGTGCGCCTTATAACGCCGCTGCTAAGTTTTATGACCCCTATATTTATCCAACTGATGAGAATGTGGACTTGCGTATTGCCCATGTCGGTGTTGATAGGCTCAATGCCAATATGCAGGATAGCAACTGTTGGTTTCCAATTGGTGCGGCGAAACGGGCTGTTGCAAAGGGGCGCATTCAATCTCTATCCCCGCATTTTTACGGCTTGCCAACCAATCGCAGCCAGCGCCACACTCTGGAAATAGATGCACCCTTGATTTTGAGCAAGATGCGCGCAGACCATGTTGATGTTGCCGTATTAATTCCAAACTGCCCGATTTGTCACCAAAGTCAAAGCTTATTGGCGCGTTATTTGGAGGAGGCTGGCATTCCTACGATCATCATGGGCGCGGCGAAAGATATTGTGGAGTATTGCGGTGTACCACGCTTGCTCTTTAGCGACTTCCCGCTGGGCAATGCTGCGGCGCTCCCTGATCATGAGCAATCACAAGATTCCAATTTTGAATTGGCTCTACGTTTGCTGGAAAGCGCTCCAAGCGCACGCACAACGGTGCAGTCATCTTTGGTCTGGGATTCCGACCCCTCTTGGAAATTAGACTATTTCAATCTAGAGCGTCTGAGTACGGAGGAAATTGCGTGTTTGCGTGATGAGGCCGAAAAGGCGCGTATCACTGCGCGTGACATCAGAATGAAAAGCGTTGGTGCTTAGGTCTGCCTAGACAGAGAGTATCTGCACAAGGCATGTAGTGCGATTGTTGCCTCATTTTGAGGAAATTCTTTAAGGCATTCAAGTGCGAGATCGACTTCTTGCTTTGCAGTGGCTTGGGTGTAATCCAGTGCGCCAGAATTTTGAACTGCACTCAGAATCTGCTGGAAGACATCATTTGGCAAATCTTGATTTTGTTCGATTGCTGCACGAACGAGTAAGCGTTCCTCGTTACTGCCGTTTTCGAGAAGATGAATGAGCGGTAGCGTAGGCTTACCTTCTCGTAAGTCATCACCAGCATTTTTCCCCATTTGGGATGCATCGGCGGTGTAATCCAACAGGTCATCCATTAATTGGAAAGCAGTGCCAATATGGCGACCAAAAGCAGCAGATTGCGCTCTTTGTTTTTCATCAGCACCGGCTAAAATTGCCCCAAGCTCTGTAGACGCTTCAAATAACTTCGCGGTTTTATAGCGAATCACCCGCAAATAGCTTTCTTCATCAACTTCAGGGTCGTTCATATTGAGGAGTTGTAAAACCTCGCCCTCAGCAATCGTATTGGTGGCATCGGACAGGATTTCCATGACCCGCAAGTCATTAGGCCCCACCATCATCTGAAACGCTCTTGAATACAGAAAATCGCCTACCAGCACGCTCGCTGCATTGCCAAAAGCGGCATTAGCGGTTTCTCGACCCCTTCTGAGGGTGGATTCATCAACAACATCGTCATGCAAAAGGGTGGCTGTGTGGATAAATTCCACTACCGCTGCCAGATCTAAGGCATGTGGGCTTGCTTTGTCATTTGCCAAAGCTTTGCTGACTAAGAGTAAAAGAGCGGGTCTAACCCGTTTTCCACCTGCCTGGATGATGTAAGTCGAGATTTGGTCAATTAAGGCAACTTTTGAGGCCAATCGCAGGCGAATAAGCCCATCTAAGGCCTTGAAATCTAAGGCTATTGGGGCCAAAATTTGGCTTAATTCATTGGTTTTGACAGTGCTCATCATGCAAGATATAATAATAGGCTTAGCTCATCCAGGGTGGATTAGCTTAAATGTAGATATTAATTGAGGTTTCACACCATGTACGCGGTCATAAAAACCGGTGGCAAACAGTATAAAGTTGCTGCAGGCGAAAAATTGAAAATAGAACAGATACCAGCGGAAATCGGCAGCGAAATCACTCTTGACCAAGTCTTAGCCGTAGGCGAAGGCGCTTCACTCAAATTGGGTGATCCATTGGTTAATGGTGCAGCTGTGATGGCCACTGTCGTCTCCCAGGGACGTCACGATAAAGTGACAATCTTTAAGATGCGCCGTCGCAAGCATTATCAAAAGCACCAAGGCCATCGTCAGAATTACACAGAAATTCTGATTAACACGATTAAAGCTTAATTTAGGCTAACGGCTCAATAGCAGGAGAAAAGATATGGCACAGAAAAAAGGCGGCGGTTCGACACGAAATGGCCGCGACTCAGAATCGAAACGCTTAGGCGTTAAAGTTTTTGGCGGCGAGCAAATCAATGCTGGCAGCATCATCATTCGTCAACGTGGTACACGAGTACATCCAGGTATGAACGTTGGTATTGGCAAAGATCACACTTTGTTTGCCTTAATTGACGGACAAGTGGAATTTGGCGTTAAGGGTGCTTTGAAGAAGGCCCAGGTTTCAGTTCTCCCGCGTTCATAAGACGCCTGACTGAGACACGTTTGATTCAGATTTATTCCGAATTTAACTCTTAGGAACAGGCCTCGCTAAGCGAGGCCTTTTTTATTCATGAAATTTATAGACGAAGCTCGTATTGAAGTCATAGCCGGCCAAGGTGGCGCCGGGAGTGCCTCCATGCGCCGCGAAAAGTTTATCGAATTCGGTGGTCCTGATGGTGGTGACGGTGGCAAAGGCGGAAGTGTTTGGGCTACTGCGGATCGCAACATCAATACCTTGATTGATTATCGCTACGCTAAAACGCACACCGCAAAAAATGGTGAGCCTGGCCGTGGCGCTGATTGCTATGGTCGCGCCGGTGATGATATTGAGTTGCGTATGCCGGTGGGCACCATCATTTCTGATTATGAAACTGGTGAGCCAATTGCTGACTTAACTACCCACGGTGAGCGCCTTTGTTTGGCGCAGGGCGGCGTTGGTGGCTGGGGAAATATTCACTTTAAGAGTAGTACGAACCGCGCCCCTCGCCAAAAGACTAATGGCAAAGATGGCGAGCGTCGTAAGCTGAAGTTGGAATTAAAAGTATTGGCTGATGTAGGTTTACTAGGTATGCCAAATGCTGGTAAATCAACTTTGATTACCGCCGTATCTAATGCACGTCCAAAGATTGCAGATTATCCATTTACAACGCTGCACCCGAATTTAGGTGTGGTACGTGTTGGTGCTGAGCGCAGCTTCGTGATTGCAGATATTCCAGGATTAATTGAAGGTGCTGCTGAAGGCGCTGGCTTGGGTCATCGTTTTTTAAGGCACTTACAACGTACTGGTGTGCTCTTGCATTTAGTTGACATCGCACCATTTGATGACAATATTGATCCGGTAGCAGATGCTGTTGCTATCGTGAATGAATTGCGTAAGTATGATGAAGCCCTGGTTGAAAAACCACGTTGGTTGGTATTAAATAAAGTCGATATGATTCCTGAGGAAGATCGCAAGAAGGTAGTTGCGGACTTTATTAAACGGTTTAAGTGGAAAGGTCCCGTATTTGAGATCTCTGCTTTGACAGGCCTAGGTTGCGATAAGCTGTGCTACTCATTGCAGGATTATTTAGATTCTGTTCGCAAGGATCGGGATGATGCAGATGAGCGTGCTGCTGATCCACGATATCAAGAGCAAGCTCAGCCAGAAGATAAGACTCCAGATTAAACAGTAGTCCTTTGAGATCCGCATTTGTTATGAACACTCAGAAAACTAAACGAATCGTAGTGAAAGTAGGCTCAAGCCTAGTCACCAACAATGGTGAGGGCTTGGATCATGCTGCAATTGGTATGTGGGCTGAGCAAATGGCTGCCTTATTAGCTGATGGCCATGAGGTATTGATGGTCAGCTCTGGCGCGATTGCAGAAGGAATGCAACGTCTTGGTTGGGCTAAGCGCCCAACAGAAATTCATCAGCTGCAAGCTGCTGCTGCCGTTGGTCAGATGGGTTTAGTTCAGGTATACGAAAGCTGTTTTGCACGTTTTAATTTACGTAGCGCACAGGTCTTGTTAACTAATGCTGATTTAGCAGATGCTGAGCGTAACGCCAATGCCAAGGCAACTTTAGATACCTTATTGAAGTTGGGCGTTGTCCCCATCATTAATGAAAACGATACCGTAGTTACCGATGAAATTAAGTTTGGTGATAACGATAGCTTAGCTGCTTTAGTTACCAATCTAATTCATGCGGATTTATTGGTCATTCTGACTGATCAGGGTGGTCTATATACCGCTGACCCACGTGAAGATGCTACCGCGACTCTTTTAAGTGATGCTATTGCAGGTGACCCTGCTCTAGAGAAAATGGCTGGTGGCGCTGCAAGCGAGTTAAGTAAGGGCGGCATGCTGACTAAAGTATTGGCCGCGAAGGTAGCCGCTTTAACAGGCGCAGATACCGTCATTGCTTCTGGGCACGAGCCTCAGGTTCTCACTCGCTTGATTCGTGGCGAAAAAATCGGTACCTGCCTGACTGCTGCTAGTTAATCACGCCAAATGAATTGGTAGGCTTTGTCCCGCCGGTAAATCCATTGGGGTTCAGTGACTGAATAATATTTTTAATATTCTTCTCTTGGGAATTAAAGTTGCAGAATGCACCTTGAGCTAAAGCGGCTTGGTAGCGATTTGGCGTGTGATCCTGAATCCCTCGCCAGCTAGAGAGTGGATTTTCTTTCCAAACTCCACTTTCAAATGTGCCATAAAGGCGCCATTGGAAGGAGTCACAGCGAATACCTTCATATTGAACCTGGCTATTGCCATTGGGGCTCGTCAAAATAACGATATATCTAGTGATGCCATCGTTACCAATCAAAATTGAGTCAGTGTCCACGGCAAACTTAAAAATAGTTTGTTGTGATACATAAAAAGGCAGGATAGTTGCTTTATTCGGAGGATTCAGGGGCATCGCTGTTGCACCCTCCTTAAAAACCATTGGCGCAAATGGATCAACACCACTTTCTAATGGATCTCCCGCGCATCCCGCTATAGCTAAAGTGATAGCTAAGCCAAGTATTGAAAGTCGAAGATTGTAGATAGAGGGTTTCATCATGGCTTATCAGTAGGTTTTTCTTCTTTGAACTCATTTTCCTCTTCTCCGTACCAGGATTGAAGTAAATCGAGCGGAGATCCCCAGGCAAGTTGCTGCATACGAATGCCGCGGGATAAATAGCGCGCAAGCTCAGAAAGGGCTAATTGGTAGACTTCGCGCTTGAAATCGATGACGGAGTCGAGTTGAATCCAAAAAGGCACCCAGCGCCAAGCATCAAATTCAGGATGCTCTGTAGCACGTAGGTGAATATCGCTATCTAAGCCCACTAAACGCAGTAAAAACCAGATTTGCTTTTGGCCGCGATAGCTTGCGCGATGATTCTTTGAGGCTTGCTGGCGGCGTAAGAATTCCTCCGGGACGTCATAACGAAGCCAGTCCCTGGTTCGTCCAATAATTTGGACATGTTCTGGCAGCAAGCCAACTTCCTCATGCAATTCGCGGTACATGGCTTGCTCTGGGCTCTCTCCATGTTGAATCCCGCCCTGCGGGAACTGCCACGAATGCTGCCCAACGCGTTTTCCCCAGAAAACCTCGTTATGGCTGTTGAGGATGACTATGCCGACATTGGGTCGATACCCTTCACGGTCAAGCATGAGATCGCGCCTCAAATCCTTTAAAATCAATGATTTGATTATATCCATACATGAAAGCTTCACAATCATTTCTCGCCACGCTAAAAGAAGCCCCTTCAGACGCTGAGGTGGTATCGCACAAACTCATGGTGCGCGCCGGTTTAATACGTAAGCTCAGCGCAGGCATTTATAACTATCTACCCTTGGGTTTAAAGTCCATTCGCAAGGTTGAAAATATTATTCGCGAAGAAATGAATCGCGCTGGTGCCATTGAGTTACTCATGCCCATGATTCAACCTGCAGAGTTATGGCAAGAGACCGGTCGCTGGGAAAAGATGGGACCAGAATTGCTCCGCATCAAAGATCGCCATGATCGCGATTTTTTAATTCAGCCAACCTCTGAAGAGGTGGTAACAGATTTAGCGCGCAACGAAATTAAGAGTTACAAACAGCTCCCAGTGAATTTTTATCAAATTCAGACCAAGTTCCGAGATGAGCGCCGTCCACGTTTTGGAATTATGCGTGGACGTGAGTTCAGCATGAAAGATGCTTACTCCTTTGATCGTGATGCTGAGGGTCTGAAGAAGTCCTATCAAATCATGTTTGATGCTTACACTCGTATTTTTAAACGTATGGGTTTGAAGTTCCGTGCGGTTACTGCAGATAACGGCGCTATCGGTGGATCGGGCAGTCAAGAGTTTCATGTGATTGCCGACACTGGTGAAGACGCCATTGTGTATTGTCCGAATTCGGACTACGCCGCTAATCTTGAGGCTGCTGAATCAGTCTCATTGATTGAGGCGCGTGGTGCTGCAACTCAGACGATGACTAAGGTAGCCACACCAGATCAAACGGACTGTGCTGATGTAGCAAAGTTTTTAAACTTGCCGATTGAGAAAACAGTGAAGTCCTTACTTTTTGCCGCCGATCAAGAAGAAGGTCCAGCAAAATTATTTATGGTGCTAGTGCGCGGTGACCACGAGCTTAATGAAATCAAGGCGAGCAAGATTCCTGGCATGACGGAGTCACGCTTTGCCAGTGAATCTGAGATCAAGCAAGCATGTAATGCGCCAGCGGGTTATTTGGGTCCGGTTGGAGTTGCTGCTGATGTAACCGTAGTCACAGATCGTACCGTGGCTAATATGTCTGATTTTGTTTGCGGCGCTAATGATGCGGGGCATCATTTGACCGGTGTGAACTGGGGCCGTGATTTACCAGAGCCTTTGGTGATGGATTTGCGTAATGCTGTAGCGGGAGATCCTTCCCCTGATGGTAAAGGCGTGGTTGATATTTGCCGCGGCATTGAAGTGGGTCATGTATTCCAATTGGGTACGCGTTACTCTGAAGCGATGGGCTGCACTTACTTAGATCAGCAAGGTAAAGCACAGCCAATGGTGATGGGTTGTTATGGCATTGGTGTAACTCGCTTACTAGGCGCTGCAATTGAGCAGGGCAATGATGAGCGTGGAATCGTTTGGCCGATTTCGATGGCACCATTTGAAGTGGTGATCTGTCCAATGGGTTACGACAAGTCAGAGGCAGTGAAAGTTGCTGCCGATCAATTGCATGATGAATTAATTGCTGCTGGAGTAGATGTGGTACTCGATGACCGTGGCGAAAGACCAGGTGCGATGTTTGCTGATTGGGAACTCATTGGTGTTCCGTTCCGCGTTGTGATTGGTGATCGCGGTCTTGCAGATGCTCAAGTGGAATTTAAAGGTCGCACTGATGCTGAATCAGAAAATATCCCACTAGCAGACATTAAAGCAAAAGTGATTGCTGCAGTTGATGCAGCCAAGAAACTCGTTTCTTAGATTAAACAGTTTTTAACTATTATTTTTTAAAGAGTCCGCCAATACCTTTGGCGGCTCCTTTGGCTGCCATGGATGCCATGGTACGCGCCATCTTGCCGCCCTTGAATTGCTTCATCATGGTTTGCATTTGCTCAAACTGTGCCAGCAAGCGATTGACCTCTTGAACCTCGACACCTGCACCAGCTGCAATACGACGCTTGCGAGTCGCTTTTAGCAATTCAGGTTTTGCGCGCTCTTGAGGTGTCATGCTATCGATAATGCCGCGCATACGCCTGGTCTGTTTGTCAGCAGCGCTCATATTCGTTTTGGAAGCTGCTTGTGCCATATGACTTGGTAGCTTATCCATCAAGCTAGCCATGCCACCCATCTGTTGCATCTGTGCAAGTTGATCTCTGAAGTCACCTAGATCAAATCCACCTTTAGAAATCTTACTCGCCAGCTTTTCTGCTTTGGCAACATCCACGTTCTGTTGGGCTTGCTCAACTAGGGCAAGAATATCCCCCATGCCCAAAATACGGCTTGCCATTCTCTCGGCATCAAATGCTTCAAGGCCATCCATTTTTTCGGCAACACCAATGAATTTGAGTGGTACTCCAGTAACCTGACGCACTGAAAGTGCTGCACCACCGCGTGAATCACCATCTAGCTTGGTGAGGATCACGCCAGTAAGTGGAAGTGCCTCATGGAAAGCTTTGGCTGTGTTGACCGCATCTTGACCTAGCATGGCATCAACAACAAACAGTGTTTCAATCGGCTTGAGATTGGCATGCAAGGTTTTGATCTCTTGCATCAGCACTTCATCAATACCGAGACGACCAGCAGTGTCCACTAACAACACATCAAAATAATGGCGGCGTGCCCAATCTAGGGCGGCAGCAGCAATTTCACTCGGCTTTTGATTAATGTTGCTTGGGAAAAATTCAGCGCCAACTTGTTTACTGACTGTTTCTAGCTGTTCGATAGCTGCAGGACGATAGACGTCACAAGAGACGGTGAGTACTTTCTTTTTCTTCTTTTCTTGCAGAAATTTGGCTAACTTACCAACTGAGGTGGTTTTTCCTGCGCCTTGTAAGCCGGCCATGAGGATGACTGCTGGTGGTTGGGTTGCTAGATTCAGCTCACCGCTTTGGGTAGCGTCACCTCGCATGACCTGGGCCAGTTCGCGCTGAACAACGCCAACCAGCGCTTGTCCTGGGCTAAGGCTCCCAACCACTTCCTCGCCAAGGGCTTTAAATTTAATTTGCTCTAGTAAGGATTTAACTACGGGAAGCGCAACGTCCGCCTCCAGCAAGGCTAGGCGGATCTCCCGGAGCATTTCTGCAGTATTCTCTTCGGTCAGGCGGGCTTGTCCCCGCATTGTTTTAACAACACGAGATAGGCGATCGGTGAGATTCTCAAGCATTTATCGATTAGACTTTCTAAATGGACATTTTAGGTTACTTAGGATCGGGATGGCTTCCCCCAGCCCTCTATTTATTTTTATTGCTCATTTTGAGCTGGAGAGCGAAGTCGGGCAATGAATTTGCCATTTCTGGCTGGCTGACACAGGCTAGCATTTTCGTGATTTTGATATTGCATGGAATCGAATTGCATGATTCTGTCTTTACATCTCAAGGTTTTGTTTTTGGGTTTGCTCAGGACTTATCCTTGATTGCCTGGGTTGGATTGGCGTTCTATTGGTTTCAATCCTGGTTTTTGCCAATCGCTAGCTTACTTTGGATGTCAATATTATTCGCTTTATTTAGCTCCTTGCTTCCGATCTTTTTCCCAGGGGTATTAATTTCTCCAACTGCTGTTTCAGATCCCTGGTTCAAGGCTCATTTTATTGTGGCCACTATTTCAGTGGGTTTATTAAGCCTGGCAGCTATGCAGGCTATGTTGATGAGTGTTTATGATCGCGCCTTGCATCGTCAATTAGCGATTGTGCCCAATGGTCGTCTAGCCCATTGGTTAGAAGATTTGCCGCCACTAATGACCATGGAAGGCCTGCTATTTAATTTACTCTATGTTGGTTTTGCACTCTTAACTCTGACCGTCTTCTCCGGCCTATTATTTTCACAAGCTTTATTTGGCAAGCCATTTGTGTTTGACCATAAAACTATTTTTGCAATGATCTCCTGGATCTTGTTTGCTGGTTTGCTGATAGCCCGCTGGTGGGTTGGTTTACGTGGCTGGGCTGCAATTCGATGGGTCTTGAGTGCTTACGTTGTTTTATTGCTTGCTTATGTTGGTAGTCGCTTTGTGTTGGAAGTGGTTCTTCAGAAAGCATGACACTTTGATTAAATGGCTTCTATTGTTTGCTGGTGCAGGTGCTTTATACCTTTGGATAAAAGGCAAAAAACAAGTAAAGCTCAATACGGATGAGACTGCCAAGTTAAAGGCTGAGCGAAACAAAGTAGTTGAGCCGGAAGTGATTGTCCAATGCCACCATTGCTCTGTGCACCTTCCAAAATCTGAAGCAGTTATGCAAGATATGCGTTTCTATTGCTCTCAAGAGCATCTCGATAGCTTGGATGCCCAAGGTTGGCTTGGTTCGGCTGCTTGGCGTATCTCACCTAACCAAGATATGCGACCGGAGGGCCTTGTACCGGATTTAGCAGTGATTCATCACATCAGCCTCCCGCCCGGAGAATTCGTCGATCGCAATTCCACCCAATTTATCGTAGATTTTTTTCAAAACAAATTGGATTCTTCCTTGCACCCCTATTTTGAAGAAATTGCTGATCAAAAGGTATCTAGCCATTTTTTGATCTCTCGTCGTGGCGAGATCTTTCAGTTTGTATCCACTCAAAGCAAAGCCTGGCATGCCGGCGCCTCATCGTTTTTGGGGCGAGAAAAGTGCAATGATTTTTCGATTGGTATTGAGTTGGAGGGAGATGGCGATCATCCCTTTGAAGATACTCAGTACTCCGCCCTGGCCAAATTAAGCTCCCAAATACAATCCGTTTATCCCAATCTTCAATTTGTCGGGCACAGCGATATTGCCCCAGGAAGAAAAACTGATCCAGGCACTTGCTTTGATTGGAAAAAGTTTCAGGGTAAAAACAACATTCCTATCGAAAAATTACCCTTTGGTTTAGACCCGCGTTAGGACTCTAAATTAGTATGTGAGCACACGCTCACTTTCCCGCCCTTTAGCTAAAAGGGCTACAAAAACTGCACCAAAACGAACCCTAATTTATTGAAAATATAGGGAAAAATACTTATAAATATCCGTGAGAAATAACTTACTAATTTCTAAATATTTCCCTATACTTAGTGATAAATGCTCTTCAAGACACTAGATGTAGTGTTTAAGTACAGCAATACCTTATTGTTTTTAATGATTTTTTGTCCAAATAACTATATATAAGCAGGAAAAATATGACATACGCCAACCCTCAGGCAGCGGGACAGACTGCCGGCACAAATAATCCAGGAATAAGCTCCTCCGAATCGATGAATCAAGCCCCATCTGCTAGTTTTGTTGCTGGTGGCGTGGGTGGTGGCCAAGCTACCCAATTGTCCGATTACAAGATCATTCGCCGAAATGGCTCAGTGGTGGCGTTTGAGCCATCCAAAATCGCCATTGCGGTTACAAAAGCATTTTTAGCAGTTAATGGCGGTCAAGGCGCTGCTTCTGCACGTGTACGTGAGCAGGTTGAGCAGCTCACCCACGCAGTAGTTCGTGCTTTATTGCGTAGTCGCCCAAATGGCGGTACTTTCCATATCGAGGATATTCAAGATCAAGTGGAGTTGGCGTTGATGCGTAGTGGTGAGCACAACGTTGCTCGTGCATATGTTCTTTATCGTGAAAAGCGCAATCAAGAACGTGCTGCACAGCAGACCACTGCACAAGAAACTCAATCATCTATTCAAGCAACTGAACCTGGTCTAAAGGTGTCAGATAACGGTGTTGAGAAGTTATTGGATATGGCAGCCTTGCGCACCATTATTGAAGCTGCCTGTGAAGGCCTTGGCAATAGTATTGATGCAAGCCCAATCATTACTGAAACTATTAAAAATTTGTACGATGGCGTACCAATGGCTCAGGTGTATGACTCCGCAATTTTGGCATCACGTACGTTGATTGAAAAAGATCCCGCATACAGTCAAGTAACTGCTCGTATCTTGATGCACGTGATTCGTAAGGAAATCCTCGGTCGCGAAGTATTGCAAGGCGATATGCAAGCAGAGTACGGCAGCTATTTTGCCAAGTACATCAATGAAGGCATTACTGCTGAGCTCTTAGACCCACGTATGCGTGATTTTGATTTACCAAGATTGGCTGCTGCTTTGAATGCAAGTCGTGACTTGCAATTCAACTATCTCGGTTTGCAAACTTTGTATGACCGTTATTTCTTGCACATTGAAGACCGCCGTATTGAAATGCCGCAGGCATTCTTCATGCGCGTTGCCATGGGCTTATCTTTGAATGAGTTAGATCGTGAGCGTCGTGCAATCGAGTTCTATGAAATCCTTTCTACATTTGATTTCATGTCCAGCACCCCAACCTTGTTCAATTCAGCGACTACACGTCCTCAGTTATCCAGCTGCTACTTGACAACAGTGGATGATGACCTTGAGGGCATCTACGAAGCCTTGAAAGAGAATGCTCTCCTATCGAAGTTTGCTGGCGGTTTAGGTAATGACTGGACAAACGTACGCGCTTTGGGAAGTCATATCAAAGGTACTAACGGTAAGTCACAAGGTGTGGTGCCATTTTTAAAAGTGGTAAACGACACAGCGGTTGCAGTGAACCAAGGTGGCAAGCGTAAGGGTGCAGTTTGCGCCTATTTAGAGACATGGCACTTAGATATTGAAGAGTTCCTAGAGTTGCGTAAGAACACCGGTGATGATCGTCGCCGTACGCATGATATGAATACCTCAAACTGGATCCCTGACTTGTTCATGAAGCGCGTGATGGAAGGTGGTGATTGGACATTATTCTCGCCCTCAAATACACCTGATCTGCATGATAAATTCGGTAAGGCCTTTGAAGAAACTTATGTCGCTTACGAGAAAAAAGCAGATGCTGGTGAATTGAAGCCATTCCGTCGCATTCCTGCGCAGCAATTGTGGCGCAAGATGTTGGGTATGTTGTTTGAGACTGGTCACCCATGGATCACATTTAAAGATCCTTGCAATATTCGTAGCCCACAACAACATATTGGTGTAGTGCACTCTTCTAACTTGTGTACTGAGATCACTCTGAACACAAACGAGAGCGAGATTGCAGTTTGCAACTTAGGTTCTGTGAACTTGACAGCGCACATGACTACAGATGCATCTGGCAAGATGATTTTGGATCACGAGAAACTCCAAAAAACGATCCGTACTGCAATGCGGATGTTGGATAACGTGATTGATATCAACTATTACGCTGTTGCTAAAGCGCGTAACTCCAACTTGAAGCATCGTCCAGTCGGTATGGGCATCATGGGCTTCCAGGATTGTCTGCACATGCAACGGATTCCGTATGCTAGTGATGAGGCAGTGAAGTTTGCCGATTCTTCAATGGAAGCAGTTTGCTACTACGCCTATCAAGCATCCAATGAGTTGGCTGAAGAGCGTGGCGTTTACAGCACCTATAAAGGTTCACTATGGGATCGTGGCATTCTTCCACAAGACTCGGTAGCATTGTTGGCAGCAGAGCGTGGTGGGTACCTTGAAGTAGATAGCTCTTCCACTATGAATTGGGATGGCTTACGTGCCCGCATTAAGCAGCACGGTATGCGCAACTCAAACTGCGTTGCGATCGCACCGACCGCAACCATTTCCAATATCATTGGCGTATCAGCTTGTATCGAGCCGACATTCCAGAACTTGTTTGTGAAATCCAACCTCTCAGGTGAGTTCACTGTAGTAAACGAGTATTTGGTCCGTGATTTAAAAGATCGTGGTCTCTGGGATGAAGTGATGATTGCGGATTTGAAGTACTTCGACGGTACCTTGTCCAAAATTGATCGTGTTCCACAAGATTTACGTGATTTATATGCCACTGCATTCGAAGTGGAGCCAAGCTGGTTGGTTGAAGCTGCCTCACGACGTCAGAAGTGGATTGACCAGGCGCAGTCACTCAATATTTACATGGGTGGCGCATCTGGCAAGAAATTGGATGACACGTACAAATTGGCATGGTTACGTGGTTTAAAGACCACCTATTACCTCCGCACAATGGCTGCAACGCACGTGGAGAAGTCTACGGTTGCAAGTGGTCAGTTAAATGCGGTATCTAGTGGCGGTGGTGTGAATGGCACTGATGCAGCAGCAGCGCAAGAGTTAGATGGCCCTGCTTGCACAATGCGCCCCGGTGATGCTGGATTTGAAGAATGTGAAGCATGTCAGTAAGCCTTTTGCTAACTGATACAGAAAAATAAGAATTAGGAGAAAGTTATGTTGAATTGGGAAGAAGAAGTAGTACCCGTATTAGCACCAGTCATTCTGACACCACAGCCAGCAGTAGCTGAGGTACAACGTCCGCAGCCAGACCAGGTTGCCATGACTCCACCCACACAAGCTGTTTCTTCAGCCAGTGGCGCAGCTTTGCGTGTCAATGCTGCTGATAAGCGCGTGATTAATGCCAAGACTGATGTGAATCAGTTGGTTCCATTTAAATATAAGTGGGCTTGGGAGAAATATCTGGCTGGTTGCGCAAACCATTGGATGCCACAAGAGATCAATATGAACCGCGATATCGCGCTTTGGAAGGATCCTAATGGTTTAACTGAAGATGAGCGCCGCATTATTAAGCGTAATCTCGGTTTCTTCACAACAGCGGACTCTTTAGCGGCAAACAATATTGTTTTGGGTACTTATCGCCACATTACTGCTCCAGAATGCCGTCAATATCTGTTGCGTCAAGCTTTTGAGGAAGCAATTCATACTCACGCCTATCAATATATTGTGGAATCTTTGGGTTTAGATCAGAGCGAAATCTTTAATGCGTATAACGAAATCGAGTCAATTCGCGCCAAAGATCAGTTCTTAATTCCGTTTATTGACGTGCTGACTGATCCTAATTTCAAAACTGGGACATTAGAAACTGATCAAATGTTGCTCAAATCATTGATCGTTTTTGCCTGCGTAATGGAAGGATTATTCTTTTATGTTGGTTTTACGCAAATACTTGCAATGGGTCGTCAAAACAAAATGACGGGTGCTGCTGAGCAGTATCAATACATCCTTCGCGATGAGTCTATGCACTGTAATTTTGGTATTGATTTAATTAACCAAATCAAGCTGGAGAACCCGCAGTTATGGACTTCTGCGTTCAAAGACGAGATCAAATCTATCTTCGAAAAAGCAGTGGAATTAGAGTACCGTTATGCAGAGGATACGATGCCTCGTGGAGTACTCGGATTGAACGCGCCGATGTTCAAAGGTTACCTAAGATACATCTGTAATCGTAGATGTTTACAAATAGGACTTGACGCGATGTTCCCAAATGAAGAGAATCCATTCCCATGGATGTCAGAAATGATTGATCTGAAAAAAGAGAGAAACTTTTTTGAGACACGCGTTATTGAGTATCAAACTGGTGGTGCGCTAAGTTGGGAATAAGTAGTTAATTAAAAAGCGCATTGCCGGCTAAATAGGAGATTAGACGGTTGGATAGTTTTAAAAGTCAGCAAAACCAGACTCAAATCCGAAAACCCTTGTCCAAGGGTGCCTGGTCTACTCTCTCTATTTTTTCCAGCATATTGAAGAAGCCGTTACCTTTTGGGGTCACGGCTTTTTTTCCAAGATTCATTAGCGTGCAGCACTTAGCATCAAGCCGCGCGCCGATGAATGGCTCGCTCGTCGGCTCCAAGCGGTTGCAAAACCAGGCGGAAATGAATGGTCGGGTCTTCTTAATCGGTAGTTTGGACTAATCCTCACGTGAAGGAGCATTACTATGGCAATCGCCAAGAAGAAAGTTGCTGCAAAGAAACCAGCTGCAAAGAAAAAAGTAGCTGCTAAGAAGCCTGCTGCTAAAAAAGCTGCTGCTAAGAAGCCTGCTGCTAAGAAGAAGCCTGCCGCTAAAAAGCGTCCTGCTGCTAAAAAAGCTGCTGCTAAGAAGCCTGCTGCTAAGAAGAAGCCTGCCGCTAAAAAGCGTCCTGCTGCTAAAAAAGCTGCTGCTAAGAAGCCTGCCGCCAAAAAGCGTCCTGCTGCTAAGAAGCGCGTAGCTGCAAAAAAAAAGTAAGTAAGCCTGCTGCGAAGAAAGCGGGCAAAGCTGTAAAAAAGCCCGTGGCTAAAAAAGCTGCTACTTCAACAACGTTGAATCCTGCCGCTGCTTGGCCCTTCCCAACTGGCACACGTCCATAAGCTCTGCTTGTAGGCGGGTGAAGTTCAAAGGGATCTCTCACGAGATCCCTTTTTTATTGTTACTTCAGGTAATTATTGGCTTTAGAGGGCAAATCCAAATGCGGATTTGAACTGAGCAGCGATATCATCTTTGCTTATTTGGTGATTTTGTGGTCCCTGGTGGGTGATTTTGATCGAGCCCATCAAGCTGGCTAATCGGCCGGTAATTTCCCAATCCATGCCGTTTTCTAATCCAAATAGCAAGCCACCCCGAAATGCATCACCACAACCAGTTGGATCAACTACTTTCGCTGCTGGCACCGGCGGAATCGCAATACATTTACCCTCAAAGTAAATATCTGCACCTTCAGCACCCTTGGTGACAATCAAAGCTTTTACTCTTTCAGCTACTTTTGCCAGGCTTAGGCCGGTTCTTTGCGAGAGCATTTCACCTTCATAGTCATTTACGGCGAGATAGCTTGCAATATCTACTAGCTCAAGGAGTTCTGGACCATTAAACATCGGTAAACCTTGGCCCGGATCAAATACAAAGGGAATGCCTGCTTCAGCTAACTGATGACAGTGTTCCCACATGCCTTGGCGACCATCTGGAGCAACGATTCCAAATTTGGCAGCACCTTTGGCATTCTTGCTGCGCTCCGCAATCACTGCGGAAACTTGGTTGAGATGAGATTCTCCCATTGCACCCGGATGAAAAGCGGTAATTTGATTATTGGCTTGATCGGTGGTGATCATCGCTTGAGCAGTAAATGCCTGTTCAATCTGACGAATGTGCGTCGCATCAATCTTTAGTTTTTTTAAGCGATCAAGATAGGGCGTTGCATCACCGCCTACGGTTGCCATGATGATGGGATCGCCGCCAAGAAGACTCAGGTTGTAAGCAATATTGCCTGCGCATCCACCGAATTCACGACGCATTGTAGGAACTAGGAAGGCAACATTCAAAATATGAATCTGCTCTGGCAGGATTTGATCGGCAAATTTGCCTTCAAAGTTCATGATAGTGTCGTAAGCGATGGAACCACAGATCAAGCTAGCCATAAATAATTACTTTCTAATAAAAATCAATTGAAGTGAGTATGAAATAGGGTTTGCAGCCTATTTTTCAGGGTAAAAAATTCTGACACGATATCCAGCAGCATTTTGCGGAAGTGAAATCAGCAATGCAGACGAAAAGATTTCACCGGCAGGGGCGCCTTGACGTAAAAAATCTGAATGTGACTCTTGCCAAGCAGTCGGTAACCATTCTTGCGGAGTGAGTTGAATCTTTTTGATTTCAGATTCCTCGGCATCGGTGAGAGAAATTTCTAAATTCGGGAATAAAACAGGTAGTGCAAGACGATTTTGTATTCCAACTTGCAGCATAGATTGATTGGAAGCGTTTTTAAGGCCTTCTCGCGCGCTTTCAGGTGAAAGGGTGACCGAAGTTATTTTCCATGCGGCAAAATCGCTTACAGAGCGATTTACACACCCCAGCGCGCGACACAATTGTTCATCCAACTTCTGTAAAAGAGAAAAACTCATTGTTGCAATCGCAGAAGAGCTACCATCAACACGCGTTGCTAATGCTGGTAGTAAAGAATTTCTAGAAAGGTGCTCACCAACAATGATGAGCAAAAGGAAAAAAAGGCTGAGAAGGATTAACTTAGGACTTTTTTTTTGAGTCAGAGCTGAAGTAACTCTATTTTTGTCAGCTGAACTCGCTTTAAGGCCCTGCTCCGGAAGTGTGCCGTGCAAACAGACCCAGCCTTCACTCTCTTTCCAGATGGATAGGGTTAACCATTGACTGTAAGTTGCAATGACTTCCTCTGCTTGACGAGCAAGAACGCCTGAGAGAACAATTTTTCCACCTAGGCGCATCTTGTTTATTAAGGCAGGCGCTAAAACTTGCAGTGGGTTAGCCAAAATATTGGCCATCACGATGTCGTATTTAGTTTCTGATGCGAGTTCTGGTGAATCTTCATTGGGTAGAACAAAACGAATGAAAGTTTTGTTGATTTCTGCATTGCTGCGTGCGGCAACCATCGCTTGCGGATCAATATCAGTACCAACTACTGGTGTGCATCCCAATTTCGCAGCAGCAATGGCCAAAATTCCAGACCCACATCCGTAATCGAGCAAGCTTTGATTCGTAAGCAGAGTGTTTTGTTCAAGCCATAGTAGGCAAAGGTGCGTAGTGGGGTGACTGCCCGTTCCAAATGCCAAGCCTGGGTCTACTGCCAAACAAATTGCGTTGGGATCGGTAGGCGCTTCATGCCAAGAAGGCACCACCCAAATACGCTCACCAATCTGAATCGGAGCAAATTGACTCTGGGTTAAGCGAACCCAATCTTGCTCTTCAACAATCTTTTCTTGGGGGGTTGGGAGATTGAATCCTGCTTCCTGAAGGGATGCGAGAAGCTCAGGGATAAAGCTTGCTGCATCAGAATCATCCATCTCTGGATTGAAAAGTGCAGTTACAGAAGATCGATCCCAAGCCTGAACTTCTGGTGAGAGTCCTGGCTCGCCATAGAGTGGATTTTCATCGTAACCACCTGCGGCATCATCTTCAACAGTAACTGAGAGTGCGCCTACTTCAAGTAAAGCATCACCTAAAGGTTCTGCAATCTCAGCCGGGACTGTGAAAATAAGTTCACGATAGGACATGCTCACTCCAAATGGACATTAACTGACCTGCAACTTAGGGCTTACCGCGACTAGCGGCTTGCTCTTCGAGGCGATGCTCCAAATAGTGAATGCTGGTGCCGCCTTCGATGAAGTTCGGATCAAGCATGAGTTCACGATGCAGTGGCACATTAGTTGTGATGCCATCGATCACCATTTCGGAAAGTGCAATCTGCATGCGACGTATCGCTTGCTCGCGAGTGTTACCGTAAGCAATCAGCTTGCCAATCATGGAGTCGTAATTGGACGGCACTACATAACCACTATAGGCATGTGAATCGACACGAATGCCGGGACCACCTGGCATATGGAACGAACCAATTTTCCCTGGGCTTGGTGTGAATTTGAATGGGTCCTCGGCATTCAGACGGCATTCGATGGCATGGCCACGGAAAACAATGTCTTTTTGGCGATAGCTGAGTTTTAAGCCAGCAGCGATGCGAATTTGTTCTTGAACAATATCAACGCCTGTAATCATTTCAGTGACTGGATGCTCTACTTGAACGCGGGTATTCATCTCAATGAAGAAGAATTCACCATCTTCATACAAGAACTCGAAAGTACCGGCACCACGGTAAGCAATTTTTCTACAGGCTTCAGCGCAGCGCTCTCCAATTTTAGCGATGGCACGGCGATCAATACCGGGTGCTGGGGCTTCTTCAATCACTTTTTGGTGGCGACGTTGCATGGAGCAATCGCGTTCACCTAACCAAATGGCATTGCCATGGGTATCGGCCAAAATCTGGATCTCTACGTGGCGAGGCTTTTCTAAAAACTTCTCCATATAGACTTCAGGATTACCAAAAGCACGACCCGCTTCTTCTTTGGTCATGTTGACTGCATTAAGAAGAGCGGCTTCGGTATGCACAACACGCATGCCACGACCACCGCCACCACCGGCAGCCTTAATAATGACTGGATAGCCAACGCGTTTTGCAGTGGCAATAATTTCTTTTGGATCGCTTGGCAAGGCACCTTCCGATCCAGGAACGCAAGGAACGCCTGCTTTGATCATGGCGCGCTTCGCTGATACCTTATCGCCCATCAAGCGAATTGAAGCTGCCGTAGGCCCAATGAATGAAAAGCCAGACTTCTCAACACGTTCAGCAAAGTCAGCGTTCTCAGAGAGAAAACCGTAGCCAGGGTGAATCGCTTCGGCATCTGTCACTTCCGCCGCTGAAATGATGGCGGGCATATTGAGATAGCTCAGAGGCGATGGCGCAGGTCCAATGCAGACTGCTTCATCTGCAAGCTTCACATATTTAGCTTCTTTATCTGCAGTCGAGTAGACCACCACAGTTTTAATTCCCAACTCGCGACATGCGCGTTGGATGCGGAGAGCAATTTCTCCGCGATTGGCAATCAGAATCTTATCGAACATGTCGGCTCTGAGTTAAGTAACGGTGGATTGGAATAGATCTCATAGGAGATCTATTAAGCGATGATGAACAGCGGTTGATCAAATTCAACGCCTTGACCGTTTTCACACAGAATTTGTTTAATAACACCTGCTTGCTCAGACTCAATTTCATTGAGAAGTTTCATCGCTTCAATAATGCACAGCGTTTGACCCACTTTGACGGTGTCGCCGACTTTGACGAAATCCGGAGACTCAGGGTTTGGGGCGCGATAGAAGGTGCCAACCATGGGTGAGCGAGCAACAAAACCAGTTTCAGCGGGCGCCTCATCAGCAGCTAATGCTGCAGCTGGCGCAACCGCAGCTTGAATAGCTTGAGCAGGCGCTGGATTGGCGTATACCACTTGACCTGCAGGAGCTGGAGAGCCGGCATTTACAATGCGAACACGATCTTCACCTTCATTGACTTCTAACTCAGAAATTCCTGATTCAGAAACAAGGTCGATTAGGGTTTTTAGTTTTCTTAGGTCCATGGAAAGGCTTCCTCTCGGGTAATTCTGAATAAATCTTTATTTTTGTAAACGGGCTACAGCGGCTTGTAGTGCTAATTCGTAACCTATGGCGCCCAAACCGCAGATAACGCCGGTAGCAATATCGGACAGGTAGGAGTGTTTACGGAACTCCTCACGTTGGTGAATGTTAGATAAATGGATTTCTATAAACGGTATAGCTACCCCAGCCAGCGCATCACGCAAGGCAACGCTGGTATGGGTAAAAGCACCTGGATTGATGATGATGAAATCCACCCCATCTTGTTTAGCCTTTTGAACTCGGTCAATTAGCTCGCCTTCATGGTTGCTTTGGAAGGTGGATAAATCAACTGAGTGGGACTTTGCAATTGCACCTAGCTTGGTATGAATATCTTCCATGGTAGTTTTGCCGTAAACCTCTGGCTCACGGGTTCCCAACAGATTGAGGTTGGGGCCTTGGATAACGAGAATTGAAGTGTTTTTCGACATAGATCGATATTTTTAGAGGCAGTTAGGTTTTATTACTGAGATAAAGCTATTCTCTGAAAACTGCTTATTTAATGATGAATCTTATTCATCTTGCACTCAAAGTATACCCCCGGAGTACTGTCCCAAGCCCAAAATTGACGCAATAAACTCGCTATTTTTTATGCTTTGAAGCATAAATATGGCAATATTCAGCTCAAAAACTGCTCATCTTGACCACAATAGTGATTGCAAAAATCGTTTAAAAAGTCTTATAAGGCCAATTTAATTGCGCTTCTGAGCTCTTCTTCGCTTATCTTTCCTAATTTACTGCTAGTAGACTTGCCTTGAGCATTAACAATAACGGTATAGGGTAGCGCCCCTTGGGCATTCCCCATCTGCTTCGAGATATTACTGCCCTCAAGTCCGCCAATTACAATCGGGTAAGAAACTGGGGTCATTTCTAGAAATTGACGAATATTAGAGGGTGAATCGATGCCTATGCCGATAAATAAGACATTTTGGCTCTTAAACTCTGCTTGTAATTTGTCCAATGTAGGCATTTCTTCAACGCAGGGAGGGCACCAGGATGCCCAAAAGTTCACTATGAGGACTTTTCCGCGCCATTCTTTGGTGTCGACCGATTTTCCATCGGGTGTTTGCCATGAGTTGGCAAAAAAGGCTTTAATTGCGGGGTCGTCTGCTAGCTCTGTTCTGAAGATCCATTGCGAAGTCGCCACTCCCGCAGCAAGGGCTACGAGGTTAAATCCAATGATGCTCATCCACTGTCTTCGGTTCATTGCTACTCCTTAGCTAAAATTGCCCAATGCATATTCATATCTTGGGCATTTGCGGTACTTTCATGGGCGGCATTGCCGCAATCGCTCGGCAGGCCGGACACCGTGTAACTGGCTGTGACGCCAACGTATATCCACCGATGAGCACGCAGCTGGAAGCGCAGGGCATTGAGCTCATTGAGGGATTCTCACCCGACCAATTATTACAGTTCGGAACGATGCCTGATTTATTTGTCATCGGCAATGTTGTTTCTCGTGGCAATCCACTGATGGAGGCTATTCTGAATCAAGGGCTTCCATACACCTCTGGCCCTCAGTGGCTGGGTGAGCAAGTGTTGTTCGATAGGCATGTATTGGCTGTTGCCGGAACGCACGGTAAAACAACGACGTCTGCCATGCTGGCCTGGATCTTAGAGTTCAATGATTACAAGCCGGGTTACCTCATCGGCGGAGTGCCACTGAATTTCACGGTATCTGCTCGCTTAGGTGAGAGCAAGTATTTTGTAATCGAAGCCGATGAATATGACACGGCGTTTTTTGATAAGCGCAGTAAGTTTGTTCACTATCGCCCACGTACTGCTTTATTAAATAATCTCGAGTTTGATCACGCTGATATTTTCGCGGATCTTGCTGCAATCGAAACTCAATTTCATCATTTAGTTCGCACTGTACCGGGTAATGGTCTAGTTGTAGTTAATGGCGAAGAGCCCGCCTTACAAAAAGTCATTTCAAGAGGTGCTTGGTCACCCGTTGAAAAATTTGGGCAAGATAAACACAATGCCTGGTCTTTGATTTCTCAAGATGCCGATGGTTTTATTGTTGTGCAAGATAGTAAAGAAGTTGCAACGGTCGCTTGGGCCCCAGACTCTGGTGTCATGGGTCGACATAATCAGCTCAATGCGTTGGCAGCTATTGCGTCAGCAAATCATATTGGCATTGCACCAGCCGATGCCGCACGCGCTTTGGCTGAGTTTAAAAATGTGAAGCGCCGTTTGGAGACGATTGGCGTGGCAAATGGGGTAACCGTATACGATGATTTTGCGCATCATCCCACTGCAATCATTACTACGGTAGATGGCTTGCGTCGCAGAGTGGGGCAGTCACGAATTTTGGCAGTGTTAGAGCCGCGTTCTAATACGATGAAGCTGGGGGTGATGAAAGCGCAACTACCTCATAGTCTGGAAGCTACTGACAAGATTTTTGCTTACGGTGCAAGTGCTGGTAAAGATTCTTTAGGTTGGGATTTAAATGCAGTATTAGCCCCATTAAATGCAATGAGTGAAAATCGTGCTGCAGCCTTTGATGATCTATCTACTTTGGTTAAGGCTGTTGCAAATGAAGCAAAGCCTGGCGATCATATTTTGGTAATGAGTAATGGCGGCTTTGGTGGAGTGCACCAAAAAATATTGACTGCAATACAAGAGAAAGCAAAGTAATGAGCATGAGACTGAAAGATAAAGTAGCCATCATTACTGGTGCTGCTAAAGGCATTGGTTTTGCAACGGCTAAGCGATTTGCACAAGAGGGTGCTAAGGTCATGATTGCGGATGTCAATCCCGAGGCGCTTAAAGCTGCTACAGATCTGATTCCTGGCTCAGAAGCCTATGTGATGAACGTGACTGATCGTACGAGTATTGAAGCGGCTGTTGATCAGATCATGCAGCGCCACGGACGCATTGATATCCTAATTAACAATGCAGGTATTACACAAGATGCACGCTTGGTCAAAATGACCGAAGCACAATTTGATACGGTGATTGATGTCAATTTGAAGGGTGTCTTCAATTGCACGCAATTGGTAGTGCCGCATATGTTGGAGGCAGGCAAAGGTGCTGTCGTCAATGCTTCTAGTGTTGTGGGCATTTATGGAAACTTTGGACAAACTAACTATTCAGCAACCAAGTTTGGAGTGATTGGATTTACCAAAACTTGGGCGCGTGAATTAGGCCCAAAAGGTATTCGGGTAAATGCAGTTTGCCCAGGCTTTATTGCCACTGAGATGGTGAAAGCGATGCCAGAAAATATTCTGAAAGATATTGAGAGGCGCAGTTGGCTCGGTCGCTTGGGTACTCCTGAAGAAATGGCGAACGTCTATTTATTCTTAGCAAGCGATGAAGCTAGCTATGTGAACGGTGTTGCACTTGAGGCCAGTGGCGGGATCTCCCTCTAAGCATGCATCTTTTATATGAAGAGGGTGGCGACATCAAGGTCGCTACGGTTCAGTCTGCTTCGGGCGCTGGAGATGCTGAATCATGGCAAGCGACTAGTCTTTCTGGGAAAAAGATTAAGTTAAAAGCCAAAGAAGTTTGGCTCCGTTTTGAAAAGCCAGAACCGCAAGCCTTAATGGATGCGGCAAATACTTTATCCAAAGAGATTGATCTGCAGTTCTTATGGGATTGCGCACCTGATGAAGAGTTTGGCTTATTAGATGTTGCTCATGAGTACTTTGGCGCACAAGTCAGCGTACCGCAACAGACTGCATTAGCCATCGCCTTGCAAAGTGCGCCAGTATTTTTTCGTCGTAAAGGGCGTGGACGTTTTCAAAGGGCACCACTAGAGCAACTGCAGGCTGGTTTGGCTGCGCTTGAGCGCAAACAAAAAGAATTAGAGCAGCAGACTGAGTGGCAGCAAGAGCTGGTGGCTGGCGTGTTTCCAGAGACGCTTCAATCTCAGGCTAATCAACTTCTGTTTTCTCCGGATAAAAATACCTCTGCCTATAAAGCATTAATTGCAGCATGTACTGAGTCAGGAGAATCACCTGCGCAGCTCATGATCCGCTGTGGTGCGATTGACTCACCTTTGCAATATCACCAAGGGATGTTCTTAAAAGCACATTTCCCTCAGGGCGCTGCACATAATCTAAGTTTGGCGGTTGACCAAGCTGCTTTAGATGCTGCTATTTCAGAATTACCTGTCGCTGAAGTAAGCGCATTCTCGATTGATGACTCAGGTACTACCGAAATTGACGATGCTTTATCAGTTACTGCGCTCGAGGGTGGCGGACATCGTATCGGTATTCATATTGCGGCGCCTGGTTTAGTGATTACTAAGGATGATGCTTTAGATAAGGTTGCACGCACACGTATGTCTACGGTGTATTTCCCTGGCGACAAAATTACGATGTTGCCTGATCAGGTGATTACTCAGTTCTCATTAGATGCGGGTGCTGCTCGCCCAGCTTTATCGATTTATGTAGATATTGATGCGGCTGGAGTTTTGGATAAAGAAACTCTGCAGTTACGCGCTGAGATGGTTCCAATGGGGGCAAATCTTCGCTTGGAGAACTTAGAGCATTTGGTGACGGAAGAAAGTTTGGCCGATGAATCTGCTGAGTATGCTTATCGTCAAGAGCTCAGTGTTTTGTGGACAGCGGCAAAGTTATTGCATGCAGGGCGCCAGGAGCAGCGTATAGCTAATGGATTGCGTGCTGAGCAATTGGGGGTCTTGGATCCCAATGCCTTGGCGAGAGACTTTCATTTTCAAATTAAAGAAGTTGGTGGTGTGCAACGGGTAGACATTACTCCTCGTCAACGCGGCTCGATCCTCGATACCATCGTTGCTGAGTGGATGATTTATTGCAATAGTGCCTCAGGACGCTTGTTAGCAGATCATGGGATACCTGGTTTGTTCCGTACTCAAAAGGGCTGGGGTCCTTTGCGCACTCGTATGCAGACAACCCCTGGGCCTCATGAGGGATTGGGCTTGGAGTATTACGCTTGGTGCACATCTCCATTGCGCCGCTATTCAGATTTAGTGAATCAGTGGCAGTTAATCGCTATAGCAAAACATGGCATTACCGCCAAAATGGTGGCGCCATTCCCACCGCGAGATGCAGCCTTGATGGGTATCGCCGCTGACTTTGAGGCGTGCTATTCAGCCTACGGTGAATACCAAGATCGCCTTGAGAAATATTGGTGCTTGCGCTGGATTGCTCAGGATGAAGTTCCTAGACAAGTCTTTGTGAGGCATCTCAAAGAAGGGATGTCTCGAGTAGAGTTAGTCCCATTGCATCTTCCAGTTCCCGAGTTGGCGGCCCATCCACGCATGATTCGAGCTGAAGTGAGCGTGGCTGATGTAGACCTATTGCAGCTTACTGCCGGGGTTCGGGTTCTTCATATAGAAACTCCAGAAGTTCCTGAGAGTGATGAAAGTTCCATCTAAGCTGACGCAGCTAGTAGGTCGCTTAAATGGTATCTGGCGACGCCACCCATTTCGCTATGCCCTTGGCCTCTCAATTTTGTTTCATCTGATCTTTTTATCCTTCCGCTGGGGCCTAGGAGAAATAGAAAATCGTCGTCTGAATACACCACTCAGCGTTGTCTTGGTGAATGCTAGTAATCAAGTAGCACCCAAGCAGGCCAATAAATTAGCCCAAGCAGATTTGCATGGAGGCGGCAATACCCCCAATCAAGATGCTAGTGCGCTCCATCGGGCAAGACTCGGTGCCGATGCCCGCCTCGAGGTTTTGGAAAAACAGCAAAAGCAAATGCTGGCCAAGCTTGAGGCGGATCGAGTACTTTCGGGCGGTCGCAAAAGTGGAGATGAGAAAACAGCGACATCCCAGCTGAATTCCTTAGAGGCTGAGCTAGCCAAGCGTTTACAGGCCAATGGTCGCGAGCCTCGTCGTAAGGTTTTGACTGGAGCCAGCACTAAGGCGGTTGTCTTTGCGCAGTATTACGACGCCATGCGCCAAAAGATAGAGGCTTATGGCAGCGCATTTTTTCCGCGGGCTAACGGTCGCCCCTTGTATGGCAGTCTAGTGATTGTCGTTAGCGTGGATGCCCAAGGGCGCATTGCCAATAATGCTCAGGGTAAGGATGGTTTGAGTATTGGACGAAGCTCTGGCAATCCCGAGTTGGATCGCCAGGCCCTAGCGATTATTCGTGCTTCTGCCCCCTTTGGCGCTTTCCCTGCAGAAATGCGTCAGCAGATTGATATCCTAGATTGGGTTTCTACTTTTGATTTCACGCGGGATGGATCTGATCGATTGGATTTGCGTCCTTAATTCAGAAGACATCACTCAATTTCGCTTATCCTGTAGTTACTATGAGTCAAGTCACTTCTGCCCAATTGCATACTGATCCCACCCAATTTCCTGGTGTGGATGTGTATGCGGTTGCCGGTAATCCGATCGCACATAGTAAATCGCCCGCCATTCATCAACGATTTGCTGAGCAGTCAAATCAAAAAATGCATTACGGGCGTTTACAGCCTGAACTTGGTGAATTCAAAACCGCTGCGCAAGCATTCTTTGCTGCTGGTGGCAAGGGTATGAATGTCACCGTACCATTTAAGTTGGACGCTCAGGCTCTGGCAGATGTATTAACACCGCGTGCGCAGCTAGCTGGCGCTGTCAATACTTTGCGTATTGAAGATGGGAAAATATTTGGTGACAACACGGATGGCGCCGGCTTAGTTAGAGACCTATTGGCTCAGGGTATTCAGATTCAAGGCTCCCGAATTTTATTGCTGGGAGCGGGTGGCGCTTCTCGCGGAGTGTTAGGTCCTTTGCTAGAGCAATCGCCCGCAGAGTTCATTATTGTCAATCGATCCAATACTAAGGCTCAGGACTTGGTTCAATTATTTAGCGATTTGGCTCGCTCTCTACAAGTGATATTGACGGCAGCAACTTTGAACGAACTGGAAGATGTAAGTAAGACCACATCTCCTTTTGATCTTATTATTAATGCTACTGCTGCAGGTCTATCGGATGAATCTCCTATCAGCGATGCCGCGGCAAGCAATGTCTTTACTCCCAAGTCTTTTGCCTACGACATGGTCTACGGCAAAGTCACTGCTTTGATGCAGCAAGCGCTGTATCGCGGTGCGCGGGTTAGTGATGGTTTGGGTATGTTGGTTGAGCAAGCTGCAGATGCTTTCTTAATTTGGCGTGGTGCTCAGCTGACTGATGCGATTGATTCTCGCGCTGTATTGGCAGAACTTCGCACTTCCTAATTTCTAGCTAAGCTTGAATGCGTTGGCTTTCTTACCTTCTGAAATGTTTAGTGGGTGGCTTTATTGTCATGCAAATGTACTTTGTCATGCAGATTGGCTTATGGGTAGTTCTTGATCCTAGCAGTACTGCATTTCAAAGGGCTGAACGTTGGCGTCTTTGTGGTCTGTCATGGTCTTGCCCAGTGCAGTCATCTTGGGTTCCATACGATAAAATCTCGGCCAATCTCAAGCGTGCTGTTTTAGTGAGCGAAGACGATATCTTCTTTCAGCATATGGGTGTTCGGGTTGAGGATATAAAAAAAGCATGGGCTAAAAATTCACAACTCAATCAACAGGGTAGTGGCAAATCCAAAACTGCATTGCGTGGGGGCTCTACGATCACACAGCAATTAGCAAAGAACCTTTTTCTTTCTTCTGAGCAGAATTATTTTCGCAAAGCTCAGGAGCTCATCATTACGGGTTTGTTGGAAGTAATGCTTCCTAAGCAACGTCTTTATGAAATCTATTTAAATTCAGTGGAGTGGGGCGAAGGCATCTTTGGTATTGGCGCAGCTTCTCAGCATTACTACGGTATTAAGCCGGCATCGCTTGATCGCGAACAGGCAGCAGCGTTAGCATCAGCTTTACCTGCACCGAAGTGTTTTGACAAAGTGCAGTACTGCCGTAAGGCTAATATTCATTTCCCCACACAACAAGACTTTATTCTAGAAAATATGGACAGGGTTGCTTTAGCGCCCACTCAGAAACAAAAAGCGCGCTAGCCTTATTTGTTAATTGCAGCTCTTAATGCATCTCTCGTTGCGATCGCTACTTTTCTAGCCGCCTCAGCAAAATCACTTCCTGAGCTTGCATACAAGATTGCTCTAGAGGAGTTGATCATCATGCCCGTGCCTCGGTGGTTGGGTATACCGCCAGCTTTAACGGTGGCATCGATGTCGCCACCTTGAGCGCCAATCCCTGGAATGAGTAAAGGCATCTCGCCCACAATGGCTCGCACCTTAGCAATTTCTTCAGGGAAGGTTGCACCAACTACCAGGCTGATTTGTCCAGAGGGGTTCCATTTCTGTGCGGCTAGCTTGGCAACGTGAAGATAGAGCGGTTCACCATTTGGCGATACATTCAAGAACTGAAGGTCGGAACCTCCTGGATTTGAGGTGCGACATAAAACAATCACACCCTTACCTGCGTGCTTTAGGTAGGGCTCGATCGTGTCAAAGCCCATGTAAGGGTTTACGGTAACGGCATCTGCACCATAACGCTCAAACGCTTCTAAGGCGTAGTGGTCAGCTGTACTGCCGATATCCCCGCGTTTGGAATCGAGGATGACGGGGATGTGGGGGTATTTATCTTTAAGGTAGCGAGTCAGTTTTTCTAGTTGAGCTTCGGCTCTTTGGGAGGCAAAGTAGGCGAACTGGGGCTTAAAGGAGCAGGCGGTATCCGCAGTAGCATCGGCGATCTCGCGGCAGAACTCAAAAATCCCCTCAGGCTTACTCTGAAATACAGCAGGCAAACGCTTGGGATCTGGATCAAAGCCCACGCACAACATACTGCCTTGGGAAGCCCACGCAGACTGGAGTTGTTGGGTGAAGGTATTTGAGCTAGAGTTCATTAGGATTAAGCTTATTTTAGTCAAACTGTCATGAGCTATAGGATAAACTAGCGACCATTCCTTAGGAGTTCACCATGATCAACTTGTTCGTCCTGCAAAATGGCCGCCTCTCTCAAGAGCAAGTGGAAGATCGCAATGAATTGTTGCAATACTCCAACCCTATCTGGATCGACGTTGTAGACCCTGAAGAGGAAGAGCTCCTGTGGATTAAAGAGGCTTTTGGCGTTCTTTTGCCTGAATTGGATGATTTGGGTGACTTGGAAGCTTCTGCACGGTATTTCGAGGCGGATGATGGTCACCTTCATATTCGTACCGATTTCTTATTAGACGAAGAAGAAACCTCTCGCAACGTGCGAGTTGCTTTCGTGATGACCAAGCAAGTGTTGTTCTCCATTCATGACGAAGATTTGCCGGTGTTCCGCTTGGTGCGTTTGCGTGCCCGTTTGCGCCCAGGTTCAGTCAGTAATGCGAAAGACGTTTTACTTGATCTGTACTCCACTGATGCTGAGTATTCTGCTGATGCTTTGGAAGAGGTTTATGAAAACCTCGAGCAAGCAGGTAAGCGCGTTCTGCAAGATGACATCACCGATCACGATGCAGAAGAAGTGCTAGAAACAATTGCTAAGGAAGAAGATACCAACGGACGTATTCGTCGTAATGTGATGGATACTCGCCGTGCATTGTCTTTCTTAATGCGGAGCAAATTATTGTCTGATGAGCAGCAAGAAGAGGCGCGTCAGATTCTGCGAGATATTGATTCATTAGAAAACCATACCGCATTCTTATTCGATAAGATCAACTTCTTGATGGATGCGACAGTCGGTTTTATTAATTTGAACCAAAGTAAGATCATCAAAATCTTCTCGGTGGTATCCGTTGCCTTAATGCCGCCAACTTTATTGGCGAGCGTGTGGGGTATGAACTTCCGCTATATGCCCGAACTAGAACAGACCTGGGGTTATCCAGTTGCCATTATTTCTATGGTGATTTCAGCGATGATTCCGTTGGGCTATTTCCGCCACAAGGGCTGGCTGAGCTCACGCTAATTCTGTAGTGCTGCCTCGTTAGGCGTTTTTGGGTTTAAGTAATTCCAGAAAGTGAGAGAGAGCAAAATCACGCGCTTGTTCTCGCACTACCTGACGATCACCGTTGAAGTGTTTGGTCAGCGTAATAGTATTAACAACATCACGCCCAACATTTTCTTTAATTGCCCAGCCAAAGCAGACAGTGCCAACCAGCTTTTCTACTGAACCACCTGTTGGACCAGCGATGCCAGTAATGGAGATCGCTGCATTGACATTAGCATTGCATAGCGCCCCTTCGGCCATCGCTTTGGCAACTGGTTCGCTGACTGCGCCAAAAGATTCAATGGTTTCCGCTGGAACATCCAAGCATTCAGATTTTGCGGCATTGCTATAGGTGATATAGCCTCGCTCTAGCCAATTACTTGAGCCTGCCAAGTCCGTCAGTGTCGCGCAGACAAGGCCGCCAGTGCAGGATTCGGCCAAAGCAATTCTCCAGCCTCGGCCTATTAGAGTGAGGGCAACAGCTCTCGCTAGCTCATGCTGAGGATCGTTATTATTTTTCATGAGAGATAGCCCAAACCAATTTGTATAAGCGCTATTGTGAGAAGCGTAAAAAATGCTGCAGCAAGATCATCTGCAATGATTCCAAAACCACGCCACAACACCACAGTAAAGCTCGATGGAGAAGAAGGATCACTATCCTCTAAATGTTTAAAGTGCCGATCGATCATTCCGATCGGACCAGGTTTCACGGCATCAAAGAATCGGAATAGTGCAAATGCCAACATCTGCATCCATAAGTTTGCTGGCATGATGAATATTAATACGAGCCAGAAGGCGACCACTTCATCCAGCACAATGCCACCAAAATCTTTTTTCCCTAACTCTTCACTGACTTGTCCACAGATCCAGCAACCCAGAAGAATGCTTAGGCCAATGATCCACCACCACGTTACAGTTGATAGAAAGTAATCGCCCAATAAGAAAATAGCCCAAGCCCACAGTGTTCCTGCAGTGCCAGGTGCAAATGGCGCTAAACCACTACCAAGTCCAAACGCCAGGGCGCGACTAGGTTTAGCAAACACCCACTTGAAGCTGGGGGTCAATATGGAGGGGCCTGGTGAATTGGTTTGGGTATTCATGCGAAGTGATCAAAAGATTTCAGCAGCAAACCTGCTTGCTGAGAATTTAATTTTTTTCCATCGTTATCGATGATGCGTATCTCGGGTGCTGAGTGTTGCATGGATTTGACACTACCAATTTGGGTGAGTGGAAGATTTAAGTCCTCACTAATTTTGGTGATCGCATCTCTTGAGCCGCTAGCTGCAGTAAAGCACAGCTCGTAATCATCACCACCACTCGCTGCGTATTGATTCTGAATAGTGGATGATTGTTTACCTAGCGTTGTGGATTTTGGGATTCGCTCTAAAAAGATTTCTGCATCCTTGCCTGATTGCTTGAGGATATGCCTCAGATCACCCAACAGGCCATCGGAGATATCCAGAGCAGAATTGGCAATGCCTCTTAAAGCGATGCCCAATTGAACTCTAGGAGTGGGCTGATGCATGCGTACTGCAATCGCTTCCAAATCCCCACTTTCTAATTCAATTTCGTGACGCAGTGCAGCAAGAGCAAGTCGGGCATCCCCAACGGCTCCTGAAACCCAAATGTCATCACCTTCTAAAGCCCCAGACCTACGAATAGATTTGTCTTTCGGAATACTGCCAAAAGCAGTGATGCAAATATTGAGTGGACCGGCGGTAGTATCGCCACCAATGAGGGGGCAAGAAAATTGATTTGCGATTGCAAATAAACCTTTACTAAAGGCTTCCAACCAGACTGAATTCGCCTCCGGTAGTGCCAGTGCGAGTGTGAAACCGATCGGCCTAGCGCCCATAGCAGCCAGGTCTGAGAGGTTGACTGCTAGGGCTTTCCAGCCTAGCCACTCTGGATTGGCGTCTGGAAAAAAGTGTCGTCCAGATACCAGCATGTCGCTGGTAATGGCAAGCTCCTCGGCGGGATCGGTTTTTAGTAGGGCGCAATCATCACCAATCCCCAGCTTTACTGAGCTGGGATTCTTTGCGAGCATGAGTTCCGACTGCGTTTTAAAGAAACGCTGAATTAGATCAAATTCGCCAAGTGGGGAGGTTTGAGATTGCATGCCCCATTTTATGGCTCTTGTGACTCTTCCATCTGAGAGGAATAGAATTAGAGCTTGAATACGTCTGATTGATGAGTGAACTGATGAGCAAACCAAGCAATAGCAGTAAAGAACAGCAAATAGCAGATTTAAGGGCAGCCGCTCTTCACTATCATGAGTTCCCAACTCCAGGCAAGATTGAAATCGCCCCAACGAAGCAGTTAACCAATCAGCGTGACTTAGCTCTAGCTTACACACCTGGCGTTGCTGCGCCGTGCGAGGAAATTGTTAAAGATCCCGCGAATGCTTTCAAATACACAGCTCGAGGTAATTTAGTTGGTGTGATTACCAACGGTACGGCAGTATTGGGCCTCGGAAATATCGGACCATTGGCTAGTAAGCCAGTGATGGAGGGTAAAGCAGTTCTCTTTAAGAAATTTGCTGGCATTGATGTTTTTGATATTGAAATTAATGAAAACGATCCAGAGAAATTAGTTGAAATCATTGCGGCGCTCGAACCCACTTTTGGTGGTGTCAATTTAGAAGACATCAAAGCACCAGATTGTTTTATTGTTGAGCGCAAGTTGCGAGCGCGTATGAAGATTCCGGTTTTTCATGATGACCAACATGGAACTGCGATTGTGGTTGCTGCTGCCATTCTGAATGGCTTAAAAGTAGTTGGTAAGGATGTTGCTAATGTGAAATTAGTCACCTCTGGTGCTGGCGCTGCTGCATTAGCTTGTTTAGATTTATTAGTTGACCTTGGTATCCCGCGTAAGAATATTTGGGTTACTGACTTAGTTGGTGTTGCATACAAAGGCCGTCAAGAATTAATGGATCCGCAAAAGGAGCCGTTCTGTCAGGAGACAGATTTACGCACCCTAGATCAAGTGATTGAAGGAGCTGATATTTTTTTAGGACTCTCAGCTGGCGGTGTTCTGAAGCAATCGATGGTAAAGAAGATGGCTGATAAGCCATTGATCTATGCCTTGGCAAATCCAACTCCTGAGATTCTGCCTGAGGAGGTAAAGGAAGTTCGTCCTGACGCGGTGATGGCAACGGGTCGTACTGATTACCCAAACCAAGTAAATAACGTGCTGTGCTTTCCATTTATCTTCCGTGGTGCTTTAGACGTTGGTGCTACCACCATTACACGTGGCATGGAAGTCGCAGCGGTAAAGGCTGTGGCGGAGTTGGCACGTGCTGAGCAGAGCGAAATAGTGACCTCGGTATACGGTATTGAGAACTTGTCTTTTGGTCCGGAGTACTTAATTCCGAAGCCGTTTGATCCGCGTTTGATTACCGTCATCGCACCCGCTGTTGCTAAGGCGGCAATGGAGGACGGCGTCGCTCTGCGCCCAATTAAAGACTTCGATGCTTACCGCAATCAGTTACAACAATTTGTGTACCACTCCGGTACTTTGATGAAGCCATTATTTAGCATTGCTAAGGGAGTGCCTGCTGCTCAAAAACGGATTGTGTTTGCTGAAGGTGAAGATGAGCGCGTATTGCGTGCAGTACAAATCATTATTGATGAGCATTTAGCAACACCGATTCTGATCGGTCGTCCTGCGGTAATTGAGCACCGCATTGACAAGTTCGGATTACGTATTAAAGCGGGTGAAGACTTTGATATCGTCAATCCAGAAAATGATCCACGCTTCCGTGATTTCTGGCAAACCTATTTGGCCTTGACTGAGCGTAAAGGCGTTACCGAATCTTTTGCTAAGCTAGAAATGCGTCGCCGCCATAGCTTGATCGGATCCATCATGATTAGCAAAGGGATGGCTGATGGCATGATCTGTGGAACCGTTGGCAACTTAGCAACCCATTTGAAGTACATCGACGAGGTGGTAGGTCAAGAGCCGGGCGCCAATGTTTATGGTGCCATGTCTGGATTAATTTTGCCGGGCCGCCAAGTCTTCTTAGTCGATACCCATGTGAATATCGATCCAACAGCAGAAGAATTGGCTGAACTCACCTTGATGGCGGCAAACGAAATGCGTAAATTGGGCATAGCGCCTAAGGTGGCGCTCTTGTCCCATTCCAACTTTGGTTCAAGTAGCGCTCCATCTGCAGTCAAAATGCGTGAGGTACTCGCTTTGATTCAAAAAGCAGACCCTAGTCTTGAAGTGGATGGTGAAATGCACGGTGATAGCGCTTTGGATGAAACCATTCGCGCCGGCGCGGTTACCTCTTCACCATTAAAAGGCGATGCTAATTTGTTGGTTTTGCCAAATATTGATGCCGCTAATATTTCTTACAACCTATTGAAGACGGCTGCCGGTAACGGTATCGCAATCGGACCATTGCTTTTAGGGGTTGCTAAGCCAATTCACATTTTGACGCCAGCAGCTACTGTGCGTCGTATCGTCAATTTGACCACTTTGGCGGTAGTTGAAGCTGCAAGCAACGCTAGAGGGGCGGCCTAAGACCTAGGGATAAACTTTTATTTATGTTAGTTGGTATTAACTAACATAAATAATTTCTATATAAATCAATGGTTTATATAAAATGCACTGTAATTGGGCTTGATTTGACGGCGTGTTAAGGGTAATCTAGCATCCATCATGAATAATCGCTCTGAAAACGGCACTACAGTAGGCTTTGACGAACACAGTCGGGCTGAAAGTTGGGATAGTAACGATCGACTCGAAACCGAGTCATCCGCTGCCAATATCTATGCTGAGGGCGGTTTATCTCGTCTACAAACCTATGCAGCAAATCAAGTTTCGGGGAAAAAAGTGACAGCTTCTTGGCGTGCCGCTTTGGCCGTTCGCGATGCCGGACCGCCGGCAATGTTGCGCAGTGTGCGCCCTAATATCGTGCAATCTATTCGTGCTTTCCGTACTGCTGACCTTCAGGAGGCTGCTACTGAACTTGGCCAGCATTTCATTTACGCTAACTGTGCAAATGCGATGACTAAAGGTGAAGTGCTGGAGGCGATTGCCATTGCTTACACATTTACTAAGCAACAAGCGAAGAATTTCGATCCTTTATTAGATTCTTTGACGACAACTGTTGATAAGTCTGGCCCTCAGCCAGGTTTTGTAGTGGTGCTCGAAGGTTTGCCTTGTACTCAGAAATTTGACAAAGAGGCTCGTGAGACTCTGCTAGATGTATTCCGTGATGCTGTGGACTTTTGGTCTGAGCGCCGCACACCGTATCGCGTGTTCTACTCTTTTGCTTAATCACTCGTATAACGAATGAAGCAGTAAGGCAGTAAGCGGTAAATCAGCAAAAAACGCCTCTATTTGAGGCGATTTTGCATTTCTGGGTCCCAAATACTATGAACAGCAGTGATTGCCACAATTCCAGCAGTTTCAGTGCGCAATACTCGACCACCCAGAGAAACTAGTTGATAACCCGCCGCTTGCGCTTGCGCTTCCTCTTCTGGGGAGTGCCCACCTTCGGGCCCAATCATCAAAATGACATCCTGCGGTGGGTTATCCACTAAAACAGAATATAAGCTTTTATCAGTATCTGGGCTTAAAAGTAGTTTAAGTTTGGCTTTTTGTGGCTTCTGTATGTAACTTGCAAAATCTTGTATGGGCTCAACTGTGGCTAGCACGGTTCTGTCGCATTGCTCGCAGGCTGCCTGAACAATTCCCTCCCAGTGGAGAAGGCGTTTTTGGGCTCGCTCAGCATCACTAGAGCGGGTTAATTTAATCACTGAGCGCTCACACTGTAATGGGGCAATAAGCTGAGCCCCAGTCTCTATAGCCTTTTCAACCACCCAGTCCATCTTGTCTCCCCCAGCGAGACCTTGGGCCAGGGTAATGGCATAAGGGCTCTCACGATGAGTATCTTGGCAAATATCACTCAACTCAACTTCCCCCGATTTGTTACTCAGTGAGATCAGTTTGGCTTGGGCAACTTGGCCATTTCCATCAAAGATGGGGAAAAATTCACCGACTTGAATGCGGCGCACGCGCAAGTGATGTGCGAGTTCAGGGGTGAGGGTATTTGGCTTTTGGTTTTCCCATGGGCCGGGAAGATAAAATTGAGGCATTACTGCAATATAGCTAATTAATTTTCTCGAGACCCAATTTACGATGTCAAACCTTCAAATTCGTATGGCAAATGCCATTCGCGCTTTATCCATGGATGCAGTACAACAAGCCAATTCGGGGCATCCTGGAATGCCAATGGGTATGGCTGATATAGCAGTCGGTCTGTGGAATGAGCATTTGCAACACAATCCAACCGATCCCCATTGGATGAATCGTGATCGCTTTGTTTTATCTAACGGCCATGGCTCGATGTTGTTGTATTCCTTATTGCATCTCACTGGCTACGACTTGCCCATTGGCGAACTGAAAAACTTCCGTCAGTTGCATAGTAAAACTGCTGGACATCCTGAGTATGGAATTACTCCCGGAGTAGAAACCACTACCGGTCCTTTAGGTCAGGGGATTTCAAACGCGGTTGGCATGGCGCTGGCAGAAAAATTATTAGCTGCGGAATTTAATCGCCCAGGCCACGATATTGTTGATCACTACACCTATGTTTTTTTAGGCGATGGATGTTTGATGGAAGGCATCAGTCATGAAGTGTGTTCATTGGCTGGCACACTCAAACTTAATAAACTCATTGCACTATGGGATGACAACGGCATCTCGATTGATGGCAAAGTGGTTTCTTGGTTTAACGAAGATACGCCAAAACGTTTTGAGGCTTACGGTTGGAACGTCCTTCGCGCTTTGGATGGTCATGATGCAGAAGCTGTATCTAGTGCAATCGCTCAAGCGAAGAAAAGTGACAAACCAACATTGATTTGTTGCAAGACTGCAATTGGTCAGGGCTCTCCGAATATGGCGGGGAGCGATAAGGTGCATGGCTCTCCATTGGGCGCAGCTGAAATTGCTGCAACCCGTGTTGCGTTGAACTGGCCATATGCGCCATTTGAAATTCCAAATGATATTTATGAAGCTTGGGATTTTAAGAAGCGCGGCCAAGCTGCTGAGCATGAGTGGAATAAAGAATTCCAAGCCTACAAAAATAAATACCCAGAGTTAGCTTCTGAATTACAGCGCCGTATGCAAGGTGATTTATCCAAAGACTTCTCTAAGACTTTAGATGCTTATTTAAAAACTTGCGAAACCAAAGCAGAAACAATTGCTACTCGTAAGGCCAGTCAAAATGCGATCGAGGCATTGGCCCCTGAATTGCCAGAGTTCATGGGTGGCTCTGCCGACCTAACAGGATCTAACTTAACGAACTGGTCTTCATGCAAGCCTGTACGTGGTGATCAGTGGGGTAACCACATTAACTATGGTGTGCGCGAATTTGGTATGAGTGCCATCATGAACGGCATCGCTTTACACGGTGGATATATTCCATTCGGCGGCACCTTCTTAACCTTCTCTGATTACAGTCGTAATGCATTACGTATGGCTGCATTGATGAAATTACGTAGTATCTTTGTTTTTACACATGACTCTATTGGCTTGGGTGAAGATGGTCCAACCCATCAGTCTGTTGAGCATGTAGCGAGCTTGCGTCTAATTCCCAATTTAATGGTTTGGCGTCCTTGTGACACTAGTGAGAGTGCGGTTGCATGGGGTGCTGCGATTGAGCGGAAGCATGGCCCAAGCGCTTTGATCTTCAGTCGTCAGAACTGCCCATTTGTTTCACGCAATAGTCAGCAAGTAAAAGAGATTGCCCGCGGTGGCTATGTTTTGCGTGACCCCAAGAAATTAAAGATCAAGGCAGTGATCATTGCTACTGGTTCAGAAATCGCTTTGGCGTTGCAAACAGCGGAGCGTCTAGAGGGTGAGGGTTTTGGTATTCGTGTGGTATCGATTCCATCGACGACAGTATTTGACCAGCAAGACGCTGCATACAAAGCAACAGTTTTGCCAGCGGATATTCCGCGCATTGCTGTTGAGGCAGGCGTAAGTGATTTCTGGTGGAAGTATGGTTGTGCAGCAGTGCATGGGGTTGATACCTTCGGAGAATCTGCGCCAGCACCTGTGCTCTACGAATACTTTGGTTTAACGGTCGATCAGATTGCTAAAACAGTGAAGCAATGTATTGCAAAGAAATAGAAAAGATCAGAAACAAAGTATTTATTTAAGAATTCAAAATGAGCAAGGGAAATGGAATGACAATTCGTGTCGCAATTAACGGTTATGGTCGTATTGGTCGTATGGTCTTACGTGCTTTGTATGAAGATCAAGTCAATGGCAAGCCTAGGCGCGATATCAAAATCGTCGCAATTAACGCAATGGGTGATATCGACATCAATGCACACCTGACGCAATATGATTCTGCGCATGGTCGTTTTCCTGCTGAAGTAAAAGTAGATGGCGATTGCATGGTGGTCAATGGCGATCGCATCAAGATGTTCTCTACTCGTAATCCTTTGGAAACGCCTTGGGGTGAGTTGGGTGTGGATTTAGTGCTTGAGTGTTCAGGTAAATTCACTTCCAAAGAAAAAGCCATGGTGCATATTTCTCAGGGTGCGAAGAAGGTATTGATCTCTGCCCCAGGTGAAAAAGATGTTGATGCCACTATTGTTTATGGTGTGAATCAACAAGTTCTCAAGCCAAGCGATGTTGTTGTTTCTAATGCGAGCTGCACAACCAACTGTTTAGCCCCATTGGTGAAGCCATTGCTAGAAAAAATTGGGATCGAATCTGGTTTGATGACCACGATTCATGCTTTTACCAATGATCAGGTTCTAACTGACGTGTATCACAAGGATATGCGCCGCGCACGTTCTGCGGTGACCAGCATGATTCCAACGAAGACTGGTGCTGCAAAAGCAGTTGGCTTGGTATTGCCAGCTTTAGCAGGGCGCTTTGACGGTTTTGCAATGCGCGTTCCCGTCATCAACGTTTCTGTTGTGGATTTAACCTTCGCTGCCAGCCGCGCTACTAGTGTGGATGAAGTGAACTCCATCCTAAAAACAGCAAGCGAGGGTGAGTTGAAGGGTATTTTGGGTTTCAATACCTTGCCTTTGGTATCCATCGACTTCAACCACGACCCACGCCCCAGTATTTATGATGCTTCCCAGACTCGTGTTTCAGCGGATGGTAAGTTGGTCAAAGTGTTAGCTTGGTATGACAACGAGTGGGGTTATTCAGTTCAAATGCTCAATGCAGCTGAAGCATTGATGGCTGTAAAGTAAGAAATTAAGTAGCTTTTTAAGCTTAAAAGTACTCAAAATCGTGCTATTCCTGTAAAAAAGACCTCAATTGAGGTCTTTTTTCATTAACTGCGCTTATCTTGCTAAATTAGGGCTTTGGCTTATTGCGGCAATTCTTCTTTTGGCAGTGGCCGTACATGGCTAAAGAGTGCTCCTGGAGCTTGAAACCGAGGTTTTTAGCAATATCTCGCTGCCTTTTTTCGATAGCCTCATCCACAAACTCCTCGACATGACCGCAATCGAGGCAGACCAAGTGGTCATGGTGCTGACCCTCATTTAGTTCATAAATAGCCCTGCCATCCCCTTTGCTAGACTCAAAATGACTGCGGAGCAAGAGGCCTGCTTGTTCAAACTGGGTGAGCACCCGATATACCGTAGCTAAACCAATTTCTTTGTCATTCTTGGCCAAGGCCATAAAGACGTCTTCAGCGCTAAAGTGCGTGCCACCATTTTGATGAAAAAAGTCCAAGATTTTCATGCGTGGACCGGTTGCCTTAAGGCCAATGTCGCGTAAATCCGCTGGAGTGGGGTTTTGGTTCATATTCATGGGTTTGGGAGCTAAAATCAATGTCTTAATGATACGGCCTGCCATGCAAAATTGCCTTCAACTTTTTACCCGTCTATTGAACTCCATTTTTAGAGTTTGTGACCTCGCTCGGACGGGCTTAGTCATTGCTGCGGTGAGTTCAGTAATGATTGCCACCGGCTGCACCAGCGCAGTTGATGACACACAGCGCGCCTGGATGAATAAAGTCTTTAGACCGTATGTTCCAGATGTGGTGCAGGGCAACTTTATTTCGAGTGAGCAATACGCGAAGTTACAAGTGGGGCAGAGTCGTGAGCAAGTGCGTCAAATTCTAGGTACACCTTTGCTGGCAAGTTATTTCCATGCCAATCGCTGGGACTACGTTTTTGAATTTAAACGCGCTAATCAGAAAATGAGCAAAGAGCGTCGCGTAACGGTATTTTTCGAGGGCGATAAGTTGGTCAAATTCCAGGGCGATGCCTTGCCAACCGATGTTGAGTTGGTTGCCGAGATTGATGGCTATGCAAAAACCAAACGCTCATTCTGGGAGGTCATGACTGGATCGAACAAGCCACCAGTAACCCCACCTTTGCAGCAGCCAGAGTTGCTGGTTCCCAGTCCAACGAATAATTTGCCCGCCGGGGCTACAGTGCCTGCAGCTCCTGCTAGCAGTTCATTTTGGGACTTTTTTAGCTTTTCAAAAAAGCCGTCAGATGCTCAGCCGATGCCTCAACAGTTAGGCCCTGGTGCACTCAATGTCCCGCAGGCTAATGAAGTTAAATAAAGATAACTATTGTGTTGATGTCGACTGAATTTTTTCGGCAACTTTGAATAAGAAACGAAGATACAAATGATGAAAATCGCAATCGCTGGTGCAACTGGCCGCATGGGAAAAATGTTGATCGAGGCAGTGCTTAATTGCACGGATGCTGAGCTTGTTGGTGCGCTGGAGCATGAGTCTTGCTTTTTGCTTGGTGAAGATGCGGGCGCATTCTTGGGTAAAAAAACTGGCGTAGCCATTACATCGGATATTACGAAGGCTTTGAGTAGTGCTGAGTTTCTCATTGACTTCACTCGCCCAGAAGGCACGATGGCGCATTTGGCTGTGGCGCAAAAGACGAACAGCAAAATGATTATCGGTACTACTGGCCTGAGCCTAGAACAAATTGATAGTCTGAAGAAAGCTTCTGCAAACTTAGCTATCGTATTTGCTCCAAATATGAGTGTAGGTGTCAATGCGACATTTAAGTTGCTAGAGATTGCCGCCAAGATGTTGAATGAAGGTTACGACATTGAAATCGTTGAAGCCCATCACCGTCATAAAGTGGATGCGCCATCTGGTACCGCCCTCAGAATGGGCGAGGTGATTGCTGATGCGCTTGGTGAGAAATTAGGTGATGTTGCGGTATATGCACGCGAAGGTCATACCGGTGAGCGCAAAGCTGGCTCGATTGGTTTTGCCACCATCCGTGGTGGAGATATTGTGGGTGATCACACTGTCTTATTTGCGGGCGAGGGTGAGCGCATTGAGATTAGCCATAAGTCTTCTAGCCGTCAGTCTTATGCACAAGGTTCTTTGCGCGCTGCACGCTTCTTGCAAGCTCAGGGTTCCGGTCTTTATGACATGCAAGATGTTCTTGGCCTGCGTAAGTGAATGTTCAGTAAATCAGAATAGAAGAAAAGAGTTGTATTGAATGAGTAAGGATTACGATCACCGCAGTATTGAAGCTGCTGCACGAGCTGATTGGGAAAGTGCGCAGGCTTATAAGGTAGCCGAGAACGCAGTAGATGCTTCCGGTAAGCTGAGACCAAAATACTACGCCTGTTCTATGTTGCCTTATCCATCCGGTAAGTTGCATATGGGTCACGTTCGCAACTACACCATCAATGATGTCATGGCGAGACAGTTGCGCATGCAGGGCTATAACGTTCTCATGCCGATGGGCTGGGATGCGTTTGGCATGCCCGCTGAAAATGCAGCGATTCAGAATAAAGTACCGCCAGCGAAATGGACCTACGACAACATCGCTTATATGAAAAAGCAAATGGCGGCGATGGGTCTAGCAATTGATTGGTCACGCGAAGTGGCTACTTGCAGCCCCGATTACTATCGCTGGAATCAATGGCTCTTTTTAAAGATGCTTGAAAAGGGCATTGCTTATCGCAAGACTCAAGTGGTTAACTGGGATCCAATCGATCAAACTGTATTGGCAAATGAGCAAGTGATTGATGGGCGCGGCTGGCGCTCTGGCGCTCTAGTTGAAAAGCGTGAGATCCCAGGCTATTACTTCAATATCACCGCCTATGCAGAGCAATTACTTTCTGGTCTAGATAATTTAGGTTGGCCTGAGCGCGTCAAGACCATGCAGCAGAATTGGATTGGTAAGAGTCGTGGTGTGCGGTTTGCGTTTAAGCATGAGATTGCCGATGCGCATGCTAACTTTGTTCAAGATGGTCAGTTGTATGTATTTACGACACGTGCTGACACCATCATGGGTGTTACTTTCTGCGCTGTTGCAGCTGAACATCCATTGGCAACATTGGCAGCTGCCAATAATCCCGAGTTAGCTGCATTTATTGAGAAATGTAAAACAGGTAGCGTGATTGAAGCTGATCTAGCCACTCAAGAAAAAGAAGGCATGTTCACCGGCTTGTATGTGACGCATCCACTGACTAATGAGCCGGTGCCAGTTTGGGTTGGTAATTATGTCTTGATGTCATATGGCGATGGCGCTGTTATGGGTGTGCCCGCACACGATGAGCGCGACTTTGCATTTGCCCTCAAATATGACTTACCGATTAAGCAAGTGATTACTTTGCGTACTCCATCAGATATGTTTAACACCAACCACTGGCAAGATTGGTATGCCCAGAAGGATGATGTTGTTTGCCTTAATAGCGGTAAGTACGATGGACTATCCTATGAAGAGGCAGTTGATGCAGTAGCTCAAGATTTAGAGCAAATGGGTATTGGAGAAATCAAAACCACTTACCGTTTGCGCGATTGGGGTATCTCTCGTCAGCGTTATTGGGGAACGCCGATTCCGATTATTCATTGTGGTGATGAGCAGAGCCCTGGTTGTGGCGCTGTACCAGTTCCTGAGGAGGATTTGCCTGTCGTATTGCCTGAAGATTGTGTGCCGGATGGTAGCGGTAACCCGCTCAACAAGCGTGCTGACTTCCTGAATGTGAAGTGTCCAAAATGCGGTAAGCCTGCACGTCGCGAGACTGACACCATGGATACCTTTGTAGATTCTTCTTGGTACTTCATGCGCTATACCGGTCCAGATGCAAAGACCATGGTTGATGAGCGTAATGAATACTGGATGCCGATGGATCAGTACATCGGCGGTATTGAGCATGCGATTTTGCATTTACTCTATGCGCGCTTCTGGACAAAGGTTATGCGTGATCTCAATCTCATTGCATTTGATGAGCCGTTCCAAAACTTGTTGACGCAAGGGATGGTGCTCAATGAGACTTATTACTCTGAAGAAGCTTCGGGTAAAAAGACTTGGTTAAATCCTTTGGATGTAGAGCTCGAGCTCGATGATAAAGGTCGCCCTCAAAGCGCCAAGCTGAAAGGCGATACCGCTGGCACGCAAGTCATTATTGGTGGCGTTGAGAAGATGTCTAAGAGTAAAAATAATGGCGTTGATCCTCAAGCTTTGATTGATCAATACGGCGCAGACACTGCACGCCTCTTTGTGATGTTTGCTGCTCCTCCTGAGCAGCAGCTTGAGTGGTCTAGTGCTGGTGTAGAAGGTGCCTCACGTTTCTTACGTCGTGTTTGGATGTATTCCAGTAGTCAGGCGGATGCAATCCGTGCTGCCGATACAGTGTTGCCAAGCGATTTAAATGATGCTGAAAAAGAATTGCGTCGTGAAGTGCATACCATTCTGAAGCAAGCTAACTTTGACTATCAGCGTCGCCAATACAACACAGTAGTTTCTGCAGCGATGAAGATGTTAAATGTCTTGGAGCCTGTAAAGCTCGGTGATAAGACTGCAGTGCGACCTGCTGTATTGCGTGAGTGCTTGAGTATTTTGATTCGGGTGCTTTACCCAGTAGTACCTCACTTGACCCATGCTCTCTGGAATGAGATTGGGTGCGATCAATCATTTGGCACTCTTTTGGATGCGCCATGGCCTGTAGTAGATGAAGCTGCGCTGATTCAAACAGAGTTGACCATCATGTTGCAAATTAATGGTAAGTTACGTGGCGATATACGTGTTCCTGCGGATGCAACTAAAGAGCAAATTGAGGCTTTGGCATTACAAAGTGAGCCAGCTGTAAAAGCATTAAATGGCGCAGCACCTAAAAAGGTGATTGTGGTTCCGGGCCGCTTGATTAACATTGTTGCCTAGATCGCTAACGCTTTATTTTGAATAGAAACTAAACACATGCGCGTAAATCACCTTCGACGTACCATGCTTGGGTTTCTGGCCTTGGCTCCAGTTAGTGGTTTGATTGCCTGCGGCTATCGTTTGCGTGGCATGGTCGATTTACCCTTTAAAGTAATCGCAATTACTGGCAGCCCATCACCACCTTTACGTGCGGATTTGCAAGCGGCTATTTTGACGGGTACGGATGCGAAGGTGGCAATCAATCCTAAAGATGCGGATCTCATTTTAGAAATTACCAGCGATCTTAATGGTCGTGAGATCTTGGCTTACAACTCAAATGGTCAAGTGTCCGCCTACCGTCTAAATATCCGTGTTGGATTTAGGGCATATGACGATGCTGGAGCCGATGTTGTGTCTGAGGCGGAGATTTATATGACTCGCGATATGGATTTCTCGGTGTCTACCGTTTTGGCGACCGACGTCCAAATGCAGCAATTTCTATCTTTGATGCGCAGAGATCTTGCGGTACAAATTCTGCGTCGTGTTTCTGCATCTGCTCGAGCACCACAGGCTCGAAGATTCTAAAGAATGACGATCAAATCGCATGGTTAAGAGTGATGCCCTACAGGTACATTTGAAGTCGCTCAATTCAGCTACTTCATTAAAGCCCCTTTACATATTTAGTGGTGATGAACCTCTTTTGATGATGGAGGCGATGGACCAATTGCGTGCCACTGCCAAAAAAATGGGTTACACCGATCGTGAAGTCTTATTACAAGAGCGCGGGTTTGATTGGAGTGCTTTGTTAAGTGCTGGTCAGACCATGTCTTTATTTGGAGATAAGCGCTGGGTTGAGTTACGTATACCGACAGGCAAACCTGGACGTGATGGTGCTGATGCGCTGAAGCAATTTTCTGCCCAAATTGAGTCTCAATCGGTAGGCTCTGAAGGCCCTGATACGATTTTTTGCATCATCTTGCCTAGATTGGATGGTAAGACCAAAACCTCTGCTTGGTTTAGCGCCCTAGATGAGGCGGGTATGGCCATTCAATTGGACTCCTTAGATCGTGCGCAATTGCCGCAATGGATTGCGGGGCGCCTAAAGAAACAGGGCCAAGAAGTGCAGTCAGGCTCAGACGGCCAACGCGCCTTAGCCTTTATTGCAGAGCAGGTGGAGGGCAACCTGATCGCTGCCCATCAAGAAATTCAGAAGTTGGGTTTGTTGCATCCCGCTGGCGTTCTTACTGAGGAACAAATTCGGTCGGCTATTTTGAAGGTGGCACGGTATAACGTCTTTGAGTTGACTGAAGCTATGTTAGCTGGCGATCTACCTCGCCTCAATCGTATGTTAGATGGCCTTAAAGGTGAGGGTGAGCCCCTGGTTCTGATTCTGTGGAGCGTAACTGAAGAGCTTCGGATACTATCAAAACTGAAAGCAGCAAGCGATGCTGGGGAGTCTGTACAGAACTTAATGCGCACTAACCGGATCTGGGGCAATAAAGAGCGTTTATATCCTGTGGCCCTAAAGCGAGTTCAGCCTTTGAGGTTGCGCAGGGCAATGCAGGTGGCTGCAGGTTTGGATCGTCAGGCCAAAGGATTGTATGCGGCGGAACTACCAGCAGATCCTTGGGATGGCTTGCGCTTGGTAGGTAATTTATTACGCTAGATGAATCTCGGGTGAAGCAGCAAACTTAGATAAAACAATATTAATTTAGACACAGCAAAGATATGAGTCACTCAACAAATACTATCCAGCACATGATGCTAGATATTGGCCGACGTGCTCGTCAGGCATCACGCGCAATGGCGCGAGCATCTAGTGAACAGAAAAATCAGGCGCTATTGCATATCGCAAAGTTGGTACGTGAGCGCTCTGCGGAAATTATCCGGGTAAATGCGCTAGATGTTGTTCGTGCAAAAACCAATGGCCAGGATGTGGCATTTATCGATCGCCTGACGATGACCCCAAAGACCATTGAATCTATGGCATTAGGTTTGGAGCAAATTGTTTCTTTGGAAGATCCGATTGGCAAAATAACGCCATTGCAAAAGCAGGCTTCCGGTATTGAGCTCGGTCAGATGCGTGTGCCACTCGGTGTAATTGGTATCATTTATGAATCTCGCCCCAATGTGACCATTGATGCTGCGGCGCTATGTCTCAAATCAGGCAATGCCGTCATTTTGCGTGGTGGCTCAGAGGCGATTGATTCAAATACTTTGTTAGCGCAATTGATTCAAGAAGGTTTAGATGCCGCCAATTTACCCATGGATTCGGTGCAGGTTGTGAGCACCACAGATCGCACCGCTGTTGGTGAAATGATCACTATGACGGAGTACATTGATGTGATCGTACCTAGAGGCGGTAAGAGTCTGATTGCCCGCTTGATGGCGGAAGCGCGCGTCCCCATGATTAAGCATTTAGATGGCATCTGCCATACCTATATTGATGCAGATGCCGACATCGCAATGGCAATCCGGGTTTGTGATAACGCCAAGACTCAGCGCTATGCGCCTTGCAATGCGATGGAAACACTCTTGGTCAACAAAACCATTGCCCCACAAGTGCTACCAGCCCTTTGCAAAATCTATCAAGATAAGGGTGTGGAGTTGCGCGTTGATGACCAAACCCGAAACACCCTTGAGGCCGCGGGTTTTAAAGATTTAGTCAATGCTACTGAAGAAGATTGGCAAACAGAATATTTGGCACCGATTTTGTCGATTAAGACTGTTGCGGATATGGATGAGGCCATGAGCCATATTGATCAATATGGAAGTAAGCATACTGATGCCATCATTACTAACAATCAAGCGCAAGCCAATCGCTTTTTGCGTGAAGTCGATAGTGCCAGCGTGATGGTCAATGCTAGCACCCGTTTTGCTGATGGCTTTGAATATGGTCTAGGTGCTGAGATTGGTATCTCGAATGACAAGTTGCATGCTCGCGGCCCTGTTGGCTTGGATGGCCTTACTTCTCTCAAATATATCGTCATGGGTCATGGCGAAATCCGTACTTAAATGCGTACTTAACCTAGTCTCATAATAGAACGGAAATAATTGATCATGGGTAATGCATATTTATGGACTAAGACGCTTCATATTGTTTTGATTGCCTCTTGGTTCGCTGGCTTGTTTTATCTGCCACGTATCTTTGTGAACTTGGCTGATGAAAAAAATCCTGAGGTTCATGCGCGCCTTCTTGGTATGGCGAATCGCTTATTTCGATTTATGACCATATTGGCGGTACCTGCCGTACTGCTAGGTCTTGCTTTGTGGTTGCATTTCAAAATAGGTTCTGGTGAGGTATGGATGCATGCCAAGATGTTCTTTGTACTTCTGGTGATCGGTTATCACCATGCCTGTTGGGGTTTGCTCAAAAAGTTCCGTAATGGTGTCAATACCCATTCAGGAGTTTGGTATCGTTGGTTCAACGAAGCGCCAGTCCTCCTTCTGTTGATTGTGACGGCCTTGGTAGTCATTAAGCCTTAATTTTTTTATTTCACCCCTTTTAGATTGCTAGCCTCATGAGATTTTTTGTTGTTTGTCCAGGCGGACTTGAAGTACCTCTTGCACAAGAGCTAGCAAGTATTGCGCAGCGCCCTGACTGTAAGGCCTTGGGTGCTTGGGTGATTGATCCAACGCCTACGAGTCCTACGGGGGGAGTGGGTTTGGCAGCGCCGATATCAGCTGCCATGGCTTTGAATCTGCATTCTCGGATTGCGAGTCGAGTGTTGCTCCAGATGGCGGAATCGCCATATCGCCAGGAAGAAGATTTATATAAGCTGGCTAGTGGTTTAGCTTGGGAAGAGTGGTTTTCTTCCAAACAAACTCTACGTGTTGATGTCACCGCGCATCGCTCTCCACTTAAGAGCTTAAATTTTGCAACCTTGAAGATTAAGGATGCAATTGTTGATCGTCTCCGTGATGTCACTGGTGATCGTCCAAGTATTGATACGGCATTTCCAGATGTGCGGGTACAGGCCCACCTCACGGCAACTCATGCCACGATCTATTTGGATACTTCAGGTGAGGCCTTATTTAAACGCGGCTGGAGAGATGAAAAGGGTGACGCGCCCTTAAAAGAAAATCTTGCGGCCGGTATCTTGTCAATTACCGGCTGGAAACCATCGCAAACTTTATTTGATCCGATGTGCGGTAGTGGGACCTTTTTGATTGAGGCCGCTCAAATGGCTTTGGCTATTCCACCGGGCGCCATTCGGGCAGGGATGTACGGAGACGATGCTAAGCCGAGTCGCTTGGCTTACCGTCCTCTAGTGACGTCCGCTCATGGATTTGGGTTTGTGCGACTCAAGCCATTTAATGAAGCTGCTGAACAAAAGCGTTGGACCACTCTAAAAGACGCTGCACATGCTGAAATGATGGAGAAGCGTAAGCAGTTTCCAGATTCAGAGTCTTTGGGTATTAGTGGTGGTGATATTAATGAGCGCTTGGTAGCTATGTTTAAGGGTAATTGGCAGCGGGCTCAGTTGCCGGGCTTACCAGTAACGCGTCAAGTTGATGCTTTAACAAGCAAGCCTCCAGCAAATACTCAAGATGGTGTCATGCTATTGAACCCGCCTTATGGTGAGCGCCTAGTGATCAAGGGTGGACGAGGCCAGGATCGCGCTGCGGATGGTGATGCGGAGCGAGACTCGTATGAACAGGCTGAGGAGCCAGAAGATCGCTACGCCTTTAATCTGGAAACAGGCCGTCAGAGCGCTAAACGCTCTAGCCGTGAATCTCTCAAAAAGTTACAAGCTCAAGAAGAGCAGGATCCAAAATTTGTAGAGTTCTTAGGGCAGTTTGGTCAGCATCTGAAGGATGCTTTTGGTGGCTGGAATGTCTTTGTATTAACAGCAGATATGGCATTACCAGGGCAGTTGCGTATCAAGGAGTCTAAGCGCACCCCGTTATTTAATGGCCCTCTGGAATGTAGATTGTTTAAGTTCGAAATGCATCAAAAACGTGATGCTGCATCCGATTTAAAATAAAAAGATAGCAAAGGAAGACGGCAATGGAATTTAAAACTTATATGTGTTTAATTTGTGGCTGGGTCTACGACGAAGCTGCAGGTTTGCCTGAAGAGGGTATTGCACCGGGCACGCTTTGGAAAGATGTACCCATGAACTGGACCTGTCCTGAGTGCGGTGCACGCAAAGAAGACTTTGAAATGATGGCGATCTAATCGATCAATTTACTTAGATCATATTTAAATTCATTAGCTAAATCGGGAAAAGTATCTTGGGAAAAAATGACATCTTATTTGAGCGCGCACAAAAAACAATTCCTGGGGGTGTGAATTCTCCAGTACGCGCTTTTCGTCAGGTAGGCGGAACGCCGCGTTTTGTTGCCAAAGCAAAAGGCCCTTATTTCTGGGATGCTGAAGGTACGCGCTATATTGATTTAATTATGTCTTGGGGTCCTATGATTGCGGGCCATGCAAATCCAGAAGTGGTGGAAGCAGTAAAGCGGGCTGCAGAAACTAGCTTTAGCTACGGCGCCCCTACCGAAGGCGAAATTGAATTAGCAGAACGCATCTGCCAATTGGTGCCAAGTATTGAGCAAGTACGAATGGTCTCGAGTGGAACCGAAGCCACTATGAGTGCATTACGTCTTGCACGTGGCCATACGGGGCGCGATCTTATTATTAAATTTGAAGGTTGCTATCACGGTCATGCTGATAGTCTTTTGGTAAAGGCGGGCTCTGGCCTCTTGACCTTTGCAGATTCAACTCAAAACGCACCTTCCTCTGGCGGCGTGCCACAGGATTTAGTTAAACATACCTTGGTGCTGCCATATAACGATGTTGCGGCGCTACAGGAGGTATTTGATAAGCAGGGTGATCAAGTTGCCGCGGTGATTATTGAGCCATTTTCTGGCAATATGAATCTCATTAAACCTTCAAAAGAATTTCTCTCGACACTGCGTCAGTTGACGAGCCAGCATGGCAGCGTGCTCATTTACGACGAAGTCATGACCGGCTTTAGGGTTGCTTTGGGTGGTGCGCAATCTTTACAAGGGATTACTCCTGATCTTACTTGTCTTGGTAAGGTGATGGGCGGCGGTATGCCGATGGCTGCTTTTGGCGGTAAAAAAGAAATCATGTCCAAACTTGCCCCCTTGGGTAATGTTTACCAGGCGGGTACCTTGTCTGGTAATCCTGTTGCCGTAGCAGCGGGATTAAAGACGTTGGAAATTATTTCTCGAGAAGGTTTCTTCGATTGCCTGACTGGGCAAACTGAAAAACTGATGACCGGTTTAAAGTTGGCTGCGGATGAAGCGGGTGTGCCGTTTGCTGTCGATAGCGTTGGCGGCATGTTCGGCTTTTACTTTACCAATGAAATCCCCACTTCTTTTGAAGCTGTTACTAAAACAGATATCGAAGCGTTTAAGAAATTCTTCCACTTGATGTTAGATCAAGGAGTGTACTTAGCTCCATCTGCTTATGAGGCTGGATTTACTTCTATTGCTCATGACAATGCAGTTTTAGAGGAAATCATCACTGCTGCGAAAACTGCATTTAAGAAGTTATAAGAGGTTGTAGTCAGAATTACATTCTGAGTGGATGGTCATAGCCATCTACTTGAATGATTTCCAGTTTCTTACTCGGTTTGCCTGACTCCGGAATTTCCATGGCTGTGAGCTTGCCACCCCAGACGCAGCCCGTATCTAGGCCAATGACATTGTCATGTCGGAGTAGTCCTAGAGTGGACCAGTGCCCGAAGTAAATCAGGCTATCTTGAGTTTTCCTCTTGGGTGCTTTAAACCAAGGGATGTAGCCCTTTGGACCATCCTCAAAACCTTCCTTGCTCTCAAACTCCATCATGCCTGTTGGAGTGCAAAAACGAACACGGGTTAGTGCGTTGGTGATGACACGCAATCGCTCATAGCCCTTGAGAGAGTTACTCCATTTGTTTGGGGTATTGCCGTACATGCTAGCTAAAAAATCTTTATAGGATTTTTTGCGCAGCGCTTTCTCTACTTCTTGTGCACATTCAATCGTTTGCTGTAAATCCCATTGAGGCAGGACACCTGCATGTACCGTTAAGACCTTGCCATTACTCAGGGCCATTGGCCGATGGCGTAACCAATGAATTAATTCTGCTCTATCGGGTGCATCTAGGATGGGTTGAACGGTATCTAGCCCCTTGGTTTTGCGGATGCCTGCATCTATCGCAAGTAAGTGGAGATCATGATTGCCAAGAATGCACTCTATCCGTTGATCTTCTTGGAGTTGTTTGAGGTGACGCAATGTGCCTAAGGAATCCGGCCCTCGATTAACAAGATCGCCCAAGAAAATCATCTTAGACTGCTTGGGGAGCTTCTTGACGAGCGCCTTCAAGGAGGGCGCGCAGCCCTGAATATCGCCGATGGCATAGATCTTACTCATGCCCTATCTTAAAGCGGAAAGCATCAAAGTCGCGAGTAAGTTAGTCGGCTGTAGATTCTGGACTAACTTTTTTAACCACGCTATAGCGTACCAAGGTCTTTTTGCGTGCCTCATCATGATTTACAACCGGAAGTGGGTAGTCACGCCCTAGAAGAACGCCGGCTGCTTCTAGTTCAATATGACCAGATTCCCAAGGTGCATGAATGGATTTCTTGGAAAGCTTGTCTAGCTGAGGCAGGTAGCGACGAATAAATTTGCCTTCAGGATCAAACTTCTGAGATTGGGTAATAGGGTTAAAGATTCTGAAGTAGGGTTGTGCATCGCATCCTGAAGAAGAAGCCCATTGCCAGCCACCATTATTAGAAGACAACTCAAAATCATTGAGGTGTTTTGCAAAATACATTTCACCCCAGCGCCAATCAATTCCTAAATCCTTAGTAAGGAAGCTGGCAACCACCATGCGTAGGCGATTATGCATATATCCACTTTGGTTAAGTTGGCACATAGCTGCATCAACTAGCGGGTAGCCTGTTTTGCCATCGCACCAGGCTTTAAATAGTTTCTTGGCAGTGGCACCACTTTCCCACTCGATATTGTCATAGTCTGGTTTGAAGGCTGCACCTTCAGCAAGACGTGGATGGTTCGCCAGAATCATGAAATAAAAATCACGCCAGATTAATTCACTTAACCAGATCGTTGCACCCATACTGCCAGCGAGCATGCGGCGATGGGCATCGCGTACCAAGCCTCGAATCGAGAGCATGCCAAAGCGTAAGTATGTCGACAGATAGCTCACACCTTTAATGGCAGGGAAATCTCGACCGATTTGATACTGATCGATGCGATGGAGGAAGTCTTCCAAGAAACTCTGGCCACCCTCAGATCCTGGCGGGAGATAAGTTTCAATCCCGGTTGGGCTAAAGCCCATAGATTCTAGAGATGGAATAGGGGATTCCAAAGTATTTGGGATGGCTGCAAATTGCCCTTTTTTAGGCATGCAGTCATATGCTGCGATATCTTTTTCTTGTAGTGTCTTAAGCCAATTGTTCTTATAGGGTGTAAAGATTGAGAACACTGTATTTGAGTTAGTCAGAATTTCTTTCTTCTCAAAAATCACTTGGTCTTTAAAAGACTCAAATTCAATACCCAATTTTTCTAGCGACTGTTTTACAGAGTCATCGCGGGCAATTGCTGATGGTTCATAGTCATGATTGGTGTAAACGGTATTGACACCCAAAGTATGCGCAATCTTTGGAATGCACGTAGTGGGTTTGCCAAACTGAACAATTAGTCCGCCACCTTGTTTGCGCAATTGTGCATCTATTTGTTGCAGGCCCTGCCATATAAAGTCTACACGCCGATCCTGTTTGAGACCGCTTGCATCTAGATCTTCCGTTTTCAGCAGATCCAAAATACTGGTATCGAAGATGAACGCTAGCCAAACTTGGGCATTATTTTTCAGGGCGTGGTGAAGTGCTGCGTTGTCGTAAAGACGCAGGTCGCGACGGAGCCAGACGAGAGCTTTTTGCATAGGCAACATCTTATGGCTTATTCAAGAAAAGTGCTTGATTGCATTAGATTTTCTGTAAAATAATGCTAATATGACCACGGCCAAGAAAGCCTCCACAGAAGCCTCTCAGGCTTTGAATTCAGCCTTATCGCATGAGTCATCCATTTCTTTTTCCGCTGACCATCTAGCAAACCAATTCCTCATTGCCATGCCTGGGATGGTCGACCCTAATTTTGCGGGTTCAGTTATCTATCTTTTTGAGCATACCGAGCGAGGCGCGATGGGCTTGGTGATCAATCGCCCGACTGAACTCGATATGGGCGCCTTATTTGAAAAAATTGAGGTCAAGCTGGAGGCTGAGCCAGTATCAGATCAACCAGTCTATTTTGGTGGGCCAGTGCAAATTGAACGTGGATTTGTCTTGCATGAGCCCTCTGCAGAGCTAGCTTATAGCTCTTCCTTGGCCGTTCCAGGTGGCTTAACCATGACGACATCTAAGGATGTACTTGAGGCTGTTGCAACAGGTTCTGGACCTAGTAAATTCTTAATGACCTTGGGTTATGCGGGTTGGAGTGCTGGGCAACTTGAGGAAGAGATTACCCTTAATGGCTGGATAAACGTGCCCCTGTCCCAGCAGCAAATGATTGAGATTATTTTCAATACCCCCTCTAGTCAGCGCTATGAACGGACCATGGGTCTTCTAGGATTTGACCCCTCTCATTTATCAGGCGAGGCAGGGCATGCTTGAGGGCATCAAGAAGGGCGCAGCGTTGACGGTCATGGCTTTTGACTTTGGGACGCGACGGATTGGTGTTGCCATTGGCAATACTCTGACCAAAGCTGGCCAGCCTTTGAAGATTATTGCGGAGCCATCTGAGGATGTGCGATTTAGAGCTATTCAGACCTTGATCAAAGAGTGGCAGCCAAGTCAGTTGGTGGTGGGGATGCCATGTCATCCTGACGGTACAGAGCATGAAATGAGCGCCAAGGCTCGCCGCTTTGGCAATCAGTTGCACGGACGCTTTCAGTTGCCCGTAGATTGGGTAGATGAGCGCTATACCTCTGCGGTTTTAGAGGGTGATCCTGATATGCGAGACAATTTGGATGCGCAGTCTGCGGCCTTGATTTTGGAGCAGTATTTTCTTGAGAAGAATTGGATTAGTTGAGATGAATGCAGAGCAGTCGTATCGGAAACTATTAGAGGCAATCAAGCATCGTAAAGATGCAAATGAGGTCTTTGAGTTGGCTGGTCTTGCGATGGGTGGCGCATGGATTGCGGAGCGTTTGGCTGCCGATCTCAATTTGCCTCACTACGGTGTGATTAATGTGGCTTTTCATCGGGATGATTATGCGGAGAAGGGGATGACTGCGCTTAGTACTGCTAGTACCATGTCCACCAATCTTCCCTTTGAAGTAAATGGCGCAAACATTATCTTGATCGATGATGTTTTATTGACTGGCCGTACAGTTCGAGCAGCCCTTAATGAGTTATTTGATTTTGGTCGGCCGGCACAAGTGCAGTTGATGGTATTGGCCGATCGTGAGAATCGTGAGTTACCAATCTCGGCAGATTTTGTAGGGGAGCAAGTGAGTGTTCTAGACAATCAAATATTGGTTTTAGAAAAAGATGATGCTGGCAAGTTCAGCTTCCAATTAGAGGCGCGTACAGGATGAGCGTAGATACCACTTCAGTAAATGCTCCATTGAGCAGCCCTGTAAACCAATTTAATAGTGCTGGTGAGTTAACTCATCTTCTCACTCTAGAGGGTTTACCTAAAGAGCAGATTCTGCACATTTTGGATACCGCTCAGCAGTTTGTGAGCATTACAGATCCTGCTAGAGAGGTAAAAAAAGTACCTCTATTGCGAGGTAAAAGCGTATTCAATCTCTTTTTTGAAAACTCCACCCGTACGCGTACCACTTTTGAGATCGCTGCCAAACGTTTATCTGCCGATGTGATCAACCTGGATATCTCCACTTCTTCTACGGCTAAAGGCGAGAGTCTTCTAGATACCATTGATAACTTGGTGGCTATGCAGGCGGATATTTTTGTTGTGCGCCACAGCGTCTCTAGGGCGCCAATTGAGATTGCTCAACATGTTCCACCACATGTGCACGTGGTGAACGCGGGTGATGGTAGTCATCAGCATCCTACGCAAGGCTTGCTTGATATGTATACGATGCGCCACTTTAAGAAAGACTTTAGTGGGCTGAAGGTCGCTATCGTTGGCGATATCGTGCATAGCCGTGTTGCTAAATCCAATATCTGCGCATTGAGAACTTTGGGTTGTACTGATATCAGAGCTATTGGCCCTGAGAGCCTGCTACCAAGTGACTTGGACATGCTTGGGGTTAAGGTCTTCCATAGTATGGAAGAGGGTCTTAAAGGCGTTGATGTAGTGATGACTCTACGTATTCAGAAAGAACGCATGGAAGCTGGTCAGGTGCCTGAGGGCGATGCCTTCTTTAAGCAGTATGGCTTAACCCCCACACGCCTAGCCTTAGCCAAACCCGATGCCATTGTGATGCATCCGGGCCCAATGAATCGTGGCGTAGAGATAGATTCATCAGTTGCAGATGGCCCGCAATCCGTCATCTTGAATCAAGTGACCTTTGGTATTGCGGTGCGGATGGCGGTGATGTCGATTGTTGCGGGGAATTAGAGGCAATTTATGGCCTCATCAGTAATTCTATGAAGATGTGCTGTCTTTAATTTCTTTAAATTTAGCAAGAATAGTATTTGCCATTTCATCATAAGAGAAGCGGCCTTCAATGAATTTTCTTCCTGATGCTGCAATCCCCTCTATTTTTTGCGTGTCATGCAGTAGTTGAGAAAGAGATTGCTTGAACTCATCAACGCTGTTGAAGAGAATTAAGTTCTGATTATTAATTAATTCTGGGTGGAGTTCATCGTAATTATCAGAGCAAAGAATTGATCCTGAAGCCAAAATTTCATAAGGCCTCATGTTGATTCCGCTTTGAGTCTCCAGAACATTTTCTGGCTTCGCAATAATACTCAGAACAACTTTGGATGAGTTGTAGAGCTTATTTAACTTTTCCCCGTAGCACTCAATACCCTTAATTGCCTTAAGTAAAGAAGGCTTAGATAAAGCAGGTGCCACCCACCTTGAGCCATAGAGACTAACTTTATTGGTTACCTCTAATGCCGCTAGAATAAATTTCTCCCGGTGTACGCTATGTTTTCCAACGAAGGAGATGTCAATTGATTTTTTAGTGCCGGGAATATAGCGGAATTCATGATGATCGACTGCGTGAGGCAAATAACTTGTATTTACAAATCCCAGCCCATTCAAGACGCTTATCGCAATCTTGCTGTAAGAAAAATACCAATCAAGATTCGTGGCAAATAAGGTCAGTCTCTTGGGGTCTTGAACGGGGTCCACAAGCCAGGCAACCTTAGGGGCGTTAATTTGAGAGAGTGTTGATTCTGAATAATGAATACCGTGTATAAAAAATACGAAATCAGGATTATTTTTTTTGTAAAACTTTACTAGCTCTGTATTAAGATAGTTCCAATGCGTTAATGGATGTCTTGAAAAAAGAAATTTTCCCTTTTTAAGAATCCGAAGGTTGTGGGCCCACTTGTTAATCGCGTGGAATACGTATTTATCGACCCAATGGTGATGTTCATTTGCCAGGAAGGTAATTGTTTCTACCCCAACATTTTCAAACCCCTTTTCCAGTCCTGGAACGATAGCTGGCTTAGATTGATAAACAATAAGGATGCGGGTCATGAGGGGTGAGGCCTTGGTGGCAATGATTTGTAAGTTTACAATGCCATTGAATACTTCTTTTGTTGCTGAGAGAAACTTTTAATCACTGCCAGAGGCTATATGAGGCTCGTAAAGTATTTTAAAACCCTGAAAATGATGTTTCGGTCTCTTAGCCATATTGTGGATATGGAAGAGGTTGAAGATTTAGAGCCTTTCTACTCTAAATTCCGGGCCAACTCGTCTAGCAATGCAAATTCGAAGACTTTGGATCTGGGGTGCGGGGGTATTCCTAGGAATCCATTTAAGGCAGATCTTCTTTATGGGATTGATATCCGAGATAGCGCTAATCCCAACATTGCTAAATCTGATCTTGCGCAAGGGGGAATTCCCCATGCGGATGCCTCTATGGACTACATCACCGCATTTGATTTTATCGAGCACGTTCCTCGGGTTGTTTATTTGCCGCAAATTCGCTACTCCTTCATAGAGTTAATGAATGAGGTTTATCGCGTTCTTACTCCTGGCGGACTCTTTCTGGCTCAAACCCCTGTGTACCCCTTTTCCGCATGCTTCACAGATCCAACCCATATCAATCCAATAACGAGCGAAACGTTCTCTCAATATTTTGATGATCAGCGTCAGTGGGGGAGGATGTATGGATTCAATGGCGCCTTCAAGATAGAGGGTCAAGTTCGCCATTCGACCCATTTGATCAGTGTGCTGAGAAAAGTTTGAGCTTGGTGAGAGACGCTGCAATCGAATCTAGGGTAGGGGCCAATAAAGTATTGGTGCTCTACCATTACTTTGAAAAAGACCAGTCATACGTTGATAACTTTGTCCACTTTTTGAGATATGGGTATGACTCAAGCTTAAATTATTTGATTATTGTTGCTGGCGAATACTCAATTGAACTACCAGTTTTGGATAATATTGAGTATCTTTTTACTGAAAATAAAAATTTTGACTATGGCGGATATTGTGCGGCCATAAAAAATCTAGCTTTATGGCAAAGATATGATTTTTATTTCTTTGTTAACTCATCTGTGCGCGGCCCTTTTCTTTTAGGCTACTGTAATCAAAAATGGACTGACCTATTTATTGAGAAGTTTTCGGATGATGTTGGAATCGTCGGATCTGTTATCAGTATCACTCCCCATGAGCATTCGATTGCAAAGATGTACTATCAAAAGTACGGAATTCTTGACCGAAATGATCAGTTCTTAGGCCATGTTCAAACTACCTGTTATGTATTGAGTCGTCATGTTCTCAACCAGCTTATTGATAGCGGTTTTTATGATAGGGTTGATGATCTTAGTAAGGATGAAACGGTGCGAGACTATGAAATTCGGCTCTCTCAGCTCATTTCGGATATGGGTTTGAATTTTCAATGCATGCTTCCTGAATACAACCAAGTAGATTATCGAGAAGCCTTGGTAGATATAAATCCCAGCTCAAGAGAAGGGGATAGTGGGTTTCAGGGCTCTTATTTTGGGAGAAGTGCTCACCCTTATGAGGCCACCTTTATTAAGACAAGTAGAAATACTTTTTCTGATGAAGAGTTGCAGCGTTTTGCATTTTCCATGTCAGCTCAATTTAAAGCCAATGACCGTTTAGCGCGGCAAGGTCTAATAAGGACCTATATTCAAAAAATTCAATCTTGCGCATTGAGGATGGGTGAAAATACAAAGCCGAATCAGCGCAATTTACTTAAATATTTTTTTAGGAAATTTAAGTAAATTTCGAATTACTTGCAAAAGTAATCGGCGATTTGTTGTTTGAATATTCTCGGCTCATCTTGTAACCACTTCCTATAAGTGCCAAAGTCCGCATAGTGTTTTGGAAAGTTTTCCATCACATCGTTAGCGAGTTCACCGAAGGCTTCCACAAAGTTTGGGGCGCTACTATCAAATTTGTATTGCGATGGTATTGGTAGATCAACTGTATTTCCGGCTGAACCCAATTTTCCTGTGATCAAGCAGCATCCATGCATTGCCGCCTCGCGTGGCATACGGTCCCTACCAGGATGGTGCCCAAAATCAATATATAACTTTGCGCTGTAGAGTTTTTCTGAGAGCTGGTCTCGGTTTAAACCCTTGAGGGGCAGAAATTGCCATTGAGGATAGCGCGCAATCAGTTGTTGTGTAACTTTCCAACCCTTGGTTGGGTTGTACAAAATAATATTTTGCTTGTGATCAATCTTGTCTAGATATTTATCCGTGAGGAAATCTTCATTGATGGAGTCAATCAATGGAATTGGATCAATGCCACAAGATTTGAGGTATTGAGTGGAGTGCTCGGTTTGCGAAAAGTGCAAGAGACTTTTGAGATTCTTTGCTCCGCCCCAGGGCCTCCGCCCTTGAAGAACTCGCTTGAAGTAACGTACGCGATCATGGAGGGGCCAAATATGTCGACGCTCCAAGAAGTTTTCTAGGGATAACCACCAAAGAGCCGCTTTCGCATGCTTGACCTTAAGTGCAAGCATGGGATCTACTTCGGGGAAAATGATCAGGTTGTCTGGCGCATCCTCATAGGCTGCTGACTGAGTTTGGTAGCGCTCATAAGGTGCGGGCGGCTTTGCGGATTCTGAGAAAGGGAGGTAGCACATGTAGGCCGGTAAACCTAGGCTATTCATATGCGCTGTTAGTTGGTGCAGCGCTTCGGGGCCGCCAGTAACTGCACCAGCTGGGCAAACAACCAATATCTTTTTGTAGTTATGCATCTAAAAGTATTTGAATCTCAGTAAGTGATATTTAAGACTGTGCTGAATCTAATTGCTTATAGAAGCGCCAAGTATCCTCGCACATTCGCTCAATTCCATATTTTGCTTCCCAGCCCAAGACTGTTTTAGCTGGGTCTGAATTTGCATAATACTCTGCCAAATCTCCAGATCTTCGCTCTACTAAATCGTATGGAATTTTCTTGCCACTGACTTTTTCAAAGGTGGCAATCATTTCAAGAACACTGTAGGGCTTTCCAGTTCCCAGGTTGACTGTAAGGGCGCCAGGGTGATCCTCTAGATATTGCAAGGCAAGTAAATGACCTTGGGCTAAATCATCTACGTGGATATAGTCTCGGAGGCCGGTGCCATCTGGTGTTGGGTAATCATTTCCAAATACTTTCAATTTTGGGAGGATGCCTAAAGCAATCTGACCAATATAGGGCATTAAGTTATTCGGTGTCCCAACAGGGTTCTCGCCAATCAAGCCTGATAGATGGGCTCCTACGGGGTTAAAGTAGCGTAAGCAGGCGACTCTGAGGCCAGGATTGGCTTTTGCGCTATCCCTGAGAATTTCCTCGACCATGAGTTTTGTGCGGCCATAGACATTAATAGGGGCGGTAGGCATCCCCTCTTGGTATTGAGTAGTTCCTGGCTCTCCATATACGGTTGCAGATGAAGAAAATACAAAGGTATCTACCTTGGCTTGAATCATCTCTTCTAGGAGTGTGATGCTGCCGGTCACATTATTGTCGTAGTACTTGAGTGGTTCATTTTGGGACTCGCCAACTGCTTTTAATCCTGCAAAATGAATCACCCCATCAATAGGGTGATTTGCAAAGATATTCCTCAGTAAAGCGCGATCTCGAATGTCGCCTTGGTAAAAAGTAGGAGCTTGGGCGCTAATTTTTTCAATACTGTTAAGGGTAATTGCTTTGCTATTGCACAGGTTATCCAATATGACGACTCTGTGACCACTCTCTTGCAGGGCTACTACAGTATGTGAGCCTATGTATCCCGCTCCACCAGTGACCAAAATTGTCTTCATATTTCTCTTGATATTAAAAGTAAAGGGACGCTAGGTTCCTAATGGTATTCTCTCTAGGGAATGCGTCTGGGGATTTGAAAATACACTAATTAGGCATTATTTCCATAAATAATAATCCCCTGCAACTGATGATTGCAGTAAATTTATAAAATACCCATGAAACTCAATATAAATCACACGTATACAAAGCTAGACTGGCTTGTAATTTTGTGTGTTTTTATGTTCCCGGTGACATTTTTAACTGTTCGTCATGGCGTGCATGTCTCATTATTTGCTTTGCTCCTGATTGCTGCTTATCAGTTCTGGCATGTTGGTGTAAAAAATATTCAGCTTGATTACCCACGGGACTTTTTCATCCTGTTCATTTTTTCGGGTTTGCTGCTTTCAGTTTTATTTTCCCAAATATTTCGTGGGGCCATTCATCCTGCAGCATTTGATGGACCATCCCGAATTTTATTTGCGGGAGTAGTCTTTTTATTGCTTAAGAGTCTAAATATTCCTTACATAAAAATATTGGGTATGGCGATCCCAATTGCACTTATATGTATTTTTACTGTGATTATTTTGAGCCCCCTTGATCCACATTGGATGGGTAGATACTCCATGTATTTTGTTGATCCGAATACCTTGGGATCTCAAACCTTCATTCTTGGCCTCCTATCTCTCCTGATGATTGGTTGGAGTGAAAAAAAATCCACCTTATTAATTGCCTTGCAAGTGCTTGGCGGCTTGCTGGGCTTATATATTTCTATTGACTCTGGATCGCGCGGGGGCTGGCTCACTGCACCATTTATTCTTTTGCTTATTTTATTGTTAAGGTTTGGTGATATTTCTCATGCTGGCCAATCTCAAAAGCAAAAAATGTGGCTACAGACCATTGCGGTTTGTATTGCTATCTTACTTGTATTTTTAATGGGATTTTATTTTTCAGAAAAGCTATCCACTCGAATTATTAGTGGTTATTTTGAAATTCTCCATTGGTTTAGCGGTGTTAATCTAGATACATCTGCTGGCACTAGATTAAGTATGTGGAAGTTTAGCTTTCAGTTTGCTAATGAGAGTTTGCTCTTTGGTTATGGTGAAGAGAAGAATATGATGCAGGTTTTGAAAGATAGTCCGCTCAACATCGCCGCTAACGAAACTGCCATCAATACTATGGCATTAACTGGCCCCCACAGCGATATTCTGAGCAAGCTCTTATCTGCAGGCCTCTTTGGATTGGGCGCTTATCTAAGCCTCTTACTCGTGCCATTTTCTATCTTCTGGAAGCAGCGCAATTCACAGGATTTCAACGTAAAGCAAGCTGCCAGAATTGGTCTTTTTTATATCACTGGCATATTTATTGCTGGGCTATCAAATGAGCAGTTGTCCCTCAAGTACTTGTGTACTTTTTATGGGCTGATGATTGCTGTGTTATTGGCGCAGGTGCTGCATAAGCCTTCAGCAGGGCGATTCAATTAATATGGTTTTGATCTATGGCTGATGCAAAAGTCATTTTATTTTCTGACTCGTCTATCAATATTGGTGGTCAAGAGTTGCAAGCGTTGCAGCAAATGCGCTCGCTCAATGCATTGGGGTTTCAAACAATTTTGCTATGTAAACCTATGAGTGCAATATCTGCTCGTGCCAAAAGTGAAGGCTTGGATGTAATTGAGATTCGCTTTCGGAATGCCTTTCATATTCCGAGTTTGCTGCAGCTATTCCGCTTGGCCAAGGAGAAAAAGCCCATCGCGATGTTTTGTCATGGCAGCCATGACGCATTAATTTCTGCGCTAGTAGGTATGGTGCAAGTGCTGCTTGGTCGTAAGCGTATTCCTATTTTTCGAGTAAAAACTTTTCAGCATGGTTACCCGCTATCGTTTGCCTATAACTATCTTTTCTCTGGAACGGTAATTCCTAGTAAGTACCTGCGCTCACGGTTTTTGGCTAATCCTGCTATCAACCCTCAGAAGCTAAAGGTTGTTTATCCGGGCATTGATTTTTCAGCGCTGGATTGCTCGACTGATCAGCTGCCAGATTATGTTTTGAATTGGCTAGATACTCACCCGGGCCCAGTGATATCGCACGGAGCAATTCTGAGGAGTGAAAAAGGGCACAGCACGATTTTGAAGGCTCTCGTTGAGGTTAAAAAGACGATCCCAGATGTGCGCTATTTAATCGCGGGAGAGGGGCAAGATAAGCCGCTATTGGAAGCCGAGATTGCAGCGCTTGGTCTAGATGAAAATGTATTGTTAACGGGGATATTAAAAAAGATCGCGCCATTACTCGGGAAGAGTGATTTAGCTGTTTTTCCTTCTTTAGTTGAGCCTCTGGGAATGTTTCAGATTGAAGCGCAATATTTAGAGGTGCCGACTATTGCAAGTAAGGTGGGTGGCATTCCAGAAACGATGCTAAATCAAGAGACTGGCCTGATGATTGAGGCTGGCAATGTTGAGCAGTGGGCTAAGGCCATCATCTGGATGCTATCGAATACTGACCATGCAAAGCAGATGGCAAAAGCAGGAAAAAAGATGGTTGTGGAGAAATTCTCTCTTAATTCAAATACCAAAAGCCTGATTAGCTTGTTTGAAAAAGCTTAATTAAATCCACTCAAAGGCATTATTTTTTCTGAGTCCATGTATGGACATGCCATGCTCTTTGACTTCATTTCGGCTCGCTTCTGCTTGGTGCTTTTTAGCTTGAATCTTGGCTAACTTTCTTTGCATCCAGCTCTGATTTAGCAGTTTGTAGTTGTAGCGATTCGCTAAACCATCTTTTTCTGCGAGCCCTCTTTCTTGTTTCATGGCAGTTTGGGTAATCGAGCCAAAGTGATGCAACCAAGATGCACCAGTAATCGCGGTTTGAATATTCGACTTCTTGAGCTCATTGAAGAACAAGGTATCTTCATAGCCGAGGAGTTTGGGGATAGGTTGAAAATAACCCACATCCATCCACACCGAGTTATGAATAGCAAGGCACACCGCATGCTTACTACCAAAACGATGTACATCCTTCATTTCTGCTGCAGCTTTTAGATTGAACGCTTCAAAGTCATAGTCCAGTGGCCCTTCAATTAATGCTGGGCTAATGACTTTGAGATGATTAGATTCTGCAGCGTGAATGAGGTTCTCAATCCACAGGGGTGATACGAGAACATCATTGTTCATGATGATGCTCCATTCGCTTTGGAGTGCGAGCGCCCCTTGATTCCAAGCCGTCCCACATCCCAAGTTAGTGGAGTTGAAGATTCTTCCACCCAAAGGCAGTGTCGAGAGATAGTCGCGCGTTCCGTCAGTCGAGTAGTTATCCACCACTACGAGTCGATCTAATGGGGTGCCATGCTTCACCATGCTATCAATGCACATTTTTGTGTATTCAACGGAGTTGTAGCAGGCAAATGTCAGGCTATATTTATTAGGATTCACGATTTGATGGTGGTAATGTTTTGTTAAAATGTGCTTATAAGCTGAAATTCAGGGTTGCAGGGGGGTTTAATCTGAACTAAAGAATACCTTCAGCTATCCTTATCGTATTACATTTCGCACTTCATTTATTGGTTAATCATGATTTTAATAACGGGCGGTGCAGGTTTTATTGGTAGCAACTTTGCCTTAGATTGGCTTGCTGATCCACAGGCTGAAGGGCTCATTAATCTCGATAAGCTGACCTATGCCGGCAACCTAGCCAATTTAGCGACCCTGAAGGACGATCCCCGCCATATTTTTGTTCATGGGGATATTGGCGATAAAGAGTTGGTCGCCAGCTTGTTAAAAGAGTATCAGCCCCGTGCCATTGTCAATTTTGCTGCTGAGAGTCATGTAGATCGATCTATTCATGGCCCTGCAGAGTTTGTGCAAACCAATATTCTGGGTACCTTCAACTTACTGGAGTGCGCAAGAGCATATTGGAGTGGCTTGGATGAGTCTGCTAAGAAGGCATTTCGCTTTCACCATGTCTCTACTGATGAAGTCTACGGGTCTTTATCCTCTACTGATCCGGCTTTTACTGAAAAGAATGCTTACGAACCCAATAGCCCTTATTCTGCATCTAAGGCAGCATCAGATCATTTAGTGCGCGCTTGGTTCCATACCTATGGTTTTCCGGTTGTTACTACTAATTGCTCCAATAACTATGGCCCATATCACTTCCCAGAGAAGTTGATTCCGCTGGTAATTCTCAATGCCTTGAACAGCAAGCCCCTGCCAATTTATGGCGATGGTCAGCAGATTCGGGATTGGCTTTATGTTGGAGATCATTGCTCCGCCATTCGTGAGGTGTTGGCTCAAGGCGTATTGGGTGAGACCTACAACATTGGTGGCTGGAATGAAAAAGCCAATATTGATGTCGTAAAAACGATCTGTACGATTTTGGATGAACTAAAGCCACGTGCCGATAACAAGTCCTATGCAGAGCAAATTACGTTTGTTACAGACCGCCCTGGCCATGATCGTCGCTATGCGATTGATGCCAGCAAGGTAGAGCGCGAGTTAGGCTGGCGGCCTGCAGAGACATTTGATACAGGGATTCGTAAGACAGTACAGTGGTATTTGAACAATCCAGCCTGGGTAGAAGGTGTTGTTAGCGGTAGCTATCGTGACTGGTTACAGAAGCAGTACAGCTGAACTGCACAAGTCTCCAATGAATATCCTCATATTTGGTAAAGATGGGCAGTTAGGTAAAGCGTTTCAAGTTTTATTAGATTCGCTAATACCCACTTTGGCGGAGAAGCCTCATGTTCAATACGTTGGACGCGCTGAATGTAATTTATCGGATGCTGCTCAATTAAATTTCCACTTAAATCAATTTCATCCTCAGTTAATTATTAATGCCTCAGCGTATACCGCTGTTGATAAGGCGGAGATTGAACCGGAATTAGCATTTGCAGTGAATGCAACAGCTCCTGAGTTGATGGCTCAATATGCGGTGCAGCATGGAGCTACTTTTTTACATTACTCCACAGATTATGTTTTTGATGGCGAGAAATATGGCTTTTATCTAGAGGATGACATGCGCAATCCTCTCGGTGTTTATGGCAAGAGTAAGGCAGCTGGGGAAGAAGCCATTACTAAAGCATTTGCAACTAGTCCCTCGGGAAGCGCGGGTCAATACGCGATTTTTAGAACGAGCTGGGTGTATGGAGATGGCGGTAATTTCATTCGTACGATTTTGCGTTTGGCAAAAGACCGAGATGAGCTGAAGGTGATTGAAGATCAATATGGCGTTCCCACCAGTGCTCAGTGGCTCGCGCAAGTGAGTTTAGGTTTGGCAATGGATGCAAAAGGACAGTTGAGAGCATTCCCGTCCGGCATCTATCACGCCGTTCCAGCCGGTGAGACGAGCTGGTATGGTTTAGCCTGCTGGGCTGTTCAAGCCGCTTTAGATGCTGGGGTGTCGTTGAAGACGCCTCCCCACGCTATTAAGCCAATTCCTGCGGTGGAGTACCCTTTGCCAGCCCCACGGCCCATGAATTCACGGATGTCGACAGATAAGCTCCGCAAGGTCTTAGAGGGTCAGGGCAATATGTCAAAATTGGAACTATTAAATCAGCCCTGGGATGGAGCCGTTCGTTCCTATGTCCACCATTTGGCTAAAGATGGATCTATCTAAAGAGAGCGCTATGGCAGTAAATCAGATGAATCGCAAAGGCATTATTTTGGCAGGAGGTTCTGGTACTCGTTTGTATCCAGTAACCCAAGCTGTCTCTAAACAGTTGATGCCTGTATATGACAAGCCGATGGTGTATTACCCATTAACCACCCTGATGCTTGCAGGTATTCGAGATATCTTATTAATCTCTACACCCCACGACACTCCGCGATTTGCGGAGTTGCTTGGGGATGGCTCGCAATGGGGTTTGAATATTGAATATTGCGTACAACCTTCGCCAGATGGTTTGGCACAAGCATTTACCTTAGGAAAAAACTTTGTTGGCAATAACCCAAGTGCTTTAGTGCTTGGCGACAATATTTTTTACGGTCATGAATTAGTTGATCAGCTTGATAGCGCTAATGCTCGTCATGATGGCGCAACTGTCTTTGCCTATCATGTCACTGATCCAGAGCGTTATGGTGTGGTGGAGTTTGACAAAGATTACAAAGCACTCTCTATTGAAGAGAAGCCATTAAAGCCGAGAAGTAGCTACGCAGTAACGGGGCTCTATTTTTACGATAATCAAGTGTGCGACATAGCTGCTTCAATTAAGCCTAGTGCCCGGGGTGAGTTAGAGATTACGGATGTTAATCGTGCCTATCTTGAAAAAAATGAATTGAGCGTAGAAATCATGGGCCGTGGTTTTGCATGGCTAGATACCGGAACGCATGATTCATTATTGGACGCTGCTGGTTTTATTGCCACACTACAAAAGCGCCAAGGCCTCATGGTGGCATGTCCTGAAGAGATTGCTTATCGTCAAGGTTGGATTAGCGTCGAAGATGTTCTTAAAGTTGCCGCTCAATTGAGCAAGAATAGCTACGGTCAATACCTTAGTAAGATTGTGAATGAGCTCAATACCTCCGCTCAACCCATTGCTTTATCTCACAAGAAGATGATTGGATGAGCGCAACTTCAAATCTATTGGTTACGCCGACAGCCATTCATGATGTGCTGATTATTGAGCCTAAAGTATTCGGTGATGAACGTGGTTGGTTTACTGAATCTTTTAATGCCCAAGACTTCTCCGCGACCACAGGTTTGAACGTCGATTTTGTACAAGACAATCATTCCTTCTCTCGACAATGGACTCTGCGTGGTTTGCACTATCAACTACAGCAGACTCAAGGTAAATTGGTGCGTGTTGTAGCTGGTAGCGTGTTTGATGTTGCTGTTGATATCCGAAAAGATTCGCCAAGCTACGGTAAGTGGGTAGGCATTGAGTTAAGTGCTCAAAACCACAAGCAAATGTGGATTCCATCTGGCTTAGCACACGGTTTTTTGGTGTTATCTGAGACTGCTGAGTTTCAATACAAAACTACTGATTACTATCATCCCCAAAGTGAAGTCTGCTTGGCATGGAATGATCCTAGTGTTGGCATTCAGTGGCCGATACCCCAGGAAGTAGCACCCAATATGAATGCTAAAGATTCAGCTGGCTTATCGTGGGATGCTGCCCCCAAGTTCTAATTGAATTTAGGTGCATTTTCAAAAGATAAGATAATGCTCGTATGAGCACCACCCCTAAAATCCTTTTGGTAAAACTCTCATCCCTAGGGGATATACTGCATAATTTGCCGATTGTCTGGGATCTGCGCGCGCGTCTACCTGATGCCCAAATTGATTGGGTTGTGGAAGAGGGATATGTTCATCTCCTAGAGCCCTTATTATCGCGTGATAGTTTTAGAGGAATCGATCGCATTATTCCTTGTGGACTTCGTCGCTGGAAGAAGAATCTTTTCAAATTGTCTTCTTGGAAAGAATTTTTCTCTTTTAGAGAAACACTTCAATCTACTTCCTACGATGTATTAATTGAAACCCAGGGCTTACTAAAGTCTGCCATCGTGTGCGCCTTGGCTAAGAAGACTTCAGGATCAGTAGTTGCTGGCCTTGCTAATGCTACTGAGTTTTCAGGCTACGAGCCTCTTGCAAGAGCGTTTTATAGCCAGTCAGTTCAAGTACCAACACTCTGTCATGCGGTGGACCGCTCACGTTGGCTTACTTGCTCTGCCTTCGATTGGCCTTTGAAAGAGCGAGCTAATGCGCCTGAGTTTTATCCCTCAGAATATATTGCAGGTATTTCAAAGAATGCCATCCCAGGCTTTAGGACTCCTTATGTCTTATGCTTTCATTCGACCGCTAGAGAATCTAAGCGTTGGTCTAATAGTCATTGGATTGAATTTGGCAATGCACTTTCTGCTCTTGGGTATCAGGTCGTTTTTCCATGGGGTAGCGCTTCAGAAAAAACTGTCAGTGAATTGCTTGCTGCGCAGATAGCCAACGCTTTTGTGCCGCAGGCGTTTTCCATTGAGGATGCATTCTCCGTAATTGCAGGTGCTGCGTTAACGGTAGGCGTGGATACTGGCTTGACCCATTTGGCGGCAGTGCTCGATAAGCCTACAGTAGAAATCTATTGCGACTCACCGCGCTGGAAAACTGAAGGCTATTGGTCTGAGCGAATTGCGAATGAGGGTGATATTCAGCATCCACCAAGAGTTCAAGAAGTTCTTGATGCCTCTCTGAGGCTTCTGCGGCAAGATTAAATCTCTAGTTATTTTTAATTATCAGCGCAGTAAGGCATTAATAGAAATCAGATCCTCATCTGATAGTGCGGCTGCATGGGCTTTAAGCCTCATCGCATTGAGAATGGTGTTGTAACGCGCCTGCTGTAGTTGTGAGCGGGTAGTAATGAGGGTGTCTAATGCAATGAGCACATCAATATTAATCAACGTCCCTACTTGAAATCCTAACTTGCTGGACTCTAGTGCGGAATTGGACGATCGCTCTGCTGCTTCATAGGCTTTGACACTAGCTAGGCCCCCATAAAATCCAGTAAAGGCAGTCCTCGTATTTTGGGCCGCAGTGCGCCGAGCATTATCGTAGTTAGCTTTGGCTGCATCGAGTAAGGCTGCATTCTGACGAATAACGGAGCTATTAAATCCTCCCGAAACTAGCGGGATTGTCATTTGCAAGGCAACAGTATTATTGTAAATATTGGTGTTTGTAGGAGTGTAGCTATTAGCGCTTCCATTTGCGGTGTTGTAGCCAGCTGTTCCAACAAAATTTACAGAAGGGTAATTGAGTGCTTGTGAGCCTCGGTAAGTACTCTCAGCAAGACTGATAGATAGTTGGCCTGCCAAAACATTAAAGTTTGCAGTCTCTGCTTGCTGGATCCAATCATCCAGAGTTTGGCCTTTTGGTAGTTGTGGGTTAACACTTTCCGCAATTGGAATGCCGCTACCATCTTTATTTTTTGAGCGAGGATCTTTTAAAACGCCATCAATCTTAGCTTCTTTAATCAATGGGCGTAGAGATCCTACTGGGCGCCCAGTGAGCTGTTCCAATACGCCACGTTTAACTACTAAATCAGCTTGAGCACCAATCTCTTGGGAGTTGGCAAGATCCAATGCTGCCTGTGCCGTATTGACATCAACGATGGTGGCTAGACCGGCATCAAATTTAGCTTGTGCGATCTCAAGCTGTTGCTTGATGAGGCTTTTCTTATTACGAAAAAGTTCTACGTTGTCTTGACTGGTGAGTGCATCAAAGTACGCTTGTGAGACTCTCAAGATCAGATCTTGTTGTGCCAAATAAAAACGCATGTCTGCAATTTTCGTATTGAGGTCACCTTGCTTAGAGGCCTCAAATGCCGCCACATTAAAAACGGGTTGTGTGAGGGTTACGGTATAACCCTTCTGATCAAAAACGCGAGAGTTAGCCGAGTAGCTTGTTAAGGCTGATCCATTGGTTGCATGTTGGTAGTATCTAGTTCCAATGGGTGCTGCGCTTGCTTGAGGCAACAAAAGAGATAAGCCTTGCCAATAGAGCTCTTTACTTGCCTGGTAGTTAAAACGTGCTGCGTTGAGGACCGGATCGCTAAATGCAGCTTCCTGATATAGACGAATGAGGTCTGAAGCCTGCCCGGCGGGGTTGGCTGCACCATTTCTATTGAGGTTTGAGGGTGCATCAGAAGTAGTTATAGCCTGCTTAGGGGTAAGCACCATTTGTGGGGGCATATCTAGCCCAATGAAGGCTTGAGAGCTCATTGGGGTAGGTAGAGATGGCTTTGCCCCATTTGCAGCCTGCGCAAAGGTGTTGGTCGACGCCGCACTGAGTCCGAGTGCTTGGCACAAGATTAAACCTAGGATGTTGGGTTGCGAGAGACGAAAACGGGCTGGGGTCATCTAATTTAATTACTTTTTATGTGCCATGAAGTTTAAGGCTTATTTCAGTAAAACGCCTTAATTGAACCTCATTTTGCCAAATCCTCTGTAAGGCTTCATCTATCTATAAAATCAGGACTATGGATCTAATTTTGCTAGGTAAAGCAGTAATACTGGGGGTTGTCGAGGGCTTAACGGAGTTTTTGCCAATTTCTAGTACTGGGCATCTAATTTTGGTTGGTGATTTGCTCGACTTCAATGATGAGCGTGGGAAGGCCTTCGAGGTCATTATTCAGTTTGGTGCCATTTTGGCGGTGTGCTGGGAGTTCCGAGAAAAGCTCTGGAAGGTGGCCTCCACTATCAAAACAAGTTCGATCTCTCGCCGTTTTGTAATGAACCTACTCATTGCCTCGATTCCGGCGATGGGCTTAGCCTTCCTATTTGGTAAGTATATTAAGGCTGTGTTGTTTGCCCCCATTCCGGTTGCTAGCGCTTTTATCGTAGGGGCACTCGTAATCTTTTGGGCTGAGAAACGTCAGAAAACAGTCGCCGCGAGTAAAAACCCCATTCAGTCGGTAGATGAGCTCACCCCTTTAGATGCATTGAAGGTGGGCCTAGCGCAGTGCGCTGCTTTAATACCAGGCACCTCCCGCTCCGGAGCAACCATTATTGGCGGGATGTTATTTGGTTTACCACGCGCAGTTGCTACGGAGTTTTCATTCTTCTTGGCTATTCCGGTTATTGGCGGGGCTACTGCCTATGAGTTGCTGAAGCTTTGGAAGAGCCCCATCTCTTTATCTGGGGACTTTACTTGGGCAATTGTTGTTGGCTTTATCGCTGCTTTTGTATCTGCTTTCATATGCGTACGTTGGCTGATTCGCTATGTGGCTGGACACAACTTTATTCCTTTTGCTTGGTATCGAATCATTTTTGGTGTACTGGTGTTACTGAGCGCATACACCGGATTAGTTGCTTGGTCACATTAAGATAGCTCTTATCAATATTAATAAAGGTCGACTGGAAAACTAATGGATGTATCAATAGATGCAATTACGAACAATATTCAATTGGCTCTCGCCCCAGTATTTTTATTGACTGCAGTTGCTACTTTGATTAATGCGATCTCTGCTCGTTTAGCGCGTTCAGTCGATCGTATGCGCGCTATTCAGCACCGTATTCAGGAGGGCAGCATTCAGGATCAAGTCATGCTGGCCCACATGATGAAAGAGGCTAATGAAGCAAAGGTTCGGGGTCGTCTTTGTACTGCCGCCATTTTCTTTGACGTATTAAGTGGCGTATTTATTTCACTTACCGTACTAGAGCTATTCTTCTTTCAGGCGGGCGCAGTTCGATCATTGCAAGCAACTTACGTTATTTGGACTTTTGTACTTGGCCTTGTCTCCTTTATGACTTCGCTCTCAATTGTATTGGCTGAGGTGGTTTATGCCTATCGTTCGGCTGGTTGGAATACGCCTTTCCCAAAATAAATCTTTTAAAGATAAGTATTTCGTGAATATCACAAGAACAGATCGTATTCGCTCCTTTGTCCTGCGTGCGGGCCGAACTACCGGTGGACAGCAACGTGCTATTGATGAGCTGGGGCCCCAATTTTTGATTCCGTTTCAGGAATCTGTTTTAGATTTGCCACAAGCATTTAATGGATCATCACATCCCAAGATTTTAGAGATTGGTTTTGGTATGGGTGAGACCACTGCCAAAATTGCTGCCTTGCGTTCCTACGATGATTTCTTGGCAATTGAGGTGCATCCTCCCGGCGTAGGTGCTTTGCTGAAATTGATTGGTGAGAATCATCTGACTAATTTGCGTTTGATTCGTCATGATGCCGTTGAGGTTCTAGAAAAAATGCTTGCCTCTAATTCTTTAGATGGCATCCACATTTATTTTGCAGATCCTTGGCATAAGAAGCGCCATCACAAGCGCAGGTTAATTCAAGCGGAGTTCGTCAAGCTATTGGTTTCTCGTTTAAAGCCCGGAGCCTATTTGCACCTGGCAACAGATTGGCATAATTATGCGGAGCAAATGTTGTTGGTCTTAAATGCACAGCCTGACTTAGAAAATACTTCCAACGAGAAGATCAGTGTTGAAACTTTTGCAAAGACTGATGTTGCCAGTGAGATTGAGCTTGCTAAAGAATCCTTTAAGGAATTCAAGCCCACCCTCGAACAGCTTGATGCCAAACATTCTGGATATGTAGAGAGGCCTGCGTATAGGCCGATCACTAAGTTCGAAAACCGCGGGATTAAGTTAGGTCACGGAGTGTGGGACTTGGTTTATAGAAAGAATTAAAACCAATCACTAAGAGCGAGACCTCAGCTATTTGCTTAACCAGCCTGAATTTCAGTACTACGCAACTGTTGGGCTAGGAGATCTAATACGCCATTGACGTATTTATGGCCATCAGTGCCACCAAAAGTTTTCGCTAATTCAACCGCTTCATTAATAGCCACTTTGTAGGGAACGGCCAAATCAATAGCCAGTTCGTATGTGCCAATCAGAAGGGCGGCATGCTCTACAGGGGATAGTTCATTAATAGGTCGATCGAGGGCTGGGGTAATGATGCCCTCAAGTTCGTCAGTGCGTTCTAGTACGCCATTAAAAATACCCTGAAACAAATCGTGTTGACAACGGCGAAAGCCAGGATCTTCGGCTAACTGTTTGGCGATTGCCGCAGCATTCGGAAGGCTACCTGCACGGCGCATGACCAGGCTTTGGTAAACACCTTGTAAAGCATACTCACGGGCACGACGACGTGGGGTGAGTGAGCGCTTAGGTGCGCTTGGCACACTGGGTGCGCCTGATGCTGCCTGTGGGCTAGATACGTTTTTATTCATCTTGGGAATTACTCTTCTGAAGGATTGATTTCAAAATCAATGTCGGGAGTAAGTGCTAAAGCTAGATTGGCCATTTCAACAACTGCTCTTGCGCAATCGGCACCCTTTATTTGAACGCGAACCTGGGCTTGCTCATCCGTCTCACAGGTGAGAACACCATTGGCGATCGGTAACCCAGACTCAAGGCAAACACGGGTAATACCAGCACCAGATTCATTTGATACGAGTTCAAAGTGATACGTTTCACCACGGATGATGGCGCCTAGAGCAACCAAGCCGTCGAACTCGCCTGTTTCAGCTAGCTTTTGCAGCGCAAAGGGGATTTCAAGTGCGCCTGGTACGGTGACTAGTTTGATATCGCTTTGGGAGACGCCCAGCTTGATTAACTCTTCAATGCAAGCGGTAGTCAGCGCAACACAATGCTCTTCATTAAAACGCGCTTGCACAATACCTATGCGCAGGTCTTGGCCATTCAGATCGGAGGCTAGAACGCCCACTGCTGATTCGTCATTGCTTGTATTCATATTATTTTCTGAAATTACTTATTGATTGGATTCAAATGGGGTGTAGCCAGTTACTTCAAGCTTATATCCGGAAAGGCTGGGCACTGGAATAGGGTTGGCGAGTAAACGCATTTTGCCAACGCCGATATCTTTGAGGATTTGTGCGCCAATACCATAGCTACGAAAATCAGTTTTGCGAGCGAGTGGCTTTACTGCAGCTTCAGCATGGGTGCCATTCAATTTATGAAATTGAGCCAACCAGTCTCCATCATTAGGGGCTGCAATGCCAGAAGCATTAAGTAAAACTGCCACGCCAGAGGGTGCCGCTGCTATCTTTTGCAAAGCCTGGGCCAAAGGCCAAGAGTGCGTGCTGACGTTCGAGTCCAAGAAATCCAATACGGTGACTGGCTCATGAACGCGGACTAAGGTCTCTTCGGTCTCTGAGGGTTTGCCATGAACTAGTGCCAAGTGAATGCACGAACTTGGCGTATCGCGATAAATGATTCCCTGAAACTTACCCCAAGGAGTAGTGAATTCACGTTCACCCTCGCGCACCACAATACTCTCGTGTTGGCTACGGTATTGAATTAGGTCGGCAATACTGCCAATCTTTAATTGATGTTCTTTTGCAAACTCGAGCAAGTCTGGTAGTCGCGCCATACTGCCATCATCTTTCATGATCTCGCAAATAACGGCAGTAGGAGAGCAACCAGCTAATGCAGCTAAATCACATCCAGCCTCAGTATGACCAGAGCGAATTAATACGCCACCGGGTTGCGCCATCAATGGAAATATATGGCCTGGCTGAACTAGATCATTAGGCTTCGCATTTGCGGCAACTGCGGTCTTAATCGTGTGGGCACGATCTGCTGCTGAAATACCAGTAGTAACACCATTGGCTGCCTCAATCGAAACAGTGAAATTGGTGCCCATCGAGGTACCGTTGTCTCTCACCATCAAGGGTAGGTTAATTTGTTGGCAGCGCTCACGCGTTAAAGTCAGGCAAATTAAGCCACGACCATGTTTGGCCATGAAATTCACCGCCTCTGGAGTGACGTGGTCGGCAGCAAGCACTAAATCACCTTCATTCTCGCGATCTTCTTCATCGACCAGAATGACCATCTTGCCGGCTTTGAGCTCAGCAACGATTTCTTCTGTGGTGGCGAGGTTATTTTGCATAGCCTTCTATTTTAAGCTGAGGAGGGGGTTTCGGGCTTCAGCTGGGATTGTTTGGCCAATATTGGAGCAATATCCAGTTTTTCTGACAGTGGGTACCCATGAAAGGCCTATTTTTACAACCTTCATCTCGAGAAAATGGTATGTGCACTATCGAATTCAAAAATCCCCAAGCCATTTTGATTTAAATCGAGCATCTAATGGATTCATCTTATTGGAGGTTCTGGTAGCTATGAGTCTAGTTGCAAGTAGTTGGATTAGCTTGAGCAATACCTACCAAGGGATGATTTTGCGCTTAGGTCAGCTTCAGGAGAAAAGGGCAGAGCTCAGAAAAGAGATGGACAGGCATGAGCTCGCGATATTGACTGCTGCGCAATTAAATAACTCAAACCAAATTTCACGAAAGTTAGCGGATGAATCTATTGGAGTGTCTCGTCGGCCTCGCCCTATCCCTAGTCTTGGTCGCGCCACTCATAAAAAATAGCGGTGAGTTCATCACCAAACAAATTCAGTATGAAAAATCACAGTCTCTGACTGCAGAAGCAGATCGTGCACTGGAATTAATCGGGCGCGCTATTCGGATAGCTGGTTATCAAAATGCTCATTCAGCAATTGCATCTATAAGAAAAAATACTGCTTCGATCGATTACCTTCAAATTCAGAAAAACAATGGATATCGAGGTTCCGATTCACTAGTGGTGAAACAGGAGATTTCTCAAGGGATTGACTTTGATTGCATTGGTAATGCCTTGTCAAAAGAGCGCACTAAAAAAAATCTAGCGCAGCAAGGATTTTTAGTGGATCGACAAGCATCTGCACCGAAAGGAGTAAAGGTCAATGGCGGTTCTCTGATCTGCCAATCACTCGATCGTCAGGGGCGCATCCAAAACACAACCTTAATGAATGGCATTCATCATCTTTCCTTTGAAGAGCTTCCGGCTAGTATCGGCAAGGCCTTCAAGATCAAGCTGGAGATGACTGATGGCACCTCCATTCACCAAAGGTTTGAGCGAATATTTACCACTCGTAATCTACTGTGAATCTACTATGATGATTGCTTGGGTCTTATCACTACTCACGCTACTCTCTATACTGGTCATGCAGTTGGAGCGCTCAGCCGCACTTGAAGTCATGAGTATCAATACTTATTTAGAAGCTCAGAAGAGATTTATCGCTGCAGAAAAAGCTCTTCTTGAATGTGAGCAACATCTTTCTAATATCACCGTCTTAGCAAATCCTAATTGTCATATAGAGTCAGTCGGAAAAAATCTTTGGTTGATATCTAGTAAATCAAATCCTAAATTAGAGACCCTCATATTTTTGGATGAAAAAACCAATATCGCTACACGATTAAATTGGCGACAGAACTTTGAATAAGCAGGAATATGGTTATAGCTTGTTAGAGTTGATGGCTGTTGTGTTGATCATTGCCATCATTGCAATATCGACATTACCTCTATTACATGAGCAAATGGCCGCTCGAGAAATTGACATCATTGCCAGACGTTTTATTGCGCATGCACAATTTGCAAGAGCTCAAGCATTTGTATTGGGCGTGCCTGTACGTATCACTCCGTTAAATGGAGGTCTGTGGGAAGAGGGCTGGGTGGTTAAAAATGTTTGTGATGAGCGCCAGCCAAAATCAACTTGCACTGAGAAGCACTGGATTTCTCAAGGTAATCTTGGGCAGGTATATTTCAAAGGTGGGGGTCAGCAGTTTATCGATCCTCACACAACCAAGAGGGGTATTTTGTTTAATGCTGCCGGTGCTGCCAAAACAGCCCAAGGTGGGTTTGTAGCAAATCGTCTGATATTGGGTCACAACCGAGATTCTGGGCTCGAGAGGCATCTCATACTTGGCAGCGGGGGTCGCTGGAGAATTTGTAATCCGACTCAGGACCCCAAAGCCTGTAAGTAGGGCGGGTAAATTTGCCGCTTTTGCCCACAATCGGTTTTAATAGACCCATGTACACCGCAGTCGACCATCAATTTATGAGCCAGGCCTTAGCCGAGGCTCAAAACGCCCTTTATTTATCTAACCCCAACCCACGGGTTGGGTGCGTCATCGTGAAAGATGGGATTGTGATTGGGCGTGGACACACCCAAAGAGTGGGCGGACCTCATGCGGAAGTTCAGGCGTTGGCTGATGTAAAGGCCAATGGTTTTGATGCTGCTGGATCAACGATTTATGTCACCTTAGAGCCCTGTAACCACATTGGTAGAACGCCGCCTTGTGTCGATGCCTTAATTGCAGCCAAGCCAACTTTGGTGATTATGGCAATGTCAGATCCCAACCCCTTGGTTAGTGGCAAAGGACTTGAGCGATTAAAGGCTGCGGGCATTGATGTGCGTTGTGGTTTATTGGAGTCTGAAGCCCAAGCATTGAATCAGGGATTTATTTCTAGGATGACTCAAGGTTTGCCTTGGGTTCGTATGAAGATTGCTGCCAGCTTAGACGGTAAGACGGCTTTACCAAATGGCCAAAGCCAATGGATTACCGGTCCTTTAGCTCGGGCAGATGGCCATCATTGGCGTGCTCAAGCCTGCGCCATATTGACTGGGGTAGGTACTGTCAAAGAAGATGATCCAAGTCTTGATGTACGGGATGTCAAAACCGAACGCCAGCCTTGGAGAATTATTGTGGACTCCAAGCTCGAGACGCCTCTGAATGCGAAGGTGCTGAGTAAGCCCCAAGCATCCGGTGTCATTTTGGTTTGCGCTTCATTAGATTCTCAGGAGAGTCAAGCTAAGGCAAAAGAATTTAAGGCTCTGGGTGTTGAAGTCCTTGCGATGGCTAACGCTAATGGCAAGGTAGATTTGCCAAAACTCTTTGCGTATTTAGCAAAAGAGCGCCACATGAATGAAATCCATGTCGAGGCTGGATTTAAGCTCAATGGATCCTTGCTGAGAGAAGCTTGTGTTGATGAGCTCTTGCTCTATTACGCTCCCTTCTTCATGGGTGAGGGCATTGGAATGGCCAATATCTCCTCATTAACAAATTTAGACCAAGGTCAAGATTGGCAAATCATCGATCAAACTCTGTTTGGCTCCGATCTTCGTTTGCGTCTAAACAAGAAATAGCATTTCAAGAAAATTACAAAACTCCTATTTAAGATCTCACTATGTTTACTGGAATTATTACGGCAGTTGGCCAAATCAAAAGCGCTCAGGCTAAGGGCGATGGTCTGCAATTAGTCATTGAAGTGCCTTCTGGGTATCTCGATGATGTTGCATTGGGTGACAGTATTGCGATTCAGGGTGCTTGTATGACAGCCACTGAATTGACTGACACTACTTTCGCTTTAGATATCTCGCGTGAGTCTTTGAACAAGACGATTGGCTTGGATAAAGTGGGGCCAGTGAACTTGGAAAAAGCCTTGCGATTAAATGATCGCCTAGGTGGTCATTTGGTGAGCGGGCATGTGGATGGTGTTGGCAAAGTGTTGCACTTTGCAACTGTTGCTGAGGATGCTTATGGTTCTTGGCTTCTGCAAATTGAAGCCCCGAAGACGTTGGCCCCATTCTTAGCGTACAAGGGATCAATTGTTGTTAATGGCGTTTCCTTAACGGTCAATAAAACGCAAGATCGTCAAGACGCTTGCTTAGTAGATATCAACATCATTCCCCATACACTCGAGAACACGACCTTGGGTAAGCTAAAGCAGGATGATGTTGTGAATCTAGAGGTAGATTTAATTGCGCGTTATGTTGCGCGCATGATGGAAACGCAAGCTCAGTAAGCTTGTAGAGTTTTACTTCTTTTGATAGCGCGTTGGATCACTTAAGCTAGCTTGCTTAAAGCCTACCTGTCTTAGGCGGCAAGATTCACACTCACCACACGCTTCACCCAAATCATTTGCTTGATAGCAAGAAACGGTTTGTGAGTAGTCGACGCCTAATGTGGTGCCCAGTTGAATGATTTCTGATTTGCTCATGCTGATGATCGGCGCATGAACCCGAAAGCGATTCTCATTATTGAGCGCCTCAACTCCGGCCTTAGTCGCCAGGTTCGCCATCGTCTCAAATGAGGCAACATACTCAGGGCGGCAGTCAGGATAGCCTGAGTAGTCAACGGCATTAGCACCATAAAAAATATCTAGACCGCCTAATGACTCAGCCCAGCCTAAAGCAAGTGATAGCAAAATCGTATTACGAGCAGGAACATAAGTGACGGGTATTTCGAGATCTTTGCCTGGGGTAATGGGGATATCGATGGATGAGTCAGTCAGGGCCGAGCCACCAAAACGCGTGAGATCTAAATTGACTATCTCGTGACGAATGACACCCATCTTCTTAGCGATATGTTTTGCTGCTGCCAACTCAGAAGAGTGCCGTTGACCGTAACTCACTGACAAAACATAGGGCGCGTAACCGAGGTCTTTTGCCAGAGCCAGAATCGTGCTCGAATCCAATCCACCAGAAAACAAGATGACAGCTGGCGCATTAGGTTTGCGTGGAGCGATATTCTGAAATGCAGTAGACAGCTTAGACATAGTACGAATATATCCCTATTGGCTACTTACTTTATTGCAGCGAGAAGTTTTTGCGCGTCTTTAGCTGCTTCAGTATCAGGATGCTTGCTGATAATCTCAGTAAAAGTTTTCTTGGCAGCCGCCTTATTACCACTTTCTAGTTGAGCATTTCCGAGTGTCAGCATAGCCGATGGAATGCGGGGATGTGTTGGGTAGCGCTTAATAAGGCTTTGTAGCTGAGCAATTGCACCGGTGTAATCCTTATTTGCGTACTTGCTATTACCGCTCCAAAAGAGTGCTAGAGGTACGTATGGACTTTTAGGGTAGCGGTTCACAAAGGCTGAGAAGCCCTCATCCGCCTTCCTGAGGCTGCCTGCTTGAAAGGCTTTTAAAGCATCATCGTAGGCCTTTTTCTCGCCAGGTTGAACTGTGCCACTGATGCCTTCAATAGTTTCTGTACGGGGCTCAAAATTACCTAAGCGTGTATCAAGATCTTGATAGTAAGTCTTCTGACTTGTATTGATATCTTCGCCTTGTTTCTCCAAGTTTTCAATCTTCCCGCGAAGCTCTGCATTGTCGGATTTGAGTTTCTCAATCTGATTTTGTAAATCCATTTGCGCAGTCGCAAATGATTTACGTAATTCTAAGATGGCCTTACGTGCATCATCATCGGCAAATAGCGCCCACGCATTGTTCGAGGCGCTTAAAAAAAGAGCCGCTGCACTTAAACAAAACGCTCGTGAGAGCGTTTTTATAAAAGAGTGTGAGCGATTAGGCATTAGTTTGTAATGTAAACAATGTCGGCACGGCGATTTTCTGCCCAAGCTGCTTCGTTATCACCTTCAGCTTTTGGTTTTTCTTTACCAAAGCTCACTGCTTCCATTTGATTTTCAGAAACACCCATCAAGTTGAGTGACTTACGCACAGCATCTGAACGACGTTGACCTAAAGCCAAGTTGTACTCTGCAGTGCCACGCTCATCGGTATTGCCTTGAATGATGATCTTTTGCTTAGGATTGGCTTTTAAGAAGCTAGCATGAGCAGAAAGTTGTTTTTGATATTTAGTTTGAACGGTGTACTCATTTAAATCAAAGTACACGCTACGCTGGAAGAGTGGGCTGCTTGGATCATTCCATGGCTGCGAGCCAAAGTTTCCGCTACCGCCACCGTTAGCACCATCGACATCATCTAGTTTGACGCTAGAGCAAGCCGCCAAAAAAAATAGTGCTGTTACACCAACAAAGGCGAGGGTTGCGGCACGGCGTGCGATAGAAATCTTCATGATCTGTCCTTTTCCTACAAACTGAGTAACTAAATAAGCTAATAGCCAATATTATGCTCCTAAGAGCTCAATATTGGCTATTTCGCCAGAAAGATCTGGCTGCCGAACTAGTGCCTAGTTAGGCTTAGTCCATAAATGGTCCCCAAGAGGGCTGGCGAACATCAGACCCAGGAATGCTGAGTACTTGCTTAGAGTTTCCATCTACCGATACCGCAGCCAAAACCCGCTTACCACCCACTTTCGTGGAATACAGTACATAACGACCATTAGCTGCAAACGATGGGGACTCATCGCTAGTCCCATCGGTTAATGCTTGGGCATCGCCTGTTGCCAGATTAAGGATGTAAAGACGGAATGCGCCACCAATATTGGCGATGTAAGCAAGATACTTGCCATCTGGTGAAATGCGTGGCGAAGTTACAAAACCCTGTTTGAAAGTAATACGTTTGGCGCCTTCAACCTGTTCGCCTTCAGCGCTCATGCGATAAATCTGTGGATTGCCGCCCCGATCACTTGTGAAGTAAATGTAACGACCATCAGCTGAATATTGAGGTTCGGTGTCAATGGTGTAGCCACGGGTAAGGCGTTGCAAGCTCGTTCCATCAGCATTGATGCTGTAGATCTGCGTGTTACCGTCTTTTGAGAGGGAGATTGCTAACTTTTTGCCATCGGGTGCCCAAGCTGGCGCACTGTTATTTCCTTTTTGGTTTGAGAGGGCAATGCGGCGGCCGGTAGCGAGTTCGTGAACATAGATGACTGGCTTACGATCTTCAAAAGAAACGTAGGCTACCTTCTTGCCATCAGGAGACCATGATGGGGAGATGATTGGCTCGCCGCTATTCATGGCATTACGAATATTTTGACCATCCGCATCGGAGATCACTAAACGATAGCGTTTACCTTCTTTAATAACGTAAGAGAGGCGGGTTGAGAAAATACCGCGCTCACCCAATAGCTTGAGGATGATGTCATCGGCAATTTTGTGAGCTGCAGCACGCAAATTATCTGCGCTGGAATTAATATTTAAGCCGCCAAGACTTTCGGATTTACGAACATCAAAAAGCTTATAGCGAATTTCAAATTGACCTGCGCTAGTCTGAACCACAGAGCCCACAACCAAGGCGTCTGCACCACGAGCCGCCCAAGATTTATAGTTTGGTGTGCCCTCATCACTTTCGCTGGCATTACCGTTTTCGGTATTTTTAAAGTAGCCACTGCGTGCTAAGTCTTTGCGAATGATGTTAGTCACGCTGGTTGGTAGTTTGCTCTCATCCTTAAAGCGCATCACGGCGATGGGATAGAGGGACTGGCCTACGCCGGTGATTTCAATATTCATTTGCGCTAGCGCTGAAGAACTCAGTCCGGCCATTGATAGCACCGCTAGGGTTACTGACACTACTGATGAAAAATACTTTTTAGCAACTTGCAACATGCTTTAGTCCTTGGGTTTAAAGGTCAGCTTAACTTCTCTTTGAGGAATTTTGCCATTGTCATCTTTTGGCAGACTTTCTGCGCGAGTCAGCGCGAGGAGAACGGCGCGATCCCATCCTGCATTACCACTGGAGCTCACGAGATCTGTACTTAAGATTGCACCATCTGGTGCCAGATTCACTTTAACAACTGCCGCAGGGTTGCCGCTGATAGATTCTGGATTAAATACGATGAGCGGTTTGACTTTCTTAACTACTTTATCCGTCCAGCCAGGAGGCGCATTACCGCCACCACCAACTCCGCTGCCACTAGTACCACCACTACCGCCTTCAGCGCCAGCTGCTGCGCGTAAGCGTGCCAACTGATCTGCGCGCACTTTTTCAGCGGCAGCATTGGCTTTGGTTTCTGCAGGTGCAGCAGCTTTCGGTGCTTCAGTCTTTTTAGTCTTCTCTTTTTCTTTTTCCTTCTCCTTAGGTGGAGGAGGCTTAGTTGGAGTAACTGGTTTGGGCGTTTCTTTCACCACTTCTTTTTTAGGGGGCTCTGGTTCAACCTTCTTTTTCTTAATGGCGATGTCCGCCGCCTCTTCCTTCATCTCGGTTTTGATTTCAGGAACGACAGGCGTTTCTACCTGCTGGCTTGCATCCCAAAGTTCAACTTCCACTCCTGAAGGAGTTGAGTTATTCCAGCTAATACCGATGACTAAGAAAGCAAGCAAGCCTAAGTGCACAGCTAGCGAAAAACTAAAAGCAAGTTTAGTGCTTTCGTTTTTAGTGGGGCGGCCTCGTTTAAAGTTTAATGGGCTTGAACGAAATGTTTGCGCGCTATTCATGTATTCAATACAAAGAAGCTTATTGGCTCTTCACGGCAAGACCGACACGTTTCACACCATTCTCTTTAAGCTTGGACATCACCTCCATTACCACTTCATACTTAATGGATTTATCTGCAGCAAGAACAACAGGTTGCTCGGCAGATTTTTCTGCTTGTGATCTTGCAAATGCACCAAGTTCAAATTTATTTAAGGTTTGAACTGGATCACCATCTTTACGAACAATGACATTTTCATTGGCATCGATGGTTAAAAAGACGGGTGGCAATGATTGCACTTTTGCACCACCTACTGTTGGTAAATTAACGACGCCAGGATTGACCATTGGTGCAGTCACCATAAAGATGACCAGCAATACCAACATCACATCAATATAGGGAACCACATTAATGTCGGACATTGCCCGACGTTTGGAGGATCTTCTCAGTGAACCGGCCATGTTTATTTGCCCGAAGCTTGACGTTGCAAGATGTTGGTGAATTCTTCAATGAAAGTTTCAAAACGAATTGCTAAGCGATCCACATCCGTTGCTGCGCGGTTATAAGCAACCACCGCAGGGATAGCAGCAAAGAGGCCAATAGCAGTAGCCACCAGTGCTTCAGCAATGCCTGGGGCAACTGCCGCCAAGGTCGCGTTTTGTACGTTAGCCAGGCCACGGAAGGCATGCATGATGCCCCAAACGGTGCCAAAGAGGCCGATATAAGGTGAGACTGAGCCCACGGAGGCTAAGAACGGTAGATTGGCTTCTAGCATGTCCATTTCGCGCTGGTAGGTGGCTTTCATGGCGCGGCGGGCGGCATCGATTTCACGAACTTTCATGAACTCCTGCATACCTGCTTCAAAGATATGCTCTAAAACGGCATCGCTGCGGGTATTGCGCTGGGCCGCCTCCAAGAGGGTATTCAGGTCACCCCCAGACCAAAAGTCCCGCTCAAAACGCTCGGTATCTTGTCTGACGCCACGCAAAATGGCAGTTTTCTTAAAAATGATGGTCCAAGAAGCTACAGACATGCTTAGTAATAACATCATTACCAACTGGACTAATAGGCTGGCATTTAGGACAAGAGAGAGAAATGAGAGGTCTTGAGTAGGTGTCATGGTGGATTTTTGTATGATGTAGGTTGATTTTACTTAGTTAATTCACTCAGCAATACAACTTCATCAGGATTATGACCATGTTTGACCGCCAAAATACCCTAGCCAAAACCGATCCAGAATTGTGGGCATCGATTCAGAATGAAAATAAGCGTCAAGAAGACCATATCGAATTGATTGCTTCTGAGAACTATGCCTCACCAGCAGTGATGCAGGCGCAGGGCTCTCAGCTCACTAATAAGTACGCTGAAGGCTACCCAGGTAAGCGTTATTACGGCGGTTGTGAGTTTGTAGATGTGGCTGAGAAGTTGGCGATTGATCGAGTGAAGGCTTTGTATGGTGCTGAGGCGGCGAACGTTCAGCCGCATTGCGGCGCATCCGCAAACCAAGCGGTATTTTTGGCTTTCCTAAAACCTGGCGATACCTTCATGGGAATGAGTTTGGCTGAAGGCGGTCACTTGACCCATGGTATGGCCTTGAATATGAGTGGTAAGTGGTTTAACCCTATTTCTTATGGTCTTGATAAAAACGAAGCGATCGATTACGAACAAATGGAGCGTTTAGCTCGTGAGCACAAACCTAAATTGATTATTGCTGGTGCATCTGCTTACTCTCTCGTGATCGATTGGGAGCGCATTGGTAAGTTGGCTAAAGAAGTCGGCGCCATTTTTATGGTGGACATGGCGCATTACTCTGGTTTGATTGCTGCTGGTGTGTATCCAAATCCAGTACCGCATGCGGACATCGTTACCTCCACAACACACAAGAGTTTGCGCGGCCCTCGTGGCGGCATCATCTTGATGAAAGCTGAGCACGAGAAAGCAATTAACTCTGCAGTATTTCCAGGTTTACAAGGCGGTCCATTAATGCACGTGATCGCAGCTAAGGCGACAGCCTTTAAAGAAGCGCAAGAGCCTAGTTTTATTGAGTATCAAAAACAAGTGATTGCAAACGCAAAAGCATTGGCTGAGACTTTGATTTCACGTGGCCTGCGAATTGTTTCTGGTGGGACAGATTCTCATGTGATGTTAGTGGATTTGCGCGCTAAGAAGATGACTGGTAAAGAAGCTGAGCGTGTATTGGGTGAGGCGCACATAACTTGCAATAAGAACGGCATTCCGAATGACCCAGAAAAGCCAATGGTCACAAGTGGTATTCGTTTAGGTTCTCCTGCAATGACTACGCGCGGCTTTAAAGAGGCGGAAGCACGTCAAGTGGGGAATTTCATTGCAGACGTTTTGGATAATCCAAATGATGCTGACAATATCGCTAAGGTTCGTGCGCAAGTTGCTGAGTTGACTAAGCGTTTCCCTGTTTACGGCTAATACAAATAACTAGCCAAACTAAAACATAAAGAAGAACTACATTGCGCTGCCCTTTCTGCCATAACGACGATACTCAGGTACTAGATACCCGGGTATCGGACGAAGGCGATACCATTCGCCGTCGTCGCCGTTGTGCAAAGTGCGATAAACGATTTACGACTTACGAGCGTGTAGAGCTAGTACTACCAGCAATCGTCAAGAAGAACGGAAGTCGTGTTGAATACAGTCATGAGAAGTTGGTTAGCTCAGTCAAGCTAGCATTACGCAAACGACCCGTCTCATCTGATTCTGTAGATGAAGCGATTGCTCGTATTGAAGAGAAGTTACTCAGCCTCGGCGAAAAAGAAATCCCCAGTGAGCGTGTTGGTGAACTAGTGATGCGCGAACTCAAGCGTCTAGATAAGGTAGCCTACATCCGCTTTGCATCTGTATACAGAAGTTTTGCAGATATTGAATCTTTTGAGAGTGCGCTGAAAGAACTGAAATAAGAATGGCTTTAAAGAAGTAGAGAATTCATTAAACAAAAAAGGACTGCATTGCAGTCCTTTTTGCTTTTACAGGTAAAAATTATTGCAGTTCTGCAAAAATAGAAGCAGTAATGTCATCAACGTTACCTGTACCACTGACTTTGCGATAGGCTGGAGCCTTTACTTTGTCAGCTGCATTACTTTGTGTTGCCCAAGTAGAGTAGTACTCCACTAGTGGACGAGTCTGGTCGTTATAAACCTGCAAGCGCTTGCGGACGGTTTCTTCTTTGTCATCATCACGCTGAATCAAGGCTTCACCAGTCGCATCGTCTTTACCTTCCACTTTTGGTGGGTTGAAGGTAACGTGATAAGTACGTCCTGAGGCTGGATGAACGCGACGACCACTCATGCGATCAATGATGGCCTCAAATGGCACATCGATTTCTAAAACGTAATCAATTGGTACGCCAGCATCTTTCATGGCTTGTGCTTGGGGAATCGTTCTTGGAAAACCGTCAAACAAGTAGCCTTTGCTGCAATCGGGTTGAGTTAAGCGATCTTTTACCAAGCCAATGATGATGTCATCCGAAACGAGGCCGCCAGCATCCATAATTTTTTTGGCAGCAATACCAAGTTCAGTTCCAGCTTTAACGGCTGCGCGCAGCATGTCTCCAGTCGAGATTTGTGGAATGGCAAATTTTTCGCAAATGAACTGAGCTTGTGTTCCTTTGCCAGCACCTGGTGCACCGAGCAGAATTAAGCGCATTGTTTTCCCCTTAGAAGACCCTCATTGTCCCGTATTTTTTCGGGATCTTTTGTTGTCAATTCCTAGGATTATCCCCGAGAACCCCTGAATGATCTGATTCCGGGCTAGCTGACCAAGATACGGCGTACCCGCTCGAGGTCTTCAGCTGTATCAACCCCAGCCGGCGGGGCTTCGCTGGCGGTATGAACGGCGATACGGTAGCCATTCCAGAGGGCGCGGAGCTGTTCTAGAGCTTCAGCTTGCTCAGGTGGCGCCGGTTCAAGGCGGGTGTAAGCCTGCAGAAAGTCGGCCCGGTAGGCGTAGATACCTAAATGACGTAAATGGGTGACGGCTTGCTCAGAGTTTGGATCCCGCACAAAAGGAATGGTGGATCTAGAGAAGTAGAGCGCCTCATTAGAGCGGTTGAGGACTACTTTGACTACGTTAGGGTTATTAATTTCCGCGGTATCAACAATCGGGACTGCCACAGTTGAAATCGCACACGTAACATTGTCGGCCAAAGTTTGAGCAACTTGATTAATCAACTCTGGCGGAATAAGGGGTTCATCGCCTTGCACGTTCACAATTAAAGTATCTGCTGGTAGTTTTAGTAGTTGAGCTACTTCTGCAATGCGGTCTGTGCCAGTAGGGTGATCTGCACTGGTCAATAAACACTCAATACGATATTGATCACACACTGCCTGAATTTCTGTTGAGTCGGTTGCTACTACGACGCTTTGGGCATTGGATTGTTGCGCACGTTGAGCCACACGAATTACCATGGGCTTGCCACCAATATCAGCTAGGGGCTTTCTAGGCAGCCGAGTAGACCCAAGTCTTGCAGGAATAACAACCAAAAACTCAGGAGGCTTGGAGGTGTTATTACTCATTAGATTGCTTGTGCTGGGTCAGTGTTTAGTTGATTTCATCAGCAGAAAGGCTACGGGCTTCATCAACCAGCATGACAGGGATGTCATTACGAATAGGGTAGGCTAAGCGATCCGCTTTGCAGATGAGCTCGTGTTTTTCTGCATCTAAATGCAAAGTACTTTTGCACAAGGGGCAGACCAAAATCTCTAATAAGCGCTTGTCCATATTTGATCTTTGCTATCTTTTATAAAGTGTATTGATTTGGATCGGGTCTTTGCAAAATCGACTGCAACCAATCTGCTAATGTATTTGGAATCTCTAAACTCATTGGAACTACCCAAATGCGTTCATCTTGTACTGAGGTGCATTTTACGGCATCCTTTTCAGTAATGAGGATGCACTCAGCATTAATTGCAGAGAAAAATTCTGGGGTGTATTTGGCATGATCAGGCAAACCAATACATTTGCCTGCAATCCCCTGTTTCAGTAAGTCATTAAAAAAGCGTTGTGGATTGCCAATTGCAGCGACAGCGGTAATCTTATTTGGAATATAGGTATCAGCAATTGAGAATAAAGATTGTGTATTGCTTGGATGATTCAGTTGATAGGGTGCACCCAGTTGGCTGCTCAATGTAAAAGCACGTCGCCCTAAAAAATATTCATCAATATGATTGGATGGTGTCATAGCTCCAGTCATTAAAGTGGCATCTCGCTCGCGTGATGCAGGCTCACGTAAAGGACCGGCAGGTAGCAAGAAGCCATTACCTTCACCACGTTGATCGCGCACTACAAATTCAATATCACGACCCCCTTCGCGAGCAGGCCAGCGCAGCAGACTTCGATGCTGCAAGCCATCATCGCTGATAATGACGTTCACCGAAGGATCCTGCTTTAGTAAAGACTGAATGCTGAGAGTTCGTTTGGGATGAACCCAAATCGGAAACTGATTGTTTGTGCGCTGAGCAATTAAGACAGGTTCATCGCCAACATCTGCAGGATTGGAATCACTTGTTACTTGGCGGGGTGCGCTTAATGCAGATGCACCATAACCTCTACTAATAATCCCAGGCTTCCAACCCATGCGTGCGACTCGTTCTGCTAATGCAATCACGATGGGCGTTTTACCTGTGCCGCCAACTCGGATGTTGCCAACAATAATGATCGGAACCGGCACTGTTTTGCGTCTTCCTAAGTTCAGCTCATCCACTGAATCTAAAGCTTGATTTACCCAACCATAAACCTTAGATAAAGGCCAAAGCACAAGGCTGATTGGCCCGCGGCTTTCCCAAAACCGAGGAGCCTTATTAAAGAAAGAAGTTTTTTTTGGGGATGACATTAAAGGCAATTTATTGAGTTCAATGTTTCGGGTGTGATTGATTATTTCTTGGTAGTTTGACTGCTAAATACGATATTAGCTAGGTTGGCATCACGCGCTGCTTCTAAGGCGCTCATGACTGCTTGGTGGGGGGCTTTAGCATCGGCATCGATATTGACTTGGATGGCATTGTCTTCGTTGAGTACATTGAGGCTATTGCTCAGTTGACTACGATCAGTCACCTTGCCGTTGATTGTAAAGCGCCCATCACGACTGACTGCAATATGAATTTGTTTCACCTCCGACTGACTTGCTGCGCCATTCGCAGTAGGTAGGATGATGGCTAACTCTTGGTAGCGGGTAAATGTAGTGGAGATCATCAGAAAGATCAGCACTACTAACAACACATCAATAAAAGGAATGAGGTTAATCTCAGGCTCTACCGGAGCTGTCCTTACCCCTAGTGAAAATTGACCTCGATGCTGAAGCTTATTTTCTAACCAACTCATTTTGTATCCGCAGAATATGGATAGAGTTTTTTAAATAATTGACGGGTAAATTCTTCGCATTCATGTTGACGTTGATTTGCCATTGCACGCAGACCCCGCCATGCAGCTAGAGCAGGAATCGCAATCAACAATCCAAAAGCGGTGTTGTACAGAGCAATAGAGATGCCGTGCGCTAGTTGTTGAGGGCTGCCAACGCCCTGACTGCCAAAGATTTCAATCATGCCGACAACGGTTCCAAAGAGTCCCAAGAGGGGGGCAATGGTTGCGATAGTGGCCAAGACACCAAGATAGCGCTCTAGCCTTAACCAAGTGGACTGAGCGCTGGCTTGTAATTCTTCCAAGGCGGAGTCTGCAGAGTTTCCAGAGGCTTTTTCACGAAGGATGCAGGCAAAGAGGCTACCAACGGGGGAAAGTTGGCCGACAGCACTAATTTCAGATTCTGAGACTGTTTTTTGCTGGAAAATGGCATTTGCCAGTCCAAATGCCGTTGCTAAGCTGCCCTTAGGAAAAAGGTGAATTTGGCGCAAATACCAAGTACGCTCAATGACAATAGCCAAACCGACAATGGAGATGATTAGAAGAGGCCAGATCGGCCAGCCTGCAGACAGTAAGATTGAGTACATAAGCACAGTACTTTAGCTGAATCAATAACCCGTTTTCACAAAGCTAGCCTGTGGATAACTCTGTGCAAAACTTTTTAGCAAATGTGTTGTAAGTCCTTGATTAATGGTCAAAGTAGCAAATATTAAGAGAAACCTATTAAAATTGGCTTGAAGAATTATTTATATAAATCAATAGCTTGCGTTTGTTTTGTTGGATTTATGAGACGTTTTGGGTCAGTAATTACTTACTTTTAAGTATTAGGCTCAGGGCGTATTAGCTTCTGTGGATATTTATTGACCCATAAGCCCAGTAGTCATGTAGAAAAAGAGAAAAAATGTCTGAAATATCAAGGGAAATTCTGAGTGTTGGCGATCTTAACCGCGCCATTGCTAGCTCTCTGGAGGAGCGCTTCGATACCGTTTGGGTGAGCGGGGAGATCTCCAATTTTAAGGCCTATGACAGCGGGCATTGGTACTTTTCCCTAAAAGATGAAGAGGGTCAGATTCGTTGCGTGATGTTCCGAGGACGTAATGGGCAGGTCGGATTTATGCCTCAATCGGGAGATTTGGTGGAAGTTGCTGCTAATCTGGGATTTTATGTTCCGCGTGGGGACATTCAGCTGACGGTGCAAAGCATGCGCCGTGCTGGCATGGGCGGTCTTTATGAAGCATTTTTAAAGCTCAAAGCCAAGCTCGCCAAAGAAGGCTTATTTGATCTTGAGAATAAGCGTCCTATTCCAACTCATCCGAGAGCAATTGGCATTGTTACCTCACCGCAGGCAGCAGCTCTAAAAGATGTCTTAAGTACGCTTGCTAGAAGAGCTCCGCATATACCGGTTGTGATTTACCCAACCTTGGTCCAAGGACCAGATGCACCTGCCGGAATTATTTCTGCACTGAAGGCTGCCGAAAAAGAAAATGCTGTTGATGTGATTTTGTTGGTGCGTGGTGGTGGCAGCATTGAAGACCTCTGGGCATTTAATGATGAGAAGTTGGCTTACGCAATTGCGCAGTCACCCATTCCAATCGTGAGTGGGGTTGGGCATGAGACGGATGTCACGATTGCAGACTTTGTCGCTGACTTGCGAGCACCAACTCCTACGGGCGCGGCAGAATTGGCAGCGCCACGACGTGATCAAATGCTACAAGAGTTAGACGCCATCATGCAAGCACTGCTGCAAAGAGTGAGTCAGCGAGTAGAGCGTGAAGCGCAAACCCTAGATCAATTGGCCTTACGTCTGAGTCATGCCTTACCCAACCCAGACCGCATGCGAGAGCAAATTAGTGGTTGGCAGAAGCGACTCAACCAAGCTTGGTTAGTCAGGGTTGAGAATTGGAAACGTGATCAAGGCCATTTCCATTCTCAATTAGAAATGCTCAACCCGCAAAGAACTTTAGAGCGTGGTTACGCGGTGATATTAAGCAAGGAAGAGCAAGCAATGCATGCAGTTCGCAATCCGAGTGAGCTCAATACTGAGAATGCGTTTCAGGTGCGCTTAGCCCAAGGCCAAGTAGAGGTTGAGTTTGCAAGGGTTGAAGCAGAGAAGTAAAGCTACAGAATATTTGGCTCAATCTCTAGCTGTACTCCGAATTTACCCAACACCTCTTCTTGAATATTTTTTGCTAAACCCAGGATATCTGTTGATGTCCCGCCGCCATGATTGACTAAGACTAGTGCTTGTTTTTCATAAACACCTACACGGCCAATCCGCTTGCCTTTAAAGCCGCATTGATCAATTAGCCATCCAGCTGCCAACTTTCGTGTTCCGGAGGCATCGGGGTAAGACACGAGATTCGGGAATTCTTTAATTAATTGCTCATATTGTTGGTTACCAACAATCGGATTCTGAAAGAAGCTGCCGGCATTGCCAATTAGTGCAGGGTTCGGCAATTTCTTAGACCGGATAGTGCACACGGCATCAAAAATTTGCTTTGCACTTGGGTTGTAGTTTGACTCAGTAAATTGCCTTGCTAGATCGGCGTACTGTAATCGTGCCTGCCAAGCCTTAGGGATTTTAAAAACAACCTTTGTCACGATAAATCGATTGGGATTTTGCTTGAAGTAGCTATCGCGATAGGCAAACTGACATGCCTCTTGCGGGAGGGTGACAAAGGCATGGGCCGCAGAATCAAATGCTTCGATGCTGTCGATATATTCCCCGACTTCAACGCCGTAGGCTCCAATATTTTGAATGGGCGCGGCGCCAACGGTACCTGGTATCAGTGCAAGATTCTCAAATCCTGGGAGATTGCGCTCTAGAGTCCAGGAAACTAATTCATGCCAATTAACGCCGGCACCCACCTCAAGCCATGAGTAGGCGTCATCCGATTTAACAAGCTCTTGACCAGAAATATTGATGAGTAGAGTTGCTCCAGGCAAGGACTCTGGAAGAATGACATTGCTGCCACCACCCAATACACGCCAGGCTAGTTTTTTATCCTCGAGCTCTTGAATTAAGGCTGGTAACTGGTCCGCGGATGTGATCTCGTAGGCCAATTCCGCCGTGGAATCTAGACCAAAGCTATTCCGGTGCTTGAGCCCCAGATTGGGGGTCAATTTTGCTGGATTGGACGCATTTTTCGCGGAGTTCATGCCACAATCTTATTCGTGTTCGAGTTTCTGTTCGTAATTTATGGAAAAACTTGAAAAGTAACAATGCAATGATTGAATTTGCAGAATTGATTACCCAGATTATTTAAGGAGTTTGAGATGCCCTCATTTGACGTAGTGTGTGAGCCAGACATGATTGAGTTGAAAAACGCGATCGAGCAATCCAATAAAGAGATTACCAATCGTTTTGACTTCAAGGGCTCTGATAGCCGAGTTGAACAAAAAGATGAGATTTTGATCTTGTTCGGTGATGACGACTTTAAGTTAGGTCAAGTTCGCGATGTGCTTTACGGCAAGATGGCTAAACGCAATGTGGATGTGCGCTACCTCAAAGACGACAAAAAAGAGACGATTGGTAGCGATAAGCGCAAGCAAACCATGAAGATCCAAAAAGGCATTACTGCAGAGTTAGCTAAAAAAGTAGTGCGCATCATTAAAGATAGCAAGATCAAAGTGCAGGCGAGTATTCAGGGTGACGCTGTACGCGTAACGGGTACTAAGCGCGATGATTTGCAAGAAACCATGGCTATGCTAAAGAAAGAAGTAACTGAAGCGCCATTGGGCTTTAACAACTTCCGTGACTAAAGATGTGCTTCAGATTGCGCCAGCAAGCCAGGAAGCTATAGAGCGCTTCTGCGATGCTTGTTGGCTTGAGGATGGGCTGGCGAAAAATAGCTTGTATGCGTATCAGCGAGATCTATTACTCCTGGCGCAGTGGCTTCAAAAAGACTCGGGCGCGGATTTGTATGTAGTAACCGAGAAAGATCTCACTGCCTACATTGCGCATCGCCGTGCCGACAAAGCTACTACTGCAAATCGAAGGCTTACAGTATTCAAGCGTTTTTATCGTCATGCTTTGCGCATGAATTTAGTAAAAAGTGATCCTTGCATTGGTTTGCGGGCAGCTAAGCAAGCATTGCGTTTTCCTAACACACTCAGTGAGGATCAGGTGACTTCGTTACTCAAGGCCCCCGATGTCGAAACTGCCTTGGGGCTGCGTGATCGCACCATGCTTGAGTTGATGTATGCCAGTGGCCTGCGCGTTTCTGAGATTGTTTCTTTAAAGACCGTTGCCTTGAGTTTAAATGAAGGTGTCATTCGGGTTGTTAATGGCAAGGGTGGTAAGGAGCGTTTAGTACCTTTTGGTGGTGAGGCGGGGCAGTGGTTACGTCGCTATCTTGCCGATTCCAGAACACCATTGCTTGAGGGCAAAACCACTGATGCGGTATTTGTGGGACGTCATACCGGCACAGGTTTAACTCGCCAAGCATTTTGGGCTCTGATTAAGCGCTATGCCACGATTGCCAATATCCCAGTAGCCTTATCTCCACATACCTTGCGCCATGCTTTTGCTACCCATTTGCTAAATCACGGGGCCGATTTAAGGGTAGTACAACTACTTTTGGGGCATGCTGACATATCTACTACCCAGATCTATACCCATGTAGCCAGAGAGCGCCTCAAATCGATTCATCAGCAACATCATCCTAGAGGTGCTTGAGAAGATTGGTTTGGTTGTTTGGATGATCAGCTCAGGTGCTCAAAAAATAATATCTACGATAAGTGTTTAAGATATCAGTATGAATTTCACTTTAGATCTTTTACTTATTCCAATTGCCTATTTCATCGGATCGATTTCGTTTGCGGTGGTGGTGAGTAAGTGCATGCGTTTGCCCGACCCCCATTCTTATGGGTCTGGCAATCCAGGCGCCACCAATGTTCTGAGAACTGGTAATAAGCTTGCTGCTGTTTTGACTTTGATTGGAGATGCGCTAAAAGGTTTTTTTGCTGTGATGCTTGCCAGAATCCTTCTGGGTGATGAGTCGTTGACCTCTACCTTAAGTTCTTGGTTGTTATGCGGCGTAGTGCTGGCGGTTTTCTTGGGACATTTGTTCCCGGCGTTTCATGGCTTTAAGGGTGGCAAGGGTGTTGCTACTGCTTGTGGCATTTTGTTTGGTATTAATTGGATTCTTGGCTTAGCTACATTGGGTACTTGGATTATTGTGGCGACATTCATGCGCTACTCATCTTTAGCTGCTTTAGCTGCAGCAGTATTTGGCCCCATCTATTTTGTGTTTTTGTTTGGTTTTCAACCGATGGGTATTGCCCTATTAGTAGTTTGCTTGCTCTTGATTTGGCGTCACCGCAGCAATATCAAAAACCTGATGAATGGCACTGAGTCGCGCATTGGCTCAAAGAAGAAAGTCCAATCATGACCATTGCTTATTGGTGTGTTCTCTTTATGGGTTTACTTCCCATCGTTGCCGCCGGCATTGCAAAAAAAGGATTTGAGGGCTATGACAATGCCGCCCCTCGCCAATGGTTAGCAAAACAAACTGGATATCGGGCGCGCGCTAATGCAGCCCAAGCAAACCTCTTTGAGTCTCTCCCGCTATTTTTTGCCGCAGTCATCATTGCAGTCATAGCAGATACGCCTCAACATAGAGTGGATCTACTGGCACTGGGTTTCGTTATTGCCAGAATCACTTACTTAGTTTGCTATCTTGCTGATTGGCCTACAAGCAGATCTATCGTTTGGCTTGCTGGCTTAGCTTGCATAGTAGCGATCTTCTTACAAATCTAATCGCAGCAAAATAATTTAGAAATCACGAGACAAACATTAATGGCAATTAAAAAGATAAGCACTAAAAACCTTACCAAAAATTCTACCAACACTAAGCCTGCAAGCAAGGCAGCAACAAAAGTAGTTAAGAAGGTGGTGCAGAGTACTGCTACTAAGACCCCAGCAAAGAAGGTGGCTGCCAAGATGAGTGATGCTGCAGGCACACCATTGTCTGTGGTGATCCGTCGTCGCATCGAGGCTCAGAGGGCACGCTTTCATGCGAATGACAATATTTCTGCATTTATTAAGCCGGGTGAGTTAGAGGGCTTGGTGGATGAGGTTGCAGAAAAAATGCAGGCAGTATTAGAAAGTTTGGTGATCGATACAGAGAGTGATCACAATACTAAAAACACCAGCCAACGTGTTGCCAAGATGTTTGTTAAAGAAGTATTTAATGGTCGCTATATTGAGCAACCAACACTCACGAAATTTCCTAATGTCAGCCGACTAAATGAGTTGATGATCATTGGCCCAATAACGGTTCGTAGTGCGTGCTCACACCATCTGTGCCCGATCATGGGTCGCATCTGGATTGGTGTCTTGCCAAGCAAAGAATCTGCACTGATTGGCTTGTCGAAATACTCGCGCCTAACTGAATGGGTAATGTGTCGCCCACAAATTCAGGAGGAGGCAGTTGTGGAATTGGCGGATATGCTCGAGAAAAAAATCAAGCCTGTCGGCGTTGCTATCGTGATGGATGCGGATCACTTTTGTATGCAATGGCGCGGTGTTAAGGATCGCGATTCGAAGATGGTCAATAGTGTGATGCGTGGAGCGTTCTTAAAAGACTCTAATTTGCGTAGAGAGTTTTTATCTCTTTTAGAAAAGAGATAGGGATTAATCTAAGCCCAACGATCTACCGCTAAATGAAAAGGTATCTCTTGTCCCAGCCTAAGATGCGATTTTTGAGTATTTGCTTGGTTATCACTTCTATCTTTGGCTGTGGATCAATGATCTATCCAGATGCGAATGTCGATCCCTCAAAGAACAATCGGGCTACTTTCAAGCAGGATGCAATTGATTGTGCAACAGCGTATCCCGTTGTTGACTCAGGCGCACACATCAAACAGAGAATTGGCTGTATGAATCTCAAGGGTTGGCGCTGATGCGCCACTGAGAACAGTTCTCAACAAAATAATCAATTAAATCATAAGCTTACACTGCCTATGGTCGAGTAATTTGATCTACTCTAAGATGAACTTAGATGCAATCTTTGTTCTATCTCACCCTCTGGAGTCCATATGAAAAATAGCCGTCGCCAATTTATGATTTTGTCCGCTGCCGGTGCCTGCACTTTAGCCTTGAACGGTAAAGTTCAAGCTCAAGCCATAGTTGCTGAAACGGATCCACAAGCTGCTGCATTGGGTTATAAAGCAAACGCTACTACTGTAGATAAAGCCAAGTATCCAAAGTACGCCGCTGGTCAGGTTTGCAGTAATTGTGCTTTGTACCAAGGTAAAGCTGATTCAGCTGCTGGTGGCTGCTCTTTGTTTGGCGCTAAGCAAGTTGCCGGCAAAGGCTGGTGCTCTGCTTACGCTAAGAAGGCTTAATGGCCATTGATTTATAAGACTTCAAAAAGGCCGCTTGTTTAAGCGGCCTTTTTAATGGCATTACCTCTCAAAAATGGGGTTAAACATTTTTCGAACTTTCTGTGTTCCGTATATGGATAGATGATTACTGTCTGAAAAGTAGCTTCCCTGCTCATCTGCGAAGTTGCAATGCTCTTGATCGCACAGTACCTCGTGGGGCAAGATCAGTCTGTCTTGTAGTTGGCGTGACAAAGAGCTTATCAGGGCCTTGAATTGACTATCAAATGAGGCTCTCGTGACGGAAGAGTTTTCAATAGCATTCCCGAACTTAATATTTCTGCTCGCCACTGATGCAAAGTCAAAATTAGGAATAGCGATTGGACCAACCAAGTAGATGGTTTTTCCTGTCTTCGCTAAATTATCCATCAGCATCATGATTGATTTTTCTCTATAGGTGAAATTGGGGTCTGAAATTAATTCCCCTGATTTATCAACTAAGTCATTTGAATACCAAGTCATCGCAATGATGACAGTTTTTAGATTTCTATCCTTTTTTATGGCTTGAATATTTATCTCAGCCATCTTTAGGCATTCTGTAGAAATATTCAGATCGATTGTTGGCAGGCAGCCATTGAGTGGAATAATTAGGCCAGCCTGATGATGTGTGTTGAGAGACTCAATAATTGCTGGTGCATACATCTGGGCATGTGAGTTGCCAAGAAGCGCCAATGAGGGAGACTCTTTTATATCGCCAATTAAGCAGCTACGAGATGCGCCATAAAGTCGGTAGTTGCTTGGGGGGCACCGGTAGTTTGAGTCAATGGCATTGGCAAATGAATTTGCAAGATCAGCATCTCTACTTGGCAGGCCTTTTAATGCCAGTATGGTTGACGCATACGCAACTAGTAGGCAGTAGATAGAGAGAATTGCAAGCAATGTAGTTCTGGTGGGGATTGAACTCCTAAATGGATTTTCAATATATTTCCAGCTCAAATACGATATGAGGATAGTTGCTAGCAATGCGCTCATCAATATATATAAAGGCACGCTATCTACATAGATGTACTTTAGAAAGACTAAAATTGGCCAATGCCATAGGTAGAGCGAAAAAGAGCATAGCCCCACTAGTCGCACTGGTTTTGTAATTAGATAACGAAGAAGTAGCGAGTTACCACTTAATTTGTTCCAAAGAATGAGGCCCGTGCCTAGAGTCAATAGAGTTGCACTCGGAATTGGAGATAGCGGGTTTATGAAATTAATAGCAATAAGCGCTAGTCCCGCCATGAACAAAAAGTTCAGGCGTGTCGAATTTTCCGGTCGAATAGTTGGTAGTAGTGCAAAACAACCACCGATTGCAAATTGCCAAATGCGCGTTGGGAGTAAAAAGAATGCTGGGTTTGAGCCACCAATATGCGTGAGATAAATATTAGCGCCATATGAAGATATGGCTATTAATAGCAGTGCCAATATTTTTAGTGATTGGGGTCTAACAAATCTAATGATGATGATTAATATTGCTGGGAAGAGTAGATAAAATTGCTCTTCCACACCTAGGGACCACATGTGAAGCAAAGGCTTTAATTCATCGCTGGTTGAGAAATATCCACCCGTTCTCCAAAAATAAATATTGGCAATAAAACTCAGTGTTGCAATTTGACTCTTTGCATACCTCTCTAGATCTGGGGCAAGCAATATAAAAGTGGCGGCAATTGAGCTAGCAATAAGCATGGCTAGCATCGCTGGCAAAATCCTTCTAATCCTCTTTAGATAGAACGAGGAAAATCGGAATTCTTTCTTTGCTGCTTGCCTACCAATTAAAAGAGTAATGAGGTATCCGGAAATGACAAAAAACAAGTCAACACCAAGATATCCAGATGGCAGGGCACTTGGGAAGAAGTGAAATACGATTACCGCCGATACCGCTAGCGCTCTAAGCCCGTCAATTTCTTTTCGGTGATGTAAGTCCAGTTGATTAGTGGCTTGGCTAGTCATCTGTTGATTTTAAGGTAGACCAAACCACTTTATTGGCCATCTATCTGCATGCGCTTATGATTGAAAAGAAAACCCTATTGATTACCCTTGATCCCTTATCTTCTTTAAGTGCTGGCAATTAATTAACTTAGTGATGCGACTATCCCGTAAGCAACTCATAAAAAATCTTGCCTTTTATCTTGGCGGTGATCAGCCTTTTGTCTCTTAGTTGGAGTGGATACGCTCTGTATTTGGGGAATTTTTAGGACTTTTGTTAGTGATCACTATCGATTAGCCCCTTTATGAGCATGGTGGTATTGACGAATGGCTAATGGAGTCTCTGGGCGCAAGTGCACTGCTAGTATTTGCCTTACCTCAGAGTTCAATGGCTCAGCCGTGGGCTGTTATTGCTGGGAATACCCTATCGGCATTGGTTGGCATCTCGATATTCCGCTTTGTAAATGAGCCTCTGTTAGCAATGCCTTTGGCGGCCAGCCTATCCATCCTGGGGATGCTTGCATTGCGTTGTTTGCACCCGCTCGCCGTCACAGTAGCCCTAATGGGTGTTTTGAGCCAGATTAACCATTATCAATATGCTTTTTTCCCAGTGATGGTGGATTCCATTCTATTAATATTGGCTGGGACTATCTATAGTAATTTAACTGGAAAGCCTTACCCAAATAGGCCAAATTAAGCCTGATCGTGGATATAAAGCCTATAAAATCAAGGCTTATTTACAAAAAACATAAAGGTTTAAATTAGGCGCCCATGACGACTTCCCAGTCATCTACCTCGACTTCAGTCTTACCTATCATATTGTGTGGTGGCTCGGGTACTCGCCTCTGGCCCTTATCGAGATCGGGCTTTCCAAAGCAGTTTTTAGTATTGTCTGGCGATGATTCGGGCAAGAGCTTATTTCAGCAAGCAATTGAAAGAATTAATGCAATCGGGTCTGCCAATGATTTTGAGCTCGGCCCCACTCTAATTGTTACCAACGAAGAACATCGTTTTTTGGCTCTCGATCAACTACGAGAACTAAAGGGGGTTCAGGCAAATTTACTGCTTGAGCCTATGGGGCGCAACACGGCGCCGGCGCTTACATTGGCAGCCTTTCAGGCACAAGACTTTGCGGCAAATGCTAGCCCTCAGAAGGGTGATCCAATTTTAGTGATTACGCCTGCCGATCAGACCATTCGCAATCAACCAAGCTTTATTAAGTCCTTACAGAATTGCATTGCAACCGTTGAGGCTGACCAATCAAAAAAAACAATTGCCATCTTAGGTGTCACGCCATGCGCCCCCGAAACAGGCTATGGATACATCAAACGTCAAGGCGATGCTGGTATTCATGGCGAGTTTGATGTGGAGAGATTTATTGAGAAGCCCGATGTCAGTACTGCTGAGGCTTATTTAAAAGAAGGTGACTATCTTTGGAATAGCGGCATGTTTGTATTGCGTGCTAGCACCTGGCTTGCTGCATTACAAGAATTCAGGCCTGATATTTATATCGCCACTGAGAGTGCTTGGGGTGCGAGGGCGATTGATCAGGCTGGTGACGTTGCTTTTATTAGGCCAGGTGCTGAAATTTTTAAGACAGTTCCTAGTGAGTCAATTGACTACGCGGTAATTGAGAGGTGTGCGAGCTCAAATGAACTGAATCATTTTTCCGTCAAGATGGTGGAGTTGGATGCCGGCTGGAATGACTTGGGTGCATGGAACGCTGTATGGCAAGTTGGCAATCAGGATGAGAATGCTAATGTCATTACCGGTGATGTCATTGTGGATGATGTAAAAAATTCTTTGATTTATTCCAGCAGTAGGTTGGTTAGTGCTGTTGGAGTTGATGATCTGATTATTGTGGAGACTGCAGATGCAGTTCTAGTTGCTAATAGAAGAAGTAGTCAGGCTGTAAAGTCGGTTGTTGAGCTTCTTCAGTCCCAGCAGCGAGAAGAGAAAAATTTACACAGAAAAGTCTCAAGACCATGGGGCTGGTATGACAGTATTGATCAGGGTGATCGCTTCAAAGTAAAGCGAATCCAGGTAAAGCCTGGAGCAAGTCTTTCCTTACAGATGCATGAGCATCGGGCTGAACATTGGGTGGTTGTTAAGGGTGTAGCTGAGATTACCAATGGCGATCAGGTAATGACATTGACTGAAAATCAAAGTACTTACATTCCCAAAGGGCAAACCCATCGCTTAGCTAATCCAGGTAAAGATCCCTTAGAAATTATTGAGGTGCAATCGGGCGCTTATTTAGGTGAAGATGATATTGTGCGATTTGAGGATATATATGGGCGGTCGAAATAATGACTAGTACTGAAAACTTTGGCTCTCGTACAGCCTTAATTTGCGGTGTAAGTGGTCAAGACGGTAGCTACTTAGCAGAATTACTCTTAAAAAAGGGATACAAAGTTTTCGGCACCTCCAGAGATGCTCAAGGCTCGTCTTTTTCAAATTTACATACGCTTAGATTAAGGTCCGATATTGAGTGCCTATCCATGGTGCCGGAAGACTTTAGAAGTGTTTTGGTAGCATTGAGGAAAAGCAATCCTGATGAAATTTATTATCTTGCTGGCCAATCTTCAGTTGGCCTCTCCTTTGATCAGCCTGCGGAAACAATTCAAAGCATTACCTTGGGTATGTTGAACATTCTGGAGGGTTGCAGAATGTTAGATCATGACATTAGGCTTTACCATGCTGGATCTGGTGAATGTTTTGGCGATACTGGCGGCATTCCTGCTAATGAGTCAACCCCGTTCCATCCGATGAGTCCATATGCAGTTGCCAAGTCCTCCGCATATTGGTTGGTGAATAATTATAGGGATGCCTATAATTTGTTCGCTTGCACTGGAGTTTTGTTTAATCACGAGTCGCCTTTGCGCCCCGAGCGTTTTGTTACTCAAAAGATTGTGCGTTCAGTAAAACGTATTGCAGAAGGCAGTCGTGAAAAATTAAGACTAGGACGTCTAGATATTGCAAGAGACTGGGGTTGGGCACCAGAGTATGTCGAGGCAATGTGGTTGATGTTGCAGCAAGATAAACCACAAGATTTTGTCATAGCTACTGGCTCTACTATTACCTTGGAAGAGTTTGTGGCTGTAGCCTTTGAGCAGGCTGGTTTGGATTGGAGGGACCATGTTCTCCAGGATCCTAATTTATTTCGCCCAACAGATTTGGGTGTAGGTCGTGCCGATCCCGCAAGTGCTTTGCAAAAACTGGGGTGGCGTGCATCTATAAGCGGTGTCGATGTCGCTAGAAAAATGTTCCAAGCACTAGTTTAAGTTACAAAAATTTTCGATATAAAGATGATGATATGAAAAACAAACAAAAGACCGCCCTTGTGACTGGAATTACTGGCCAAGACGGCTCCTATTTGGCTGAGTTTTTATTGGAAAAGGGATACGTTGTTCATGGTATCAAGCGTCGCGCTTCATCTTTTAACACCGATCGCATTGATCATCTGTATCAAGATCCCCACGTTAACCACCCAGATTTGATATTGCATTATGGTGATTTAACTGACACCAGTAATTTAGTGAGCATTATTCAGCAAACTCAGCCTGATGAAATTTATAACTTAGGCGCTCAGAGCCATGTGGCAGTTTCTTTTGAATCGCCGGAGTACACGGCTGATGTCGATGCAATGGGTCCACTTCGTATGCTGGAGGCTATCCGGATCTTGGGTTTGGAAAAGAAAACTCGGTTCTATCAAGCTTCTACCTCCGAGCTGTATGGTTTGGTACAAGAAACCCCCCAAAAGGAGAGTACCCCCTTCTACCCTAGGAGCCCGTATGCAGTAGCCAAGCTTTATGCGTACTGGATTACGGTCAATTATCGTGAGGCATACGGCATGTATGCGTGTAACGGCATCCTCTTTAATCATGAGTCGAAGCGACGTGGTGAAACTTTTGTAACGCGAAAGGTAACGCGTGGACTAGCCAACATTGCTCAAGGGTTAGAAAAATGTCTTTATATGGGCAATATTGATGCTCTTCGGGATTGGGGGCATGCAAAGGATTATGTCCGTATGCAATGGTTGATGTTGCAACAAGAAAAGCCTGAAGATTTTGTCATTGCCACGGGTATTCAGTTTACCGTTAGGGAGTTTATTGTTCGCAGTGCAAAGTTGCTCGGTATTACCCTAAGGTTTGAGGGGGTTGCCGAGCAAGAGAAGGCGGTGGTTGTTCAAATCGATGGAAATAAAGCACCCGCTTTGAAGGTTGGGGATGTGATTGTGCAAATTGATCCTCGCTACTATCGCCCGACCGAGGTCGAGACACTTTTGGGAGATCCATCAAAGGCAAAAGAAAAGCTTGGATGGATTCCTGAGATTACTCTGGATGAGATGATTCAAGAGATGATCGAAAATGATTTGGATAAGGCTAGACAACATGCCTTACTTAACAAGCATGGATATTCAGTATCTGTCGGTAAAGAAAACTGATTGCCCTAAGTTAAATATATGACATCCAACTTACACCAAAAGATTTACGTGGCCGGTCATCGAGGCATGGTTGGATCAGCCATTGTCAGAAATTTACAAGCTAAGGGCTATCTTAATATCCTGACAAGAACACATGCTGAGTTGGATTTAACAAATCAGCTAATGGTAGAAAATTTCTTTAAGCAAGAAAAGCCTGATCAAGTTTACTTAGCTGCCGCAAGGGTGGGCGGGATCCACGCTAACAATACCTTCCCAGCCGAATTTATCTATGAGAATTTGATGGTTCAGAGTAATGTGATTCATCAATCTTTTATGAGTGGCGTCAAAAAGCTATTATTTTTAGGTTCGAGCTGCATCTACCCTAAGTTGGCACCACAACCAATGAATGAGGCTGCCTTACTCACAGGTAAGTTGGAGCCTACGAATGAGCCTTATGCCATTGCAAAGATTGCAGGAATTAAGATGTGTGAAAGCTACAACCGTCAGTTTGGAATTTCGCACAACATTGACTACCGATCGGTAATGCCAACAAATTTATATGGCCCCGGTGATAACTATCACCCTGAAAATAGCCACGTTATTCCTGCTCTTATTAGGCGGTTTCATGAAGCTAAAGTAAATAAATTTCCGGAAGTTGTAATTTGGGGAACTGGGTCCCCAAGGCGTGAGTTTTTATACGTTGATGATATGGCTGCAGCATCTGTATTTGTGATGGAGTTGGATAAGTCGGTATATGACCAACATACTGAACCAATGCAAAGTCATATTAATGTTGGCTCTGGTTCTGATATCACCATTGCGGAGTTAGCTGAGGCTATTTCTAAAGCTGTAGGTTTTAAGGGGGAGATTCAATTTGATCCAGAAAAGCCTGATGGCGCACCACGAAAGTGGATGGATAGTTCGAAGTTGGCCGCCTGGGGGTGGGAGCCGAAAATACCTTTAGATATTGGAGTGCCAATTACTTACGCCGCTTTTTTAAAAAATTCTCCATATTGTGGCTTCGTTGAAGCTCTATAGCAGGTACTTAAGCTTAATTTACTTGCAAAAAATTCATCAGATTGCTGATTTAGTTAACTCAAGAGATTATTATGCTCATCAATATTATTCAATATCTTGAAAATTCAATTAAGAGGCACCCTCAAAAGATTGCGGTTCAGCAGGGAGATGTCTTAATTACCTTTTATGAATTAGGGGTGAGATCAAAATCTATCGCAAGAAAAATACTTGAGAGAACTTGTGAAATAAACAAACCCATAGCCGTCTTTTTGCCAAAATCAGTCTCGTCTGTATTGGGAGATTTAGGCATCACTTATAGTGGCAATGCTTATATGAATTTAGATGTAAGAGCTCCTGATGAGCGATTAAGTGCAATTCTTCATCACATACAACCAGCACTCCTGATAACTGATAATGCAAATTATCACAGAGCAAAAAAATTGTATTCCAACGAACTGGTGTTGAATATTGATGATATGAATTTCAATGAAGGGGTTGAGGTTCTTGAGAAAAATGTAGTCGATTTCATAATTGATCAAGACCCTTACTGCATCATCAATACTTCCGGATCAACCGGCACTCCGAAATCTGTAGTGTTGAATCACAAAAGCTTTATAGATTTTATAGAATGGTCTGTGGAAAAATTTAAATTTGATGAGGGCATCAAAATAGGATCTTTATCCCCATGCATTTTTGACATATACACCTACGAAATATGTTTAATGTGCGCTAAAGGGGTTACCTTATATTTGATTCCAGAGGAATACTCCACATTCCCGGTAAAAATTATCAACTATCTTGAGGATGAGGGTATTAACTTCATTTTTTGGGTGCCAACAATCATGGTGAATATTGCAAATTTTGACTTGCTGGGTGAGAGGCGCTTGAAATTGGATGTAGTTTGGTTTGCGGGAGAGGTTTTCCCTACAAAGCAGTTTAATTATTGGCGAGGAAAGCTCCCAACAACTACCTTTGTAAATATGTATGGCCCGATTGAAATTACATTGGATTGCACCTATTTTATTGTGAATAGAGAAATCGAGGATGATGAGCCGATTCCAATTGGGATCGCTTGTCAAAATACCGATGTAATTATTTTGAATGAATTTAATCGACAGGTGAAATCGGCAAATGAAGAAGGGGAGTTATGTGTTCGTGGAACCTCTCTGGCTATGGGCTATTACAACAATCCCGAGGGCACTAAAAGTGCGTTCGTACAAAATCCATTAAACAAAAGCTATCCGGAGTTAATTTACAGAACCGGTGATTTAGTTACGCTAAACGGCTTTGGTGAAATTGTCTATAAGGGTAGGAAAGATACCCTAATTAAGCACTTAGGATACAGGATTGAATTGGGAGAGATAGAGCATGTTTGCGTAAATGTGCTAAAAATAGTGCTTAACTGTTGTGCGCTATACAGGGAGAGTGAGAAAAGGATTGTGTTGATCTATGAGTCTGATGTTGAGCTTGAAGATAAGGTTCTCAGGACTGCTTTAGCGCGAGTGCTTCCTAGATATATGGTCCCCCATATTTATATCCACAAAAAACAGTTACCAATGAATCCAAACGGGAAGATTGATCGCTTGAGAATCAAAGAGGGTGAATTAAGTTGAAAATAGTATTTTGTGGTGAGGATCGATTCAGTGCTGTAGTGTTGGACTCACTCGGAAAAGGTCCACATAGCGTGGAGCTGGCCATCTCTCCTTGGTATGAGAATTTTATTTATAAAAAGATGGAGCGCAGCGCATCTCTCTTAGGTGTTAAATACATGCGCTTTAAAGACATTAAATCATTTGAATTTGAGTCTGAGTTACGAAATATTCGTCCTGATTTGCTAATCACCTGCCATTTTCAAAAAGTATTGCCAAAGGAAATTATTGACATTCCAAATTTTGGCTGCATAAACCTTCACCCCTCCTTATTGCCGAGGTATCGTGGAATGAGTCCTCAGCACTGGCCAATTATTAATGGAGATTTTGAAACGGGTATTACGATCCACTATATTGATGAGGGGGTAGATACTGGAAACATTCTTGTCCAAGAGACGGTCTATTTGGACGGTGAATGCTATGTAGCAGACTTGCAAAATAAAATGATGGAAATGTATCCCAGAATGATTGCGAGAGCAATTGAGTTAGTTGCCTCTGGAAATCTGGGCTCCAAGCAAAATAATGTAGGGTCCTCGTACTATGGAAGATTAAAAATTCAAGACGTAACGATCAAAACTGAGGTGGGGGTGGAGGCGGCCCATGGGATGATTCGAGCGGCTTCCAGACCATATTTTGGCGCTAGATTTGAAGATCTTATTATCTGGAAAGCTAAAATAGCCTCTGATAATATTAACAATACTTATCTCAATCTAGGGTTAAATAAAGTGGGGGCTGATTACTATTTAAAGCTAAAGGATGGGAACATTTTATTAGAAAGTTTCGATATATTATGAATGAAATAAAAAATAAGATTCATCAAATCCTCCTAAGTATTAGGCCGGATTTGGTTTTTGATGAAAATGTCAACTATATTGATGATGGCTATTTTGATTCATTTGATATCGTTACCATTGTGAGTGAATTAGAGATGATGTTTGGTATAAAAATATCTGGCTTAGATGTTCTTCCTGAGAATTTTAATAATACTGAGAAAATTATAAGATTGGTAGAGAGAACAATGAAATGATTTTTGAGTATGCTGATAAATATATCTCTGGAGTACTAACTATTTTGCCAAAAAATAGCGTTAACTTTAAAGATGAGTTAGCTAACTATGCATTTTCTGAAAAGCAATCCTTGAAGCTTGCGAGCATAATGGGGTTGGATAAAAGGAGGGTGGCAATTCCTGGAACTTGCTCATCAGATCTATGTTTGGCTGGACTACTTTATTTGATTGATAAAAAGTTGCTTGATAGGGATGAAATTGACGCTCTACTTTTTGTTAGTCAAACTCCGGACTATCAGATGCCCCCTACTAGTAACTTGCTGCATGGAAAATTGGGTTTGAGCAGCAATGTGGTTTGTTTGGATATCAATCAAGGTTGCGCTGGATTTATAGTTGGCTTAATACAGGCCTTTCAATTGCTTGACCAAAAGAAGGTTAATCAGGTTGTGCTTTTGAATGTGGATGTTCTCAGTCCGAAAGTTTCACCTGATGATAGAAATAGCGCCCCATTGATTGGGGATGCCGCCTCCATAACAATTATCAAAAAGAATAATGGATTGAATGCTGCGATAATTGCATCATTAAAAATGGATGGTAAAGGTGCAATGGCCTTAAATATCCCCGCTGGATTGGCTAGAATGCCTTATTCCCCTGAAACTGAAGTTATGTATCGAGACGATAGTGGGAATTCTAGAAGTCTAAATCATCTTGTTATGCATGGGGACCAGGTATTTAACTTTGTTATGAACAGTGTGCCACCTCTGGTTCGTGAAATTCTCGAGGAGTCTGGCGAGACGATTGATTCAATTGATAAATTTATTTTCCACCAGCCAAATAAATTTATGCTTGAAAAATTAGCTGATGAATTGTCTATTGAGTATGCAAAGCTTCCCTCTAATACGGTCGGCTTGTATGGGAATTCAAGTGGCGCAACGATTCCGGTTACATTAGTACATAATTTCTCCAAACAATTATTAAGTGAAACTATGAAAATATGTTTTTGTGGCTTTGGTGTTGGTCTTGCGTGGGGAGCGACAATTTTAAATGTCGGTAAATTAGATTTTTGCGAAATGTTGGAGGTGTAATGGAATTTTTTCTTAGTAAGTTGGCTGATTTGTTGGAGGTTGATGAACTCTCCCCATCGGATAATTTTTGTAATTTTGACGCTTGGGATTCTTTGACAATCCTGTCAATTATCGCTTGGTGTAAAGCTGACTACAACATAAGCTTGACATCAAAGGAAATCATAGAATTACAGAGCCCTGAAAAACTGTTTGCTTTCATAAGCTCAAAAAGTCAAAATTAAGATGGAGTCCCCCACCTTTAGCGGTAAGAATGTTCTAGTTACAGGTGCTGGCTCTGGTATAGGTAGGCAGATTTCGCTCGATTTAGCTAGCTTGGGCGCATTTATTTATCTGCTGGATATCAATAAGGATGGGTTATGTGAAACGGCGAAATTATGTAAGAGTGAAAAAATCAAGATTATTCATGCCGATCTCTGCGAGTTTGGTGCTCTTGAGGATATTTTGATTGCGGCATTAGAGGGTGAGCGTTTGGATGGGCTTGTTCATTGTGCTGGAGTATCTCAATTATCCCCCCTAAAATCACTAGACATGGATAGGGCGCTTAATACGTATCTTATAAATAGCCATGCAGCCATTTTTTTGTCAAAATTTTGCTCTTCATATAGGGTGATCTCAAAATTAGGCGCCTCATTTGTATTTATATCTTCAATATATGGACAAGTTGGATCAGCTGCAAATTCGGCGTATGCAATGTCAAAATCCGCCATTACAGGGCTCGTCAAATCTTTAGCAATAGAATTGGCGCCAAAAAAGATTAGAGTAAATTCTATCGTTCCTGGATTTATTGAAACGTCAATGCTAAATAAGCTGTCCGAAAATTTTGACGCCGAATACGTTGATAGATTGAGAGCGCTTCACCCCCTTGGGTTGGGTGGGGTTTCTGATGTTTCTAACGCCATCGTATTTCTACTATCACAAAAATCAAGATGGATAACAGGATCTGAGCTTGTAGTAGACGGGGGCTATACAGCGCAATGAGTTTAATTAAATTTACATTGGTAACTGGAGCAACTTCAGGAATCGGCAGGGAGGTGATCCACCGATTACAAGATGATAGCAGGCTTATAATTCATGGAAGAGATCTACAAAAATTACAAAATATCCAATCCGAATTGAAGCGTCCTGATGATCACTTGATCTGGAATCATGATTTGGTGAATACGGTGAATGTCGAGCAGTCAATTTCTGATCTGCTTACGTTAAATAACATTACTGTTGATAAATTTGTTCATAGCGCTGGGATTATGCAGTTAAAGCCTCTTAAGATGCTTAACCACTTGGATTTCTCTGAAATTTTTAATATTAATGTGGTTTCTGCTGCGCTAATTGTTAAATCCTTGGCATCCCAAAAAGTTAACTCTAGTAATCTCAGATCAGCTGTTTTTATTTCAAGTAATTTAAGTGGTTCAGGTGCTAAAGCATTAAGTAGCTACGGTGCCTCAAAATCTGCATTAGATGGATTAATGGCGTGCCTATCTGTTGAATTAGCGCCAAAAGTTAGAATTAACTCGGTGCTTCCTGGTGCAATTTATACCGCTATGACATCCAGCATTTTGGGGGATGAGGATAAAAAAAATAGGATGGAGGCAGCTTATCCGCTAGGATTGGGGTTAACAACCGATATAGCTGATACTGTTGCCTTTTTATTGTCCGATAAATCTAGGTGGATAACTGGACAAAAAGTTGTTGTTGATGGTGGCAGATCAATCAATCTAACGGGTTAAAAAATGAGTCAAAAAGGGTTGATAGTTGTAGGTAGTGGGGCTCTCGCAGCTGAGTGCGTTGAAACTATTAAGTGCTTTGATGATTTGGAAGTTGAGGGCTATTTAGATGATGGTGGTTATGAAAACTACCAAAACAATAAAGCAAGGTATGGCTACAAGGAAGAGTATTTAGGCACAACTTTTGAATATAAATTCAAAGAAAGTCAGAATGTGCTGGTTGCATTCTCTACAGGTAAGAAGCGGGAATTTTTTCAGACGTTACTTGGTAAAAAAGTCAATCTAGAAAACCTAATACACCCGAGTGTAAAAATTCCTGACTCAGTGAAAATGGGTGTTGGCAATATAGTAGGTCAGAATGTCGTTATTGGCCCAAATGTAAAAATTGGGGATGGAAATGTATTTACCGCTTACAGCTTCATAAGCCATGATTGTCAAATTGATAGTTACAATTTTTTTTCTACTGCTGGATTGGCGGGCGGGGTAATTGTTGGAAGTTCAAATTTTTTTGGCATTAGATCAACCGTAATTCCAAAAATTAGAATTGGAGATGAAAACACCATTCAAGCTGGCATGGTGATTGATAAGAATGTTGAAAATGGCAGCACTATTTTTTACAAATACAAAGAAAGTATAATTATAATTAGCTAATTGCACCTGGCTATATTGTAATTGTATATAGATTTTTATTTGCCTTCCAATGCCTTAATGGTAAAGCCAAAGTGGGCGACTTTAAAAGATAAAATTTAGGGGTTGGTTGAATTTATATATATATGTATTGATGTGCCGTTACTTCTACTTCAATTAACCAGGGGGGATGTTTTTTTTGCCCATCCACTGCCCGTTCTCTTAAGGCAGCATTGCACTTAGCTTGCTCCAGTTGCCTGACAATAATATAATTCATGATGAGTAGAATTCTAGTTACCAAACCATTTCTTCCGCCTTTGGACGAATTTATGCCATATCTACAAGAGATTTGGAATAGTGGCGTCATAACAAATGGTGGAAAATTTCATCAAGAGCTAGAAGATGAGCTAGCTAGATATTTGGGTGTCAGCAACATTTCATTATTTTCTAATGGAACGATTGCTTTAATTACTGCTTTGCAGGCCCTGGGAATTAGGGGGGAAGTTATTACTACACCTTATTCATTTGTTGCAACTGCACATTCATTGCTTTGGAATAATATTAAGCCAGTATTCGTAGATGTTGATCCAAAAACTTTAAATTTGGACCCACAAAAGATTGAAGATGCAATTACATCCAATACAACTGCGATTCTCCCCGTCCATTGCTATGGGAATCCATGCGATGTCGAAAATATCGAATTAATTGCTAAAAAGCATAATCTAAAAGTAATTTACGATGCAGCCCACGCATTTGGAGTGCAGTGTCATTGCGGGAGCATTCTCAATCATGGCGATCTATCAATTCTCAGTTTTCACGCTACCAAGGTATTTAATACATTTGAAGGTGGGGCAATAATTTCAAAAGATTTGGAAATGAAGCAAAAAATTGATCAATTAAAAAACTTTGGTTTTGTTGATGAGCTAACCGTTACAACTGCCGGCATCAATGGCAAGATGAGTGAAATTAATGCAGCTTTTGGATTGCTGCAACTTAAGTATGTAGATAAGGTCATTCAGCAGCGCAAGCTAATTGATGCTGCGTACAGGAAAAAATTATCTGGAATAAGCGGCATGCGCTGCCTTGATGCAAGTGAAGCGTCGGTTGCAAATTATTCATACTTTCCGATACTTGTTGAGCAAAATGCTGAAATAGACAGAGATTCCCTATATCAAAAGCTAAAAGATAAAGAGATTTATTCAAGACGGTATTTTTATCCTTTAATTAGCAAATTCCCCATGTATTCTGGATTACCATCTGCAAGGGATGAGAACTTAAAGCATGCAATTCAGGCTGCAGCTCAGGTGCTTTGTTTGCCTATTTATCCAGAGCTTACCATTGACCAACAAGATTTTATTTGTAATGTCATTCTAGAGGAATTAGGAAATACTAAATGAAATTTAATGCTCCAATTAAGTTCATGAATGAGGCAATTAACTCGGGCGCTTTAGATGCAAGGGTACTCAATATGGAAGTTCTCGATTATTTCGGTATGTATGTTCTGCGTAAAGCAATCGATAGCAAAACTATTGAGCGCTACTATCGTGAATATAAGAGTTATCAAAATTCAGATCATTTCAATCGTACTAATTTTCATTTAACCGAGGTTGGGGTCGAGGACGGCAATCCATTGAGGGAGATTTTAAAGAATGCCCAATTATTGAAATCCATTGAAAAATTCTTTTTGGGTAATGTTGGGTTATATAACTTTAGAATTGTTAAGAAGGATGCGGAAGATTTTTCCCCGGTTTTCTTGCATCAAGATGTCGGTTATCATAAGGGCGGGTTTGAACGCTACTCATTATTTATACCGCTGACAAGGTGTTGGGTTGAAAACGGCGGTCTAAAACTATATCCAGGAACGCATAAGTTTGGATATTTGGGTGATGTTGGGGAGATTAGAGATTTTTTACCAGCAGCCTATCCGCGCCTAACGCCTGAATTGTTTCCAGGCGATATTTTATTTATGCATTCTGCACTTTGGCATTCGTCCGGCGAAAATTTAAGTGGCGAGGAGCGAGTGTACCTCGATGTTCATATTCAGGATGCAAATGAACCATCAAGTTCTCAGACGTTAACTGGAGCAAGTGATGGCCAGTGGATTTTGAATTTGAGCCATGATGAAATTTTTTCTAATTCTAGATCTCAAAAATTAAAAGCTCTCTATCAGAAAATTCAGGAATAACTCGAGCCTGCCCCATCTCCAAAATCCCCTAATAATTTAAATCAACTTATAAAGATAAGGGGAATGGAGCTAAAAAAATGCATAGGCTCCTTATTTCTCAACCAAGCTGCATGTATCTCATCACATCTATTGACATTATTAAAGCGCATATAAGTTGTGAATATTGCTAAAATTGTGAAGCATACTTAAACGCCAAATTAAGATAAAAAGACCAGATTGCATACTTTAAACGCGCTAAAATTCTTTTTGTGTAACTTAAGCTACGGAAGAAAAAAACAGTTAATTCTATTGGTTGCGCTAAATGTAACCTCTTCTGCTTTTGAGCTAATTAGCATTGGTGCTATTGGACCATTGATGCTTGCATTAATGAGTCCCGACATTCCCTTTGGGTATATTTCAAAAATAAATATCGCCTATTACTTCAATATTACGGCAGCCAAAGATATTGTTCTTCCAATAGTTATTTGTTTTATTTTATTGGTTTCCATGTCCGGTTTAGTTAGAATTCTAGCCTTGTATGCGGGTACAAAGTTCTCTTTTTCACTTGGAGCTGAAATAAGCACAGCCTGCTTCAGAGCGTATTTACACAAACCTTATATCAATATTATTGACGATCACAGCAGTGAAATAATAAACAATATTTTTGTAAATGTTAATTTACTTATTTATCAAGTAATAAATCCTCTTACATTAATTTTTAGTGGATTATCTCTAATTATCTCACTATGTTTATTGATTATTTTTATATATCCCTTTAATTCTATACTTGCATTTCTTTTCTTATTCATCATATACATATCTATCTATATGATGAATAAGAAAAAATTTATAGATAATGGCCAACGGCTAAATGCTGAGTCCACCAAAACATTAAAGGCCTTGCAGGAAGCGATCGGTGGAATAAGGGACATAATAATCGACAGCAGCCAAAATACTTTTCTACGCATTCATGCTGCTGCAGATTCAACCCTTAGAGAGGTTCAGGGGAACAGTCAATTCATTAGCGCGGTACCGAGGGTTGCGGTTGAGGTAGTCGCAATAATTTCAATAGCAATTATTGGCTATTTTTTATCAAATGGTGCCGAAATGATTCTTGCTCTTCCCACCCTTGCCGTCCTTGTCATGATTGGGCAAAGATTATTGCCCTCTTTGCAGCAATGCTACATAGCAGTAAATTCAATAAACGGCACGCTACTGCCATTAATCAAAATAAATGAACTATTAAAACTCAATAGAGAAATTGCAAATGATGATAAAGTGAGTTCGCCTCTTAAATTCAGCGGGTCAATTAAATTAAATAATATCGAATTAAAGCTTGGAAAGTTAGATCAGGTAATTTTATCGGACATTAATCTTGAAATTTTTAAAGGCGAAAGAATTGGAATAATTGGCAAGACTGGCTCAGGAAAAAGTACGCTTGTCGATGTCATAATGGGTCTATTGTTACCAACAAGTGGTAAGGTTGAGATAGACTCTGTTGCGCTTAATTCGAAAAATATTAAGTCTTGGCGGTCAATAGTTGCCCATGTACCACAATCAATATTTTTAACCGATGGCTCAATTAAAGAGAATATTACTTTCGGAATTCCTGAGTCTGAAATCTCAGTCGAAAAAGTCTTAAGTTCTGCAAAGCAGGCGGAGTTAATGGATTTTATTGATGTTGCTCCTGCTGGTATTGATGCAATGATTGGCGAGCGAGGTGCGTTTCTTTCTGGTGGACAAAAACAAAGGGTTGGAATAGCACGCGCTCTTTATAAAAGTTCACAGATTTTAATTTTTGATGAGGCAACAAGTGCTTTAGATTCTAGCGTTGAAAATTCTGTTATGAATTGCATTTACTCTCTAGATATGTGCTTTACTATTATTGTTATTGCCCATAGATTGTCAACATTGAGGGGTTGTAGCCGAATTATAGAAATGGAGCGAGGGCGGGTGAAGAGGATTGGAACATATGCGGAAATGATTGAGAAGAAATGAGTGATCAAGATAGTGAACATCGCTTTGCTCCGATAGTTATTCATACCTATATAAGAATTGATCATCTTAAAAATACTATTGAATCGCTTTTGCAAAATGATTTAGCTGGATTGACGGATTTATTTATTGCATCAGATGCACCTAGGAGTGACGTCGATAAACCTGATGTTTGCCTTTTACGGGAGTATATTAAATCGATAAGTGGATTTAAATCGGTAACTGCAATATTTCGAGAGGAAAATTTAGGGGCTTATGATAATTCTAGGCTTTTAGTAGATGAGGTGTTTAAAAAGGCTGAAAGTTTAATTTCTATCGAAGATGATACTATCGTTGGTAGGGGATTTCTTAGGTATATTAATGATGGACTTGCCCTCTATAAGGGGGATGAAAGTGTCTTTGCTATTTGCGGGTATCTCGATAAATCTGTATCTATAAACTCCTCTACTGATGCCGTGCTACTTCCTGGTTTTGCAGCTTGGGGTTATGGCATTTGGAAGGATAGATTTTATGAGGTTCCAAAATTTGAAGACCTGGCTGCTGAATTCTTGTGGAATCCAAAATTATTTTTAAGAATGAATCTGAATAGGCCTGATTTACTTCAGGGTGCTAGGGCAGTATCCAATGGCTTAGTTGCTGCTGATTTTGCATTTTTACTCCACATGATTAAAACAAAGAAAAGATGCCTATTTCCATCATATTCTCTTGTTCGTAATATGGGTAATGATGGAACGGGAGAGAATTGCATGTTTGACCTTACCTATGAAAGTCAGCCCTATAATAAAGAAAAGATGATTCATGTCGGCCTAGATAAAACGAGGCATTATTATCCCAATAACCCATTCTTCTCTTCGTTGGGGGGGTGGAATGCATTAATTATTAATTTAATTAAATTCATTGCTATGGTAATTTTTGGGGAGCGATTCTTTAAGAATGCTTCAAGCCTTAAGGGCTCTATAAAACAGATGAAATTCAAGTAACAATCCCATTAAATTTTTAAATGCATGCAACTAAGATAAAAACTTGCCCAGTTTGTAAAAATTTAATGAAATTTACTTTTCAATCAACTGTATTGAAGAAATACAAGGTGGATTATTTTGAGTGTAATGAGTGCGGATTGTTGCAAACTGAAGCTCCTCATTGGCTTGATGAAGCATACGACAATGCGATAGCTATTGCTGATACGGGTCTTGTGATGAGGAACATCTCGCTTGCATCTAAGTTGGCAGTGTTGATCTATGACGAGCTCGATCCGTCCGCATATTATCTTGACATTGCTGGAGGTTACGGCATGCTAGCGAGAATAATGCGAGATTATGGTTTTAATTACTTTTGGAGTGATAAGTATTGTGAGAATCTTCTGGCTCGTGGCTTCGAGGCAGATGTTGAAAAGCATTCTTACCTGGCGTTAACGGCTTTTGAGGTTTTAGAGCACATCCATGATCCTCTAGCATTCATCAGCGAGCAAATTAATCAATACAACTGTAAAACCCTCATTTTCACAACCGAGCTGTATTCTGGCCCCAAAGCCCCACCCATTGATTGGTGGTATTACACATTTAGCACCGGCCAGCATATTTCCTTTTACAAGAAAGAAACGCTTGAAAAAATTGGAAAAGTTTTAAATCTTAATTTTTATAGCATCAATGGAATTCATATAATAAGTGATAAAAAGTTTCACCTCAATAGAACTTTAAAAGTCAGAATGGGTAGATTTTCTTATATATTTGCAGCGCTAATTCGTCGAAAATTAGGTGGGCTTACCATCTCTGATCATCTTAAGTTGGCGAGATAGGGTAGTTTTTAGAGTGTTTTTCTCAATCTACTAGTAAGGTGAATTTGAAAGTAGCTTACGACCATCAAATTTTCTACCAGCAACCCTTTGGTGGTATTTCTCGTTACTTTACAAATCTAGCTTCTCAAATTCTTGAGGCGGGTGAAGCGGTCAATATTTTTAGTCCGATCTATTGCAATCGTTACCTGGGATCTTTGCCTGAAAATATTGTTCGGGGGCATTACATCGCAAAATATCCACCGAAAACAATAAGGCTGGTAAATGCTTATAACAATGTCATTTCTAAGCATCAAATTGGAGCGTGGAAACCCGATTTACTACATGAAACCTATTACTCAAGGGCGAGCCTGGCTCCAAAAAAATGCGCTATCGTTACCACCGTATACGATATGATCCATGAAATTTTTAAAGAAGATTTTTCTGATGGCGGTAGAACATCTAGATTAAAGCTTGAGTCAATAAATCGGGCTGATCACATAATATGCATTTCTGAAAGCACAAAAAAGGATTTGATCGAGATATTTAATGTGCCCCACCATAAAGTTTCGGTTGTTCTATTAGGCTTTGACCAACTCTCTCAAAATCCTCATCTGAAGGGAAGCGCTGCCGATTCTTATGCTCCATACTTGTTGTACGTAGGATCTCGAGCCGGGTATAAAAACTTCACTGGTTTTGTTGAGGCTGTCGCCTCATCGGAAGGCTTAATGTCCGATATCAATATTATTTGTTTTGGCGGCGGATCCTTTGATGAGAATGAAACTACCCTCTTTAAGCAGATGGGCTTTAAAGAGGGACAAATTCTTCAGATAAGTGGGGGTGATGAGCTGCTTGGATCTTTCTATAGGGGGGCTAAAGCTTTCGTATGCCCTTCTTTATATGAAGGATTTGGGATTCCACCGCTTGAGGCGATGGCTAATAATTGCCCTGTAATATGTAGTAATACGAGCTCTATCCCAGAGGTTGTCGGAGGCGCCGGAAAATATTTCAATCCGAGTGATGTCGGTGATATGTATAGGTCAATCGAGAGTGTTGTTTACGATGAGTCTATGATGCAGGAGCTTAAAATGTTGGGTGCTGAGCGTTTGCAAAATTTTTCTTGGAAAAAATGTGCCGATCAAACCCTTGCAATTTATAAGCAGTTGGTCTCTTAGCCCCAACCGAATTGCAGCCCTACCTTATTAGGTTTTAAATGGTTATCCCTTCAATATGATTAGACATATAGTTAATATTTTCTTATGGTTTCTTCCGCCAACAAGATTATTTCTGTTGCGAAATTTTCTCCTAAAGATTGCCGGTATTAGATTGGGTCGAAACGTTAGATTTTGTGGGCGCTCCTGGATTTACGGCCGAGGGGATTTACTTATTAGTCACGACACTTGGATTAGTCCAGGTGCAATTATTTTCACTCATGAGAGTGTAGCTATCAATATTGGCTCTCAGTGCGATATTGGGCCGGGCGTAGAGTTCATCACCGGCAGTCATGATATTGGCACCTCGCTTAGACGTGCCGGAAATGGGTTTGCAAAAGCAATCACTGTGGAAGATGGGGTTTGGATCGGAGCTAAGAGCATTATCTTAGGTGGAGTCACTATTGGATCTGGATCAATCATTGCGGCTGGTTCTTTGGTTAGATCTGATGTGCCACCCAATTCATTGGTTGCTGGAGTTCCAGCAGTAGTTAAGCGATCTCTGCCTCTATGACAAAGAGGGTGGTTTTCATGTGCAATGCTTTGGATGACTTGACTCGTTCAGAGCGGGGAATATCAACTGATAGCCCAGCTGCCACAAGAAAAATAATCTTAATGTGCAAAGCTTTACGTCTTGCCGGCGTGAGGCCAATCATTTTGAGCATGGGTCGAGGGGGATCAATGTCGGAGTGGAAAAGTTTTTCAAGTGTAGTGCGAAGAGTTGATGGCTTGCCATTGCTATACATTCCGTTTACATCAATTCCAATTCTATCCCAGCTGTTGTCGGCCTTTGCATTGATGTATGTTGTCTGTAAGCTGCGTCTTAGAAGGATTAAGCACCTCATTTTTTATAATCGTATGGAGGCATTTCTTCCATCGCTGTTGGCGAGCTCAGTATTAAGGTTTAAAAATATCCTTGACCTTGAGGATGGCGAAGTCCGTAGGAGTAGGCGTCTCCTAAGTTGTGGTTTTGCAAGGATGATCACCTGCACATTTGATGTCTTATGCGATCGCGCTTTACTTGCCTGTTCTGCACTTAAACAGGCCACCTCAATACGCCCCATACTTTGTTACTACGGTGCTATATTTAAATTTCACCAAAAAATTAAGTTTGATCCTAAAGTTATAACGGTACTGATGAGTGGGACTTTAAGCAAGGAGACAGGTTCCAATTTATTAATCGATACTATTCGAATGATTGCCTCTAGCGAGACGCCGCGGCTGAAAAATATTCGGTTTGAAATCACCGGTAAAGGCGAGTCGCTTGATGAATTTGTGAAATTAGCAAGAACTACAGTCGTTCCTGAAATAGTGGTTCATGGGCGTCTTACTGACTTAGATTACGCTGAAGTCCTGAATAGGGCTGATGTTGGTTTATCTCTTAAGTTGAATGAGGGCCCTTACGCAAATACTACCTTCCCCTCAAAAGTGATTGAGTATGCAGCTGCAGGATTATTAATTGTGACTACGGATATTAGCGATGTTCGCACTATTTTTGGGGATGGTGCGCTGTATTTAAATCAAGACAATCCTCTAGAGCTTATCCGGCATCTTGAGTTTATTGCGGCTAACCCAAATGAAGTATTCATGATTGCAAAGACTGGCCAACAAGCCGTTCAAGAAATTTGCTCGCCAAAATTGGTTGGCAATATATTGCAGAAGTTTATCTTTGGAGGGGCTTGATGACTAAGGCCCCGATCGTAACCTGGCAAGTAGTTTTAACGGATCATCAAGCGTTTACTTATGAGGCTCTTGCAGATTCAGCTGGAGTCAAGGTGTTATCCCATGTCGTAGTGCTGGAGGATGAGGCCAGAAAAAAGCAAGGCTGGCTTGATCTTCAGGTTAAATCACTTTCTAGATTTTTAATTCCCCGCAATAATTTCTTTAAATATTGTTTTGGCGTTATTCGGGATCATCAAAACTCTATTCACATATTTGCTGCGCCATTCTCAGACTGGAGATTTATTCCATGCATGCTCTATGCAGCCTGGTTAAATGTTGAGTACTTCATTATCTCTGAGCCATATTCTCCGGAATCGGAGGGATATTTAAGTGACACCTCTTTAGTAATGGGACAAATTAAGGCGCTCCTTCGTCCTAAACTGTATAGGTTGTATGGACTACTTTTGAGAAGATCTGTTACGGGGATATTTGCAATATCTCGCCTCGCCCTTTTTCAGTTTCAAGTACTTGGCTTTCCAGCGTCCAAGTTATTTCCATTTGGATATTTTGTTCCAGGCCAATTTGGATCTAAGGATGAAGAGAGATTTAGATTGCATCGACAGCCCCACTCTAGTATTAATGCTATTTTTGTTGGAAGTTTAATTAGGAGAAAGGGCGTTGATTTACTCATCGATGTAAGTAAAGCCCTATTGGCCCGGGGCTCCAGAATTTCTATTGATGTTTATGGTCCAGAGAGTAAGGATATGCCCCTCTTGAATTTCCCAAACCTGAGCTATAAAGGAGCAATACCCTTTGGAATGGCTCAGAAAGAGATGGCTCAATATGACTTGGTGATTGTTCCAAGTCGTCATGATGGCTGGGGTGTTGCAGTTAATGAGGCTATTCTTGCTGGCACCCCTGTTGTTTGTAGCGACCAGGTTGGGGCTGGTACTCTGGTTAATAAGTTTGCCTGCGGCCTTGAATTTAAGTCAGGAGATCATCACGCTCTTCTTGAGATCTTGAGGAAGATCGAAGATGATCCTGAGCTATTAAATTCCTTAAGCGAACGAGCTATTAGTAACCGAGAGCGTATTGAGCCAAAGATTGCTGCTAAATACATGCTTTCAGTATTTGAATCTTCACCATCAAGAAGGGCGATGATTGATTCGCCTTGGTACTGAAATGCACTCCACAACTTCACCCAAACGATCCATCAGGATCCACCTTACGAATGTAACTGGAACGGGAGCAAGTCAACTCTTAGAATCCCTGCTTCCCGCCTTAGTTGATTCTGAGCAAGCGCATGTTACGCAAATTTATCTACCAGATACGGGGATTTTGTCTGGATTTTCATTGGTATCTGAGAGTGTCATCATTAAACAATACCGACGATTTCTTCCAAAGGCTATTTCAAGATTTTTAGAGTGCACATTATTTGCCTATAAATTTAACGACTCAACCCCTATATTGGTTCTGGGCGATCTCCCCTTGAGAGTTCAGTGTAGACAAACCCTATTTGTGCAAACCCCGCATTTAATTTCCTCCAAAATTTTTGCGTGGCATCCGAAGGAGTGGAAGTATTTAATAACAAGATTCATTTTCCGTCTGAATATGAATAGGGTAAGCACCTTCATTGTCCAAACAGACATAATGAAGACCTCTTTAATTGCTTCTTATCCATCAATAAAGGACAGGGTTAGAATTATTTCCCATCCGCCACCTCGATGGCTTTTAGACTGCAAAATACCAGAGCGGCATCGTAAGGCTGAGATTCGCAATTTGAGACTCATTTATCCTGCTGCAGAATATCCTCACAAGAATCATTCCCTGTTGAGTCAAATTGATGTTGCTGAATCTAGGTTATGGCCTGTTGAGGAGCTACATCTCACGATTAGGGAGATTGTGAATCCAGCACCCAGTATTGGCTGGGTCCAATGCGTTGGCCATCTTTCACCTGCTGAAATGATTCATGCATATGGAAGTGTTGATGGAATCCTATTCCTCTCAAAAAAAGAGAGCTTGGGTTTTCCTCTGGTAGAAGCCATGTTCTTTGGCTTGCCAGTCATCTGCCCTGATTTGCCATACGCTAGAACGCTATGTGGTGATCAGGGAATTTACTTCGACCCCGTTAGTGTTGAGTCTTTACGAGCCGCTTTGATGGAATTAAAGGGGTTGTTATCTGATAATTGGAGGCCAGATTGGAGTGGGCAGCTTAGAGGCATTCCAAAAGATTGGGACGGTGTTGCATCCAAAATTTTAGATTTAGCCATTAATCCACTGGCCGTTGATTGAAAATGTCGAATATTAAAATATCAATAATTACTGTAGTACGAAATCGCATAAAGGTGATCGGCCAAGCCATCTCAAGTGTTCAAAGTCAAGATTGCCAGAATATAGAGCATGTAATTATTGACGGCGCATCTACCGATGGAACTCTGGAGCTTATTCAGAAATTGGTTGGAGAAAAAACAGTTCTTATTAGTGAGCCGGATGGCGGTATATACGATGCTCTTAATAAAGGGATTGTAAATTCAACTGGCGATGTTATTGGTGTACTCCATTCTGACGATTATTTTTCGGATGGGTTGGTGATTTCCCAAGTGGCAAAGCTATTTGAAGATCCATCAATAGATATTGTTTACGGTGACTTGGATTATGTTTCCAGCATCGATTCGGATAAGATTATCCGCCACTGGTTAGCGGGAGAGTTTTCACAGAAAAAGCTTTCATGGGGCTGGATGCCGCCTCATCCAACGGTATTTATTCGACGTTCCATTATTGAGGCATATGGGGCTTACGATACTGGCTATCGAATTTCTGGTGATTATGACTCCTTACTCCGTTACTTTGGGCGCGGTAAAGCTAGGGCGATATACCTAAAGCGCGTTTTAGTAAAAATGCGTGTTGGTGGTGAAAGCAATAGATCCCTCAGGCAAATTATGAGAAAAATGGTTGAAGACTATCGTGCGTTGCGTCAAAACAGGGTTGGTGGTTTTGGTGCCTTGATTTGGAAAAATATTAGCAAGGTTGGTCAAATTCTCAAATCTGCTAAATGATTTATTTGTAAGCAGCAGAGTAATGAGGTCGTGTCCCAGAGTGCTAGACTGCATTAGCGCTTCTATCCTCTAAATTAGGGGGGCTCCTGAGAATTTGTGCGGATAAAGACTAAATTTATACTCCAATCCTTATAATTGGCATATATGGATAGGATCAAATCTCTGTAGAGTAGATTTTGTTGCCAATAAATTGGTCAATGTTGGGTAAAATCATCGTAAATAACCGATCTAATTAAGAAAAATTCTCATTTGGGCCCTCTTTCTGATGCCTCTTTGATGGCAATACTGCTGTGTACATATAACGGGGCACGGTTTTTGGCTGAGCAGCTTGATTCTTTGGAAAGTCAGACCCACCGAAATTGGGTCGTTATCGCCAGTGATGATGGCTCTACCGACCAAACCCTAGAAATATTGCAGCAATATCAAGCCAAATGGCCTGTCGGGAAATTGACGATTCGTAGTGGTCCGCAAAAGGGGTTTTGCCAGAATTTTTTATCCCTTGCCTGTGATCCTGAAATTAAGACTGACTACTACGCATTTTGTGACCAAGACGACGTGTGGTTGCCCGAAAAGCTAGAAGTTGCGCTTGAAAATATTGTTAGCAATCAATCTGATGATGTAGCTTACCTCTATTGTGGCCGCACTAATTACGTTACCGAGAATCTAGAACCGTGCGGCATGTCGCCACTGTTTGTATTTCCGCCAAGCTTTAGAAACGCTTTAGTGCAAAGTATTGCTGGTGGTAATACGATGGTCTTTAATATTGCTACAAAAAATTTAATTGAAAAAGTGGGAGTGGTTGATGTGCCATCACATGATTGGTGGGTATATCAGTTAATTAGCGCCTCCAATGGAATTATTTATTATGATCCCGCTCCTCAATTGCTATATCGCCAGCACAAAAATACTTTAGTTGGCGGAAATACTTCTATCGCCTCAAGGCTACAGAGAACTTGGTTGGTATTGACGGGAAGGTTTAAGGAGTGGAATCAAAAAAATGTATCTGCACTAATTACCTGCGAGTCAATTATTGCACCCCAAAATTTAGATGTGCTTTACTTCTTTAAAAAAATGAGAGAAGCAAAACTCAAAGACCGCTTTAGGCTCATAGAAGTTTGTGGTCTCTACCGCCAAACAAAAAAAGACACACTCAACCTTTACTTAGCAACTTTGATCAATAAAATTTAATAATGCAAATTAATAAAGAGATGGCAGAATTAATTAAATATTGGCCTGTAATGTGGCAGCTGGTTTCACAGCAGCTAATCCTCAAGTATCGAAGGACTGTTTTTGGGTATTTATGGACATTAATTAACCCCCTCATCACTATGTCCATTACCGCCTTTGTATTTTCCTCTTTATTTCAAATGGAGTTGAAATCTTATGTTGTCTATCTCTTTTCTGGATTGATAGTCTGGAACTGTTTTAGTGGGATAGTGACTCAAACCAGCGGAGCATTTATTGCAAATGAAGCATTAATTAAGAAAATATATTTACCCAAAATAATTTTCCCTTTAGGCCAATCTTTTGGGGTGCTTATTGACTGCTTCTTTAATTTTTTGGCCATGTATCTTATTGTTTTATTTATGAATCCTGTTGCAACAAGCGCTATTCTTTTTATTCCGATTGCGTATTTAATACTATTTATTTTCTCTTTTGGAATTGCTTTGTCTATGAGTATTGCAACAATATTTTTCAGAGATTTGCAATACATTCTCTCAATTTTGATGCAGGGCTGGTTCTTTTTGACACCGGTGATGTATAAGGTTGATGGTGTCTCAGAAAAAGCTGCAATTTTAATTAATGCCAATCCAGTAACCCCTTTTATTGAATTGTTCAGGGCCCCTATTTATCTTCATGAGCTTCCTAGCGAAGCGATTATCTTTATCTGCAGTCTTTATGCATTTGTTTCTATGATTCTTGGGGTATTCGTATTTAATCGATATAAAAATATCATTGTTTATAGACTTTAGAGATGTCACATATCAGAATTAACGACCTTTCGATCCAGTTCAAAATTTATCACAATCGAACCCCTTCCTTGAAGGAGTCTTTTGCAAACATCTTTAATCGAAAAATGATGATTGGCGCTGAGGATTTTTTTGCCCTTAAGAATGTATCGCTGGAGATTAATTCGGGTGAAAGAGTTGGCATTATTGGAGCGAACGGAGCTGGAAAAAGTACTTTGTTAAAAGCCCTTTGTCGTATATATGAGCCATCTAGTGGGTGGATTGCCGTCCATGGAAATATTGCTCCATTATTGGAGGTTGGTGCTGGATTTCATCCTGAATTTACAGGTAGGGAAAATCTATTCTTTAATGGCTCAATACTGGGGTTTTCTAAGTCGGATTTAAAAAATTACGAAGAGCAAATTATTAAATTTGCAGAGATTGAGCAATTCATTGATACGCCAGTGAAATATTATTCGACAGGCATATATTTGAGGTTAGCATTTTCGATCGCCACTGCTGTTCAGCCCGACATTTTGGTTCTTGATGAATTATTTGCTGGTGGTGATGCGAGCTTTATTAAAAAAGCAACTGAGAGAATGAATCAAATGATAAATAAATCAAATATTATGGTGATGGTTTCGCATGATCCAAGTTTGTTGATGCAGTTTTGTGATCGAGTAATTTGTATTGAGCATGGCGTAGTTGTCGATGATGGCGCATCAAAAGTTGTTATCGATCAGTATCTCAAAAGATCATTGGGTTGATTATGATTAATATAATAAACGTAGAGGCCTCCCTCAAAAATTTTAAAGGGGCTATCCCTTTTGATCACTGCATAGTTGATAATTTTTTTACAGAATATTTTGCAAGAAAAATATCAGATGAGTATCTTGATTATGACTCTGATAAATGGTTTTGCTACCAGAATCCAATTGAGGATAAAAAAGCATTAAATGACTGGAACGCTTTTCCACCAACTACATATAAAAGTTTTTTTAGACTACAGTCAGATGAATTTGTGCAGTTATTGTCAGCCGCCGTTGGAGAGAGGCTTTATGTTGATCATGGGCTTCATGGTGGTGGATGGCACATCCATAGCACCGGCGGAATTTTAAACCCTCATTTGGATTACTCCATTCACCCCAAAGTGGGTCTACAAAGGCGGTTAAACATCATTATTTATCTCTCAAAAGAGTTGGACCCTAAGAATCATGGCGGACATCTGGGTTTGTGGGGTCATGATCCTTCAACCAATAGGCCTAAGAGCTTGGAGAGAGAGATCGAACCCTTATTTAATCGCGCCGTTATTTTTGATACTACTCAAAATTCTTGGCATGGAATGAGTAGGCCACTGACTCAACCAGCTGGAATTTATCGAAAAAGTTTGGCAATTTATTATCTTTGTCAGCCTGCCAGTAATGCATCACAAGTCGGCCGCGCATTATTTGCTCCCCGAGAGAATCAAATGAACAATTCTGAGGTAGAGGAAATTATTCGTTTACGGTCTGATGTAGATACATCATCTCAAGTTTATATAGCGAAAGAAAAATAATGAATTTTGTAAAACAAATAATGCGTACATTATTTCGTTTGATATTTGATGCTTTTCATAAGATGGGGGACTTATTTAACCCTAAGCTCCACTCTAAAAAGATGAGAGTTTCAAATATTATTGACGGTAAAAAATTGCATAATAAAACTTCCGTTGCAATTTTTGTGATTTATCAGAATGGACCTATACCATTTTACGTAAAAAACGTACTTAATATTTTGAATTCGCTACATGTAAACGTTGTTGTTACGGTAAATGACGATATAGGTAGTGAGCAAATTAATTGGCTAGTTGAGAACTGTCATTTATGTATTTTGCGGAAAAATTTTGGGAGAGATTTTGGTGCATACAAGGATGCAATTGATATCCTTGATCTTAAGTCATATCAGAAGCTGCTTCTTATCAATGATTCATTGATTTACTTTTCTAAAAATCTAAATACTCTTTTTAAGAATTTTATTGATAGTCCTAGAATGCTTGTAGCCCTCACTGAAAACTTTGATAGGTTTTGGCACGCTCAGACACATTTTTTAGGATTAGATAAAAATATATTTTTATCTAATAAATTCAAAAAGTTTTGGAGTGAATATAGACCTTTTAATTCCAGGCCACATTCTATTGTTAATGGTGAAATTAAATTCTCTAGGGATGTTTTAAGTTTTTATGCAGAAGATAGAGAAGTTTATTATGGAGTAGATAAGATTATTCAAGCTTTTTCTGTTGAGGATGCTTTTACGGAAGATGGAAGTAGAGTTCTCTTGGATCTGCTTCCAGATATGGGAGATGAAAGATCTGAATTGATTGAGTTTATGAACGGGCGTATGCAATTTACAACAGACTCAGATCCAAAAACTATTATTGATTTGGAAAAAATTGCGATTAACCGATCTTTAGCTGCAGCTGAAAAAATTAATTCTTCCCATTCTTTGGGGCTTCTCGCGCCTTTTGTAACCTCTACTTGCATCTTAAAACGAGATTTAGTTTTCAGGGGTACCTTTTCTTTAAATCAAATTGGTGGCGCTTTTAAAATAATGCGAGTTGATTACAGCGAGGCTCAAAATGCAATCAGAGAAATGGTGGCTAAGGGGTCTGTTTCAAAAACTAATCTCTATTTCCGGCTGAAGGCTTCTTGTGGGCTTGTATAAATTATTTTTTACTTAGCAACAGCTCTAAACTTAAGGAGGGTCGGCATGCTTGTGGATGATTGCGAATTCATTGTTGATTCAGTTTCAAAATTTCATTCATATGTATTTATTGAGGGCTGGTTCCATTCAAGCAAGGGCGATAAATTGATAGATTTATCAATTCATGGATGCAATGTCAATTCGGTTAAAAAAACAATAGGGTTCGATTATGGCGGAGTTCTTTCGGAGCTTGGGCCGAGCCTAGGTTTTCGGATTGAAGTTTTTTTTGATGAGGTTCCCGATGACTTGCTTGATTCAACCCTCTCATTCATGAGATCTTCTGGACTTGTAATTAATGCTTCTTTATCCGAACTTTGTTCGGATAGATTAGCAAGATCACATGGGAATACCCTTGGTGAGAAATTTAACTTATGCCTCAATAATATCGCTTCAAAAAATGCTTATAGACCCAAAGTTTTAGATATTGGCGGGAGGGCTAGAAGTGGCTTGGATCGATCAAAGGCTTTTCCTGGTTGTGATGTCACTGTGATTGATATATTGCCTGGAGATAACGTTGATGTAGTTGGAGATGCGCATGAGCTGAGTAGTTGTTTCTCTGAAGGTTATTTTGACGCTGTGTATTCTGTCTCGGTGTTTGAGCACCTTTTGATGCCTTGGAAAGTGATTTTGGAGATTAACAAGGTTTTAAAAAGAGATGGCGTAGGATTTATTTTTACTCACCAAACAATTGGAATGCATGATCTACCGTGGGATTTTTTTAGATTTTCAGACTCAGCTTGGGACAGTTTGTTTAATAAATTTACAGGTTTTGAAATTTTAGATAGGAGTCTTGATTACCCTACTTATGTTATTCCATTCATTTTGCGCCCAGATAAATTTACAGCTGAAAAGTCTGCTGGGTTTGAAGGTTCAAGTATTTTATTTAAGAAGACCTCTGATTCTTTCTTATCATGGAACGTAAAAGTAAATGATATTGTTAAAACGCAATATCCAGAGGATGTTGATAATACAACCTATGGTCTAATTTAATTTGGTTAGTTCTAGGTGGCGCATCACGGTATCTGTTTTAGACCACCGACTCTTATTCATAATCATAGGCTTTTTTGATCAAGCCAAGAGCTGATAATGGGCTCTAATGGTGCTTAAGAAAAGTCATCTTGATTTAGATGAAATGCAATCTTTTAAGAAAGACTTGTCAGCAATATTCAAACGCTTGCAATCTTTGCTAAGTTCTCTTGGTGTTAAAGATTCATCCATCTCGGGCACGGTTGGGACTCGCTACCAACATGGTGCGGAAACTCCTCCTATGAGGATATGACTGACTAATTGATGGAGTAACTACAAGGTGAGATTTGGGTGATTCAGAATCAAGAGCGTTTCATTAAAGTGCGTCTGCAAAATCGAGATAAACGTTTGGTCGAATATTTAAATCTCAATCGCTCGCAAAGAGTCGCTCAATATTTGGAGCGCGCTTACTTTAAAACTTTAGAAGAGCTACGCCGTCAAATTGAGTGGCGCAAAAAGCAAGGGGTGATTGATGTCCATATAAAGTTAGCGCCTAAAAGTATCAAGCATTAGGAAAGCGTAATTTAGACAAAATTTCAGGTAAAAATCGCATATTTACAGAAATGATTCATTCTTAATTGGTTAACCGAAAAGCCTGATGTTGCTATTCAATATTCTCTATTTCTCGATAGTTTATTGACGTAAAAGTAGGGTAAAAAATCACCTCTTTTTCAAGATTAAAAGTGACCTAAGAATTGTTGATTTGTTATTGAATAGAACGATGTAAGAAGGCTAATACTCCTCGGCAAACTTATCTTCTAATAATTAGGCATTCTGGCGCCTTGTAGCGCACTATAGCCCAATAGAGCCAAGCGTAAGATATTGCAAAGAGCATTGCAAATCCCTTTAGCGCAAGGTGATAGCGCCAGAACAGCACCGCAGGAATAGCGCCCAAAAGGCAGAGCAGCCAAAGATAGGGTGATGTCATTGAATTTCTATGGATCTGGGTTTGTTGATCCTGATCGCTATTGTCCCAGCGCACTATTCGGCGATAAATGAGTTGATGCAGATGAAGAGCATCTGGCATGCCAGGATGAACGCGCTTCAGAATCACTCTTCGGTAAATGGTGAAGAGTGTTTCAAAAATAGGGTAAATGCAAAGTAATAGCGGAAACCATTTGGATACTTCTGGATGTCTTGCTGTTAAGAGGACTGAGAGTTCCGCAATCCAAAAACCTACTAGGTAAGCCCCGCCATCGCCCAAGAAAATGAGACCGCGTGGATAGTTCCAAACCAGAAAACCCAATAAGGCACCAATCATAGCTAGTGCTGCAATCATGATTTGGGTATCGCCAACCTGAAAAGCCACATAAGTCAGGCCACCAAGAATGATAATTGCCACCATGCTCGATAAACCGTTGTAGCCATCAATAATGTTAAAGGCATTTGCCACTCCTGCAACTGCAAAGCAGGTAATTCCAATGGCCAGTGCTGGGTAGGCAAGCATTAAGTTATCAATGCCCAAAATCTGGACTGAGGTTAGCCAGCCTCCCAAGAGGTGACCAGCAATTGCAGCGGCAATGAAGCTTGCAATCAGGCGAGCCTTAACGCCCACTTTTTTTGTAATGTCTTCGAGAAACCCAAACAGAAAGGCTGGTAGTGATGATGCAATTAAGAGTAAACCAAAATTACCAACGGCTTCATTCTCAAAGCGCCGAACTATTAGTGAGACGATCAGCCCAAGTAGGATTCCAAGGCCACCAATTCTTGGAACTATATGACTATGAAATTTTTGTATTGCGGTAGTGTCAGAGTCGGCACTAAATTTGGAATGCAAATGGCTGCTACGAATCACCAAAAAAGTGATTAATACGGATGCAAGAAAAGAGACGGCTAAAACACTCATACTTCCTTAATTATAAAATTTATAACTTTTGATGAACCAATTTTAATCTATCGTAGCAGCCTCGCTTGGTTTGGGGCTTAAGGCACCAAACTCAAAAACAAAAACTCAAAGAAGATAATCAAGTGCACCACGCCCTGCAATAGGGTAGTTCTGCCAATTGCCAGGGTTAGTGCTCCAATGAAGAATGACAGATACATTAGGGTCATATTCAGGCTACTGATGCCCAGGCTTAGGGGTAGGTTAAAAACAATCGCAATGGTTGCCACTGTGGGAATGGTGAGCCCAATGCTTGCTAATGCCGACCCCAGCGCCAAGTTCAAACTACTTTGCAATCTATTGGCTCTAGCAGCCCTGACTGCTGCATAGCCTTCTGGCAGCAATACCAGCATCGCAATGGCGATTCCCACTACCGTCTTTGGTGCACCTGCCGCTTTAACTCCAGCCTCAATTGCTGGGTTGAGCGCTTCCGCCAGCCCCACAACCACGATGAGTGAGGTTAATAACAGAGCTGCGCTGACAGCTGTTTTGAGATTGCTGGGTTTATCAGCATGCGTCTCACTGTTGGTTTTATTTCCCTCCTTCTTCGGAAGGTAGTAGTCACGATGACTGACTGTCTGGAAAAATAAGAAGGCGATATAAAGTGCAAAACAAGCAATACCTGCAAAAGCAAGCTGGCTCTTGGTGAAATCAGGCCCAGGCGTACTGGTTGTGACAATTGGCATGACCAAGATAAAGGTCGCCATAGCGGTTAGAACGGCCAACGCTGAATTGGTACCCTCATTACGGAAAGACATCTCATGATGTTTAAATCCGCCCATAAAGATACAGAGGCCAATTACTCCATTAACTACGATCATGACTGTAGCAAAGACAGCATCACGGGCAATAAATTCAGAACCCTCATGACCCGATAGCATCATGGCGATGATGAGAGAGACTTCAATAATTGTGACGCTAATCGAAAGCACTAGAGTTCCGTATGGCTCACCTGTTTTGTGTGCAATGACTTCTGCATGATGAACGGCTGAGAGCACTGCGCCGAACAGAGTGATGCCCATTAAGACGATGAACCAAGTTTGGCTAAGAAGATTTGTCATTTATCTAGAGGGTGCGGTGCTTAATTTCAGGTTAAGCTAGAGGATGGTTAAACACTGATAGTGTAAAAGGTTTGCATGTATATTAATACGAAGGCAGTCGTCTTATTTGGCCATGGTGCCCGTGATACACGTTGGCGCGAGCCGTTTGATCGTTTGGCCACTCTTTGGAAGGCTCAACACCCCAAGGTTATGGTGGAATTAGCCTTTCTGGAACTCATGCAACCCAGTCTTGAGGAAGCCATCTCATCCTTGTGGACTGCTGGCGCTACCGAAGTCGTAGTGGTACCTGTTTTTTTTGGTCAGGGTGGTCATTTACGCAATGACTTCCCGGTGCTACTGTCATCCTGTCAGGAGAAGTTTCCTGGGGTTAAATTAAGCACAACGCCTGCTGTCGGGGAGGATGGCGCTGTCTTGCAAGCCATCATCGATTTTGGCGCTAGAGCTCTCTAGTGCATCGGTTTGAGTAGTGGCTTGCTGATGCTCCCTTAGGGCTTGACCAACCATGATAAGTGCAGGCGAGGCACTATCAAACCAGTTATTGGCCTTGCCGTTAGCTAATTCACCTAGTGTGCTTGACCAGTGACGCTCATTCTTGGTGCTGACCGCTTCTAGAATATGAACTGGAGTTTGATTGGTGTGTTGGGAGTTGCTTCCAATTAATTGTTTGGCAATATTGCTAGCATCTTTGCGGCCCATGTAATACACCACAGTATCTGCACTTGGGTTTTGCAAGGGTTGGCTCTTGTTCTCCTCCGCTTCATCAGCTTGCGCCAAAGTCACAAAAGCAACACTTCTACTAACGCCACGTAATGTCAGTGATTGCTGGATAGCTGCTGCACCTGCTAGGGCAGCAGTAATGCCTGGCACCACTTGGACTTCAATGTGATGCTGTTTGAGCGCTTGAATTTCTTCATCAGCGCGACCAAACATCATGGGGTCGCCACCTTTAAGCCTAACAATGATTTGGTGTTTCTGTGCCGCATCGATTAAGCGCTTATTAATGAAGTGCTGCGCTGAAGATAGCTTGCCACAACGTTTGCCTACAGGCACTTTAATGGCTTGAGGGCATAGCTCCAGCATGGCTGGATCAACTAATGCATCATGAAAAACAATATCGGCCTGCTCTAGGAGTTTGGCGCCGCGCACGGTAATCAGGTCAGCGGCACCAGGACCTGCGCCAACTAAATAGACTTTGCCGAGGGTAACGTTTTTCATGATGCTGCAATAGTGGCGCGTTGATCGCGCCAGCTGTTTTGCGTGACTACTGAGAAGAGATCAAATTGTTTAAGGGCAACATCCAGATTTTGATCTGCACGTAGCTCAAAAGCATCAAATCCTACTCGTGCACCTTGTAAGAGCTGATCAATAAGGACATCACCAATTGCACGGATTTCACCTTGCCATGCAAAGCGATCCCTCAGTAGTGCTGCAGTACTAAAGCTTCTACCATCCCTAAAAATAGGAAAATGAGCGCCAACTACTGGCCATAGTGATTTGCCAGCTTCAATGATGTCAGCATGTTTCAGAATGTCATCATCTGCTGAAAACCAAACACCAATCTCACCTTGATTTGCGCGATGGATGATGTCAGGATTTTTATAGCGCGTGATCCACCAATGAAATGGCCCCAGTACCTTATGCATTCCATGCTCTAGGTCCGGAATGCCACCTTCGTCATGTTCACCATCCCATACCTGCCATTCATTGGGGATAAGAGAGGGCTTGCCATCTTTTGGAAAAGAAATAATTTGTTTATTCATATACTTATTTTTTGATGGCTAGGCTATCGCACCTTTGCTTGATTCTTTGGAGTGTTTACCATTGTTCCTATAGGCGGCCTCTTTAAAGGGTGCCACTCCCAGGCGACGATAAGTATCGATAAAAGGTTCGTCTGCTGTACGCTGCTCGACATAGGTATTGATCAGGCTACTCATCACATCCGGAATCTCATTGGCATAGAAAGAAGGGCCAATCACTTTGCCAATAGAAGCATCGTTACCTTGGTCGCCACCTAGGGTGATCTGGTACCACTCCTCACCATCTTTATCGACACCGAGAACGCCAATATTTCCAACGTGATGATGACCGCAGGAGTTAATGCAACCAGAGATATTTAAAGTGATATCACCCAAGTCGTGCAGGTAATCCAAATCATCAAAACGTTCTTGAATGGCTTTGGCAATCGGCAGTGATTTGGCATTAGCCAATGAGCAGAAATCACCACCAGGGCAAGCAATGATGTCAGTTAGTAGGCCAATATTAGGTAAGACCAAGTTGTAATTTTTAGCTGCACGCCAAAGATTCAATAGCTCAGCTTGCTCAACATCTGCCAATACTAGATTTTGCTCATGGGTAACGCGCAGTTCGCCAAAGCTATATTGGTCTGCTAAGTCGGCAATGGCATTCATTTGGGTGCTGGTGGCATCGCCAGGAGCTGCAGAGCCATGAGGCTTTAGTGAGAGTATGGCCGAAGCGTATCCAGGCACTTGATGTGGCTTTACGTTACGCTCTAGCCAGCGAGTAAACCCAATTTTCTCACTAGAGTTGAGTTTGGAGTCAGCATGGGATTGCAATTGTTCATTGCTCAATGCTGTAAGAGCTCTGTAGTTCGGCTTAGTGAAGTGCTTAGCGACGCGCTCCCACTCAGCTTGAGTGAAATTATCTTTACTCTGCTTAATATCGTTATGAAGTTGATTCCACTCACCTTCAACCTGGCGAGCAAACTCTTCTGGACCCAAGGCTTTCACCAAAATCTTGATACGTGCTTTGTAGAGATTATCTCTTCTGCCAAAGCGGTTGTAGACGCGCAAGAGGGCCGTTAAGAAGCTTGGCAGAATTTGCCACGGCACATGACTCTTAATCAAAGAGCCCAAAATTGGGGTACGACCCATGCCGCCACCAGCATAGATATCTGCAGTTAATTCTCCATTATTAGTATTCGGATTTTTCTTGAGCTCAATGCCAACGTCATGGCAAAGCAAAACTGTACGGTCTTCTTTGGCACCATTAATCGCAAACTTAAATTTACGAGGTAAATGTGCAAACTCGGGATGTAGGGTTGACCATTGGCGGAGTAATTCGCAGATGGGTCTTGGATCGATGTATTCATCTGCGGCAACGCCTGCGAATGCATCACTTGTGATGTTACGAATACAGTTGCCTGAAGTTTGAATCGCATGCATCTCTACTTTGGCCAATTCAGCCAAGATATCCGGAGTCTGCTCTAGCTCCACCCAGTTGAACTGAATGTTTTGACGGGTTGTGAAGTGCCCGTAACCGCGATCGTATTTATCGGCAATGAGGGCTAAGGTGCGAAGCTGTTTAGCATTTAGCAAGCCGTAAGGAATGGCGACACGCAGCATATACGCATGGCGCTGGTGGTAAAGACCATTCTGTAAACGAAGGGGGCGGAATTCTTCTTCGGCTAGGGTGCCGTTGAGGCGTCGCTCAACCTGGTCGCGGAATTGGATAACCCGTTGATCTACAAGGGTTTGGTCAATATGGTCATATTTGTACATAGCCCTGTATTGTCTGGGGCTATGAACATAACTACAAATACTTAAATATTGAATCTATATAACGAAAAGTATATATAGGTTGGGATGGGTAAGTCCTAGCTGATCTAGACTAATTTGGACTATCCCGGGGCTTAAGATTGCTCAGTTGGACATAAAAAATAGATATCGGAGAACAAATGAAAAAATTACTCTTAGCTAGCGCTGTCATTGGATTGCTGGCTACCCCATCTTTTGTTAGTGCGCAATCTAGCAAATCCCCATTACCACCTGCATCAGGTCAAGGCTTTACGCAGGAAGGTCTCAAGCGTATTGATACTTTCTTTGCAGACCAAATTGCCAGTAATCAGATGCCGGGTGCCGTTTTGGCAGTTTCCAAAAATGGCAAGTTAAGTATTTTTAAGCCCTATGGCTATCTCGATAAAGATGCTCAAAAACCTATGACAACCGATGCCATTTTTAATTTGGCATCGATGACTAAGGTAATGGCAACAGTAGGCGCCTTAACTTTTTATGAAGAAGGAAAGCTGCCCCTCAATGCACCAATCTCAGATTGGTTACCTCAATTTAAGAATATGAGAGTCGGCCAGGTAGACGCTGATGGCAAGCTCACTACGACTCTTGCAAAAAATCCCATCACCGTACAAGATTTGATGCGTCATACCAATGGTCTTACTTATGGCGGTCGTGGTGCAACTCCGATTCACCAGTTTTATCCTGCTGGCTCAGCTCCCGCTGCAATCAATCTCTCGACTGAAGAATTCATTGATAAGTTAGCTGCCGCGCCATTGATATATGAACCTGGCACTGTTTGGGATTATGGCTTTGGACTTGATGTACTGGGTATCATTGAGGAGAAAATTGCAGGTAAGTCTCTTGGCGGTGTTTTGCAAGAGCGAGTGTGGAGCAAAGTAGGTATGCCAAATACATCCTTTCAGTTGGCTGAAAAAGATCGCCCACGTTTAGCCCAACCATTGCCATTAGATCCCTTAACAGGAAAGCCGCAAAAGGTTGATATTCATACCAAGCAAGTGAAGTTTGATTGTGGTGGTTCATGTGCTTACTCAACTGCAGGAGATTATTTGCGCTTTGGTCAAATGCTACTCAATGGCGGCAGTATTGATGGCAAGCGTGTCTTAGGTCCGCAAACAGTGGCATTCATGACGGCCAATCATTTAAACAAAGATATTAAAAATAATGTGAGCGGTACTGAGCCTGCCCGCGTTGGTTATGGCTTTGGCTTGGGGGTAGCCGTGAGAACGGAGCGAGGTCTATCGGCTAATAACGGTAACGTTGGGGACTACTCTTGGAATGGCGCTTACGGAACCATCTTTTTTGTTGATCCAAAAGAGCAGATGGTCGTTGTCATGATGGGTGTTGCTCCAGGCGAGATCCGTAAGGTGCATCGTGAGAAGCTCAATGCATTAATTTATGGAGCGCTTGAGAAGTAAGTTAATGCAAGTTAACGCTGATTCCCCATAAAAAAGCCCCTCAGCTGAACATCACGTCTCACTGAGGGGTTTTTGATTTGCTCGGATTGTATTACTGCAACATCTCAGGATAAGCTTCCGATTAAATTGCCGATTAAGCTAAGCTCAGGTTCTCCTTGGATAGTGGGAAGTTGCGCACCGGTCTTCCGATTGCTGCAGAAATTGCATTTGCTACGGCAGGACCTACTACGCAAATGGTGGGCTCCCCAACACCGCCCCAAAAGTCATAGGTTGGAACTAGTACGGTTTCGATTCTAGGTGTGGAGCTCAACTTCAGCAGTGGATAGGTATCTAAGTTCTGTTGTTTAATACGACCTTTTTCCACGGTAATTTCTGGAAGAAAGATCGCTCCAAGTGCCATTGCTACGGACCCTTCAATTTGCTCACGAGCTAAATACGGATTCACAATGTGACCGGCATCTAACGCAAACACTAAGCGATTGACCTTCACGACATTGTTTTGGACCGTGACTTCAGCTACGCAAGCAGAATAGCTGGCATATCCCATAAATTGCGCCACGCCACGATAGGTTCCCGCTGGCAGAGGCTTATCCCACTCCGCTTTTTTGGCCACTGCATTTAAAACACCCAGATGCTTAGGATGGTTTTGCATTAAAGCGCGCCTAAATTGCACTGGATCTTTGCCTGCAGCCTTGGCGCATTCATCCATAAAGCATTCCATAAAAATACCATTTTGATTGGTATTCACACCGCGCCAAGGACCGACTGGTATGTGCGTATTTTTCATCACATATTCAGTTAGTAGGCTTGGGAAGGTATAGCCTAATTGCGCATCTGGCCCCTTTTCATAAAAACCTTGCATCTGACGATCATCTTTACCATCTTTAATATTATGAGGGGCAGCTCTCGCATTAATGGATGGGCCTGAAACCTTAATATGCATGCCGGTCATATTGCCAGTCGCATCCAAGCCTGCCGTCATTTTTGCCATGGCAATCGGATGATAAAAATCCTGAGTCATGTCCTCTTCGCGGCTCCAAATCAACTTGACTGGAACTCCGGGAAATTTCTGCGCTACTTTTGCTGCATAAGTGACAAAGTCCTGAGTCGATCCACGCCGACCTAAGCCACAACCTGAATCTAGTTTGTAGATTTCGCAATTAGCAAGTGGTATACCAGTAGCTTCAGACAGAGCCGCATGAGAGCCTTCACCGTTTTGCGTGGGTACCCAAGCCTCCGCGCGATCACCAGAAATCTTAACGGTCGCATTCATAGGCTCCATCGTGACGTGAGCTCTATATGGTGTGAAATAAATTGCCTCTACTTTTTTAGCGGACGACTGAATGACTTCAGGAGCATTGCCAACCTTACGTTGCCAGAAATCACCTTGTTCATCCAATCCGTCTCGCAATGTTTTATTGATGCCATCTTGTGAAGTATTGGCTCCCTTGCCTTCGTCCCAAACTATGGGTAAGGCATTGAGTGCGCTATTGGCATGCCACCAAGTATCAGCTACAACCGCTACAGTGCTGTCATCAATTTTGACAACACCCTTTACTCCGCGCAGATTACTGATCTTGGCTTCGTCATAACTTACTAACTTACCCCCAAATACAGGGCAAGACTTGACTGATGCGCAAAGCATTCCAGGTAATTGCAGATCAACACCATATACCTTGCTACCGTTGACTTTATCGGCTGTATCTAATCGGGCATAAGGCTGGCCGGCAACCTTCCAAGTTCTGGGATCTTTTAAGGTAATCGATTTTGGGTCGGGTGGAGTGAGGGTGGATGCTAGCTCAGCCACTTTGCCATAGGTAGTCTTGCGCCCTGTCGGAAGATGGGTAATGACACCCTTATCTACTTTTAATTCACTAACGGGAACGTTCCACTGATTAGCGGCAGCTTGTACGAGCATGATGCGTGCTGCTGCTGCACCTCGGCGCACATAATCTTCCGATATCCGAATGCCACGACTACCACCAGTACCATGCTCACCCCACACCCGTTTACGAGCCAAACTCTGCCCAGGGGTTGCTGATTGCGTTTTTACTTTTCTCCAATTGCACTCCAGCTCCTCTGTGACAAGCTGAGCTAAGCCAGTGCGCGTGCCTTGCCCCATCTCCGAGCGAGCAACCCGAATGAACACAGTGTCATCCGGTTTAATGCTGACCCAGGCATTGACCTCTGCATCACCATAACGGGTAGGGGTATTGGGATCATAACTAGCCCCGGCTTGAGCAAATGCCTCGGGTAGGACGCCTACGCCTAGCATTAAGCCTCCACCTACTAGGGTGCCTTTAATGATGAAGTCGCGACGTGAGCTATTAACTAATGGAGTGTCTAGTGTATTGAGTGTCATATCGATTCCCTTAGCCGCGTGTTGAAGGAGATGCGTCGTACTGAGCCAGTACTTCTGCCAATTTCTTCTGACCAGAGGCAACATGAATTCCGTCACGAATCTTTTGATAGGTACCACAGCGACAGAGATTACCCATGGCACTATCTATGTCAGCATCAGTAGGTTTTGGAATTCTCTTTAATAGAGCAGCAGCAGCCATCACCTGTCCAGATTGGCAATAACCGCACTGAGGAACATCAAGAGCAATCCAGGCTTGCTGCACGAGATGCGTATTGTTTTTAGAAAGCGCCTCGATGGTCGTAATTTTGGCTGTACCCACTGCAGAGACTGGTAATGAGCAAGAGCGCACGGGTTCACCATTGAGGTAAACCGTACATGCACCACACTGAGCCACACCACATCCATACTTCGTTCCGGTAAGGCCAACTACTTCACGAATGGCCCATAGCAAGGGCATGGTTGGCTCGACATCAATATTGTGAATCTTGCCATTAACTGATAGCTGCATAAAGATCTCCTCTACTGTTTTGAATTACTTTAAATGATTGTGGAGGATTTGGCACATCTGTAATTGGGCGAGGTGCAATAAATCCTTCGGCAGCCTCACCTTTTTAGTATTGATGAGTAAATACCCTAATCAATATTTACCTTTTATGACAATTACCATCTTTGGGATTACTGGGTCGCCACCAACCTTTTCCATTTCATGGTTTTTGTGGGCAACTAAAATTTAGCCATCAACATTTTGTATGACATTGATTTAAGGGGAACGACATGACGTAATTATCAAAAAGGAGTTTGTTATGTCACGTACATTAAGAAGAAAAAATCAGCAGCATGATTATGGTTGGGTTTACCAATGTCTAAAATTAATAAGGATGTAGGCGAATTCAATATTGATGGAGCGCATATTAGGATTCGAGACTATCCACAGTTAAGAAGCTTGTCATGGCAGCTTGATCACAACATGCTTTTAACTGATAAAGAAGCGATAGGGATTTATGAGCGAAACAAGCGCTTCCTCGAGATCCACGAGATTGATGAGCGGGAAAGATTATTAATGCAACGACTCATTGATGAGCATGGAATGGAAAATTTGTTTATTTGCAGATAGTTCGGAGCCATGCATCAACTTGTTCGAACTTGAGCTCCTGCACTTTGAACATGTGCATTATTTGACGGTAGGCTTCTATCGAATCTGTATTGAGTCTTTTATTATTGATGCGCAAAAAAGTATCCATTGCAGCAAAGGCAATCCTTTTATTGCCATCAATGAAAGGGTGATTAATGATGAGGCTTTCAAACAATGCTGCTGCCTGAGAAATAACATCTGGGTAATATCCTGATTGAGGGCGCATTAGCGCCGACTCAAGGCTCGCTTTGTCTCTTAAGCCCGGTGATCCACCAAATCTATTAATCAAGACACCGTGCATTAGCATGATGTCTTGCATGGTAATAAAGAGCATTACTTGGCAAGCTCTTTATATAGATCCTCAAACTCATGCAGGCTTTGTGCAAAGCTAGCCATTACTTGGCGATCGGGGGTTGATACCCCCTTCTTGTTTAAGAAGTCACGAAAGGCCTCATCCAAAACCGCATGAAACTTTTTACCTTCAATATCGGCAATTTGACGCAAGGTATTGAGTATCTCGGGATTTGCCTGAGAGGAGAATTTGCTTAAGTGAATAGTGCCCATAGACTTGTTCCAGTATTTTTCATTATTTTTCTTGAAATTTCATGAAAAATCAAGAAATTAGTAAAAATAGCCTAAATTAGGGCTTAAAACTGAACTTCTCTGTAGTGTCGATACAGATTCGCAATCGATGCGAAGCCTAGAACCACGATCAGAACAGCAAAAAGGTATTCAATCGTCAGGTATGTAAATACACCTGTTTGAATGGCTATTGCAGCTGCAATAAAGGCTGAAATCGCTCCGAAGACTACGAGTTTGAAGTTAGGAATAAAAGCGCCAAGCGTAATGGCCACAAATAACAAAATCAGATCTGAAACCAATTGATCTGCAGTCTGAAAAATTTGATTGGTGAGCTCAGGGTTGGTCATCTTTCCTAAGACTGCCAACATCAAAATGCTGGCAAGTACCGCAAAGTTCAGTTTCGCTTTATTGAAAAGAGTTTTAAATTGATCATTCACGGTAGGCAGTCTTTGTTGGTGAGATATTTAGGAGTTAGCACTACCGCTAAACACAAGGCTGATACCAATCCACAAAAGAATAAAAGCAACCAAGATCGTGAGGCCGAGCTTCTTGAGAAAGTATTCAAGAGTATCCATATACGCTTCATCATTACGACCAAAGTATTGATCAAAGCGTTTCCATACCAGGCGACCTATCACCAGTGGAAATATCATGGCAACAATGCCGAAAATAATAGTGAGCGTGTTATCCATGGGGCTTGTATTCTTCCTTGCTGATGTCTATTGGGTGCCGATGAAGGCTGGATAGTCATATAGCATACAGGGATTGTCCGAGAGAATCGCTTTTCTGAGGCTTGGATCTACTGCCCAAGACCCGAATAGATCACAGAGATCGGCATCATGCGGCATTTGTTTTTTGACCATGACATGGGGCCAATCACTACCCCAGATTAATCGCTTGCTGTTGGCCTGAATTACCTCATCATTCAATGCTCGCATATCTGAATAGGGAAAGTCCCCATCACAAATACGGTAGGGGCCAGTCATTTTGACCCAAGCCTTTTGCTCTCGTAGTAGTTCTAGTAAGCCTTGAAAGCCGGCGTCATTTACACCATGTCTTGTGTGGGAATAGCCAAAGTGACCAAATACTAAATCCACCGGAAAGTTTGTAAATGTTTTGGCGAGATCGGGGTATTCATTGACGTGGGCGAGTAACTCTAAATGCCAACCAAAAGGTTTAATGCGCTTGGCGATTGCAGTTAATTCATTAATCGGTAAACCTTTTGATTTATCGGCAACATCCACTACATTGCAACGAATGCCACGAACACCAGCGTGATGCATGGACTCCAATTTTGCATCGGAGATTTTCGGATCAATGACTGCAACCCCGCGAAATTTATTAGGGTTGCTGGTGAGCGCAGCGAGCATGGCCCGATTATCAGTGCCATATACGCTGGGCTGCACTAAGACCGCGCGATCAACACCCAGCATGTTTAATAAAGATTCATATTGGGTCAGTGTGGCATCGGGTGGTGTGTAGATGCGCTCATCAGCATAGGGAAACTTTAGAGCTGGCCCACAGATATGGGCATGACAATCTACCGCCCCAGGAGGAAATTGAATCTTGGGTGATCGAATTTCTGGATCTGGGGCTTGGCAGAGTGGTGCAGCGTGAATTGAGTTCAATTTACTTTAGCTAGTTACTGGGGTTCAATGTTGGCATCTTTAGCAATCTTCTGATACTTCGCCATTTCTTCGCGAACAAACTTAGCAAACTCTTGCGGGCTCATTGGAGTTGCTTTGATGCCTTTGGCCTCATAAGCAGTTTTCACTTCGGGAGATTGCATTGCCAAATTGATATCTTGATTAATCTTTTTCACAATTGCTGCTGGTGTGCCAGCAGGTGCCCACACACCAAACCAAAGACCAATTTCAAAGTTGGAGTAACCCAACTCAGCAATGCTTGGGATATCTGGTACGGCAGGATTGCGCACTTTGCTAGTAACTCCAAGCGCTCTTACTTTGCCACCTTTGAGTTGCCCGATAGCGGTATCGAGTGGAGCCATATAAAAAGCAGTACGTCCAGCCATCGTGTCTGAAATGGCTTCTGGAGATCCTTTGTAAGGAACGTGAATGAGCTTGATACCCATCATCTGATTAAAGTATTCGGCAGCAAGGTGGGTTGAGCTACCAACACCGGCAGATGCAAAAGTAATTTCACCAGGTTTGGATTTGGCTGCGATCACCAGATCTCTGATGGATTGGTATGGGCCTTCTGCAGACGTGATTAAGACGTAAGGAGTTTGTCCAAGGATATCGACATCAATCAGACTCTTCAGTGGGTCATAAGGCAGTTTTTTATAGATTGCAGGATTGGCTGCGTATGAGGCTGATTGCACGAGAAGAGTGTAGCCATCTGGCTCGGAACCAACAACTGCACCGGTGCCGATTAAGCCACCAGCACCAGGACGATTTTCAATAATGACTGATTGTTTCCAAGTCTCAGAAAGGTTTTTGGCAACAATACGGCCGGCAATATCAGCACCAGAACCAGCAGTCAGGGGCACAATCATCTTTACCGTACGATTGGGGTAGCTTTGCGCGCTGACGGCCGTTGAAATCAGGTTCAGGCTCAAGCCCAGACCAATAAATAAGCTCAACAATAAGTTGCGCTTAAGCAAGTGAGGGGATTGCAATGTCTTTCGCATCATGTCTCCTTAGTATTTTTATAGTTTCATTGGATAATCTACCATGCTCCTTTCAAGATCTCCATGATCAAGATGGGAAATATAAAAATTGCTACACCAGCTAGAAAGCAGGGACAAATGAGCCAAAAACTAGAAAAACAGATCATCAAGGTCAACGGGGTCGATATCGCCTATCGTTTTGATGGTCCTAGTGATGGCCATGTGGTGATGATGGCGAATAGCCTCATGTCAGATTGCAGTATGTGGGATTGGAATGTACCTGCATTAAGCGATCGTTATCGAGTCCTCCGTTTTGATAAGCGAGGGCATGGCGATTCTGAAACAACACCAGCACCCTACAGCATTCCCCAATTGGCGGATGACGCGGTTGCCCTACTCGATGCCTTAAAGATTGATAAAGTGCATTTCATTGGACTGTCGATGGGTGGCATGATTGGTCAGCAACTAGGCGCTCGTTTTCCGGAGCGTGTTTATTCTCTATCCCTCTGCGACACAGCAAGTGAAATGCCGCCACGCAGTTTGTGGGAGGAGCGTTTTGAGCTTGCGCGCAAAGAAGGTATTGCCGGCTTAGTAGACGGCACCATTAAGCGCTGGTTTACGGCTCCATTTATTGCCCGCGCTCCTCAAGATATCGCCAAAGTGCGTGAGATGATTTTGGGTACCGGGGTTGAGGGTTATCTAGGTTGCGCAAGTGCAGTAAGAGATATGGCGCAAACTACGATGCTCTTAAAAATTAAGACCCCCACACTAATTCTGACAGGGCGTCAGGATCCAGCCTGTACCGTGGATCAAGCCATTGTGCTCAATCGCATGATTGATGGCTCAAAGTTAGTCATATTGGAAGATGCTGCACACCTGTCCAACATCGAGCAACCAGCAGAATTTAATCGCACTGTCCGTGACTTTATTGATACAGTGGACAACACTTTGTAGAAATGTATTTAAAAATTAAAGCGCCATGTCAATGAAAAAAACGGATCTCTATAAAAACCTCGCCCTGGCAACTGCACAGCGTATGAAAAATGCTGCTAAGACGCCAAAGCCGGGTACGGCAGAGGGTATTGCTAAAACCAAAAAAGAGCTTGCCAGTAGCAATCCCATGCTCGCCTCTTTAATGGGTAAGACTAAGACAAAGTCAAAATAGATCGCTACATTGCAATCTAAAAATCATTACCTACTAGTTGATTTTTTAAAAACTTTCGCAGCTTTTGCGATTGTTCTTCACCATTTTTCAAATTATGGTCAATTGGCAGAGGATGCTCAAAACTTTTTGCCAACAATAATGGCCTGGCTGTTTGAATATGGTCGTTTTGCTGTGCAGATCTTTTTGGTGTTGGGTGGTTATTTGGCGGCTAAGTCACTCACGCGTGCAAAAGATTTAAAAAATCCACACATTCTCCTCAGGACGATTTTCAATCGTTATATACGATTATTTACTCCTTATTTAGTTGCGTTAATTATTACTATTACTTGCGCATGGCTTGCACGTTTTTGGGTTCAAGATGAATTTGTTGGAGAGTCAGAAACCTTAGGGCAATTTCTAGCGCATTTATTTTTCCTTCAGGGCATTTTAGGTTTAGATTCAATTTCTGCTGGCATATGGTATGTGGGAATAGATTGGCAGCTATATGCTATCTTGGCGATCCTCTTAGGCATGTTTCCTGCCTTTAGATCCGCAATCTGGATTTTGGCTGTGGTCTGCGTTTTATCTTTGTTGTACTTCAATAGACATGGTGAATATGAAAATTATTTTATTTACTTCATGGGTCCTTATGGTTTGGGCGTACTAGCACAGCTTTGCAAAAACTATCCCGATCGATTGATTAATCGCCTTGCCAGCATACTAATGATAGTAATTGGGGTTGCTATTGTTATTGGCAGTTTCCAGCAGATTTGGTTTCGTAATCTTCTGGCTTATGTTGTGGCGATTACGCTAGTCTTTTGGGGTGATTGGGCATATCTTGATCGATGGCGTGAAAAGAAAAATTCACGAATGCACAAGTTGGTGAATGCCATCTTATGGAGCAGCAGAAGGTCGTACTGCGTTTTTTTAATACACTTCTGTTTTATTTTGCTGGCTAATACGATTTATATCAGCTGGGGCATGAGTCAGCACCATGATGGCGCAATGGCGATCGCCCTGATGTTTTTTTCTATTGTGGCAAGTTGGCAGGCTGCTAATTATCTCTATCGATGGGTGGAACTACCATCTAGGAGAATTAAATTCTAAAGTCCCATTTCTTTTAAGACGCGAAAGATTTCACGATAAGCCTTAGGAGGTTTATTGCTTTCTTTTTCCTTGCGCGCATTACGAATGAGCGTGCGCATATTCTGGATGTCCATATCGGGATATTGCTCAATCATCTTCGTAAAGGTTTCGTCATTTGCGATTAGGCGATCACGATAAGACTCTAGATGATGCAGCTTTGCAGTCTCTGCTTTGCTAACACCCTGAATTGCATCCAAGCGCTTTTGAATCGCATCGAGCTCTTCCGAATCCAAAAAGCGCATGAGCTTGCCAAGGTACTGCTTATGACGACGAATCGCCTCAAAACTCTTAATCTTGTTGGTTTCCGCAATGGAGGCTTTAATAGCCTCATCCATAGGTATGGTCTTTAAGGCATCACTGCTAAGCGCTGCTAGAACTTCAGCTAGCTTTTGGCGCTCAGTCATCAAGCGCTTTAGCTCGGATTTGCTGGGCCCATCATCAAGATCATCTTTTTTGGGGGTGCGGTTCTTTTCATTGACATGCATGGTGGTATTTTAGACAGGTATTTACCGTTTCTAGCTGAATCGTCTAATTTCTTCTTATGGGGAGATTTGGTAAATAATGGAGTTTACAAATGGGCGTCTATATAACTAAAGATATGAGCACAACAAGCCATCAAAATACCTACGACTACATCATCATCGGCGCTGGCAGCGCGGGTTGCATGTTGGCCAAGCGCCTGACTGAGAATCCCGCTAAACGGGTTCTTTTAATTGAGGCTGGTAAGAACGATAACTACATCTGGATACATATACCGGTTGGCTACCTATATTGCATCGATAACCCAAGAGCAGATTGGCGTTTTAAGACTGCTGCCGAAAAAGGCCTAAACGGACGCTCACTCCTCTATCCACGTGGTCGTGTTTTGGGTGGCTGCTCATCTATCAACGGCATGATCTACATGCGCGGACAAGAGGGTGACTACGCATCTTGGGTTAAAGCCACTGGTGATGACTCTTGGTCTTGGCAAAATGCATTGCGTCGATACAAATCATTTGAGGATTATCACGGCTCCGCAAATCAGTGGCATGGCAAAGGCGGGGAGTGGACTGTATCTCAGCAGCGTTTGCGCTGGCCCATCATGGACGTCTTTAGAGAAGCTGCAGTACAAGCAGGCATACCAGTATCAGATGACTTTAACCAGGGCGATAATTTTGGGGTAGGTTACTTCGATGTCAGTCAGCGCAAAGGTTGGCGTCTCAATACCTCCAAAGCATTTTTGCGTGATGCTGCTAAGCGATCTAACCTCACTGTCCTTACTGAAGCGATGGTCAATAAATTATTGATTGATCCAAGCTCTAAAAATTGCTACGGCGTGCAATATATTCAGGATGGCAAAACAGTAGACGTTCATTGCAGCAATCAAAATCCTGATTCTCAAGGCGAGGTGATTTTGAGTGCAGGCGCCATTGGCAGCGTGCAAGTTCTAGAGCGCTCGGGTATTGGATCAGCTGCGCATCTAAATAAACTAGGCATTCCTGTCATTGCAGATTTACCTGGCGTAGGTGAAAACTTACAAGACCACTTGCAGTTGCGCATGATCTACAAAGTCAATGGCATTAAGACCCTCAATACCAAAGCGAACTCTTTATTAGGCAAGCTCATGATTGGCATGGAGTACGTGTTGAAGCGCTCTGGCCCGATGTCGATGGCTCCATCTCAGTTGGGCGCATTTGCATACAGCTCACCTGAGCAGCCTTCAGCCAATTTGGAATATCACGTACAGCCACTATCACTAGAAAAGTTCGGCGAAGATTTACATTCCTTTAATGCAATTACTGCCAGCGTTTGTAACTTGCGACCAAGCTCTCGCGGTACTGTACACATTAGCTCGATCGATCCAGAAGCGCCCCCAGTCATTGCGCCAAATTATTTATCTACCGACGTGGATCGCAAAGTAGCAGCAGACGCATTGCGTCTCACACGCAAGATTGTGGAGAGTCCTGCGCTCAAACCGTACACGCCAGATGAGTACAAGCCAGGCAAACAATATCAAAGCGATGAAGAACTGATTAAAGCTGCCGGTGACATTGGCACAACAATTTTTCATCCTGTAGGCACTTGCAAGATGGGGCGCGATGATGATCCGATGGCAGTGCTGGATTCGCAATTACGAGTTAGGGGCATTCATCATCTGAGGGTGGTTGATGCATCTGCAATGCCAACAATTACCTCTGGTAATACTGCGGCGCCCACCATGATGATTGCGCAACGCGCTGCTGAACTGCTTACTGGTGAGTAGTTCAAAAACATTAGGAAGTACACAGTTACATCCCGGGCTCCCTGCGAGCCATCTATTGTTAGCGCTCGCCATCGTTGCCGTTTGGGGAACTAACTTTGTAGTGATCAAGATTTCTCTTGAGAGCTTTCCACCATTTTTATTCGCTGCCCTGCGATATATTTTTGCTTTATTGCCAGTAGTATTTTTTATGCCTAAACCCAAGGTCTCTTGGACTAACCTGTGCATCTATGGTTTGGCAACTGGGGTAGGGCAGTTCGGCGTGATGTACTTCGCGATTGATGGGCTTATCTCCCCTGGGCTTGCATCATTGGTAATTCAGACGCAGGTATTTTTTACGATTGGCTTTGCGATGTTCTTCGCAAAAGAAAGTCTGAGGCTTTATCAGGCAGTGGCCGTAGCGGTAGCAATGACGGGTTTGGTCATCATTGCTCTGCACACCGATGCTATGACGACTTTCCTGGGCCTGGCCTTAGTGGTGTTTGCCGGCCTCTCTTGGGGGGTTGCCAATACGGTGAGTCGCAGGGCTGGAGCCATCAATATGCTGTCCTATGTAGTTTGGGCAAGTGCGTTCTCGATACCCCCTTTACTCATCATTTCCCTTATCTTTGAGGGCGGTGCCACTCATTTATGGGGGGTCACTCTAGTGGCCCCCATGGGTGCTTGGATTGGGGTGCTCTGGCAGGCATGGGCTAATACCCTGTTTGGCTATGCCGCCTGGGGTTGGCTGCTCTCAAAGCATCCAGCGGCCATAGTAGCCCCCGCCCCCTTGCTGGTACCCATCTTTGGGATGGGGGCGTCAGCTTTTTTCTTGGGCGAGGCCCTGCCAAGCTGGAAAATCATGGCTGCAGGCCTCGTAATAGCTGGTTTAGTGGTAAATCTTTTCTGGCCCGCATTGCGGGAGCGAAGTCGTCATTTTTTTTAAAACGGCTTTTATCACTAGGGGCTAATGTAAAACCCTAATACAAACCCCTTTTTTTGCCTCTACATTGACTGTAAGATGGCTATTCGTTTTAAGTTGTACCCAAAAAAGAACTTATTTAATTAGCATTTTTAGTCATGGAGACTTTATGAATATTCGTCGTCACATTTTTGCAGTAGCTGCTACTGCCATGTTATCAACCGGAGCTTACGCTGCCGATATCAAAGTGGGTGTTATTGGCCCGTTCACTGGCGGCTCAGCTTCCATGGGCGTGAGTATGCGTGATGGCGTACGTTTGGCTACTAAAGAAATTAACGCTGCTGGCGGCATTGACGGCAACAAGATTGTTTTAGTTGAGCGCGATGACGAAGCTAAAAACGAGCGTGGCGTACAAATCGCTCAAGAATTGATCAATAACGAAAAAGTAGCTGCTACTTTGGGTTACATCAACACTGGTGTTGCCTTGGCATCACAGCGCTTCTTCCAAGAGGCGAAGATCCCAGTCATCAACAACGTTGCAACTGGTACTTTGATTACTAAGCAATTTCCAAATGCCGCTGAGAACTATGTTTTCCGTACTTCTGCTGCTGACAACATCCAGGCTCCAATGATCGCTAAAGAAGCGGTTGAGAAGCGTGGCTTGAAGAAAGTAGCTATTTTGGCTGACTCTACTAACTACGGTCAGTTAGGCCGTGAAGACTTAGAGAAGGCGCTCAAGACTTATGGCGTAACTCCAGTTGCTACTGAAAAGTTCAACCTCGGTGACGTTGATATGACTTCACAATTGCTTAAGGCAAAAAATGCTGGCGCAGAAGTTATTTTGACTTACGCAATCGGACCTGAGTTGGCACAAATTGCGAACGGTATGGCGAAATTGGGTTGGAAAAAGCCAATGATCGGTTCATGGACATTGTCTATGGCCAGCTTCATTGATACAGCCGGTAAGAACGGTAACGGCGCAACCATGCCAGAGACTTTCATTCAGAACCCCCCAACAACACCAAAGCGTAAAGCTTTCGTTGAGGCTTACCTGAAGGATTTCAAACCAAAGAACGGCATCATAGCTTCCCCAGTATCAGCAGCTCAAGGTTACGACTCTGTATACCTCTTGGCAGCTGCTATCAAGCAAGCTAAAGGTACAGAGGGACCAAAGATCTTGGCAGCATTGCAAGACCTGAAAACTCCTGTTGATGGCGTTGTAATGTCTTATAACAAGCCATTTTCCGCAGCTGACCATGAGGCTATCAAAGCTAAAGACGTAGTAATGGGCATTGTTGAGGACGGTAAGGTTGAGTTCTTGAATGCTGAAGATGCAACAGCTAAGAAGAAGTAATACTTCTTAGAGTGGGTGCGGAAACTCAAATTTTCCGCACTGCAGCAATTTAAGAGGTATTAATGAACAAAACGCCGCCCACAAAGCGGCGTTTTGCTTACAATGTCGAATCGTTCATAAAACAGTTTTAGAATTTTTTAGGTCTACATCATGGAAATGTTTGCACAAATCCTCTCCAGCGGTATAGCGGTCGGCATGATCTATGCGGTCATTGCTTTCGGCTTTCAGCTGACTTTTGCCACTTCTGGCACATTGAATTTCGGTCAAGGTGAGGCCTTGATGTTGGGCGCCTTAGTTGGTCTGACCTGCGTTGATATGTTCGGCATGAACTACTGGCTCATGATTCCAATCGTCTGTCTTTTCGGGATGGTGCAAGGTGGTTTCGTAGAGCTGATTGGTGTTCGTCCTGCGATTAAGATCAAATCTGAGTTTGGTTGGATTATGTCCACTATCGCACTCGGTATTATTTTCAAAAACGTGGCTGAAAACATTTGGGGTCGTGATGCATTGCCATTTCCATCCCCGCTGCCGATGGAGCCAATGGAATTCCTTGGAGCAAATATTTTGCCAATGGAAATCTTGGTCGTAGTTGGCGCCTTAGTGATGATGATGTTGGTAGAGTTTTTTAATCGTAAAACAATTTACGGTAAAGCGGTTGTTGCAACAGCAAACGATCGCGATGCTGCCGGCTTAATGGGTATTAATACCAGCTTGGTAATCACCTTCTCATATGCACTGTCATCCTTAACGGCTGCCTTTGCAGGTGTGCTGATTGCTCCGTTGACATTAACTGGCGCTGCTATGGGTGGCGCTCTGGGTTTAAAAGCATTTGCAGTGGCCATTATTGGCGGCCTCTCAAGTGGTATGGGAATCATTGTGGGCGGATTGATTCTTGGAATTGTTGAGACTGCCACAGGCTTTTATATTTCTACTGGCTACAAAGACGTACCAGGCTTGATCTTGCTCTTATTAGTGCTTGCATTTAAGCCATCTGGTCTCTTTGGTAAAACTGCAATCAAGAAAGTTTAATAATGAAATCGAAGTCTCTATTACCTCTATTAATTGCAATTGTTGGCTTATTTAGCCTACCTTTATTTATTAGTAATCCGTACTACATTCACTTGATAGAAACGATTCTGATTTACACCATTCTGTTGTATGGCTTAGATATCGTGGTGGGTTACGTTGGTCAAGTTTCCTTGGGTCATGCTGCATTGTTCGGAATTGGTTCGTACACCGCCGGTGTATTGTTTTTCCATTTCGGCACTCCGATTTGGCTTACCTTGCCAGCATCAATCGTTGTCACAGCGATCTTTGGCGGAATCTTAGCTCTACCCGCGCTAAAAGTTATCGGACCTTACTTGGCGATGGTGACCTTGGCATTTGGAACCATCACCCAGATCTTAATTAACGAGATGACATGGCTCACAGAAGGCCCATTAGGAATCAAGATTCCTAAGCCTGATTTGATGGGCGCCCCAATGTCAAAGGCGCAGTTTTTCTGGTTGGTTTGTATTGTTTTGATTATTGCGATGGTAGTGGTCGATCGTTTTGTTAAATCCCAGATGGGCCGTGCTTTTGAGGCCTTACGTGATAGTCCGGTGGCTTGCGACTGTATGGGTGTCTCGGTTTACCGCTTTAAAGTCATTGCGTTCGTAATTAGTGCTGGCTTTGCTGGTCTGGCTGGTTGCTTATATGCCTACTCGGAGCAATACATCTCCCCAAATACCTACAACAATGAATTAGCGGTTCTTTTCTTGTTAGCGGTCATTATGGGTGGTCGTAAGTCTCGTTTGGGTTCATTACTAGGCGCTGCCATTATTGTTCTGCTGCCTAAACTCCTCGACGATATTAATTTATTCCGTATTGTTGCTACTACGATCGCGGTTGTAGTTGCAGTAGGTGCTGCTATGGCTCTCTCCAAGAAAGTCACCACACCAAGACGCGTGATGGTGCCTTTGGCAGGAGTGGTTGGTCTGGCAGCATTCTCATTCTGGTTAGACAGAATCTCCGATTGGCGTTTGAGTATTTTCGGCTTCATGATTTTGTTAGTGGTGTATTACTTGCAAAACGGTATCGTTGGCTTTGCGAAGAGCTTCTACCAATCTATCATCGGCAAGACAGTGACAACTCGTGGTGAAAAAGCAGATGACATTGATGATTCAATCAGCTTCATTAGCGCAGTCAATAATCAAAATGCAGGCACTGAGCTTCTGAAGGTTGACTCTGTACTGATGCAGTTTGGTGGTCTGAAGGCCTTGAATAATGTTGACCTCAGCATTAAGCGCGGCACCATTCATGGTTTGATTGGACCAAACGGCTCCGGTAAGAGCACCATGATGAACGTTCTGACTGGTATCTATCAGCCTACGGCCGGTAATGTGTTGTATGCCGGTCAAAGCGTCGTTGGCCGTACGTCTTCTGATATCGCCTTATCGGGTATCGCTCGTACCTTCCAAAACGTACAGCTCTTTGGTGAGATGACTGCCATCCAAAATATTTTGGTTGGATTGCATCACACCTTTAAATCCAATATGTTGGAGATTGCGCTGAACTTGCCGCGCTACAAAAAGGAATCGCAAGAAGCACATGCTCGCGCGATGGCCTTGTTGAAGTTTGTGGGCTTGGAAGATTTAGCGAATGAAGAGGCGCGTAATTTGCCATACGGTAAACAACGCTCTTTAGAGATTGCCCGCGCCTTGGCTTTAGATCCAGAGTTGCTCTTGTTGGATGAGCCAGCTGCTGGTTTGACAGCTCCAGATATTAAAGAGCTCTTGCGCATTATTCGTAAGATCCGCGATAGCGGTATTACCTTCATCCTGATTGAGCATCATATGGATGTGGTGATGTCAGTCTGCGATATCGTTTCTGTATTGGACTTCGGTCAGAAGATTGCAGAAGGTAAACCAGCTGAAGTTCAGGCAGACGAGAAGGTGATTCATGCCTACTTGGGTACTTAATCACTAGAACTATATTGAATCGGTAAATACCATGTTATCTATTAAGAATCTTGAAGCAGGCTATGGCAAAGTAAAAGTTCTACACGGCATCAATATTGATGTTCCAAAAGGACAAGTTATTACTTTGATTGGCTCTAACGGCGCTGGTAAAACAACGACGATGCGCGCTATCACTGGCATGATTAAACCAACCAGCGGTGAAGTTACCCTGGGCGGCGAAAAAATTGATGGTTACGACTCTCATAAAATCGCACGTCTCGGTTTGGCACATAGCCCAGAAGGTCGTCGTGTATTTACGACTATGTCTGTAAATGACAACCTCCTGTTAGGTGCGTTTCCACGTTTTACGGGTAGTCGTCCAAAAGGCGACATTAAGAATGATCTTGAGAGATCTCTCGAAATGTTCCCACGCTTAAAAGAGCGTCGTAATCAATTGGCTGGAACATTGTCAGGTGGTGAGCAACAGATGCTGGCAATGGCTCGTGCGGTGATGCTTAACCCAGAGATCATTCTCTTGGATGAGCCTTCAATGGGCTTGGCGCCGATTTTGGTTGAGGAAGTTTTCAGAATTATTTCTAATCTTAAATCACAAGGTGTGACGATGTTATTAGTTGAGCAGTTCGCTGCAGCGGCTCTAAAGGTAGCAGACTACGGTTATGTTCTTGAGAACGGTAAGATTGCAACGCATGGCCCAGCCGATAAGTTAATGCATGATCCAGCAGTTAAAGCGGCTTACTTAGGTGGAGCTAGCAGCCACTAATATTTAGCAGCACCGTGTTATTCAAAAGCCCTCGAAAGAGGGCTTTTTCTATTGGAGAGCAAACCAACCTTCTACTTTGCTAGTTCTGAATAAGCAAGATGGCCTCACAGGTTCAAAGTTAGCACGCCTTTAATTAGTAAACTCACTGCAATTACTAAAGTGAAGATCGAGAAAATGAGTTGGGTATGCGGCCCACTTAATTTTTTACCCAGTAGTAGCCCAATCAATAGCCCGCCTAAGGCAGCAAGTGCAAAAGGCGCAGCAACGAAGATATTTAAGCTACCGCTAACGGCTGAGAATATTGCTCCGCCACCGGTGATGATAGCGAGCACTCCCAGTGAGGTGGCAACGATGGATTTAACAGGTAGGTCGGTATAGCGTTTCAGTGCAGGCACGATGATGAAACCACCGCCAACACCCAATAGACCAGATAGGAAGCCTGCAATACTGCCGGCGATCATAAGGGCGCGAGCACAGGGCAGGGTCCATTGGAGTTTCCCGATAGTAGGGTTAATGAGGCAGGGTGGGGGCTTTCTATTTTCCTCCGGAATGCCCCGAATCAGATTGCGAGCCTGACTCAACAAGCGAATAGCCACATATAACAAGATCAAGCTAAAGAGGATCTGTAAGGGCGCATTCGGAATCTGAGGCGCAAGCCAAAGTCCTAGTGGCGATAGCGCTAATCCAAAGATTGCCATAAAACCTGCTGCTTTATAGCGCAAGATCTTATTTTTGAGGCCCAGAATGGCGCCAATGGTAGAAGCTAGGGCAACTGCACATAGGGCAATTGGCGCCGCTTCTGCAATCGGCAGTCCTAGAAAGAAGACTAAGAGCGGTACAGACAAAATCCCGCCCCCGGCTCCAGTAAGGCCCATGAGGATACCTACTAGGATGCCTAGCGAGGGGCTAATGAGAGTTGAGTAATCCATTGCAATTTATTTTATATTAATATATTATATAAATATATATATTATTTAGACACCCGAAAGAATTGGTTGATGACAAAGCCCACCCCCTTGATTAAAGACTTTTTTGACCCAGAAACCTGGACCTACACCTATGTGGTCTATGAGGATGAGGGAAGTCCATGCGTCATCATCGACTCTGTCTTGAACTATGACCCTAAATCAGGCAGGACTGGCACCAAGTCTGCTGATGAGTTGATTGCCTTTGTTAAGAAGCGCCAACTCCAAGTGGATTGGATCCTAGAGACCCATGCTCATGCAGACCATTTAACGGCTGCTCCTTACTTACAAAGACAACTTGGCGGTAAGTTGGTGATTGGAGATCACATTAAGAGTGTGCAGGCAGTATTTAAAGGCGTCTTCAATCTAGATGACCACTTTAAAGCGGATGGCACTCAATTTGACTGCTTACTAAAAGAGGGTGAATCACTCGCCTTCGGAAATCTCTCTTTAAAGGCACTCTTTGTGCCGGGTCACACACCTGCTTGCATGGCTTATGAAATCGGCGATGCCATCTTTGTGGGCGATACCTTATTTATGCCAGATGTCGGCACAGCCCGTTGTGATTTTCCAGGCGGTGACGCGAAGATGCTTTATCAGTCTATTCAAAAGATTTTGTCTTATCCTGGCCAGACTAAGTTGTATATGTGCCATGACTACCCTCCAAATAACCGACCTGCAACTGGCGTGAGTACTGTTGCTGATGAAAAGGCAAATAATATTCATGTGCATGATGGTGTGACTGAAGCGCAATTTATAGAAATGCGCACCACACGAGATCACACTTTAGAGATGCCAACACTCATCTTGCCTTCTATTCAGGTCAATATACGAGCCGGACATTTTCCTGATGCCGATAGCAATGGAGTCTCGTATTTAAAGATTCCTTTGAATGCCCTCTGATCGGAGAATGACGATGAATATACCTATCTCCAAAGCGGAATTGAAGAAGATGCAGTCAGCGGCAGATGATGCCTGCAAGCTCATGAAGGTCTTATCCAATCGAGATCGCATGATGCTCTTATGCGAAATCGGTCAAGCAGAAAAATGTGTTGGTGAGTTAGAGGCTGCACTGGATTTACATCAGCCTACCCTCTCGCAGCAATTGACTGTGTTGCGCAAAGAAAAGCTGGTTAAAACACGTAGAGAAGGAAAGCAAATTTATTACACCCTATCCAGTGAGGTTGCTGTCGCAGTGATGAGTTTGCTCTACAAGCATTTCTGTAAGAAGTAATCATTCCTCAATCGTTTTTCAAGGGAGTTCAATATGAAATGTAACGTCGGCGGTATCGATCGTATTTTAAGAATCTCAGTAGGCCTTCTACTGGTTGCACTTGCAGCTAACGGTACCGTAGGCTGGTGGGGTTGGCTCGGACTCATCCCTATGGTTACTGGTATTTTCCGTTTTTGCCCAGCCTACTTATTACTAGGAAATAATTTTTGCTCTAAGTAATCGTCCCAAATCTGGACTAAGCCATATTGAGATCAAGTGACTCAATATGGCTTATTTGCATTCAAGACGGTAGTTTTTTAGCATAGACGCCATGTAGCAAAAAGATAGCAAAGAAGGTAATACCAATCATCCAGTGTGTTGCAATGACCCCATCTCGCATTTCCTCAGGGCCGTAGTACAACAGGGCGCCCGATACTAATAAGATTGCTAAAAAAGCCAATTGACTTAAGCCGCTCCACAGTTTCCTCTTGGACTTCAGGCCCGCCTTCAGATGAAAGGGTAAAACTGAGCCTAGAGCTATCGTAGCCAATATGGCAGCAATGCCGTGCCATGCCAATACCGAATGGGTTCCCAAGACGGCCCGTTCAATACGGAATTCATGGCCAAGTAAATAAACCGTCCCAGTGAGGGAGCAAGCCAACATGCCGATTTGAACAAAGTATTTTTGCCATGTTGGCATCTTGCCAAGGCGATTTGTATTTTTCATAGAGACTGGGTGTTGGGGACGCGGATTGCTTGGGCAGAAAAATGACTTAAGCAAGGATGCTGAACATTCCTAGAAATACTCACTACCTTAGTTAAGGCATCTGCGTAGACACATCTAGTAGCGACCACTGAGTAAGACTCTGAAAACTCAATATGTCCTTGATTCAGGGGGTTCACCATAAAGCTCTTTGAGCTGCTAGTGCGGTTTGCAAAGTAGAGACTGCTTGTGGCAATCGCACCTGCTGACATGCTACCAATCTGGATGAGTTCATGCGGTTTTGATGGATTACGAATTTGAATGGCTTGAGAGCGATCCCCGAATACGCGGATATCCCCGCCTGCGTTGACCGATCCAGATTGGATACCGTTAGCGATTAATGCTTCAACCGCTTTGTCTACTGCATAGCCTTTGGCGATACCGCCAAGATCAAGGCAAAGCGGTAGAGACGATCGAAGCAAGGAGAGTTCAATAAATTGGAGATCTTCAATACCTCCAAATGAGCAATCATTGAGCTTGCCATGCTTAGGGAGTAGACCTGCTTCCACTAGGCGATGACCAACTCCACAATTAAATATGCCTTGGGATTGGAGGTAAACCTCTTTTGCGATCCTGAGAACTTCAGCTGTCCACGGGTGAATTCGAACAGGTTCTAAATAGGATCTAGCATTGATCTGGGAAAGCTCGCTGTCAGGATTATGAAAGCTCATCAAAGATAGTACTTGTTCAATAGCTAAAAAAGCCTCATCTAGCGCTTTCAATGGGGGTGATGGATCTTCAATCTTGATTTCTACGAAGGTGCCTAAAAGCGGCTTGCAACGAATCATTTTGCTTTTAGGCTCAAGGTCTGATTTTTTAAAGCGATGTCATATAAGACCGCAACCCGCTTAACGCCATCAGTCAAATGTTTGCAGGAGAGCGTTGCACCACCAATATTCTGAATATCTTGATTAAGCTTAATGGGATCTGCAGCGGTCTTTCCGACAAACTGCTTACGCCAATTGGCTTCTGCTACTTCGTATCCGTAAGATTCAACGTATTCCAGAATCTCAATTCCAGTTACTACGCCCGATGGATTGAGTGATACGGCATAAGTAATCATTTCATGTTTACCGACTACCTCATCAACGATGAACCAGCTTCCGTCAGCCGCCCTCCAAATTCGGTCCCCTTGAAAGGGGTGGCGAATACTCGAAGCTGAGCGCATTTTATCTTGTAGATCATCGGTAATGATGATGGGATTTTTAACAAGTGATTTATTGGGTAGTAGTATCTTTTGAGCTTGTTCAATGGATACATAAATCTTGGCCTGTGCAATGATTGGTGCGGTTGTCATAGCTAGACCAATGATGAATAGGGGGTTAGGTTTCCAGTGCATATTCATTTCTTTAGTTCAACGGAAATCCAACTTTGACGATAAATTCATTCACTGAATGACTATCCCAAACACGCGCATTGGAGCATTCGGCTTCTCCGCCACCCATGCAGTTGCCACCTTTGAGTTGATAGCGCCAAGCGCCAGTGACCCACCAGTCTTTGGCGGCGTAGTGCATATTGGGCCCCACAAAAGTGGCACGCTGGACTTGATTGCGCAAATTCAATTCTGAGTAGTCATTATGGAAGCGCGCCTCAACGCCAGCAGACCATTTAGGGGCAAACCGATAGCTAGCGCCCACAAGGAAGTCGAGCATTGACTCTGGTACGTTGCCATTTTCAATAAACTTTAAGCGTTCATTCGCTACAACAACGTTACCTGCCAAAATTAAGCGATCATCAATGAAATTTGATTGCAAAAGTAAGCGTGCCTCAATCTCATTTTTATTTCTACCAATAGTCGGCTCTAAGTAGAGGCCCACACCAACGGGTGATGTCACTGGATTAGTGAGTCGATAAATAGCTTCTAGTGATCCACCCTCAATGCCACTTTTTCTATAGGGAGTAGCTGGGTCATGGCTGGATGGCACCCCATACCCACCTGTGCAACTTGGGCTATCGCCACAGGCTTCTGAGTTGGTGTAATTCTGACTTGCGCTGGTGTAGTAGGAATTGATATAGCCAGCAATTTGTAAATCATTGGTCAGGCCATATTCCAACTCGGTTCTAGCTGTCCATGCATCATAGGTACCGGCAGCCTGTTGTTTGTTGAGTTGCAAGCGTTGTTCAAACTCGAGCTTCCCTTTGGGCTGGAGGTCGAGGGTGTAAATCCAGCCAAATGCACCTTCACCCGCATTTGCGAATGAGAAGTGCAGGGCTGTGGCTAAGAGGATGCTAAAGGCAACAAGTCTTTTGATGGTCATTTTCATGGTCTAGTGGGGTGGTCAATAAAAGTAAATGAGAATGATTCTCAATATACAGTAAATGAGAACAATTCTCAATTGAGAAATTGACCCTGCGCGCTTTGGTGTCGAGTTTTTGCCTAGGACTAGCCTGAGCTTGTAAGATTTGGGTCTATGGATTCAGAAGCCCTGGTGAAGCTGGTCACAATGAAGATGCCATTCGGCAAGCATGCTGGCCGTGCACTTGCAGAACTGCCTGGTAATTATTTAGCCTGGTTTGCTCGTGAGGGATTTCCTCAGAGTGAGCTTGGGAAATTGCTGGAGTTAATGCACACCCTGGATCACAATGGCTTGCGCGGTTTATTGGCCCCTATCCAACGGGCTCATGGAATTATTCCCCGTAGCCGCGAGTAGGCAAGATTTACTTGGAGTGAACTATCACTATCACGCGATTGCGTTCATAGACCACATTAGGTGAATATGGCGGACTGCTCTGGGAGAGGGCGGCCTGCAATACACTTTGCGCCTGAATTTCTAGCGCCAGCTTTTGAGCTAACTCTAGATTGCGGTCGTATTGAATCTGCACACTGGCAACCTTTCCCGCTTTGATGTTCGCGGCGAGTGACGCAAGCTTTTCAGGAGAGTACTGATCGAAAAAAATGGGATACCAGCCACCTACTATAGGCCTAGCCTCCGGACTACTCTTTTCAGCTGGTTTGCTAGACTGGCTTGCGCCAAGCTCAATCGGTAGATGAAAGTCGATGCCGGTCTTCTGAATCAGTTCGGTATAGGAGATCGGTGCACTCATTTGCGCATCGTCGGTGTTTTCAACCCAATAAGCCCAAGCTAATTTTTTGGCAGGATCGTAGACCAGCTTATAAAGGTGACTCGGAATGGTGACCTTGCCTTTACCAATACTGCCAGCATGACCCACTGATCCAGTGTAGACATAGACATCGCCTTGTACGCGCTTGATATACATCCTGGTAGGCTCTTCAACCCGTTTAGCCCAGATGCCCTGATTATTTTGCCGAGCCTGCGGCATCATATTTGCCAGGGAGAAGGACTGCGCCATTCCCCTCTCGGTTGTCATGTCACCAGCTGGCACGTTGTGACCCCGGTCATATCCGCTGCCGCGATAGTCTGCCAGTAGGGCGCGTTCATGGGCTGGGAGTCTGGCCTCTTCATAGAATTGATTGGTACGGCGAGGATGAGGTGCCTGGAGTTGCTCACCATTGAGTCTCTCAACGGTGTAGATAGGCTTTTTGTCTAAAGGCGAGTAGTAGATCGCGAAATCATCAAAACACAGGTCTCGCCCCACCTGTGTAGTGCTAGGTATTTGGTGATTTGGGAATAGATCCTGGCATTGATCAAAGAGAGCTGATGCGCTCAGTGGGAGCCAAAGCGAGATTAATAAGAGGGTTTTAGCCAAGAATTTCATTGAATGCCAGTGTAATGAGTGTCGTCATCAGGGTATGAACGTTTTGTGCGTATCTCGCGATCAAATTAGCTATATGGCTAGTGTTGATGAGCGCTTAGAACTCTTTTATCTGATGTTTCATTTGTGCAAAACACATGTCAACAGACCAATGCATAACTTGAGCTCATGAACGAAAAAACACTACCAGTAGAAAATTTAGCCCATCAAATACTAGATGTACGGGTCAGACATCTCTTTTGAAGAGAAAAATTAGTAAAAAAGTCCGAATTTAAGCACTTTTTTATTATATGAAATAAGCCCCCACTAACTTCTTTAAGCTATTGAATTTAAATGGATAAATATCCATTTTAGAGATGTTAGTAGGGAACATCCCGGTTTCAAGACCTATAAGTTATTGAAATCAGGTTCTTTATTCTTGACTTGATATAAGAACCTTTTTAGAGTGAGTCATGTTTTTTACTTATTGCGTTGCAACATAAATCTGAAGCTGGGTTTTTGGGGTACTGCAAGACTACGGATGATTAAATGTTTTTCTACCAATTCGAGTGACACGCAACTAGCACAGCCAGCAACGGCTCACGCTAAGAATTTGCTCGCTCATGCTCTATCCCCCGTGTACAGGGTCATGAATGGTCTATTGATTGTGACCGTGTTCATGACCGTTGGGCTCTGGCTTTCCGGTAACGGAACTCAAGCAGGTGCTTTCGATTTAGCTCGAATCCTGGTTCCAGACGAAGCTCGCCATATAGTTTGGCAAAATGGTTTCAGCATGCTCGATCAGTATCAAGAAGCGACTGCTAAGGCGTCTGCGGATGAAGAAATAGCCAATGTGCTTTACGGAAATGCATCGGCTATCCCAGGCACTGGTTTGATGGGCGCTAAGCAACAAACAGTTGCCCTGTTGATGCCCTCAGTGGCGCACACCCAGGTAAAACCGATCTCCCATTTGGCTGATCGCATTCCCACTTCAAAAATTGATCCTCAGGCATTAGATTCAAAGCTGATGGTCTCGATTCAAAACCAACGCGCAGTAGCTGACTTCTTTGAGAAGAAGTACAAATTAGATCGTGCCAAGATTGAGGAATACATCTCCAATACTGTGTTGATTGCAAAAGAAGTCAAAATCGATCCAGTGTTATTGCTCGCCGTGATTTCGGTAGAGTCCAACTTTAATCCCCTGATTAAAAGCCATGCTGGTGCTGAAGGTCTAATGCAGGTGATGACTAACATCCACAAAGATAAATATGCTCTGTATGGTGGCGCAACCGATGCGGTCAAGCCTGAAGTCAATATTCGGGTAGGCGCTTATATTTTGAAGTATTTGATTGCCACTAGCGGTTCATTACGTAATGGCTTGAAATACTATGTAGGTGCGGCAAATGCAGAGAGTGACGGCGGTTATACCGATAAGGTAATGGCGGAAAGAAATCGTTTGATTAGTTTGTGTCAGCCAGTGGCACCTAACAAACTCACTTTGAACGGCAAAGATTTGCGCTCATAAGTTCTACAGTTTTTCCCAGGAAAAAATAAAGGCCACTCAGTTTATTTAATTGAGTGGCCTTATTACTTTCTAATGCAGGGGCGGAAATTAATTTACGCCATGAAGCTCTACATCAAATACCAGGGTTGCATTTGGGGGGATCACACCACCGGCACCACGGGGGCCATAACCCATCTCAGATGGAATAATTAAGGTGCGCTTGCCACCAATTTTCATGCCTTGTACGCCTTCATCCCAGCCCTTGATGACATGGCCAGCGCCCAAAGGAAAGCTAAATAATTGGCCGCGATCGAGGGAGCTATCAAACTTTTGACCTTTATGATCTGGCGCCTGTTCATCAAATAACCATCCGGTGTAATGCACGTCTACATGGTTGCCGGCAGTCGCTTCTTTACCATCGCCCACAATGGTATCTATTTTTTGGAGTTCGCTCACGTTTATCTTCCTCTTTGGCTGAAAATGAGGGGCTAGTATATTCTGAGCGTAATCTTTTTGTTCGAGCAAACTAACATGACAAACTTCTGGCCCCATTCTGCTTACAAAACCCTGACGGTGGGGTCTGATAAGCAATTACAAGTAAGCGATGATTTTCTGCGTACTTACTTATTACGCCCTGAGTTAAACCTCGTTCCTGAATCCTGTAATGTTGAGCGCATCCTACATCAGCGCTTAACTGAGAATCCCCGCGCAGTGATTTCCGATGAGGAAATTGCTGGCATGGCAGATCCCGATATTCAGGTGAACTACCAAGTGTGGCTCAGGTATCGGACCAAGCTATTAGCCGCCACTTCTTTGGAGAACTTTTACATGAGCTTGTTTAAGGGTGATGGCGTAGATGTACCACCCTTATTTATTTCTCAATTGGCACAAATATTTATTCGGCATATTTTGGGTGAGGATTGCCATCCTTTGGATGCACGCATGGGTGAGCTCTTCTTTCGGACTCAAAAGATCACTGTGTTGGAGGACGGTGTGGTGATGGGTGCAGATGACGAGGTAGTGACTCGCAATGCGCAGGCAGGTGAGACTGGCAACATTCTGGATCTGCTCAAGAGCAAGTCAATGTCTATGCGCTCGATCGACTTAGATGTCTTGCATGAGGAAAACGCGGAACTCTATTGGGATAAGTGTGAGGACTATGACTTTGCAGTACAGCTGAACTTTGGTCAGCCGCCTATTAATCATTTTTGCCGAGTCCTCGAAAAATGGGTGCAGCACTTCTTAGGTGCCCAGGTACGAATTACTCCAATGCAGCAAATCTCAGATCCAAAATGGTCTTGGCATGTTGGTCTAGATGCTGCTGCTACGGATATTCTGAATAAGCTTTACAACAAAGAGACGGTCGATACTGACGAGCTTGAGAAGGTGATTTGCTTATTCCGTTTGGACTTTATTGACGAGGCAGCCGTTACCCAATCTCAGGCTGGAAAGCCGGTGTACATGGGTATAGCAATGAATGATGAGAAGCAGCTCAAACTCAAACCGCAAAACCTTCTCTTCAATCTACCTTTAGCAAAAGCTTCTTAAGCGCTAGATGAGACGCTAGTCTTCTTAAGATTAGCGCTCAGCCAAATCAAGGCACCAGCAGTGACGGCAACAGGAAGTAGCGATCCTAGATTGAGAATATTCCAGCCCTGAGAGGTGATCAGCGCTCCAGAGCCGAAGGAGGTGAAAGCCATGGTGCCAAACACAAAGAAGTTAATTGCTGCCTGAGCTTTATCGCGCTCTTCTGGTCGGTAGGCGGTCATTGCTAATGATGTGGAGCCGGTAAATAAAAAGTTCCAGCCAACGCCCAGCAAAAATAAAGCAATTAAAAATTGGTGGAAGTCGACACCAGTAAGTGCAATTGCAATACATAGGAGATTGAGGATGACTCCGATACCCATAATTTTGAGTGTGCCAAAACGCTGAATGAGTGAGCCAGTAAAGAAGCCGGGCGCGAACATGCCAATCACATGCCACTCTAAAACCATAGCCGTATCCGAAAACGGGAGTTCACAAATTTGCATAGCAAGGGGAGTGGCCGCCATGAGTAGGTTCATGACGCCGTACCCTAGAGAAGCACCGATTACGGCAACCAGAAAGACCGGTTGTTGCAGAATAGTTTTAAGACTTCTTCCAGCGGACAACGCATGCTGCGTCTTGAACTCTTCTGGAAAATGGATGAATTGCATCACGATGATCCCGATAAAGCCGGCTATCGAGAGAGTGAGGTAAGCGCCCAAGAAGGCGGTATCAAAAAAGTCTTTAGTCCATGAGGCAAGATTGGGGCCAATCACTGCACCAAGAATCCCGCCAGCTAACACCCAAGAGACTGCCTTATCTCTCTGACTGATCTCAGTTAGCTCAGCAGCTGCAAATCGATAAAGCTGGCCATTAGCGCTGTAGTAGCCCGCAATAAAGGTGCCTAGGACCAGTAACCAGAAGTTTTTAGAAACGGCGGCATAGGCGCATAGAAGGGCTGAAAAGACAGCTACCAGAAGGCCCAACTGAAAAGAAATCTTACGGCCAAAGTAATTTTGGGTTTTGGCTACGATCGAGGTTGAGAAGGCGCCCCCGACAACGTAGCCCATCACGGGCAAGGTAGCCATCCAGGCGACTGGACTCAGACTGAGTCCAACTAGGCCATTAATGGCGATAAAGGTCACATTATTGGTCAAAAACAAGCCCTGGCAAAGAATCAGCAGTACGAGGTTTTTATTGAGTAGGGGGTGCTTGTTCATCATGCATTGCAGTTTACGATGTAAGTGAGTGCAGGCTGGGCATGGTGGATTCCCTTAATTGAGGTACTTAGACCAATTTGCAGCCTAAATCCCCTGAAATTGCTGGGGTCGATGATTTAAAATAGATTTCTCGGTCCAGTACGTGAAATGACACCCAAGATAGCCAAAAGCGCCTGAAGTGTTGCGTGCGGAATGCGAGAGTGGTTCGGTATAAGGCCGACCCCTAATATTTACCCATATCGAGGAAACATCAATGGCTTCAGAGAAATCAAAGATTATTTACACGCTGACAGATGAAGCGCCCTTATTGGCAACCTGTGCATTCCTACCAATCATCCGTACTTTTACAGCGCCAGTGGGAGTTCAGGTTGTAGAAAGCGATATTTCTGTTGCGGCGCGTATCTTGTCAAACTTCTCTGATTGCTTAACTGCAGAGCAAAAAGTTCCCGATAATTTGGCTGAGCTGGGTCGTATGACTTTATTGCCCGATACCAACATCATTAAGTTGCCCAATATCAGCGCTTCAGTTCCACAGTTGCTCGCTGCTATTAAAGAGTTGCAAGCCAAGGGTTACAAACTTCCTGATTTTCCAGATGATCCTAAAAATGATGCTGAAAAAGAAATTCGTGTGCGCTACTCCAAATGTTTGGGTAGCGCAGTAAACCCCGTATTGCGCGAAGGTAACTCTGATCGCCGTGCACCAAACGCTGTTAAGCGTTATGCCCGTAAGAACCCGCACTCGATGGGTGAGTGGAGTCAAGCCTCCCGTACGCACGTATCGCATATGCATGGTGGTGACTTCTACGCAGGTGAGAAGTCAATGACCATGACCAAAGCATGTGATGTGAAGATGGATCTAGTAACGAAGAATGGCAAAACGATTGTTCTCAAGCCAAAAGTGAGCTTGATTGCTGGTGAAATTATTGACAGCATGTACATGAGTAAAAAAGCACTCTGCGAGTTCTATGAAAAAGAAATTGAAGATGCTTACAAGACTGGCATGATGTTGTCCCTGCACGTCAAAGCCACCATGATGAAGGTGTCACACCCCATCGTGTTTGGTCATGCTGTCAAGATTTTCTACAAAGATGCATTTGAAAAGCATGGCAAGTTGTTTGATGAGTTAGGTGTAAATCCAAACAATGGTATGAGTAGCTTGTACGAAAAAATCAAGACTTTGCCAGAATCTAAACGTGAAGAAATCATTCAGGACTTACATGCTTGCCATGAACACCGTCCAGCCTTGGCGATGGTGGACTCTGCTAAAGGCATTACTAACCTGCATTCACCAAGTGACGTGATCGTAGATGCATCGATGCCAGCAATGATTCGTGTAGGCGGCAAGATGTGGGGTGCTGATGGTCGCTTACATGACACTAAAGCGGTCATTCCAGAAAGTACTTTTGCTCGTATCTATCAAGAGATCATTAACTTTTGCAAGACACACGGTAACTTTGATCCCAAAACGATGGGTACAGTACCCAATGTGGGCTTGATGGCTCAGCAGGCGGAAGAGTACGGTTCACATGACAAGACCTTTGAAATCACCGAGGCTGGTGTAGCCCGCATTGTTGCCGATGACGGTACCGTATTACTAGAGCAGAATGTGGAAGAGGGCGATATCTGGCGTATGTGCCAAGTTAAAGATGCGCCGATTCGTGACTGGGTGAAGTTGGCAGTCAACCGTGCGCGCTTGTCACACACCCCGGCCGTATTCTGGCTAGATGAGTATCGTCCACATGAAGCCGAGTTAATCAAGAAGGTGCAAACCTACCTGAAAGACTACGACTTAACTGGTGTAGATATTCAGATCATGTCGCAGACTCGCGCAATGCGCTACACCTTAGAGCGCATTATTCGCGGTAAGGATACGATTTCTGTGACCGGCAATATTTTGCGTGATTACCTCACCGACTTGTTCCCAATTATGGAGCTCGGTACTAGCGCCAAGATGTTGTCCATCGTGCCATTGATGGCTGGTGGTGGCCTTTTTGAAACTGGTGCGGGTGGTTCTGCTCCTAAGCACGTTCAACAGTTGGTCGAAGAAAATCATTTGCGCTGGGATTCTTTGGGCGAGTTTTTGGCCTTAGCAGTTTCTCTAGAAGATATTGGTGATAAGACTGGTAATGCCAAAGTCAAAATCTTGGCTCGCACTTTAGATGAAGCTACTGGTACCTTGTTGGATAACAATAAGTCACCATCACCACGCACTGGCGAGTTAGATAATCGCGGTAGCCAGTTCTATTTGGCGATGTACTGGGCTCAGGCTTTAGCTGCGCAAAGCGAAGATAAAGAATTACAAGCCCACTTTGCTCCGATTGCAAAAGCCTTGACTGAGAACGAGCAAAAGATTGTTGCTGAGTTCAAAGCGGTACAAGGCAAACCGGCGGATATTGGTGGCTACTACATGCCTGATCACGACAAGTTCGTGGCAGTGATGTGTCCAAGTACTACCTTAAACAACATCTTAAAAACGGCATCAGCCACTTAAGATCAACATGCTTCACGAGAAGGGTAAACCGCTGGGTTTACCCTTTTTCTTGTCTGCATTTTGGGTCGGTACAGTAGCTCAGCAATAAATTGGTAGGCGTAGGAGAATAAGACCTATTGTCACTATTAGATTAAATCCATTGAGGAGACTTTGATATGTCTACAAATGAGCAAAAGCGGCTTTCCCAGGAAATTACCCCTAAAGCGGTCTTTGAGGGACGTCGTGACTTAATCAAGAATGCTGCGGCCGGAGCCTTTGGTCTAGCGTTAGCTCCTTGGTTCTCGCGCGAGGCTCTTGCTGGCAATTCTCAAAAGTTAATTGCTACGCCAAACCCAAACTTTGTTTTGAAAGAAGAATCAACTACTTATCAGTATGTTACTGGCTATAACAACTTTTATGAGTTTGGAACGGATAAATCAGATCCCGCTGCTAATGCCCATAGTTTGCAAACTCGACCATGGACTGTGACGATTGAAGGTTTGGTTAAAAAACCAATGACTTTAGATATAGATGCCTTGCTCAAGCTCGCTCCGATGGAAGAGCGTATTTATCGTATGCGCTGCGTTGAGGGTTGGTCGATGGTTATTCCTTGGGATGGTTACTCGCTATCCAAATTACTGAATCAGGTGCAGCCTTTAGGTTCTGCTAAGTATGTTGAATTTATTACCTTAGCTGATCGCAAACAAATGCCGGGTCTCAAGAGTCAGATTATCGAGTGGCCTTATCGCGAAGGTCTACGCTTGGATGAGGCTATGAACCCCCTGACGCTGCTCACCTTTGGTCTTTATGGTGAGACACTACCAAATCAGAATGGCGCACCGGTTCGCATTGTGGTGCCTTGGAAATACGGTTTTAAGAGTGCGAAGTCGATTGTAAAAATTCGTGTAACGGAAGAAATGCCTAAGACTAGCTGGAGCCAGTTTGATGCGCGTGAGTATGGGTTTTATTCCAATGTAAATCCTTCGGTTGATCACCCTCGCTGGAGTCAAGCGACCGAGCGCCGGATCGGCGACTCTAAAGGTGCCTTTGCCCCCAAAATCAAAACCCAAATGTTTAATGGTTATGGCGATCAAGTTGCGAATATGTATGCCGGGATGGATTTGAAGAAATTCTATTGATGCAAAACGATAAGTAAAGTGGGATGAAGTTACTGATTTTCCTATTGGCGCTATTCCCGCTAGATCGTTTGATTTGGTTGGGGTTTACCGATGGCTTGGGCGCGAATCCAATTGAGTTCATTACGCGCTCGACGGGAACGTGGGCCTTAGCCTTCTTGTGTTTGACGCTGGCAATGACGCCATTACGTTTGATAACGAATTCAACGACATGGATTCGGTATCGCAGAATGTTGGGCCTTTTTAGCTTCTTTTATGCATCACTCCATTTTGTAATTTGGCTTTGGCTAGATCAGGATTTTGATCTCATAGAGATGTTCAAAGACGTAGTGAAGCGGCCTTTTATTACGATGGGCTTTATTAGCCTGGTTTTGCTATTGCCACTAGCGCTGACCTCTACCCACTGGGCTCAAAGAAAACTGGGTCGTCGCTGGGCACACTTACATCGACTCATTTATCTCATTGCCTGCACCGCAATCCTCCACTATTGGTGGCACAAGGCAGGCAAGAATGATTTCGATACCGTCACAATCTATGCAGCGGTTTTGCTATTACTCTTATGTTGTAGGATTCCTTATATTCGCAAGCTTTTGGGCAAGCGATTTACCATTTAAGGATATTTTGCTCATGACCCTATTTCCTCGCTCTCGCGATTCATTGCTTGCTCTATTGGGCTCGCTACTGATTTGCTTCGGATCCACGCAGGTCATGGCTCAGCAAGGCGATCAGGCAGTGAAGACCATAGCTGCTTTAGATGTCCCTCGTTACCTCGGCACTTGGTATGAGATTTCAAAATTCCCGAACTGGTTTCAGAAAAAATGTGCATCTAATACCAAAGCCGTCTATAGCACTAAGCCAGATGGCAATCTTCGGGTTCTTAATAGTTGCAAAACTGCCGCTGGTGAGATTTCGGAGGCAGAGGGTTTGGCTCGCCAAATTGGTAGTCAGGATTCACCTAAATTAGAAGTACGTTTTGCCCCCGAGTGGCTCTCTTTTTTGCCTTTGGTATGGGGCGACTATTGGGTGATTGATTTAGATCCGCTATATCAATTAGCGGCTGTGAGTGACCCTAGAAGAGAGTATCTTTGGGTGTTATCAAGAACCCCTCAGCCTGACCCCAAAGCCTATGCCGATTTATTGCAACGCTTAAAGCAACAGCAATTCGATATTCAAAAGCTTGAAATCACTGCGCAGAAAACTGATGGCATTTGAAAAGCGCATCGGCAATTACTTGCTCCCACCCGGAATAGAGATTTTCGAGCGCGGGTGGTTATCAGCAAACAATGTTTTACTCTTCAGTGAGGAAGATGTATCTCTGGTTGATAGTGGGTACTGTGCGCACCAGCAGATGACGGTTGATCTTGTCACTAATGCACTGAAGCGGCATGGCTTAAAAAATCTCAATAAAGTAGTCAACACCCACCTGCACTCGGATCATTGTGGGGGTAACGCAGCTTTATCAGAAGTATTTGATTGCGAGATCTGGATACCGCAAGCGGAGGCCATTGCTGTACAAGACTGGGATGAGAATTTACTCAGTTTTGAACAGCTAGGACAAGAGTGCCCACGCTTTAGTCATCAAGCTCTCTTAGTGCCTGGCGAAGAAATTAGCTTAGGCTCTTATCGCTGGCAAATTCTGGCTGCTCCAGGCCATGACAACCACTCGGTCATGTTGTACCAAGAGCAGCATCAAATCTTGATCTCTGCCGATGCACTATGGGAAGAGGGCTTTGGAGTCATCTTTCCTGAGCTCTGGGGTGAGGGTGGCTTTGAAGAAGTGGCGCAGACCTTAGAGTTGATTGAAGGGCTCCCCGTTGCTTTAGTTATTCCTGGACACGGCAAGCCTTTTACGGATGTCAGGAAGTCAATTGAGACTGCAAAATCCCGCCTTGATTACCTCTCAAGTGATGCTGATCGCAATGCACGTCATGGGGCTAAGGTACTTTTAAAGTACAAGCTATTGGAATGGCGTAGACGAAAATTAGCAGAGGCGCATCAGTGGATTGTAGGTACGCCTGTATTGGAAAGCATTCGTAAGCAGCTCAATATGAGTACTGAGGAGTTTCCAATTTGGTTAGTAGAGGCTTTAGTGAAATCGAAAGCGGCAGTCATTGAAAACGATTTTTTAATCAACCAAGACTAAAGTGTTCTTCAGAAATTAAACGACAGTTTTCCATAAAAAGACCAGTCGTAAACAGGATAACTTTGCACGACCTGTTTGCTAGCACCCGCGGCGACTAAGAAACTTTTATTAAGACGATGGGTCACCATAGCATCGAGCGGGATAAACCAGCCACCCCCTCCACCGGTATTCCAAACAATTCCATTTTCATCCCATAATCGCAGTTGAGTGCTGGGAGAAATATTAAATCCGAGCGTTGGAAAAATATTGAGATTACGAACTAGGGGCGGTTGATTGGGGTTGTTAGCAAATGAATTGCCCTTAGTGTCAAATCCATACATATACCTGAGTAATGGTGAAAAGTCGGAGAGTCTTGAATCATTTCCCTTATTGGGTACATATACTGTGCCGATCTGAGGGCCGGCAGCCCATTGTCCGTTATTGCCAAATGGAAAAATAACCCTAGCACCTAATGTGCCTTCCCAATTCTTCAGAATACTGGGGTGATTTCCCCAGACGGTGAGCATGGTATTGCCGGCGTTATACGTGCCGGATGACTGCTCTGCAAGCGTGGGGCCGAAAGTTGAAACATAGGAGGTATCTAGCCGCATGGTACCTCGCCACTGTTCAAACTGTAATGGCTGGTAGTAGCGCAACTTCAAGGTATCGCTTTGGGTTTGCTCTCCAAAGGTATTGTGATACCCCCAAAATTCTAGAACACGCTGACTCGAGTATTGATCGGATGCTTCCTCTAGATTTAAAAAACCTCCGGAAAACTTACTTCCATCAGCGAAAGCATTTCCTATTAATCCCAATGAAATCAGGCAGTAAGTAAAAATACGTAACAATGTCATATACGCAGTAATATAAATGACTCAGTCAATTACATGAAATAAGTTGAACAATATGGAACATACAGTTTTAATCACCGGCGCTACTGCTGGCTTTGGAGAGGCAACTGCGAGACGGTTTTTGGCGAATGGCCATCAAGTAATCGCTTTGGGTAGAAGAGTCGAGCGCCTAGAGGCTTTGAAAGCATCTCTGCCGGTAGAGCAGCAGAAAAAATTACTCACTTTGGCCCTTGATGTTTGCGATAGCGCAAAGGTGGATGGGCTCGCAGCCACACTACCAGCGGAGTTTGCCAAGGTGACAGTATTAGTGAATAACGCTGGATTGGCTTTGGGGCTTGAGCCGGCGCATCAAGCCTTACTTACGGATTGGGATCAAATGATTGACACCAATATCAAGGGGCTAGTACATATGACGCGTGCCTTTTTGCCGGGAATGGTTGAGCGTAAATGTGGCCACGTGATTAATCTAGGTTCAGTAGCGGCAAATTACCCCTATCCGGGGGGCAACGTCTACGGCGGCACTAAAGCCTTTGTTCAGCAATTTAGTTTAAATCTCAGGGCGGATTTAATTGGTACGCCAGTACGCGTTACTTGCGTTGAGCCAGGACTGTGTTCTGGAACTGAGTTTTCTAATGTGCGCTTTAAGGGTGATGACAGTAAGGCCGGTAAGGTCTACTCCGGCGTGAAAGCATTGAGTGCGGATGATGTGGCAGAAGCTATTTATTGGTCCGCCAACTTACCAAGTCACATGAATATTAATTTGGTAGAGCTGATGCCAGTGCAGCAAGCCTTCAGTGGCCTAAATATTCACAGGGGTGATTTGCAATAAAACCTAAATTGTCGGTTTCCATTTGTAAAACTGGGGGTAGACGCGCATCACTACTGGTCCGTCGAAATCCCAGGATTTACAGGTTCCCAAATAGAGTGGTGGTTTGTTGTCATCCGCGTCAAATAGTGCCCCTGGAATAGACTGAAATGCAGCAGTAGCAATATTGCTCAGAAGTTCTCTTAAATGAGTGCATCCCTTAATACCCCCAAGGTGTTCATTAATCGTTTTTCGCCAGCCCTTGCCAATACGGGTCCCAATCAGTGCATCCATCGGCGGTATCACTTGTGGGCATTCTGGGTGGGGGTGGCTATCCATAGCCACTTCAATTGCTTGAATCACTAATTCAGTATTGACGGTAATGCGAACCCACATGTCGTGGAAGGCTTGGCCTGGCTCCCAAGTTTTCCCGCCGGTGGTAAATGGCTGAAATTTAAAATCTCGTAAATGCGCTTCAATGTCCCATAAGCCATCTTCTCGAGCGTAGCCCTGAAAAGTAATTTCACGAGTATGGAGAGGATTTCTGGGAGCTGGGGTTGAGAGCATAGCAGTAGTAAGTAAGAGGCTTGGAAGCGAGATGTATCCATCATAACGGCTTCATTCCACGGCTACTGTGAGGGCGGCTTTGTAGTATTCTCGGCAAGGTATGGCTAAACCAATCTCTCTCGAAAAAATACTATTTAGCCAAGGCTTTGGTACTAGGCGCTATTGCAGTGATTTAGTCTATGCCGACTTAGTCAAGGTCAATGGTGTTCCAGCCAATGATCCAGAGGAGCGTATTGCTACCGAGGGATTGATGCTCAATGTAGAGGGCAAAGATTGGGAGTTTCATGAAAAAGCCTATATCGCTTTCAACAAGCCGCCAAACCATGAGTGCTCTCACAAAACTACACACCATCCCAGCGTCTACAGTTTATTGCCTAAACCTTTTGTAGAGCGAGGCTTGCAATGTGTCGGGCGCTTAGACTTTGACACTACTGGCTTAATTTTGATTTCGGATGATGGCCAGTTTATTCATAAGATGACCACACCCAAAAAAAATATCGGCAAGGTATATGAGATCACCACTCCTGAGCCCATTACCCAAAAGCAGATTGATCATTTATTAACAGGTGTTGTGTTAGATGATGATCCAAAGCCCTGTTTTGCTACAGCATGCCAGCAGCTTGGAGAGCATGTGTTAGCAATGACGATTGTTGAGGGGCGCTATCATCAAGTAAAGCGAATGATGGCTGCGGTAGGTAATCATGTTGCTAAGTTGCACCGTACCGAAATCGGGCAATACATCATGCCAGCCGATTTGCCTGAGGGTGAGTGGCACTGGCTGTACCCAGATGATTTACAGAAACTATCTCAGAGTGTAGGAGCTCCTAATGTCTAAACCGAATTTACTTCCTAAAGACTTTGACTTTGCAGCAGTGTTGCCGCAGTGGCAGGTGCATCTTCATACTCAAGTGTTGGAGCGGGTGTTTGTATTTAAGGACTTTAAGAGTGCCTTTGAGTTCATGACGCTATGTGCAGAATTTGCTGAGGAGTTGGATCATCACCCAGACTGGTCAAATGCTTGGAATAAGGTAGCAGTGAAATTGAGCACCCATTCAATGAAGGCTCTGACCGAGTTAGATATCGCTATGGCGAGCGCCATGGATCAATTCGCTCTGCAAATCTCAGCTTAGTTCGTTTTACTGTACTTCCTCATCATCTTCATCCTCGGAAGTAATGCTCATGAGTATAGTTGCTAAAAGACCATAAACCACTTCTGTGGCGATCATGCCATCTTCATCAAGCTCATCAATCAGATCATTTAGGCAATCTTCCGTTGGCTCATTTAAGAGTGTCATGGCGCATTCGCACCCATAATCAAAATCTTCGTCGTTTTGGGTTTGAGTATCGTTCGTCATAAGAATCCTTTAAGTGATGCTGCAGAATAGCAAATAAAGACTCTCTAGCCCAGCCCTATTATTTTAGAAGCGCAAGAACTTCTTTGAAGACGGGATTTTGAGCTGTTTTTAACCACTCAAATCCGAGCATCTCAACAGTAATCAGTCGTGCTCCAGCAGTGCTTAATCGATTAAGCGCAATTTGCTTATCGAGAGCTCGGCGTGAGCCAACCCCATCGACCACTACAGAAACATCGAAGCCCTCATCGATGAGCTTAAGCGCAGTTTGCATTAAGCAAACATGGGTTTCGCATCCCATCAGAATGCACTGTTGGCGAGTATCTGGAATAGCGGCAATCAGACCGTCAGCGCAGGCATTTAAATACTCCTTTTGAATTGTTTTGCTACAAAAAGACTGAATAGAATCGAGATTACTTCCGAGGCTACTCGGACTTTGCTCTGTGCTAATAATCGGAATCTCGAGTAGTTGGGCAATTTGAGCAGTTCGAATACAATGCTTTAGCACTGCTTCTCCTTGATCAATTGCTGGCATCAGGCGCCCCTGTAAATCGATCAAGATGAGGATAGAATTTTCCGAGTGGATTTGCCTTGATTGGCTCATAGTGGCAGTCTCACAGTTTTAAAGTCAGGGTCATCATCCTGGCTATGAATCTGAAAGCCCAGATCAGAGACTAGATGGAGCATTCTAGAATTTTTGCTCAGGACATATCCAATCATTTCTTGTAGGCCATTCTTTTTTGCATATTCAATGAGATCCAGCATCAAATGTGTACCAACGCCCTGTGTAGTTTGACTATCACTCACACTCAGGGAGAATTCACAAGCATGTTGATTGGGCGGTGTTACGTAGCGTGCAATCCCAATAATCTCCTCAGTCCCAGTTTGGCTTGTGATTACCGCAAGTAATGCCATTTCTTTTTTATAGTCCAAGTGTAAGATGTCATCGAGAAAGTCATCGGGAAGTTTGGAGATTGCATGGGCAAATCTAAGATAACGACTTTCTGGCGAAAGATGATTGAATAGCTCAATGATTCGCTCTCGATCGTCTGCTTGGATGGGGCGAATCTGGTAATTGCCCCCATCACCAAACGCATAGGACTTATTGGTAAATGGGGTTGATGTATTCATAAGAGATAGAGGGAGGGATAGTTATTCTAGGATACCTTCTTTATATCTCTACTTGAAGCCTTTTAGCTCTAAAATAAAGCAGCGGTGATCCAACCCTCAGCAGCCTATTGGCGACTGTGCTACTCAGTACAAATAGGAAAGAGTGATGCGTATTTCAGCCCAGTTCAGAATAATTTATATCTTCAGTATTGTTTTTGGTTTTGTGCCATTAAGTATTGTTAGCGCACAAACATTCTCTCCTTATACTCCAACACAAATCCAGGAATTCAATAGCCAGCCTATTGCACCTTTAGAGACTCCTGCTGGCCCAGTGTATACAGAACCTCCCCCAATCAGGCAGAGTTCGAATAAACCATTTGATGCTCGCTATGTCAAAAACCCCGACGGTGAGGAACAGGCCGAAGCGCAGGGGGCTGAATCGACTGCACCGTTTGAGCCAATCCCTGCGACCATGGTTTTTTAGTGATCGCAAACTGTTAACATTGCTTCTACATTTTAGAAAAGAGTTATCCATGAAATCCATATCTATTTCTTATCTTGCAAGCTTTGTGATAGCTTTAGGCTTTTCAACGATTACATATTCTCAGAATGCATTACCCGTGAATGCTGCTGCTTCCGTTAATGGGACGATCATCAGCAATGATGTTGTTGAGCAGGGTATTCAGGCGGCCTTAGCGCAGGGTCAAAAAGATTCTCCAGAGCTTCGTAATGCAGTCTTAGGAAAAATGATTGAAATCTCACTTCTTTCACAGCAGGCTGAAAAAGATGGACTCGCTAACTCTGATAGAGCTAACAGTCAGCTAGCTTTGATTCGACAAAATTACTTGGCAGACTTAGAGTTGTCTACTTACATGTCAAGAAATCCAGTGAGTGATGCTGACGTGCAAGCGGAGTACAACCGTGAGATCGCTTCTTTAGGCCCACAAGGCATGATTGTGGAATATAAGGTAAGTGACATAGCTGTTGCTACTGAGGCTGATGCACAAGCCGCCCTAGCTAGAATTAAGAAAGGCGAGTCTTTTGATAAAGTGGCTAAGAGCCTTTCACTTGCGCCAAATAAGGTTCAAGGTGGGGCTATAGGCTGGGTACAGGCTGGGCAAACCTTGCCACAGATTGCTGCTGTTCTCACAGTCCTGTCTAAGGGCCAGGTTTCTCCTAACCCAATTCAGATGCCACAGGGGTGGTATTTAATTAAGTTGGAAGATAAAAAATCTAGCAAGCCCCCAACTTATGAGCAAGCTAAAGCAGTCATTCGTAATGCCATGATGCAGAAAAAGCAGTTTGAATTTCTCTCTCAGCTGCGTCAGGGTGCGAATATTGTCGTACGCTAAAACAGGGCAAGTAAGCTTGCTCCTGTAAAAAAAGGCGCCTGAACGCCCTTTTGCATTTCTACTCGCCTCTAGTGGTATTTCTCTATCTCAATGAATTGCATTCAGGAGTAGATTGGATAAATAAGCAATTGAACTAGGGAGATATAGATGAGTAAGAACCCATTTGACTTGAATGCAATGGCAAATCAAACTAAGGGCATGAAGGCTGCTCAGGCAGTTGGCCAGGTAGCGCTAACAAGCGCCCAGGAGATCGCTCAATTAAATCAGCGCGCTGCACAAGAGCTCTCTTCTCGAATGCGAACCAAAGTAGCGGAGCTCATGAAAACGCAGGATCCTAAGTCAGTATTTGATTATGTTCATGCTGAGGTATTGCAAGATGCTGCTAAAGAGGTAGCCGAATATCAGTCCCAACTGTTTCAGGCCTTAGCTAGCGGAAATAAAGAGTTGGCAAAAATTGCCGAGACAATGATCAAAGAGTCGCAGCATGACTTAATTCATTTTGTGAATGAGGCAACACAAAATTCTCCTGCGGGTGCTGAGCCATACACCTCGATATTTAAAGCCTCTTTTAACAGCGCGCTTGAGAATTTTGATCAGATTCGGTCAGCTATGACAGATTCTTTTTCAAACTTTGAGAAGAGTAGTGCTGCAGTAAGGCAAAAAAGAAGTAAATGAAGGTAAATAAAAACAAATAAGAAGCAAATCCATTAAGAATCTAGAAAAATCCAAGAATTTAATTACGGGTTGCAGTGACTGCAGAGGGATGGATTTGCAAATTTGAGTGTCTTGATGGCCTTGATATCTCGATGTTCACATTTAAGGCATCCCCATATTTTTGTGATCTCTTGATTGGTAGGCATGCCACAGGCGTTACAGGGTAAGCCGCGCTGGATATCTTTGATCCAATAGCCTGGTGTTTGGCATGCTGGGCATAAGGAATTGATCTTGTTTGCCAGATCGAGAGTGGCTAGCCGAATATTTTCCATGCGCGTAGGATTGGCAAAGGCTCTGAGATCATTTTCAACATACACAAGCCCCTTTGAGGAGTGCGCTGAGGCCCATTCAAAGGCATCCTTGAGCTGCTGGATATTGCTAATATTCTTGATTGATTGTGGATGGTATTGATCTGTAGGTTTGACCACCAGAAGATGCGATGGAAAAAGTGCAGTATGCGCAAATTTTTCCAACTCTTCCCAATGTTTTACATAGGCATGATTATTTTGTGCGGGGGCGCTATAAAACCCCGTAATTTCTAGTTGTAGTTTTGAGTCAATCAGAATGACTAGTTCGCTATTCCATGCCAGCATCCCGGTATATGGGTCAGCACTAAATGCCCCTTCATTTGCTAGGCCCAGATCTGTGCCGATGAGCTCCATACCGATCTGGGCTTTTTTCCTTACGGCATCGAGCTGGCTGCCATACCTGGGCGTTTCTAAAGTAAAAGTTCCTAGTAGATCGGTATCGTAAGCATCAGTATGTTTTACGTCCATCCCGGTGGCGGGCTGCAAGACTGCTCTCAGTACATGCTCTTTGCCATGTTTTGTTAAAACGCTTGCAGTTCTATTGGAATAAATACCCATGGACTGATTACATTACCAATTTTGCAATCATGGCGTAAAGAGGGATGCCCAAAATAATATTGAATGGGAAGGTGATGCCTAAAGACATACCCATATAAAGGGCTGGATTAACTTCTGGCAATGCATGTCGTAAAACTGCTGGCACGGCAATATAAGAGGCGCTTGAAGCAAGCACCATGAGCAAAATAGTATTACCAAGTGGTAGGCTAATGAGCTTGCAGAAGGCTAGTGCGATCAAGGCATGGGAAAGTGGGGAGGCAATGGCGTAGAGCAGAGTGATGGGGGGTTTGCCATACAAACCTTTTATATTTCTAGCTGCCATTAAGCCCATGTCTAATAGGAAAAATGCGAGCATGCCTTTAAAAAGATCAATAGAAAACGGTGCCATGAGTTTTTGACCAGCATCGCCACTCATAAGACCAACTACCATTGAGCCAAGCAGCAAGAGCTGCGCACCATCAGTGAAAGACTCATGCAGAATTTTGGAGATCCCTGTTTGCTTAAGTGCCGATTGAATTTGTTTTGCATGCGCAGCCCTTGCTTTGTTTGCCAAAACAATTGCCAGGATGATCGCTGGGGACTCCATGAGTGCCATTGCTGCTGCCATGTGACCCCCGTAAGCAATATTAAATTGATCTAAGTATTGGGTGGCCGTAATGAAAGTTACTGCACTAACGGAGCCATAGGTTGCGGCTATAGCTGCTGCATCAAACGTGTTGAGTTTGGTTCTGAGGATTTGGTAGCCAATGATCGGAATCAAAATGGCTAAAAAGATAGCGAGGCCCAGTGAGAGTGCAATTTCTGTTGTGAAGCCTGACTTATGTAAGGCAAATCCTCCTTTGAGACCTAATGCCATTAAAAGGTAAAGCGATAAAAAGCGAGCGATTGGGGGAGGAATTTCTAGATTGGATTTAACGGCGCCAGCAAATGCGCCAAATAGGAAAAACAGAATTGCGGGGTCAAGAAAATTTGCCATGGTCTAACGCCTAATAATTGCTTCTACGAGTGGATGCTGAATTTTCTTTTCGGAGCGAATAGCATAAAAATATTCGTAAACATGCTCACATTTACCAATCATTTCAATGTGATAAGTTTCTTGTAAATCCTGCTTGATACTTTCTCCCGCTGGAAAGACCCCGAGGCCGCTAGCTGCAAAGGTTTTTAGGAGAGCGCTATCCTCAAACTCCCCCGTAATATTAGGGATGATGTGGTTTTCTGCAAACCATTGATCAATTAAATAGCGAACTTTCGAGTGAGAGGTTGGTAGCAGGATAGGTAACTCATTAAGACATTCTGGAAATGGTTTTTTAGATTGCTTGAGCAGTTTCTGGGGGCCAAACCAAGCAATTGATGTCTTAATCAATTCTTCGCTGTAGACGTGAAGATTTTTGTTTGCAGGAGCGGGTCTATCAGCGAGCACGATATCTAATCGATGCAAAGCTAGATCAGCCAGGAGGTCTTCAAATTCACCTTCATGAGCAATGAGCTGTACACCACTCTTCTCCAGAATCGGAGCTAACAGTTGCCGAGTTACTAGCTTAGGGAGTCCATCAGAGACGCCGACGGTAATTTTGATTTTGCGGGAGCTTGCCGCTTCTCTTACTGCCTCCGGTAGTTGCTCTCCTAGGAGAAAAATTTGATCGGCAATTTCTAAGGCTGCAAATCCGGATTCCGTGAGAGTAATGCCGCGACCGGCCGGTTTAAATAGTAAATAGCCGAGTGATTTCTCTAATTCATGTACCTGAGCGCTAATCGTCTGAATCGCGATATTGAGACGTTCAGCGGCCCTAGACATGCTGCCTTCTTTGGCTACTACCCAGAAGTAGTAAAGGTGACGGTAGTTATAAAGCATTTAATTGTCAGCTTTTTACGAAATTATTATCAATATATATCTGCTTTTAACTTAAAGCAAACTAACCTAAATTAACCCCATAGAAATCCATGGAATACATGGATGATTTTTAGGGGGGGATGAAATTGGAACTATTTAGCCCGGAGTTTTTTTCGGCATTACTGGCAATTATTGTCATTGACTTAGTGCTTGCGGGTGATAACGCGATTGTCATTGCAATGGCCGCAAGAAATCTGCCAGCACATCTGCAGAAAAAAGCCATTATTTGGGGCGCTGTTGGCGCAATTGCAGTGAGAAGCGCTATGACGCTGGTGGTGGTCTATTTATTGAAGATCCCTGGTTTGATGCTGATAGGCGGCTTATTGTTAGTTTGGATTGCATATCGCCTACTAAATCCCGAGCAAGAGAATGATGAGCACGGTAATGCTTCTACTACCTTTTGGGGTGCAATGAAAACCATTGTGATTGCGGATGCCATCATGGGTCTGGATAACGTACTTGCGGTAGCAGGTGCATCACACGGTAGCTATGTGCTCGTCGTATTAGGTCTCCTCATTAGTATTCCAGTTGTTATTTGGGGCTCAACACAAATACTGAAAATCGTTGAGCGCTATCCCTCTGTGACTTACTTAGGCGCTGCTGTCCTAGCTTGGACGGCTGCAAAAATGATGATTTCAGAGCCAATTTCTCAAGAGTGGCTTGCTTCACAGAGCCCAGCCTTGGAATACCTCATTCAAGTGGTAGTTGTATTAGGTGTATTAACTAGTGGCTTTATTAGAAGTAGACGTGCGCTTGAAGAGGTTATTGCTCCTTCGGTTGTTATTCCGGAGTCTGCAAATATGGTTTCATCACAGCAGTCCACTCATTTTGGAGAAAGTAATATGAATAAAATTCTGATTCCAGTAGACGGTTCAAAAAATTCAGAGATGGCAGTAAAGCATGCCGTAAAGACTTATGGTCAAGATCCTAATGCGTCTTTTCATTTGTGCAATGTGCAGCCTACCTTGTATCGTCACATCGGAAAATTTTTAAGTAAGCAAACGATTAGTGAGTGGCATGCTGAGCGGGCAGCTCAGGCATCAGCATCTGCTACTGCTTATCTCGAAAAGCAGGGCCTGAAATTTTCATTTACCTACGTCTGCGGAGACACGGGGACTGCCATTCGTGATGAGGCTGTACGACTTGAATGTGATCGCATTGTGGTTGGCACTTCAAAGAAAAACTCTCTGAGCCGTCTATTTGAAAACTCTACAACTGCCAAGCTACTAGAAATCAGCGATATTCCGGTAGAGGTGGTCACCGGTAGCTCCTTGCCTGCTCTTGAGCGCTGGGGGATCCCAGCTCTCGGTGCTGGTGCAGCAACAGCCCTGATGGCTGTAGTGATCGACTAGTTTTTCCTGCTGTTCTCTTTTTGCCCTCTTTTTGAGGGCATTTTTTTATCTAAAAATATTCAGTTAAATACTGAAATAAAGTCAATTAAATTCTTCTTTATTAGGAAAGAAAATCTGTCTATTGTGTATAGGTGTTTAACAAAGGAGATATCTATGAATGTGATCTTAGAAGCCAAGGAAGGGGTCGAGCCAGAATTAAAAGTCTTCACAGAAAATCGAGTGAAATTTTCTTTAAAACGACTTTTATGGATGGTGCGGAAAATGAAGATTTGCTACTCAACAATTTCGTCCTCAAAGACTATCTGTAGTCAAAATTGCGTAGTGAGCTTGGAGACATTTGATCATCACCGAATTGAGGTCAGCATGACTGCTAGAGATAAACGCATAGCGCTTAAAATGTGTTTGAAGAAAATGTACAAGCTGGTGCAAAAGGCATTACACAAAAGCCAGCAATATGGTCGATTTTCAAAACATGTTTATATATAAGCAGATCATTCCAAATGCAATTGATTCGTCATAAGTATGATCTAATAATCTCTGAACATGTGGGGAGTAGCCTGCTCAGTTATCTGAGTCCTTTTTATCGTCAATTCAACCTTTGGGTCCGGTATAGAGGTGAGTCAATATCAAGGCAAGACCATTTAAATCTTGATAAATGGTTATCTTTTGAATATGCATCCCCAATCTTTGCTTTATTTACCAAAAATCGTGCTCAAAGCCCTGATTTTGGGAATTTTGTCCATTTTCGATCCAGTGCAGCGAGATAATCAAAGTTCTTATTTATTTTCGCAAAGTCTCGTAATGAGTGCCATGAGGCTCGCACCGATATTCCTGATTTATTGCCTATGTATAGGCGGGGTCAGTGCGCAAGTTCAAAAGCCATTGACGATCAACGAGCTGATTGGGATTGCATTGGAGTCGAGCCCTCAGGTCTTGGCGGCTCGGGATCAATCCAAGGCAATTAAAGGGCAGCTCTCTTCAGCTCGCGCGATTCCAAATCCTGATTTTGAAGTGAACACCGGGCAGCAGAGGTCCGCATCTGGCCCGTTAACCACTGGGAATGTCTCGTCATGGTCGGTGACACAACCTTTGGATATGCCTTACACCCGCTACCCTAGAGTCAATGCTGCCGAGGCGAATGTCCGCGCTGCTGAGGCCACTCGCATCGCTTTTGAAATCGAAATGATTTCCAGAGTGCAGCAGCGATTCTATGAATTGATGCGTCGCGATGCAGAATTAAAAGCTGCCGAAGAAGATTTGAGTCTGACCAAGCAAATTCGGGATCGCATGCAAATTCGTTATGACGTCGGCGATACCGCTCGATTTGAATTAATCCGGGCGCAAACCGAATTTCTGAATGCGCAAATTAATGCAGAATCTAGCAAGCTTAGGGTTGAGCAGGCCAAGGGCCAGTTGAGGCAGGTTGTGGGGCATAGCTTGCCACCTGACTATGAGGTTGTTTCGCAAACCCTCAAGATGGAGCCATTACCTGCTTTGCCAATATTGCTCAGCGAGCTTCACGCGCAAAGTCCTGAGTTGCAAAAGGCAAAAGCAGATGTTGAGGCAACGGAGTCAAAGCTGAGTTTTGAGCAGAACTCTCGCTTACCTCGGCTTTCCATAAAAGCTCAGCAATATAACGACCCCAACTTTACTGATCGCTTGTATGGCTTAGTGGTGAGTATTCCCATTTGGGATTTTAAGGGTGGGCAAATTGCTGAGGCAGAGGCTAATGCATCTAGAGCCAAGAATCAATTGAATGCTCAAAGTCAAAGTCTTGAGCAGCAATTAGAGACTGCTTATAAGCTTTATCAAATGACAAGCTATCAAGTAAAAATATTAGATCAAGAGGTTGTTCAGTTGGCATCGAGTGCCAGAAGAATTGCAGAGGTTTCTTATCGTTATGGTGAGCGTGGCATGCTCGAGTATTTAGATGCCCAAAGAACATTCCGAGTAGCTCGTAATGATTTAATTAAGGCTCGTTTTGATTTGGCTTCAGTCCTTACGGAGATTGAACGTTTAAGAGCAAGCCCAGAGTGGATTGCAAAAATTGAGAGTGGAAAGTGATGAAGCAAAAGTTCACAATAATGATGGATCAGTTAAAGACTTGGTATACCCAATACTCGGCGATTGCAAAAGTCTATGTTCAGGAATGGATCACTGTTGTTATCAAAACTCAGAATGATTTATACATTTTGACTCATGAGTGGTTTAGCGCTCACTTGCCACGCGTCGCTCAGCAATATGATAAGAGTCCTCAGTGGACACAAAAAAGCCTTTTTTATCTTCCGTGGTTTTGTTTATTTTTGATCATCCTGAATTACTTCAATGTATTTGATCGCAGCCCAAGCATTAAATCAGTCCAAGACCCCAATGTGGTGATTGTGAATCAGGACTTACGCAATATGATTACCAACGGCAGCATCTACACCGGCACCTTTGTAGAGGAACTGCGTGCATCTGGCCGTATTGATTTCAATGAATTATTTCTGTCGCGTATTGGGGCAAATGTGACGGGCCGTGTCTCTGACATCTTGGCTATCCCCGGTCAGCTTGTAAAGCAGGGTGATATTTTGGCGAAAATTACCTCTACTGAATTGACGCAATCACAACTTTCTTTTTTAAAAGCCAAGAGCGCGAGTCAGTTAGCTGATCAAGCTGCTAATCGTGCCAGAATTCTATACAAAGAGGATGTGATTGCTTTAGCAGAGCTTCAAAAGCGTGAAGCTGAAGCTAGTAGCGCAAAGGCCGAGTATCGGGCCAGCAATGATCAATTGCGCGTTCAAGGAATGGATCAACCCAGCATTGATCGTTTGGCAAAATCGGGTGTAATTGAGTCAATTAATAATGTCATTGCAACTATTCCGGGTGAGATTGTTGAGCGCAAAATTAATAAGGGGCAAGTAGTTCAGCCGGCCGATGCTTTATTCACTGTTGCTGATCTGAGTTCCCTTTGGGCTGTCTCGGAGATTCCGGAGAGTAATGCCTATCTCATTCATAAGGGTCAGAAAGTCACTCTGGTAATCCCCGCCTTGCGAGGCTCATCAATTGAGGGTGTTGTTGCCCATGTGGATTCGATCGTTAACCCACAAACGCGCACAGTAGTCGTCAGAATGGAAGTGCCAAATAAAGATGGCCTTATCAAGCCAGGCATGTTGGCAACTATGATGATTGAGAGTCAGCCTACTGAGCGCTTGCTAGTTCCATCTAGTGCAGTGATCCGTGAAGATAACCATGATCATGTCTTCATACGTGAGGACGAAGATACCTATCGGATGGTCACAGTGAAATTGGGCCCTGAGGGCAGGGGTTATCGTCCAGTGATCTCCGGCCTGAAGGATGGTCAGGAAATCGCCGTTAATGGTGCCTTCCATTTAAATACTGAACGTAAGAGACAGTTGAGTGGTGGTTAGTCATGATGATTGAAAAAATTGTTCGCCTTTCACTACAACAGCGTTTATTAGTTGTCATCATTGCGCTGGTCTTGTTTGTTGCAGGCTTACTGGCAACAAAACGCTTATCGGTTGATGCCTTTCCGGATGTGACTAACGTTCAGATTCAGATTGCAGCGAAAGCCCCAGGGCGATCTCCAGAAGAAGTTGAGCGTTTTGTAACGGTACCGATTGAGTTAAGTATGACGGGCTTGCCCGGCTTAACAGAGATGCGTTCACTCAATCGTAATGGCCTATCAGTGATTACATTGGTCTTTACAGAAAAGACCGACCTCTACTTTGCAAGACAGCTGGTTACAGAGCGTTTAATTGAGGTGGCTTCTGCAATGCCAGTCGGGATTACTCCTGTAATGGCGCCGCCGTCGACTGGTTTGGGAGAAATCTATCAATACACGCTCGATCACCCTTCCGATGGTGATAGGCAGTTGACAGTTGAGGAGCTTGAGGAGCGTCGTACGATTCAGGATTGGGTGGTGCGTCCGATGTTGCGCTCAATTTCTGGTGTTGCTGAGATTAATACGCAAGGTGGATACGCTCGCGAATATCAAGTCTTGGTAAACCCCGAAAGATTACGCCACTATCAAGTGGGTCTTCGAGATATCTATGAGGCACTTGCCAGAAATAATGCGAACTCCGGCGGTGGGCAGCTGCCTACCTATGCAGAGCGCTATCTGATCCGTGGCGTGGGTCTGATCACCAAGCCTGAGGACATTGGAAAAATCATTCTCAAGGAAGTCAAAGGCATTCCGGTCTACGTTAGGAATGTGGCTGAAGTCACTATCGGAAGTGAAATTCGGCAGGGCGCTGCGATTAAGAATGGCTATACCGAAAGTGTGGCTGGCATCATTCAAATGATCCGTGGTGGTAATGCGCGCGAAGTTGTTAATCGTATCAAGCTCAAAGTAGCCGAGATTAATGAGGGCAAGTTATTGCCTGACGGACTCCAAATTGTGCCGTTTTACGATCGCACAGATCTTGTCAATGCAGCGATGTTTAATGTCGCCAAGGTATTGATTGAAGGCGTCATTCTCGTAGTCATCCTGCTATTTTTATTCTTGGGTGATGTCCGCTCCTCCCTGATTGTGGTGGCGACTTTAATTCTGACGCCCTTATTGACCTTCTTGGTGATGAACCGTTACGGTATCTCTGCCAACCTCATGTCTCTTGGAGGCCTTGCGATTGCGATCGGCATTATGGTGGATGGATCTGTAGTGGTGGTAGAAAATACCTTTGCCAAGTTGGGCGAAAGGCTCAAAATGGGCGAGTCGAAGATTCGTATTATTTTAGAGGCTGCTACTGAGGTTGGTACACCAGTCTTGTTTGGTGTTGGCATCATTATTTTGGTTTTCATGCCGCTTCTTTCCTTGGAAGGCATGGAAGGAAAAATGTTTGCGCCCATGGCGATTACGATTGCCATCGCATTAACCATCTCCCTCATTCTTTCATTTACCTTGTCACCAGTCTTGTGCTCTTACGTTCTGAAAGGCGGGAGCGAAGATGACACAAAAATTGTAGCTCGCTTGCGTGCCCCGTATGAGCGCTGGTTGCATTGGTGTCTTGCCAATCCCAAATTGGTTGTTAAAAGATCTTTGATGGGATTAGTTGCTAGCATCATTGGATTTACCTTACTTGGAAAGGCATTTATTCCAGTGATGCAGGAGGGTTCGATTACGCCAGTCATTATTCGTGCCCCGAATATTTCTTTAGATGAATCGATTAAGCTGGAGTTTGAGGCGATCAAACGCATCATGACCATCCCAGATGTGAAGATGGCGGTATCTCGTTTAGGTAAGGGTGAGTCTCCCGCAGATCCAGGTCAGCCTAATGAATCCGATCCGATCGTGACCCTAAAGCCTATAGGCGATCGTAAGTTTAGTCAGGAAGAAATTGCCCAGCAAATCCGTGACAAGCTAAAAACTTTGCCGGGTATTGAGCTCTCTATTTCCCAGCCAATTGCAGCACGTGTTGATGAAATGGTCTCCGGAGTTCGCTCACAGGTAGCCATCAAAATTTTTGGCGATGATCTAGTTACCCTGCAAAAGCTAGGTGGCCAAATTAGTCAGATCCTGACCAAAATGAAGGGTAGTAATGACTTGCGTATTGAGCAGGCTTCTGGGCAAAATTACTTAAATATCACTATTAATCGTGATGCAATTGCCCGCTATGGAATTAATGTTTCTGATGTCAACGATGTGATTGAAACTGCGATTGGCGGCAAGCAAGCCAGCACTGTGTATGAGGGTGAGAGACGGTTCCCCTTGCTATTGCGTTATCCAGCCCCTTACCGAGATAACGTAGATGCAATCAGTAATATTATTTTGCATTCTCCAGATGGTGCTCAAGTGCTATTGCGCGACCTAGCAGATATTGCTCTTGTCGATGGCCCAGCACAAATTTCTCGAGAGTCTGGCAAGCGACGTTTAGTCGTGGGTGTAAACGTTGATGGGCGAGATCTCGGCGGCTTTGTTAAAGAAGCGCAAGAGTTGATTGCTAAACAAGTAGAGCTTCCACAAGGCTACTCACTACAGTGGGGCGGCCAGTTTGAAAATATGGAAAGGGCGATGGCGCGTCTAATGATCATTATTCCGCTAACCATCTTGGCAATCTATTTCCTACTCTTCATGCTCTTCAAGTCATTGCGCCTAGCTGGATTGATTATTTTGGTCTTACCATTTGCCTCTATAGGCGGTGTATTTGGTTTATTTATATCCGGCGAGTATCTATCGGTACCAGCGGCGGTTGGGTTTATTAATCTTTGGGGTATTGCGGTACTTAATGGTGTGGTGCTGATTTCATTCATTAAGCAATTACGTGAAGACGGTTACTCTATGGAGGATGCACTATTACATGGCTGTGGCCATCGCTTCAGGCCAGTCATGATGACTGCTTCGGTTGCGATGTTGGCTTTGGTACCCATGCTATTTTCTGGTGGTCCAGGTTCCGAGGTGACGCGCCCGCTAGCAGCCGTGGTGATCTCGGGTTTGATCACCTCAACCGCATTAACATTACTGGTACTCCCAGTCTTATATAGATGGTTTGAAGATAAAGAGGTGGAAGCATGATGGAATTGAAGGCGGTTATTCGCCCAAATAAGTTAGCTGCTCTCCGAACAGCATTACTAGAAACCCCAGGTTTTCCGGGAATGACTGTGACTAAGGTTGAAGGCTGTAGCGCTCCCAATCGAACAGCTAAATTCAATATTAAAGATGAGTTAACAGACTACTCGGCAAAAGTGAAGATTGAAATTGTTTGTAATGATGAGATTGCAGAAGTCCTGATGGACCGTATCGTGACTATTTGCCAAACAGGCCAAGTTGGGGATGGTGTAGTTTGGTGCACTGAGGTTCCGAAGGCTTTCTTCATCTCTAAGACTTCTGTATAGCTATTCTCTTCAATTCTTCGGTATGATGTTTTGGGTAAGTTGCTAAATTATTACCAATCATTTTGGAGATTGTTTTGAAAAATATCATCGATCGCATTGATCACATTGTTCTGACCGTAACTGATATTGAGCTCACGACTCAGTGGTATGAAAAAGCCTTGGATTTTGAGCGCGAGTTTTTTACTGGTCCAGAAGGGCAGCCAAGGTATTCATTGCGTTTCGGACAATTAAAAATCAATCTTCAGGATAAAAATACTGAAACACCTACCAAGGCTAAAGTCCCCACGATTGGTTCAGGAGACTTTTGTCTTATTTCAGCAATTCCCTTAGATGACTTTATCGCGCATCTTCAGAAGCATGCTATTACTATCGATGTTGGGCCTGTGCCAAGGCGAGGTGCCCTTGGCCCTATTCGTTCAGTCTACTTGCGTGACCCCGACAATAATCTCGTAGAGGTTGCTGAGTACGTCTAGTGTTGCTCTGGATCCGATGCGCCTAACTGGCGTGCAAGATCCAGAAAATCTTTTGCATGGTAGTTGGTAAATTGCTCGACATGCAGATCATTGCGCAAATGATTTTTACCAAACTCTAGTGGGCGCTCAATAAAGGCTGTTTGTAACCCACAGGCATGGGCAGCCTCTAGATCGTCCTTATGGGCTGCTACCAACATGACTTCCTCGGAGGAAAGATTGAAGATGTCCGCTACGCCCAAATAGGTTTCTGGATCTGGTTTGTAGTGACGGAAAACTTCAGCTGAAAGAATTAAGTCCCAAGGCAAACCTGCGTTTTTTGCCATATTGGCTAATAAGCCCATATTGCCATTTGAGAGAGTGACGATCGTGAACTGACTTTTGAGCTGATGTAGACCTTCAACAGCCTCAGGCCATGGATTAAGTCGATGCCAAACCAGGTTGAGATGCTGTATTTGATTTTCAGATAAAGAGTGGATTTGAAATGTCTTGAGAACATCAATCTTGGTCCAGGGTAGTTCACCAGACCGTACCCGAGCCATCGCTGGCCTGTAACCTTGCCGCCAGGCCGTAGCAAAGGCATCGGGATCAACCGGAAGCCCCAGTCGAGCGACCTCGGCGGCTATGGAGCCATGCCAGTCAACCACTGTGCCAAAAACATCAAACGCTAGTACCTTGGGTGCTTTATTCATGAGGAAGATTCTTGCTTGCTATGGGGCTTTTGTCAAACAAGCAGCTCACGCATGAATTGCTGGGAGTTGATAAAATGACCAATGCTCTTAAAAGGGTCATTGCGTCTAACAAGGATTAAATATGGGTGGTATTTCTCAGTGGGAGCAGCTCAACGTTGAGCTCACAGCGGCTCTTGGAAGCTCCGTTCATTTTGATACGGCTCATCAGGCAGTTTATGCCTCAGAGGCTTCTAATTACCGTCAAATTCCGATTGGGGTTGTGACTCCGAAAAATACCGAAGAATTTGTTAAAGGTATCGAGATTTGTCATCGCAATAAGGCTCCAGTACTCATGCGTGGCGCCGGCACCTCCATGAATGGCCAGACGGTCAATAATGCGGTGGTCTTTGATATCTCCAAGTATTGCAACCATATTCTTTCCTTAGATCCAGTAGCTGGTAATGCGGTTGTTGAACCTGGTGTCATCTGTGATTCATTGCGTGATGCTGCTGAGTTGCATGGTTTAACTTTTGCGCCAGATCCTTCTACGCATAGTCGTTGTACCTTAGGCGGTATGGTGGCCAATAATTCTTGTGGCGCCCATTCAGTGATGGCTGGCAAGACACTGGAAAATACCGAAGCTTTAGAAATTCTGACTTACGACGGTGAGCGTTTTTGGATTGGCCCAACATCCGATCAAGAGTTACAAGAAATCATTGCTGCTGGTGGACGTAAGGGCCAGATCTATCAAGACTTGCTGACCTTACGTGATCGCTATGCTGATCTCATTCGTGCGCGCTTTCCGAATATTAAGCGTCGCGTCTCTGGTTACAACTTAGATCAGCTGTTGCCGGAGAATGGATTTAACGTTGCCAAGGCTTTGGTCGGGACTGAGGGGACCTGTGCATTAACACTCGCTGCTAAGGTGAGATTAGTAAAGAGCCCTGCTAAACGCGTTGTGTTGGTATTGGGATTCGAAGATATTTATGTAGCAGGTGATGCTGTACCCGAGTATCAATCTTTTAACCCCATTGCAATCGAAGGCTTGGATTACAAAATCATTCGCGGCTTGCAAGAGCGTAATTTAGCAAAGGCGGAGATCGACTTATTGCCAGCCGGAAATGCTTGGGTAGTTGTGGAGTTCGGTGATGATACCGTTGAGGGCGCAATTACTCAGGCGGAAAAAGCACAGGCGTATTTCAAAACAAGAACTCAAGGCCCAATACCATCAACTTGGTTGGAGTCTGATCCATTAGTACAAAAGCGTATTTGGTCGATTCGTGAAAATGGTGCATCTGCTACCCATCTATCTATTGATCCAAATTCTCCTGATCCAGTAGTGGGGTGGGAAGATGCTGCGGTTGATCCGGCTCGCTTGGGCGAGTACCTGCGCGCTTTCCAGAAATTAGTGGACTCTTACGAGTATGAAACTTCGCTTTATGGACACTTTGGTGATGGGTGTATTCATGCGCGCATTACCTTTAACTTCCGATCTGCAGAAGGCGTTGCTAAATTTAGATCCTTTATTCGCGATGCGGCAACCTTAGTGGTTGCATTTGGTGGTTCGCTCACAGGCGAGCATGGTGACGGTCAGGCCAGAGCAGAATTTCTCCCCATCATGTTCGGAGAAGAGTTGATGGGTGCGATGCATGAGTTCAAGCGCATCTGGGATCCTCAAAATAAACTCAACCCTGGCAAAGTGGTTCACCCTTACCGTGTGGATGAGAATCTGCGCATGGGCCCAGAATACAAAATCGTCAATATCAAGACACGTTTGAATTTCTTGAGCCAAGAGGGTAACGGCTTCCAGAGGGCGGTTGAACGGTGCGTTGGTATGGGTAAGTGCCGTAGTGAAAAAGTAGGCACGATGTGCCCAAGTTATCGGGCTACAAAAGAAGAGCGTTTCTCCACTCGTGGACGCTCACGCCTCTTTTGGGAAATGATTCAGGGTGAAGTCATTCAAGATGGCTGGGAAAGCAAGGAGCTTAAAGAGGCTCTAGATACCTGCCTCTCTTGTAAAGGTTGTAAGAGTGACTGTCCAGCCCACGTTGATATGGCTTCTTATAAAGCCGAGTTCTTGTCCCACTATCACGAGACCAATAGTAGGCCTCGTCAAGCCCTGACCATGGGTCGCATTGGCGACTGGGCGCCGTTGGCAAGCAAGTTCTCTTGGTTGATTAATGGGGTCATGCAAACGCCTGTGATCTCTACTTTTGCTAAATGGGTTGGTGGCGTAGCGCAAGAGCGTAGTCTGCCCAAGTTTGCGAGCCAGTCCTTTAGAGAGCAATTTAAGCCATCAAAGAATGCCAGCATTGGTCAGAAAAAAGTGATTCTTTGGGTGGATACATTCTGCGAGCATTTTCATCCAGAGGTTGCTAATGCAGCAGTTGAAGTACTTGCTCATGCAGGCTTTGAGGCGACCTTGCCAAAAACGCCTTTATGTTGCGGACGTCCTTTATACGACTTCGGTTATCTGGATCTTGCCAAGCAGAAGCTAGAGAAAATTCTAGATGCAATCGGCAGTGAGATTAATGAAAATCCCAATTCTCCGATCGCAGTCGTTGGTCTTGAGCCAGGCTGTATGTCGGTATTTAAAGATGAATTGCTGAAGTTTTTCCCGCATGATCCAAGGGCAACTCTTTTAGCATCGAGTAGCTATTTATTAGGGGATTTCTTGCATGAGCAAGGCTATACTCCGCCACCACTAGACTGCAATGTTTTGGTCCACTCACATTGCCATCAGAAATCACTATTTGGCACTAAGGGTGATGTAGCGCTGCTGGCTGCTTTGGGCGCTAAAGCAAACTTTATTGATAGCGGTTGCTGCGGTATGGCAGGCTCATTTGGATTTAATCCAGAGCATGTCGGGATATCCAAAGCGGTTGGCGAACTCGTGTTGCTGCCAGCAATTCGGGCTGCCGAGCAAGAGACCATCATTCTGACTAATGGCTTTAGTTGTAGAGAGCAGATTGAGCAAGAGACTGGGCGTAAGGTCAAGCATTTGGCTGAGTTGTTGCTGATGGCTCATCGATCTGAAATATAGTTAGTAGATACTCACTTTTATTAGCCATACATTCTAATAACTGTTAAGACCATTATTTAAAATTCTTAAAGATAGTCTAGATAAAGATAGAATAGTCGTCCAGCAGAAATATTGGAGCAATTAGCTTATTGTTTCATTGCGCGATAGTTAAGGGAGTGAAAAATGGTCTTCAAAAAATCACAGTCTATTAAGTTTCTACAGCCCACAATGGAGTCCTTTGAAACAATAGTAGGGCCAGCTACTGAGGTTCATGGGCGAATTGTTGCGAATGAAAGTTTACGCATTGATGGTCGCGTAGTTGGGAACATAGAATCACGCCAAGGAAAAAACGTGAGCATTGCTCTCGGACGCACTGGTGTTGTGCAAGGCGATATCAATGCTTTTAGGGTGCTAGTTGCGGGACGAGTTGAGGGTAATATTTATGCCACTGAGCGCGTGGAATTGCATGAGGGGGCAGAAGTCCGTGGAGATATTACCTATGGCCAGCTCGGAATCGAGCATGGCGCTAAGTTAAACGGTTTAATGATTTCCAAAAGCAGTGATGAACCAGAGGGCGCAACTGATTCAACCGCAATTTTCCAGGCAAATTGGAATAAAATTAAAAGTCAGTAATTTGTGAGTGCCTGCCCATAGTGCTCAAAAGATCCTTACAAGAAGGGATCTTTTGTCTAAAACCTGTATTTATTCGGTATCGCTAATCTCATCTTTCGGCTGAATGTCAGCTTCAGTATGATGACTGACAGAAGATACGGGGGCATCAATTAAGCGTAGCTCACCACTAAGCTTTGCTCCTTTTTCTACGCTCATTTCAGCATATTGTGTAAGACCAGTGATTTTTGCACTGGATCGAACATTCAAGTGATTCGTGACATTAAGACCTTGGGTAACTTCACCGCGGACTTCCACAACTTCGGCGTTGATTCTTCCATTAACAATTCCTGAGGTGTCAACCAAGACTTCTTTGGTATTCAGTTCACCTTCCACAAGGCCTGCGACCACTGCCATTTCTGGTACCTCAAAGGTGCCCCTGACAATGACCCCTTCGCCTACAAAAAGTGAACCCTTAGGATTGTTATCTGCCATCATATTTCCTGAATAAGTTAGTACTAGCTAATAATATAACAATACTAACAACTTATATGGAAGCTCAGAGGGCCGTGACACTGTCTGAGCTATCAGAATAAAAAGTTAATCTTTGGTGCTTGTAGGGATGGATAGTTCCGCAAACTGATCCTTTAAATTCTTAAGAGTAAGGATTTTGCTCTCAATCATGGGGAGCTGGGTCTGAAATGTTTGGATTTTCTGCTGGTAGATGAGTTCTAAATCATCCATCTCCTTGCGGGAAATGGCCCCCCCCATTTGTTTTGCCATTTCGGGATTAAAGCGGATTGCCACCCTAAAGCCAAAAAAATGAATACTCATGCCAATCAGAATAAATACGCTAAAGGATAAAAGCGCAATCTTAATAACGGTTTTGCGGGTAATTTTTATCTGCTTCATAGATGAAGTAGACCCAGAAATCCAAATTAACTGCATTTTTAGCCCTCAAATTATTATGGGTGGATTCTATCATTCCAGCGTATTAAGACTTTTTTCTTTTTAATAGGCTTATTTAAAGATAATTTGATACTATGCAATGTAATAAAATTAATGCTGTTTTCTGGGAAATATGGGATGTTTTGGATATTCAAGACGATTTGTGCGTTGCAATAATTTAATGGCGTTACAACAATGCGGCCTCACAAGCACGATGCACAACTAGAAATTATTGGCTCAGTATTAAAAGATGCCAGAGAGAAAAAAAATCTAGCCCGGGCAGAGTTTGCCAACTCATGTTGTTTGTCCACCAAAATGATTTTGGAGTTGGAGGAGGGCGGCATGAGCTCTTTCTACACATTTGAATTAAAGATCGCCACGGCTAAGCGAGTTGGTAGATTGTTGGAGCTAGATGAAGCATCTTATTTGATAGATCCTAGAGCCACAGAATCTGCTGACGACACTTTAGATACGCCAATTGAAGAACAAGAAATTTCCGCCCCTAAAAAACTTGAGGTAGTCGGAACTGATTCAGGCCCAAAGAATCCCCCGCTAAAAAACGAGACCATATCTCACGCAGAGCTCGCAAATCCTCAGGTTCTGAATCTTGAGGAATCACTAAGTCATGTTGATGGAAAACATGGGTTTAAGTTCAACACTGCTGGGGCTAGCGTTGTAACCATCAGAGTGATGGTAATCCTGTTTAGTTTTTCAGTAGTGACGGGTGCTATTTACGGTTTAAATGAACGGTTTAACCTCATCAATTTAGCTAATGGGCTGGTGAACCCCCCGCAGAAAGCCATAGTAGCTAATGATGCTCAGGATGTAAAAGTTGATGAAGATTTAGCTCTCAAGCCTGAGAGTTCTGATACTACGGTTAAATCGCCAGAAACTCAGCCAGCTCAAGCGCTTCTGAGCACTCCTAGTGAACAATGCCCATATAAACAGGAAGCACAATTACCTAGCTATCAATCTCCTAACCCCTCTAAACGGGGAGATATTGTGAATATCAAATCTCTTATTAAACAAGCCATTTGTGTTGTAGATAATTCTGGAAAACAAACCGTTGTTAATCTGGAGTCAAATGCTTCTTACGCATTTCGTGGCACCTCCCCATTTGTGGTGATTACTCAGGATTTGGATAGTGTTGAAATGTATTTTCAGGGTTGGAGAGTACGCTCACCAGGCGCAGGTGCAAAGCAGATTAAATTACTGGAAGTTTCCTTGTAAATTTTCCATAAGCTAAAAGAAACGAGATTAAGGCGTGTAAATGTTTGAATTTTCTAAAAAAAGTAATCCCAATACAGATGCTCAGCTGACGTATTTAACTACAGTTGGAGCCGGTTCCATTATGAAGGGTGACTTTATTCATAATGGAAACATGCTTTTATTAGGGCATTTAATTGGCGACATTTCCCAGACTGAGGACGAGGGCTCTGGTAATGGCCATACCGCCGTAATCGGATCCACCGGATTCTTATTGGGGAACATTTATAGCCCACATGCGATCATTATTGGAAGAATCGAGGGTTCGGTATTTGCAAAAGGACGCGTTGAAATTTATCCCGGAGCTGTAGTGATTGGAGACGTTACTTATGCACAGATTAATGTGCACCCAGATGCTAAGGTCAACGGTAATCTTAGGTGTTTATTACCAGATTCCGCTGAGCAAAAAAATCTCTCTTTAAGTAATGAGGACATACCAAGTAATGTTGTTCTATTGGCTAAAGCAGAGTGATATGAAAAATCTACAAGATCGTTCGTGAGTTCATGGTATTGAAATAAGAATGCCTGCCCCAATAAAAATCCCTCCCCTTCTTCTGGGCCTTTTTGTTTTATTGCTAGCTTCTGGAGGGCTTTTTTATAGTTATTACACTCGGGATTTGCCTGAATGTAAGGACGAATACATTCAAATATTATTAAACCAAGAGATTCGAAATCACGAGGCTTTGATTCAAGACTCACGTACATTGGCTTTTAATGATATTGCAGAATTGTCGCATCGCAATGGGGTGCGCATATGCTCTACTAATCTACTCACTAGCCAAGGCATCTATTCGATAGGCTATCAGGTAGTCAACCCAGAGATGGGGCGGGAAACAATCTGGCAGCGCTTAATGGGCCCGACAGATTATTCAGTCAAGGTCGAATATGTCAGGAAAACAGAACGAGACTAGTTACTTGGGATAAGCAACGTTCTTTTGAAAATCTTCAGTTTTCCAGCTTTTACTTAAATCTCCCGTTGGGCCATAGACAACAAATGTGTATAAGACTCCGACGATTAATCCGGCAATCAAGCCTATTTTAAGGATTGAGTAATCACGTTTCTCCGGAACTATTTTGCTAGTAGGGGGCGGTTTATGTGAGGTGAAATATTCTGGAAATGCTGTTTCTAAAGTAGCGCGTGCTTTTTTAATATGCTGGTAAACATGCTCCTCACTCTCGCCTTGTTCTAAACCAAGCGCAGCATTCTCATAAGATTTGCTCGCAGAATCCAGAAGTTTTGCAATATGCGCGTAGCTTTTTTGGCGATTTGTTGTATCAGGCGTCATGACGAGGTTTGATTTCTTTCATCTGAGTAGCTTATTACAAATATTTATAGAAAAAATCTGCCCACTATGTACAAAGTTATTCCCGCAGCAAATACATAGGCTATAGACTTAAGTAGTGTTTTTTCTATCGTGTTTTCTATAGTTTTTTCCATGCCATTTTGTAAACTTTTATTCTGGGCTACTTCCTCAGAAATAATATTTTTAATATTCCAAAGGTCCTTGCGGATGACATTTAAGCTCTCATCTAATTTTTGATCTTTTTGTTGTAAGAGCGCGCCGATTGTCGATAGATGTTTATTAACTTCTTTAAGCTCATTAACAACGGATTCATCCAGATTACTCATATTTACCCGACACTAGAGATAATTTATTTGTGGCATTTTTCTAATCGTAACTGATGACTAAGGCTATGGGGTGAATTAGACATTAATTTGAAAAATATGGTTTCATAGTAGGTGATTATTAGAAAAAAGTCGAATTTGCTTGGTGTTTGCTGAGCTCCATTGTGCTTTTCTGTCATCTTTAGGGGGGTTCAAAAGATTTGCTTTATAGTTAGTCAATAATAGCAAATTCAATTTGCAGGATGATCAACTAGATTTCGCCTGAACTATGCCCAAACAACCAATGTCCACAGCTGCAAAAATAAGGAAGTTGGTGATGAATGTCACCAAGTGGATTCTTTATGTATTGATCATCCTTGTTTTGGCCTACGCCTCTTTCAAAGTTTGGGAATACAAGGGCGAATATGAGAAAGAAAAAACAGCAAAAATCCTTGCCAAAGAACAAGAAATAGAATTTGATGATTTGAGAAAAAACTTAGCAACTTACGCCCCTTTATTGGTTGGTAGTCCTTCCTCAGTATTGACAACGCGTGCGAATGGAAAATTCATTCTTGCTTATATGCTTGGGGCAGAGATTGAAGCATTTCAAAATGCACTTGAAGAAAGTGTGCCCATCATTTATGTAGGTAGCCAATTGCTAGGTGCTGGGTGTAAAAAGTCAGATTGTGATGAATCTAGCGCCGCTTTTGTAATTGAGCCTGCCAATGGCAAAGTATATCTAGCCCTTAGAAAAAGTGGGGAGTTAACTTTTTACGGACTAGAGGATAGCAAAACTATCCCGCTAGCTTTTGAGAAGTGGCAAGGCTTCAAGAAAGCAGGAGTGCAATGATGAAGATTGTCATCAGCTTTTTACTCTTGTCACTTTGGGTGACGATCGTCCCTGCTAAATCTTCGCAAGAACCCCAATCCCTTAAGTCCAATTTACAAAAACCTGAACCAAAGGCGGCAAACGATAAAGACGTTATTTTGAGTAAAAATACTCAAAGTACCCTGTATTTGTTGTCAGGCTGGGGAAAGGCAGAGGGACCTTATGTTTGGTTTACTGTTTCCGCACATTTTAATGAAAATCAAACTGCCCCAAATAGCCAAACTTTCAACTTATTTAGCGCAAGTGGTGCCCTGGATTGCAAGGACAACAGTACTTTCTATTATCTAATTTCTTATATGTATTTTGATGCCAAGACAAAAAAGCTGAACGAGATTTACTCTGAGAAAAATAAATCTAATGTCATGAAAATTGAACCTACTACAACTGAGTCGGATATTAAGAAGATTGTTTGCAACTAAGCTAGGCATTCGTTCATCTAAGGTGAATATGCAGATCGCCCATCTTCTACCGTAACGCTTAGCCACTGACTACAGAGGATTCAAATGGAAGAAAGCTTGAATCAGAATACTTCGAATGTAATCACAGGCTCTGCTGCTGATTCAATTCAAGCAGCTGAGCATTTTTCAAGCTTGGTCGCCAATTTGCAGCAGTTTATACAAACAGTAAATCAAAATGATTTATTGAAATACTTTCATGAAGGTAGGAACACAACAGCTATCCAGCGTCGAGTGCTTGATCTGATGATTTATGGCGAGGAGTTTGGAGTAGAAACTAGATATGATCATTTAACTGGTTTATTGGACCGTACTAGTTTTTTGGAAAAACTCAAATTTACTTTATCGAAGACGCTTCAAGCACATCATTTAACAGCCATCATATTTGTTGACCTAGATGACTTTAAAGTAATTAATGATCAGTATGGCCATAGTACTGGAGATGAAGTGATATCAATTATCGGCAGAAGAATCACTGCGTCTATTCGGGCGCAAGATTTAGCCTGTCGGTGGGGTGGTGATGAGTTCGTTTTGGTGTTGCAAGCCATCACAAGTAAAGATTTAGTCAGTCAATTAGTCAATCGATTACTAACGGTAATCTCACAACCTCTTCAGATTAAATCTCAAGAGCCATTGCAACTAATGCTTAGTGCAAGTGCGGGTATTGCAATCTTGGATGATGTGAGTCTCAATTCAATGGATCTGATTGAGAGAGCTGATAAAGCAATGTATCTTGCTAAAAAAGCTGGGAAGAACTGCGTCGAGTTTTACTCTTAGAGGTTTATTTTTTTCGAAGATGCACTGCTGGAATGCGCATCCCTTCTCGATATTTGGCTACCGTTCGCCTAGCAATTTCATAGCCTTGATCGTCAAGTAACTTAGCAATCCTGCTATCAGAAATAGGTTTTACTACAGACTCTTCTTGAATAATTCGCTTAATCAGTTCTTGGATTGCGGTTGAGGATATTGCGACACCTGTATCAGAATTTAATTGACTACTGAAAAAGTATTTAAATTCAAAAATACCTAGTGGACAGGATAGATATTTTTGTGTCGTCACTCTCGAAATTGTTGATTCATGCATTTCTAAAGTTTCTGCTATTTCACGAAGAACAAGTGGCTTCATTCCAATGGCACCCATGGAAAAAAATTTTTGTTGATGTTTGACTATTTCATTCGCAACCCTGAGGATCGTATCCTCTCTTTGAGCAATATTTTTGATAAGCCAACTTGCTTCTAGAATTTTTTGCTTTAAGACTCCATCAGCTTTTCCTTGCCCGCTCTCTTTCAGTATTTTGGCGTACTCGCCATTGAGTGAGATTCGTGGTCTAGCATTGGGATTTGATTCGACAACCCATAAGTTGTTGATAGATTTGACCACGACATCAGGCAAAATCCATTGATCGTTTTCACGGTCAAAGTAAGCGCCTGGATTATGTTGCAAACTGCGTATAAGCTCCACTGCTTTAAGGACTTCTGCTTCAGTTTTGCTACTCGCTTGTTTGATCTTAAGCCAATCTTTTGAGCCAACCTTATTTAAATGGTTATTGACAATATATTTGGCTAGTTCCCATGCTGATTGATCGGGGGTAGGCTTTTCCAAAATACGATCAATTTGCAGGGAGAGGCATTCTGCTAAATTGCGTCCACCAATGCCGGGCGGATCAAGTGATTGCAGTTTTTTTAGTGCAGAATCTATTAGATGAAGCGAGCTTGATTCTGGACCATCAAGCTCATTTTTGATCTCAGCATGAATTGACTCGAGGTCATCAATTAGGTAGCCTCTATCATCCAGGCAGCCCGCCAGATAAGTAATGATCGACTGCTCTTGTGGGCTTACATGAAGGAGATGAATTTGTTCCTCGAGATACTCTAAAAGAGTTTGTTGATGAGCTATGCGTTCATAGCGCTCTGCCCAGTCATCGTCATCATCCTGAGAGGCTCTATTACTTGAGGTCCATGAGTTTTGGGTCTGCTCAACCCGTTCAGAAGATTGAGTGAGATTAAACTCAATTTCTGGATTAGGCTCAAATTCCAGCAAGGGATTATCTTCAGCGGCCTTTGCTAATTCCTGCTCTAGTTCATTATTGGATAACTGCAATAGCCGGATTGTTTGTTGCAGTTGAGGTGTTAGGGTGACCTGCTGACTAACTCTAGTATTAAGCGAAATAGCCATTTTTTATATTTTCTTGTGGTTCGCTAATGAAAATTCTATCGTTGCTGACCTAACTTGATACTGCAAAAGCGGGCTTTGGGGTGGGGCTTTCGGCTCATATCAGCTGTTTAAATTTGATCTATTGCTCGGTTATAAAAGTAGTGCAAGTTCAGTTGAGCTATTCTAACCATTTATAATAAAAAATCCATATAAATTAAAGGGTTAAGGAAACTTTTGGGTATTTTCAGAAACCTTAGTCTAAATTAAACTATGCAAACGTAGCAAACTGGCCGTAATAAAGAGTCAATAGACACTATAAAGCATTTCATATTATGGAAAATCCTGTCATTACAGAGCACCGTATTCGCGGTGATCGCTTTTACGCCATAGAAAAAAACAACAAAATTGCTTTTTACACGACTAATATTGCGGCAGCACGCTATTGGGTCAAGAATGTGATCGACAAAGAGACTCTTGCTGTTGAGGAATCGTTAGACGTCAAGCCTGAAGGGCAGTGATAGCTTGATTTTGATGTTTATTTAGGGCTAATTCACCATATTTCAGCAAATGTCCTAAAAGTAGCAAAACCATCTTAAGCGGTTCAATTTAGACCATAAAATCGTATAATCATCCATTAATTTGGATTATTAGCATGATTTATTCTCGTCGCCTTTTTTTTACCTTTGTTTTGCTTTTGGGCTCTCATGAGTCGAGCTTTGCAATGGCTCAGGCCGAAAATGATATGGTGACTGTTGTGGATAAAAAAGGCTATTCCATTGCTTACTACAAAAGCTCTATTAAAGCATTGCCCCCAGAGTCAAAAAAAGTATGGATTATTACCAATCGCCAAACAATAGACGAAGCCACGAAGCAACGCGTTGGATCTGTGCGCAGCAATATTCTCTTTAATTGCAAATATAAAACTTTTTCTACATTGGCTGCAGTTCAATACTCTGAACCAAATGCACTGGGTAAAAAGATTTTACAAACAGAGACCGGTTTCAATCTGGCGGATGATCCAGTGCCAGAGGACAGCGCTTTAGCAATAATACAAAAACAAGTTTGCAATTCTTAATTCAATTTCAATTTATATGCCCATCATTACCTACCCCCCCGAATTAGCAGATAAAATAGATCCTAAATTTCATATAGAACACGCTGCTATAGCTAAAACTATGCTTCGAGAAATTAGTAAAACCCCCTTGGCAGGGGTGTATGCGATTGATGGATCTGGTGCAGAGTTTGCAGCCACTGTTCTGGATATCTACAAGGGATTATTGGTCCTAAAGCCAGAGACCGAGCCTCCTAAGGGGTTCAGTAGCATTATTGGCACCAGTCAGATTGTTGTAGCTTGTAATGAAAACTCAAAAATGCAGTTTCTTTCGAGTGATTTTAGGATGCATGAAGATGGTAGTTTAATAACCTGCTCTCTCCCGCAAGAACTTACTGTGATCCAGCGCCGTAAAGAATTCAGGACCTTAGGGCCGAGTGATGAGCAGTTCAATTTCGTTCTTTCATTAGGGGCTGGTCAAGAATTATTGGCAAAAGTGGCCGATGTTTCTGATCATGGTATTTTGCTAGATATTCGTTTGGGCGCAGCTGAAGTTGAAGTGGGGCGCTATTGGCATTCAGGATACTTTGAGCGCCAAAAATTTCGCTCAGGTGGTATTGACTTAATCATCCGCAATGTCCGCCCTGGTAAAGCGCTTGATCGAATTCGAGCGGGTTGCGAGCTATACAACCCTAGCAAAACCGCGCTCAAAGAATTTGAGTCTACTAGAAATGCCATTGAAAATGCCCGTGTACAAGGTCGCTTAAATCGTTGGTATGCATCGGCTAGTTGGTGTGAATAACCACAATGCTTACACCCTAAGATAATGAAGCTAAAGTCATGAGCTTGTTTACTAACTTTACAAGTGGAAAATTGATCATGATCCTCAGTGTGATCATGCTTATTCCACTGCTGTATTTTTTTATTCGTGATTTTTACAGCAAAGTGGTTGATGAGGTAAAAAATACTGGCCCATCTATCCCGGTTGAGCCCATTATGGTTACCAGCTTAAATAAAACAAATCAGCTTGAAGAAGTAATCAATCAAAAGATTGCTAACATGAAGTTAGATTTAATGGCTGAACGCTTGCGTATTACCTCTACGGCCGATGTATTAAAAAACCTAGCATTTGAACGACATCTTCCAGAAACTCTTTATCAGATTTATTTTGAGACGCGAGCCTTCCCCAGGAAAAATGTAGAAGCTCAGCAAACGGATTTGGAATGGCATGCCAAAGCTGGTATTACAGAGCTTAAGGTAGAGCCAATGCCATTAGATGATGGCACTGTTATTCAATTTACTTTGCAGAATTACCCGTATACGCTTAGCGCTATCAATCATCGCTTTGCTAGAACCTATTTTGTTGAATTAACCCTACGCGATGTTGATAACACTCGCTTATTTGTAGTGCGTATTAAGGCTAATGAATTAACCGGCAGAGAGATTTTGGAAACAGCCATAATTGAAATGAAATCTGGTGAGTGGATAGATGATCTTGCTAGTTGCCGCCTATTAATGGACAAGCGCAAGACTGAGGTTCAGTTAATGGCTGAGCATCGTGAAGTAGAGATGCTTAAAAAGCGTTTCATTTTAAATAATGCTAGCGATAGATTTGTGGCAAATAAAACTACTACTAAGTCGCGCAAGAGTGAATGATCGTTGCGACTGAAAAAATGACTTTCTACTCACAAAAAAATATCTATTTTTGGTTTTTAACCTTTTCTGGATTCCTGTTTGCGGTCTCCTTATTGGTGCTACTTGGGGCTGCAAACGATTTATCAGAATCTTCTTCGGAGTTGAAGCAGCTTAGAGTTGCAATGCCGGTATTAGAGGATTTTGTTGCAACTCAAAAAATTGATGTTCGCCTCAATAAAAATCAGCGCCGCTTAAAGCCTAGCGATATTCCAAAGTTAGTCGATGGTGCAATTATTCCAGTAAATACAGATGAGGCAGTGAATCGTGCTTTTCAATTTTTTTCTGAATTTGAAAACAAACGTTCTGCATCATTGCTTGGACTTGAATTGCCCGCTGTAGAGTCAATTGAGCTTGGCTCACCTGCTGAGGCGGCAGGCATAAAACCGGGCGATTTAATCTTATCTGTTAATGCAACAAAGATTGAATCTGCCTTAGGTTTTTATCTTGCATTGAACGAAAAAAATTCCGCAGATGTAAACGTTAAATTATTGAGAAACAAAAGAGATAGCTTGACAGTTGTAATGCGTATGGCAAACAGGTCAACAATCACAGGAAGCAATTGTGGAATTAAATTTACCCTTCCTGGTGATGTTATCTACTTGACAGAATTTGAGACCAAGCGGCTTGCAGAGCTATATCGTCGGGATGTATTGTCAACGATCCCAGTAGATTGGCGGGCCGAAGTATCTAATGACCTAATGCAAATTTCTAGGCGCCTTAATGCTATTGCCAAAAACGTGATTGACCCAGCTGGTGTAAATCCAGTCAGATTACAAAGCAAAGATGTAGTTATCTGGCATGGCAAAAAGGTTGCAGAAAACATTGATATTTACTTTTCCCAGAGACGCAAGATTGAAGCTAAGAATGTTTCATATATGACGGGGATCGGAGATGCATTTGTTGGTTTTGTATGCAGCGTGCTCATTTTCGTTGTGGCACTTGCCATGTTTTGGTATCAAGGTCGTGAATCAGGAAAAAGGTCATGACAACATTACAAATGCAAGATTACTGGTTAGGAATGCGGATTAATGGTGGCCGTTATGCAATTTCGACTAAATTCATACATGCCGTCTTTTTGCATCCGGAGCCTGAGCAGGGCATGAAAGATCTACGCATTAATGGCGTTGTAGTCTACAAGGGTGAACCCATTTGCTTGCGCAATCATTTTCAACTGCTGCGCTTTGATCAACACGGAGATAGTTTTGTGGATTGGCATCAGTCTCTAAAGCAGTCTAGCGCACCTTGGATCATTGTGTTGAGAAATGGCCCTCAAGAAGGCTTGGGTTTCAGGATTAATAATATTGTGGGACCTTTTTACGCTGAGACGATACCTGATTCTTCATTCTTTTATCACAACGGCGCTGATTATCATTTGGTAGGGGTCTCTTGAGACCGATATGCAGATCAGTCACTTAATCGCTAGTCGAGATCATTTATATGAATAAGAAAAATAATAGCCATATCTTTTCCCAGTACCCAATTCTTTTTTGGCAGTGGGTTTCATATGTCTCGTTTGCGCTTGTATTGGCTGCCAGTATCGGTGCTTTTCTCTCTGCGCGCTCTTGGGTATCCGAAGGTAAGTATCTGCAATCAATTGATGGCGAACAGATTCAAGTGTTACGTTTGATTCCTTTCTTAAAAGAGTTACAGCAGCAAACAAATGGTCCCATTGCCTTAGAGCCTATTTTTTTTACAAACTTAAAAAAAGCTGAGATCTTCTTAAAGTCAGCAACTGCAGACTTGAAGAGCCAGCCCGAGCTAAGTCCTAATTCAGCATCTGCTGTGTCGACCAAGGGGATAAGTGAACCTACTGCATTGAAGTCTTCAGGTGGCGGAGTAGCAGCTCCAGCTATAAAAAATCCGAGCGCGACTAAAGAAGCAGAATCGTCTACTCCTTTGTTGCCACTATCCGATAATCCGGTAGTTGCTCTTTTTCAAAGGTTGGACTCTAAGGTAATGGCTGTCGTTTTCGGTAAGCCTGAGAAATATGCTATCAAGTCCGACAAAAAAAATGAGGATGAGAAATCTGAGCAGACAGAGCCAGCTGAAAATCTCAAGAAGAATCCAAAGCCTTCTACACCGCTTGAGGTGCTACTAAGCGCTAAAGATACTGAGCAGTCAATTGGAGTAATACTCGCACAAGAAAAAGGCTTAAATGATTTGGCTGTCTTAGCAAGGTCAGGTGAGGTATTAATTGGCTCTAAAGGACCGCTAGAGTTAGATAAATTACCCTCTGAATCTGCTGTAAAAAAATATGCAGAAAGTATAGGCAATTATGTCAAGGCACACAATGCTTGGCAAAAAAATGCTACTGATATTACGATAATTTTAGATCTTCAAAAAGCACTTGCCGCAGTTCTTGAGCAAAAGATGCTTTTGGAAATTGATATCGGTAAAAAAACAGCTGGTAAGTCAAACCTCAAGCTAACAGATGTGGCGCCTAAGGTGCCGCAAAGTCCTTGGTATTCCAAGTTACCGCAAGAAAGTGCAGTAGTACTTAATACTTATATTTTGAATATGCGGGTAATCAAGGATTTCGCGAATGACTATGGGTCTTTGCGTCTTGCTGCGCAAAAAAAATCTCAATCAATTCAATATTTTGATTTTAAAGATGCTGGTGGATTTTTAGGTTTAATTTTAGTTTCGATCATTGCTGCTTTTGGAATCATCTTGGGTGCTTATATGGCGCTTGTGAATACTCGGCGTAATTCGCAAGATTTGCAGCGGGCATCTAAACAGACTAGGGCTGCCGGCCAACTATTAAAAACAATTGACTTAGGCTTTGCTAGTGCGCCAAGTAACAAAACATCCAAGGCTAATTCACAAAACAGTGATTCTGATCAATCGACAGACCAGCTCAATGTGAAGACAGTGATGAATGTCATTTCCGAGTTAAGTGATGATTTAAAAAATAAAATTAAAAAAATTGACACGCACTTTAAAGTGCTTGCCCAGCTCAATACTAAATTACGCCATTCTATTGATACCCTGCATGAGAAGAGTGGCCAGATTCGTACAAATGTATCTGATAAAAGTAGTAACTCACCTTACAGCCAAGAGATGGGTATCAGTAGAGGCGGACCTTTAGACCAGCTTCAAGATGCTTTTTCTGCTTTAAAGCAACAGGGTGTACGTCTTTACTTGGCCATATTGGATAATCATTCTAGTAAACAGCTTGCCGTAGAAACAGAGCAGCTGAATTTATTAGTAGAGAGAGTCGAGGCTACTGTATCGAAGATGCGCTCGACGCTAGCTGTCGCACTAGAACAAGCAACGCCTATGGAAGTGCAGGCGCCACAGATTTCTTTAGAAGCCATTGAGCTTTTGAGTATGGATGCTAAACAGGTCATGCGCGATCTTCAGTTATGGCAGGGTGAATTTGATGGGTTGAATAAAGCCTTTACTGAATTAAAACGAGAAGCAAGGGTCTAATGCAATCGATTTTTTATAAGGCGTAATTTAAGTATGGCCGAAGAAAAACCCCTGTTTTTAATTGATATTGATCGTGCTATTGAAGGTCTGCAGACTGCTGCCCCCAAAAAAGGTTCGGTGTCAGCAGTATCGATTGAGCCATTAATCATGCATAGCGTTGATTTAGCTAATGCTCTAGATGGTGCTGGATTAGATGCTTTAAGTGAGATGACTAACGAGTTAGCACAGTATTTTAAGAAAAATGATGTGCAAGCCTTTTTGGTATTGGATGATCTGGTTAGTCTAGTGAGATCAGAAGTCGCCTTTACACATCCATCGGTAACGAGTGAAGTATCTTTAACTTTAGAGCAATTAAATCAAGCAAAAGTGTTATTCGCTAGCAAGTTATCACAAATCAAAAATGGTTTGCCGATAAGCGAGAATCTTGATGCTATTTCAATAAGGGATCTGCCTGCTGAGTTAGTTCCTGAGGTGATTCAAGAGGCGATTGAGACTGTCAGTGGTGAAGAGGAAGAGCAGGTCCTTGCGAGGGCGTCAATTTCTGAGTTGCCTACTACCCCAACTGCACCCGAGGTATTCCCAGAGCCTTCTCTCGCAGAGCTGAGCGCTTTATTTGCGCCGCGTCTTCATGAAGAGTCTCCGGTAGTCTTTACTCCTCCAGAGCCCAAAGCATTTTCTTTTCCTGAGGGTCTCACTCGTCCTCTTGAGCGCGAAAATTCATTAGATTATTCAGGAAGTCAGCGTTACTTAGACAAGCACTTTTCCTTGGATCGCACCCATAATCTCAATCGCATGCAAATAGCGCGAAGCTTAGTCACGAAGGCTGACAACTGGAACGCTGTAGAGCTTGATTTCTTACTTGGGCGTGAGCAAGATGAGCTCACTAAATCTGGCCAACAATCATTGCGTCATGTATTTGAGAATTTGACAGATGAGCTTTTGATTGATGAAGTGTATGCTGATCCTGAGATTGTTCAGCAACTGGTCACGATCATTAGTATCTTGCCACCTTGCCCCAGTATTTTTGCAGTTCAGCAAGATTTAATGATTTTTATTGATTTAGACCATATAGCCTTATCGGCTGAACATCTCTTGGCAGCAGGCAAAATGATGGCTGAAATTGGGGGGTCACTTGATATACATCATGAGGGAGTCCGCTTATCATGCCCATCAAGTTTATTAAGAATGCCCATGGTCTTTTTTGGACGGCATGGGCAAAACTATGCTGTTTCGGCAATTCAATATTTAGGGGAAGAGGCTCTCAATAAACCAGTGGATAGTAAGGTAGATGCATTAGGCGAGATTTTGCATCCTGCCAGAATGATTAATCTGCAAGTTGGCAACCAGCCTTACTCTATTTATGCCCATGAATTTTTAGGGGTTCAGAATATGAATATCCACCGCAATATCCCTAAATTGTTAGAGCGCCCTTATTGGTTGGCTGGTATGGCCTTAGATGGCATGAATAATGTGTACCCTTGGGTAGCCTTGGATCGGTTTACCAAATAATGCCGCTTTTTCATCGCTTTTTGATATGGGGTGTATTTTGTTCGCTATCGCAAACCCTTTATGCTGCTTTACCTCCAGATCTTGAGCAAACCATTAAGCGATTTATACAAAAAAGTCCTACCGTTAATGGTTTGCGGGTGGAGACTGAATGGCTCGAGCCTAATCTCACGATTCCAGCTTGCTTGGGCGGTAGCATTGAAATTTTGACTCCCCCAGGTGCTCGTTTATGGGGTAGGTCCATGATCCAATTGCGTTGCACCAAAGCTGCTTGGTTAATCAATGTACCGGTCAATATTCATGCTTATGGAGACTATGTTGTTGCCAGCCGCTACCTGCCTTTTGGTCAAAAGCTCGAAAGTGGGGATATTCGGGTAATAGAGGGTGATTTAACCGTCTTGCCAGATGACGTACTTCGAAACCCTAGGGCGGCTTATGAGCGGGTTTTGGGTAAATCTTTGCAAATGGGCATGCCAATTGGGTTAAACGATTTAAAAGAATCTGCCGTAATAAAGGTAGGAGATCCTGTTAGGATTCAATTGACAGGAAAAGATTTTCAGGTTTCGGGGGAAGGTGTTGCCCAAACCACCGGAATGATTGGGGATATGGTTAGGGTGCGCTTATCGGACGGGCAGGTTTTACAAGGCAAGGTATTAAGGCCTGGAATTATTAGCGTAAATATGGAATAAATCGCTAATTTGCGGTAACATTAATAGGTAGATGTAATGTTTCACTAGGCAGCACAAAGGAGAATGAGATGAAGATTAACGAGAATGCACCACTAATTCCGCCAAATACTGGAACAGCTAAACCTGTGCCAGGCTCGAACTCGACTGCCAATACAACTAATACAGCTTTAAATCAAACCTCAGCATCTTCGGTCAGTCGCCCTGCAGTCAATTTAGACATTGGTTTAGCAGCCAAGCTTGCTGAAGCGCACAGCAGTACTAGCGCTACCAATCAGGTCAGCGACGAACTCTTAATTAAAAAACTACGTGATAAGGTTGCTACTGGTCAGTTTGAGATTGATTACAACAAGATCTCCCAATCAATGCTTAAAGACGTGGTTGCAGCAATTGGGCAAAAACCAAGTCGTCCTTAATACGAAGACCCGCATTAATTAATTCGTTGTACTGTAACTTCTTGCTCACATTCTGAGCTCAATTAGCCCCCTTTTTACTTAGAAAAATCTACCCCTCAGATGGTGATACCACATCCGTCCATGTCTTTTGATGATTTATTGGAGTTCTTAAAGGGTATTGCAAATGCTATTGAGGGTCTGCGTAAAGCCTTAGAGGCAAACGATATGGATAGACTCCCAGAATCGCTAGACAGCACTAATCAGGCTTTGGATGCTATTCAGAATTATCCAGGAGGTGCTGACAAGCTCAAGCAAGATATTCACCAGTTTGAGTCAGCACAAACTAAGCAATTATTAGCATTACTAGATGAAGCCTCGGTTAATCATCAAATCAATGGCGACCTGATTCGCTTGGCCATGCAACGAAGCTCTGCTATGCAATCTTTTATCGCCCAGCAAGCCCCAAGCGCTACTTATGGAAGTGATGGGGGAGTGCCAGGATCAGTAGGCGGCGTTCTATCTCGCAAAGTATAGAACAAAAAGCGTTTAATGAACTAAGACTTTAGTTTTGCCCGAATACGGATCATGCCTTGCGTATGGATCTGGCTAATGCGCCCAGGGGTGATATTCATGACTTGGGCAATTTCTCGATAAGACAGATCTTCTTGATAATGCAAAGCCATGACTAATTTTTCATTATCAGGTAAGCCCGACAAGACAAGGGCTATCCGTTCTGCAAATTGACTCATGGCTACAGAGCGCATTGGGTCAGATTCGTCAGTATCTGAAGGCATCAGATCATCCGATAAATCATCCAGCGGCATTAAATGCACCATATTTGTGATGATTGCGTGGTATGCCTCAATAGTCAAATCAGCACCATGAGCAATTTCTTTTTCAGACGGGTGACGTCCCAAGGTTTGCTCTAAACGGCGAGTCACTTTTTCGATGCCAACCAATTCATCGCGCTGATTGCGCGGCAAGATATCATTTTTGCGGCAGGAGTCATAAATAGCGCCCCGTATGCGCGTTTTAGCATAGGCTTCAAAAGCTAAATTGGGTTGGGGTTCATAGCGCTTGAGAGCATCTAATAAACCCGTTAACCCTTCTTGGATGAGATCATCTACCTCAACATTCGGCGGTAAGCGAGAGCAAATTTGATGGGCGATCCGCTTTACCAAAGGTAAATGAGTGCGGATGGCTTCATCAACATCAAGAGACGCAAAATAACTAGAAGGCTTCAATGACAGATCGCTTAATCGGTTAAAGGTAAATAACTGTTAACTGCTAATTTTCGCAGAAATTGCTTTGAAAAAGCCCATCGGTAAAACAAATTCTTCTCGCGGGCCCTCGCTGGATGGATTCCAACTCAGGTCATCTGGATCTAATGTGACTCGCTGCGCAGTTACTGCAGCGATCCAGCCAATCAATTCAATTTCCTCGTGCAAGGCAGATCTGGCTGCAAGTTGTAGTCGTTCGAAGGCAGCGGTACCAGCAGCTTCATCTTCCCCGCCAACGATGATGACCGCTAATGGTTCATCGACCTGAAAAATAGCCATTTGGCGTAACATTACCAGGGCCCTAGTAAGTGATGCTTGATCACCCGCGGTGACTAAAATCCGCTGAATATTACTGCCATAGAACGCCACAATTTGCGCTTGTGGATCAGTTGTAGGAAAGATGACATAGTCAATGCCCATCTCTTCTTGAACAAGTCGCACATCTAACTGGGGATATTTTGCAAAGCGATGCTCAACTTCAGATCGCAGCTTGGTACTGGTGGCATACCAAAGATATTCATCAATCTGACGAATACTACGCGCTAGAGGCACTGCATTATTAAAAACTTGGCCCAAATCATAGCGTGTGGGATATAAAAATCCAGACATCGTTTTGCGTTGCGCAAGGGGAATTTCATCGACGAGCAAGACATGGTTATTGTGCTGCTTCAGGCTTTGTGCGGTACCGTGGCCTAAGTGAATTGTGCTATCCGCATCAAGGGTGCTTGCAATACAAATGACGCGACACAGTTCTGCGCCAAAGATATTGCGTAACCCTTCAGCCTGATCGTTACCACTTACTACCGTGCTCATGAATTGACTTTGCGAATCCAGTCGCCCAGGTGATCAGACAAAATAGCGGGAACCTGTTCGTCGGTAATAGAAAACGTTTCAGAAAAAGCGCGCATTGCCATCGCGCGATGACTTAGATAGTTAATATCAGGCAAACTTAAGTCTTCAGGCACTCGCTGACCATTTGAAACAAACAAAATTGATAAATCGTGACGAATGACACTATCAATGACTGGCGCTAAGTGGGCTGCCTCATCAATTTTAGTAATGATGACAGAGTCTAATTTATTGTTGTGACTATTTTGCATTGCTTGGTTGTGCAAATTAATCACCTCTTCTTGGGTACGTAAATCCGTAGTAGAGCTCATTACCAAAATCCGTTTTGCACGATCTGATCCATTCTGGAGAAGTTGGCATTGCTCAACCATCAGAGTATCTCGCTGACTCACACCAGCGGTATCTAACAAAATAATTTTGCGATTAGAGAACTCTTTAATTTTGCTTGCTAAATCCTCACTATCGCGCAGCGCTGTAACAGACAGGCCTAAAATTTTTGCATAAGTCTTGAGTTGTTCTTGAGCCCCAATTCGGTAGGTATCGGTGGTGAGCAGTGCCACTTGATTACGACCATAGCGCAGAACACAGCGCGCTGCAATCTTAGCAACAGTGGTAGTTTTACCGACACCGGTTGGACCAATAAAGGCAAAGACACCACCGCGATCAAATAGATCAAACGCCTGAGAAGTTTTGATTAAGCATTTGACTTGCTCACGCGCATTTTTAATGAGCTGTTGGGTATTAAAATCATCAGGTAAATTGCGCGCAATTTGAGCGCACAATTTCGGAGAAAACCCACTATTGAGTAAGTGCTTCACAATTTCCGTTACGTGGGAGCTTTCTTGCTGTATGTTACCCCATAAGTTGCCAGCCACATGTGATTGCAGTAGATACTTCACTTCGCTAATTTCAGCGAGTAATTGCTCTACTTTTGGAGCGCTTGCAGCTGCAGGTAATGATAGGGTGCTGACTGTGGATATGGAATCAGTGTTGATGCTTGTCAAAGTTGAGGACGTAGCAGTAGCGCTGGAAACTGGGATTTCATTAGCAATCGAAGCCGGATTGAGCGCTGCTTTAGCATCTGCTTTTGCTTCTGCAAAGGCAATCGCATCTTGTTTCTTTTTGGCGCTGACGGCGGCGCTAGCACTAGCACTAAAGAAGGCGTCATTATTCGATGGATTAATGACACTTGCATCCCCGCGACGGATACGTTCAGCGCCATTAAAAGAAGTGGGTGTAAAAGTTTCTGATCCCGGAGCCCTAACGGAGCGCTCTGTGCGATCAGCACGTTCAACTCTAGCGGGATTACGGCGCAAAGACCCTAAGGGTAAGTCTGCGCTAAAAGGATTGCGAGCACTGGGAGGCGCAATGGCGCGATCAAAGCTAGAGCCAAAGTTGCTACCTGAGTTACTGCCTGAGTTACTCCCTAAGTTGCTGCGTCCAATCGGTCTGTTTGAGGTGTAATTTGGGGAGTAGCTAGCCGGTTTTTTTGCCATGCTATTGGCAAGCGTAGGATCTGAAAGTGAAGCAAGGTCTTTAGAACTAATGGCAACGATTTCTACGCCATGGTCGATATCTGTAGTGGAGATCACCATGGCATCGGGGCCCATACGGGTGCGTATCAGCTTTAAGGCTTCTGCTGAACTTGGGGCGGTAAATTTTTGGGGGCCCATGGCGTTGCTCCAAATAGGGTGGCTCGTGATATTTTAAGGGGTTTTGCCCGTTTGGGAGCAAAGTACTTTATAGAATTCAAGGTTGGATGTCGGTGGTAACTCACTTAGGGCCAAAACAATCGCTTGGGGGCAAACTCTTCTAGCAATCCGAGATAGCGTCATGCGGGTGCGGGTGCCACTGACAATGACTGGCGGCAGATTTTGACTCTCTAATTCTTGAACTCCGCTAATGACTTCTTCGCCAAACATCCGGGCCAAAGATGGCTCAATCAGACCATCGGGTGCAATAGCCCCTTGACCAATCGATTGCTCAATTAAGCGTTCAAACTCTGGCTGAATGCCTAGCACTTGGTAGGAGTTACCTTCGCCTAGCGAATCCTGAACAATGGTGCGTCTTAGCGCATAGCGAATGTGGGGCAATACCTCTAGTGGATCACCAAGCTTAGCGGCAAACTCACTAGCGACCTCTAAGATGGTGCGCATATCCTTAATTGGAATGCTTTCATCAAGCAATAACTGTAAGAGGCGTTGCAACTGTGCAAGACTCACAATTTTTGGAATCACATCTTCTACTAACTTGGGATAACTCATCTTAAAGTGATCTACCAAATCTTGCGTTTCTTGGCGACCCAACAACTCACCGGCATATTGATGAATTAAATGATCTAAATGGGTGGTAATCACGACGGCTGGCTCAACTACGGTATAACCTTTAGCAATCGCTTCGTCTCGCAGACTGCGCTCAATCCATACTGCCGGCATACCGAAAGTAGGATCTTTTACTTCTAGTCCCGGCAAGGTTTCATTACCGCTTTGCTGGATAGCAAGCAAGCGATCAGGTAGGCATTGACCACGACCGACCTCAGCACCATAAAGCAAGATGCGGTAAGTTTCTGCATTAAGTTGCAAGTTATCGCGAATATGTACTGACGGAATTAAAAAACCCACCTGAGTCACAAACTTGCGCCGGATCGCCCGAATGCGCTTGATCAAATCGCTCTCATCACCTTTATCTACGAGTGGAATGAGTCGATAGGCAAGTTCCAAAGACAGGGGCTCGACAATCGGAACATCTTTCCATTCAAGCTCTTGGTTTACCTCGGGAGGCTGTGAGGCCGCAAGTTCGGCCGCCTTAGCATTACGATCGATCTTTTGATAAGCTAAATAGGCCAAGCCGCCAAAAAGGCAAGCAAAGCCTAAAAAGATAAAGTGGGGCATCCCGGGCAGAACACCCAAAATCCCCAGTACCGCTGCCACCACGCCCAGGGCGCTACTGTTTGCTTCAAATTGCTTAGAGACCTGCCCAGAAAAGTCATCTTCAGTAGCAACCCGGGTAACCAAAATACCGGCCGCAGTAGAAATAATGAGCGCAGGGATTTGCGCAACTAGGCCGTCACCAATGGTCAGAGCAGCAAAGGTAGCTAAGGCTTTGCCAAAATCCATATTGTGTTGCAAGACCCCAATGAGCAAACCACCAATGAGGTTAATGACCAAAATCATGATTCCGGCCATGGCATCACCTCGAACAAACTTCGAGGCACCATCCATGGAGCCAAAAAAGTCTGCTTCTTGAGCCACATCGGCGCGCCGCGATTTTGCCTCTTCTTGTTGAATTAGACCTGCATTGAGATCCGCGTCAATCGCCATTTGTTTGCCAGGCATTGAATCTAAGGCAAAACGGGCAGAAACTTCGGCAACTCGGCCTGAACCCTTGGTGATCACCACGAAGTTAATGATGGTGATCACAATAAAGATCACAATACCGACCGCAAAATTACCGCCAATTAAGAACACCCCAAAGGCTTCAATCACTTTTCCCGCTGCATCTGTTCCTTTATAGCCCTCCATCAGTACGATTCTGGTCGAGGCTACATTTAATGAAAGGCGCAACAAGGTGGTGAGCAGCAAGACCGTTGGGAAAGCAACAAAGTCTTTAAAGGTCTTAATATTGATCGCCGTAAATAGAACAATGATCGATAGCGCAATATTGAAAGTAAATAGAACATCGAGCAAGATAGCTGGCAGCGGCACCAGCATCATCACTAAGACGAGCAAGACTAAGATCGGGATAGCGCCTTGCGCTGATGGCCTTACTTTGCTGAGGTCAACACCTAAGATCTTCATATCTTAATTAGGTAGAGATAAACAGGAGTAAAAGAAGCCTTCAAAAATTACCTTAAGAATAATAAAAACACTACAAAACTTATAAAAACACTATATATGGTAGAAAAGGAAATATTTGCCACTAAATATACCCCATTCACACTAAAAATAGGGGTAAAAAAAAGCCCCAAAAGTGTGAAAAAGGCAAAAATTTCCGCATGAGCAGAAGTCATGCGCAAGGATGGGCTAAATTGAGCTTCTAAAGCGCTTGGCGCTCAAAAAATAAGAACAATTAAAGTGCGCGATAGAGTTTGCGCATATTTTGAATTTTCCAGAATTGTTGTTCTGCAGCATCATAGGCTTTGGTGAAATCGCCCTTGATCGCTTTTTCAAAAATAATCAGGCAGCGGTGCGCATGCACGTGTTTTTGCAAGGTGGCCAGCGTTAAAAAATAGAATGCTTTGTCATAATCTTGGGTGATAGCGGTGCCTTTTTCGTATAAAGTGCCTAAATTGTAGGCGGCTACTCGGCTGCCCCCATTGGCTCCCACAGTGAGCAATTCAACACCTCTAGGGATATCTTTTGGCACCCCATGGTCAGCGCCTGAACCGAATACGTATATATTCCCTAGATTGCAATAGGCATCCAAAACCTCATCTTTGATGGCTTTTTCATAATAATGAACCGCTGTCTTGATATTACGAGCGATGTCGCCTATACCCAATTCATATAACAGGCCTACATTGAAGTTGGCATAGCCATTACTCTCACGGCTATTGGAATTGAGCCATTCAAATAGCTTATTTACCTGTTCAGGGTTTAATTGCCCATCAAAGCACATTCTGGTCAGGGCAAAAGAAGCCTCTTCGTCGGCCTCGTTGACTGCAATGTCAAAAAAAACCTCAAAAGCAGCCTCGTAGCGACCGCGCTCCAGGTTAGAAACACCAGCTTGTAAACGGGGATTGTCAAATTGCATGGCAAAAACACTTTCAAAAACAGAGGGAAATTGGCTCTAGAGCGAATATAAGCAAATACTATTTTAGGGTCTAAATTGCCGATTCACAGCAACTTTTTCATGCCAGTTTGTATTGAGTTTGCATCAACCCATGGCAAATGGGGGTGGTATTTGGGTGATAGGGCACTTTTTAATTTATAAATTTATATCAATAAAATCAATGACTTATATTTTTTAATCTGGCAAAAGGAATTCAAAGTAAAGTTTATCTAAACGCTTAGGTAGGCATCTCCGTAATAGGTTAGGCAAGGGGCGCTAATGTTAATAGCCCTGAAAATTTTAGGAGAAAACGATGTCAACCGTTATCAATACAAACATGGCTTCTGTGTATGCCCAAAACAATTTGAGCGCTGCTCAATCTAAATTGGCTACATCTGTGCAACGACTCTCATCTGGTGTGCGTATCAACAGCGCAAAAGACGACTCTGCTGGTTTAGCAATTAGTATGGGTATGTCTTCACAAATCGCCGGTCTTGAGCAAGCGAACCACAATTTAAGTGACATCATCGGTATGGCGCAGGTAGCTGAGACCGCGTTATCCACGATTCAAGATATGCTGTTGCGTATGAAAACTTTGGGCACTGAGTTCGGTAACAACGCCCTTAGCACAGATCAAAAAACAGCGATCACTACAGAAGCACAATCCATTAAAGATCAAGTTGATTTGACGATTCGTGAAGCGGTTTATAACGGCGTTAACCTACTCGATACCAGCGGTTCTACTACCTACGATATTCAGTCTGGCGTTGATGTTGGTACCACTATTTCATTTACTGTAGCCAACGCTACTGTTGACACTACTGCTACAGACTTCTCAGTAGTTGATGCTGATCTATTGCGTATCTCTAACGAGCGTGCAAAGATGGGTGCTCTAGTAGGTCGTGCTACTTATTCTTCACAAAACCTCATGGCTCAAAGTGCCAATATGCAAAATGCGCGTTCAGCGATTGTGGATACTGACTTTGCTTCTGAGACAGCACAATTGACTAAGGGTCAGATCATGCAACAGGCCGCTACAGCGATGTTGGCCCAAGCAAATCAAATGCCTAACGTCATCTTGTCATTATTGAAATAAGCGGTTATCTTAAGTAGAAGTCGGCCCATCGGCCGATTTCTGACTTTAGATTAAGGGAGTAGGAAATGGGAGAAATTACTAGTAAATCTGCTGCATCAGTCATTCCATCTGGCTCTGCACAACTTAATCAACCTCCAGGTATGGGTACGGTAGTAAGTGCTCGCACTAATACAGATGCTCAAGCCGTTTCTGCTGCCGCTAGCGTAGAGTTCAAACCTTCCAATATTCAACAAATCACTCAGCAATCCCGTCAAGCAGTCGAAGCCGCTGCCCAGCAAATGCAAAGTTTTGTTAGTTCTATGGGACGCAATTTAGATTTTTCGATTGACGGCTCTACCGGCTACCATGTGGTCCGCGTAACCAATCCGAGTACTGGTGAAGTGATCAGGCAGATGCCCTCTGAAGAGGTCTTGAGATTGGCACATAGTTTTGATCAGATTTCAGCTCTGATTCATCAAAAGGCCTAAATCTAGCCAAAGCTTCTAAGTTGGCATGAAAATTGCTTTCTTAATAATGCAGTTCGTCTTAAGAAACGCATTTTTTAAATAGGCATTTATGGCGATTTCCTCCACATCCTCAAGCACTAGCTCCGGTACTGCCAGCATCGATGTGGCTAGTATTGTCTCGCAGTTGATGGCGACTGAAAATAAGCCGATGACAGCGCTGAAGGATAAAATCGCTAGCAAGACTACGCTCATTAGCGATTTAGGCACATTAAAGAGTAAGGTAGCTAGTTTCCAAACAGCACTAGAAAGCTTACAGGACCCAACTGCTATGTCATCAGCGGTTGCCTCTAGTTCAGACGAAACCATCGTCAAGATTACGAATTCAACTGGTGCAATTCAAGGGCGGCATGACATTTTGGTGAGTCAAGTAGCTCAGCCTGCTCAGATGACCTTTGATCAGTTTGGATCTAGTACGGCCAATGCGGGATTGGCTGCGGGTGATGCATTTTCGATCACCATTGGTTCAAGGTCATATACCTACACGCCACCAACAGGCGTAACGTTGGCCACCACCACGATTGATAATCTGAAAAATTGGGTCAACGCCCTTGGTGATAATCTAAGTGCCAGCATTGTTCCAACATCAGGAAGCAATTACGCCCTAAAAATTCAGGGAACCCAGCCGGGTACTGATAATGCAATCTCTTATTCCCATACATCCTCGGGGGTGGCGGTCAATGGTCTAGGATCCCCAGTTGTTGCCCCTACCATTGTGGCTGCTCAAAATGCCGCCTTTACGCTAGACGGCGTTTCGTACACCAGACGTACAAACACCATTACCGATGCCCTATCAGGCGTCACCATTAATCTAGTTAAGGCTGATACGGCACATCAAAGTATTAGCGTGGATAAGGGGGAAGATCAAGCCCCTCAAGTGATGCAAGGTCTTGTGGATGCCTTTAATGACTTGGTCACCACCGCTAAAAAATTAAGCGTAAGAGCAAGCTCTGCTAATGGCGTCAAAACTGATGGCTCCTTAGCTGGTTCACCAACGGCTTTAAATTTTTTAAATCAAATTAAGTCGATGTTGAATGGCGATATTCATTACACTTTGGCTGGCAATCCAGGCACGATTAGTATGGGTGAGCTAGGTTTTGAAATGAAATACGATGGCACGGCAAAATTTAATGCAACAACTTTTAAAGAAGTGAGTAACGCGCCAGCAATTTTAGCCTCGGGAATTAAGGTTGGTTATCAAACCTATGTAGTAAGGGATCCTGAGACTGGGTTAGAAATCAGTAAAAACACCACTAACGTTACTTTAAATTCTTATCTCACCTCTTTATTGAAGGTCACTACATCAACTACTGATGCAGGCACCCAGACATTAGCCGGCGCTTTTGATCAGATGATTAAGAACGAGCAAAGTAATATAGATAATATGAACAAAAAAGAACGTGCCTTGCAACTTCAATTAGATCAAAAGCAGAGAAGCTACATTAGCCAATACTCCGCTTTAAATGAATTATTGTTTAAATTAAGTAATACTAGTAACTCGCTAACAAATGCATTAAGCGGTTTAACAAACGGTCAAAATAATAATTGATGACTTTTAATAACTTAGTTTGGATACCTGAATAATGTCAAGAAAAGCAGCCTATAGATACGCAGAAAACGAGACGATGACTGCAGTCTTGGGTGGCGACGCTCGTGAACTCATTGTATTAATTCATCAACGGATTTTTGATCATTTAAAACTCGCTAAGCAAGACCTTGAAAAAGGCAAATTAGGGATTGAGTACTTTATTAAAGCAAGTGATTTGATTCAGCAGGGCTTGCTGGGTTGCTTGGATTATGAAAAAGGCAAAGATGTTGCCCATAATCTGAGTGCTATATACGTATGGTCTATGCAAGAGCTATTAAACGCTAGAGTGGGTCGTTCACCAGAGAAGGTGCAAGACGTCATTAATACGCTGACCCCACTATATGAAGCTTGGATTGAGCTATCCCCAAATAGTGTCAGCCTCAGTCAAGCGGGTTAAAATTGAGTTAGGCATTTTTATATAGAAATGTTTGCCTAGCAAGCTCTTAGGCGTTGATCTCTAAATAGTGTATTTAGCAATGGAGGTAGCGTGCCAATACCAATTCCTTCAAACCTATCCATCAGCCCAATGGTGGATGTTCGTAAAAACGACCTAGTTACCCCACCCACTGCCCCATCAGTTATTGAAAGTCTGAGCGCGATAGACCCGCGGATTGCGCTGAATATGCCAATGCCCGTTGGGGATTCTGCAGCAGGAAATGCAGTCAGAACTGCTTTGCAAAATGGGAACCTGGCAGAATTAAAAACCTTACTTGAGTCAGGAGAGCCCAGTGTTCAGCAAGCGGTTTTACTAGAAATATCGAATCTTGCTTCAGGAAAGTCTAGTTTGCCAACTCAGCTCTCACAGGCAAATTTAACCAATCTCGTATCCGAGAATCTAAGCAAGATCGATAGTTTAGGAAGCGCTGCTTTGGGTCAATTGCTTTCTGACGTGTTGGTTGCTGATGTGCCTGAAGTAGCGCTTAGTTCACGCCAACAAGCAAGCTTAAACCCGTCTAATAATGTAGTGGTGAGTTGGCCAGCAATCGACATGGGTCATCTAAGTACTCAAGATCCTAAGGTGGTGATGGGGGCCCTATACCAAAGCTTGCAAGCTTCTGGCATTTTTGCTGCTGATCAGTTAAAGAGGGTCCTGTTTCCTGCGGGCAACTCTGATGACGTCAGCAATGCTTTTGCGCCAAGCGGTGATCACCAACAGGCTAGCGATCTCATGGCTCAATTATCAAATAATGCGCCGGTGGTTCAAGATTCAGTACGCTTACTTTTGCGTGGCGATTTGTTGTGGCAAGGTCAATTGATGCCAAATGTACAAGGTCGTTTATACCGTGAGGATGCTTGGCGATCGGACCCTAATCAGCCAAATCAATTAGAAAAAGGCTCTCGTATTACCTTAGAAGTGGGCCTACCAAATCTTGGCCCTTTAAAAATTATTGGCACTCAGTTTGGAGAAAGCCTACAGTTGGCCATTCAGGCAGATTCTTCGGCCCAAGCAAGTCTGTCAAAGGCCTTTCCGAATTTAGAGGAACAGTTGCATGCGCATATTGATCCCGAAACTCGGGTTAGTCTGGGTCAAATCGAGGCATCAATCTGATGGAAGAAAAGAAAACACTGAAGGCAGTTGCACTCAAGTATGAGATGAATAGTGCTGCACCCCGTATTACAGGGCAAGGCGAAGGTTTCATTGCGGAAGCTATTTTGGCCAAAGCAAAAGAAATGGGAATTCCGACCAAAATAGAGCCTGAATTAGTAGAGTTCTTAATGCAGCTCAAATTAAATGAACTAGTGCCACCAAAACTTTACGCTGCAGTAGCGGAAGTACTTGCCTGGGCTTATGAGTTAGATGGTAAAACGCTCGAAAGACCTGTAAAAGATTAAACGCTATGTAGCGAAATCTTAGACTTGTAGATTGGTGACTTCTTTGTAGGCGTCAACTAGTTTATTTCGAACTGCAATCATGCCTTGCAGCGAAAGGTTGGCTTTTTGCAAAGAGACGATCACATCTTCCAATGAAGTATCGGATGCGCCGGTAGAAAATGATTGGGCTTTTGCTTGGGCGCTATTTTGAGCTGTATTGACGTTCTCAATGGCATTTTTCAAAATAGCAGAGAAGTCAACTCCATTGGCGCCTTGAGTATCTGCAGCGACAGGTTTACCACTAGCTGCAGCAGCAAGCGCTTGCATCCGGGTAATCATGGCATCTACGTTTGGAGTACTCATAGTCATATTATCCAACAAAATCAATCATTAATAAAGCCAGCTTCTTTGTAGTATTTTAGTTTGTAGCGCAGTGCTCTTGCTGAAATCCCCAATATTTCTACTGCCTTGGTTCTATTGCCATCCACTTTGGCCAAAACTTTCAGAATGTGCTCACGTTCTACTGAATCAATATCTTGTCCAATTTCATCATTAATAGATGCAATATTTGTGCCACTTTTTGGGGCATCTATAGCGCTATCCAAAGCTGCATTTAAAGCCTCATGGGCCACTGGTGGCGTATCTATAGGGGCACTTTTTGCCTTTTCTAAAGAATGAATACTCATATCTTCTAGCTCTAAGTCTTCTGCCAAGATTTGGTCGCCATCTGCTAGTAATACGGCTCTTTGGACAATATTCTCTAGTTCCCGAACATTTCCTGGCCAAGAATAGGTTTGCAGCAGTTTTTTTGCCCCCTCGCTGAAGCTAAGTTGATCTCGACCAATATTGAGGCGATAGCGGGATAAAAAGAAATCAGCCAGCGGCAAGATATCCAGTGGGCGCTTAGAAAGCTCGGCTACATGGATGGGGAATACGGCTAATCGAAAGTAAAGGTCTTCCCGAAACTTGCCACTCTTAACTTGCTCTTGGAGGTTGCGATTGGTGGCCGCAATCACCCTGACATCCGCTTGAATCAATTCGGTAGAACCAATCCGTTCTACCATTTTGTCTTGTAACACCCGCAAAAGCTTCGCTTGTAAAGAGGCTGGCATTTCACCAATCTCATCTAAAAAAAGCGTGCCTTTATGGGCTTGCTCAAATTTACCAGTTTGAGCTTTGGTGGCACCAGTAAAGGAGCCTTTTTCATGCCCAAACAAAATAGATTCAAGTAAGGCATCAGGAATCGCTGCGCAGTTAATCGCTACGTACGGGCCTTTTATTCTTTTTGAATGCAGATGGATGTGACGCGCGACTAACTCTTTGCCAACTCCAGACTGACCAGTAACCAAGACGCTTGTATCTGTTGCCGCCACTCTCTCGCAGCGAGCAAACGTAGCAATGGTTTCAGGATCAGCGGCAATTAATTGATGCTCGGGCACGAGTATTTCAGAGCCAACTAGTGGCGCGTCCTTAGCAGGAGCTACCAAGGTATTTACCTTAATTGATTCTGGTTGATAGCGCGCAATGATGTCAATGAGTTGTTGTGGCACAAAGGGCTTAATTAAAAAATCTCTTGCTCCAGCACGCAAAGCTTCTACAGCCAACTTGGCGTCCGCAAAAGCAGTCATGATTACTACTGGAAGATCAGGACATTCTTTTTGAGCTATCTTGAGTAAATCCAATCCTGTCATTCCAGGTAATTTGTAATCCGTTACTAAAACTGTTTTCAGATCTGGGCGTAATAAGGGAATGACTGTTTCTGCTCTTTGGTGAGTCACAAAGTCGATCATATTCATCCGCAAAGTAACGGCAATCGCCTCTCTGAGGTCATCATCATCTTCGATCAAAATCACGGGAAATGGCTGTGGGTCGCTGGCACGCATAAGGGTTTTCTGACTTAATGATTTAAAGAGGGTTGGGCATAAGGTAGATTGATCTGGAAGATGGCACCTTGTTTAGAGTTCTCAGCGCTGATACTGCCTCGAAAGCTCTCAATGGTATTTTTTGCAATCGAAAGACCAAGTCCAGTGCCATTAGCGCTGGTGGTAGAAAAGGGTTCAAATAAGGATTTGAGCATTTCTTTGGCGATGCCTGGACCTTGGTCAGAAATCGTAATGGTTAGTATGTGTTGATCACTTGTCGCTTGCATTCTGACTGTTTGATTGGCTTTAGAAACAGCTAAAGCATTTTCGAGAATGGCAACAATGGCATTGGAGATTGCTTTAGGCTCTACCAATAAATTTCCGTTATTGACATTGTTAGCAGTGACAGATAGTTTGACTTGCTTGGCTTCAAAAAGAAACTGAATGCTAGCTTGAGCGTCTTCAATAATTTGGACCGCATTTACTAGCGTAGTCTTATTGGGTTTATTGGAAATAAAGCGCAGCATATCTTGCGAGAGCTTTTCTAAATCCAATAATTGTTTACGCAGGCGATCAGCAAATTCCTTTGAAGTATCAGCGTTGATCTGCCCGTCACAAAGATGCGATGCATATAGCAGGGCAGTTGCCAGAGGCGTTCTAAATTGATGAGCTATACCAGCAGCCATACGACCCATTGCCGCCAATCGATTTTCTCGCTGCGTTTCCTCGTGACGCAAAATATTGGTGGTGATATCTTGGATCTGAATAAAGCTACGCGGGCCTTCGTTAATACGAGCGACTTGCACAGTTTTTTGGATGCGTTTTTGGGCACCCTTTTGGGTAATGAGATATTCCCCTGGCGTGATGGAAGCTTGCCAATCGCTTGGAATTTCAAAAGTGGCCCCAGGTTTTAATTGGGGCAGAAAGATCAGCACAGCAGGGTTATGTAATAAAACGACTTCATTTTCCAGCAAGATAACCCCTGCTGGAATGGCATTTAAGAGAATCGCCAAGCGTTGGTTGGATTTTTGGAGTTCACTACTGAGTTGATTGATCTTTTCCTGAAGCGCAGTTTGTTGAGCTTCCAGTTTTTGAGATTCCGCATAAAAAATCGCAAAAGCCTCCTCGAGATGTTTGGTAGCATCTAATGAATCTTGCGGAGAAGGTAATTTGCCGGTTTTTGTACTCAAGTAACGATTTTTTAAGGGATGTGGTTTAGAGGCAATATTTGCCTCTTTTTGGTAAATATGGCTTTAGGATATCAACATTTAGGCAAAATAGGCAAAAATGTTCTATATATAGTGATATTATTATTTTTAGAATTTTCCCTGACAAGACGGAATTGATCAAAATTGAGTGAAGAAACGCAACCGGGAATACAGGAAAGCGAGCGAGATGCGGCAGTAGTCAATATTGGCTCTGTTGGCGCCTCCACCTCAGCAACTACTGTTAAAAGTCCTAGCGGTGGCGGTACAGCACTCCCCCAAAGTTTAGTAGGCCTACAAAATCGTTTTAAAGCGCTAAACGCTCAGCAGCGCCTGATTTTGTTCGCCGCAGTGTTTTTGGTGGTTGCCGTAATGGTGTTTGTTTCGGTCTCTGGAAGAAGTAAAGACGACTATCGAATCTTGTTCTCGAGTATCAATGAGCGTGACGGGGCTGCCATCGTAGCGGCATTGCAGCAGATGAACGTGCCTTACAAGTTTACTGAAGGCGGGGCAGCAATCTTAGTGCCTGAATCCGCTGTTTATGAGACCCGCCTTCGTTTAGCGGGTCAAGGGCTGCCAAAGGCCGGTAATGTTGGCTTTGAGCTGCTGGAAAACCAGAAAATGGGAACCAGCCAGTTTGTCGAGCAAGTGAATTACCAGCGTGGCCTAGAGGGTGAGTTAGCTCGTAGCATTAGCTCCTTAGCGCAAGTTAAATCCGCAAGGGTGATGCTGGCGATTCCAAAGCAAACCGCTTTTATGCGCGAGCAGGAAAAGCCCACCGCTTCCGTCATTGTGACGATGCATCCTGGAAGATTTTTAGATCCCCAGCAAGTAGCAGCTATCACGAATTTAGTGGGGTCTTCGGTTCCAAATCTGGGTCCTGCCAATGTCACTATAGTCGACTCGGAAGGCAGTTTGCTTGCGCCCAATGCTCAGCGCCTAGCCGGTTTAGACAGCACGCAACTGAAGTATGTTGCTGAGCTCGAAGGCGCACTTTCAAAGCGGGTGCAAGCGATTTTGGAACCGGTTACTGGTAAAGAAAATGTTCGAGCCCAGGTAACGGTCGATATGGATTTTGGTGAGTTAGAGAGAACCGAAGAAACCTTTGGCCGTAATTCACCACCGAATCAATCTTCGATTCGTAGCCAGCAAACCAATGAGGCTGCCACGCCAAGCTCGACAACATCAGGTGTGCCTGGCGCTCTGACAAATCAAGCGCCTGGTGCTGGGCAAGCACCGATTAATACTCAAGCGGCTGGCGGTGCAGCAGGGCCGCAAAACCTCAATGCACCCCCTACAAGTTCGGGTTCGAGTGCCAGTAATATTAAAAAAGACGCAACAATTAACTATGAGCTTGACCGAGCGATTCAGAGAATTAAGTCTGAAAAAGGGCAAGTTAGAAGAGTATCTGCTGGCGTGGTGGTGAACTATAAACAGCCCCTTGGCTTGGATAAGGATGGTAATCCTCGAAAGCCGATTCCCTACAACACTAAAGAGCTTGATCAAATCAATAACTTGGTCAGGGATGCCGTCGGTTTTTCAGAGAAGCGCGGAGACAGTGTCAGCGTTGCCAATATTCCGTTTAAGGTTGAGGTAAGTGATGAGCCCCCTTTCTATAAGCAAGCTGGGATCATTGAACTAAGCAAAGAGTTCTTCAAGTTCGCCATTATTCTAGGTTCACTCAGCCTCATGTTTTTTGGAGTTGTGCGTCCATTGCTCTTTCCTCCGAAAAAGGACGAAGTTTTGGAAGAGCAGCGTATTGAGGAAGAGTTTGACGAGAAGATTAAAGCGGAGATGGCACAAATGGATCCTCGGGCGCGTGAAAAGCGTCGTATGGAAGTTGAGTTGTTGCGTGAACGCCAGCGTGCTGCGGAAGAAGAAGAGCGGGCTAGGGCTGAGGAAGAGAAAAAACGGTCTGAGGAAGAGAAAAAACGGATCGATGAAGAGAAGAAACAAGAGTACGAGGACCTGCTTCAGTACGCTAAGGACTTTGTGGAAAATAATCCTCGAGCAGTTTCTGCTATTTTCAAAGAGTGGCTGTCTGAGGATGCGGCTAAGCAAAATGCAGGCGCAGCTGAAGCTGCCGCACCTGCCGGTTAATATGAGGAGAATCTGTTTTGGCTGATGAAGCTCCCGTAGAAAAAACGCTATCCATAGCAGATGCTCTGAAAGAGGGGGTCAAATCTGCCCCTGCTGGTGGCACGATCTCTTTCGATGATTTGGATGGTGCTTCACGTGCTGCGGTTGTCCTTTTGGCTGTTGGCGCTGAGTCTGCAGCGAATGTGATGAGGGGCATGACGCCTTTTGAGGTGCAAAGACTCTCAGGAAAGATGGCTGTAGTGCGCTCCCTAAGTAGAGACTTAGTGCTGGAGGTATTGCGGCAATTTAAGGATGTCACCGCCAACAATACGCAAGTTGCATTTGATACCGATGACTTCATGCAGAACATGCTTACCAAGGCAATGGGTGCAGAAGGCGCTTCAGATCTATTAGGCCGTCTTGAAAATACGCTTGATATGTCTGGTATCGAAACCCTCAAGCGCATGGAATCCGACGTGCTTTACGAGCTCATCAAAAATGAGCATCCACAAATTATTGCAACGGTGATGGTCTTCTTGGATCCTACTCAGGCTTCTGCCTTGCTCAAGTTATTTGCTGATGAATTACGAAACGAACTCATCTTACGTATTGCTCTATTGGAAAAAGTTCAACCTGCAGCTCTGAAAGAGTTAAACGAGGTGATGTCTCGTTCAGCAGGCCCAGACTCAGACTTCCGTCGCAGCAGCGTGGGTGGTGTAGTTCCTACCGCCGAGATTTTGAACAACCTCTCTGGTGGCTTGGATAAACAAGCCTTGGAAAACATCCGAAAATATAGCGGTGAGTTGGCCGATGCTATTCAAGAAAAGATGTTTGTCTTCGAAGACTTCTTGGAGCTTGAAGATCGTTCATTACAGACTTTAATGACAGAGGTTCCGCAGGAAACATTGATCATTGCATTAAAAGGCGCAAGTCCGAAGTTGCGCGAAAAAATCTTCAAAAATATGGCGAAGCGCTCTGCCGATACTGTGCGTGAAGATCTTGAAACAAGACCGCCTGTGAAGGTCATTGAAGTTGAGACAGCCCAAAAAGATGTCATTGCAATCGCTCGCGCCTTGAGTGAAGAAGGTCGAGTCAATATGGAGAGAGGTAAGTCCGCTGATGCCTTCCTCTGATGAGGACTCCTTGCTAACGCGATGGGAGCCACCTTCTTTTGATCCTCCTAAACCTCCTAAGCCACCTAAGGTGGCCCCGATTCATTACCCCACCGTTGAAGAAGTTGAAGCGATTCGACATGACGCTTATGAAGAAGCCTACGAGCTCGGCTCTAATGAAGGTTTTGTAGAGGGACGCACAGCTGGTTACGATGAGGGCAAGACAACTGGTTACGACGAGGGATATAAAGCAGGGTATCAAGATGCTGAACAAGAGACGCTGCGCTTGCAAAATGCTTTGGGGCAACTTTTAGAGTCGCTTGTTGGAATGCCCGAGGCAATTGCAGCACCTTTAACTCAGTTTAGTTTTGAAATTGCCTCTCGTTTGAGTGCAAACAGTTCAATGGAGCGCGCCCCCTTTGTGATGGCGGTACAAGAAGCTTTGATGCGTTTGCCGCGACCTGGTGAGAATCTCTATTTGCGTTTGCGCTCTGAAGAAGTGGATACATGGAGAAAGATTGTTGAAGACCCAGGTTTGCCATTTAATTGCACGATCTTAGTAGATGCCGATGTACGTCCTGGGCATGCTTATGTCGAGGTGAGTGGCGCTCGTATTGATGTTGGAGTTGAGGCACGCATGGCATTAGTGAGGACAGCCTTGGGTTTGGACAGCCCAGTTGCGCAAGATGACAAAGTCGTTGATCAAAAAATCACACCAAAACTTTTAGAAGATGAGTCTATTGGTGAAGCGCAGAGTACCGATGCATCCCATGCTGAAGAAGATGATCATGATGTTGTAGATGGCACCTATAGCGATTCTGAAGTGGATGTTGAAACAGATTCCAAAATAGAACCTGACGCTGATCATCCAATCAATCCTGATGATCAGGTGCAGTCATAGTGAGTGTTTTACAACCTCAGGAATTGGTAAGTCAGTTAGAGTTGCGTCGCCAACACTTGATGCAAACACCTTACTCCATTCGAGAAGGAAAACTAAAGCGCGTCTCTGGAATTGTCTTGGAGGTTGAAGGCCTGCCAATGAGTATCGGATCAGGCGCTACCATCCTGTCCGAACTAGGCGGCAAGACTTATGATGCAGAGTGCATTGGCTTTAATGGCGCAATCACTTATTTAATGCCGATTGATGCGATGGAAAATATTTCACCAGGCGCATTGGTGTATCCAGCAAATACGCCATTTAATTCTGGGGCAGGTTACATCTCCAGTAGTGTCGGTGAACCTTTGACGATTGGCGAGAGTTTGCTGGGTAGAGTAGTCGATGGCTTGGGCCGACCTATCGATGGCAAAGGATATGGTGAAAAACAATTTTCACCCATTATTCAAAGAATGTTAAATCCCTTGGATCGAACGCCCATTCATGAACCTTTGGATGTGGGTATTCAAGCGGTGAATGGTTTGTTAACAGTGGGTCGTGGTCAGCGCGTTGGAATATTTGCGGGATCTGGAGTCGGTAAAAGTGTTTTATTAGGAATGCTTGCGCGTAATTGCGTTGCTGATGTGATTGTGATTGGCCTAGTTGGTGAACGCGGTCGCGAAGTGCGCGAGTTTTGTGAAGACACCTTGGGCCCAGAATCATTTCAGCGCGCGGTGGTTGTTGCAGCGCCTGCAGATGCTTCTCCATTGGCGCGCTCAAAAGGAGCGTCGTACGCAACCGATGTGGCGATCTGGTTTCGAGATCAAGGTAAGCACGTGGTTTTGATTGTCGACTCACTCACTCGTTACGCAATGGCATTGCGTGAAATTGGCCTAAGCTTAGGAGAGGCTCCAGTAGCAAGAGGCTACCCTCCCAGCGTATTTGCACGCATGCCAGAGTTAGTTGAGCGCGTTGGAAATGGCGCCAATCCTGATGGTTCAATTACTGCTTTTTATACCGTATTACTAGAAGGTGATGACACCAATGATCCAGTTGCTGATACCGCCCGCGGTATTTTGGACGGACACTTCTTCCTTTCTAGAGAATTGGCTGATAGTGGCCACTACCCAGCCATAGATGTGGAGAAATCGATTTCTCGGGTGATGCCAAAAGTGGTATCAAAAGAGCATTTACTTTCTGCTAGAAGAATGAAGCAGTTATACAGTCGGTATATGCGGGGAAGGGACTTGGTCTCGATGGGTGCTTACATCGCAGGGAGCGATCCAGAATTGGATGCTGCTTTACAAGCTTGGCCAAAAATTCAGGCTTTCTTGCAACAAGACGCTGATGTAGCCGTTCCAATAGACCAAACAGAGATTTTGCTAGCTGAAATTAGCCCGCCCAACCTATAAAGTTTATGAATGCCATAGAACTCCTGCATCGCTTAGCCAAAATACGAGAAGATCAGGCTATGGCACGGGCAAAGCGAGTTGCTAGTCAGGTAAATCAGCAAAAAGCCTTTAAAGATCAAGTACTTGACTATGCGAAAGATTATGAAGCTCAATTACTTGCTGGTGGCAAAGGCGGATCTTCAGTGGCATTCATTCAGGATGCCAATGCCTTTAGAGAGAAGCTGCTGCATAGCGCTATAGAGATGGATGGTCAAATTCAAGGTATGACAAAGGCCTCTGAGGAAACCTTAAAAGTAGCTACTTTAGCCAGAATGCGCACTCGGGGGCTATCTAAATTAGTAGACAAAATGCACCTCGAGGCCAAAAGAAAGCAGGCTAAAGCAGAACTTAGCCAATTTGAAGATAACTTCTCAGCAAGGCTGAGTTTCAAATCTGGCACGAAAGATGCATAGTTGGTAGTGTTCCTTTTGGAGAATGCATGCCAACAGTTAGTCAAATACAGATGCGAGCATTAAATAGCCCCACTACTGAGGCTATTGCGCAACCGGGTAGTCTTGCCGGTGGCGCTACTGTGCCTGCTGGTTTTGATACTTTCTTAGCATCCTTGAACCAAAAGATGGTGGCGCGCTTGGATGGACGATCAAATTCTGATAAATCAGCGAGCCCTAAAGCGGATTTAGGCATTCTAAATATGCAAAATTTGCCACGTTTTGCAAGTCAAACAAAAGAATCTGCAAAATTTACCGATCCTATGCAGTTATTGGCCGCTCAGCTAGCTGCACAGGGCCTCATTAATCCTGCCTTAGCCCAGCCTGCGGTTGCCAGCCCATTGCTCAATGGCGGTAACGGCGTGAATGCAATAGATTCAACTACTTCGTTGTCAGGTCTAAATGTACTTAACGGACTGGGTTTAAATGGTCAAAATATCGATCCACAGCAAAGCCGATTAATTACCCAATCGCTTGCTAAAGCGATCAAAGACGCAGGCCAAGCCAACAACTTAAGCACTCAAAATTCACAAGTAACGCAATTAATGCAAATGTTGCAACAAGCTAAACCAGTGAACGCCGCTCAGGCGGGTGCCTTAGAGCAGCTAAAGGGTCTAGTAACTCAGGTAGCTCAAGCAGCCCCTCAGCAAGTAACTACCATCACGCTGACCCAAGACCAAGTCAATGCGATTCGTGATCTGGCCCAGCAAAGTAATTTGCCGTTAGCACCCCAATTGGCTAGCCTGGTGAACCCAGCAACCCAAGCAGCCTCTAACCAAGCACCGATCATCACGCTCACCCCAGAGATCGCTAGTGCGCTTCGGGACTTACAGCAACAAGCTAAACCAGTGAACGCTGCTCAGGCCGGTGCCTTAGAGCAGCTAAAGGGTCTAGTAACTCAGGTAGCTCAAGCAGCCCCTCAGCAAGTAACTACCATCACGCTGACCCAAGACCAAGTCAATGCGATTCGTGATCTGGCCCAGCAAAGTAATTTGCCGTTAGCACCCCAATTGGGCTAGCCTGGTGAACCCAGCAACCCAAGCAGCCTCTAACCAAGCACCGATCATCACGCTCACCCCAGAGATCGCTAGTGCGCTTCGGGACTTACAGCAACAAGCTAAACCAGTGAACGCTGCTCAGGCCGGTGCCTTAGAGCAGCTAAAGGGTCTAGTAACTCAGGTAGCTCAAGCAGCCCCTCAGCAAGTAACTACCATCACGCTGACCCAAGACCAAGTCAATGCGATTCGTGATCTGGCCCAGCAAAGTAATTTGCCGTTAGCACCCCAATTGGCTAGCCTGGTGAACCCAGCAACCCAAGCAGCCTCTAACCAAGCACCGATCATCACGCTCACCCCAGAGATCGCTAGTGCGCTTCGGGACTTACAGCAACAAGCTAAACCAGTGAACGCTGCTCAGGAAATGCCAAAAGCATCAACAGCAGAGCTTAATCTTGTCAATTCGACTGTTGCTACAACTCAAGCTGTAGTTGAAAAGCTCGCCACGAAGGCCCCTTCAGACAGCGGCATTCGAGCTGATAGTAAAAATGTTTCAGCTCTCAGCGCTCAAAATTCTAAAAATTCTGATAACGCTCTGACCCCCTTGTTTGCTGGCCAGATATCCAAAGAAAACATCGGCGTTGATAATTCCATTCGTCCAAGGCCAGAGTCTGACTATCAGACCAGCGAACAAGAAAAAGTGGCTGATTTAAGCGTCCAGGATGCTAATACTCTAAGCACCCCAAATAGCGGTCTTGCACGTTTAGATAATCACACACCAGAAGCTATACAAAAGTTTCAAATCAAGCAAACAGAGACCTCTCTAGTGAGTGGTCCCTTACATAGCGAGATTATGAGTGCTGCTAAGTCAGGTGGCGGTCGCATTATGTTTGAGTTAACGCCGCCAGAGCAGGGCACGATTCGGATCGACTTACGCATTAATCAAAGTGGCCAGGCCCACCTGATAGTCGAAGGTGCGAGCGACGCTACAAAATCTCGCTTAGATCAGGGCGGCCAAAATCTGAAGCAAGAGTTTGCTCAGATGGGTTTAAATCTCTCGCTAGATCTCAGGCAGGGCAATCAGTCACAACAGGCCTCAGGACAGTCCTTTGCCAATGCTCGTCAGGAATACTATGCTAAGCAGCAGAATATTGATCCGACTCCTAAAACCATGACAAGCACTGGTTTTATTGGTTCAGGTCATAATAGGAGCGCTAGCGGTACAGTGCATCTGTTCGCTTAATATCATGAAGAATAAAGGGAATAAGCATGGCTGATGAAGAACGCGTAGAGCCTACCTTAGATGTCAATGGCGGGATACCACCCCCACCTGTCGTAGAGCATGTCGAGGTTGAAGAAGAAAAGCCTAAAAGCAAAAAGATGCTATTTTTGATCATCGGATTGATAGTAGTGTTGGCTGGAGCAGTTGGCGGCTACTTTTATATGCAACATAATGCTGAGCTCAAAAGACAGCAAGAAGCTGAAGATAAACGCCCTGAAAATATTCTGAAGAAGCAATTAATGGAGCGCAAAGATAATGCCGCTCCCATTTACATTGCTCTAGACGAAATGATCGTAAACCTCCCTGGCAGAGGGGGGGAGCATTACTTGCAGACGAAGATGGTCCTCAGGACAAATGATGGATCCACTGAAGATAAAATCAAGAAGTTCATGCCCGTCATCAGAGATAAGGTGATTACGGTTTTATCCTCACGCCAAATGCAAGAGTTAGCAACAGTAGAGGGCAAAACAATGATGGCGCGTGAGGTCGCACTAGTCATTAATTCCATTATTGCGCCCCAACTCACTGCTATTTATATACTCCAGCAACAACCATCAACAGCTGATATTCAAAATCTAGAGAGAATTGGTGCTGTGCCAAAAGAAACCTCTTCAGGTCAGAAGATTACTGGTGAGGCTGCTAGGGCTGCAGCAGAATTTTGGAATGTTACGGAGATGGATCTTCCTGTTCAGGCCGTACTATTCAATACTTTTGTAATGCAGTAAAATAGCAGTTAGACAGTCCACTTAGGAAGATATGGCGACAGGAGCAATCAATGTCGAGATGAACATTGCCGCTGAAGATCAGCAGTCAATGTTCGACAAATCGAAGATTATTGCTCGTCGGCGCATGCCGACATTGGAGCTCATACACGAACGCTTTTGTCGGGCGGTACGTTTATCTCTGTTTAATATGATCCGCGCACCGATTGAGGTGCAGATGCATATGCCGAGCGTCAAAAGCTATGAGCAATTTGTGTCCGAATTTCCTGAGCGTACCAATATCAATATCGTAGGCATCCGTCCACTGCGTGGCGTAGGCTGCTGGATTGTTGATCCTGGTGTTGTGTATATCGCGATTGATAATATGTTTGGTGGTGAGGGTCGGTTGGCACCAAGGCTGGCATTACGCGAATACACACCGACGGAGTTGCGTATTATTCGTCGCCTAGTCGATGCACTGCTCAACGACTATGAGAAAGCTTGGAAAGCAGTATATGAAATTAAGTTTGACTTCATGCGCCAAGAGACTAATTTTGGGTTTGCCAAAATAACTTCACCTAGCGAGATGGTGCTGCATTCAAAATTTACTATTGAGATTAATGGCAGACCAGGTGATGTTGACCTCTGTATTCCATTCTGGGTAATGGAGCCAATCAAAGCAATCTTGTATAACAATATGCAAGGCTTTGCAAGTGAGCCAGATGAACATTGGACGAACTTATTAAACGACCAGGTTCATGAAGCCCCAGTGACTGCTGTAGCTGTATTGGCCCGTAAGCAGATGCTCTTGCGTGAAATTACCTCCTTATCAGTGGGGGATATCATCCCTATAGAAATTAATGATCCGGTTACCGTTTATGTGGATGGTTTACCAGTGATCAAGGGGCAATATGGTGTAAAAGAAGGGCGCTATTCAGTTAAAGTAAGTACGATTCAGCACCCTGCAGAATTCCTAAAGAGCCCTCTAGAGAAGGCGCGCCTTGGACCCAGCATGATGCGAAGTGCTGAAAAAGGTGAGTTATATGAGCAACTTGCTGAAAACCCTCATGTGCCTGCCACAATGCGGGCTCCTGAACCCAATCAACGAGATGTCTCAAGCGATACAATGGACCAAGTTGCGGATACACTTGAGCCCAATGAATCCATTGATCAAACAGGCTCAGCACAAGAATAAAAGAGGATCAAGATGGCTGAAAACGATAATGATTTAGCAAAAACACTGACTAGTGCTGATGTTTCTGGATCTCTTCGCAAGGCGACATTTAACAACCTAGAAGATGGCGCTAAAGCTGGCGCAGACTTTAACGATATTGATTTGGTGATGGATGTGCCGGTTCAAGTCACAGTTGAACTTGGACGTGCCAAGATGCAAATTCGCAATCTACTGAATCTAACTTATGGATCAGTGATCGAGCTAGATATCTTGGCTGGAGAGCCTCTAGAAGTCGTGGTGAATGGTTGCCTAGTGGCTCAAGGTGAGGTAGTGATTGTGAATGATCGCTATGGTATTCGCTTGACTGATATTGTGACTCCCGCAGAGCGTCTGCGTAAAATTAATCGCTGATCCTAAATGGGTACCTCAGTTGGAGGCATGTTGCTTTTTTCATTCATTTGGCTGGCACTAGCGGCCGCACTTATTTGGGTTGTTGCGTATTTAGTTAAGCGGGACTCCGCAGTCCGTGCAAGCAATCCCCACGTCATGATTTTGGCTCAACAGGCTTTAGGCCCAAGAGAGCGAGTGATCATTGTGAATGTACTCAATCGCATCTTGGTGATTGGCCATACACCTACTCAAATTAATCTGTTGACCGAACTAGACCCAGAAGATGTGGCCCATTTAAAGCCGCAGCCTAGTAATGTTGATTTTGCAAATCAGTTAAGGCAGCTGGTTAAGAGGAATATCGGTTGAAAAATAGAATCACCTTCCTCATGAGCGGAGTGATAGGGCTTTTGGGACTGTTCCCATTAATAGCATGGAGTCAGACTCTACCCCTCGTAACCGCTAAGCAGGCTGGTAGTGGCACACTATATTCCGTACCAGTTGAAACAGTATTAGCTATTACTGCACTCAGTTTTCTGCCAGCCGCCCTAGTACTAATGACCAGCTTTACAAGAATCATCATTGTATTTTCTTTATTACGCCAAGCTCTAGGTTTAACGACGATGCCACCTAATATTGTTTTAATTGGGCTCTCACTGTTTCTGACTTTATTCATTATGAATCCCGTCTTTGACTCGATTTATAAAACTGCATATCAGCCTTACTCAACAGGAAAGATGGGATTTCCTCAAGCGGTTGAGGTTGGCGCAAAGCCCTTAAAAGAGTTTATGTTGAAGCAAACTCGTAAGGATGACTTGAACTTATTCATGAAGATGTACGGTAAAGAAATCCAAGCACGCGAAGATGTTCCGTTCACTGTCTTAATTCCAGCGTTTGCGATTTCAGAAATAAAGACTGGTTTTTTAATTGGCTTTGTAATCTTCCTACCCTTTTTGGTAATTGATTTTGCAGTGGCTAGTATCCTGACCTCCCTCGGTATGGTGATGGTTTCGCCGATGATGTTTTCTTTGCCGATCAAATTAATTGTGTTTACCTTGGCAGATGGATGGGCCTTGCTCTCTACCTCATTAGTACAAAGCTACATTAATTAATTACCATGGAGAGCGGAGTCATTCTCGATTTGGTATATCAGGCATTGAGAATGGCAGCAGTGTTAGCAGGACCTGTACTAATGGCATTACTGGTAGTTGGATTAATTATTGGCATTTTGCAAGCAGCCACCTCTGTTAATGAATCTACTGTTGCATTCGTTCCAAAACTCATTGTGTTTGCTGCCGTCATTGTCATCATCGGGCCGGTTAGTCTATCTTTATTTACAGACTACATTAAAGAACTCTTTGCCCGCATACCAGGTTTAGTGAATTAATTTATGTTGACCATTACCGGTCTTCAAATTGAGCAATATATGGCAATCTTTATGTTTGCCTCGCTAAGGGTTTTTGGGTTGTTTTTAACGTCTCCCATGTTTGCGATGCGGTCAGTACCGATGCAGTTTCGTTTATTTATTGCTTTAGCATTTGGTATTTATGTGATGCCAATACTGGGGACCGATAAAATTCCTTACCCAGGTGAAATTACTTTTTTTGCTTCTGCAATTGAGTTGGCGATTGGCGCCTTCATTGGCTTTGCGGTCCGTGTAGCATTTATGGTGATAGATATAGCAGCAGAGGTGCTCTCTTTTTTATCGGGCTTTAGCTTTGCCTCCTCTAGCTTTCGGGATCCCACATTAGATTCAGGCTTAGTTGCCCAGTTTATGGGTTTAGTCGTATTAGCGCTGGCTTTTTCGCTCAATGTTCATTTAGTGTTAATTGATATTGTGTTGACCAGCTTTAAGACAGTACCATTAGGTGTATGGCCTCAATCCTGGACATCTAAAGGATTGGTGGATTTATTTTCTGCCTCATTTCGATTGGGCTTAATTTTATCAATGCCAGTACTATTGGTTTATACAATGTTTAATTTAACGCAAGCATTTTTGGGAAGAACTAGCCCACAGATGAATTTATTTTCAATCGGTTTTGCAGTAAGCATACCGCTAGCCTTTTTGGTCTTCTTCATGATTTTGCCTGATCTACAAATTATTTTGGAGCGTTCGCTTGAGAACCCTTTACAACTTATTCGACAAGGTGTGGAGCTGCCTAATGCACAATAAGTTCAATATGAAATCCTTGATGCATTTTGCAGGCCCTACTTTATTGATTATTGCTAGCTTTTCTGCGGGTGGTCAGAGTATTAATGTATCCGATCAAGCAACATCACAAGCAGGCTCAATTGAAATAGTCATTAGTCCAAAAGAACAGATTGCCATACAGCAGAATTCGCTGAATCAATCCCTCGATCCTTTGGATGATTGCGATAGAAAATTTCCTTTTCCAGTTACTGCAGAGAAGAGCAACCCATACAGTGACAAGGGTGCTGATGTATGCAAGAAGCTAAAAATTCGCGGGCAGCGCATGCAATGTGAAGTGGATGCACTACTAGAAGAAAAGCCTGTATCCAACACCACGGGTGCCAAAATTGAGCTAGCTGCTTGGTCTCGTTGCAACAGTAAGGTGGCTAATTTGCTAATTGAGGGCTATTACTTGCCTGCTAGCGAAATTGAAAGAAGATTACAAATTTGTAGCTCAAACTACTATGCTGATCCCGGTAAGCTTCCCAAGCTTGGATGGTATCAGCGCTTTTTAAGGTGGTATACCAGTAATGATTTGACACCACCACCAACCGATGCGGCTCTTGAGGTGGCATTAAAACAATCAACACCGCTAGATAGCCGACAAGATAGTGCGGGCTTAATGAAGTGTGAGTGGATGTTTGATATTAGTCGTACCCCTCAGGTGGATCCCTTGCCAATCACTAGCAATAGTAGTGTTGAGTCTAGGCCTACCCCAAAAGCTCCGGCTAAAAAGTCTACCAAGAAGTAAGCCCCTTTTTTATTGCGGGCTAAGTAGCCTTTTAGTGCCCTGAAGAGGCAAAGTAGGGCAATATTCCGCCTTTTAAGGTCGACCATTAAGGTTAGCCGATAAAGCGGCTGAATATATATTTATCCATTTTCTTAAACGAAATGGCAAATGTTTCCGTAAGCGGACTCATGATGAATAGAATCTTCAACCCTATTGCTATGGCAACTTCTGCCATCTTCCTTTTGTTGCTTAGTCAGCCAGTAATGGCGTCTGACCAAGCTCCAGCAGCTACGCCTGCGGAAAAGTCAGCTGATAAAGCCAAGGTGACAGTCTCCCCAGGCCCATCCAGTGATGAAGAGATGAGCAAGGCCCTGACTAATAAAATTAGCAAAGGATCTGGTGATATTGTGATTCGTAGCAGCGATCTTTCTGTTGCAGGTAATGCACCGCTCTCTCCAGAAGTTAAACCTAAACCTGCAGCTAAAGCACCCGCCAAGCCTTCCGTAAAAGAAGCGCATAGCCATCATTGGTCATATTTTGATGGGCCTGGCGGTCCAGATGACTGGGGTAATTTAGGTAAAGAAAACTTGGCCTGCCTAAAGGGTAAGACGCAATCACCAATCAATATTAATATTGACAGAGCAGTCAAAGCCGAATTAAACCCTCTAGAATTTCTTTACAGAGCATCGCCCTTATCCATTCTCGATAATGGACATACCATTATGGTGAACTACGGCGAGGGTAGTAATCTGATGGTCGATGATAGGCAATATCGATTGATTCAGTTCCACTTTCATAAGCCAAGTGAAGAGGCGATTAATGGTGAGCGCACCGATATGGTGGCGCACTTGGTGCATCAACACCACGACGGTAGCTTGGCGGTTGTTGCCGTGTTAATGAGTACTGTAAAACCAGCGGCACTCAAAAAATATTGGTGGGGTGACGATTCTACTCAAGAGAATGCTTTAATTAACACTCTCTGGAATAAGGTTCCATTAGTCAAAGGCAAGACTGAGAATCCTGGGGTCATGATTGACATCAATCAAATGTTGCCAGCGGACAAAAGCTATTTCACCTATATGGGATCTTTGACAACGCCACCATGTAGTGAAAACGTGCTTTGGCTTGTTCTAAAAAATCCTATTTATGTAAGTGAGGCACAAGTAAAGAATTTTGACCGTATGTACCCTATGAATGCGCGACCGTTGCAGCCTAAAGGTGATCGTTTGGTTAAAGAAACTAAAGACCGTTAATTTAGCTACGCACTCATAGCCAATCATATAAAGAGCCTGTTAATGCGCACTAATAATCAAAAATCTACAAAAGCGGGGGGCAATTTGAGTTTGGTTTCTAGCCAAGCTCAGGCTCCTGAGCAAGTAGCGCAGATCCAAGATTTGTTTGAGCAAGGTATTGTTTGTCATCGCACTGGTAGGCTAAAAGAGGCTCAAGATTTATATGAGCAAACATTATTAGCTCAACCTGATCACGTTGATGCGATGCATTTACTTGGTTTGATTGCTTATGAAACGGCTAATTTTGATCTTGCAGAGCATTTGATGCAAGGGGCGATTACGCTCAATCCTAATAACTCTTCATATCATTCGAATTTAGGGAATGTCTTAAAAGCAAAGCAAAAATACGATGCTGCTATTGTTAGTTACGATAGCGCAATTCAATTAACGCCAAACTCTACCTATACTTACTACAACCGTGGTAATACCCTGCATATTCAGAAGAGACTAGAAGATGCGGTAGCTAGTTTTGACCAAGCGATTGCTATTTCCACTGATTTTGCAGAGGCCTACAACAATCGTGGCAATGCTTTAAAAGATCTCAAGAAATTTGATCAGGCGATTGCAAGCTATATTGCAGCTATTCAGATCAAACCAGAATATGCCGAAGCCTATAATAATCTTGGCAATGCTTTAAAAGATATCAAAAAATTTGATGAAGCAATTGGAAGTTACTCCACGGCTATACAAATCAAACCAGACTATGCCGAAGCCTATAACAATCTTGGTAATGCTTTAAAAGAGCAAAGACAAATCGATAAAGCAATCCAGAGCTATAGTCGAGCGATTGATTTAAAGCCTGATTGTTTCGAGGCATTTAACAATCGTGGTAATGGCTTAAAAGAATTAAAGCAATTAAGCGGTGCTATCGCAAGCTATGACAAAGCCATTGAAATCAATCCTAGCTTTGCTGAAGCCTATTGGAATAAGAGTTTAGCGTTATTGCTCGGCGGTGATTACATTAATGGTTGGAAATTTTACGAGTGGCGTTGGCAAAGAGATGTATTTGTTCCGCTTAAAAGAGATTTTCCTCAACCGTTGTGGCTTGGCACTCCCTCTTTATTAAATAAGTCGATCTTATTGTATGGAGAGCAAGGTTTAGGAGATACGATTCAATTTATTCGTTATGCCAAGTTAGTTTCTGATTTGGGCGCAAATGTGATTGTAGAAGTTCAAAAGCCCCTCATTACCTTGCTGGCAGATTTGGATGGTATTGCATTAGCCACTTACAAAGGTGAAAAACTTCCTGAGTTTGATTTCCAGTGCCCCCTCATGAGTTTGCCATTTGCATTTAAAACCACTGTCGATACAATCCCCACGCGCAATCCTTATCTCTTTGGCGATATAGCTAAAATTGCGTTTTGGGAAGCCAAGTTGGGACCTAAAATTAAGCCGCGTGTTGGGCTGGCTTGGAGTGGTAACCGTAGTCATAAAAATGACCATAATCGCAGCATTTCTTTAAAACAGTTGTTGTTATATCTGCCAGATAATTGCCAATACATTAGCCTGCAAAAAGGCGCCACTTTCGATGATGGCAGAACATTACAGGCTAATCCCCAAGTTTTGAATTTTGCCGATGAATTGCACGACTTTAGTGACACAGCCGCTTTAACTGAGTTATTGGATTGCGTGGTCACTGTAGATACCAGCGTGGCACACCTTGCAGCCGCTTTGGGCAGGAAAACTTGGATACTTCTCCCCAATGATCCGGATTGGCGTTGGCTGCTAAATCGAGAAGATAGTCCTTGGTATCCAACGGTCAAGCTCTTCAGACAGCCAGTTCCTGGCGATTGGTTTACTGTATTCACTAGAGTCCGAGAAGATTTATTGACTTTAAAGTGAGTAGCTGCTCACTAAGTCTCGACTCAGCATGGATTGAGCGAGCACTCAAAGCTTAAAATCATATAGCGGTATCACTAAGGGCAGGGATTACCTACTGCACTGCATCAATACCGGCAAAAATTGCCTCTATCTGTCCTAACTATGCATTTTTAATCAAAAAATAGTCTTTTGGGATCAATGGAGCGGTAAATGAACGCCGGACATTTCAAATTCCTAGCAATACTCTAAAACTGGCACGCTCTTTGCATATCAATTACTGAGGATTTTCCCCTCAGGTATGTCATTCCCAATTAGGGAGGAGCAGAAATGAATGCAGTGCCGCAATACGACCCATTAAGTTTTGGCGAAACCGCGCTGAAGTTGCGCACCTTTCGCCAACAAATTTTGGGTAACAATTTGGCAAACTCGGATACCCCTGGCTTTAAGGCTAGAGATATTCGCTTTGCAGACGTATTGAAGGCTCAGATGGAAGGTGCATCACCATCAATGGACGTATCTATGGTGAGAACACATGCAGGACATATTGAAGGAATAATTACAAAAGAAGACCCGCGTTTACTGTATCGCGTGCCAAATCAGCCATCTAAAGATGGCAATACAGTCGATGGTGACGTTGAGCTTAGCGAATTTACAAAAAACTCAGTATTTACTGAGTCAGCATTAAGTCTATTAAGTAGTACATTGCGCTCACGAATGTCTGCTATTACTGGTCAAGCATCATGAGTTTATTAGCCACCTTTAATATTGGCTCTTCGGCATTGACGGCGCAAGCAATGCGTCTGAATACTACCGCCTCCAATATTGCCAACGCGGAGAGTATGTCTGGTCCAGATGGACGCCCCTATCGCGCACGCCAGGTGGAATTTAATGCGATTACTAGTCCCAATTCACCGGGTGCTGGTGTTGCCGTTAGCAAAATTATTGAAAGTGACGCCCCACTACGGATGGAATATCGTCCAGGCCATCCCAAGGCTAACGGTGCAGGCTATGTAGAGATGCCTAACGTGAATCCGGTTGAAGAGATGGTCAACATGATTTCAGCATCTCGTTCTTACCAAATGAATATTGAAGCCATGAATGTTACGCGTCAGTTGATGTTAAAGACCTTAGATTTAGGTCGCTAGAATTTTTTGAAATAAATAAAGAGCCGAGGAAGATATGACAACGACAGGACCAATGAGTAATATCCCTGTTTACGATCCAAACGTAGCAGCAAGTGCTGCTGCTAGTTCGTCTACTGGAACTTCTGCAACGGATCAAACTCAGAACTTTTTAAAGTTATTAATAGCGCAAATCAAAAATCAAGATCCAATGGCACCGATGGATGCCTCAACCATGACAGCGCAAATGTCTCAGCTCAATATGGTGACGAGCATGAGCAATATGAACACCTCCATGACAGCCATGCTCAATCAAATGCAAAGCGTGAATTTTATGAATCAGGCTGCACTAATTGGCCATAGTCCAGTTGTAGCAGGAAATGGTATTGCCTTTGATGGAGCAAGCGAAGTCATTTTGGGAGCTAATTCAGCAAATCCTTTGACTTCTGTAATGGCAACTATTACAGATGCTAGTGGCAACGTAATTAATAGCACTAGCCTTGGCAACATAGTTGCAGGAATGAAAAATTTTGCATGGGATGGTGTGGACGCAGATGGTAACCGAGTTGCCGCAGGAAGCTACAGCATCAGTATTAGTGGTACCAATGCTGCGGGAGCAACAGAGTCTCCAACAGTATATGTAGCATCACCTGTAGCAGCTGTCAGTAAGGGCACTAATGGCGACTCACTACTCACTTTAGTCGATGGAAGACAGATAAACGCATCAACAGTCCAGCAGTGGATCAGTTAACTCAATTAAAAAATTAAGCTAGGGAGCAAAAAATGGGATATGGAATCGGATTAGCAGGTTTAAACTCAACAGCACAAGCTATTGACGTGGTTAGTAATGACATCGCAAACGCACAAACCGTCGGCTTTAAATCCGCACAGTTTGTCTTTGCAGATATGTATTTCCAGGCAAATGATGCTCAGGCGAAAGATCGTGTAGGCATGGGATCTCAGCAACAGGCTATCAGAAGAGACCAGTCCTATGGAACACTGCAAACTACACAAAATCCACTTGACTTAGCAATTACTGGCCCAGGTATGTTTATGCTGGCTAAAAATGTAATCGGAACGGTTCCAACCGAAAGTCCAAGTAAGTTTGAATATACCCGTAACGGTCAATTTGGAACCGATAGCCAAAATCGAATCGTGAATCAAAGCGGTTTATTACTGGTGGGTTATCCAGCTGATACGGCCGGTAATATCATCGCTGGCGCAAAGTCAACGATGATATTAGATCCACAACCTCTTCCATCACAGCCAACGATCAATTCAAAGCTAGATCTGAACTTGGATACGAGAAATCCAGCAATGGATATTCGCTTTGATCCAACCAATAGCATTACTTATAGTCAAGCAACATCACAAACGATTTATGACCAAAATGGTAATGGTCATATTTTAAGTTTATTCTACAAGCGAATTTCATCTCAGCCTTTGAATTTAACTCTGGGGCTAGACGGCGCATATAGTTACAACCCAACACAGCAGTTAGAGGCTCCCGTTTCTGGTACGCCAGCTGCAAGTTTTGATGCGACAACCCAGCGGCCTAAGAATGAGCAGATGAGTGTGATCGCTAGTACTTATAAAGGTGAAGATAGTAAATATACAGTGGCTACTACTGGCGCAACTGCTGGAGTAAAAACACTTACGGTTGGTTCAGCTAATACGGAAAAAGTATCCGTCGTAGGAGCTCAAAAAACTTTGACTGGGGGTACCTTAGGAGCAGTAGGCTCAACCTATGATTTGAGGTTAGCGGATGGTACTCATATTCCAATTAAGCAAACTGTAGCTTATGTGGCACCTCAACCTGCACCTGCAAACCCAGTAGTTGCAGAAGTACTGGAGGTATTTCAGGCAACTACTGATCGATTTGAAGTCTACTCAACGATTGATGGTAACAAAGTTGGCCACAATCCAGATGCAAACAAGGATGGCGATGTAAGTTTTAGAAAGGCAAGTGATGGCGCTCTGAATACACAGCAAATGTCAATTGGTACAATGGCCTTCTTAGGTGGTGTAAATATCGATACCCTCGCAACAGGCGCTGATGGGAAACCTGCAAATTTTGCAGCAAGCAGTTTTAAGCTCAATGCATTAAGTGCTTCTCCATCAGCTGCATATGGACGAACAAATCAAAACGGAATTATGCAATTCACGATTGAGAGTAACATCTCGACAGCGTTAACTGCGCCTACCCAAACGTATGCTAATTCCCAAGATGGACATACCGTATCGAATCTATCTGGTTATTCAATTGATGGTTCTGGTAAGTTAATAGCAACTTATGACAACGGTGTACAGGCAGTTAAAGGTCAGCTCATTTTGGCCCAATTTAAAAACCTAGATGGTTTGATGCCAAATGGTAGCAATACCTTTGCTGCAACAAGTGCATCAGGTGATCCGATTTTAAGTGCTCCTGGTACTGGATTATTAGGTCAGGTGCGCTCGAAATCATTGGAAGCTTCAAACGTAGACTTGACTGCAGAGTTGGTCCAATTGATGGTATTACAAAGACAATACTCCGCTACTTCTCAGGCATTAAAACTCCAAGCAGCGACTATTGTTGATGATGCTATCAATATGAGCCGATAAGCAGTAAGCACTAATCTATGATTAACCGATACGCTTACACTTCAATGACAGGGGCAACAGCCGCAACGCAACAGTTGGCTGTTACCTCTAACAATCTGGCTAATGGTTTGACGCCAGGTTTCAGAGAAGTCATCAGCGCTTTTCGGGCTGTACCGTTAAAGGGTGATGGTGAGCCCTTTACCGGTAATGGTGCAGATACTAGAGTATTTACAGTTGAAACTACGCCAGCAAGTAACTTTACCGGCGGACAAATACAAACAACCTCCAATCCTTTAGATGTAGCGATTAAAGGCGATGGATTTTTTGCAGTACGTCGTCCGGATGGAAAAGAAGCATATACCCGCGCCGGTAAGTTCATGGTTAATGATCAAGGAATTTTGAGTGTTGGCAAGGAAATACCAGTAGTGGGTGAGGGCGGGAGTATCACCATTCCAACTGGCTCTACATTGCAAATTGCAGAGGATGGCTCTGTTTACACTCAATTACCAGGAACACAGTATCTCAATCAAGTTGGCAAATTAAAGCTAGTGAATCCTAATACTAATAATTTGGTACGCGGAGAAGATGGTTTGTTTGATCTGCCAGGTGAACAGGCAGCTGCTGATCAACGCGTTAAGGTAGTGCAAGGCGCCTTTGAATTGAGTAACGTGAATCCAACGATGGCAATGGTACAGATGATCACTCAAAATCGACTATTTGATTTAAATACTCGATCAATTACCTTAGCTGATCAAAACTCTAGATCAGCAACAACACTATTATCACTATCACGTAGCTAATAGAAAGAAAGATAAAAAATGTTACGTTCACTATGGATTGCTAAGACTGGCATGGATGCCCAGCAGATGAATTTAGATACGATATCTAACAATCTGGCTAACGCGTCTACTACAGCATTTAAGCGAATCCAGCCATTATTTCAGGATTTGCTCTACACCACTATTCGCGCTTCTGGTTCTGCAGCCAATGCACAAAACCTATTACCTACCGGTCTTCAGGTTGGATCAGGATCAGCGATTACTTCGACCGAAAGAAATAATTTACAAGGCACCTTGTACCAAACAGGCAATCAATTAGATATTGCGATTAACGGAAATGGTTTCTTCCAAATTGCGCTTGCCGATGGAACAACTGCATATACTCGAAATGGCCAATTTAGCAAAAGTGCTACTGGACAAATTGTGACCTCATCTGGAAATGTCGTTTCACCTGGTCTAACTGTTCCGATTAATGCTGTCAATATTACGATTAGCCTATCAGGTCAAGTACAAGCTCTTGATCAGACAGGAAATGTAACGCAAGTGGGTCAATTATCGATGGCCAACTTTATTAACCCGGCAGGTTTGGTTGCTCTTGGTGGTGGCAACTATATTGCGTCACCAGCTTCCGGTAATGCAACGAACGGTCTGCCTGGGCTCAATGGTATGGGTACGATGAATCAGTACTACATTGAGCAGTCCAATGTGAACGTTGCTGAAGAATTAGTTAATCTAATTGCAGCGCAGCGCGCCTATGAAATTAATACCAGAGCAGTTACTGCTTCTGATCAAATTTTGCAGCGTGTCAGTAATTTGGGTCAATGATGATTGATCAGCTAAGACTTTTTCGTTTAGGTTTAATAAGCGCAATGAGCGTCATTTTGTTGGCCGCTTGCGCTAGTGCTGATCGCCCTTCATTATTATCTACCCCAACGACTGCCAGACCACGACCTATTCAAGAAACATCTGCGAATATGGGCAGTTTGTATCCAGCTAATTCAGGTGGGCCTTATATAAATGCGGTGAGTCATCGACCACTGTTTGAGGATCGGCGCGCTAGAAACGTTGGCGACACTCTAACGGTCCTGCTTAATGAAACAACGAGTGCAGCAAAAAACTCTGGAATGGCAGCAGCTCGCAAAGCAAACGGCACATCCACTTTTGGTAACAATAGCCCAACATTTAATGGAGCAATGTTTAGCCTTGCGAATGCAGCCAATTTTTCAGGTACCGGAGATATTAAGAGTGAGGGTTCAGGCTCGAGTGCTGCAAGCAATACCTTTGCTGGAACAATTACGGTCACTGTTGTGGAGATTCTATCAAACGGTAATTTAGTGGTTGCCGGTGAAAAGCAAGTTGCTGTTAGTAACGAAGAAGAAATTATTCGCTTTGGTGGCATTGTTAACCCGAATACCTTGGTATTTAATCAGGTCTCATCGCAGCAAGTTGCAGACGCCCGTATTGAGTATCGTGGTCGCGGAGCGACAGACGATACTCAGGGAACTGGATGGTTTACACGTTTGATGCTAAAGCTGGCGCCATTCTGATGAAGATTAACTATTTCTTCTCTTGGTGCACCAAAGGCTTACTAGTTTTAGTAAGCCTAAGTTGCTTTAGTAGTATCTGCTTTGCTGATCGTATTAAGGATATTGCAGATACCGCAGGTCAAAGATCAAACCAGCTTGTGGGTTACGGCTTAGTTGTGGGTTTAGATGGTACAGGTGACCAAACAACTCAGACACCATTTACTTTGCAAAGTGTGTTGCAGATGATTGGGGTATTAGGCGTTACTTTGCCATCCACTGGTAATCAAACACAGCTTCGCAATACAGCAGCAGTGATGGTAACTGCAGAATTCCCAGCGCTCTCTAGACCTGGTCAGCAGATCGACGTGACTGTTTCCTCTTTAGGAAATTCAACTAGCCTAAAAGGCGGTACCTTAGTAATGACACCGCTGAAGGCTGCTGATGGTCAAGTGTATGCACAAGCTCAAGGAAACGTGGTTATTGGTGGTTCACGAGCTGCAACGGGTGGCGCAGCAACTTCCGTTAACCATTTATCTGCCGGCAGAATACCTTCAGGCGGTATTGTCGAAAGAGCGGTCCCAGCGCTGCTGGTAGACGAGTTCGTGCAATTGGATTTACGTCAGGCTGATTTTTCTTTAATGCAAAGAACGGCAGAGACCATTGGTCGTCGTTTTGGTATTGGAACAGCATTGCCTATTGATGCTAGATCACTGAATGTGCGCGTTCCAACAGAGCCGTTAAAAAGAACGGCATTCATGGCAGCACTGCAAGATTTAGACGTACCAATGGGTAGTCAACCAGCAAGGGTAATATTAAATTCTCGTACAGGTTCAGTGGTAATGAACCAAGCGGTAAGGCTTTCTCCGTCTGCTGTGGCGCACGGTAATTTAACAATCAAAATTCAGCAATCCCCCACGGTAAGTCAGCCATTACCATTTAGTCGTGGACAGACCACTACCGCCACAGAAGATACTGCAACTATTACTGATAGCGGTAAGGAAAATAGTCTAATCGCTGTACCCGGCGGAGCCTCTCTGGATCAAGTGGTTAAGGCTCTCAATATGATGGGCGCTACCCCACAAGACCTCATCTCTATTTTGCAATCACTTAGAGCTGCCGGTGCTTTGCGTGCAGAATTAGAGGTCATTTAATGGATGTTAATCAACTAACACCTTCAATTGATCCTAATAGCGCCAGAATGCTTCAGGGTACTGCCGTTAAAACATCAACTTCTGCATCAACTAATGAAGCCAAATTAAAGCAGGCTGCACAGGGATTTGAACGTACTTTATTGAGACAGATGCTTAGTTCAGCAAGAAATACGAATTTGAATGGCATGGATGGGCAAAGTAGTGCTTCCAAGTCTTATCTAGAAATAATGGACGATCATGTAGCTGACTTGCTCTCACAAGGGCGAGGCGTTGGCTTTGGAAAGCAAATTGCTGAACAGTTGATTGCACAGTCCAATGCAGCAAAACTAAGCGGAATTCAAGAAGTAGCCGTAAAACCATTAAATACTCCTCGTTCCGCACCTACTTCTGCAGAAACTTTGCAGTCACTGCAAAGACCAAATGGTTTTGAGAGTACTCCTACACTAAGGTAAATATATGGGCGTCTACTCCATCACCGATTCTGCAATGTCTGCGTTAAATATCGCGCAGGCAGGCATTCTGACAACTTCACAAAACGTGGCTGGTGCATCGGTAGATGGCTTCACGCGTCGAACTGCAGATGCCACGATTAATGCGCTCGCACCGAATTCTTTGATGCTCAATGGCACGAGTTTTGCCGTTGAGGGTTTTACGCGCCAATACTCTTCATTACTCAATGCTCAGGTTTTGAACCAACAAGCAAAATCGAGTTACTCTGAGACCTTGGTACAGTACACCCAAGGAATTGATACCTTGGTTGCGGATCAGTCCACAGGCTTAAATACTGCGATTAGTAATTTCTTTAATGCACTCGGTACCTATGCAGCAGATCCAACCAGTAAGCCGCAGGCCGCTGCCATTACAGGTTCAGCAAACGAGGTAGCAAGACGTATTGTTGGTATGAGCGGCTTAACCGCACAAATTGCAAGTGATGCTAAAAAAGGTTTGGCTGATACTGCTTCCCAGGTTAATACTTTGTTGCCTGAATTGGCGCAAATTAATGCGCAAATTATCAAAGGCACTACTTCTGGTAATTCTTACCCTTCGGCAGATCTATTGGATGAGCGTGATCGCCTACTATCTCAACTACAAAAGCTGGTCGGTGGACAATCGTTGATTAATGGCGATGGTACAGCTACCCATTTAATTGCAGGCATGCCCTTAGTCGATCGAACAGTGGCCAATAAGCTGGTAATGAATGGTGGGCAAGACATGCATACTGCAGTCTATTCATTAAAGAGTGGGACTGGCAACAATACCATTACGAGTATTCAGCGTCTTGATGGTGGCCAAGCAGGCGCATTACTTGAATTGGTAAATACTTTTGTACCCAAAATTGATCAGCGTTTAGATACGATTGCCCTAGGCCTAGTCTCTGCTGCCAATACAGCTAGCCAAACAGAAAATAATGTATTTACTCAGACTAACCCCTTGCTCGCCATTTTTGGTTTTCAAGTAGGCTCACAAAAATTGCCTAGTCTAGAAGGGGACATCACTGCGGATATCAATAGCGTCTCAGATTCCTTTGGGCAGTTGGTATCAGGCATTAATTCAGAAGAGAATATGAATCGTCTCTATGATTATTTATCCAACCCAAGTAATAGCCTAACGGGATCAGGTTTTAAGGCTGCTAATTTTATTTCTCTGGCCCCAACAGATACAGCTGCATATTTTGATGTGATGGGCGATCCAATTATTACTTCAGATGCTGCTAATTTTTTGCAAAAACAAAGCTCGATATTTATTGTTAGTTCCGCTAGTTTAGTTAGTGATGTCGGCGTTCAGGTAGCCACTTGGAAAAGCACCCAAAAAGCTGATATCGCCGTAATGACTAATTTGAAAAGTCAAAAGGATTCTATTTCAGGAGTGAATCTTGATGAGGAGGCTGCGAACTTATTGAAGTATCAGCAGTTATATACCGCTTCTACTAAGGTATTGCAGACTGGTAATCAAATGTTTAATGCACTTCTATCAATCATGAATTGAGGGTAGATTATGAGTATCCGAATTAGTACCAACCAAGTATTAGATGCCGGTGTCGATTCTATGAATAATAGTTTGATCGATGCTACCGCTTGGCAACAAAAAATTAACACAGGCAAAAACTATAGTAAGGCCTCAGATAGTATTTATGCTGTATCTAGAGGTGTAGAGCTTGATTTTGATATATCACGCCTCAAGATGTTCAAGAATAACCAAGACATGGTGGCGAGTTTGCATGATAGTGCGCAAACCCAGATGGATAGCATGTTGAATCAAATGATTACCTTAAAGCAATTATTTGTTCAGTCTCAAAATACAGCCTTAAGCCCAGCGAATTATGGTGCCTTAAAAATCCAAGCTGAGTCAATCCGCGACACAATTATGAGTCAAATGACTGCCAAAGATGCTAGTGGCCATGCAATCTTTTCTAGCGTAGTCAATCAGGTCCAAATTGAGCCTAATGTGATGGTCGACTCTGGGATTCAGTTTAATTTGGCATTTGGAGTTGGCGGTACTGCTACCGAACCACAATCCTCAGAGCTCTATACCAGTATCGATAGTTTTGTTAGCTATCTTGATGGGCGCGCTAATGGTGCTCAAGCTATTTCAGGTGATGCGGTGGTCATTTCAACTAGCCTAAACGCATCCTATGAGCAATTAATGACCGCCCAGCAAACTAGTGGTGCAATATCAAGCCAGTTAGACGTCTCAAAAAGCGTCATAACCGCCCTGGGAACTGAGTTTGCGGCTGCCTCCTCAGCTATTTTGGATACTGATATGGCTGCGGCTACGGCGGCTTACACTAAAGCCCAAACCTTATTAAACGCTGCACAGGCGATGTTTGCTAAACTTCAGCAGAGTAATTTATTTTCCAAACTTTAAACTGAGTAAATAGAAGTATGAATATTCCATTAGGCTGGATTATTGCGATGGGTTGTGCCCTAGGGGGCTACGCCTTGCATGGCGGACACTTAGCGGTGTTGTGGCAGCCTACAGAAGTTTTGACCATTGTCGGGGCGGCCGTTGGTACTATGATCGCCTCCAATACAATCATCAATCTGAAGAAAACCTTAGGTGCCTTAGGCGGTGCTTTTAAAGGCGCTGGTAACCAAAAGAAAAAGCACTTAGATTTACTGTGCCTCATGTTTGAGATTTTGCAAAAAGTAAAACGTGATGGCTTGATGTCTTTAGAGGGTGATATTGAGGATCCGGAAACAAGCCCACTTTTTGAAGCTTATCCAGACATCCTAAAGGATCACCATTTGGTCGATTTTATTACTGACTATTTGCGGATGATGCTCGGCGGCTCACTAGATCTGATTCAAATTGAAAGCTTGATGGAGCAAGAGCTAGACGTCCATCACCAAGAGAGTCATATCCCCGTAGCATCGGTGACGATGGTGGGTGATGGTCTACCGGCATTTGGTATTGTGGCGGCGGTGATGGGCGTGGTTCACACCATGGGCTCAATTGGTTTACCCCCAGCAGAGTTGGGTAAGCTCATCGGTGCTGCGCTAGTGGGTACCTTCTTAGGTATTTTGTTAGCCTACGCTTTTGTGCAACCAGTCGCTAAGGTTCTAGAGCAGCAAGCTGAATCTGAAACGAGAGCCTTTATGGCAATCAAAGCAATTTTGCTTGCAAGCCTAAATAATTTTCCCCCTGCAGCAGCTGTAGAATTTGGACGTAAAGTGCTCTTTACTTATCAACGTCCAACATTTACTGAGCTGGATGAAGGTACAAAAGCTGCTAAAGGGAAGTAAGCACCATGGCTAAGTCCGACGCGCCAATTATTGTCGTTAAGCGCGTTAAAAAAGGTGGTCATGGTCATCATGGCGGAGCCTGGAAAATTGCCTACGCCGACTTCGTGACGGCGATGATGGCCTTCTTCTTGTTGATGTGGGTTTTAGGATCCACCACAGCAGGTGATTTGGCTGGTATCTCCTCTTACTTTCAAAATCCGATGCGCGTTTCTATGAGTGGCGGCCAAGGGTCGGGCGAGACTACTCGAATTATCAAGGGTGGTGGCGACAATATTTCTAAGGTGGCTGGAGTGGAGGCCAAGGCTGATGCTGATACTGAGCAACGCCGTATCAGTGACTCATCAGTCACTGATGTTGAAAATGCCCGTAAAGACAGAACAAAAAATGAAGCAGTCAAATCCGATATTGAAAAAAGTGTTGAGTCTGATGCTGAATTAAAGAATATCAAAGGGCAACTCTTTATGGACATTACATCCGAGGGTCTGCGTATTCAGGTGGTGGATGAAAAAGGGAAGCCGCTATTTAATAGTGGTGGCGTTGTACCTACCGTGTCAGCAAGGCGTTTACTGCGGGTCATTGGAAAGTCATTAAATGACAATTCTGGCAAGATTCGTATTGAGGGTCATACAGACGCTGCAAAATTCTCTAATGGCGAGGCGGGTTATACCAACTGGGAGCTTTCTAGTGAGCGTGCTAATGTGGCTCGCCGAGAAATGATTGCTGGAGGTTTAGCGCCTTCTAATGTTGCCCAAGTGATCGGTTTCGCAGATACGATCCCCTTAAATCCTGCTGATTTGAGTGATCCCTTAAATCGACGTATCTCGATTACGCTCTTAAATAAGAAGCCTAAGAAAGAAGAAAAGCCGGTACAAAGGCCAATTGAGAGGCAGAAAGAGGAATTGCCAAAAGGTGCGCAAGAGATTCCAGCTAATTTAAGAGCGCCGGCTCAATTTTTATCTAAGGATGCTCCTATAGCGCCTGCAATGGATACCTCTAAAGTAGATAAACCAGCTACAGGCAAGCCTGCGAGGTAAAGCCTTGTCACCGCTCTTTAGAATCCTTCTTGCCTTCATGATGCTTGTACCCATAGTGGGTACAGCTTCAGACCCTAAGGTTCAAGACAAGAATGTACAAAAAAAGAGTAGCTCTGAGTCTAAAACTTCTACCGAGCCTTTTGTAGGTCCTGCGACTGAAGCAAAAAAACTCTACAAACGCTACAAGCGTAGCTTTGATAAAACTATTGTTGCTATTGCTTGTGTTAAGAACCCTAAATGTATTGAGCCTGAGGATGAGGTGCTGCGTTACAGCAAAGAGGCATTGGGGGTCTTAGAAAAACTTGATATCCTAGCAGCAGAGGGGGATGTGCAGGCAAATTATTATCGGGGTTTAATTGCCTTTGAACGTATGAAATACTACGATCGTCAAGCGGAGATCGTGACTCATCCTGATTTCATCCTCACCAATACCGTTTTTCGTCGCTATGCTAAAAAACAATATTTATTAGCAGAAAAGTACTTTTCTGTACCTGCTAAAATTCAGAATCCCAGTGCATGCGAATATTTAGGCAATCTGTATCTAACAAATATTGTTGGCTACCCGCAACAAGAAAAGGCAGCCGGTTATTTTTATAATGCTGCAAATGCCTATATTGAGCAGGGCAACCAAATTGCTGGTGCAAGGATGTATAACGCAATGAAAGAAAATCTGAATCCTGCAGATCCTAGAATCATTCAAGTCTATGCAAAGTTGCATAATAAGGAGCCTATTGCGAATTGGCGAAAGTTACCAAGTGATTTGGTACAAAGTGCCCCCAAGAAGGTTGAGCAACATTGATATGCTATTAATCGGAAAGTAACAGTGATGAATGAAAAGCTTGCTTCTTTAATACAGTTGGGTAAGAAACTCCTGATTTGGCTCATTCTGCCCTTGGTCATTCTGATATCTGGCTTTTTCTTGGGCGAGCAATTTGAGGTGGGTCGATTATCAGCCATCGCTAGTTGTGAGGGTAGCGTGAACAATAGCGCATGCATTCGTTCGAAGGGTTACTTAGCCAGTTCCCCTTACTATCCTGACCTAGGACGCCGTTATTTTGGCGCCTTTGCCAGAATGATTGGTGGGGATTTAGGTGCAAGCTACTATGTTGAGCCTGCCTTACCGGTGAATTTGCCTAAGGCTGGTGATACCCCGCCAGATGAGGATGTGGAAGAGCCTGAAGAGAAGAAGCCGGCGCCGCCAAGCAAAAAGTAAGTATCAGGCGTAACTAAGGCAATTATCTGAGCTAGCTATGCCCCAGCTAAATTGGTGCGCTTTCTTACGTATGCCAATGCTAGCTGCTTTTGCTAGCATCTTGTTGGGCTGCTCAGATTATCAGCAGGCAAGGTCTGCTTATGCTGCCGGCGATTACACCAAGGCATATCAATTATTTCAGGGACTCGCAGAATCTGGAGATACTAAGGCTCAGTACGATTTATCTTTGATGTACATCCAAGGAATTGGTACTAAACAAAATATTGAGCAGGGCTTAGTTTGGTTAAATCGTGCGGCTGAAAAGGGCAATATTGAGGCCATGCTCGAATTGGGGGTCCTGTATCAAAAGATCGACGCCTTGGAGAATGCTCCCCAATTAGCCCTCTATTGGTTTGAAAAAGCAGCTATGGCTGGGAGCGCAGTGGGGCAATACAACTTAGCCCATATTTATATGGATGGCGGCCAAATAGCGGTAGATTTACCAAAAGCCTATATCTGGATGTCCTTATCGGATGCCACTGGTAATCCAGTAGCCGGCGCAGAGCTAGCAAAGCTCAAGGCATCCTTAAGCCCCCAAGAGCTAATTTCAGCCAAAGAAAAACTCGCCGCCCTCAAAAAGACCTTGCCTTAGTTAAACCTTGACCCAAATTCCAGACCCATAGTGACTATCGGGAATTCAGGAATAATGGACTTGCTGGGTGTAAGCTTAGGCCATAGCTAAAATTATGGATGGGGTAATAGGGTGGCTGAAGGTGGAGATAACTCCCAAGAAAAGGAACTGGAACCGAGTGAGCGGCGCATTCTGCGTGCCCGTGAACAAGGGCAACTACCCCAATCACGCGATCTAGCGACCTTTGCCACACTAGTAGTAGTAGTCATTTTTTTATCAGCTGTTGGCCCCCTGCTACTAAAACAGATGGTCTTAATGACCCAGGCAATTTTTCAGTTTTCAGAACCTGCCAAACTGATGGATCATATGCAAGAGTGGGTAGGAGGGGCATTCTTGGTCGTGCTGATCCTTTTGGCTTTGATCTTCATCCCACTGTGGATTATTGGCATCTTAGCGCCCTTATCTTTAGTGAACTTCCGCGCTTATTTTGCCCCCCAGTTTAATTTAGGTAGGCTCGATATCATTGCCGGGCTAGGGCGGATGTTTTCTATTAATGCCTTAAGCGAGCTATTAAAGAACTTAGTGAAAACAACCCTCATGTTAGGTGTGGGTATAGCCTATTTATTCGGCTTGTTTGCCTACGTTCGGATGATTGTTAATCAGAATTTTGATGCAGCGCTCGTACAGACCTCATCTTTTATTCTTGATGGTTTCATGCTTCTGATGTTGCCACTGTTATTGATTGCGGTTGGCGACTCCTGGCTGCAATGGTTTAACTTTCGCAAGCAAATTCGGATGAGCCCCGAAGAAATGAAGCAGGAGATGAAAGAGTCGGATGGCTCGCCAGAGATCAAGCAGCGCTTGCGGCAAATGCAAAGACAGATCTCCGCATCACGGATGATGGCAGCGATTGAGAGGGCAGACGTAGTACTAGCCAACCCAGAGCACTATTCTGTGGCGCTACGCTATGACATGGAAAAGATGGCAGCACCAATTGTGGTGGCTAAAGGGGCAGACCAGATCGCTTTGCGGATACAGGAGGTAGCCAAAGACTTTAATGTGCCTATTGCCCAAATTCCTCCATTGGCACGCTATTTATATAGTCAGCTAGAGATCGGGGAAACCATACCCTTGCCCCTATTTGAGGCTATTGCCCAAATCTTGGCCTGGGCTTATGACACCAAGGAAACCGGTCTTGCTGGAGATGTTCCCCAAGTGGATTTCATCCCCACCCAGCTTAAACCTAACAAGCCCTTACTTTAATTAACCCAAACCAAACCAAGTAGGGCTATAGGAAAAAGACCTACCTAGTTCATGACGCTTTTGGCGAAGGTAGCCCCAACATCCTCTGGGAAAAAGTACACCAGCATCAGTTCATTGCGGTTATTTAGGCTTCTGCCAATCTGAAAGGCAACTTGCCCGCCCCCAAAAACATAGCTTTTGGTCTTACGAACCCCAGAAGCAAAAGCGCTTTCTTGACCCTCGGAAGGACTGTAATCTAGGCCATATTTGATGGTCAGGCGCTCAATAATGGCATCTGCCACATCTTTCTTAAAGTAGCCCAACTCCTTTTTCATCAGCACCATGCGGCCAGCTTCGTTGTAGATTAGCCAAATATCCTCATCTTTTTCCCCATTTTTGACCTTGCAGCTATAGGTGAGGTCATATTGGGTGCACTTAAATTTGTCAACCGCCTCTTGCCCGCTGGTATTAAACGGAATACCAGCATATTCCTCCATGGGTAGTTTGACTACCGCCGTATCTGGTAGCCAAACCTCTACCTGAGGGGGGGTCTCATTATTACCGCAGGCAAAGAGGGTCGCGCATAGCGCTAGAGCTGAAAGAGTCTGAATCCTAGTCACAGTTAGTTCACAGTCTTAAGTAGTTATTTGAGGCAGGAGATTGCTTAGGGTTGGCTAATTATTGGTTTAGGCATGAAAGCTTGGCATAAAACACTGCATTTATCTGTCATTAAAAGGTACTTTACCCTAGAATCCGTGCTCGATTTAAGGGTTTGAAGGTATCCAGCGGCACATAGCGCATCTACAAACTTCTTCACTGTGAGGTGGCTACAGGAAAAATAGCTATATAACCCCTTCAAAGAGAGTTCTTCACCTTGGTTTTGCTTGTCCAAAACAATCAAAACGATCCCCAAGGGAATATTCGAATATTGACCCTGGAGTTCTTTTTCCGGAAAAAACCGCCAAAGAGACTCTGCAGGCACTAAATAGGGGCTTGAGAAGACATATTTCATAAGTAAGGAGAAATAAGGTCCATAAAACCCGATTGTATATCTAATTTATAGATATAAAAAATTAATATAAGTAAATCAGGAATACTTAATTGGCAAATAAAGCTAAACAAAGTAGAGGAAAAAGCCGATATAAAAGTAGGAGATCAGTTCAAGACTCAAAGATTACATATGAAATCTGGAGCTTTAAGAGATGCAGATGCCAGATAGCTTAAAAAAGTGTAATTGAGGGTCCCGCAAAAATATATAAAATATATACCTATATATTTTATATATTTTTACTAATCAGATCGAAGTGTTTATCCGTTTAAGTAAGTAAGTGATTAATTAATAGGAGTACAAGATGACTTTAGCAATCAAAATTGGCGCAAGTTCAAACGTTTATGACAATATTGCCCTTGCCAACTCAATGAGGGGAAATCAAAAACTCTCCATTACTGGCACAGGTGCAGAAATTTATAGCAGCCTTTCTACTCTACTGAGCAATGTAGACGGGATTGGCGCAATAAAGTCGACTAGCGATATAGTTGTGACCGCCGCTGAAGTTGCTACTAATAAAGCTGTACTCTTAAAGCTAGGAACTAAAAGCCTTGTTTTACAAGGAACTTCAGCAGGTCCTGGTGGTGGTGCAGCAGGTGGTGTGGAGACAAATACCAACGTAGCGACCAACTTTACTGCCCTAGATTCTGTGTATACGAAATTTAAGTCATTAAATATCTCTGGCGATACAACGATTGACGTATCTAAATTAAGTACAGCAGTGAATTTAGGTGGCATGGGAATTTTATCCGGAAAAACATTTAATATTTCTGGCACTGGGGCAGACTTGAAGACTTATATGTCTTCTATCCTGAAAAACATTAACAAGATCGGCACTATAGAAATAGCGGCTTTATCAACAGCGGAGTTTACTGCTGACCAGCTAAAGATTGTTGGGGATAAGCTGACTAAAGCAAATGCGGCCACTTCTACTGTTTTGTTGAAAGATACGGCTGATAGATTACTAACAACAGATGGATTGGCCTTAATCAGTAAGTACAACAATACCAACATCAACCCATTACCAACGACAACTACCGTTGCTAGCTTTGTTGACGCTACAGATGTGATCACTGCCACAGCTAACCATAAGCTAAATACAGGTGATGTAGTTTCATTTAACGGGACAGCCAACGGTGACCTGGTTGATGGCGATAGCTATTATGTTAGAAAACTTTCTGACAGTTCTTTTGCCCTTTATGACACATATGCACATGCAGTAGCTACGAGTTCTGTAGTCGGCAAACGTGCTGTAACCACTGGTCTTGCGGGGACATTTAGTAACCAAGTAGGAATTCCACCTACTAGGGTTACCACATTAAATGATGTTCAGGTGACTAATGCCTCAGTAGCTCAAGCAGACCGATTTGTTACTTTAACTACTTTAGTAGGTAGCCCTGCAGAAGGTGCAAATATTCGCCCCTTAGCAAATATTGTTAGCAAGGTTGATATTGCTGATACCGTTGCCAAGTTAAATGCTGGTACAGATTCAGTTGCTACTTTAGCTAGCTCCACTAACGGTGCTACATCAGCTACTAACGGAATTATTACGACAGGTGTACATGGATTTACAACAGGTGATAGAGTTACCTACAGCAGTACAGGTACTGCATTATCCGGCCTAGTTAGTGGAGCCAACTACTATGTTGGCGTATTAAGTTCCACTCAATTTGTTTTATATTCAACAAAAGCAGATGCACTAGCTGCTGATACTAGTACCCCTGCAAATGCATATGCTACAAGTCCCTGGATAGTGCAAACTACGGCAGGAGCTGGTACTCAAACATTTACTGCTAGTGCATTAGATAAAACAATGAGCAATATCGGTAGATTAAAAGATGGTGCTGGCTCTGTAGGGAGAGTGACAATTTTAGGCTCTGGCTCGATTACATCAACAAGCTTAAGTGCAATTACAGCTAAAATTGAAAGAGGCGATACAAATACAAAAGCTACATACCAAGCTAAAGCAGTGGATGTCAACAGTAACTTGCAGGCTCTGTATGACAACAAGACATCAACCCTGCCAGGTAATGTTGCACTAGATGAAATCGTAGTTTCCGACGGCTCTACAGTAGGTAAAAAAGCTATTTCATTGTCTTACACACTGTATAACCAATTGCAAGCTTCATTCCTTGCTGGTATGGACAACCCTGCTGGCAATCCAGTTACTCCAGTTAACAAGAACTACGCCTTTACTGTAACCGGTGCAGGTTTTGCTAACACAACTACTCTTCAAGGTGATAAAAACGTAGCTACCTATGCAGTTACAGGGGCTACTTATACTGACTTGTCTACAGCTGGTCAGCTAGTTGCTGAGTTAGGTAAGTCTAAGTTAAAGACATTGACCTCAGTCAGCATCTCTGACCCAACTCAGAGAAGCACGATTACAACAATATTGAATGCAGTTGGTAATCCAGTTGATAGAGCTAAATTAAAGTTAACCGCTTAATCTCATTAGTTAGATTATTTTTGTAAGAAACTCGTGATCTTTTTGAAGGTCACGAGTTTTTCTTGCGAGTTCTATATTAAAGTAAAAAATGATTACTAAGGATGAAGAGCGTTTAAGCTAAGGTTTTCTATCAATTATCTTTAGTTATTGTGATCTAGTTGAAAGCAGAAAGGAAGACTGTTTTCCCAGTATGAGACCATATTCAAATAGACTACTTTTTACTAATTAGTAGACAGTTCAAAGCTCAATAAGCAATAAAATCTCTACAGTATTTGAGTTACATATGAGGAAGATTGAGTGCTACAAGGCTTTGTTGTTAAAAACACAGTTAATTACCTAATTATTACGTAAAGCTTGAGTGATAAGAACTTAAGAGATTAGCTTAAGCCCTTAAATTCACATGTCTTCCAAGGTCGCCAAGCGGCTCTGTTTTCTGAACTTGGAATTTAAAGTTAGTAGGTTTAAGCTCTACCCCCTTCATTTCCTCCATTTGCGACTGGGGGCCACCTTTAGTACGCATATCACTTAAAGATGCTCCAGAGGTAGCAAATTGAGATTGGTAGGAGATTGAAGTATTGATGGCAGCCATGTTGATTCCTTGAAAATCTAGATACTGATATGCATATCTTTCTATACTCTACAACGAACTGAATTAGTAATCACTAACTTATTTTCATCTCAAGACCACCTAAGTAGTAAAAAGTCCTGGAGTAAGACATCTAGGCCTCAAATAGAAGATATCGATCTTTAAATGCATCAGTAAATAAGTCCATATTTCCTAATGAATAAGCCATTTTTAGCCGTAAATTGACTGTAGGCACTATGTAGGTGCTAATAGGATAATTCAATGACGGCGTTGTATACAGTAGGGGGTACCGGGTATAGCACCCTAGTAACTGCCCTTGCCAATCAAGGTAACGTAGCTGTGACAGGCGCTGCAGGCGACCTGTCTGACACCGTATTGTCTGAACTTGAAGCAAATAGTGCAAGAATTTCTACCATCACGCTGTCGGGTAACGATAACTTATCGTTGACAGGCTCCAAGGTGACATCTTATAAAGACGTCATTCTGAAGTTAGCTTCTGCAAAATTGAATGTTGCTGACACTGCTGCTGGAATGGGCGGCAATAATTTCAAAAGTCTTGATGCTGTGTATACAAAGATTAATGCAATCACTGTAAGTGATGCTGGTCCAGTATCGGTGGCATATAGCGTTTATAGCTCAAATACAAATGAACAAGCTATCGAGGACTTAATACGAGGTGCTGGCACCAAGGGCATTGCAGTTACTAATTTCTCTGGAAATGCTAGTGCACTGACTGCATTAACAGGCGATGCTGACGTAAAGTCGATTTCCTTAAAAGATAGCATTGCAAACCTAACTACAAACGCAACTGCAATTAATGGCAGTAGCAAGATTGTCTCAAGTTCCATTACCGTCTTTGATACCTTAGCAAATATTAATACTGATGCTGCAAAAACCCTCGTTGGAACAACGCTTGCAGCTAAGGTATCTTCAGTAGCAATATCTATGGGTGCCGCGGATTTGAGTGTTGAAAATCTGGCAACTATTAATGCATTGCCAGATGCAATTAAATCAAAAGTCAGTATTAGTATTAACGATAGTGTTGCCAATCTGAATACAAACTCAACAGGAATTAATGCTAATAGTAGGGTTGCCTCAAATTCGATTACTGTTTCAGATACATTAGCAAATATTTCTGCAAGCGCTGCAAAGACTCTGATCGGAAGCACTATCGCAAGTAAGGTATCTTCAGTCGTAATATCTTTGGCTGCTGCAGATGTGACAACTGCTAATCTTCAAACGATTTATGCATTGCCAGATGCAATCAAATCAAAAGTCAGCTTTAGTATTAGCGGTAGCGTAAATTCAGTTCCATTAGCGATGTCTGCTACTGAAATGACTTCGGCAAATTTGGCAATTATTAATGCTTTGCCCGATTCTATTAAATCAAATATTAGTCTTAGCATTACCGGTAGTGCTACAGACATTATCAGAAATTCGGACACCATCACCGCATTGGGTAGCAAGGTTACATCTATCGTAGGAACGAATGCATCAATTGCAAATTTAACAACATTAAATTCTTTAAAGAATAAGTTCACAGCAATTGGTATTACAGATATTGGTGCCAACTTAGCTCAAAGTACTTCGACAAATCACACAGCCTTGGGTGATGCAATCACATCATGGACATCTGGAAAAATTTCTGGCCTCAAATTATTTGCAATACCGTCATCTACAGCGCTTACGACAATTTTATCGGCAGTTTCTGGTAACAGCATTGCTGTCTCAGTTTCCGATACAGCGTCTAATTTGAACAAAGATTTGGCATCGGCAAGTTCAGTAATTGGATCTAACATCAGCAATCTATCATCCGTTGCTGTTAGTGATGGCACATTACTGAAAAAAGCAGTATTGAATATGTCTAGCGCACAATACACTGCTTTAAAAATCAAATTAACTGGTCAGAACACTTTTATTTTGAGTACAGTCCCATATGCTGACTACAACACAGTAAAAAATGATACCGCTGTTCTCAAATACAGCGTTCAGGATACTTATGCAAATTTAGCATCAGCTGATCTATCGACAATGCTTAGTAATACCAGTTTATTAGGTCTGAAGATTACAAATGCAGCCGTTGCAGACGTGAGTACGATTAGTGCGCAATATGCAGCATTATCTCCCTCTTATAGAAATAAATTAAATTCTGTAACAGTGACAGATACTTCATCCAATTTATTGGGAAGCGCTTCCACATTAACCAGCCTGAGAAGCAATAATCTAATTAAGAACATCTATGCAACAGGAGCAAGCCTTGCTAATGTTCTAACACTCAAATCCAACCCTAAGGTCACTGGTATTACTGTTTCTGATACAGAAGCGAATTTCAAACTGGGCGCTAATGCTTCATTAGTCTCTTACTCAAGAGTAACGAGTTTTTCTTTAACTGCAGTTGGTACAGCCTCCTTATCCGGCACTAACAATTACCTCAGTAACAGCAAGATCACATCAATTGACGTGGCTGACACTCTCACGAATATCAATGCAATTAGCGATACTATTATGAACAATTCAAAACTCAATCAAATTACTGCAAACTCAATCCTCATTAGTCAAATTGGTACAGTCGGTGACGCAACTACACTGAGTGGTAAAACTAAAGTTGCTGCAATCAATGTGTCTGATTCTTGGGCGAATATTAAAACTTATTTCTCGACTGGTCCCGGTACAACTCAAAACTTAAAAGTCAAATCGTTCACTGTGGTTTGATGATCGGTAATTAATGCAAAATATGACTTGAGATAGCCCTCATATGATTGCTCCATCTGGTTTTGGTATTCAAAATGGATTTAGACGCTAGAGTGATTGGTGGTTGACTATGTTGAGTAATATCAAGATCGCTTTATCTGCGGTAATTTCTGCTGGTTCAAAGTCAAGGACGGCAAAAGAAGGTTTGTTGTATGAAGGCCAAACACTCTGTGGGCTCGCAAGAGTAACGCAAGATTGTGATGGTATCCGCACACTACGCTTTGGAAAAAATGGGCCACGTCAAAGCATCGTTAAACCAGGCGACCTCAATTATCTGGGATTGCCCTATACAAAATCGGCGATGATCGGCCTGGCGTTTGCTCAAAATGTTGATCGCGTACTGGTGATTGGGGTAGGGGGTGGCTCAATACCCATGTTTTTGCGCAAACACTATCCAAGCGCACACATCGATGTGGTTGATATTGATCCGCAAATTATTGCTTTAGCAAAGCAATATTTTAATTTTGCGGAGAATCGTTCTTTAATCTCTCACGTACAAGATGGTCGAACCTTTATTGAAAATGCTCAAAAGCCCTACGACCTGATTTTTTTAGATGCATTTACAGCAGCAGGAATACCAAAGCACTTGGCAACCAAAGAGTTTTTGTTGTCCATGAAAAATGCTCTCAATGCCTCTGGCGCCATCATTACCAATATGTGGAGCTCTGCCACTGCCAATCCCCTCTATAAACCCATGCTACGCACTTACCAGGAAGTCTTTGATGAGGTCTACACCTTAAGGGTCCCAAAAGCAGCTAACAAGGTTGTGATTGCGCTGCCAATATTAAAAAAGGTGGGCTTAAATGGCATTGCAGAGTATGCGCAGCAGATCAGCGTGCAAAGGAATTTGCCATTTGATTTGAGCGAATTATTACAACCCGGATTGGTCAGGTTAATCGATCTTCAGGGCAGCAAAATACTGCTCGATAGCGAATAAAAGTTAGTAGGTGCTATACATATGGACTCAGCAAGTGGCGATCTACCAATCCCTGCTATTTATATTGATTATTAATACCAATCTGAACTCGCCAATCACTAAGCGCAAATGAGATTAAAGCCGTAAACTATTATTGGCGTAATGAGGTAATGTTTATCTAGCGTTGCCCTATTTTTGTGCAGCGCAACTTTTGTTTATGACTTTTTTCTGTTATTTTTTCTCTTCTAGAAATTACAAAGCTTCCAAAAATCATGAGTATGCATTTACCTCATTTTCCTGAAACAACTTTTATCCGTTTTAAAGCCCTTGTGGCTTTAACGGTGGCAGATATTTTTCTGGTTCATGATAAATGGCTTACCTTTACCGTGTTGCTGGTCATTGCCCTTGCTTTAGAGTGGCTCTATCGCAGTTTGCATGAGGTCTTATTGCACAATCATGAAATTGAAAAAGCGACCGAAAAAATTGCCCAGCGCAAAGCCCATCAGAAAGCAATGGAAGAAGCCGGCGTGCATCATTAAGCCGTAGTAACAATACCTATAACTTAGAGGTACTTTTCGTCTAAAGCCGTTTTGCGTAGGGTAATTTTTTGAGTTTGGTGCAGCTCGTACGCCACTTTCAATACCTCTAACTGCACTGCATCAATTTCTGAGCTTTTCAGCTTCTCGCTATTTTGTAAGTCTTCCCCAATGCCCCTGGCTCTGGCCTTGGTCATGGCACTTAAGATCTTGATACCCAAGGGCTTGCTCACCTTTTTTAAACAAATCACGAGGCTTTTATCCGAAATCTTGAGCAGCAGGGTTTGCATATCTAGGCCACTGAGAAAGACCAAGTCTTCAAAGCTGTAGAGGCGATCTAAGATTTCCCTCGCAATTTGGGCATCATGACTTTCTACATGCTTTACCCCCAAATCCACCTGGGCTTGATGCAGATGCGCCAAAATGGCGGCAGCATTTTTCACTGTCATGGTTAATGGGCGTTTGATAAAGGCAGGCTTGAACTGATTAGGGCTTCCAAAAGCAAGAAAGCTTGCGATCCATGCCCGCTGCGTAATCGTGATAGACCCACTTATTGCAGATCCCTTGATCAATGAATAGCGCTAAGCCTAAGACTGTCAGAGCGCTAAGGAGATATTTATATACAAGCTTCATGATTAGCCTATTGTAGGTTTGGAGCGAAATTTATACAAAGTCGCACTTTTACCCCAGATTAAAGGTGTTCTTATCGTACTTTGGGAGGGGTGGCCACCTATCTCACTGCCCAAAAGCCCCAGTTAGTGATCATCTGCGTCAAATCACGTTTTTTTATACCAAATTTTGCGGTTTTTAGTCATTTAAGGGGTAAATGAAAGCGTCACTTTAGCCGTAATAAGTTCAATATAACTATAATTTTTAGGCAAAAAGTGACTTTATCGATAACTTCTAACGGAGTTAATTTATGGGATAGCAGTCACGTCTCTAAGCGCAGCACGTTGGAGATTAGGCAGCTAACAACTGACCAGGCTGCGTTAATCAGCCCGTCTCAGATCGCCCCTTTTAAGGCGATTCAAATCCACGCTTTTGAGAGCGCGGATTTGAACGCCTTAACGCCAGAGACCTTTGCGGCAATCGATCCTTTTTCCATTACAGGCATGACTACCAGTCAATTGACGGGTTTATCAACTGCCAATGCAGGGGCTTTTACCGCCACCCAAATTTCGAAATTAAACTCTGCCCAAATTGGTAAGTTGTCAGCAGACGACATTAATGCATTAACTCCAGCCGCAATGGCAGCCATTACCAAAACTGCTGCCAGAGGATTTACCACAACGCAATTGGCTGGTTTATTGGCTACAAATGCTACTGCAATGACAAGTTCGCAAGTGGCTCAGCTGAACGCAGCTCAAATTGGATCCTTATCCACCGCCGCTTTAAATGGGTTAACAACAACGGCAATCGCTGCCATTTCGACAACTGCCATTCGTGGTTTAACGACCACGCAAATGGCGGCCTTATCGACGACCAATGCTGGCGCCTTAACCAGTGCTCAAGTGGCCCAGTTGAACGCTGATCAAATTGGCGCCTTAGCTCCTGCCGCTTTAAATGCATTTAGTCCCACTGATTTTGCAGCGATTCAAACTAAAGCGATGGCAGGCATTACTGGCACACAAGCCGCTGGAATCTCTGCCGCTAATACGGCAGCTCTGTCTTATCGACAAATTAATGCCATGACCAGTGGCGGTATTAATGGCTTCACAGCACTAGCCTTTGCTGGTATCGATGCAAACGCAGTTCAAGGTTTCAATTCCACTCATCTCACTAGTTTAGTGACAACGAATGCTACCGCCTTAACAACTACCCAAGCTGCTAAATTAAACTCCACGCAAGTGAGTAAATTGTCTGTCGATGGTGTTAATGCAATGAGTACAAACGCGATTGCGAGTATTCCGACAGGGGCAATCAAGGGCTTTACTGCTGCGCAATTGACTGGCTTATTAGCAACCAATGCCGGAGCGTTAACGAGTGACCAGTTGGCTCAGCTTAATGCTGTACAAATTGGAGCTTTATCGACAGCAGCCTTGAATGGACTTACCCCAGCGGCAATGTCGGCGATTTCCACAACCGCTATCCGCGGCTTAAGTACGACTCAACTAACCGCCTTGTCAACTACCAATGCCGCTGCCTTAACGGGACCTCAAGTGGCTCAGCTCAGTTCAGCTCAAATAGCAGCCTTGGTCAATGTAAATTCTATGGGGGATGATGCTATTGCGGCCATCTCTTTATCTGCTATAGCTGGTATGAGTTCTACTCAAGCAACGAGTATGTCTGCCGCGAATGCATCCTCACTATCTGCTCGGCAAATCAATGCCTTCACTACAACCAATCTAAATGCCTTAACAACCACCGCCTTTGCCGCGATTGAACCAAGCGCAATTCAAGGGTTAAATACTGCGCAAATGACGGCTCTATCGACCGCCAATGCTAGGGTTCTGACTGCGAACCAAGTGGCCCAGCTTAATTCGACTCAAATTGGCGCGCTAAACAATGATGCTTTAAATGTATTGACCACGGCGGCGATGGCGGCGATCACACCAACGGCTATTCGTGGGTTTACTACTACCCAGCTGACTGCTTTATCTGATACCAATGCTGGGGCCTTGGTCAGCGCTCAAGTAGCTCAGATTAACTCCACTCAAATCGCTGCTTTCACTCCTACCGGATTAAATTCCTTCAGTACAACCGCAATAGCAGCCATTACCCCAAGTGCTATAGCCCGCCTAACTACAGCACAGGCAACCGGATTATCTGACGCTAAGGTTGCTGCGCTTTCTTATCAGCAAATCAATGCTATGACCAGTGCAGGTGTGAATGCCTTAACCACTACTGCCTTTGCTTCAATAGATCCCAATGCAATCCAAGGTTTAAATACTAGCCAACTTACGAATTTAACAACTGCTAAAGCCACGGTCTTCACTGCGGATCAAGTGGCAAAATTGAGCTATGTGCAAATTAGTAAATTGCCTTTTGCTGATCTAAATGTGATGAGCACCAATGTGATTGCTAGTATTCCAGCTGGAGCAATTAGGGGATTGAGTAGTGCGCAATTAGCTGGTTTGTCCACTACTAATGCAGCGGCTTTAACCGCAGACCAGGTGAGTCAATTCAATTACAGTCAAATTGGTGCTTTGCCTTATGCCACTTTAAATAGTCTAACTGCTGGAGCAACGGGCGCAATGGCGGCAATTACTCCCAGCGCAATCACAGGTCTAACTACGGATCAAGCCAGCAACTTATCAGCTGGCAATGCAGGGGCTTTGGTCGGTACTCAAGTGTCTCAACTCAACTCGACTCAAATTGGCGCCTTCTCCACCACCGCATTAAATGGACTGACTCCCAATGCAATGGCAGCGATTTCAACCTCAGCTATTTCGGGTTTAACGACTGGACAATTGGGCGTTCTCTCTTCTGCCAATGCAACAGCATTGACCCCTGAGCAGGTTGCTACCCTAAACTCTACTCAAGTTGGTGGACTATCGACTACTGCCCTAAATGCCTTAAGCCCAACAGCGCTGCCGGCGATTTCAACCTCAGGGATTACAGGTTTAACGACTGCGCAACTCAATGCACTTTCTACTACCATTACCTCCGAGTTAACTAATCGGCAGGCTGGCTATCTGACTGCAAGTCAAATTGGTGAATTAACGAATTTAAATTCACTAAGTCCTGATGCTATGGCAGGAATTTCAACATTAGCTATTTCTGGTTTAACAAGCACACAGTTAGGTGGACTGACTACTCACTCCGCTGAGAACCTCACAGATAGTCAAGTTGCCCAGCTAAGCTCTACTCAAATTGGACAGCTCAACTACGCCGCCTTAAATACATTAATCCAAGAGTCAGGAACGGCGATTTCAGCAGCAGCAATGCAGGGTGTAACGGATACGCAGGCCCCGTATTTAGATACTCTTAGTACCGGTGCGATGTCCTCAAGTCAAGTTGCCAAGTTAACCACCACAGCCTTAAATCTGCTGACTACAGCAGCAATGGCAGCAATTACACCAACGGCTATTTCGGGTTTAACGACTACGCAACTTGGAGCCCTCTCTGCTACCAATGCAGGAGCACTGACTGCTGAGCAAGTTGCCAAGTTTAGTTCCACTCAAGTTGGCGGCTTATCCACTACAGCATTAAATGGCCTTACTCCAGAAGCAATGGCTGCGATTGCGACAACGGCTATTTCGGGTTTAACGACTACGCAACTAGGAGCCCTCTCTACTGCAAATGCAGGAGCGCTTAACAGAGAGCAGATTGCCATGCTCAGCGCAGCACAGCTGACTAGTCTCTCAAGTGCAGACGTTAATACATTCACTAATGAAGAGTTTGCTGCGATTACAACTAATGCAATGACAGGAATGACTCTCAGCCAAGTGAATGGGCTAGGTTCGACAAGAGCAAAAATGTTGTCTGCTTACCAGATAGCGGCGTTAACCGATGTGTCAACCGATTTTGTGAAAACCCGATTTACTACCTTGTACGCCTAAAAACTATTTTGAGTTAAATAAGCTGTCTGCTTAGAAAATTTATCAATACAGTTTTATTGCAAAAAACCGCTGTGAATTACCAGTATTTTGAGGGTGGGGCGTATACCAGAATCTTGGCTGGATTGAGGTAAGTACTATTTTGGTGAATCTCATAGTGAAGATGCGGGCCAGTCGATCTTCCGGTAGAGCCCGATTGTGCAATCACTTGACCGCGTTTTACTAGTTGTCCCACCTTGACCAAGAGTTTGCTATTGTGAGCATACTTAGAAATAAAGCCTTCGTTATGGGCAATTTCAATAAAGTTGCCGTAGGCTGGATCAAATGCTGACTTAATGACCGTGCCATCACCTGACGCTACGATAGGGGTACCCGTTGGGGTAATAAAGTCAATGCCAGAGTGCTGAGCTAATTGTTGAGTAATGGGATCTATGCGGACACCAAAGTTGCTGGTCATACCCAGCCTAGCGTCAATCGGCGGACCAATCGGCAGGGCTCTGAGCCAGTTGTATTGCTTTTGCCATTCAGGTTCTAACTTGGTGGTTATATCGAGGATTTCATTGGACTTGTTGGCAAGATCCTCAAGATTATCGACCAATGCTTTGGTGGGATCTAGCTGAAAATTGACTGGTTTTAGAGGGCCACCAAGGTGTGCCGGGTCCAAGAGCTTCTCTTTAATGGTGCTCGGGGTAGAAATGGCAAGATAGCGGTCTTTACTGGCTTTGAGTTCGTTAAAGGCGGTGCTAACCTCCTTGAGGCGCGCTTGGTAAGAGGCTAGCTCTCGACGATACATGCCGTCCAGTCTTGAGCGCTCTTCTGGGGTCACTACTCCGGTAACTTCTTTAGCCAGCTCAGGATTGACTTCAAATGCGATGGTAATACCAGTATAAAAAATCAAAATACCAAAGGCACAAAATGCGCAGCTAACAACAGCCACTAAGCGTAAAACACCCTTTTTGGTGATATTGATTTGTTTAATCGAGCCAGTCGATCCCGAAACCCAAAATAGTTGCATTGATATTCTATAAGTACTTGATTTTTTTAAATAAAATTTCTCAGCTGAGCTGTAAGGTAACCTATAATACCAACAAGTTTACTTTACAGCGATCCTATTATTCGCTCCCTATGAATTTATTACATCCCACTTTTAAAATACTGTTAGTCGGCCTCTTTCTGTTGGGCAATCCAATAGCGCAAGGAGCAATCATTGGCCAAATGCCAGCCCATGGCGACATTTTGTACATTACCGCCGAGCCTTGTACCTCTGAAACGGGCAGGATTGAACCGAATTGGTTTTTTTCCTACAGCGTCAGTGCCACAGGTAGCGTGAGCCGCAGTTGCTACGTGAGATATAACGATCAAATCTGGATTCGGGGGCCATTTGGAGCCGAGACTACTTATCCAATGAGTTACTTCTCCAAGCCTGCTAACGCGGCTGAAAACAAGTCAGAAGCTGCTCCAGAAGTGAAGCCGTAATTAGTTCCAGCGCCTACTTGCCGCTTTGGTCCTTGCTGGACTGATTTGGTTTACAAAAAAACTGAAATAAGACATCACTCATCGTTTCGGGAATGACGCGTTCCCAGGGTGAGTTCGGGGTATTTTCAGAGCCCAAACTGGTGCCTGAGCCCTCCGGACCTGCGTAATAACCAATATAAAACTGCTTATAGCTCTCGTAGCCAGTTCGGCAAAAGTAGGATAAATCCTGAATGACAGAAAGGGTGGGCTCTCCATTCGGTCCAGAGAGAGCCTGAGAATAGCTTGTTAAAAGCCAGGTGCTCACTTGCTCTGATTGGGGTTCTATGACAGTTTTACTATCATCGAAGTAGTAGTTATTTCCCAGTGCATCAGAGGAGATAAAGCTCCACCCAGCATGGCTGGCATTAAGCGGGTTTAGTAAAAAAGCCGTTAATGCCGTCAAGATCCATCTCTTTGTCATAAAAAGAGGGTAGATTTTGGTGCATGAAATATTTAAATTGTTCATATATAGTGCGTTTAAGCCCTTAAAGGGAGTTTCAACTGATAAAATCGTTGCAATTTATACCAATAATAGAAGTACTGCCCCCAAGGAGTGTTAAGAATGGCTGAAGCAAATCAACAAGGTTGTCTATTTGTAGGTGAAGGCGTAGTTCTCAAAGGGAATTTTGAGGTTCCGGATATCGCCTCCATTTCAGGAGTTGTCGAAGGTGAGATTACTGCAAAACAAGTCATCATAGAGGCAACAGGTGTCGTGCGTGGCAAATTGTCTGGTGAATCAGTTGATATTCGTGGTGAAGTAAATGAGTATATTTCTTCAACCCGTAGTTTGATTATTCGATCCACTGGTAAGGTCAGTGGCTCCATTAATTATTCTGAAATTGAGATTGAAAAAGGTGGCCATTTGCATGGTGAATTACATAACCTCAATCCTCATTCCTAATCATCTTAAGCAGAACATACAACGATGTCTATCTTTTCAAAAAATTCCACTTCACAAAATATCCCAGAGCAAGATATGCAAGAGCAGCCTGACAACTTTTCTCAGTCAAATGTGCCCGAAGAGATTGAGCCTGAACCAGTCGATCAAAATTTTCGAAGTGAAACACCTATTCGATCTTCAATCAATACCAAGCCATCGATTCTGAGTGAAGGTTTTACCTTTGAAGGCACGATAGTTTCTGATGGGATTTTGAATATCTCCGGGGTTGTGCGTGGTAAGGTCACTGCCAAATCTGTTTTGATTGATTCCACTGGTCAAGTTGATGGTGAACTCAATACTGAAAACCTGGTGATTAAGGGGAACTTGAAGGGGGACGTTAACTGTGATGACTTGAATGTTGGCCCACTTGCTAATGTCAGCGGAAATATCAATTACAAATATATTCATATTCAACGTGGTGGCAAGATTAGCGGCAAGTTTAATAAAAACTAACATGCAACTAATATTGTTTTGAAACAAAATACCGTCATACGCCTGCTTGATCCGTCTAAAGAAACTTTCGGCTCAATTATTGGATCTGATTTAGAAATCATTGGTAGTTTGTTAGCAACTAAGTCCCTCAGAATCGATGGCACGATAGTTGGTGATATTAAAACAAAAGCGGGCGCGGATGTTTGTATTGCGCTTGGCAAATCGGGTTTAGTGCAAGGTAATATTTCTGGGGTGCGAGTCTTGGTTGCTGGCCGAGTAGAGGGTAATGTGCTGGCAACGGAGAGAGTGGAATTGCACAGTGGCGCAGATGTCCATGGAGATATTATTTATGCTCAGATTGGTATTGAACAAGGTGCACGTTTGAGCGGACTACTTTCCAAAATTATCAACGATGATGATCTTGATGACAAATAGGAACCGGGCATTATTGGCAAAAAAGAGTAATTAATATGTATACCAACGGCACAATCAAAATTCTAGTGACCAACCAAAAGGGTGGTGTTGGTAAGAGCACGATTGCCGTTAACCTAGCAGCTTATCTTGCGATACAAGAAAACATCAAAGTATCCTTGATTGACATGGATCCTCAAGCATCTTCTTCTCGCTGGGCTAAGAAAGCGCCGGATATCGGCGTCCAAGTCCATTGCCTTGATGTCAATTATGAAAGTAGTGGAGCGGCCCTTCTCAGTGCCCGCTCGGGTGTTCGAAAGTATTCTTCTGGAGTTGAGGTTTGTATTTGTGATCTCACTTGGACGCCGGCTATGTCTGAACAATTTATCTTAGATTTTGATATGGTTTTAGTGCCCAGCTCGAATTCTAAATTTGAGATGGCAAGTACTGAAATTTTTATTCTGAAATATGCGCAACAGTGCATGTCTCGTCTGGCAGTGAACAAGCAATTTATCTTGGTAGTTCCAAGTAAAGTGGAAGAGGGGTACTCTTCCCACGCAACATTTACCAACTTAGACTTTCTCATGAATTGCCACATCACACCGCCTGTCTATCGAACACCAGCAATTGACAGTTATGTGTATGAGGATTTTTTATGTGTCTGTCCTGATCAAAAAATTGCAGAGAATTTTTCTTTTTTTGGAAAATATATTTCTAAAAAAATCATTGAACGCAACATCGTTAGAAAATCAATTTCGATCAGTGGCAACTCTTTAAATCGTGCGATCGTGAAAAAAGTGAGCGTTCTAGATGACTATCGTGAAAGAGCACGTGGTCTTAATTTTTACGGTGGTATTGCAAACACCTTACCTGTGCCGGAGCTAAAAAATGAAGGCTCAACAGAACAACGCTTGAAAAAGGTGGGCTTGGTGCCCTCTTTCTTGAGAAGGGGTGACAATTAACTCATGACAAGTATGAAAGATCCGTACAGAAACGACGTATTTGAAGATGAGCATGGACATCGAGTTGCCGTGAAGCGACTCTATACTCCCAATGAGTTAGGTGTGAGCTATGTCGAGTATAAAAATTATGATGACTCCGCTTTGCGTTTTATGCCCAAAGAACAGTTTATGGAAGTCTTTCACTGGGTCGATAACTTTGGCACAACCGATACTTTTGTAAGGCCGGAAGAGGTTGTAGAGGCTCCAAAACAGGCTCCTAAGGAGCCTGATTCTCCAGCTAGCCCAAAGCAAGAGTCTGACCAACAGCAAGCAGCGGATACCACTCCTCCTAAACGGATATCCTAGCTTACCGTTAGATCTCTTGGTATGGAAATAATGGCACTGATTTGATCATACGGCGAGTCGCTAAATAGATTAATTGGTAGCAAAATTTTTAGAGTTCTTGAGTTCAATATGTACTCTCCCTACATTTATTAAGGAATTTAAGTGCCCGACAATCTGATGTATTCCCGCTACTTGCAAATTGCATTGAAGGTGATTGCAGTTTTGTGCGGCCTTACTTTGTTATTCGCTGCAGTCCAAAGTCAAGTTATTGGACTGGATAGTGAGGGATTGCAGCGATTTATTCTGAGTCAAATACAAAATCCAGTGCAATTCAAATTACTGGTAGGCCTAGCTTTTTTAGTTGCAGGGATTTTTTTTCCGATGCCCCAAAAAAGTGGTGCGAGATACTCTGGCCCCAAAGACTTGCAATTTGACACCTATAAGTTGTATTTGGTTACTAAATACAAGCTAGAGAGAAATGCGGTTTTAAATCAGTTGGTGTGTCGCAATAAAGTTTTTGCAAGTTTGGAGGAGACTTTATCTTATGCACATTCGCTAGAGTGTCCATCACAGCATCCTAGCTATAAAGCTCCTAGCCTGGATTCCTTGAAGGACAGTTTTCCTGAAACTACTTCTGAATCAACAAAAGTAGCTCACACCCCATTACCTGAGAACACTTCCCCCAGAGTTGGGCAAGAATCTAGAAATTCACTGCCCATCACCATGATCATCGGCGCCCTGCTGTATTTAATTGTTCTGGGGGGTATGTTTTACGCACTTTCTCAAAATATAGTTGGCCCTGAAATTGTCGAGGCCCCTAAAGCCTCAGAGATTCAGGGCCCTGTAGAGACTAGTTCTAGTAATCCAAACGCTAGTGTAGAACCATCTGGTGGTGATGCAGCTCCTGCTGAGCTTAATGCTCAAACTGTGGCCATCAATGAGCGCTGGCTGGGGGTATGGGTGGCAGAAGGCAGCACTCAAAAGCTGTCGATTACTCCTGCCGCAATAAAGTATGGTAACGATGAGTTTGTATGGCTTGGAGCTCGGCCCAAGGGCGTTGTGAAGTGTTGTCCAGCCTTTTATGAGGGGTCAACCAATAAAGCTGAATTATTGACAAGAGTGCAAGCTCAGCAAGCTTTACTTGAAACCCCTACAAATGATTCTCAGAAGATTGTGGCTCTGGTGAATAACCTTGGCCAAGGTAATTTTAAAAAGATTGTATTGGCCGATCCATTCCTGCGAAAATATTTCTTTATCTACGATCAGAATTATGTCTATCGTGTTAGCAGAGACGTAGGCGATAAGTCAGCATTTATCTTTGAGCAATTTAAGAGGCAAGAGTGAGTAATATTGATAATCCAGCATCAAAAAAAGAAGGCAAGCTCCATCCTATAGAGCACTTACGATTACTTCGCGAGACCACTCCTCTACAAAAAGTCATTAATGAAATAGCTGGTCGCCAATGCATCTTTTTTTATAATACTTCTTGGGTATTTGATTTTTCTTTAAATAACTCAGATCAGCCATGGTCGGTCACCAAACAAGTTTATTTCCGCAACTCTCGCAGGCATAAATGTTTAGCCTTTGCTTTACCCTATTTAGTTATACAAATGAAGTTTTTAGATGAGCCTAAATATTTGCGTGCAGTCGTGACCTATGGCGAAGATGTTGCCACGATGATTGGATTTATGAGTCAGTTTGTTAAGCAGGAAAAGGGCACAAAGGTATGGGCAGAAAAACCAGCCTTTGATTGGGAGCCTTGGAATATCTCCGCTTTGTTTAATCATCTTTTGGATGCTGATGGACGCTTTAATGAAATTGAGTTTTATCGCTATACCGATGCCTTTCATGTGAAATTAAAAGGTGGCTGGGAAATGATTAATGTCTAAGTTATAGACCCTTAATGTTGATTTCACTCCACATGCAGACAATTTGGGTATAAGTAAGCCTCCTCGCACTACTTTTATTTATATTGAAATACCCAGAACGATAAAATTCTATATTTATCAACAAGTTCTAATGCTTACCTTATATTTTTTTTTAAATCTTTCGATAGGTTAATGAAGTTACTCATTTATCTACCTAAAGAGTATTGCGAGGATGGCAATTATCTTCATTTACATTAATAAAATATATATAAATCAATTACTTATGAAAAAATTTCATTAGGCGGGAAAACAGCTTTTACTTGCGCAAATAGCTTTATTTTGCTTTCGAGAGCGTCTAGGATAGTACTCATACATTGACGCTTTTATGAGGAGATAAGGTCATGAACCAGTTCCAGGCGAAGAGCGATTTATCAGCAGTCTCAGCAACATTTATTCAATTAGAAATTGATGATTTGGTTAGGGATCGACTACATTGGCAGGAGCGGCTTGCAAGATCATTCAATCCAACAGAAATATTGCCAAATGTGATTCATCCTCTCCAGGCTGATATTGTCAAGATATCCTAAGCTGGGAAAAGCCCATGAGGACATATATTGGCCCGATTAGCTTTGCCCTATTAGTGACGATAGCGGTGTTCTACTTTTTTATTTATGATGCTAAACCAACATCAGGGCCACATAAATCTGAGGATGTTGCGATAGACTCTGAAGCCAAAAAACATTTTTCTTTTATCGCTGAAAAATATGCTTCCGAGGCTTCTGAAACCTCTGGAGTTTCAAAGAACTAAGTCCACATCAAGGCCATACCTTGAGGTTTTTATGAGCCTCTAGGCTTTTAGTTTCCAAATGCAGAGCCTACGTAGATACAAATGAGTTGGGTTATCAGGTGTCTATCTGACCCAGCCTTCACCACTTCTCCATATTGAGCATCTAAGGCGTAGTAAGCTATGCTCTTATTGATATCAAATAGAGCGAAATTTATGACTGAATTGGATTGGGATCATTGGCTTTCTAAGCAATATGTCTATACATGGCAAGCAGCTGCTTTAGTGCTCGGAATAAATCCCCGTCAAATTAAATTTCCAAGAAGGGATTCTGCGGGAGAGCTGCATTTTGAGCGGGATAATTTCGAAGACCTCTATTCTGACTTTAAGCTTAAGCTAGATCTACTGATCGAGCATGCCTGGATGCAAAATTTTTCCGCTCAGAATATGCGGGTAGACTTAAAACGTTTTTTGTATTGGACTCACAATGTTGTCAAGTGGGACATGCCACAAAAGCTATTGTCCTTTGCTAAAGAAATTAATCTTCAAGAGTTAGATGAGGGTGCAGAAGATAAGGCGAGCATTTTATTAGATGAGCGCGCTTCCCTGCAATTAATTTGGGCTTTAAGAACGATGCTTAAGGATCATCAGTTTGGCAAAACTGATCGGGAGCTTATTTATTATTTGGCAAAACAATATCCAGATCAATCGGCCTTTAAGCGCCTCGCTTTAGAAATGAGATTTGCTGAGGCGCTGGTAGCTTCCGAGAGTTAGATGGCTGGTACTCAGAATCACTCAGGCCTGATTTAGACCTGAGCGAGCCCGATGTTTCCTGATATTTATGAGCGAATTAAATAATCAAATGCTGAAAGAGATGCCTTCGCCCCCTCCCCCATGGCGATGATAATTTGCTTGTAGGGTACAGTGGTGCAGTCTCCCGCTGCAAATACACCGGGCATCGAGGTTTCACCTTTTTGATCGATGATCACTTCTCCCCGGGGGGATAAGTCAATCACACCTTTGAGCCAATCCGTATTAGGTAGCAAGCCGATCTGCACAAAGATTCCTTCAAGTGCAATGTCATGCATCTGATTGTTGGCGCGATCTTCATATCTCAAAGTAGTTACCTTACCGTCGGCACCCAACACCTCCTTACTTAATGCGTTGGTAATTACCGTAACGTTAGGCATGCTGTGCATTTTTTTCTGTAGTACGGCATCGGCACGCAATTTAGTATCAAACTCAACTAAGGTGACATGGTTCACAATGCCTGCCAAATCAATTGCAGCCTCTACTCCAGAGTTACCGCCACCAATGACTGCAACTCGCTTACCTTTGTATAAAGGGCCGTCACAGTGAGGGCAGTAAGCAACGCCTTTACCGCGGTACTCTTGCTCGCCTGGCACATTCATTTCGCGCCAGCGTGCACCCGTGCTCAGGATGACTGTTTTGCTCTTCAGTACAGCGCCATTTTCTAAGGTGATCGCAATCTCATCGCCAGTCTTACTTAAGCTCTTGGCGGTTTGTAGATTCATCACATCCACCTCATACTCTTTGACGTGCTGCTCAAGAGCTGTGACTAGTTTAGGACCCTCAGTTTCTTTAACGGAGATAAAGTTTTCAATGCCTACAGTATCGGCAACCTGTCCACCAAAGCGTTGAGCCACGATGCCGGTCCTGATTCCCTTGCGGGCAGAATAAATTGCAGCCGAAGCACCTGCTGGACCCCCGCCAATGATCAGAGAGTCGTAGGCAGCTTTAGCGCTTAACTTTTCAGCATCACGTGCTGTGGTATTGGTATCCAATTTAGCGGCAATTTCTTCAACGCTCATACGGCCTTGACCAAATACTTCACCATTCAGAATTACTGTAGGCACAGCCATGATTTGGTATTGGTCCACCAAGCCTTGGAAGAGGGCGCCATCAATCATTTCATGTTCAATATCGGGATTTAGTACCGCCATGAGGTTCAGGGCCTGTACTACATCCGGGCAGTTATGGCATGACAAGGAGATGAAGGTCTGAAAGTGCTTCTTACCCTCTAGACCTTTGATGCTCTCAATCACGTCTTGCTCAACCTTTGGTGGATAACCACTAGCTTGCAGAATAGCCAAAATGAAAGAAGTCATCTCATGACCCATTGGTAGGCCAGAGAATGCAATACGAGCAAGTTGATCTGCCTTGCCCACGGTAAAGCTAGGAATATTTTTACTGCTACCTGAAGTCTTTACAGTGATTTTGGTAGATTGCTCAGCAACTTCATTTAATAGCTCTAGCATTTGAGCTGACTGAGAGCTGTCATCCAAAGTGGCTTCAAGAACAATGGGGCTCTCTATTTTTTCAAAATAGGTTTTGAGTTGGGTTTTGATATTGGTATCTAACATGTTGTATTCCTTAGTATTGAATCTTGATGAGTCTATTGGGCAAGACTTTTGCTTCTTATCCTGCCCAATAGACTCTCCGAAGAGAATCGATTGATTGCTAATTACCTCTAACCTTGATCCTTAGATCTTGCCTACGAGGTCTAAAGATGGAGTCAATGTTGCTGCACCTTCTTTCCACTTGGCTGGGCATACTTCGCCTGGGTGCGCAGCTGTGTACTGAGCAGCCTTAAGCTTGCGCAATGTCTCAGAGATATCGCGAGCGATTTCATTTGAGTGAATTTCAGCGGTCTTGATAACGCCCTCTGGATTGATAATGAATGTGCCGCGCAATGCGAGACCTTCTTCCTCGATATGCACACCAAAACCACGTGTCAATGTATGTGTTGGATCGCCAAGCAATGGAAACTTCGCCTTACCTACTGCAGGTGAAGTCTCATGCCATACTTTGTGTGAGAAATGGGTATCCGTAGTAATGATGTATGCCTCGGCACCCATCTTCTGGAACTCAGCATAGTTATCAGCCGCATCTTCAATTTCTGTTGGGCAGTTGAATGTGAATGCTGCTGGCATGAAAATCAATACTGACCATTTGCCTTTGAGGGACTCGTCGGAAACAGTGACAAACTTTCCGTTATGGAATGCTTGGGTTTTGAATGGAATTACTGGTGTGTTAATTAATGACATGGGGTTTTTCCTGTTAAAAATAAATGGGTTAATGCACAACAGGAACCATTCTGAAGCGGATTGATATATTTGTATAACGAATAATAACGATATAAATGATCGTTTTTTTAGATCATTAAATTAAGTGCTGGCTTGATAATGCTGCGATGAGACCAATTTTGTATTCTTACCGTAGATGCCCCTATGCCATGCGGGCTCGTATGGCTTTGAAATATGCCGGTATTGAATATGAGCACCGAGAGATAGTTTTGCGAGATAAACCGCAATCTATGTTGCGGGTCTCGCCCAAAGGAACTGTTCCAGTTTTGTGTGTCGGGGAGTTGATTCTGGATCAGAGCATAGATATCATGCGCTGGGCATTAGATGGATCTGATCCAGATGGTTGGCTGGATGTTGATCAAATAATTTTTATAGAGTGGCTCGAGAAAAATGATGGCCCATTTAAAACTCTTTTAGATCAATACAAATATCCTGAGAGATATCCCCATCTCAATCGAGAGGCGATTTTGAATGCCGCAATAGAGTTGATGCTAAGGCCAATGGAAGCCGCGCTGGAATTGAATACTTATCTATTGAGTAATAAGCTGTCTTGGGTAGATGTAGCTATCTTTCCGTTTGTTCGCCAATTTTCAATGTCTGATCAAAAAAGCTTTGAGGCATTGCCGTTCACCCACCTTCAGAGTTGGCTTGGCCAACTTATTGAGTCTGAATTGTTTAATTCGGTAATGCACAAGCATCCAGCCTGGATTGATTAGGCCTGAAAAAAGCCCCCAAATTTTCATTCGGGGGCTTTCAAATTAAATGACTTAGCTAATTAAACGTTTGCCAAGTGTGCTTCTAAAGTCTTAGTGAACTTGTTAGCGTGGCTACGCTCAGCCTTCGCTAATGTTTCAAACCAGTCAGCGATTTCGTCAAAGCCTTCGTCGCGCGCTGTCTTAGCCATACCTGGGTACATATCTGTGTACTCATGTGTTTCGCCGGCGATAGCTGCTTGTAATGCTTCAGCAACTGTCTTGGCTGGCATACCAGTACCTGGCTCGCCTGCACCGCCTTCGATCAAGTATTCCATGTGACCATGGGCGTGACCTGTTTCACCTTCAGCTGTTGAGCGGAAAACTGCTGCAACATCGTTTGCACCAGCGATATCTGCTTGGTTCGCGAAATACAAATAACGACGGTTTGCTTGTGATTCTCCAGCAAACGCCTCTTTCAAAGACTGCTCAGTCTTTGTACCTTTTACAGTTTTAGCCATGATTGACTCCTAAAAACGGTTAGTTGAAATTGGGTGATTCGCTAAGTTGCTAGCTTTAAAAGGTCACCTGCGCATGATTATGAACAAATCTGTGGATTTGAATAATCATATTTTTGTATTGACTTGATAGTTAAAAACAACTGATAAGCAAATATCAATTAATAAAATATAAGGGCAGCTGGTGCTACTTTTCGGGTCCTTTGTCGTCAAATAACCCCAATAGAGAGCTGATTTGAGTCAATGTTAGTGTCTACTACCTCTTTTTTATCAATTCAAAGGGCATCTAAGGTGATTACATCAAGCTAATTAGGTATTTTCTATGAAGATTGTTAATTAATACAATTTTACTATCGACTGGTGGAGCTCTAGAATTAGGCCTACAAAATTGATGCATTGCATACGTTCAAATAGCAGAGGACATACATGACAACACGTGAAGGTAGTTTAGAGGCCCCAACCAGACACCCCTTGGATTGGCAAAACCCCAAGTTCTACGATAAAGATGATCTAGAGGCTGAGATGGAGCGTGTCTTCGATCTTTGTCACGGTTGCCGTCGATGTGTGAGTCTTTGCGGGTCATTCCCAGCCCTCTTTGATCTGGTAGATGCCACTGAAGATTTGGAGATGGAGCAGGTTGATAAGGCAGATTACCAAAAGGTAGTGGATCAATGCTACCTGTGCGATGTTTGCTACATGACTAAGTGCCCTTATGTTCCTCCACACCCTTGGAATATTGATTTTCCTCATCTGATGCTGCGTGCAAAGGCTGTGAATTTCAAGGATGACAAAGCGACCTTTCGCGACAAACTACTTTCCTCTACAGATAAGCTGGGCCACTTTGCTGGTATTCCGATTGTGACTCAAGCAGTCAATGCTGTGAATAGCACTGGGCTTGCCCGTTTGGTGATGGAGGGCGCCCTAGGAGTAGATAAGAATGCTTGGATTCCTGAGTATGCTTCGAAGACATTCCCACAACTGGCTGAGAAATCTGAAAATCTGCCAGTAGTGGATGGCGTCAAGACGCCTGGAAAAGTCGCTATCTATGCTACCTGCTATATCAATTACAACGAGCCAGGCATCGGGCAAGATCTCATCAAGATTCTGAAGCACAATGCCATTCCGTATGAGCTTGTGGATAAAGAGGCTTGTTGCGGCATGCCTAAGCTCGAGCTGGGTGATTTAGAGTCTGTTGCGCAGAATAAAGAGAAAAATATTCCGAAGTTGGCTAAGTTGGCACGTGAAGGATATGCCATCTTGACTCCAATTCCATCATGCACTTTGATGTTTAAGCAAGAGTTGCCACTCATGTTCCCAGATTGTGCTGATACCCAATTAGTGAAAGAGGCGATGTGGGATCCTTTCGAATACTTTATGGCACGAAATTCGGATAGCCTCTTGAAGAAGGATTTTAGTAAAGAGCTCGGACATGTGAGTTATCACATGGCTTGTCATTCTCGCGTTCAAAACGTAGGTCAAAAAACTGCGGAAACTCTGAAGCTAGTGCCCGGTACTGAGGTGAATGTTGTGGAGCGTTGTTCAGGACACTCTGGCACTTGGGGTGTGAAGAAAGAGTTTCATGAAATGGCAATGAAAATTGGCAAGCCTGTTTTCAGAAGAATGGCTGAAGAAGAGCCAAACTACATTAGCTCTGACTGTCAGCTAGCGGGTCATCATATTGAGCAGGGCATGGAAGAGTTGGGTTTACCGAAGTCTGAAATGGCTCACCCATTGACCTTGCTTGCAAAAGCATACGGTCTTTAATTTATACAGATAGAGGAAGATAGCAGTATGGGAATCATTACACGCGATAGTCTTTTAAGTCTTGAGACTTACCACAAAGAGCGTCCGGTTTTTCGTGAAAAAGCGATCAAAGAACGTCGTCTTCGTACCGTTCATCTTGGAGATCACGTCACACTGATTTTTGAGAATGAATTTTTAATGCGCTACCAAATTCAAGAGATGTTGCGTGTAGAAAAAACATTTGAAGAGAGTGGTATTGAAGATGAGTTGAACGCTTACAACCCTTTAGTGCCTGGTGGTTCAGATTTCAAAGCCACGATGATGATTGAGTATCCCAATGAAGCGGATCGTAAAGTTGCGCTTGCGAAGTTAGTGGGTATAGAGCATAAGATTTTTATTGAGGTCGAAGGTCAGCCACGTGTCTATGCCATTGCTGATGAAGACTTGGAGCGCTCTACTGCCGAGAAAACATCTGCAGTGCATTTCATGCGCTTTGATCTCACAAACGATATGAAGATGGCTCTCAAGGCCGGTGCTCAGATGATGGTGGGCTGTGATCATAAGGGCTATCCGATGCATGTGCAAACCCTCCCTTCAGAAACATTAGCTTCGCTTGTTTCTGATCTGAGTTAAAGCAAGCAATAGATCTTAAAGGTAGTGAACGCCTGGTAAGGCGCATTGACGAATGACTTCAGCTAATTCATTCATTGCAGCAGCGCGTGGGAAATTTTTCCGCCAGACGAGGCAAACTCGTCTGGTAGGAATAGGGTCCTCAAATGGAATATAGCGAATAAGCTGATCAGAAAATGCATTATCAGAAGCGGATGTTCTCGGCAGTACTGAAATGCCGATGCCACTAGCTACCATCTGTCGAATAGTTTCTAGGGATGAGCCCTCAAAGCTGCGCTGCTCTCCAATCGTGGTTCCAGAACCTAGGCGATTTAGTTCTGGGCAGACACCAAGTACGTGGTCTCGAAAACAGTGCCCAGTACCTAATAGCAAAGTATTTTGCTCTTTCAGCTCCCGATGCGGAATCGATGGCCTATTTTCCCAAGGATGACCTTTAGGTACCGCCACTAAAAAAGGTTCGTCATACAAATCAATTTGATTAAGTCCTGTGCTTGCGAAAGGGTCTGCAATCACTATGCAATCTAAGGCCCCTTGACGCAAGACTTCCAGCAGTCGAACGGTAAAGTTTTCCTCTAAAAATAAAGGAGCCTGTGGCAGACGTTCTCGTGCAACCCGCACTAAGCTGGGTAATAAGTAAGGTGCAATGGTGTAGATCGCACCTAGCCTAAGTGGGCCAGATAGGGGATCTTGGCCGTGCTTTGCTAAGTGCTTTAAGGAATTAGCCTCCTCAAGTACTCTTTGGGCTTGATCCACAATCAGCGCCCCTAGGCTAGTCATCGCAACCTCGGTATTGGTACGCTCAAAAATTTGCGTATTGAGTTCTTCCTCTAGCTTTCTGATGGCTACCGATAAGGTAGGCTGAGATACAAAGCAAGCATCCGCTGCTCTTCCAAAGTGGCGTTCACGTGCAACTGCGACGATATAGCGAAGTTCAGTAAGAGTCATTTACGTCCTAGAGCTAGTAATAGGTATAGCGGAATATGTTTAACTATAGTGTATTTGTAGGTAGTTGAATCACTAGGGATTACCGCGGGGTGTCTTCACTCGCATAGTCAATCTCCATTACCATTAGATATACAAAAAAGTACTTCTTAATAGGCTCAATATCAAACCCCATATTGAAATCGTCACGCCGGCACCGCAAGGTAGCCTGCACGGAAACCGAATCACTGCATTGCGCTGGCAGAATTTCTTGGAGAAACTCGGCTATGCCGTTGTAGTTACTGAATCCTGGTCAGGTGACGATGCTACTATGCTGATAGCGCTGCATGCCTATCGAAGCTATTTATCCATGATGTCGTTCCATGAGCATTACCCTAATCGGCCTATTGTCTTGGTTTTGACGGGTACCGATTTATACCGAGATATAGCGGTGCATAGTGAGGTGCTGTGCTCAATGGAAGTGGCAGACCAGCTGATCGTCTTGCAGTCCTCAGCCTTAGATTCAATTCCAGCGAATCTGCGATATAAAGCACGAGTGATTTATCAATCGGTTCGGGTTGATATCCCCGAAAGAGTCATGAGTGAGGGTTTTCAGGTAACCGTGATTGGTCATCTGCGAGAGGAGAAGGATCCTTTTTGTATCGCCCGTAGCCTCCCCTTAATGCCATTGAATTCCAAGATCAGTGTCCTGCATTTAGGTATGGCTATGAATCAGCAAATGGAGCGTACTGCTAAGGTCTATAGCGAAACTCTAGAGCGTTATCAATGGATTGGTGAGGTAAGTCATATAGAAACATTAAAGGCACTCTCTCAGAGTCGTCTGATGGTGATTTCCAGTCGGATGGAGGGTGGTGCTCATGTAGTTTCCGAGGCAATAGCGCTGGGGGTTCCAGTGATCGCTTCGGATATTCCGGGTAATCGTGGTCTGCTGGGAGATGACTATCTGGGCTACTATCCAGTCGGCAATGAGACCGCACTTGCAAACTTGTTGTCTCGTGCTGAAACCATGCCTGATTTTTACTCTGCACTAAAAAAACAGATTGATACACGAAAAGATTTAGTCAGCCCCAGCCGAGAGATGCAATCCATTCAAGAGCTAATGATTCAGTTACTGAAGGATTAAGGAAAGGATCTATTAGGAATTTGCAAAGCAAACTAAAAAGTGCTGATTTGGATCGGTCCAGCAGTGGATCTCAGTGAATCCAGTGTGACGAAGTTTTTCTACAAAATTTTCTTGAGTGTATTTGTAGCTATTCTCAGTATGAATTAAATCTCCTGCCTTAAAAGAGATAAGGTGATCTTCGCTTCCATTGCCGGGCAGAATGACTTGCACATCAGAGCGTGCTCGCAGATGCATCTCAATACGGGACTGGGAGGCGTTATAAAAAGCATAGTGCTCCCAATCCTGAAGTTCAAAATTGCTGCCTACGAGTCGATTGACATTGAGCAGGGAATTTAAATTAAATGCGGCAGTGACTCCCAGGGAATCGTTGTAAGCGAGGCGCAGGGTTTCAGTATCTTTGACTAGATCGACGCCAATTAAGAGTCCGCCATTCCCATGACATTCGTGGGCAAGATTCATAAAAAACTGATCCGCTTTTTCGGGATCAAAGTTACCGATTGAGGAGCCTGGGTAGAAAAATACTTTGCGAAGTGCTTGTAGCTCAGGAAAGGCTAGCGGCAAGCTCAGATCAATAGCGTGGGCTGACATCTTAATTTGAGGAAACTGCTTTTGTAGATCGGCAACAGCGGCTTCTAAATATTTTTTTGAAATATCGAGTGCTCTATATTGTTTTGGCGCAATACTATTAAAAAGTTGACTGCCTTTAGCGCAATTACCGGCGCCTAGATCTACTAAAACGTCACAATGTGCAACTGCATCAGCAATCTCATGCCGATAGGTATCCATAATCCATTTCTCTGTACGAGTTGGATAGTATTCCTCGAGAAGCGTAATCACATCAAAAAGATGTGAGCCGACATCATCATAAAAAAACTTTGGCGATATTGATGGTGTATTTGCAGTAAGGCTAACTAGTAATTCTTGAGCCAGTGTGTGTTTCATTTGATTGATTATCTATGAGATGAATTAGTGGGCAACTTAGCCCTGGTTGTGCATCTGAATACGACGTAGTTTATTGCTAACCATATCCACGAAGACAACTAAGAGCAGCATTGCCATGATGACGGTGGATGCTTGTGCCTCTCGGAGCAAGGAGAGTTCGTAATACAGCATCTGCCCCAATCCGCCTGCACCCACAAAGCCCAATATCGTTGCCATGCGGATATTCATTTCCCAGCGATACAGGCTGTATGAAAGTAATTGAGGGGCGATTCCGGGGAGTGTGCCATATAAAAAGCTAGTCACTCTCCCTGAGCCGCTGAGCATGAGAGCGTTACTAGGGGTCGCGGGATGATTTTCTAAGCTTTCGCCAAATAGTCTTCCTAAAACCCCGGTGGTATGTAGCGTTAAAGCTAAAGTTCCTGCAAATGGCCCAAGGCCAACAGCCAGCACCATGAGAGCCGCCCAAACTAATTCGGGGACAGATCGTAAGAAGTTGCAAATAAAGCGTGTGAGTCCTTTTGCAGTTGGACCAAATCTGCCTGACACCGGAAGTGAAAGTCCGAGACTTAAGGTGGCTGCAATGAGGGTTGCTAGAGCAGAAATTGCGAGTGTTTGTAAAGTACCTTGCCAAATTTTTTCTAAGAAATCCGCGCTGAGATCAGGCGGAAAAAATCGCCTAATAAACTGCGCCATATTACGCAATGCTTCAAGTGTGAAGAGATCGGCTGGGTTGAGCGAAAGGTAAGCAAAGCTAGCAATCGTCAATCCAAATATGATTAAGAGCGTTAAGAGGCACTTAAGACAAAATTGACGAGCAGGTTGAATATTCATTGGGGTGCTCATGCCAACTGCTTCCGAATGATCAAACTGATGTAGTCAGCTAGCAATACGAGACCCAAAAAAACCACCAGGATGGTTGAGACTTCTCCACCATTGAGCATTTTCATGGACTGATCCATCAGCTGACCTAATCCGCCCGCACCGACAAAACCCATCACCACAGAGGCTCGCACAGCACACTCCCAGCGATAGACTGTATAAGACGCAAGCTCTTGCGCTGAGCCTGGCAGTAAGCCATATAAAAATGCCTCTGTACGACTACTGCCAGATAAGATGAGGGCGCGAGCAGGTAGCGTATTGCCAGACTCTAAAATTTCTGAATAGACTTTGGCGAGCATGCCGCCATAGGTAATTGCGATAGCTAAAACACCTGCAATAGCACCTAGGCCAAATACCCTGACTAATAAGAGGGCCCACACAATCTCTGGAATGCCGCGCAGTACCAGCATGAGGGAGCGCGCCAGAAACCGAATAGCTTGGGCAAACTGATGATCAGATGTGGGGCCAATTCGTGAAATCGAGAGGCTATAAGAAATGATGAGACCGAGCGGTACTGCAATCACCATCGCCAAAGCAATTCCGGCGGTAGCCATAGCTAAAGTCTCTACGGTAGCTTTAAGTACAAACGATAAAAATGTTGCTTCAATATTGGGTGGAAAAAACTGTACTAAAAAGTCACCCATGACTTGAATATTCTTTGGGTCGACTAAAAGTGTGGGCTCAAATTGAGCGAGTTGCAGCATGGGCCAAAGAATGGCGATGGCAAGTAGCAAGCCCATGAAGCGATAGGGTGTTGCGGGATCTCTAGAGATAGTAGATGTTTGCATTATGAGACAGTGCTACTGGCTTGAATTGGAAGTCCTCCAAGCTCTGATGCATACAACTCTCTTAAGATTTGTTCGCTGACCTCGCTTGAGGGTAAATCAAAAATGATTTGACCATCCCGAATACCAATGATGCGTGGAAACCACCGTAGGGCAATGTCGACTGCATGAAGACTAGCGACAAGGGTGGCGTTCCGCTTTTTCGCTTCGTCAATCAGCACGCTAATCGTCAGGTCGGAGAGAACCGGGTCCATAGCTGATACTGGTTCATCAGCCAAGATGAGCTGTGGTGCTTGATACATGACTCTGGCAACCCCAACCCGTTGTAACTGACCACCAGAAAGGCAGTCGCAATGATCAAACAGCTTATCGGTCAAGTCTAGACGTTCCAAACACGATTGTGGGCCCGCAATATCTACCGGGTAAATCAATGACAGAATGGATTTCCAGAGTGGCCACTGTCCCAGTCGCCCAGCCAGAATGGCAGTGATCACTCTTTGTCTTAGTGGAATTGGGGGTGCTTGATGTACTAAGCCAATTGTTGAGCGTAAGCGCCTGAGTGATGACTTAGAGAGTTTCCAGGGACTCTCTCCAAGTACCTCAGCGGTCCCGAGCGAGGGCTTCAGAGCGGTAGCTAAGATATTTAAGAACGTGGTCTTGCCAGAGCCTGATGGGCCAATCACGGCGATGCACTCGCCAGCCTGAGCCTCCAATGAAACTTGACTGAGTGCTGGCGTTCCGTTGCTGTGCTCAAAGCTCAGCCGCTGTAAGGAAAATCCCACGAGACTACTTAATCAACCCAGCAGAGCGAGCTGCTTTTTCGATGTCATCGTAGTTCGATGATTTAGTGGTGACATATTTACTGGCACGCTGAAGATCCATGATTTCTTTATGGTTCGGATTGTTAGCATCTAACTTTAAAAATGCCTCAGTGATTTTCTTTACTGTTACTGGGTCGAGATCTCCGCGAACAGTCCAGTTGTAATCAAAGTAAGGCGGTGTTGTAGAGAGTACTTTTGACTTCACTGCATTCGGATTTTTTGCTTCATTGAGCTTTACCCAAACTGAGGCATTGAGCGCGCCAACATCTGCCTTACCACTGGCCACAAAAGCGACTGTCGCATCATGTGCACCAGAAAAAGCAATATTTTTAAAATCCTTATCTGGGTTGATGCCAGCTTGCATTAAGAAATAGCGCGGCATAAGGTGTCCTGACGTTGAGGACGGTGAGCCAAATGCAATGGTCTTGCCCTTGAGTTCGCCTAATGTTTTTAATGAACTATCCGCTGGAACAATGAAAACACTTGTGAATTTCTCATCTTCGACTCGTTGAATAATTGGATTGGCTGTGCCATTGGTTCTAATTTTGGTCTGTACATAAGTAAAGCCACCTAGCCAAGCCATGTCAATCTTCTTGGTTGCCAAGGCCTCCACTACTGCAGCGTAGTCGGTGACCGGCGTGAACTCTACTTTCATGCCAGTTTCTTTTGAAAGATACTCGCCCAAGGGCTTGAACTTACGCTGTAACTCTGTTGGCGCTTCATCTGGAATTGCGGATATGCGTAGCACCTCTTGCGCTAGGACGGGAGTGCTTGCGCTAGCGGCAATGCCAAAAGCAAGCAATGCTCCAATGAGGTGCTTCAGTGTATTCATTTTGATTAATTTCATAAAAATATCTTCCTATGTTAGTAATTTCGAATTGAGGGGTAGAGAGTTAATTAACAGATAAGCCTGTGCCTGCTTCAAACTGACCGATTTTCTGAGCGCTAGCAAAGCCGCCTAAATTTAGGATTGAGAGGACTTCCGCTTCTTGCTCTGGTGCACAAGAAATCAGTAAGCCACCGCTGGTTTGGGGGTCAGTAAGTACATTTTGTTGCCAAAGTCCTAGGTTGCCTGCGAGCTGAATTTCTTTCCCGTAGCCAGCCCAATTGCGTGTAGATGCGCCGGTAAAGATATCTGCTTTGACGTGCTCAATCGCTTCCTGCACAACTGGAATGGCATCCCAATGGATCTGTGCCATTAAATTAGAGCCTCTTGCCATCTCTAGCAAATGCCCTGCCAAGCCAAAGCCCGTGACATCGGTTAAGGCATGTACGCCATCTAGCTGGGAGAGTGCAACACCAGGCTTGTTCAGCTTAGTGGTGAGAGCAATCATCTCTTTATAGCCTGCATCAGAGAGAACTTCTTTCTTGAGTGCTGCAGAAAGAATGCCTACACCCAACGGCTTGCTGAGGATGATGCTATCTCCTGCTTGAGCACCACTGTTACGTTTCAATTTTTTTGGGTCAACTATTCCAATGGCAACGAGACCATAAATTGGCTCTACCGTATCAATCGAGTGACCACCGGCAATCATAATGCCGGCATCATTACAAACCGATTCGCCACCAGCAGTCACTTGCTGGATAACTTCTAAAGGCAATACTTGAATTGGCATACCCAATAGTGCCAGTGCAAAAAGAGGTTGAGCACCCATTGCGTAGATATCAGAAATAGCATTAGTTGCAGCAATGCGGCCAAACTCAAATGGATCATCCACGATTGGCATAAAGAAATCCGTCGTCGCAACGATCGCCTGATTTTCATTAATTTGATAAACGGCAGCGTCTTCGTTGTTATCAGATCCTGCTAATAAAGCAGCGGGTAAATTGCGCATCGGGGATGCCTTGAGGATGTCACTTAAGACGCCGGGTGCAATCTTGCAGCCACAGCCTCCACCATGAGATAAAGAGGTAAGGCGACCGTTATAAGGTGTAGTCATAAAGTATTAACAATTCAAATAAAAAGTGGTGGTTACTGCAACATCATGAGCTTACTCAATTTAGAGTAAACACGTACGAAAGCCGCAAAAATGATCACTTCTCTGGCCTTGATAAAAGTTACGAAATGCCACTCTTTTCAAGCGCTCGGGGGTAAAACAACTGCTACCCTTCAGTACCTGATAGCTGCCATCAAACCAGGGTTGTGAATAGTCAACATAGGGATCGGCACTAAATCCTGGGAAGGGTGCAAAAGTGCTGCTAGTCCATTCCCATAAATTAGATGATTGCCAAACCCCCTCGTTTTGCGACAGGAGCAGGCTCAGCTCATGTTCGTTAGGTAGGCGTACTTGATGGTGATCACAAAAACGCTGAGCATCTAAGTAGTTGATGTGACGAACAGCCGATTCGTGATTGAAGGGTAGCCATTGATTAAAGACTCGCTCCAGCCAAACATCTCCTTCCTGTTTCCAGTGAGAGGGTAGCGCTACAGGTGTGGACTGGGTAAGATTATCTGGCGATTGCAAAAACTCGAGATAGTTGCCATTGGTGACCGGTGTACTTGCAATATTAAATGCGGGTAGGTCAATAGAGTGAGCCCACTTCTCATTATCAAAAACAAAGCCGGAGCCCTGCTGGGAGCCGGCTTGAATCGTCGATTCTGGAAAATGAATCCAGGTTTGTGCTTTAGCTTCAAACTTACTCGTACTAGTGAAAGGCGTAAAAGGCATAGAGCGCCCCATGGTCTGCCACATATAGGCAAATGCCTCATTGTGCATATCCTGGTGCAGGATCGCTAGCTGGATAAAGTAAGCCGCTTTATTGTCAATTGGTGTGCGTAGTAAGTCTTGAGTTCTTTCAATGACGCTGTGGTTGTAATCCAGCAGGCTATCTAAGGATGGCATTGGCGTGGACCAACGATCTTGATGCGCCATCTCTGAAGAATTAAACAAGTAATCCGCGTTCTTCATGAATGATGGCTTACTCTCTTGGCCATCGCGATGAACCCAGAATTCATGAAACCAGGTTAGGTGACCCAATTCCCACAGTGGGGGATTGAGAATATTGAGCTGAGGAACTATCTGATCCGCTGCCGAAATATGGCTCAGAATTTGACGGGTGATACGGTTGCTTTCGTCTAGCCACTGTGCCAAGGTTGACGCAGGTGGATGTGGAGCATAAAGAAGGTAGTCCTGGCTTAAAGATTCAGACATACAGTATTTTGGGAAAAATCTTCTATTGAGTTGAGTGATTGCAGTATAGAAGACCACCAATAAGACTTCAGTATGTCAGTTAAGGGAGCTATTTGCAGACTCCTTTTCTACAATTTGTTCCCATGCCTAGATAAATATTAGATATTTTTTAATCTACGTTTCGGCGTCAGAATGATTTGAGCAAGCAGAGCCAGCATGGCGGCTGGTATAGCTCCAGCAAGCATGAGTGCGTGGTCGTTTACGGCCAGCCCAGCTACTATGCGATCACCAAATCCGCCGGCACCTACCAGCGCCGCTAGGGTGCAAGTACCAACTCCAATTACCGTTGCCGATGCTAAACCCGTCATGATGACGGGCCGAGCAAATGGAAGCTCGATCGAAATGAGCAATTGCCATTCATTGCAACCAAGGGCTAGCGCTGCTTCTTTTAGATTCGATGGAACTTCTATCAAGCTGATATGGGTCGCATTCACAATGGGCAGTAGGCCATATAAAAATAAGGCTAAAACCGCTGGTACAGCCCCTATTTGATCTAGTAGAGCAATCAATATCGTCAGCAGTGCAAGTGAAGGGATGGTCTGCAAAATACCGGTAGCACCTAAAATCCAAGCTGCATATCGGGGTCGTCGGTATGCCAGAATGCCTAAAAGGATTCCGACGAGCAGGGCCATGGTTGAGGAGATCGCTACCAGCAGAACATGATCACGTAGGGCGGTAAAAAAATCTGGACCAAGGAGTAACTTAAAAAACCTAGAGAGCTGGGTAGGGCTTTGTTGATCGTTTGTACTTGTCTTTAAAAATACATTCACCACTTTTTCAAAACTCATGCCTGACTCAGCTAGTCCATTGAGCTTGGCCATAGTGGCTTCATCTAATTTTCCCTCTAAGCTTTGTAAGGATTTTTCATCAAAATCAGAGCGCATTAACAGAACGGCATCGTAGCGTGGAAATGCCTTCCTATCATCTTCCAATAGAACCAGATCTTTTAGGGCAATCGCTGCATCAGTGGAGTAGGCGTCCACAATATCGGCATCGCCTCGTGCCAAAGCATCGTAGGCTAAGCCATGCTCTAACACTTTCGTTGGCTGTATTGTTAAACCATAATTTTTAACAAGTGCTGACCACCCATCAGCCCGCGTCTTAAATTCTGGAGATAAGGCGATTCGCAAAGAAGCTTGCTGGGCAGTGCTTAGGTTTGCAACATCACTAATACGCTTCACCCCTAATGCTCTCGCTTGCTCTTCTCTCATAGCAAGTGCATAGGTGTTGTTGAACCCAAGTGGTATCGCTACTTTTAGGCCCTTAGGCTTAAGCCAGGCATTGAGCTCACTCAGTGATGCTTGTGTTTCTGGGCGTTTTAGGATTTCTCGCAGAATGGTGCCGGTGTATTCTGGGTAAACATCAATCTGACCCGTTGTCAGTGCTTGAGCAACAATCGCAGTATTACCAAGCCCTTGTCGATGGGTGGCTTGCACGCCAGCATCCCGTAATGTTTGATTAACCAGTTCCCCGAGTACGTAGCTTTCTGTAAAACGCTTCGAGCCAACTACGGTATTTCTTTCCATAGGCTGCGCCAATACAGAGCAGCTGATAGCCACTCCAATACACAAGCTGAGCTTCGTCCACAAAGGAAAAATAGATTTACTGAAATACAAGTGAGATTGACCTTGTCAAGAACGCAAGATCCCATCATAAAAGCCTTTGACTAATTTTGCCTGGCTGGCTAGCTAGTTTTTAGTTATGCCACTTAAGGGTGGCATTTACTGTTACATTGGTATTGATACAAGCCAATAGCAAAGACTATTTATATGTCAGTCGACTTAGATTTCAAAGCGCTCGTCACACAACTGGGTGAGGCAGTCATTATTTCTGATCGAGATGAAAATATCTTATTTTGGAATGCATCTGCTGAGCGGATTTTTGGGTTCAGTGCAGATGAAGCTCTAGGTAAAACACTCAGCATCATCACGCCTGAGCGCTTTAGAGAGCGTCACTCGAAAGGCTACTTTCACACCATTCAAACCGGACAAACGAAGTATGGACATACTTTACTGAGAGTTCCTGCAGTTCATAAAGATGGACACTCTATTTCAATTGCATTCTCGGTAAGTATGTTGTTTGATGAGCAAAAGCAAGCTATTGCAATAGCCGCAATCATTCGCGATGAGACTGAGCGGTTTCAGGAGGAGCGCCAATTAAAGGCAAGGCTAGCAGCTTATGATAGCAGTGATTAAGAGACCAACCTAAAGAAAAAGCCCCTGAACTTTCATTCAAGGGCTTTGTGTTTCTGGTGGGTCGGGCGAGATTGACTTAGTCGAAACTGCGTTTTCGAACTCGCGACCAACGGCACTCAGGCGCTAAGTTGGCGCTGTTTAATCAGTTCAGCAGCTGTGATCCGAACAATCTTGCCATCAACGGTAGTTACGATTGCAGTATTGGTTTGAATTGCCAGGTCTATTGCAGCTTGTCTAGCACGTTGCATAGCGTAGTAGGATCCGGCAATATCAGGATCTGATGAATTACGGATGTCTTTGCTTGGAGCCAACACAAAAGATTTTTTTATGGGATTATTTTTTTCCATACGCTGCATCATGATCCGGTTGAATTAATAAGACGCGTAGAAAATGATCCTCTCTAAAGCCAATTCCTCGAATTGATTTACTGACCCTAAAGGAGTACAGGACATCGATTCCATTGGGTGCTGGAATGCTATGAATCTTTTCCCATTTCAAACCCTTATCACGGTAGACCTGGTTCCAGGTTAGTTGGGTAATTTTTTCAAAAGTAGCAAAAGCTTTTTCTTGCTCCGTTAACTCTAGCTCTTCCCAGGCTAATTGAAAAATAGGGCTATTGAGGTCTAGCTCTACTAAATGCTCAGGCTTTGCGTTTCGAACCATGCGTTTTTGCCATTTTTAGTTTAGAAAGATCGGTAGCTTTTGCAGGTGTCTTTTGTGCCCAGGCTAGGGCGGTAGTTAAATCTTTTTTAACAGTAGGCTTGTGCATCCACTTTTCATTATCTGGAATAACGGTGGCGGTACGAATCACCCAAACTCCTGGTTCAGGGTTTTCAACTAGCACTTGGCGGCCGGCATACTCCTTGCCAAGTGAAATTTGTCCGCTGGATCCAATAGATTTAATAACTTGATGATCTATTACTGCGCCCATGGCATTCTCCTGTATTCATGCTGCATTAACGCATTATAGCATGATAATTCTGAAAATTATCCTTATCTGGAGTAATGTAATCGTATATTCTGGCTTGAAGTATGGTCTTAGCTTGATTATGCAAAAGAAAAAGCCCCTGAAATTTCATTCAAGGGCTTTGTGTTTCTGGTGGGTCGGGCGAGATTCGAACTCGCGACCAACGGATTAAAAGAAGTCGTGGCTCTTCAAAACCCTATATAAATCAATGCATAGCAAGTGCCCAAAAGAAGTGTGCGTTTGAGTGTGCGATTGAATTGGATTTATAGATACCGTTGTATCAATGATTAAAAACCCTAAGATGTATTGTTTTGGACGCTAATTAGCACTATCATTGCATGACTACTACCCTGATGGTTTCGACTGTCAGGTGCAGGGCCTCTTCGGAGGCCCTTGCTTTTTCTAAAGAGGGTTTTGAGTGGCCAAATTTAAATTAAGAACTATTGTCTATATTGATGGTTTCAATTTCTACTATGGGCAATTAAAAGATAGTCGTCATAAGTGGCTGAATTTAACGAAGCTCTTCAAGGCGGTCTTGGGTGAAGAAAATCAGCTAGTAAAGATCAAATACTTTACAGCTCGGGTGCAGCCAACTGAGCGTGACCCACAAGTCAATATTCGTCAAGATACTTACTTTCGAGCGTTGGAAGCATATTGCCCAGAAGTTGAAACTCATTTTGGGCATTTCTTGCGTCATAAGGTATTTGCTGAGAATGCTAATCCGCCACCAAATAAAATTGAAATTTTTAAGACCGAAGAAAAAGGTTCTGATGTTAACTTGGCTTTGCATGTCTTAAATGATGCTTGGGCTAATGCTTATGATTGTGCTGTAATTGTTTCAAATGACTCTGACTTGGCGATGGCTTTGCAGCTAGTTAAAGAACAGCATAAGAAAGTCATTGGCCTCATAACTCCTGGTGCGCCCAAGCGGAAGCCCTCATGGCAGCTAAAGAAATATGCTAATTTCTTCATTCCAATTCGGCAGTGGGCCTTAGAGCAAAGTCTTTTGCCTGATGCCATACCAAATACTGAGATTACTAAGCCAAAGAGCTGGTAAAAATTCACGTTCCCGCTCATTTTTAAGTGGCGTGTATTGAGCGCCTAGCCTCACTCAGAGCCTCACATAACCCTTGATTGCGGTCTAATTGATCCAAGTAGTTTTCAACATATTCCATTTGATAAAAAGAAAAGGGACTTCATTTCTGAAGTCCCTTATGTACTGGTGGGTCGGGCGAGATTCGAACTCGCGACCAACGGATTAAAAGTCTTGTTATCAGCTATGTTGTTATTACTAAAATACCCTATTAACTATATAAATGCTGAGTAAATCAATAATTATTGCATTGAATTTATTGTAGTCTGAGTGTAGTCTGTAGTCTGCTCGTAGTCTGGAGGGGTATATGCAAGAGTGGGTAAAAGATAAGACATTGTCTGGGCTTTATAAGCGCATTAGAGATACAGGAGATGTTTGGGTGGTCAAAGCTCGTCAAAAGGGCGGCAACCCAATTAGCTGCACCATAGGTAAGACCAGCTTATTTACTGCTCAGCAAGCAAGACAAAAGGCTAAAGTCATTCTTGCTCTATTAGCGGAGGGAGTCAACCCCAACCAACTTCATCAACAGAAGAAACAGGTTGAAAAAGCAAGAGCCTTAACGCTGGGCAAAGCGATTGAACAGTACTCGAAAATTGCTTCGTGGAAATCTAAAACTAGAAGTGATGCCATATCTACATTAAATAGAAGGTTTGGAGATTGGCTTCAAAGACCTCTAGCAAGTATCACTAAGGAGGAGTGCCAAGCTAGGTTTATAAAAATTAAAGAAGATGTTCGGGTTTTGAAGGTTAGGCGAGATGCAAAAAGGAAAAAGCAGGGTCTTAGAATAAAAGAGTATGTCAACGAGGTCGGCTTAGGTGAGGCTCAACGAGCTTTTCGTTATTTGGGTGCTATCTTTAGTAGCTACTCACAAGATGATGCTGGTGATGAGAAATTGCTACCAAAAGGCAATCCTTGTTTAATTCTTAAGGCAAAGAAGCTCAGAAAAGTATTGGTGGCAAAGGAACGATTTTTAGATTCTAGCGAGAGAAATGCTTTATGTGAAGTGCTGACAGATTCGATGCATGGGCAATATCAAGGCAGCCTAAAGGATGATGATGTCGACTTGGTATGGCTTTTAATTCATACGGGATTAAGGCTAGATGAAGCTCTTAGTATGAGATGGTCTGATGTTAATTTTAAAAAGGAGATTTTTACTGCTCTTAACACCAAGAATGGCAGTAATCATTCGCTACCCATGACAAACGCTATTAAGGCTATGTTGTCACGAAGAGCTGAACTCAGTCCTATAGGTATTTATGTTTTTCCAAGCCCTTTAGATGCCTCTAAGCCCTCGACGGCAAGCAGAACCTTTCAGAGGCTGTCTGAGTCAATTGGATTCGAATTCACTGCTCATGACTTAAGAAGAACTGTTGCAACTGTTGCCAATGAGTTGGGTTATGACATTAATGCAATTGGTGCAGTTCTAAATCATGCCAAGAAGGGTGTAACTGCTGGTTATGTCCAAAATACGCATTTAAGGCTCAAAAGAATTCTTGATGACATTCAGAACGGATTATTTGAAGAGCCATATGACTTGGTTTTGGATAAGTAATAAATCTAATAGCTTGGGAAGAGAGGCGATAAAGTACCATCTGATGATGTTTCTTTAACGGTATTTTTTTGTGATTTATTTACTCTGATGACCTTGAAATACAAGGATTTATTGATAAGCTGTATGCAGTATTTATTGTCTTTATTTGCTCTGAATCTGCTCACGATAGCCCTTAATGAATAAACCTAAGTCTTTATCTTCTAATATCTCTAAGAAGCCTTCTGCAGGGACTCTTCAGGGGTATAGGGAAGCTGAGTTTAAGGATAGTGAATTCCTTCAGATTAGGAGATACTCAGACCATCCAGAGGTATATGCAGCAGCAGATTTGCTTTATAAGGAGTTTGCCAAAACTAGACTACAGATAAGGAATAAAGAAAAGTACCCCAGAGATTCTAAGAAGCTCATAGCGTCAATTTGGATGCATGAAGGCGCATTTCGATTCACTACTAAAGCTGAGCATTTCAGCAAAGGTAAGCGTAAGCAAGTTTGGATGACTAACAGAACCCTAGACTTATTCAACTGCATGAGAGGGTTGAAATGGGTTAAAGAGGTTAAGGGTGCAATACCTCCATATTTAGCTAAGAATGAGATTGGTTTCTCAGCCATTTACACATCGACAGATACATTCAAAACACTGCTGAGAAGCCTTACAAAGGAAGATATAACTATTAACCCTGACTTACCTTGTGTACTGCGTAAGAACGCTGATAAACAGGTCATAGAAGAGCCTGAGAGCTTTTATAGCTCAAAGCCCTACAAAGAGCATCAAAGCCTTATACAAGCTCATTTAGAGCGTTTGAGAAGACATAAAACTTGCTGGGCTGACGACTCTGAAATTGACCCAATTGAGCTGCTTTTAACCCGTCAATTTACCGAAGATTTTGCTCATGGCGGTAGGTGGTATTGCAACTTTCAGAATAAGCCTAAAACTGTCAGAAATAGCATCACCATTGATGGCAAGTCAGTCGGCAGTTTAGATATTACCCAGTGCCATCCAATGTTAATTCTGAGAATATTTAAGGATAAAGAGTCTGAGGATGGATTGTTCAGTAGCCATAATGAGGATGTCTATCAGGTCGCAGGATTTGACCATCTAAATAGGGATATTCGTAAGAAGGCGGTGAACACTCTTTTTAATGCAAATACTGAAACTGAAGCAATTAAATCTCTTAGAAATACAAATTGGTGGATTGATGGCATTACTAGCGAAGTTGAGATTGAGACCTATAGGGGTAAAAAGAAGCGTTGGGGAAGTCCAATATTTAAAGATGATGATGAGGTCAAAAAGTTTATTGGCAACTTTAAGCTAATGCACCCTGATTTTGTAGATGCCGTTGGTTCTGGAATTGGATTGCAGCTTCAGGGTTTTGACGGGGCGGTAACACATCAAGTATTGAAATTTGCTGACGCCATTGATTTACCCCTTATTCCAATACATGAAGAATATTTAGTGCCAGAAGATAAGCAAGCCGTAATTGAGGAGATTCTAAGGTCGTCAATGCAAGTAGTACTTCAGAAGGCTGGTCAATATGGAAATTTAAATGCTAAGTGGACTGACTCTAATGGCTGGTCAAGCAAAGTTAAAATCAAACTAGCAGACTCAAAAGTTGGGAGATTTAGTTAAAGAATCGCTCTAAAAGAGCAACCATATCTCTTCTTTCGTCAATTATCTTATAGCCCTGAGACTTTAGTAGATTGACAGTAGATAATTTCTTTTCCGAACTTAAATGTACAGATTCAAACTTAATTAGCTTGGGTTTTACTTGGCTAAAGTCAATCATCTTAATGATTTCATCATCAAAGCCTTCGGTATCGATTTGTAAGTAATCAAGCTCTAGAAGTTCATGCTCTTCAATCAATTTCGATAGAGGTTTGCAAGCCACTGGCACAGCGACTAGGTCGCTCTCTTTAACGCTATTTTTAACTAGATGCTCTTTGTTAAAAGATGCAATGCCTGATACCCAATGAGGATATTTATGCAACTCTTTTGGGTTGACTGAATAAATATCAAATTTTTCTGCTGTAGGGTGCAAGGCAATATTCAAAGGAACGATGTTTGGTGAGTCAGCGTAGTTGAGTTTTAGTCTGTCAAAAAAGTATGGCAAAGGCTCAATTAAGAGACCCTTACATTTGTGACTCTTAAAAAAAGGATAGATGTTATCGAAGCTGATTCCATCGTTTGCACCCACCTGTATAAAACTTATTTCACCTTGTTTTTTAACAAGCCTGTCTAAAAAATAGATTGTTCTTCCAATTTTGCTGAACTCGTAACCCCTACTTGCTAGAAATTTATTGATGTATTTTCTCACTGGAGATTCCATATATTTATTAGTCTCATATTTTAATTACATTTCTAATAAATAACCTTTTATGTACTTAAGTGGCACCGTTGAGTTCTTTATTGGCTAAAGACCCACCCCCCCATGTCTTAATGCCTGAATAGTAAATCATAGGTATTTCTTGCATTTAATCTCCACTGATTGTTTTTAAGTGGACTTCTCTTGGCGATTGAAATGCAGTGCAGTGGCACTTCCATCTGTAGTCTATAGGTAGTCTGAAGCTAGAAAAGAAAAAAGGCTTCAAAAGCATTTCGCCTTTAAAGCCTTATACATCTTGGTGGGTCGGGCGAGATTCGAACTCGCGACCAACGGATTAAAAGTCCGCTGCTCTACCGACTGAGCTACCGACCCAGTAAAAAGAAGATTATAGCAAGAAGTTTATGGGTGCTCCCGAGTCTGTAGGCGTCTGCCTTAAAGCCCCTGTACTTACAAGAGCGCTATGCGTTTGCGCGTCTGGCAACGGGTGGGTTTTTAGAGAAATAGTCCTTAATTCCTCTCATAATCGCTTCAGCAATACGATCCTGGTAAGCATCGTCATTGAGGCGTGCCTCTTCCTGTGGGTTGCTGATAAAGGCAGTCTCTACCAAGATAGATGGAATATCCGGGGCCCTCAGAACAGCAAAGCTGGCTTGCTCAACTTTTGGTTTGTGTAAGGGAGCAAATCCACTGATTTGCTTGAGGATGGAAGTACCCACTTGAAGTGAGTCTTTGATCTGGGCAGTGGTAGACATATCAAGTAATAGGTTAGCCACCTGCTTGTCTTGTGTTTTGATGTTGATGCCACCAATGAGATCGGATGCATTTTCTTTATTAGCCATCCAACGTGCTGTTGTGCTGCTAGCACCCATTTGAGATAGGGCAAAGACCGAGGCACCTTTTGCTCTCGGTTCGATAAAGGCATCCGCATGAATGGAGACAAACAAATCCGCTTCAACGCGGCGTGCTTTTTGTACTCTCGTGTGCAGGGGCACAAAGTAATCGCCATCTCGCGTGAGGAATGGGCGCATGTAGGGATCACTCTCGATTTTATCGCGTAGGCGTTTAGCAATGGAGAGCACTACATGTTTTTCTTTGGACCCCATGGTACCAATAGCGCCTGGATCCTCTCCACCATGGCCTGCATCAATTGCAATGGTGATAAGGCGCTTATGTTTTGTTTTTGCAGAAGCTTCCTTTACATCTGGAATGGCTTGCGCTACTGGAGCCTTGGGAGCATCCTTTTCTTTCTTGGTGGCGAACTGCGCAATCAGATCAATTTCTTCATTGGCTTTTTCTAGAGCACTTTCTTTGCGGGCACTACTCTTGACCAATTCCATTAAGGGATCTGGTGGTGTAGCAGGATAGAGATCGAGCACCATACGGTATTGATATTCCGCAATAGGATCCAGTGTAAAAAGCTGTGGCTTTACTGGCTCCTTGAGATCAAAGACCAAGCGCACCATACCGGGTTGAAACTGCCCCACCCGAATTTGCGAGACATAGGGATCATTCGACTTCACTTTAGCGACTAAATCTTTCAGAGTGGAATTGAGTTCCATGCCTTGAACATCCACTACTAAGCGATCGGGGTTGGTGAGTAGTTGCTGAGTAATTGGCAGCGCTTTATCGGACTCGAGGGTAATGCGCGTGTAGTCTTCTGCCGGCCAAATACGCACACCCAGAATTTTGGCTCCCCAAGCAATCTCTGCCTCACTGAAAAAGAGAATAAAGCCCAGCATCTTTACTGAAGTTTTGAGATGCTTTCTTCTGGAGAAATTAATGGGCAGCTTACTCATTTCTATTAGATGCGCATCTTCTCGAAAATAATCATTCCCTGATTTGTGTTTGCTTGGAAGGTAATATTTCTTTCATTTTCATCTGTACCAGCTATCAGATGAATTTCAATATCAAAAGCAGGGAGCGTGCCTTCGGCTTTTTCTGGCCACTCCACTAAACAGAATCCAGGCTCATCAAAATGCTCTGCAAAGCCAGCCTCTTGCCATTCCAAAGGATCTCGCATGCGATAGAGATCAAAGTGATTCATCACCAGAGTCTTGCTATGAATGATGAGTGAATAGGGTTCACATAAGGTATAGGTTGGACTCTTCACCCGACCCCCATACCCCAAGCCTTGAATGAGATGGCGGGCAAAGGTAGTCTTGCCAGCCCCAAGATCGCCCGCTAGAGATATATTGAGGTGAGCACTTTGATCAGCTTGAAAAAGATGGCCAAGGCTTGAGGCCAGCTTTTGCGCTAAAGCAGTCGTATCTGCTTCTTGCATACAATGTTTAGTAAATGAATTCTGAGCCATTTGCCTAGTTTATTCAATTATTAAGCTACATTCTGTATTCCTGATGACTTCTTCCCAAATACCCAGCACTGTTGACTATGCCTCCATTGACCATGCCAATCTGCGTGAATGGCTGGGTGAGCAGTCTCGAAAACTAGGTTTTGATGACTTGCGCATTACCGACACGCATCTTGGTGCCGCAACTGAGCGTCTAAATGATTGGCTTGCAGAAGGGCGACACGGTCAGATGGAGTACATGGCCAGGCATGCTCAGTTACGATCTGACCCAGCCCTCTTGGTTCCGGGCACGGTCAGAGTCATTTGCGTCACTATGAATTACCTCTCTCCTAAAATTGATTTTGATGGCGAGTGGCAACGTTTAGCTGATCCAAGCCAAGCTGTAGTGTCGGTATATGCCCGAGGACGTGACTATCACAAGGTGATGCGCAATCGTTTGCAAGAGTTTGCACAGTTGATTGAGAAACAGATTGGAACATTTGGCTATCGTGTATTTACAGATTCAGCTCCATTAATGGAAGTGGAGTTAGCTCGTAAAGCAGGATTAGGTTGGCGAGGCAAACATACTTTGCTGCTCAATCGTGAATCTGGATCTACCTTCTTTTTGGGTGAAATCCTGGTGGATGTTCCTTTGCTAGTGGATCAAGAGCAGGAGTCGCATTGCGGAACTTGTCAGTCTTGTATAGACATTTGTCCCACGCAAGCCATTACCACGCCCTACCAATTAGATGCACGACGCTGTATTTCGTATTTAACGATTGAAAATCCAGATGCTATTCCGGTGGAGTTTCGAAGAGCGATGGGTAATCGTGTTTACGGATGCGATGATTGCCAGTTGATTTGTCCTTGGAACAAATTTGCGCAACGTACAACCCTGCCAGACTTTGCTGAGCGCCATGGTCTTGGGAAGGCGAGTCTCTTGCAGCTTTGGTCTTGGACTGAAGATGAATTTGAGAAACGCCATGAGGGTAGCGCCATTCGTCGGATTGGCTATAGCCGCTGGCGTCGCAATCTCGCCGTAGCTCTGGGTAACGCCATGGCTAGCGGATTAGACCAGGATGCTATCCGTCATGCCCTAAGTGCAGCGCTGTGGAGTGCAGACTCCTTGGTGGCAGAGCATATTCAGTGGGCTTTGGGTCAATCAACATAACTACAAGCCTTACAATCAAGGCATGTCATCCTTTCAGCAGCCCCATATACATCCTAGCGAAATCCCGCTAGCAGAGGCTGCGGTTCAACGCTTTAAAAACCCGCGTGATGCGTTTTGGTCCGGCATTCGAGATGCAGCTGGTGCACCTGCAGCGGTACTGTTTGCCGGCATGGTGGGTTTTGGAGCGATGGGTAAAACCAATGGCTTTGATGTGTGGTTTACCACCTCTACTTCGTTTTTCATGTTCGCTTTACCAGGACAGGTTGTTCTATTTGAGATGGCGATTACCGGCTCATCTGTTCTGGCAATTGCCTTAGCGGTGACCCTTACCTCTACACGCTTCATTACTATGACGGTGACACTCTTTCCGCAGTTTCATCAAAGTAATCGCAATCGCAGTCTCTATGCTTCGGTACATTTGCTGGCGATGACTGCCTGGGCGATTTCGATGCGAGAGTTTCATGCGATTGAGGCTAGACATCGCTTAAGTTACTTTGTTGGTTTAGGTTTGCTGTGCTGGCTAATCTCCGTTCCTGCAACAATTTTAGGTTTTTACTTGGCAGGGATGGTGCCGGGAGCAGTGACTTTGGGGCTGGTTTTTATTAATCCACTATTCTTCTTGCTGACCTTCACAGAGGTGAAGCCTTGGATCAATCGAATTGCCCTATTGTTGGGTTGCATCTTTGGCCCAATCTTTTTTATAGTGGATCACGATACAAGCTTATTAAGCTCTGGTTTAGTAGCTGGAACTATTGCCTACTACATTGATCGAAAGTTCTTGCGCAAAAAAGCGGGAGTACTTGGTTAATGGAGGCCATAAATCAAATGAGCGAATCTCTTTCCGGTTGGGGTCTTTGGATCGCTTTAGTTGGAGCTTGTCTAGGCACTTATTTCTGTCGTGCGATCGGGGTATTCCTCTCGCAGAGTATTAATCAAGAGAGCGAAATCTTTCGTTGGTTAGCTGCCGTAACTTACGCCATGGTGGCTGCACTCACAATACGCTTGATCGTCATGCCACTAGGTTTAATGGCAACCGTCCCCTTATGGGTGCGTATTTTGATTTGTGCTTTAGCGATTGGCGTGATGGTATCTAATCCCGCCAAAAGATTAGTCCCAGCCTTGTTGACTGGGACCCTGCTCATGGTAGGTTACGGCGTTATTCGTTAACTCGTATTGACGCCTTGTTTTAGAGATGGGCTGCCAAGATCTTGGCAATATGTACAGCGTCTCTTTGAGTACCATCGGCAATCTGGTGGCGACAGCTAGTACCATCTGCAACCACCCAACTATCTGGTGCTTTACGAATCATAGGTAAGAGGCTGGCTTCTGCCATTTGCTTAGATACTTCAATGTGCTCAGCCTCGTAACCAAAACTACCAGCCATACCGCAACAAGAGGACTCAATTAGCTTAGGCTCTGCATTCGGAATGAGTTTCAGCAGTTCCATTGCAGGCGTCACAGCAGCAAATGCTTTTTGATGACAATGACCATGAAACAACACTGGGCGCGTTGCCGTTTTCAGTGACAGTTTGAGTTTGCCCGCCTTGGCCTCACTTGCTAAAAATTCTTCTAAGAGTTGTGCATGCTTACTGACAGTAATTGCCCGTTCACCAAAGCCCATCACTAATGCTTCATCCTTTAGTGTGAAAAGACAGGAAGGCTCTAAACCAATAATCGGAATATCTTTTTCTGCATAAGGGGCTAGATGATTAACTAATTCATCTAGGCTTGCTTTAGCTTTATCGACCATGCCAGCCGCTAGGTAAGTGCGACCACAGCAAAATTCTTTAGAGCAGGTATTAGCACTCTTAGTTTCGGTTTTAGTCTTTTGGGGAATGTGAACGCGATAGCCAGCAGCTTGTAAAACTTGTAGAGCTGCACGTAAGTTCTCATCCTCAAAGTAGGCATTAAAGGTATCGGCCAATAACACCACTCCCTTATTACCATTTGTATCTACTTTGCTCAGTTCTGTGGGCGTAAATTGATGCGGCGCAACTACATTTGGACTATTCCAGAAGGTTTTTGCTTTCCAGGTCGGCAGACTTCTTTGTGCAGAAATACCCATGACCCATTCTTGTAATTTAGCAATCGGTGCAATGTGGTTCCGTAGATTAAGGAGCGCAGGTAAACCCGGAATGCTGCTAATCATGGGTGCATATTTAGGTAAATAGGCAACTGCAAGATCGCGCATCGTATGACCAGTCCGCTTCTTAAAAGCAGATAAAAACTCGATCTTCATCTTTGCCATATCAACGCCAGTAGGGCATTCGCGGCGACAAGCTTTACAGCTGACGCAGAGCTCCATCACTTCTTTAATGGCATCACTACCAAGGGGTGAACTACCATCCTTAATATCCAGTTGATTGGAAAGAGCTAGGCGTAAGGTATTGGCGCGACCGCGGGTGAGGTGTTTTTCATCACGAGTCACTCGATAGCTTGGACACATGACTTCCGCATCAAACTTACGGCAATGACCATTGTTATTACACATCTCAACTGCTTTAGCGAAGCCCATCGCAGGATCGCCACCGGTGCCTGGTGCACTGGTCTCTTCAGTCACGGGATTATTCTGTACATTCCAGGCAGACCAATCTAAGGCTGGTTGCAGTGGAATGACTTTATAGCTCGGTGGAAAGCGGAAGTTACTCGCATCATCCATCTTGGGTGGGTTAACGATCTTGCCAGGGTTAAACAATCCCTTAGGATCAAAAGCATGCTTGATTTCAGCGAGGGCTTGCGTAATCTTCGGACCAAATTGCCAGGAGATCCACTCGCCACGGCAAAGACCATCGCCATGCTCACCGCTATAGGCGCCTTTGTACTTGCGAACCAAGGCAGATGCCTCTTCTGCAACCGCACGCATCTTTTGCGCACCATCACGACGCATATCTAAAATAGGGCGGACATGGAGGGTGCCGACAGAAGCATGTGCATACCAAGTACCACGTGAGCCATACTTGGAAAATACATCGGTGAGTGCTTGAGTATATTCAGCAAGACTCTCCAATGGAACTGCGCAATCCTCAATAAAGCTGACTGGCTTGCCATCACCCTTCAGGCTCATCATGATATTGAGGCCAGCTTTACGCACTTCCCATAAATTCTTTTGGAGGCTGGCATCAGGCATCGCAACTACCGAGCCTGGTAGACCAAGGTCACCCATTAAGCTTTGCAAAGACTGTATTTTTTCAAGTAAGGGTGCATGCGCTTCCCCTGAAAACTCTACTAATAAGATAGCCTCAGGCGTTTGAGCGTTAGCATCAATCAGTGCGGTCTCAATAGTTTTCTTAAAGCTAGGATTGTGGCGGGCCAAGTCAATCATGGTGCGATCGACTAACTCAACGGCAGTGGGTCCAAGCTTAACAATGTGCTGCGCACTGTCCATTGCCTTGAAGAAGCTCGCAAAGTTCACTACTCCTAGTACTTTGTGTTGCGGTAATGGTGCCAACTTTAGCTCAAGGGATTTGAAGTAGGCCAACGTACCCTCGCTACCTACCAATAGGTGCGACAAGTTGACGCTGCCATCTTGGGTGTAGGGAAGCTCGCTTTGTGGATGGAATACATCAAGGTTGTAGCCCGCTACACGACGTAATACTTTGGGGAAATGTGCTTCGATCTCGGGTTGCAATGTATTAGCAAGACCTTTCACAAAGTCACCTAATTGTTTTGCAGCACCAGAACTGTGGGCGTAATTTCCAAAGCTTGCTACTTGGCCGTTTGCTAACCAGGCATCAATACCTAAAACGTTGTGCACCATGTTGCCATAGGCGATTGATCGACTGCCACATGAGTTGTTACCTGCCATGCCACCAATAGTTGCTTGCCCCCCGGTAGAAACGTCTACTGGGTACCAAAGGCCATGCGGCTTAAGTGCAGCGTTAAGGTGATCAAGCACAATGCCGGGCTCAACAATTGCTGTAGCCTTGACTGGATCTGCATGCAGAAGTTTGCGAAAGTATTTAGTGTTATCAATAACGAGTGATGTGCCAGTAGTTTGCCCACACTGACTTGTGCCTCCACCACGCGGTAGAACTGGAATACCTAAGTCGGCTGCAATCTGAATTGCCGTCGCAATGTCCTCAGCTGTTTTAGGAATAAAGACAGCAACTGGCATAGCTTGGTAGATCGATGCATCGGTTGCATAGCGGCCGCGACTAGCTATATCCGTCATGACCTCGCCAGAGGTTTCTTGTTTCAGGCGTTTAGCAAGTTCTGCCTTATTGGCAACGAATTCTGGCAATGGCAAATCAACTGGCTTGTTCATGCTACAACCTTCTCTTGAGATTCTGAGTCAACTAATTGAATAACAACATCACGCTTATTCATGACGTGCTGCATCATGACTTTACGCATCCGCACGCTATCGCGAGCCTTTAATGCGTCTAACATTTCTTGATGTTCCTCGACGGCTTTTTCCCACTTGACGCCATCCTGATTAGAGCGAAAGCGAAGTGCTTCAATGCGAGCATTCACTTGGCTAAATAGTTGGCTGAGGACAGGATTGTTCGCTGCGTGATTAATGGCTTGGTGAATCTTGAGATTAAGTCGATAGTAGCTAGATAAATCTCTGCGGGCATACGAGGCCATCATTTCGTATTGGAGTGCTTCAAGTTCAATTAGTGTTTGATCACTAATATTTTGTGCTGCCAGCTCTCCTGAGAAGCCTTCTAAATTGGCAATCACATCAAAGGTGTGAATGATGTCGTCTCTGCTCAGTTGAACGGCAATGGCACCACGGTTAGCGATCAATTCAACCAGTCCATCGGCGGCCAGACGTCGAATCGCCTCACGGATAGGGGTGCGTGAAACGTTGAGCTGCTCTGCTAGCTCGCGTTCATTGAGCTTACTTCCCGGCGTAATGGCGCCCTCTACCAATAAAGCCCTGAGCTTAAGAAAAATCGCTTCATGCAAGTTTTGCGTATTTGCTGGTGTTGGGAGCATCATTTGAAATGCCTTAAATTTGTATACATAATCACTATAACGCATCTATAAGCATAAATAATGCCTTAATTAGCTTATTTTTTTGATTATTTATAAATTATTTTGCATACAAAATTGTAAATTAGCAAAAAGTGCCTTACACTTGCCCGCAAGATTAACTACAAAAACCAAGCGAGACTCAGCATGCTAAAACTAGATAACCACCTCTCGGGGCGTCATTTCTTACATATTCCTGGTCCAAGCCCAGTGCCTCCCCGCATTCTGAGGGCAATTAGCTATCAAACCATTGACCACCGCGGCCCTGAGTTTGGTGCGTTTGGTCTCAAGGTTTTGGATGGCATTAAAAAGATTTTTAAGACCGAGCAACCCGTCATTGTTTACTCGGCTTCTGGAACAGGCTCATGGGAAGGTGCATTGGTAAACGTTCTCAATCCTGGCGACAAGGTGCTCTTTTATGAAACCGGTCAGTTTGCTAACTTATGGGTTGCCTTAGGTAAACGTCTTGGTTTAAATGTTGAGGTGGTAGGCAAGCCAGGCCAAGACACTTGGCGTTGGGGTGTAGATGCATCCGTGATTGAAGAGCGTTTACGCAAAGACACTGGACATGAAATCAAAGCAGTTTGTGTAGTCCATAACGAAACCTCTACTGGTGTTACTTCCAACATTGCAGCAGTTCGCAAGGCGATTGACTCACTGAAGCATCCGGCTTTGTTGTTGGTCGATACCGTATCTGGCTTGGGCTCCGCGGACTATGAGCATGACAAATGGGGTGCGGACGTGACTGTGTCTGGATCACAAAAAGGTTTGATGTTGCCTCCGGGCATTGGTTTTAATGCCTTGTCAGCCAGAGCAATTGAGGTCAGCAAAACGAATAAGATGCCGAAGTCTTATTGGGCTTGGGATGAAATCTTGGAATCTAATAAAACCGGTTATTGGCCAACAACTCCAAGTACTAACTTAATGTATGGCTTGCATGAAGCAATCGACATGATGACGACTGAGGGTCTTGACACTATTTTTGCCCGTCATCAACGTTTAGCTGCAGCTTGCCGTGAAGCAGTCAATGCATGGGGCTTAGAAATCCAGTGCCAAGATACAGATTGCTACTCACCAGTGCTTACTTGTATTGCTACCCCAGAAGGTATGAACGCAGATGTTCTGCGTAAGCATGCTCTAGAGAAGTTCAATTTATCTCTAGGCACAGGCCTTGGAAAAATTAAAGGTAAGGCCTTCCGTATCGGTCATTTAGGCGATTGCAATGAGCTCAGCCTGATGGCCGCGCTGAGTGGTGTAGAGATGAGTTTGGGTGCGATGGGCTATAAGCCTAAGGCAAGCGGCGTTGTTGCCGCCCAAGAATTTCTAAAATAATCAGTAAGTTGGGTGTAAATGGGGTGTTGGCTAGTGAATCATCTGGCTTACACCCCTTATAATTCAAGTACTTATAAAGATAGCAGTTTCATCAAATAAAACATATTCGAGACAGAGAGACTTCACATGTTGGCAACTAAACCGTATTTAACTCAGGCTGATGTTCAAAAGATTTTGGATGCAGCTGACAAGCATGCTGCAGCAAATAACTGGGCTGTGACGATTGCTGTCTGTGACGACGGTGGCCATCTCTTAGGTTTAATCCGTCGCGATACATGTGCTCCTGTCTCCGCTTATATTGCTCAAGAAAAAGCGCGTACTGCTGCCATGGGTAAGCGCGAGAGTCGTGTTTACGAAGAAATTATTAATAACGGACGTATTTCCTTTTTATCTGCCCCGCATATTTCAGGCATGTTGGAGGGTGGCGTCAATATCGAGGTAAACGGGTTTACCATCGGCGCAGTCGGCGTTTCCGGCGTTAAATCGACTGAGGATGCCGAAACCGCGAAGGCCGGCATTGCAGCCATTCTGTAAGTTACCTTGATAAATACTGTTCCTGAAATAAATTCTCCCACCGGCGCCACTGAGAGTGACGCCACCCCAGCAACAATTACTTTTGCTGACTTTGGTTTAGATCCAAAGATTCAAAAAGCGGTATCTGAGCAGGGCTACAGCATTCCAACTCCGATTCAAGCGCAAGCTATTCCGCACGTGTTGGCGGGAAGTGATTTGATGGGCGCAGCCCAAACGGGTACCGGTAAAACGGCTGCTTTTGTACTGCCCATTATTCAAAAGATTCTGCGTCATGCAAGTAGTAGTGCTTCGCCTGCTCGCCATCCGATCCGTGCCTTGGTGTTAACGCCGACACGTGAGCTGGCTGTTCAGGTTGCTGAGAATGCAGCTAGTTACTCTAAGCACACCGATTTGCGTGCTGCCGTGGTTTACGGTGGCGTGGATATGAAAGAGCAAGTGACCACACTGCGTGGTGGTGTAGAGATTTTAATTGCGACCCCGGGACGCTTGCTTGATCACTTGGGCTCTAAAGTAGCCAACCTATCTCAAGTAGAAATTCTGGTGCTAGACGAAGCCGATCGCATGCTCGACATGGGCTTCTTGCCTGACTTACAGCGCATCATTGATTTGATTCCAGCTCAGCGCCAAACTTTATTGTTCTCAGCTACGTTTTCACCAGAGATTAAGAGGTTGGCGCAAAGTTATTTGCGTACGCCAGTTACCGTTGAAGTGGCGCGCCAAAATGCCGCGGCAGATACTGTTAAGCAAGTAGTTCACATGGTCGCCAGTGCTGATAAGCAACAGGCGATTGTGAAAGTGCTAGAAGCGCGTACTCGCCTGGGCCTATCTCGTCAGTGCATCATTTTTACTAACAGCCGCTTGGGTTGTGCAAGGCTAGCTCGCTCATTGGAGCGTGATGGCATCAAGGCTGGCGCGATTCATGGTGATAAGAGTCAGGGTGAGCGCACTCTGACTTTAGATGCATTTAAGTCTGGAGCGATCGAGGCTTTAGTTGCAACCGACGTGGCTGCTCGAGGTCTAGATATTCCGTCTATGCCTTGTGTGATTAATCACGAGTTGCCATTTAATGCGGAAGATTTTATTCACCGCATTGGCCGTACAGGTCGCGCTGGTAGTAAGGGCGATGCAATTGCATTGGTTGATGCCAGTGAAAAACGTTTACTTGACGATATTGAAAAGTTGATGAAGCGTAAGTTGGATATTCAGCCATTGCCGGAGGGCAGCTCACGTCCCGCGCCTAGTAGGAATTCATCGAGATCAGATGCGCCAGCAAAAATGTCAGATCCGTTTTTCTACAAGCCTTATGAACCTACTACTGTAGTCAAGCCAGCATCAGATGCTGTAAATCCTACTGAGAAAAAAGTCGGCATTACTCCTGCAAAACCGGCAGTCGGTGCTTTACTGGGTGGCTTTAAGAAGAAATAATTTTTCTGTCCCAAGCCTGGGTGGCTGCCAAAAGCCACTCAGCAATCGAAGCATCTTTCCCATACGGTAGATCCCTCAACCCTAAATGCCTTGCAGCTTTACGTAGCTCTTGTAAAGCCTGCTGCGCATTCTCAGTATGAATGGCGCTTGCTAAGGTTTGCTTGCTGAGTTTCTCGCCATACCCATCCAGCACAAGGGGTAGATGTAGATAGCTCGGAGTTTCATACTCCAAGACCCTTTGCAGATAAATTTGTCTTGCTGTGTTGTCCAGTAAATCTGCCCCACGCACAATGTGCGTAATTCCTTGCTCAGCATCATCCACCACAACGGCCAGTTGATAGGTAAATATGCCATCCCGGCGACGCAACACAAAATCTCCCACTTCTTGATTGAGATCTTGAGTTTGTTTACCTAGGGCGAGATCTTCAAAATGCATGCTGAGTCCTGGTGGCAGGGCAAGTCGCCAAGCTACTTCGGTTGATGGTGTTTCTAGCTCATCATAGGTGCCAATTTGGTGGGGGCGACAGGTTCCCGGGTAGATCATCTCTTGATTGCGGGGAGTGATTACGCCACGAGCTTCTAAAGCGCTTGCAATGCCTTGTCGGGAGCAAGTGCAGGGATAGATGATTTGGAGCTCATTTAAGTGCTCCAGAGCCTGTTTATAACGTTCTTGGTGCTTAGACTGCCAGCTTGGCTCCTCGTCCCAAGTGAGGCCGCAAGCAAGCAATTGGCGCAGGATCTCTTGATCTGCCCCCGGAATGCAACGGGGAGCGTCTAAATCCTCCATTCTGAGTAGCCATTTCCCATGATTTTTACGGGCATCTAACCAGCTTCCAAGGGCGGCAACGAGCGATCCGGCATGAAGTGGGCCAGTGGGCGAGGGGGCAAATCGCCCGCGATAGCCGTCGGCTGGGGGTGAGGGGTTTTGGATGTTCGGCACAGCTAAAATGATCTCATGGCTTCACCCCGTTTTGTTCATCTGCGCGTCCATTCCGAGTTTTCGATTACGGATGGCGTCGTTCGCATTGACGATGCGGTGGCTGCCGCTGAAAAAGATGGCATGGGCGCCTTGGCTCTTACCGACTTAAGTAATTTGTTTGGTCTGGTCCGTTTTTACACTGCTGCTCGTTCTGGTGGAATTAAGCCAATTGCAGGCGCGGATGTTTGGGTGAGCAATCCTCAAGACCCAGATCAACCTCATCGTTTATTACTCTTGGTTCAAAATCACTCTGGCTATCTCAATCTTTGTCAGCTCTTAAGCAAGGCCTCCCTTGAGAATCAATCCCGAGGTCGATCTGAAGTAGATCTCAAATGGTTTAGTGAGCCAGCCTCAAAGGCTGAAGATAAGGCTGCAAAAAGAACACTGTCTTATGGATTAATTGCTCTTTCAGGTGGACGCTGGGGTGATGTTGGTGCTGCGCTCTTAGCTGGTCAAGAAGATTTAGCTAAAGATGCTGCCAAGCGTTGGGCAAGCTTATTCCCCAATGCTTTTTATATTGAAGTGCAGCGCGGAGGTCATCCTCAGGATGAACAGCAACTTCAGTTAGCTTGTCACCTTGCGAGTGAAATGGATTTACCGATTGTTGCCACACATCCTGTGCAGTTTATGCAGCGTAGTGATTTCATAGCTCATGAGGCTCGAGTCTGTATTGCTGAAGGCGAGCTTTTAGGCAATCCTCGTCGCACTAAGAAATTTAATGAAGAGCAGTATTTTTTATCTCAAGCAGAGATGGAAAAGCGCTTTGCAGATTTACCAGTCGCACTGGCAAACTCAGTGGAGATTGCCAAGCGCTGTAATCTCTCTTTGACTCTAGGTCAGCCGCGCTTGCCGGATTTCCCAACGCCACCAGGTATTACGCTCGACGATTATTTATTGCAGCAATCGGAGATTGGCTTGAAGCGCCATATGGAGCGCAATTTCCCGGATGTTGAAGAGCGTGCTAAAGAAGAGGCTCGCTATCACGAGCGCCTGGTATTTGAGGTGAAGACCATTGCTCAAATGGGTTTCCCAGGCTATTTTTTAATTGTTGCCGACTTTATTAACTGGGCAAAAAATAATGGCGTACCTGTAGGTCCGGGTCGTGGATCCGGTGCTGGCTCTTTAGTTGCTTATTCACTGGGTATTACCGATCTTGACCCACTGCGTTACAACCTCCTCTTTGAGCGCTTCTTAAATCCTGAGCGGGTATCGATGCCCGACTTCGATATTGACTTCTGTCAGCATGGGCGCGATCGCGTGATTCAGTATGTAAAAGATAAATACGGAAAAGATGCGGTCAGTCAAATTGCTACTTTTGGAACGATGGCTGCAAGAGCGGCCATTCGTGACGTTGGTCGCGTACTCGAGCAAGGCTATAACTTTGTTGATGGTATTGCGAAATTGATTCCGAATAAGCCAGGTCAGTACATGACTATTGAAATGGCCAAGAAGGAAGAGAAACAATTAGGCGAGCGTGAAAAGAATGAAGATGAAGTGCGTCAACTGTTATCTCTCGCACAGCAATTAGAGGGTATGACCCGTAACGTGGGTATGCATGCGGGCGGCGTATTAATTGCGCCTGGTCGCTTAACTGATTTTTGTCCGCTGTATACGCAAGAGGCAAAAGATTCTAAGGATCAAGAGAGTGGTTCAGTCATTAGTCAGTTTGATAAAGATGACGTAGAGGCGATCGGCTTAGTGAAGTTCGACTTCCTGGGTTTAACCACATTAACGATTTTGGCAGCTGCTGAGAAATGGATTAAGACGCTACATGCTGACCGTCAAGATTGGAATATCGGTGAAATTCTGCTCGATGATCAAAAGGCTTTTGAAGTTTTAAAGAATGCTAATACGGTCGCCGTCTTCCAGCTAGAAAGTCGCGGCATGCAAGGCATGCTTCGGGAAGCTAAGCCTGACCGTTTCGAAGATATTATTGCGCTCGTTGCGCTCTACCGTCCCGGCCCAATGGACTTGATCCCAGACTTTATTGAACGTAAGCACGGGCGGCAAAAAGTAGAGTATCCGGATCCTCGAATTGAGCCCGTTCTGCAAGAAACCTACGGCATCATGGTCTACCAAGAGCAGGTGATGCAGATGGCGCAGATGATCGGCGGCTACTCACTCGGTGGCGCAGATATGTTGCGTCGTGCAATGGGTAAGAAGAAGCCTGAAGAGATGGCGCAGCATCGCAAGATTTTTAGTGACGGTGCAAAAGCAGGTGGCATTACTGAAGGCAAAGCCAATGAGATTTATGATTTGATGGAGCGTTTTGCAGGCTATGGATTTAATAAATCCCATGCTGCTGCTTATGCGCTCTTGGCATATCAAACTGCTTGGCTAAAAGCCTATTACCCCGCTGAATTTATGGCAGCCAACTTATCGCTCGCAATGGATGACACTGATAAGGTGAAGATTCTGTATGACGATTGCTTGGCTAATGAGATTCGAGTGTTCTCACCCGACATTAATACTGGCGTTTACGTGTTCACACCATTGCGTGCACCAGATGCGGCACCGGATTCTCCTATTAGCCATATTCGCTATGGTTTAGGTGCGGTTAGGGGAACTGGTGAAGCGGCAATTGAAGTGATTGTGAAGGCGCGTGAGACTGGTGGCCCTTTTAAGGATCTGTTTGATTTCTGTGCCCGCGTGGATCGTAGACAGGTGAACCGTCGAGCGATTGAGGCTTTGATGCGTGCCGGCGCCTTTGATAGCTTGTATAAGGACTCCATTCCCGCTGGCGGCAATCCTTACGATATTCGATCCACTCTATTGGCTTCTCTCGCGCGCGCAATTGAAGCTGCCGAACAAGCTGAAGCCTCAATTAATCAAGTGAGTTTATTTGAGGCGGCAGGAGAAGATGATCGTCATTTGCCAGAGCTAGTCCGCGAATTACCATGGTCTGAAAAGAAACGCCTCCAAGATGAGAAAAGTGCCCTTGGACTTTGTTTGACCGGCCACATGTTCGATGCCTATCGCGATGAAACGGCGCATTTTATCCGCCAGCCATTGGCCAAGGTGACCGAGGGCAAGGACCAGTTGATCGCCGGTATTATTACTTCCGCTCGAATGCTGACGGGTCAGCGTGGCCGCATGATGATTGCAACTATTGATGATGGCACTGCTGCAATAGAAGTGACGCTCTATAGTGAAGTCTATGAACCGAATCGTTCTTGGCTCAAAGAAGATGAGTTGCTGGTGGCCAAGGTAAACATCACGCCCGATAAGTTTTCTGGCGGAGTGCGTATTGTGTCTGAGGCGGTGATGGATATGACGGGAGCCCGTATGCGTTTTGCACGCAACCTTCATCTGTCCATCGATTCAGCTATTGATCTTCAATCTTTACGTAGCCAAATTGGGCCTTACTTAATGAGTAACCGGGTACGCGATCCAAAGCTAGGTCCTGCAGTAGCTTCTATGCCAAGCGCTAGCGAAGGCATGAAGGGTTTAATGCTGACTGCTGCAGTCACCACCAGTGGTGGAGCCTGTCTGATGCAATTCCCAGAAGAGCTGAGGATTTATCCAGATGATGCTTGCTTGCATAGCTTGAATCAAATTTTAGCAGCCAAGCAATCTAATGTCGTTCAGGTTCAGTACCTCTAAGCGCGTATCAGTTTTATTTCTTTATTTCTTTGTTGCACTTTGCAGTGCTTCGATCACTTGGTTTGGGTCTAGCTGATCTAAGCATTCACTATGACTACTTGCGCGATCCTCGCAACCCGCTTTGCGGCAGGGAACGCATTCACCAGGCCCTTGCAAGATTGTGACATTACCAATTGTCTGCGAACGCGCTCTCAATTGATAAGGTTGCATGCCAACAAAACCATTAGGCCAGGGGCCAAAATTGGTGGGTGGTGTTGGACCAAATAGCGCAATGGTCGGTGTATTACATGCCGCTGCGAGATGAGTAATCGAAGTATCCACTCCAACATAAGCTATTGCCCCACGAATCAGTGTTCCTGCCTGTGGAATGGTGAGTAGGCCCGCGGTATCAACGACATGCTTACGGGTTTCTTCATCCAACAATGACAGAATATCTTGGTTGAGTTGTAGGTCTTGCTTTGCGGGAGATGCGCTTAGCACCACTTGCCAACCTTGTTTTGTAATCCATGTCAGTAATGTTTGCCAATACGCAAGTGGCCAACGCTTATATGCGGTTAAAGGTCCGGGATGCACCACGATATAAGACGAGTGAAGTTGAGTAGCAATACTTGGGGTAATCGGATCACCAGCCGGAGCTGTTACCGAGACTGGTTTATTAAATAATTCCAGTGGATTTTTATAAAAGATCTCGAGTAGGCGAAGCTTTTCAGTAATGACATGTTGCGCAAAATAATCTACGTCAACTGTATGTAGGCTGATAGCCTTTTTCCAGGCATTTTGTTTATCACTCTTACTTTTCTTAACCTTGTCTTGCTCAGTGAGGCCTTGAGGATGGCCGCCTAGTACGCCCACGCGGTGATGAGCTGCTGCTAGGCCATAGAAGTAGGCGCGATCACTCGGTTGAGTGACAACTGCTAGATCGTAACGTTGAAAGAGTCTGAAAAATAAGGAGAGATATTCGGTAAGTTTGGGACGATCTGAAGTTTCGATTGTCTGGGTAATATCGGGATTGCCTTTGAGCATCTCGAGCTTACCGCGGTAGCCTAGAAAGTGAAACTTCGCATCTGGCCACAATTCACGTGCTTGTGAAATTAGTGGCGTAGTGACAAGGACATCTCCGATTTGGCGAGTCGCAATAAATAAAACTTTTTTAGGTTTTAGTGCTGAGAATGCAGTCATGGAGCTAATGTAACTCAATCTTACCGAGCTTTAGCCAGAAATTTTTCACGGACGCGACGTGCATTTTCGGCAGCATTGGATTGATCGTTAATGCGGTGGTAGAGATGCAAGACTTCAGTTGCCCAAGATCCAGATTTACGAATCAAACCTTTGCTTTGAAGTCTGAAAACAAAATCAGCATCCTCATGCCCCCAGCCTGTCATAGTTTCATCAAAGCCGCCAATAGCTAAGGCATCAGTCTTCCAGCAGGCCATATTGCAACCTTTAATACGGCGCCAGACAAATTTTTTATAGTTGCGCCAGGCGCCATCACCCAACTTAATTTTGAGGGGCCAATACTTATTGATGCCGCCGGATAGTCGAGAGCTTAATAAGTTATCAGTGAATTTCTTAAAATCCCAATTTGTCCATAAAAGTAATTGCTTGCTTAGCTCGTCATTCAGTAAGACACGACTTCCTGTCACTAGATGGTTCGCCTGAGACAGTGCGCGATGTTGTGAAATAAAGTCCGGCTGAACAATGCAATCACCATCGAGAAATACGAGATATTCACCATGCGCTGCTTGAATGGCTTGATTGAGAATGCGGGTCTTACGAAATCCTTGATCTTCTTGCCATAGATGAGTGATTTTTACTGGGAAATTTTTCTGAATTGCCTCTATGAGATCTTTGGTAGTTGTGGTGGACCCATCATCGGCAATGATGATTTCAAAATCTAAATCGGTTTGAGTACTAAGTGACTCAAGGCAGAGTTTGAGGGCTTGCGGCCAGTTATAGGTCGCCAGAAGAACGGAGATCATTTGCTGAGAGAATGATTGGAGTTGGCTTCTTGGTGCAATTGCCATAACTTCATGTAGCGATAGTAGGTTCCTTGCCCATTCGAGACTGCTAATGCAAAACCCTGAGGGCCGTCTAAGAAACCAAGGCGTATGAAGTAGGTGCGAGTAAAAGCCCAGATACCATGAAGTACTGCAGTTAATGGACTACTTTTTTTGCCTTTAGAGAAGGCCTGCTCTGCTGAGGCTGTTGAATAGCGATCTAGCTTCTGGAGCACTTGTGAGTAGTTCATGAAGCTGAAATGCAGCATTGGATTATCTAGCTTGGCCACTTGTCCGTTTGGAATCAGTCGCTCATGAACCAAATCATCCGAGAAGCGGGCAGTGCCGCGCTTAAATAATCGATCTACATAATCCGGACTCCAGCCAGAATGCCGAATAAAACGACCGCAATACCAAGATAGGCGTGGAATTGCAAAACAGTCAACATGGGCTGAATGCTGAATAGCGGTCAAAATCTCACTTCTGAGAGCCGGGGTAAGGCGTTCATCAGCATCTAGAGAGAGTACCCACTCGCCAGTTGCTAGGTCCAAAGCGCGATTCTTTTGAGGCCCAAATCCAGGCCAATCCGCCGGCTGGCTAATGACAGCCTCATAGTTTTTAGCAATCTCTAGGGTTCTATCGGTGCTATTGGTATCTACCACTACGATTTGCTGGGCAATCCCCTCCAGGGAGGCCAGACAATCGGCCAAATTGGCCTCTTCATTGCGAGTAATGAGTATGACGGATAAGGTGGGCATAATTCATTATATGAATGCTCAAGACCGTATCGCCCTAAATCGCTTAATTCAGTACCTCAGGCCCCATATTGGCTTAATTATTGGCTCTATATTGGCCATGGCGCTGGTTGCTGGTGCAGAAACCTCTATGCCGGCCCTTATGAAGCCTTTGCTAGATCGTGGTTTTACTGGCCAGTTGGATCAAAAGCTCTGGCTGGTGCCAGTCTTCTTGGTCGGCCTAGCTTTTGTGCGAGGGATGGCGCAATTTTTGTCTAGCTATCTTCTCAATCGCGTTATTAATGCCGTTTTGCTGAAGATGCGTATGCAGATGTTTAAGGCATTACTGCATTCAAGCACTACGTTCTTCCAAAAGAACTCTGCATCCAGCTTAATTAATGCGGTAGTTTTTGAGGTGAATAATGCCCTCTCCATTATGGGTGGCATGTTAATTAGTTTAGTACGTGACTCTCTCACCGTAATTGGATTGATTGGCTACTTGATTTACCTAAATTGGCAACTGACATTAGTAGTGCTGATGATTTTCCCAATTATTGCCTTCATCATTGGAAGGATTAATAAACGCTTGCGCTCACTGAATCGTGAGCAGCAAACAATGACTAGTGAGCTCGCTTACATTGTTGAAGAGGCGGCCGCAGGGTATAAGATCGTGAAGGTACATGGTGCTGAAGAGTTCGAGATGGGTCGCTTTATGGAAAAGGCTGATCGTCTTCGCCGATTTGCCTTGAAATCAGCAGTTGCTGGCGGCCTGAATCAGCCGATTACCCAGCTCATCGCTTCTATGGCGCTATCAATCGTCTTAGTCATTGCCTTGATGCAGTCAGCTACTGAGGGAACTACGGTTGGTGGCTTTGCCTCTTTTATTACTGCCATGTTATTGGTGATCTCGCCGATTAAACATCTCGCTGATATTAATCAGCCCTTGCAGCGCGGCTTAACTGCTGCAGAAATGATCTTTTCTATGATGGATCAACCCTTTGAAGAGGATGAATCCCGAAAAGAGAATATGAAGCCTCTAGGCAAAACTAAGGGCGCAATTCGGTTTGAAGATGTTGGCTTCTCTTACCAGCAAGAGGCTGGACGTAAAGATGCTCTCACTGGTGTCAGTTTAAATATTAAGCCTGGTGAAGTAGTTGCCTTTGTCGGTCCGTCTGGCGGTGGTAAATCTACGCTGGTCAACTTATTGCCACGTTTCTTTAAGCCGACTAGTGGACACATTTTCTTGGACGATATTCCCCTCGAGGATATTGTGCTGGCTGATGTACGCAAGCAGATTGCATTTGTGAGTCAAGATGTGATTTTATTCAATGACAGTATTGCGGCAAACGTAGCCTACGGCGCTACGGGCGCGGAGGGCATTGATCGTGGACGTGTCATAGAGGCTCTTGAGGCGGCAAACTTATCTGCACTCATGAAGGAAATGCCTGAAGGTATTGATACGCAAATTGGTGATAACGGTAATCGTCTATCAGGTGGACAACGTCAGCGTTTAGCTATCGCGAGGGCTATCTATAAAGATGCCCCTATCCTGATTTTGGATGAAGCAACTTCGGCACTAGATTCTGAATCCGAGCGTCAAGTGCAAGATGCTTTAGAGCGATTAATGGCCGGCAGAACCACTTTAGTTATCGCTCATCGCCTATCCACTATTGAGCATGCTGATCGGATTGTGGTGCTGGAGCACGGTCAGGCGATTGAGAATGGCTCACACGAAGAATTGATTGCTAAGGATGGCATATATGCCAACTTGCATCGCATTCAGTTTTCGAATGCTTAATCAATGATTAACTGAGAACGATATCGTACTGTTCTTGGCGGAAGCTGCCCTCTGCCTGTAGTTTGATGGGTTTGGCAACAAAGTCACCTAACTGTGCCAAAAATTGATTCTCCTCCTCAAGGAAAAGGTCAATTACATCAGGTGCGGCAACGATTCTAAATTCCCGGGGATTAAATTGGCGATGCTCTCGCACAATCTCGCGCAAAATCTCATAGCAAACCGTTTGCGCAGTTTTGATTTCACCTTTTCCCTGGCAGGTAGCGCATGGCTCACAGGTGATATGGGCCAGAGATTCTCGAGTGCGTTTGCGCGTCATTTCCACCAAGCCCAGTGAGGAAAAGTCATTCACCGAGGTGCGAGCATGATCGCGTTCTAAATTGCGATTGAGTTCATGTAAAACCGATTCTTGATGATCTTTACTCAGCATGTCAATAAAGTCGATGATGATGATGCCACCAAGATTACGTAAGCGCAGCTGACGGGCAATAGCTTGAGCAGCTTCAAGATTGGTTTTAAACACCGTGTCGTCTAGATTACGTGCGCCCACATAACTACCAGTATTGACATCAATCGTGGTCATGGATTCTGTTTGGTCAATCATCAGGTAGCCACCCGATTTGAGATCCACTCTTCTGCCAAGTGCTTTATTGATTTCAGCATCGACATCAAATAAATCAAATAGGGCGCGCTCGCCGCGATGTAGTGTGAGTTTATCCAATAGATTTGGCATATACAGCGCAGCAAACCCTTTGAGCTTTTCAAAGTTCTCTGCTGAGTCCACCCGAATTTTTATCGTTTCTTCACTAGCCAGGTCACGTAATACGCGTTCAGCCAGACTGAGATCCTGATAGAGCAGGCTAGGCGCGGCCTTATGATTTACAGCCTCACGAATCTTCTCCCAGGTAGTGCGCAAATAATGCATGTCGTGCGTAAGCTCAGTATCGCTAGCATCTTGCGCGCTAGTACGCACAATGATCCCACCTTTTTCGTCGGCGGGCATCAGTCCTGCAAGGCGTGCCTTGATTGCTTCCCGCTCTTCTGGCTGATCTATTCTTTGAGATACGCCAATGTATTTCTCGGTGGCTGCATCTGTTCCAGCTGGCGGTAGATAAACTAAGTTCCGGCCAGCAATACTGAGTTGGGTGGTGAGGCGTGCGCCTTTGGTTCCCAAGGGATCCTTCAGAACTTGAACTAAAACATTTTGCCCTTCAAAAAGCAGCTTTTCAATTTGGGCTTGAGGGTTGTTTTGGGTGATATCGGCGACGTGCATAAATGCAGTGCGCTCTAAGCCGATTTCAATGAAGGCGGACTGCATACCAGGAAGCACGCGCACCACTTTGGCTAAATAGATATTGCCAACGATACCGCGTTGACGGGTACGCTCGATCTGCAACTCTTGAACGGCACCTTGCTGAATGAGTGCCACCCGTGTTTCTTGGGGGGTGATGTTGATCAGAATTTCTTCGTTCATATGCGGGCGACTTTAGCGAAATCTAATAATTGGTTAACTTCGAAGATGGGTAATCCCATGATACCGCTATAGCTGCCTTTAATTGAGGGAATAAAAGCCCCACCAAGACCTTGAATTCCATATGCACCAGCCTTACCAAAAGGCTCGCCACTCTGAATATAGCTATCAATTTGAGCTTCAGTTAAGTGAGCAAACTCCACCTCAGATACTTGTATTAAGCACAAGGGATTTGTTTCGGGATCAATTATGAGTACCACTGCAGTTAAAACCTCATGCGTTTGACCGCTCAGCATTTTTAGAATGCGCGCAGCATCAGAAGCGCCATTAGGTTTCCCAAGAATTTCTCCATCTGGATTGCTAGGTAGGCTGACGGTAGTATCTGCACACAAGATAGGTGCCCAAGGTTTACCGCTGTTTTGCCATCTGGCTAGGGCAATGGTACTTTTGGCAAAGGTAACTCGCTCAACATAAGTACGCGCCTTTTCATCGGGAAGTGGCGCTTCAAGTGTTTCGGTATCTTCACCCGGCCCTGCAATCAGCATCTCAAATTTGACGCCAATTTGCTTAAGCAGTTCTTGGCGTCGAGGACTTTGTGAAGCAAGATAAATATAAGAAAACATCAATGACTTACTCGCGGTGATAGGGGTGGCCTTGCAAAATAGTCCAAGCTCGATAGAGTTGCTCAACTAATAACACTCTTGCCATGGCATGTGGCAGGGTCAAACTTGAGAGGCGCCACATCGCTTGAGCATTTTCCTTAAGACTGGGATCGAGCCCATCAGCACCACCAATCAAAAAAGTAATATCAAAACCTTCTTGCCGCCAGCCTGCCAACTGGGTAGCTAGATTTTGTGTAGTTTGATCTTTGCCACGCTCATCCAGTGCAATCACCCGCGAGCCTTTCGGAATAGCCGCTGCAATTTTGATAGCTTCTTTGGCTGGGTTGAGATCAGGTTTGATCTCTTTGATTTCAATACTGCAATCTGCAGGCATACGCTTAATGTAATCATGGGTTGCAGTTGCAACCCATTCTGGCATTTTGTGACCAACAGAAACAATCGTTAAACGCATTGTTAAGAAATTACTCTTCGTCGTCTGGTTCGCTTGCCTTTACCAGCCCCTTATCCGCCGCTAGCTTCACTCGTACAGGTTTGGCTCCCCACATACCTTCAAGCTGATAGTAGGCGCGCAATGCAGGCTGCAAAATATGAACTACGATGTCACCGCAATCAACCAATACCCACTCGCCAGTCTCCAAACCCTCTACGGAGATCACTTCACCACCTTTAGCATTGACAGCCTCTTTAACAGACATCGCTAGCGATCTAGTCTGACGATTGGAGGTGCCGGTGGCGATGATGACGCGATCAAATAGCTCGCTGAGCTTAGTGGTGTCATACACACGAATATCCTGCGCCTTGACATCTTCGAGTGCATCAATCACGACACGTTGTAATTTTGTTAAGTCCATAGTTTCTTTAGTATTTTTCTGAGAATTTTGAATATAAGAGTGATCTTAGCCTGATTACTTGTACAGACCTAAATTTGTAATGATTTCTAAAGCATGAGACGGAATGTGCTCGGCAATATCACTGCGAGAAGCGCTTTTCAGCTGATTCCGAAGCTTTGTAGATGAAATCTCTACTGCAAGACTGTTATCTAAGTAGATGCGGCCAAACAGGCTTTTTTCAAGAGCGTTTGCATCAATACATTGATGCTTTTCTAATAAAGCCTTTATTTCAGGGCTGATTTGGGTATCAAGTTCATGATGAGGTCTGCTGGCCACTGCGAAATTCACGACGTCTAGTAATTGATCCCAGGACTTCCAAAAGGGGAGATCGATAAGAGAGTCAGCCCCCATTAACCAAGTTAAGTTGACTTGAGGCCCAAAACGCTCTCTTAGGGCTTTGGCTGTATCGATTGCATAGCTCGGGCCTGCCCGATCAATTTCAATACGATCCACTCCAATTTGAGTCGGTATTTTTAGATACAGAAATGCTCTAGCTAAATCAATGCTTGCTGCTTCAGTGAGTTCAAGACGAATTTCAGCAGGTGTGATGCCAGAGCTTTTTTGCCAGGGCTCGCCACTAGGGATTAGGAGCAGAGTGTCCAGGTGCAGAAGTTTTGCAAAATGCATGGCCAGTTTAAGGTGACCAAGATGTGGCGGGTCAAAAGTGCCGCCCAGAATGCCAATTTTTTTTGGAGTATCCAAATCTACTGACATCATTTAGGCAAGCCAGTCGCGCGGCTTAAGGTAGTAGTCGTACAGCTTTGCCTCTGGCGTATCTGGCTTTGGTTGCCAGTTGTACCACCACTGCACTACGGGTGGCATAGACATCAAAATAGATTCTGTGCGTCCACCAGAGTGCAGGCCAAAAATGGTGCCTCGGTCGAATAACAAGTTGTACTCCACATAACGACCACGACGGTATTCTTGGAACGCTTTTTCTTCGGGAGTAAAGCTGTCTTGATAACGACGCTTCACAATCGGTAAGTAAGCATCAATAAAGGCATCACCAACAGCACGCGTCATGGCAAAGCTTTGCTCAAAACCCAGCTCATTGAAGTCGTCAAAGAACACACCACCAATACCGCGAGGCTCTTCACGATGCTTGAGATAAAAATATTCATCACACCATTTCTTGAATCGTGGATGAAGCTCCGCACCAAATGGATCTAAGGCATCTTTCGCAGTTTGATGGAAGTGTTTGCAGTCCTCATCAACGCCATAGTAGGGGGTAAGATCAAAACCGCCCCCAAACCACCAAACTGGCTCTTTATCGGGAGCTTGCGCGATAAAGCAGCGCACATTCATATGGGTAGTTGGCGCCTTAGGGTTATTTGGGTGAAACACCAAGGAAACGCCCATGGCCTCAAAGCTACGTCCGGCGACTTCTGGGCGATGGTGTGAAGCTGAAGGGGGCATTTGATCACCGCGAACGTGAGAAAAACCCACACCACCTTTTTCTAATATATTGCCGCCATCTAAAGTACAAGTACGCCCATAACCCCGCAGCTTGCTATCTTCTGGTTTCTCCCAGGCATCAACTACAAAGGCTTTACCGTCGAGTGCACTCATTGCAGTAGTGATGCGATCTTGCAGGCCTAAAAAGTAAGCTTCTAATTCTGCAATATTAATTTGAGTCTGTTCAATTGATGACAAGGATGAAAAGTCCTTCGTAGTTAGGGTTATTTCACTGCCCGATAGCCAATATCTTTGCGATATTGCATGCCATCGAATTGGATCTGAGCAATCGCTTCATATGCTTTTTGTTGCGCACCGCGAACAGTATCAGATAGACCTACAACGCACATGACACGACCACCAGAGGTAACAAGCTTGCCATCTTGTAACTTAGTACCAGCATGAAAAGTCAATTGATCTTCAGTATCAGTAGGGATGCCTGTAATCACATCGTCATTGCGCGGCGTATCAGGATAGTTGTGAGCTGCCAGTACTACGCCTAGTGCGGTGCGACGATCCCACTCTAGATCGACTTCATTGAGTCTGCCGTCAACAGCATGATCTAGCGCATTGACGAGATCACTACGAAGGCGTGCCATGATGGGCTGTGTTTCTGGGTCGCCCATGCGGCAGTTAAATTCTAAAGTCTTGATCTTGCCGTCGGGAGAAATCATGAGCCCCGCATACAGGAAGCCAGTGTATGGAATGCCATCCGCTTCCATGCCTTTCACTGTAGGCATGATGACCTCGCGCAATGCCCGCGCATGAATTTCTGGGGTCACTACTGGAGCAGGGGAGTAGGCACCCATGCCACCGGTATTAGGGCCTTGATCAGCATCGAGCAAACGCTTGTGATCTTGACTAGTTGCTAAAGCTAAAACATGTTTACCATCTACGAGAACGATAAAGCTGGCTTCTTCACCAGTCAAAAATTCTTCAATGACAACACGTGCGCCAGCGTTTCCGAGTTTGTTATCGGCCAGCATCATATCGACAGCCCCATGGGCTTCTACCAGGTCCATTGCCACAACGACACCTTTGCCAGCAGCTAAACCATCAGCCTTAATCACGATCGGTGCGCCTTTGGCATCAATGTAAGCATGTGCTTTTAATGCATTTGAAAAAGTCTGATACTCCGCTGTTGGGATGCCATGACGTTTCATAAACGCTTTAGAGAAATCTTTGGAGGACTCTAATTGGGCTGCTAACTGAGTAGGTCCAAAGATGCGCAAGCCATTGTTGCGAAATACATCCACGATACCTGCAGCTAACGGTGCTTCAGGGCCAACTACGGTGAGGTGAATTTTTTCACGTTTGGCAAAGTCTGCTAATTCTTGAAGGTCGGAGATCGGAAGGTTTTGAATGCCAGCCGCTGTTTGTTTTGCAGTGGCTGTGCCACCATTACCCGGCGCCACATATACAGTTTGAACTTGTGGAGATTGCGCTAGCTTCCATGCCAATGCATGTTCGCGACCACCAGAACCAATTAAAAGAATTTTCATAAAGGGCTAAAAGATGTATTAATAAGTAGTGCTAAAAAGCTAGTCGATTACAGAGAGGCATTCGTGAATACTTCTTGAACATCATCCAAGTTCTCAAGCGCGTCTAATAGTTTTTGCATACTCTCCGCTTGATCACCTTCGAGTTCAGTTTCAGTTTCGGGGCGCATCGTCACTGTTGCTAGCTCTGCTTTTAAGCCTACTTGATTAAGCGCGTCCTGTATCTTAGAAAATTCAGGTACTGGGGTAAGTACCTCAAATGAACCATCATCATGAGTGATGACATCTTCTGCGCCAGCATCTAGCGCGATCTCCATGAGTTGATCTTCATTGGTACCTGGGGCAAACAACATCTGACCACAGTGTTTGAACATAAAGGCAACCGAACCTTCTGCACCCATATTGCCACCATTTTTTGCGAATGCATGACGTACTTCGGCAACAGTACGAGTGCGGTTATCCGTTAAGCAATCGACAATGATGGCCGCACCATTGTGACCGTAACCTTCGTAACGAATTTCTTCGTAGTTAACGCCTTCCAAAGAACCTGTACCGCGCTGAATTGCCCGCTGCACATTGTCATTGGGCATATTGGCATCTTTAGCCTTATCGATCGCAAGGCGTAAACGGGGATTCGTGGCAACATCGCCGCCGCCCAATTTAGCCGCAACCGTGATTTCTTTAATGAGTTTGGTCCAAATCTTGCCGCGCTTTTCGTCTTGACGTCCTTTGCGGTGCTGAATGTTGGCCCATTTCGAATGGCCGGCCATACGGGTAAGTCCTTTTGAGTAATGTGGCTTGAGGAACCTATTTTAAGGTCTTCTCAGTCCAAGAATCGGAGTCTTACAACTTTTTTGTTACACTCTCACCTCTTAGTAAGCTTCAATGCAGTATTTCCTCTGCAAACACCTGCCCCGGTGATGGAATTGGTAGACGTGCCGGACTCAAAATCCGGTGCCGCAAGGCGTGGCGGTTCAAGTCCGCCCCGGGGCACCATCCCCCCTCTTTTTATTTCTAAGCCCAGTCCAATTAGGTGCTTAGACTGCCTTTGCTATGATTATTGTCATTAAAAGCTTCTCTCAAGCATAAAAAATAAACTAAACGAGATTAAATAATGAAAAAAGTAGGACTAATCGGCTTGGGTGCAATGGGTTCTGGCATGGCCTCATCTCTCCGTAGGGCGGGTTATGACTTATACGTATTTGATGTGCGTTCAGATGTTGCTCGTCGGTTTTGTGATGCTGGAGGTACTTCCTGTAATTCCATCGAAGAACTCGGCTCAATTTGTGACGTAGTTGTTTCAGTTGTGGTGAATGCTGCTCAAACTGAAGAAGTTTTGTTCGGCTCGTCAACAAGTCCTGGCTTGGTCAATTCATTAAAGCATCAAAGTGTTTTCGTGATGTGTTCTACAGTAGATCCGAATATTTCGATTGCATTTGAGTCTCGTCTCGCCAAAAAAGATATTTTGTATGTCGACGCCCCCATATCTGGTGGAGCGGCAAAAGCTGCCTCTGGTGAAATGACAATGATGACTTCTGCCAGTGCGACTGCTTACGAGCTAGTTAACCCCATTCTTAATGCGATGTCAGGAACTGTTTATCGTTTAGGCGATAAGGCAGGTATTGGCAGCAAGGTGAAAGTTATTAATCAGCTTCTTGCAGGCGTTCATATTGCAGCTGCTGCCGAGGCGATGGCGCTAGGTTTGCGAGAGGGCGTGGATGCAAATGCACTCTACGAGGTGATTACCCATAGTGCTGGTAATAGCTGGATGTTTGAGAATCGCATGGCACATGTGCTGGCAGCTAACTATGAGCCTTTATCTGCGGTGGATATATTTGTTAAGGATTTGGGGATTGTTCTGGATATGGCTCGTGCTAGTAAGTTCCCCTTGCCGCTTTCATCGACTGCGCACCAAATGTTTATGCAAGCATCGACCGCTGGTTTTGCGAAGGAAGATGATAGCGCTGTCATTAAAATTTTCCCTGGTATCGAGTTACCGAAAGCATCACAGTGAGTATTTTGTTAGGGTGCATTGCGGATGACTTTACAGGCGCCACCGATTTGGCTAATAACCTGGTGCGTAATGGAATGCGCGTTACGCAAACTATCGGCATTCCACAGCACGGGTTGAATGCTGATTTAGATGCAGTTGTAGTAGCGCTCAAATCTCGAAATCTTGAGCCTGAAGACGCTGTAGCTCAATCATTAGAGGCATTGGAGTATTTGCTTTCACAAGGAGCGCAACAGATCTTCTTTAAATATTGCTCTACGTTTGACAGCACTCCCAAGGGAAATATTGGTCCGGTAACACAGGCGCTGATGGCAGCCTTGGGAACTGACTTTACGATTGCAACCCCGGCTTTCCCGGACAACGGGCGGAGTGTCTTTAAGGGTTATTTATTTGTTGGGAACCAGCTTTTAAGTGAGTCTGGGATGCGTGATCACCCCTTGACTCCGATGACCGATGCAAATTTAGTCAGAGTAATGCAGGCGCAATGCGACTATCAGGTCGGATTAATTGAGTACCAAGATATTCTTGCTGGCGCTGATGCAATCTCCTCAAGAATTGCCCACTTGAGATCATCAAATACGCAAATTGCAATTATGGATGCAGTTACCAATGATGATTTGTATCGCATTGCGCCAGCGCTAAAAGATTTACCTCTCATTACTGGAGGCTCCGGTATTGCTATTGGGCTACCCGCCAACTTTGGTCTTAGGGCGCACCCAGGTTCCAGCAAGCTTCCTGCTGCTAATGGATATCGGGCAATTATTTCTGGTAGCTGTTCACAGGCTACTCACCTCCAGGTCGAGCACTTCAAGAGTCTGGGTGGGGCAACATATGCTGTGAATCCGCTTGAGTTAACCCAGAAATCTACAGAACAACTACTTCAAGAAATCCTAACTTGGGCACAACCGCATCTCTCGCTCGGTCCAGTCTTAATTTACTCGTCTGGTACGCCTGAGCAGGTTAAAGAAGTGCAATCACAACTGGGGGTTCAGGCGGCTGGTAGCGCTATAGAGAATCTTTTGGGATTGATTGCTCAGAGTCTCGTTGGTTTTGGAGTCGGACAGTTATTGCTTGCTGGTGGAGAAACTTCAGGGGCATGCGTAAAAGCCTTAGGTATTGATCAAATGCAGATTGGCCAGCAAATTGACCCTGGTGTACCCTGGTGCTACGCGATAGCGCAAAATAAACCGCTTCATCTTGCGTTAAAGTCTGGAAACTTTGGTACACCAGATTTTTTTACAAAGGCTTTCTCAAAACTGTGAAAAACATGATGACAGAACAAATCGCCAGAGATGAAATTTGCAGAATTGGTAAAAGCTTATTTGATCGATCCTACGTCCATGCAACTGCCGGCAACATTAGCGTTCGTATTGAGGATGGTTTTTTAATTACCCCCACAGATGCCTGTCTTGGATTTCTGGACCCCGCTCGATTGGCAAAGATTGATATTCATGGACGTCAGCTTAGTGGAGATAAGGCTAGTAAGACAATGGCCTTGCATTCCGCCGTCTACAACAAAGCTATGATGTTTGATGCGGATACATCTTGCATTATTCATACTCATAGTACGCACTGTGTAGCCTTGACACTGGAATCTAGCCTTGCCTCAGGTGAAGATATATTTTCTGAGCTATTACCTGCAATTACGCCATATTTTGTGATGAAGGTAGGGCACGTACCAACCATTCCCTATACCAGCCCAGGTTCTCTCAAGGCTATTGAATTCGTAGAGAAGGCGATAGAAGTCTATGGAGCTGCTGAGAAGCCTCTGCGTGCTTGCATGCTGACACGTCTGGGCCCGTATGTCTGGAATAGTTCACCAAGCTCTGCTATGGCTACCCTAGAAGAGTTAGAAGAAACAGCAAAACTTTTTTTTCTAAAAAAGAACTTAATTAATCCGCTGACTAATGCGCAGTTAAATGAATTGCGGACCGCATTTGCAGTCCGCTGGTAGTTACTTAAATTGAATTAAATTAATCTAATTCAATTTTGGCGTAATCAACCACCTTTTTCCATCTTTGGGCATCAGCCTTAATGAATTCAGCTGACTTTGACGAATTCATAAAATCGACTGTAGCCCCTAGTCTGGATAGTGAGTCAGCCACTTCTTTTTGAGATACTGTTTTTTGAATACTATTTTGTAATTTCAAAGCAATATCTGCCGGCATACCTTTCGGTGCAGCGATACCAAAATAGGCCGATACCTGAAAGTTAGGAAAGCCCGCCTCTTGCATTGTCGGGACCTGGGGGAGTGCAGGATTTCTGGTGGTGCTGGTTACAGCAAGCGCCTTCAACTTTCCGCTTTTAATTAATCCAAGGGCTGGCGGAAGATTATCAAACATAAAGTCGATATCCTTAGATACCAAGGCCACATTTGCTAATGATGAGCCTCGATATGGAATGTGAACAACATAAACACCAGCTTGACTCTTCAGCATCTCTGCACTCAGATTTAGGGAGGTGCCATTACCATTGGAGCCGTAATTCATTTTGCCCGGGGACTCTTTTGCGCGCTTGACTAAATCCGCCACTGAATTGATGCCGGAGTCCGGATTAACAAGCAGCACGTTCGGTAGTTGCCCGAAAATGGCAATCGGTTCAATGTTGCTTGGGTTATAGGGAAGATTTTTGTAGAGTGCCGGACTAATTGAAAGTGGAGGAGATGCCATCAGCAATGTGTATCCATCTGGATTGGCTTTTGCAACCTCTGCAGCACCTAGATTGCCTCCAGCGCCGGGTTTGTTTTCCACAACAATGGCTTGTCCAAGATCGCTTGAGAGTGCTGGAGTAATTAAGCGTGCAACGTTGTCAATAAGGCCGCCTGGAGGAAAGGGCACAATCAACTTGATAGGCTTATTTGGATAAGGCGTCTGTGCAAATCCAATACTAGATACAGTCAGCATTAAGCAGAAGGCATATTTCTTGAGAATTGATGTCGAATGATTTTTCATGAAAGTTCAAATGTTTAGGTAAAAAAGTGTGCAGACTTATAAAACTAAGGTTAGCACGAAGTGGGGCACTCAGTTTTTGACCTAGATTTCATATGTTTCTGACTCACTATTCATAGCTTGCTCAACGATTTTCTTCGTGAGCGTGGGTGAGAATAGTTCTATGAAGGTGTAAACGAAAGAGCGTAAGTAAGCTCCTTGTTTAACACCCAAATGCGTTACGTTATTGCCAAACAAATGACCAACTGGAATGACTCGGAGATTACGATCGCGATCTACGTCATAGGCTAAGTCAGCAACAATTCCTACGCCCATGCCTGTCTCTACATAGGTCTTAATCACATCCGCATCAATCGCCTCCAAAATAATATCGGGGCTGAGATTACGTTGTGCAAAGGCAGCATCAATTTTGCTTCTGCCTGCAAATGCTTTGTCGTAGGTAATTAACGGGTACTTCGCAATTTCTTCTAAGGTGATTGTGGATTGATTCAGAAGTGGGTGGCTCAATGGCACCATGATGACGTGGTGCCATTGGTAGCCTGGTAGTGCTAGTACTCCAGGCGTGTTGGCAATACCTTCAGTTGCTATGGCGATGTCAGCACGATCATGAATGAGCAGTTCTGCAATTTGGCCTGGACTTCCTTGCTGAATACTTACCCTTACCTTTGGAAAGCGTTTTGTAAATTCAGTTAACACCTTAGGCAAGGCATAACGAGCCTGAGTGTGGGTAGTGGCAATCACAAAGCTACCCTGATCTTGACTGGCAAAATCTTTGCCCACCCGCCTTAAGGTCTCTACTTCATCCAAAATACGCTCAATCGAAATCAGGATGCGCTTGCCCGGTTCAGTGAGTGAGCGAATACGCTTGCCGTGGCGTCGGAATATCTCTACACCAAGCTCATCTTCTAGCTCAATAATGGCTTTGGAAACCCCTGGCTGAGAGGTAAAGAGTGCCTTGGCAGCTGAGGTGAGATTGAAGTTCTGCCTTACGGCTTCACGCACAAATCGAAATTGATGCAGATTCATAGGGATTCCATTTTTTATATCAATTGCGATATAAGAATCAAATTCTATATGATTTTGGGGTATTAAGCTCTAGATACCCAACGTAAACCCATCATCGCCAAAATAAAATATAAGAGTGGGGGCGTGAGGGCAGTCAGCAATGCCGGCCATGATCCTAAAAGTCCTACATTCGAGAAGAGGGAGTTAAAAAGCTGGAAGCTCATGCCCAGCATGATGCCGCCAAATACCTTAATGCCAACGCTGCCTGCCCGAACTTTTAAGTAGGCAAATGGCAAGGCCAGTGCCAGCATGACAAAGATCGTAAATGGATAAATTACTTTTTTCCAAAAGGCAATGGAGTGTCTTTGCGCATCCTGTTTGTTATCTCTTAAGTGAGAAATGAAGCGACCCAAACTAAAGATCGACATTTTTTCTGGACTGACTAAAAGTACGCTCAAAATTTGCGGAGTGACTTCAGAATTTAGACTGATGATCGGGTGAACAAAAGTTTGCGCTGAATAGACTGGGTTTAGTGGATCCGACTGTTTAGTTTCTTTAAAGCGAGTTTCGGTGACGTCATCCAAAATCCAAGTTCCAGTTTGATCAAAGCGTCCAGACATGGCGCTCCGGATCGAGAGCAGGCGATAGGCATCATCAAACTCATACATGCGGATATTTTTGATTTCATTATCTTGTTCAATTTTGCCAACGTTGACATAGCGAACTCCCGGCCTAATTGGGCCACTACCGTCCTCATCACGTAAGCGATCTTTAACCCACACTCCAGTTTTGAATTGAGAGCTATAGGATGAGCCCAAAGCCTTCATACGAATCTGGTCGGACAAGTTTTCTGAATAAGGACCCAGCCATTCACTCATCACGAGCGTAACAATCACTAGAGGTAATGAAATCTTCGCTAGGGTGCTTAAGCCCCTGCGCATATCCAATCCAGCAATACGTAAGATGGTGAACTCCGATTGACTTGCCAGCATCGCAAATACGTAGATGCTGCCAATCAAACCAGCGATGGGGATAATTTCAGAAATGCGGCTGGGTGCTTTCAATAAAACATGCAGCAATGCTAGCGGCAAGGTGTATTGACCCTTAACTGAGCCAAGCTCACTGAGGATGTCAAAAAATAAGAACAGTGTGACTAAGGCAAAAAGAATAAAACCAAAGGCCGCATAAATTTGCCTAGCTAAATAGCGTTCAAAGATATAAGGAAACAGATATTTCATCTATTAGCCAGGAACGAAGGTAGTTGACGACGCCACCACTTCAGGGATGGATTAATACGATTACGAATGAGTAAAAAAGCTATGCCAAAAGCGAGGACATGTATGGGCCAGGCCGCTAGCAACACATTCACCCTACCTTGTGACACAAAGTTTTGCGTCAGGTTTAAGAGGTTGCTGTAAATCAGGTATATCAATACCGCATAAAACATGGCCGTGTAATTGCCCAGCCTCGGATTGACATAGGCGAGCGGGATTGCGATTAATACAAGCCCAAGTGCCATGAGAGGTAAACCAATCCTCCACAGTAATTCAGCATGATTGGGATTGACGGCGACCACATTGGGGTCATTTAACAGCTCAGATACCGATTTTTCTCGATCACGCGGCGCTGGATCAAGTGCGCTCTTGTTTTGAATATGGGTACTGTATTGGGCGAACTCTAGAATCCTAAAATCAGGCTGTGTTGGTACTCCTTCGTAGCGCCGGCCATTATTGAGCACAATCGATTTGCCACCACCCGCTGCATTCTCAATAAATCCAGTAGAGGCAACGGCGACACTCAGGCGGCCATTTTTGGTTTCTGCGGCAAAGATATTTTTTACTTCGCTTTTATCAACATTTAACTCTTCAATGAAAAATACGCGCTCTGCTTTCGCTGATTCTCTAAACTGGCCTGCAGCAACCATAGACACATCACTTCGTTGCTGAAAGCGTTGGCTAATGAGGGTGGATTCGCGATTAGCCCAAGGCCAAACAAAGAGGGCTAAAAGGGCAATGATGACGATGAGCGGCGCTGCAAAACGCAGGATGGGTCGTATTAGGCTGGCAATACTGAGACCACTAGCAAACCAAACAATCATTTCCGAGTCTTTGTACCAGCGCACTAACACCATGAGAACGGCCACAAAGAGGGAGACGGTCAAAAGAACGGCCATATAGCCAAGAGTGGCTAGCGCAATGAGTACGAGAGCATCCTCTGGATTGACGGCACCATTGGCTGCAAAGCCCAGAATTCGGATCACCAGAGTGGTAATCATGATGGTAACCAGGACCAAAAAAACGCCACCAGTCGTAAAACTGAGTTCGCGGCGAAGGGCTTGGTGAAAAATCATGAATAAATGGTGAGTTCACTGTTATTGGCTCACTCAAGATGTGAACCTGCATCTCGGAGGATAATGGATAAACACCCATTTTTTCCCTTGAATTGACTTAAAAATACCTTAAGACATCATGACTATCCAATTTAGCACCAAGATTTTCGCGCAAGCCGATCTGAATAACCCTAAGCAACTGAAAGCAAGCCTAGCCACTTTATTGGCGCAGAGCTCCGACTGCTTAGTTTTAGCTTATTCAAAGGCGGACTTAGATGCTTTAGCGACTGCCAAATCCAAATCGGGGCTTTTAGTCGAATTGGACCGTCTGCTTGGTGGTTCCGTTGCCCATGCCAATCTCGTTGGTGACCTCGATTCTCAGCAGGCTTCTACCTGTGTGATCCGAGCTGAAAAGTCTTGGGCCACATCTGGGGTGAAAGTAAAACGTATTCTCTTAGTATCTTTGGGTGATGTTGCTCCAGCTAGTGCACGTAGCCTGAGCTCATACTCAAAAATTGCACGCGCCGCATTAAAGCAGCTCAGCGGTGGCTCCATTCAAAGTGCTTTGTGGTTTATTCCGAGTTTCGCTTTGGGCCATCGCGCAGAGTTTATTGCTGAAGAAGTGCGCTTGACCATTCAGTATGCTGGTGATCAGGCATACCGCTTTGGGGTTCGCCAACCGGCGATGAAGTTCAAGGTCAAAGATAAAGCAGATACGTTTAACCATCTCACTTTTGCAGGAAATAATGCTTGCGCTAAAGAGCTCAAAGCAGCAGTTCCAGAGGGCGCTGCAATGGTTGAGGGCATGAACTTAGCTAAAGACTTGGGTAATTTGCCTCCCAATATTTGTACGCCAACTTATTTAGGTAAGGCAGCGCAAGGCTTAAGCAAAAAGACGGGATTAAAGGTGGAGGTCTTAGGTCGCAAGCAAATTGAAGCCTTAGGTATGGGTTCATTTTTATCTGTGGCCCAAGGTTCAGATACGCCACCACAATTTATTGTGATGCGTCACCTCGGTGGTAAGGTAGGCGAAGCGCCGATTGTTTTGGTGGGCAAGGGTATTACCTTTGATACTGGCGGCATTTCTCTTAAGCCTGGTGAGGCGATGGATGAGATGAAATACGACATGTGCGGTGCTGCATCTGTAATTGGCACAATGTACGCTACAGCTTTAATGAAGTTGAAAAAAAACGTCATCGGCGTGATTCCGACTTGTGAAAATATGCCTTCTGGTAATGCTACTCGCCCTGGCGATATTGTGAAAAGTATGTCGGGGCAAACGATTGAGATTCTCAATACCGATGCTGAAGGTCGCTTGATTCTATGTGATGCCTTAACTTATGTTGAGCGCTTCAAGCCTAAAGCGGTGATTGATGTAGCCACCTTAACTGGCGCCTGCATCATTGCATTAGGCCATGTACATAGCGGCGTGTTCTCTGATGACGAGGGTTTGGTAAACTCGCTTACGAAAGCGGGTCATGCTTCCTTAGATACTGTATGGCGTTTACCTTTGGATGCGGCCTATCACGAACAGTTGAAATCCAATTTCGCAGATGTGGCCAATATTGGTGGACGTCCAGCAGGTAGTGTGACTGCAGCCTGTTTCTTATCGCGCTTCACCGAAAAATACAAATGGGCTCACTTAGATATCGCCGGTACCGCTTGGAAGAGTGGCGCTGCCAAAGGTTCAACTGGGCGTCCAGTTCCTTTGCTCGTAAATTACTTGTTAGAGTAAAAGTAATTCATGGCTCGGATTGATTTTCATAGCAACGTGAGCGATAAGCTGGAATATGCTTGTCGCTTAACGCGTAAGATCTGGAGTGCTACGCCTGTTGGCGAGCCTGTTCGCAATATCGTGATGGTGGGCGAGAAAGCGGATCTCAAAAAGTTGGATGAATTATTGTGGGCATTTAGTGCAACGGATTTCTTGCCGCATTGCTTGATTGAAGATGAAACGGCAATCGATACACCTATCTTGCTGACAGATGATTTTCTGTCACCCGCTTTATCTCACCTTCCGCATGCAGATGTGCTGATTCATTTGGGAATGCGTATGCCTTCTGACGTTCCAGGTTTACTTGCCCGCTTTCCTCGTATTGTTGAGGTTGTGACCATTGATGAAGCAGAGCGTCTTGCTGGTCGTGAGCGCTATAAAGCCTATCGTGACTTAGGTCACGAGTTGCACAACTTCGATCAATCTAAAGCGTGATTTTTATTTACCTCTCAGCATGTTGATTCATCCCGAATTTGATCCTGCCGTAATTCGTATTGGCTCGTTTGCCATCCACTGGTATGGCTTGATGTATCTCTTGGCGTTTGCTCAATTTTTATTGCTGGGTCGTTTACGTATACGCGCTCCGCGATATCAATCTTTAGGTTGGTCATATAAAGACCTTGAGGATCTCTTATTTGTTGGTGTCTTAGGCGTAGTGCTTGGTGGACGTTTGGGTTACACCCTGTTTTATATGCCAGGCTATTACTTTGCAAATCCTCTGAGTATCTTCAAAATTTGGGAAGGTGGCATGTCTTTTCATGGTGGGCTCCTCGGAGTGTTGCTTGCTTTGCTCTGGTTTGCTTATCGTCGTAAGGTTTCATTCTTTGTTGTTAGTGATTTAGTTGCGCCACTAGTTCCATTTGGCTTAGCGTTTGGTCGCTTGGGTAATTTCATTAATGGAGAACTGTGGGGAAGGCCGACAGACTTACCTTGGGCTATGGTTTTCCCAATGGTGGACTCGATTCCCCGTCATCCTTCCCAGATTTACCAATTTCTTGGTGAGGGGATTTGCTTGGGCATCATCCTCTGGATTTATTCCAGTAAGCCTCGCAAGATAGGGCAGATTTCAGGCTTATTTTTATTAGGTTATGGCGTTTGCCGATTCTTGGCAGAATTTGCGCGAGAGCCTGATGCCTTCTTGGGGCTCTTGGGTCTAGGTCTTTCTATGGGTCAGTGGCTTTCTATACCCATGATCATTTTCGGAATTTACCTTATAGTGAGAGTAAATACTAAAAAAGGCACTTATCAGTAGTTAAAAATCCGATTTGCTGGGTCTTTTGTAGTTAATTTTTCGGAATTAACTGAATCTCCAAAAAAGCTTGGAATTTTCACTGATTCTGCCTAATTTCTGATCATCTCTACCCCAATCGAAAGTAATTCATGCTGGAAAAGCTCACTAAAGCTCGAAATTTGTCGAAGGCAAATAACGCAATCAAGCGTCTGATATCGGAGCGAGGAGAATCCAATGCGCTTAGCATGGCCGATGACGTGGTTAACAACTATCGTAAGTTGTCAAAAGATCAATACGTCTCATTTTTTACTTTTTTGTTTGAGAAGCTCAATCCTCAAGCTGATGCAGTACTGAAAGCGGCGCAAAATTTTGTGGCTGACTCGAGCGCACGCAATTACATTCAGTTGCAAAAAGTTTCTGAATCTCCTCGTCAAGAATTCTTCCGCCGCTTAAATCGCGCCAGCCAGGGTACTGCGGCTGTAGTACAAATGCGCCGTGATTTACTGCAGTTGTTAGATAAAAAACCTGAGTTGGCTGCAGTGGATTTCGATATGCGCCACTTACTTTCTTCTTGGTTTAATCCAGGGTTTCTGAAAATGCATCAGGTGGACTGGAAGTCCCCTGCAGAGGTGCTTGAGAAGTTGATTCAACATGAGGCAGTGCATGCTATTGATGGTTGGGATGACCTGCGTCGCCGCCTGCAGCCTGACCGTCGTTGCTTTGCTTTCTTTCATCCACAGCTTCCAAGTGAGCCTTTAATCTTTGTGGAGGTAGCGCTCCTACCGGAGATTCCAACGGTGATTACGCCATTGGTTGATAAAAAAGCAGAGACAGTAGATCAGGCATCGCAATATAAAGTTGCCGTTTTTTATTCGATTAGTAATTGCGAGTCTGGACTTCGCGGTGTATCGATGGGTAACTTTTTAATCAAACGGGTAGCAGAGCATTTACATGCAGAGTTCCCTGGAATAAAAACTTTTGTAACTTTGTCGCCTATTCCAGGATTTATGGATTGGGTAGCTGCAGGTGCGAATTTAGGTGATGGTGTTCCAGCTGATAGATTGAAGCCGAACCTCAGGGTGGCGCGAGATGCTGCTTTGGCGGTACTGGGGCTCGAGAGTCAATCATGGGCTGAACGATTGGCGGGCGGATGGCACCCCGACCTAGCCTCCGAGAAAGAAAAAGCGGCTTTATTGAGCTTGGCGAGCATGTATTTAGGCTTGGTTTCTACGGGGCGCGATGGCAACCCTGTGGCGAAGTTTCATTTGGGTAATGGTGCCAAATTGCACCTGGTGAATTGGGCAGGCGATCTATCACGCAAAGGCTTGCGTCAATCCGCCGGCTTGATGGTTAATTACCTTTATGACCTGGGAAGTGTGGAGGACAACCATGAGCGCTTTGCTAATGGTGAAATTGTGTATTCGAGGGCTGTAGGCCGCCTTATGGCCCCCTAGTGTTTTCCCTTAATATGACTTCCGCGCCATGGAATAAGTACCCTTAAAATAAGCTGGAATTAAAAAATCAAGCCAATACCTTATTTGGCAAATAAAGGAGATGACGATGTTTACTAAAAAAATGAAGCCCTTTGTATTTTCAAAGAGTGCCTTGAAAAAAGCACTTTTTTTGCTGTGCGCAGCACCTCTGATAGTCATGGCTCAAGAGTGGCCCAATAAGCCAGTTACTTTTGTTGTTCCCTTTCCCGCAGGTGGAGGCACAGATACTTTTGCTAGGCCGCTGGCAGCCCAACTCACCGAGCAACTGGGTAAACAATTTCTGATTGACAATCGGGGTGGTGCAGGTGGAACCGTGGGCGCATCTGTGGCGGCAAAAGCAGCTCCAGATGGCTATACTTTTTTAGTTGGCGCAACCCATCACACCATCGCTCCATCCATGTATAAAAATTTGGATTACGACATTGAGAAGAGTTTTACCCCAGTAGCAATGATTGCTAGTGTTCCACAAGTATTGGTGGTTAATCCACAGCGCGTGAGTGCACGCAATGCTAAAGAGTTCATTGAGCTCATGAAGAAGAATCCAGGTAAATATAATTTTGCTAGCGCTGGTAGTGGCACAGTGCATCACTTGGCCGGTGAATTATTTAAGATTCAAACAGGCACCTTTATTACGCACATTCCATATCGTGGTGCAGGCCCTGCTATGAATGACTTGTTAGCTGGCCAAGTTGATCTTGAATTTGATGGTCTTGCAACTTCCGCCCCACAAATTAATGCTGGTAAGTTGGCGGCAATTGCCGTGGCATCAAATAAGCGCTCACTCGCGGTTCCAAATGTGCCAACTTTTAAGGAAGCTGGCTTGCCAGACTATGAAGTATCTACTTGGTACTCTATTTTTGCTCCAGCCGGCACTCCAAAACCGATCGTAGATAAAATGATCGTTGAAGTGCAAAAGGCCTTGAATACACCAAAGCTCAAAGCAATTTGGGAAAAGAGTGGTTCTGATACACCTAATTTATATGGTGATGCCTTCGGTAAGCAGGTTCGTGCCGATGTAACTCGTTGGTCTGCAGTGGTTAAGAAATCTGGCGCTACGTTAGATTAATTAGTAAGCGGTTTAATTGTTTGGTTTTTTGAGGCTCGAATGAATTTATATTCTTTATTGGAAACAGGTTTTCCAAAAGATAAGCAGGCGTGTGCATTAGAAACGCATGATGGTTTGTACTACTCCTGGAGTGATCTGGAGCGTGCTACTTCTAAGATGGCTAACTTGCTTAAGAGCTTCAAATTACCAGCAGGATCTCGTATTGCTGTTCAGGTTGAAAAGTCGCCTGAAGCGCTCTTTCTGTATCTAGCAACTGTAAAAGCAGGATATGTTTATCTGCCTCTGAACACCGCCTATCAAGCGGCAGAGATTCAATATTTCCTTGAGAATTCTGAGCCTGCAGTGGTGGTATGCAGTAGCAAAAATTTCTCATGGGTATCTAAGGTTGCTTTTAAGGCGGGTACCAAGCATGTCTTTACTTTGGATGAAGATCGTAAGGGCACCATACTGGATCGTGCTGCTGGCCAAAGTGATAAGTTCAAAACCGTCGCTGTGAAAGATGATGATTTAGCCGCTATCTTGTATACCTCCGGCACAACTGGTCGCAGCAAGGGCGCCATGCTGACCCATAAGAATTTGGGAAGTAATGCGCAAGTGTTGCATAAGTTTTGGGGTTGGAAAAAAGGCGATGTCTTATTGCATGCGCTCCCAATCTTCCATGTGCATGGATTATTTGTCGCTGCGCATGGGGCATTAATTAATGGTAGCAAAATGATTTGGTTGCCACGCCTGGATACTGCGCAACTAATTAATCACATGCCAAATTCTACTGTGATGATGGGTGTACCAACATTTTATGTACGTTTGCTAGCGGATAAAGGTTTTAATAAACACGTCGCACGCAATATGCGTTTGTTTGTATCGGGCTCTGCGCCATTACTGACTGAAACATTTAATTCGTTTAAAGAAGTGATTGGCCAGCCAATTCTTGAGCGCTATGGCATGAGTGAAACCGTGATGCTCGTTTCTAACCCATACAAAGGCAGTCGCGTAGGCGGATCCGTTGGCTTGCCCTTACCAGGCGTCAAAGTACGCGTGGTGGATGAAAGTAATCAGCCTTGCGGTATTGATGAGATCGGCAGCATTCAAGTGAAGGGCCCAAATATATTTAAGGGCTACTGGCGTATGCCAGAAAAAACTGCGGAAGAGTTTACTAAAGACGGCTGGTTTAAGACGGGTGACGTTGGCCGCTGGGGTGGCGATGCCAATGGCGGTAAAGCACCTCAGGACTACCTCTGTATCGTTGGTCGTAGCAAGGATTTAATTATTTCTGGTGGCTACAACGTGTATCCAAAAGAGATCGAAAGTTTTATCGATGATATGGATGGCGTAGATGAGAGCGCTGTGATTGGCATTCCGCATCCTGATTTTGGTGAGGCAGTAATGGCGGTGGTAGTGCCAAAAGCAGGCGCCAAGCTGGACGCGCAAGCTATGATCGCAACACTAAAAACGCAAATTGCGAATTTTAAGATTCCTAAGCGTTTAGAGATTGTTGCTGACTTACCTCGTAACGCAATGGGTAAGGTTCAGAAGAATATTCTGCGTCAGCAATACACCAGCTAAGAGTAATAAGACGGTTTCTTAAAAACCAAATGCCTTGCGACTTTCATTAAACATGAAAGCTGCAAGCATAAAGAGCATTACACCAAAGATGCGTTTGAGTTGAGCTACATCGAGTTTCCTGGCCATCTTTGCGCCCAGCGGAGCGGTAAATATGCTTACTGCCACAATACAGAGTACCGCTGGTACATAAACAAATCCAAGTGATCCTTCGGGAAGATTGGGATTGCCCCAACTGCCATACATGTAGCCAATCGTCGCTGCAGCTGAAATCGGAAATCCTAAGCCTGAGGAGCTTGCCATCGCAGTATGTGGTTTGACATTGCACCACAGCATAAATGGCACGGTAATAAATGCCCCGCCTGCACCTACTAGGCTCGCAATTACTCCTGTTAGTGCTCCAAATGAGAAAAGGCCAACGGTACCGGGTAATTCTCGCCCAGCTGCAGGCTTTTTATTAATGATCATTTGGATCGAGGTGTAGACAATAAACATGGCGAAGAATAGGGATAGCCAGGAGGTGTTGATAGCCTCAAAAATCTCACTACCACCAACCAGACTGCCGATTACTAGACCGGGACTGAGTGCTGCCACTAACTTCCAATCAATAGAGTTGTGTTTGTGATGCGCCCAGATGGCGGAGGTGGTGGTGAAGAGGATGGTAGCCATACCAGTTGCGATGGCCATATGTACGATGACGTTTTGGCCAAACCCTAAATGATTAAAGACCACAATCATGAAGGGCACCAAAATCATGCCACCCCCAATGCCCAAGAGTCCTGCTAGAAACCCCGATATGCTGCCACATAACATCAGCATGGCGATATCGGCTATTGACATGAATTCCCCGCCTTAGCCGCTAGGCCGTCATCCTGAACCCTAAGGTTCAAGGTGGAACGGCTACTCTGCTTCGGGTGCATTAAGAAGTTCAGGGAGTGAACAGCGCGAAGCTGCCACTTTGAAAATTCGAAACGCTCACGCCCACAGTGTAAAGATCGTTCCTGATGCTTGCGCATCGGTTCAAGGAACTATTGGCCTTGGCGAACCAGGCAGGGAAAGAGTTTGCATCAGGGCATCCACTTGATCTTCCAGGGCATAAATTTCATTCTGGAGTCGAGTAATTTCTTCTGAATTGGAGTTAGATGAAATGCTCTGTGCGGAAGCAAGTTGAGATGCAGTTTGTAGCTTAATGAGGTCGCCTGCAATCTTCAGTGCGGCCATCATGCTCGCACGTTCAATGCTGCGGTTACCACCATTAATTGCCAGCTGAATTTGTTCATCAACTAATGTGCAGGCAGCACGAAGTAGTGGCTCATGCTCAGTGCTCGTGGCTAGAGTAATTTTTTGACCGGCGAGGGTTACTTCAATGCGTTGTTGGCTCATTGTCATCCTCTGGATTCGTTGGTTTCGCGGGCTCACTGAGTAAGTTCAATTGACGGCCATCACTCTGCTCTGGTAGACGACTCAAAATATGCTGAACCCGTTTTTGTGCATCCTCAATTTTTTCCTCAAGCTGAACCCGGTTCTGTCTTAAGTTATTGACTGCCTCAGCTATTGCTTGAACTTTATCGGTCAAACGTTTTACAGACGCACTGATAGACTCGATTTCTGTATCGGTCAAGTCAGGGGAGAAAGGGGTTTGCTCGCTCATCACACTATTGTAGCTTTTTGATTAGACCTTGTGAAAGCTGTCCTTCAATCTCTTGGTTTTAGGCTAAAAGACCTCAAAAAGTATATCTAGCTGTTAAGTAATATGCTCTTCGATCACTGGGATAGTAGTAATAATTATTCACAAATAATCCGCTGGCGACTTGGGTGGAGGCATAACCCCCGTAGGTGGCATATAAAGCATTGCCTACGTTTTTAATCGTGAATTTAGTATCCCACCCTCCTGTTTTGTAATTTAAATACACATCTCCAACAGTGTAAGAGGGCATTAATGCGAGTGAGTTGTATAAGGTGGCATTTGTTCCAGCATCGTAATGCTGTGTACTAACATAATTGACCACGCCACCAAAAGACCAACTTTGGTCGATTAAATAACTTGCTCTAGCATTTAGCAGCAAATCAGGCGTAACTGCTACAGACTGACCCATGTATGGCCCATCAGCATAGTAGGAGCGTTGAAACTTTCCTCCACCCGCAATGTTCAATCGATTTGTCAGGTTGACTGAGGAGTCTAAAACAAAACCTCTTCGATTGATATTGTATGGAGAGTTATAGTTTGCTCCCGTTGTAGGGTTGTAGGTTATTTCATTTTGAGAAACAGAAGAAAATATGGAGCCATTTATTTTTAGGCTTTTGAGCACCCAGTTGCCACCAAACTCAAAGGTTTGAGCGGTTTGAGGGCTTAAGATGCCATTAAAAACTTGTGCGCCGGTAGTCGGATTGGAGCCCCAAAATTCATCAATATTAGGGAAGCGATACGATTGATTCCATTTAAGGAAGAGATTTTGATTCTTTGCATAATTGAAATTAAGCGCAGCATCCCCTGCGTTGGCAGAAAAAGTTTGATTTGCTGTCGAAGGACCGTCTGTTGAGCCAATGGCTGAGTAATACGTATTCGCTTGCTGTTTCTGATGTCTTGCGCCTCCAGTAAAGCTGATGCCATTCGTTATAGGTAGTTTGAGGAGGCCATATAGGGATTGGTTTAACAAAGAGGCGTTTTGGACATTATTGGTTTGGCCGCTGGGGTTGGTAATGTAACCAGGAATCATGTAACTATTTAACTGATTTGAGCCGTACGACCCAACAGATTCTTGAGCAGCTTTATTGAACTCGTACCCTACAATCGTTGTTCCTAGAGGGCCAAAATTGGCTTTGACGCGAGGCGAGAGATTGAGTTGCCAGCCTGAAAGTGTGTTGTTCGTGTTCGACCATACTGGTGATCCGCTACTGGTATTGATGGCTGCCACAGTGTCATAAAATGGGTAGTAATTAAACGAAGTTTTATTAGTATAGGAGGTGTCCAACTCTCCTATGTAACCTTCAGCCAATTCCTTTGTACCGCCAAAACGAAATCCTGAGTTGTTGACAGTGTTGTTTGCTCCAATATTCTTGAAGAAGGCTGATTGTGGGTTACCACTGCCGACTTGGCCAATTACAGCGCCAGGTAATTGTTGATTGGTATAGCCATAAATCAAGTCAATATAGGCCTTATCAATACTGTTAAATTTTTGGGTTATTTTTGCATCAAAGGCGTAGGCATTTGCTGCAGAATTCTGGCGCCATCCTTGACTATTAGAGGTATTAGCAGTTAGCTGGTATGTGGTGTCCTGATAAGTATCGCGCAGTATCATGTTATTAATGACGGTGTTGTAACTGCCATAACTTGTACTCGCTTGATTGAGCTTGGAAGTATTTCCATTCGTGATGATATTGACTACTCCACCAATTGCACCGTTACCATACTGCACACTGGCACCACCTTGAAGAATCTCGATACGTTCAATCGAATCTATCGGAATGGATCCCCACATAACCGATGAAGAGTCGATTGGATTAATTCTTTGTCCATCAATCAATATTAGAGTGGTGCTACCAGCTGTCATTCCATAGCCACCCATATCCACAGTGGCATCTAGATTGAGTTGTCCGCCCCCATTGATATTACGAACATTAAGGCCGCCAATTTGAGATAGAACATCTGGAATATTGTTGGATGTGGAGTTCGCTATTTCATCACGCGTGATGACTTTTACATTTGCTGGAACTTCATTGAGGTTTTCTTCGAAACGTGAGCCCGAGACAATGACTGTTGATTGGGAGTTTTGAGCTGCTGCGTTGAATGCTATTACCGCGCCGCAAATTAGGACGACTACTTTTTTACTGCTGAACTGCTGTTTCATGATGAACCTTCTGCCTTCGAATCACCTGGCTCACTTCCCCGTAAGCTGGGTCGAACAGAATTTCACAATGCGAGAGATCAGGCGTCAATTGGGCATCGTGCCAGCTTGGCAGGGAATGCTTCATTGGCGCGCGAAGGTCCCCGTCCGCAAAATTCCACCTGTCTTGGCCGGTATCCGGGCTAGTAAATCTCAGAATCTGACCTTCCCATGCAATTGACGCGCACAGTGGCTTATTCAGACTCCTGACACCTTTACTTTGAAGTTAGGGTTCATTTACTTACCGTTGCGGGGGCAGCACACGTTTAGTGTTTCCCGTTTAACTCTATTGCATTGCAACAAAGCACCACGACGTTTCAATTCTATCCTATGAATAGGGATTAAACCGTTTTGAATACCAAAAAAGCCTACAATGCACGCTCTAGGAACAAGGATTCATGACAGCATTAGACAAACATCCCGAAAAAAACCTCATTCGTTTGCAGTTGAGCCAAAACTCGGTGTTAAAAAGCTTAGATCCTGAATCAATGGCTGATTTAGAGCGCCATTTAGTGATTTCAGACCTCAAAAAATCAGAAATCCTGCTGCATCAAGGTGACCATCAGATGGAGCAATATTTTGTTTTAGATGGGATTTTGAAGAGAATTGTCTCTAGCGCCGATGCAAAAGAGATGATTTTGCGCTTCGCCATCGAAAAAGATATTGAAACGAGTTATGCGGCCTGGCGCCTTAAGACCGCCGCCCCATATAGCATTGCCTCGGTCACCAAGGCTCGAGTTGCCCGTATGCCACTAAAAAAATGGGCTGAATTTTTGGAGGCTCATAAACCCCTCAAAGAGAGCTTTGAGTTTGAGGTGATGCGTTTGATGAGTGAGATCATGGCGCATACGATTACCCTGCATATGCTGGATGCACCAGGTCGTGTAGAGCGTTTTTTACGTAAATACGAAGACTTGTTTGAGCTGCTCCCTAAAAAAGAGTTGGCCGCTTACCTTAATCTCTCCCCAGAGACATTAAGCCGCCTTAAAACAAAGCATAAAGAGCTTTTTGTCTAAATAGCAGGCCTAGATGTTTCTAGATTTCAGGGGAAATTGACCGAAGTCAATGATGAACCTGATCCCAGAGCCTAAGATTCGTATCAGCCTTAACGGGAGAGTTTTTGTTACCCGTGGCACCACTAATAACTTAATTGGAGACAGTTAGCGAAAGCTAAATTGCACTGAGCGTGCTTAACGTTCGGGCGGTGTAATTAACTATAAATTTCTATGACAACAGATAATCAAAATACCCAAGTCACTGATGGCTTTCATCTCGTTATCGATGCTTTAAAAGCAAATGACTTAGACACCATTTTTGGTCTCGTTGGTATTCCAATTACCGACCTATGCCGTTTAGCTCAAGCTGAAGGTTTGCGCTTCATTGGTTTCCGTCATGAGCAGCACGCTGGTAACGCTGCAGCGATTGCAGGTTATATGACTCAAAAGCCTGGTATCTGCATGACTGTTTCTGCACCAGGTTTCTTGAACGGTTTAACAGCATTGGCAAATGCCACTGTGAACTGCTTCCCAATGATTTTGATCTCTGGTTCAAGTGAGCGCGAGATCGTTGACTTGCAGCAGGGTGACTACGAAGAGATGGATCAGCTCAATGCAGCTAAGCCATATTGCAAAGCTGCTTACCGTATTAATCGCATTGAAGATATCGGTATCGGTTTTGCGCGTGCAATTCGTGCGGCTGTTTCTGGTCGTCCAGGTGGTGTTTACCTAGACTTACCGGCACAGTTGTTGGCTCAAACAATGCCCGTTGAAGAAGCCAAGAAATCGATCTTTAAAGTAATCGATCCAGTTCCACGTCAAATCCCTGCAGCAGATGCAGTAGAGCGTGCATTGAATGTATTGAAGGGTGCTAAGCGTCCATTGATTTTGTTGGGCAAGGGCGCTGCTTATGCTCAAGCTGATGCAGATATTCGTGCATTGATTGAGAAGTCTGGCATTCCATACCTGCCAATGTCGATGGCTAAAGGTTTGTTGCCAGATAATCACCCACAATCTGCTTCTGCAGCGCGTTCATTTGTATTGGCTGAGGCTGATGCGGTGATGTTGGTTGGTGCGCGCTTGAACTGGTTACTTGCGCATGGTAAGGGCAAGACTTGGGGCAAAGATCCTAAGAAATTTATTCAGATCGATATTCAATCAAACGAAGTGGATAGCAACGTACAAATCGATGCTCCACTGATTGGCGATATCGGCTCTGTTGTTGGTGAGCTCTTGAAAGGTATTGCTGCAGTTCCTAAGCCTTCCGCCGAGTGGATCAGCGCGATCAACGAGAAAAAAGATAAGAACATGGCGAAGATGGCTGAAACATTAGCCAAAGAAGCTTCACCAATGAACTTCCATGGCGCTTTGCGTGCCATTCGTGATGTGATTAAGCTAAACCCAGACGTGAACTTGGTAAACGAAGGTGCGAACACACTCGACTATTGCCGCGCAATCGTTGATATGTACAAGCCACGTAAACGTTTTGACTCCGGCACTTGGGGCATCATGGGTATTGGTATGGGCTACGCCATTGGCGCTGCTGTAACGAGTGGCTTGCCTACAGTTGCGGTTGAAGGCGATAGTGCATTTGGCTTTAGCGGTATGGAGTTAGAAACCATTTGCCGTTACAACTTGCCAATCACTACAGTGGTGTTTAACAACAATGGTGTTTACCGCGGTACTGACGTGAATCCTACTGGCGGTGCTGATGTTGCCCCAACAGTATTCGTGAAAAATGCCCGTTACGACAAAATGATTGAGGCATTTGGTGGTGTTGGTTACTACGTGACTACCCCAGCGGAGTTAGAGGCTGCATTGACTAAAGCGATTGCTGAAGGCAAGCCTGCTTTGATTAATGCCGTGATTGATGAAACTGCTGGTACAGAGAGTGGACGTTTAACTAATTTGAATCCATCCACTGCAGCTGTTAAGCACTAATTCAAAGTTAATTGGTAATCAAGACGTAATATTTTTGAACTAAATTTAGTAATAAATAAGCAATACTTTAAGGAGAATCAAACATGACTAAACCATTAGACGGTATTCGCATCATCGATTTCACACACGTACAAGCAGGACCTGCATGTACTCAGTTGTTGGCTTGGTACGGTGCTGACGTGATTAAAGTTGAGCGCCCAGGCTCTGGCGACGTCACTCGTAGCCAGTTGCGCGATATTCCAGGTGCGGATGCTTTGTACTTCACTATGTTGAACGGTAATAAGCGTTCATTGACTTTGGATACTAAGACTCAAGAAGGTAAAGAAGTTTTAGAAAAGATGATCAAGACTTCTGACGTGATGGTTGAGAACTTCGGTCCAGGCGCTTTGGATCGTATGGGTTTTAGCTGGGCGCGTATTCAGGAATTGAATCCAAAGATGATCATGGCTTCTGTAAAAGGATTTAGTGATGGTCACTCATACGAAGACTTAAAGGTATACGAGAACGTTGCTCAGTGTGCTGGTGGTGCCGCCTCTACAACTGGTTTCTGGGATGGTCCTCCAACAGTTTCTGCTGCTGCTTTGGGCGATAGCAACACTGGTATGCACTTGGCTATTGGTATTTTGACTGCATTGATGCAGCGTCAAAAAACTGGCAAGGGTCAAAAAGTGTCTTGCTCAATGCAAGATGCTGTATTGAACTTGTGCCGTGTGAAGTTACGCGACCAACAGCGTTTGGACAAAATTGGTTACCTCGAAGAGTACCCACAGTACCCACACGGTACATTCTCTGACGTAGTTCCACGTGGCGGTAACGCTGGTGGTGGCGGTCAGCCAGGTTGGGTATTGAAGTGTAAGGGCTGGGAAACAGATCCAAACGCCTACATTTATTTCACAATTCAAGGTCACGCATGGGAGCCAATCACTCGTGCGATCGGTAAGCCAGAGTGGGCAACTGATCCAGCGTATATGACTGCGGAAGCGCGTCAGGACAAGATTTTTGATATCTTCGCAACAATCGAAGAGTGGCTCAAGGATAAGACCAAGTACGAAGCTGTGGACATCCTCCGCAAGTTCGACATTCCTTGCGCACCAGTTCTGTCAATGAAAGAATTGGCTAACTCACCTGACTTGCGTAAGAGTGGATCTATCGTTGAAGTGGATCACAAGGTACGTGGTAAGTACTTGACTATCGGTAGCCCAATCAAGTTCTCAGATTTGGAAATCGAAGTAGGTCCATCACCAGTATTAGGTGAACACACTAATGAAGTGTTGACTGACCTTGGCTATAGCGCTGATGACATCGCTAAGTTGCACGCAGCAAAAGCAGTCTAATAACGATTAGCAGTATTTGCTTTAGCTTGAAAGGCGCTCCTGGTGGGCGCCTTTTTTATTCACTATCGGCAACAAACAGCCCTTGCTCGATCTTGTAAAGCCCTAAGTCTGCAGCCAAATAGCTATTCTCGGGCATTAAAAGCGAGGATGCCCAGAAAATAGGCATCCTGTATTGCACCATAATCCGGCGCTGGTAAAATTGTTTCAATTCAAAATTTTATTCTTATTGGGACTTTAATCATGGCAAAAGCATTAGAAGGAGTCAAGGTTCTTGACTTCACGCACGTTCAATCTGGACCTACTTGTACTCAGCTGCTTGCTTGGTTTGGTGCTGATGTAATCAAAGTAGAAAAATCTGGTGAGGGTGATGCTACCCGTGGTCAATTGCGCGACATCCCAGATGCAGATAGTTTGTATTTCACAATGTTGAACCATAACAAGCGTTCCATCACTGTGAATACTAAAACTCCTAAGGGTAAAGAAATTCTAGAGCGCCTGATAAAAGAGTGTGATGTGCTGGTTGAGAACTTTGCTCCTGGTGCATTAGATCGCATGGGTTTTTCTTGGGAGCGTATTCAGGAACTCAATCCAATGATGATCATGGCTTCGGTAAAAGGCTTTGGTCCCGGTCCTTACGAGGACTGTAAGGTATATGAGAACGTAGCGCAGTGTGCTGGCGGTTCAGCATCTACTACCGGTTTTGATGATGGTCCTCCAATGGTGACTGGCGCGCAGATTGGCGATAGCGGTACAGGATTACATTTGGCTCTAGGTATCGTTACGGCTTTATATCAGCGCACACACTCTGGCCGTGGCCAAAAAGTATTGGCAGCGATGCAAGATGCTGTATTGAACTTGTGCCGCGTGAAGTTGCGTGATCAACAGCGCTTAGAGCGTAACGGCTTGATGCAAGAGTATCCACAGTTTCCAAATGGAGAGTTTGGTGACGCTGTGCCCCGCGCTGGCAATGCCTCTGGTGGTGGTCAACCAGGCTGGATTGTGAAATGCAAAGGTTGGGAAACAGATCCAAACTCTTACATGTACGTTATCGTGCAAGCGCCAGTCTGGGAGGCGGTCTGCAAAGTAATTGGCCGCGAAGATTGGATTAAGGATGTGCGTTTTGCATCACCAATGGCTCGCTTGCCACACTTGATGGAAATCTTTGGTGAAATTGAAAAATGGACAATGACTAAGACCAAGTTTGAAGTCATGGATATTCTGAATAAATATGACATTCCTTGCGGCCCAATTTTGTCCATGAAAGAAATCGCAGAAGAGCCAGCATTGCGTGCGACTGGAACTGTGGTTGAGGTAGATCATCCAATTCGTGGCAAGTACCTTACTGTAGGTAATCCAATCAAGATGTCTGACAGCCCCACTGATGTGACGCGTTCACCATTATTGGGTGAGCATACTGATGAAATTCTGAGTGAGCTAGGTTACTCAACCGATGAGCTGATTGCTCTGCGCCACGATAAGGTGATCTAAGATGCGGGTTGCGCTGATTGGTAGTGCTGATTTTGGTAAAGCAGCCTTAGAGGCTTTTTTAGATCGTGGCGATGAGGTCGTTGCCGTATTTTGTCCACCGGATAATCCAAAGTCGACCAAGCCTGAAGTGTTAAAAGAGGCCGCTATTGCGAAGGGTTTATCACCTTTGCAATTTTCCTCCCTCAAGAGTCCTGAAGCAGCGCAAGCAATGATTGATAGCAAAGCTGATATCTGCGTCATGGCTTATGTGTTGCAGTTTGTGCCACAAGAGCTTTGTAAGATACCAAAGCACGGCACGATTCAATATCACCCATCACTCCTGCCGAAATATCGGGGTCCTAGCGCTATTAACTGGGCGATCGCTTTGGGTGAAGATAAAACAGGCCTAACTATCTTCCGTCCATCTGATGGTTTGGATGAGGGCGAAGTGATTCTGCAAAAAGAAGTGGTAATTGCTCCTGATGACACTTTAGGAAAAGTCTACTTTGATAAATTATTTCCATTGGGTGTTAAAGCGCTGCTTGAGGCTGCAGATCTAGTGACTGCCAATAAGCACCAAGAGATCGTTCAGGATGAATCTAAGGCAAATTATGAAGGTTGGTTTGGTGTTGATGCTGCTCAAATTCATTGGGCTACGCATATCAATCAAATCTACAATTTGATTCGTGCATCTAACCCGGCGCCAGGTGCTTGGACTAAATTTGGTGAGCAAAAAGTCCAGATCTACGATTGTCACAAGCATGTAGTGGCCACCTTCGGCGCAGTTAAAGGAAAGCCTGGTGAAATCACTCAAATTACTTCGCACTCGTTCTTCGTAGCTTGTCATGGCGGACAAATCGAAGTCCTTAAAGCAAAAGGCGCCTCAGGAAAAGTAACGGGTGCTGAATTGGCTAAAGAGTTGAACTTAGAGTCAGGTCAGTTCTTCGCGCTGTAAATCCCGTTGCAAAGCTGATAACTTAGAGATTAAATCTCTAAGTTATCAATCAAACGTGTTTTACCTAGCTTGGCAGCCGTCAAAATAACTAAAGGTTCGCCTGATTGCAGGCTTTGATTTGAGGCAGGCGCTAAATCACTTTGCTGGCGTATGGCAATATAGTCTGGTTGCCAACCACGGCCAGTCAGAAGGTCCACGGCGAGCTTTTCAATCTCGACCAGCGAATGCGTATTGCGTTCACTCAAATTCAGCACGCGAGCACGAACTTGCTGCAAGACTTTTTGAAGCTCAGGTGCTTCTAGGCGTTCCTCATTGGAGAGATAACCATTACGAGAGGAGAGGGCAAGACCATCTTCTGCACGAATCGTTTCTCCTGGAATGATATCTACAGGTAGGGCAAATTGTTTGGCCATCTGGCGAATGATCATTAGTTGCTGGTAATCTTTTTTTCCAAACACCGCAACTTTGGGTTGAACGCAAGAAAGTAACTTGAGTACAACAGTACAAACACCTTTAAAGAAGCCGGGGCGGAATTCGCCCTCAAGAATATCTCCTAGTTGCTGTGGCGGATCTACGCGGTATTCCTGGGGCTGTGGATATAGGTCTCGCTCAGTGGGTGCAAACAAGATGTACACCCCTTCTTTTTCCAGCTTATCGATATCTGCCTGGATAGTACGCGGGTAGCTATCAAAATCTTCATTTGGACCAAATTGGAGGCGGTTCACAAAGATGCTGGCGACTACCGGATCACCATGTTGCCTAGCAAGACGCATCAGTGATAAATGACCCTCATGGAGGTTGCCCATGGTTGGCACAAAAGAGGCACGATTTTGTCCGCGCAAGTGGTCGCGTAACTCCTGTATATCGCTAATAATTTTCATGCAACAGGGGTATAGGCAAGGCGAACGTAGATTGGAGCGTATGGCTCTGCTTGAGTAATTTCAACTAAAGCCTCACGCGAGAGCTCAAGCATTGCAATGAAGTTCACGATGACTATCGGAATACCTTTGCCAGATTTGATGGCGTCTTCAAATAACTCACCAAACTCAACAAAGCGTGTGTTTTGTAAGCGACGCAAAATGCGCGTCATGAAATCACGAACAGACAATTCTTCACGGGTAATTGTGTGATGTTGATTCAGTTTTGCGCGGTGTAGCACGTCACGCCAAGCCATCTGTAGGTCATCTTGATTGACCTCAGGCCAAGTCACTGCAACAGTGGTATCAACGTAACCATGAGCGATTTGGAAATCACGCCCTTGTTGCGGAATTTGGTCAAGCTCTTGAGCAGCCAGCTTCATGCGCTCGTATTCTAAGAGGCGACGAACTAATTCCGCACGAGGATCTTCAACCTCTTCATCACTATCAGCCTTCTTCATTGGCAATAGCATGCGAGATTTAATCTCGATCAACATGGCTGCCATTAAAAGATATTCAGCAGCAAGCTCTAAGTTGTGATGGCGGATCTGATCGATGTAGCTAAGGTACTGCTGAGTCACCTGTGCCATTGGAATATCAAGTACATTGAAATTCTGTTTACGAATCAAATAAAGCAGAAGATCAAGTGGGCCTTCAAATGCCTCTAGAAAAACTTCTAGCGCATCAGGCGGAATATAGAGATCTGTTGGAAGCTTAAATAGCGGTTCACCATACAACTTAGCAAATGCAGATGACATTCCATCGGTAACCGATGGTGTGCTGTCAAGCAACTCGGTTTGAACGCTTGGCTCTGCTCCCAAAGTATTACTTGAGTTAGTCATTCGAATACACGTAAGCGCGCTGCTTTAATTTAGCTGCCTTAGCGCGACGTTGATCTTCAGTAGTCAAAGGCTCTTTATCCCAGAGGAGGGCGCGACCAGCTTGCTGGCCAGCTTCGAGATCTGGTTTCTCGGATTTGAGCTCATTTAAGAACTGGGTGAATTCGGATGTATACCTAGCCATCATATTTCCTAAAATTCTTATTTAATTCAATAACTTACAAAAAATTACTGCGAAGCAATGTATTACCTAGGCCATCATTATTAACGATTTTTCCTACAAGCCTGCCGACTTTTTGGCTAATCCCTAGAAATTCGCTCTTTTGACCCTATTTTTAGAGATTTGCAGCCAATAAAGCCTCGATTTGAGGCGCTTCAACACGCGTCATGAGGTGTTTGTAGGGCTTGATCGGATTTTGGCTGGAGAGGGGTGTTTTAACGTCATTCCAAGTCATGGCTGACACAGAGAGGAAGTCCTCAACCCCAGCTGTGACTTGTGGCAGTACTGGCTTGAGATACAGACTCAATAAACGGAATGCCTCTAAGGTGACGCTGCAGATTCCTTGTAAGTCAGACTCGCGCTCAGGATCTTTGGCGATTTCCCAAGGCTTGTTTTCATCAACGAAGGCATTGACCTTGTCAGCCAATTCCATGATGGTGCGTAATGCCTTGGCATATTCACGAGCTTCATACAGGGCAGCAATTTTTTCACTAGCAGATGCAATGTCAGCAAGTAATGGATTATTCATTGCTGTGTCAGAAACTACACCACCAAAACGTTTTACCAAGAAACCAGCACTACGACTGGCGATGTTAATGTATTTTCCTAGTAGATCGCTATTCACGCGGGCAACAAAGTCTTGAAGATTTAAATCCAAATCTTCCATGCTGTCATTGAGTTTGGTTGCAAAGTAATAGCGGAACCATTCAGGATTAAATCCAGATTCAATGACGCTGTGTGCTGAAATTAAAGTGCCACGTGACTTACTCATCTTCTCACCATCGACCGTGAGAAAGCCGTGAGCAAATACATTGGTTGGCGTGCGGTAGCCTGCAAAGTGCAGAGTTGCTGGCCAAAAGAGTGTGTGGAAATACAAAATATCTTTACCGATAAAGTGATACTGCTCCGTAGTGGTATCTGGCCTGACCCATTCTTCAAAGTTCATGCCTTTAGCCTGACAGTAATTGAGGAAGCTGGCGTAATAGCCAATCGGCGCATCAAGCCAGACATAAAAATATTTGCCTGGCGCATCCGGAATCTCAAAGCCAAAGTAGGGAGCATCACGGGAGATATCCCAGTCACCTAGCTTACTGTCCCCGGGCTGCCCAACCCACTCTTTCATTTTGTTGCGAGCTTCAGCTTGCAGTGGGGTTCTTACTTGAGTCCATTCACGTAAAAAGGTTTCGCAGCGGGGATCGGATAACTTAAAAAAGTAATGATCGGAAACTTTTTTAATGGGCGTTGCACCGCTCACTACTGAGAACGGATTTTTCAAATCTGTTGGAGAGTAAGTTGCTCCACACTTTTCGCAAGAGTCGCCGTACTGATCTTTAGCGCCACACTTGGGGCACTCGCCTTTAATAAAGCGATCTGGCAAGAACATTTCTTTTACGGGGTCGTATGCTTGCTCAATCGAGCGCATTTCAATTAAGCCGGCATCACGCAACTTCAGATAGATGCTTTGCGACAACTTTTCATTCTCAGGGCTATCTGTGGTGTAGTAGTTATCAAACGAGATTAAGAAATCATCAAAGTCGCGCTTGTGCTCTTTCCAAACATTGGTAATGAGTTCTTTCGGGGTGATGCCCTCTTTTTCGGCGCGCAACATGATTGGAGTACCGTGAGTGTCATCAGCGCCAACATAGTGCACTTCGTGACCACGCATTCTCTGGAAGCGAACCCAAATATCTGTCTGGACATACTCCACCAAATGCCCAATGTGAATCTGGCCATTGGCGTAAGGTAAGGCGGAGGTAACTAGCAGGCGACGTTTGGGGCTACTCATGCGTACTTAAATAGAAAAATTTAACAAATAGGAATACCAGATTATGGGGCTTGGAGCCCTATTTCAGCACCAATTTTAGTCTGCGGTTAAAGTTAACACCGATTTGAACCTATTCAAGAGGCGTTTTATGGCTTTGCCCCACAACATTCAGATGTCTCACGCTTCCGTGCCCATGGTGCACGAGGTACAGGTCATGGATGAGGCAGGGCGCATCAAGACCACCCACATCCCTGGGGAGCGGCCTCTCACCATTTATTTGGATAAGCGCGAAGTCGTTACTCTGATGACCTTAGGGAGCGCCCCTGAGGCTTTAGTTCTAGGCTATTTGCGTAATCAACGCCTAGTAGAGTCACCAGACGATATAGCGAGTATTCAGGTGGATTGGGAAACCGATTCGGCAGCAGTCAAAACTCATCGCAGCACGGTTGATATTGATGCCCTCACCAGCAAACGCGTTGTGACGACGGGTTGTGGCCAAGGCACCATGTTTGGTGGCTTGATTGAGGAGATGGCAGAGATTAGATTGCCGGATGGCCCTCAGTTAACCCAAGAGGCCATCGTTGATCTGATTGATAGCATTCGAGTTCATGACACCATCTACAAAAAATCTGGTTCAGTTCATGCTTGTGCTGTATTTGAGCGGGACGGTAATAATAATGTCCGCCTCCTCCACTTTATTGAGGATGTTGGACGTCACAATGCCGTTGACTCGATCTCTGGGCTGATGTGGCTCGCGGACAAGCCAGGCAAAGACCTGATCTTCTTCACTACTGGACGCCTCACCTCAGAGATGGTGATCAAAGGTGCTCAGATGGGCATCCCCTTCCTCATGACTCGCTCTGGCATGACTTTAATGGGGTTGGAGCTTGCCCGCAAGACCAATCTCACCTTGCTATCCCGTTGTTCTGGAAAGCATTTTGAGATCTTTAATGCCCCAGAGAGGGTGATTTTTACTTCTCCACCTGCCGCCTTGTAAATTCGTGGGCAACTAGCCCGTGATGGTTTTACAATTCGGCCATGACTATTAAATCTGACCACTGGATCCGCCGCATGGGCGAGCAAGGCATGATCAGCCCATTTGAGCCTGAGCAGGTCCGCCATGATGCTGCCGGGCAAAAAATTGTGAGCTATGGCACTTCAAGCTATGGCTATGACATTCGTTGTGCTGATGAGTTCAAGATTTTCACGAACATCAACAGCACTATCGTTGATCCTAAGAATTTCGATGAACAATCGTTTGTCGATTTCAAGGGCCCGGTTTGCATCATTCCTCCAAACTCATTTGCCTTGGCAAGAACGGTTGAGTACTTCAAGATCCCGCGTAGCGTCCTAACGGTGTGCGTTGGTAAGAGTACGTATGCGCGTTGCGGAATTATTGTGAACGTCACCCCATTCGAGCCGGAGTGGGAAGGTTACGTTACGCTCGAGTTTTCTAATACGACCCCATTGCCTGCAAAGATTTATGCCGGCGAAGGATGCGCACAAGTTCTGTTCTTTGAAAGCGATGAAGTATGTGGCACATCGTACAAAGATCGTGGCGGTAAGTATCAAGGCCAAGTCGGCGTTACTCTGCCGAAGACTTAATCTGCTTAATCTGCTTAATCGCCCTATTGGCGACTTTAAAGGATACACATGAAATTTCGTTTTCCAATCATCATTATTGATGAGGATTTTCGCTCTGAAAACATTTCAGGTTCGGGTATTCGCGACTTAGCAGAGGCGATTGAAACTGAGGGCATGGAAGTCATTGGCTTGACTAGCTACGGCGACCTGACATCCTTTGCCCAGCAGGCCTCCCGCGCTTCTAGTTTTATTGTGTCGATTGATGATGAGGAGTTTGTTTCTGACTCTGAAGACCACGATTTGCCTGCACTAAATAATTTGCGTGCCTTTATTACTGAAGTTCGTAAACGCAACGAAGATATTCCCATCTTCTTGTATGGCGAGACCCGCACATCACGCCATATGCCAAATGACATCTTGCGCGAGTTGCACGGCTTTATTCATATGAATGAAGATACGCCAGAGTTTGTAGCGCGCCATATCATTCGTGAGGCTAAGGTATACCTAGATTCATTGGCGCCTCCATTCTTCCGCGCCTTAACTAATTACGCCTCTGAAGGCTCTTACTCTTGGCATTGCCCAGGACACTCTGGCGGCGTAGCTTTCTTGAAGAGTCCGGTAGGGCGCATGTTCCATCAATTCTTTGGTGAGAACATGCTGCGCGCTGACGTCTGTAACGCAGTAGAAGAATTAGGTCAGCTGTTAGATCACACCGGACCCGTGTTACAAAGCGAGCGCAATGCTGCCCGCATCTTTAATGCTGATCATTTATTCTTTGTGACAAACGGTACGTCGACATCCAATAAGATTGTTTGGCACTCTACCGTTGCTCCTGGTGATGTGGTGCTGGTAGACCGTAACTGCCACAAGTCTGTGATTCATTCGATCACGATGATGGGCGCGATTCCGATCTTCTTGATGCCAACGCGTAATCACCTCGGCATTATTGGCCCGATTCCTAAAGAAGAGTTTGAGTGGAAAAACATCAAGAAAAAAATTGATGCCAACCCCTTTATTAAAGATAAGAACGTGGTACCGCGTGTCATGACGCTCACACAAAGCACTTATGACGGCATCGTCTATAACGTCGAGATGATTAAAGATATGCTCGATGGCAAAGTCGATTCATTGCATTTCGATGAAGCTTGGCTGCCACATGCCGCATTCCATCCGTTCTACAAAGACATGCATGCCATCGGATCGGATCGTAAGCGTACTAAGAAGAGCTTGATGTTTGCTACCCAATCAACTCATAAGTTGTTGGCCGGTCTCTCACAAGCTTCACAAGTATTGGTGCAGGACGCAGAAGATACGAAGCTTGATCGCGACTGTTTCAATGAAGCCTATTTGATGCACACCTCTACTAGTCCGCAGTACGCCATTATTGCTTCTTGCGATGTATCTGCTGCCATGATGGAGTCTCCTGGTGGTACTACGCTGGTTGAGGAGTCTATTGCTGAGGCGATGGACTTCCGTCGTGCGATGCGTGAAGTGGATGATAAGTTTGGCGCAGACTGGTGGTTTAAGGTTTGGGGTCCAGACCATTTAACCGAAGAAGGTATTGGCGAACGTTCAGATTGGATTCTGAGGCCTAATGCCAACTGGCATGACTTTGGCAATGTTGCCCAAGATTTCAATATGCTCGATCCTATCAAGGCGACTGTAGTGACGCCTGGTTTAGATGTCGAAGGTAACTTCGGATCTATGGGCATCCCGGCAAGTATCGTTACTAAGTACTTGGCTGAACATGGCGTGATCGTAGAGAAGTGTGGTTTGTATTCCTTCTTCATCATGTTCACCATCGGTATCACTAAGGGTCGTTGGAATACTTTAGTAACTGAGCTACAGCAATTTAAAGACCACTTTGATAAGAACGCTCCCTTGTGGAAAGTATTGCCAGAGTTCGTTGCCAAACATCCTCGTTATGAGCGCGTTGGCCTCAAAGATATCTGCCAGCAGATCCATGAGTTCTATAAGAGCCTTAATGTAGCCCGCATGACTACCGAGATGTATACATCCGATATGGTGCCAGCGATGATGCCTTCAGAAGCTTGGGCGAAGATGGCGCACAAAAAAGTGGATCGTGTTCCTTTAGATCAACTTGAAGATCGTATTACCGCCATGTTGGTAACACCATATCCTCCAGGTATTCCACTCTTAATTCCGGGTGAGCGATTTAATAAACGCATCATTGACTATCTCTACTTTGCCCGTGACTTCAATGCGCAATTCCCTGGCTTTGAAACGGATATTCATGGGCTAGTAAAAGGTGATGTCAATGGCAGTAGCGAGTACTACGTTGATTGCGTAAGACAGGAGCCGGATATCAACCTGTGATCTAGTTTAAGTAATCAATCCCTCGTAATACCCTGCTTTTGCAGGGTATTTTTTTGCTTGCGTGTGAAGGGGGTTTTAACTATACTTGTACAATATATTGAACAAGTAAGGATGAGTCATGAGAGTAATTAATTTTTCTGACGCAAGAAACCAATTTAAACAAGTAATCGATCAAGTGGTGAGTGATTGTGATGTAGCCATCATCTCTCGCAGAGATGCTGATGATGCTGTAGTGATGTCTTTGAATACCTATAACAGCATGATGGAAACACTCCATTTATTAAAATCTCCAGCTAACGTAAAACATTTGGAGAAATCATTGGCGCAATATCGCAAAGGGCAAACCAAAGAAAAGAATCTTGTAGATGCTGAGTAGGGTTGTATGGACAAGTGCTTCATGGTCTGATTATGTTTACTGGCAAGGGCAAGATAAAAAAACTTTAAGGCGTATTAATGCACTTATAAAAGATGCCATGCGAAATCCTGAGGATGGCATTGGAAAGCCTGAGGAATTAAAGGAAAGTCTATCGGGATTTTGGTCTAGACGAATTGATGATGTTCATCGTCTTGTCTACGCCATCGAGAAAGATCAGCTTGTGGTTATTGCTTGCCGATATCACTATTAATAATTGCGGATTGAAGATGGTTATTTGCCTGGTTTATCTAACTGAAAGATCACCGGCGCATCTTCATCAACTTTACTTGGCAATGAGTTTGGTTTAGCTTCTTCACTTCCCGTGAAATTAAAATCCTGACTCTGCACTACTGCCGCAGGCTTATCAAGCAAGGTGGTGACTAAGGCTGGGAATGCTACCACCACCACAACCATGATGAGTTGCAGAACAACCCAAGGTAATGCGCCCCAGTAGATATCACTACTCTTGACTTCCTTAGGTGCCACACCACGTAGGTAGAACAGTGCAAATCCAAATGGGGGATGCATGAATGAGGTTTGCATATTCACGCACAACATCACGCCGAACCACACTAGAGCAGCACTAGCCGCTGCTTGGGGGTTGCCATTCATAGAGGCTAGTAATACTGGTGCAAGTAGTTTGACTGCCACTGGTGCAAGCAACGGTACAACGATGAAAGCGATTTCAAAGAAGTCTAAGAAGAATGCTAAGAAGAAAACAAATAGATTCACAGCAACCAAGAATCCAATCCAACCTCCTGGTAGATCTGAAAATAATGCTTCTACCCAGTGACCGCCATCAACACCTTGAAAGACGACTGAGAAGCAAGTTGAACCAATCAAGATAAATATAACCATAGCGGTAATGCGCATGGTGGTTTGATAGGCTTGCTGTATCAAGCCCTTGAGATTAGGAATGCTGGCCCTGCGCATCCAAGCCAGGAGTAGTGCGCCCATTGCTCCCATGGCGCCAGACTCGGTCGGAGTGGCAATGCCAGTCATGATGGTTCCCAGTACCAAGAAAATCAGCACTGCCGATGGAATAATCCCTAGCAGACATTTTTTCCACAACGCCCAGCCTTTGAGGGTGAGCTCATTTTCTGGCGCAGCTGGTAGGTAGTCGGGTCTAAAGCGAGAGAGGAAGAATGTGTAGAGAGCAAAAAGACCAATTTGCAGTAGTGAGGGACCCCAAGCGCCCAGATACATGCTGCCTACATCGGCGCTGCCACTCTGGGTTTTTAGCTGGTCGGCCAACACAATCAGCACCAAGGAGGGTGGCACTAGCTGAGTAATAGTCCCAGAAGCCGCTAAAACGCCAGTAGCGTAGCGCATGTTGTAACCATATCGCATCATTACCGGCAGGGAAATCATCGCCATAGCGATCACCTGAGCAGCTACTGTGCCAGTAATCGCCCCCAGAATAAATCCCACAATAATCACAGAGTAGCCAAGCCCACCCCGTATGCGTCCAAAGAGCTGACCCATGGAGTCCAACATTTCTTCTGCAAGGCCGCAGCGTTCCAAGATGGCGCCCATGAAGGTGAAGAAGGGGATTGCTAGAAGCAGGTCGTTAGCAAGAACGCTACCAAAGATGCGCTGAGGAATGGCTTGCAAAAACGGCATACCAAAGAAATTTTCAGCAATCGCAATGCCAGCAAAGAATAATCCCGCGGCCATCAAAGAAAACGCCACCGGAAAACCGATCAACATAAACACAATGAGTCCGCCAAACATCAACGGTGGCATCCATTCCAATGGAATCATTGCATGGGCTTTTCATAATGAAGATCGGCGGCAGGCAATGTCTCTTTGCCTTTGAGGGCGCCAATGCGTTTAATGATTTCCGAAAGTCCTTGTAGGCTCAGCATGAAAAAACCAAAAGGTACAACAAACTTAATGGGGTAGCGTGATAAACCACCTGCATTGAGTGAATGTTCAGAAACTAACCAGGACGGGTAAAACAAAGTAGTCCAAGATAACCACGCAAACAATAAGCAAGCGGGTAATAAAAAAACAATCAAGCCAAAGAGGTCAATATATAGACGGCCGCGATCAGAAAGCTGTGAGTAAATTAAATCGACTCGAACATGTTCATTGCGCTTAAGGGTGTATGCGGCTCCCAGCATGACAGCAGCAGCAAACAGATACCACTGTAATTCTAGTGGCCAGTTATTGCTGATATCTAGGCTATAGCGAAGCACAGCGTTAACAGCTGACACTACACAAGACAGCAAGATCATGATGCTAGCTGCCTTGCCCAGAAATTGATTTAAGCGGTCAATTCCTGTTGAGAGCGTTCCCCAAAAGCCCATGCGGATTAGAGATCTGCACGACCCCGTTTAATTGCAGCAAGTACTTGAGCCGGGGCGGTACCGCCAGCATGTTGACGAGAATTCACGGAGCCATCCACGGTTAGTAAAGCAAAGACGTCATCACCCATGAGCTCGGGACGGGTGTCTAAGCCACAAGCAAAACGCAATTCAGAGAGTGATAAATCGGTAAGCATGCAGTTACGGCCGACACAGGCTTTGACTGCATGAGCTACTGCTTCATGAGCATCACGGAAAGCTAAGCCTTTTTTAACTAAGTAATCGGCCAAGTCAGTGGCGGTTGCGAAGCCTTCTTCAGCAGCGGCCTTCATTACATCAGCTTTCACCTGAATATGGGGAACCATGTCAGCGAAGATGCGCAAGGTATCTTGCACGGTATCTACTGCATCAAACAAAGGCTCTTTGTCTTCTTGGTTATCCTTGTTATATGCCAATGGCTGGCTCTTCATTAAGGTCAATAAAGAAATCAAATCACCGTAGACACGACCAGTTTTGCCACGTGCTAATTCTGGTACATCCGGATTCTTTTTCTGCGGCATGATGGAGCTGCCAGTACAGAAGCGATCTGGTAAATCAATAAAGCCAAAGCGTGGGCTCAGCCAGAGTACCAACTCTTCAGATAGGCGGGATACGTGCATCATCAAGATGGATGCAAAGGCGCAGAACTCAATTGCAAAGTCACGATCAGATACTGCATCAAGAGAATTGTTGCAGATGCCATCAAAACCCAAGATCTTGGCAACCTGCTCGCGATCGATAGGATAAGTGGTTCCGGCTAAAGCAGCTGCACCGAGCGGTAAACGATTAAAGCGGGCACGCAGATCGGCTAAGCGGCTCGCATCACGACTAAACATTTCGTAATAGGCCATCAAGTGATGACCAAAAGTAATGGGCTGGGCTACTTGTAAATGCGTATGGCCAGGCATGATCGTGGCAGCATGAGTCTCAGCAAGATTGAGTAAGGCAATGCGCAGGGTTTTGAGAGTGGCTGCGATTTCATCAACGCTGCCACGTAACCAGAGGCGCAAATCAGTCGCTACCTGATCATTACGTGAACGACCAGTATGAAGACGCTTTCCAGCATCGCCAACTAACTCAGTCAGGCGTGCCTCGATATTGAGGTGTACATCTTCTAGCGCCAGTTGCCAGTTAAATTCACCAGCTTCGATTTCGCCTTTGATCTGGGCCATACCCTTTTGAATATCCGCCAAATCTTGGGCGCCGATAATTTTTTGAGTAGCCAGCATTTCAGCGTGAGCTAAAGATCCTGCGATATCCACCAAGGCAAATCGTTGATCAAACCCAATAGAGGCGGTATAACGTTGAACTAGTTCGTCAACAGGTTCGTTAAACCGGGCCGACCAAGCTTGGGCTTTGTTGGAAAGGGAATTTTTTGATGAGCTCATAAACGCAGTATATTGATGTAAATCTTTAATTATTTTAAATGCTATGTCCCAAACCCCAATTTCTAGTCCTGCAGCCTCTAACTCTGGCACCCCTGAGCGCCTAGTAATAGCCTCCCGTGAGAGCCGTCTCGCTATGTGGCAGGCTGAACACCTCCGGGATTGCCTCAAAAAGCTCTATCCGGCATGCGATGTACAGATTCTGGGTATGACTACCAGAGGGGACCAAATTCTAGATAAAGCCCTCTCCAAAGTGGGTGGTAAGGGCTTATTTGTAAAAGAGCTCGAAACTGCCCTAGAAGATGGTCGGGCAGATCTAGCGGTGCATTCTCTAAAAGACGTTCCTATGGTCATGCCAGAGGGTTTTGATCTGTCCTGTGTGATGGTAAGGGAGGATGCCCATGATGCATTTGTCTCCAACGACTATGCCAGCCTGGAGGATTTGCCGAAAGGTGCGGTAGTGGGTACTTCTAGTTTGCGACGAGAGTCCGTTCTGAGATCCAGATTTCCGCATTTGGTGATCCAGCCCTTGAGGGGAAATTTAGATACCCGGATGGGCAAGCTCGATCGCGGCGAGTACCAAGCAATTATTTTGGCCGCTGCAGGTCTTAAGCGATTGGGTTTAGGAAGCCGTATTCGGGCTTTGCTACCTATTGATCCGTATACACCAGCTGCTGGACAAGGTGCACTTGGTATCGAAACCCTGATTAAGCACCCTAGAATAAAAGAGTGGCTCGCGCCTCTGAACGACTTGCCAACACTCTATGCAGTGACTGCCGAACGCATGGTGTCGCGTCAATTAGGCGGTTCTTGTGAAGTACCTTTGGCTGCATATGCTACTTGGGACAAAGATCATATGAATATCCGCTCCTTTGTTGCAAGCGTGGATGGCACTGCAAGCTGCTTGGCCAGCGCTCAAGGCACTGTCAAGAGTCTCGATGAAGCAGAGGCTTTAGGGCTCTCAGTAGCGCAAGATTTGATTGCTCAAGGTGCAGAGCGTTTGTTACCTAATGGTCTGCCTAAATAATAGTTTACAAGTAATAATCTATTAGACAGGTTGCGGATGAGCAATAAGACCATTGTCATTACTCGCCCCAGTGGACAGGCACGTCAATTATCAGAAGCGCTTCAGGTGAGCTTGCGTAATAGCGGCTTTACTTTCGAATCTATCCCCAAAATCATTTCTTTACCCTTACTGACTATTGCCCCAAAGGGCGATGATCTTTTGGTAGAACAGATTGCTACAGCCCTACAGACTGCAGACTTAGCCATCTTTGTTAGCCCGAATGCCATTGAATGCACGATGCGTTTATTGGAGTGCTCCTGGCAAGAGTTATCAAACAAGCCTGTGCCCATAGGAGTTATGGGTGGTAGCAGCATGGCAGCTCTGAAAAATCATGGCATTGGTCTGGAGAGTAAGCCCGCAAAAGTCATTCTTCCGCAGAATAATACGCAGTGGGATTCGGAGGGCTTGTGGACTGAGTTGCAGAGCCTGCACTGGGATTGGCCCACTAAAAAAGTAATCATCTTTAAAGGCGAGGGTGGGCGCGATTGGCTGGCCGACACTTTAAAAAATGCTGGCGCTCAAGTTGAAGCATTCTCAGTCTATGCCCGCGTTCCTTTAGATCTAAATAGTGCGACCTGGAATGAAATTCATGAAATAGAGCTTGCTAAATCACTTTGGCTTCTGACTTCATCGGAGGCGGTAAGGTATTTAGGTCAAGCGAAACTGCCACTTGATCTCGCTACGGCCATTTGCCCGCATCACAACATTGCCGATGCGGCTAAGCAAATCGGCTTTGGTGAGGTGTTTACTTGTGAGCCTGGAGACGAGGCTTTGATTGCCGCATCGCAAGCTTGGCTCTCTATTTAATTTGCAGGATAGTTGAGAAGGGCTGGCAGAAAAACTTCACTCACTAAGAGTGGGCGTCCTTTCAGTTGATATAGCGTACGTCTTGCCCAGCTGACCTGTGGTAGGCCTGAGTATTGCTGAAAACATTTTTTCCATAGAGCGCTCTGCTTATCAAGGCGAGCAATCTCTCGGGGTGGTTTCTTGTAAGAGCGCATGCGTGTTTTGGCAAATAGCACTGCACCCAATGGCTTCTTTCCTAAGCGCAGAACCTCATGATTACTGCCGCTTGAGCTAGCACTGGGGATGATGCTATGTGCCATCACCAGAGGAATGCCATTAGCGCAAAGTAGCACTTCTCTAATGCGACAACGCTTGATCTTGAAATGAAAATAGCGACTCTCGTCGCTATTCAGGTTTTGACGGCAATCACGCAAAACAACTACTTCTAGTTTTTGCCCGATTGCACGTTCAATTTTTTGGGTTAAAGAACCGGTATCGCTAAGCCAAGGCTGCCACTGGCGTGGCGCTTGATGCGATTCACCGGAATCGACTCGATTCCATGAAGAACGGAGGCGACGACGGTGAACCATTTTTAGTTGCCGCTAAAGCTTCTGCGTTGACCGCCAGTTTTGGGTTTACCAAAACGTGGACCAGCGGACGGACGTGAGTCACCCGAGCGATTGCCGCCAGCAGGACGTGAGTCACCAGAGCGCGCAGGGCGTGAATCAGCAAAACGATTAGCGCCAGCAGGGCGTGAATCACCCGATGGACGGGAGTCACCTGCAGGACGTGAATCGCTAGAGCGAGATTCAAAATGATTGCCTGAGCGATTACCGCCGCCGCCACCAGAGCGAGACTCTGAGCGAGCACCAGATCCATAACGACCACCACCGCCACCACCACCAGAGCGATTGCCACCACCAAAGCCACCGCCAGAACGACCACCACCTGGGCGACCGCCACCACCACCAAAGCTAGGCTTGGCTTGTGGCTCGAGGCCAGCAATGACTGAAGCAACAATGTCTTGCTGTGTAAAGCGTTCGATATTACGAATCTTGGCGCGATCACGATGTTCAACCAAAGTGATAGCAACACCATTGCGACCAGCGCGACCTGTACGACCGATGCGGTGCGTATAGTCTTCCGGTTTCATTGGCAAGCCAAAGTTAATTACATGGCTAATACGTGGCACATCAATACCGCGAGCTGCTACGTCAGTTGCAACCAAAATCTTGGTGTGACCTTTACGCAGTGACTCAAGACGACGCATACGTACAGCCTGAGGCATAGCACCATGCAAGGCGCTAGCTTCGTAGCCGTTAGCGCGTAAGGTGTCAGCAATTTTTTCACTTTCAATTTGAGTGCTTGCAAAAACTACCGCTTGATCCAAAGAGGCATCAGCCAAAATGTGCTCGAGCAATTTATGCTTGTGTGACATGCTGTCAGCCCAGTGCAACTTCTGTTCAATGTTTGCGTGCTTTTCGCCAGCATGAGCCAGCTCAATGCGCTTAGCGTTAGTAGTCAACTCATTAGCTAAAGACATAATCTTTGGCGCAAAAGTTGCGGAGAACATCAAAGTTTGGGTACGACTAGCGCAACGCTTGTCAATTGCCTCGAGGTCATCGGCAAATCCCATGTCGAGCATACGATCTGCTTCGTCAATGACAAGTTGCTTTACATCATCTAAGCGAATTGCTTTGCTGTCGGTCAGGTCAAGTAAACGACCAGGAGTTGCAACAACTAACAATGCACCTTTCAGTGCTTGGATTTGCTTGCCGTAAGGCATGCCACCCATGACGGTTGCAATACGAATGCCTTTCATGCCGCGAACTAAGTTCACTGCATCAGCGGCAACTTGTTGCGCTAATTCACGAGTAGGGCAGAGCACTAGTACTTTAGGTTGTGCGCGTCCTGGTACAGGTGAGCCGTTTGGATTGTCTTCAATGAGTTGATTAATCAAAGGCAATAAGAAGGCTGCGGTTTTACCGCTACCAGTTTGGCTGCTAACCAATAAGTCACCACCAGCAAGGGCGGCAGGAATAACCTGAGCTTGTACTTCGGTAGCTTGGGTGTATCCCAGTTCAGCAACGTTTTTAAGGAGTGGCGCCGCAAGGGCGAAAGTCTGGAATTCAGTTCCGGCGGGATTGGTTTCTTTAGAAAAAGTCATGCTATTACACATCCCGTTAATGGGATGTCTCCGTGTATACACTCTCTGTTTTTTATTGAGTGTGATGGTCAAAGGCATCGACCATCAGACAGGCGGCAGCGCGTTTTGTAAATTCGGTGTTTATGACTTCTAAACGATACGCTGAAATATAGCTGGGGGGCGATGAATCAAATTGCTTTAAAAAGCCTCTTATTATGGCATTTTAAGAAGCTTATTACAAGGGTTTTCCCGAATTTAATTATGATCAGGTGATGAACTGGTTTATTTCGCCCTCAAGCGTGGGCATTGTTGATTTCCCCACATACTTAGTTGGCGTCATTTTTACGATCTTATTTCCCGGCCCAAATTCTTTATATGTCTTGGCGATTGCTTCGGTTAAGGGGTGGCGTGCTGGCGCGTGGGCAACAGTAGGTATCTTTATTGGCGACGCTATCTTGATGATGGGGGTCGCTTTAGGCGCAGCAACTTTACTCAACTCATCGCCATCCACATTCAACTTCTTGCGTATGCTTGGTGCCGCTTATTTAGCGTATATGGGGTATGGCTTTATTCGGGGTGGCCTCGCACGATGGTATGGCACACAAGTACTGGTATCAGGAGATGGCCGGTCTGGTTATTTCAATACCCTTCATCCAGCAATAGCTGCACTGACTCTATCCTTAACTAATCCTAAGGCAATCTTTTTCTTCGTCTCATTCTTTACGCAGTTTATTCAAGCAGAGTATGCGTATCCAGTGCATGCCTTTTTGTACCTAGCTTTGGTATTGCAAATAGTGAGCATGACCTATTTGATAAGCCTCATTTGTGCTGGGCAATTTTTTCTCAGCTTTTTTAATCAGCATCGACATTACGCTGCAGCCCTCTGGTTTCTGGTGGGGACTCTGCTAATAGGCTTTGCTGGCAAGCTACTACTCTATTGATAAGTTTCGCTTGGCCATTATTTGAGCCATCGCAACAGGCGCTCAATACCTTTGCCGTAGGGTGGTCTTGCCAATTGAGTGCCGCGTAAAAAATGAAGACCAAAGAAGCCTCGCACCTCCAAAACAGATTTGCGATGGCTAAACAACTCAAAACCTGCTTTGCCGTGATAGGCGCCCATACCGCTTGCGCCGATGCCACCAAATGGGAGATCTTCTACGGCTGCATGTAGCAAAGTGTCATTGATCGTTACGCCGCCAGAGCGAGTTTCATTCAGAATGCGCTTCATTGCTTCTTTATTCTTGCCAAACCAATATAGGGCTAATGGCATTGGACGATGATTGATGTAGCGAATGGTGGAGTCGATATCGTGCATTGTCACGATTGGCAGAATGGGACCAAATACCTCTTCTTGCATGATGAGGGCATCCTCAGAAACATTGCGGAGAGCTACCGGGGTGAATGGCAATTCAATATTGTTAGCGGAGGGAATGAGTCGGATAACTTGTGCGCCGCGATCCACAGCATCTTGAACGAGTTGATGCCAACGTGCGAGTTGATGCTCGTCAATGGCGCTAGTGAATTCTGCTGGATTAGAGAATTGTTTTTGGGCTGCATTCTGTAACTCTTGAACAAATGCATCGCAATCGCTTGCGTGAACCACTACGTAGTCAGGTGCAATACAAGTCTGACCACTGTTCACTAGCTTGCCGTAAGCAATGCTAGCGGCAGCATCTTTAAGATTGGCTGAAGGGTCAACAATCGCCGGTGATTTTCCACCAAGCTCTAATGTAATTGGAGTCAGGTGATCTGCAGCTGCGCGCATAACCTTCTTACCAATGTTTCCTGAGCCAGTAAAAAAGAGGTGATCAAAGGGAAGCGCAGCAAAAGGCTCTGCAACTTCAGTGCCACCAACGCTGACGCAAAATTCGCTCGGGTGAAAATATTCTTGAATCAAGGTCGCCAAGAATCCAGAGGTACGTGAACTTCTTTCCGAAGGCTTGAGCCAGACACGGTTACCCGCTGCAAAGGCAGCAATGGCTGGGACAAGTGCTAGCTGCACTGGGTAGTTCCAAGGACTCATGATGCCCACGACTCCCATCGACTGCATTTGAGTCCAAGCTTGAGATGAGCCTAAAAATCCTGGTGTTGATACTAGCTGAGGCTTCATCCACTCTTTGAGGTGCTTGCGGACATGTTTGCAAGCCTGATAAATCATCTGAAACTCAAGTAAACGGCTCTCAATGGGGTTCCGATTGCCGAAATCCGCAGCCAAGACTTTGCAGATCTTGTCTTCATTGGCGGCAATCATCCGCTCAATACGTCCAATCCGCTCAAGGCGAACCTGTAGCGTGGGGTTGGGTTCTGAGGCATACGCTGCCTTGATTTCATCTAATTGGAGTGTGAAGCGATTGATCGACATAGGGTTATATGGAGGCAAGCAAACGATTGAATAAGGTATTAGGATAAAGCCATGAACGAAACTACTCACAAAAACAACTTATCCCTTGAACGCGCTACCTTGGGCGGCGGCTGCTTCTGGTGCCTGGAAGCCGTTTACCAGCAAATCTCCGGCGTGAGTGCCGTGATCTCAGGATATGCGGGAGGGGCGATGCTAAACCCAGACTATGAATCTATTTGCTCCGGCCAAACTGGACATGCTGAAATCGTCGACGTTTACTTTGATCCGGCTGTAGTGTCCTTTCGTGATTTATTGGAAATCTTCTTTGTTATCCATGATCCAACCACCTTGAATTACCAGGGCAATGACCGCGGTACTCAATACCGCTCAGTGATTTTTACTCACAGCGACACCCAAAATACAACTGCTCATGAAGTAGTGAAAGAGCTAGAGAGTGCAAAAATTTATTCCAATCCGGTGGTGACGCAAATTGATATAGCACCGGTTATTTATCCGGCTGAGGAGTATCACCAGAATTATTTTCGTCAGCATCCAGGGCAGGGCTACTGCATGGCAGTCGTTGCTCCTAAATTAGCGAAATTCCGAGCGAAGTTTCAATCTCTGATTGCGCCAGAGTTTCGCTAGATTTTAAGGCGCCAAACGAGTAATGCGCCATTGAGCACCATCAAGTTGATAGTGAATGCGGTCATGCAGGCGTGAAGGACGACCTTGCCAGAACTCAATCTCAGTAGGTTTTAGGCGGTATCCACCCCAATGTTCTGGGCGTGGTGGCTTATCTCCAAAGTCTGCTGCGAAACGCTTTTCAGCTTCCTCCAGAAATTCGCGATTGGGAATCTCGGAGCTTTGTGGTGAAGCCCAGGCGCCAATGCGAGATGCTGCTGGTCGAGAGTGAAAGTATTCATCGCTCTCGGCAGGGCTAACGCGTTCAACAAGCCCTTTGATGCGAACCTGACGCTCTAGCTCGTGCCAATGAAATAACAAGGCAGCGTGTGGGCGAGCAGTCAGCTCTTTACCTTTTTGGCTTTCGTAATTAGTAAAGAAGGTGAAGCCAGCACTATCTGCGCCTTTTAGTAAGACAATACGGGCTGATGGATTGCCGGCTGAATCCGCGGTTGCCAAAGTCATGGAGTTGGGTTCGGGACATTCCGCTTTGACAGCCTGATCAAACCAAACCTGAAATAAATCTAGTGGATTAGATGAAACCTCAGTCTCTGAAAGCTGGCCGAAGGTATAGTTTTTGCGGAGTTGAGCAATGGAGTCCATTTTTTCAGTATAAAGAGAGTCTATGGCAGAAGACAAGTTAGAAGACAGTTTGGGAGATCGTCGTTTTGGGGGTGTAGCTCGTCTATATGGCTCAGAGCTGCGTGAGCGCTTTCGTCATGCAACAGTGGTGGTGGCTGGGTTGGGCGGAGTGGGATCATGGGCGGCTGAAGCATTAGCTCGCACTGCTATCGGACATCTCGTCCTCATCGATTTTGATCACATCGCTGAAAGCAATACCAATCGACAACTGCATGCCTTAGAGGGCGAATATGGCAAGGCAAAAGTACAGGCTATGACTGATCGCATTCGCCAAATTAATCCTGAGATCATGTTGACTGCCCATGACGGGTTTTTGGAGCCAGAAAATCTAGATATCTTGATTCCGGAACAGGCAATTGTTTTAGATGCCACAGATTCAGTGCAAACCAAAATTGCTTTGGCCGTGTGGGCGAACAAAAATGAGCGTGCTTTAGTGATGTGTGGGGCTGCTGGCGGAAAGTCAGACCCGACTTCTGTGCGTTGCGATGATCTTTCTAGAACCGAACAAGATGCTTTGCTGGCAAAGGTGCGTCAAGGCCTCCGACAAGATCATGGCTTTTCTAGAAATTTAAAAAGAAAAATAGGTATTCGTGCAATTTACTCGCATGAGCCCCGCGCGGGCGCTGCTAGTGGTGGCCTTGCTTGCTCTGGATATGGTTCTACCGTGATGGTCACGGCAGCTTGTGGTTTAGCCGCTGCTGCTGAAGTTTTAAATCTGATTGCTACTCAGTAAGCCATTCTTTCAAATCCATCTATAAATCCTTAAGGGGAATCCCTGTAGGAAATTACGGATTCTGATGTCATCCCAAATTTATTAATATCTCATTGAGCCCTCGCTGATGTGAAATGTTCATTTATTGCGCATCACATTTATTCTTTTAAGTACTTTGTGCATTTTCATCCCCTAGTACAGATGCGCAGTCCTCCCTAGACTTTGCCTCGTTGGTGATTTACCAACGACAAATCGAAAGGAGGTCTCTTTTGCAGACTGAACAAACTGGTTTACAGCGCCACCTCAAAGTGCGGCATATTCGCCTCATGGCTCTGGGGTCCACTATTGGCGTTGGATTATTTCTAGGCTCGGCAAGTGCGATTCAAATCGCAGGACCTTCAATCTTATTGGGATATCTTCTAGCTGGCATCGTGGCCTTCATCGTGCTTCGCACCTTGGGTGAGATGGCGGTGCATGAACCAGTCGCTGGTTCATTTGCGGCTTATGCTAATACCTATGTGGGACCGCTTGCTGGCTATATGGTCGGGTGGGGCTACTGGACCTACTGGATCGTCGTTGGCATAGCTGAAGTCACTGCAGTTGGCATTTATATGGGGATTTGGTTTCCTGAGACACCGCAGTGGATTTGGGCTTTGTCTTCCATTGTGATGATGGGCCTGATTAATCTTATTGCTGTCAAAGTATTTGGTGAGTTTGAGTTTTGGTTTGCTCTCATCAAAGTAGTCGCCATTGTTGCCATGATTGCCTTGGGCTGTTCAGTCATTTTCTTTGGCTTTACTAATGACTGGAATCCGATTGGACTTGCTAACTTATGGCAACACGGCGGCTTTTTCCCTAATGGCATTAGTGGCATGCTGCTCTCTTTGCAGATGGTCCTATTTGCGTATGTTGGTATTGAGATGATTGGCTTATCTGCCGGTGAAGCAGAGAACCCACGCAAAACTATTCCGATGGCGATTGATTCATTGGTATGGCGCATCCTCATTTTCTACATGGGCGCAATTTTTGTCATCTTAGCGATCTTTCCTTGGAATGAGGTTGGTCAACAAGGCAGTCCATTCGTAGTAATGTTTGAGCGCATTGGTTTACGTGAAGCTGCCGGAATTATTAACTTTGTAGTCATCACTGCTGCCTTGTCATCTTGCAATGCTGGCATCTTTAGTGGCGGGCGACTCCTATACGCACTTTCAGCTAATGGATACGCACCTTCACCATTTGCCAAGTTATCGAGGTATGGCGTTCCACATCTTGCGGTAATGGCTACTGTAGCGGTTTGTATGACCGGCGTAGTGCTGAACTACTTTGTTCCAGATAAGGCATTCCAATACATCATGGCTGCAGTGACCTTTGTAGGTTTGATGGTGTGGATTGCAATTTTGATCACACAAATTCAGTTTCGTCGCTCACTGACCAAAGTCCAGGTTGCCGAGTTGGCATATCGCACACCTTGGTGGCCTTATTCCTCGTGGTTCGCATTGGCATTTATTGCCTTGGTAGTGGTGTTGATGGGCTTTCATGAGGATGCGCGGATTGCCTTGGTATTGGGTCCGTGCTTATTAGGCGTGTATCTCGCCATGTTCTACATCGTTGGCTTGCATCGCAAAACAAAACTGAGTCGTGAATTCAAATAAGGAGATATACATGATTGTTGGCGTACCTCAAGAAGTAAAAAATAATGAATTTCGTGTTGGCTTAACCCCGGGTAATGTGAGGGGCTTGTGCAAACAGGGACACTCTGTTTTAGTACAGCGTGGGGCAGGTGAGCAGATTGGTTTGAGCGATGAGTCCTATCGCTTGGCTGGCGCCACTTTAATCAATAGTGCTGCTGAAGTTTTTACTAAGGCGGAGATGATCGTGAAGGTCAAGGAGCCTCAGCCTCAAGAATGTGCCATGTTGCGTGAAGATCAACTTCTCTTTACCTATTTACATTTAGCGCCGGATCCACAGCAGACCAAAGCATTACTCGCATCGGGTGCCAGTTGTATTGCCTATGAAACAGTCACTTCATTTAATGGCGCTTTACCACTTTTGGCTCCGATGAGTGAGGTTGCGGGGAGGATGTCTATACAAGCGGCTGCTTCGCATCTAGAAAAGACAAATGGAGGGTTAGGAATCTTGATGGCAGGTGTCCCCGGTGTAGCGCCCGCAAAGGTAGTCATATTGGGCGCGGGAGTAGTAGGTCGTAATGCCCTACAGATGGCTGTTGGTATGGGTGCAGATGTGTGTATCTTCGATCGCAATATCGACTGTTTAAGGCAGATTGACATGCTATATGGCAATCGCGTGAGAACCTTTTACGCTGATTCACTTTTGGTGGAGCTTGAGGTTTGTGAAGCAGACGTGGTGATTGGTGCTGTGTTATTGCCTGGTGCCGCAGCACCAAAGCTAGTAACACGCGAGATGGTGCGGAAAATGAAAGCGGGTGCAGTAGTAGTGGATGTAGCAATTGACCAAGGTGGTTGTTTTGAGACATCAAAAGCTACTACACATACTGATCCTACCTTTATCGTAGATGGTGTGCTGCACTACTGTGTTGCAAATATGCCTGGTGCAGTCGCCAGAACCTCTACTTTTGCTTTGACAAATGCAACTTATCCATTCATTGAAGCCTTGGCCAATCGAGGTATGGTGAAGGCGCTGTCACATGATCATCATCTGCGAAATGGTTTGAGTATTCACCGGGGTAAGCTCACATCCGAACCCGTTGCTAAGGCGCAGAAAGTCGACTTTGTGCCGGCAGAAGAATTATTAGTGGCCTAGTGGTTTCAGTACAGTCTTAAAGATTGAATGTCTTGGGAGTCGAGGCTCCCAAGCTTTCCTCTATCATCCTCAGAATGGACTTATCTGCATTAGCACTTTCTACCGGTGTAGTCGCCCTAGCTGAGATGGGTGATAAAACCCAATTACTTTCTTTGATGTTGGCTGCGCGCTATCCAAAGCAGGCGCTCGCCATTATTGGCGGGATATTCATCGCGACGATTGCCAATCACGCTTGTGCAGCTTTACTAGGACATTGGCTCACCACTTTTATCAGTACAGATCTTCTCAAGTGGATCTTGGGTTTGAGCTTTTTAGGAATAGGCCTGTGGCTCTTGGTGCCCGATCATATTGATGATGTAGGCGGATCCAAGGTAACGGATAGAGCCTTTCAGGTGTTCATGCTGACGGTTGGACTCTTTTTCTTGGCTGAGATGGGGGATAAGACCCAAATCGCTACGATTGCCTTGGGTGCTAAATACTCTGATGTCTTTGCAGTAACGGTTGGTACTACTTTAGGGATGATGCTGGCGAATGCCCCAGCAGTTTGGATTGGGCAAAAATTCACTCAACGTATGCCCATTAAGTGGGTGCATGCGGTAGCGGCTGTCACCTTTATCGCTATTGGTGTTGCCACCCTGATTTGGGCTTAGGTCGAATTTCCCTATGGGGCTTAAAATTGAGCTATGAAAACCGATCTTCCACAGAGCTTTCGCAGGCTCGAATACCGCGCTCCCAATTACACCTTTTCACAGGTTGAACTAGACATTGCTTTAGATCCGGCTAGGACAATTGTGAAGAGTCGCCTAGAGGTTCTACCTTGTCTTGGTCATGAGGCTGGCATGCCTTTAGTGTTGCAGGGCCATGAACTCGAGTTTGTGAGCTTACGCATTAATGGTGTAGCCCATCGTCAATTTGAACTAAGCCTAGAAACGCTCACTGTTCATGCTTTACCGAATGAAGGTAAGCAGGCTTTTATTGTTGAGATTATCTGCGTCTGTGTGCCTGAGAAAAATACCTCACTCATGGGTTTGTATGTTTCCAACGGGAATTTCTTTACCCAGTGCGAAGCCGAGGGGTTCAGAAAGATTACGTACTTCCTCGATAGACCTGATGTGATGGCGCGTTATCGCGTGACTCTGCGTGCTCGTGAGGCGGAGTGCCCAGTGTTGTTATCAAATGGCAATCTGATTAGTACTGAAAAATTACCGAATGGTTGGCACAGCGCCGTTTGGGAGGACCCGTTTCCAAAGCCGTCTTACTTATTTGCCTTGGTCGCCGGCAAGTTGGAATGTATTGAAGAGACGATCACTACTGGCAGTGGTGCAAAAAAGTTATTACAGATTTGGGTTGAGCCGCATGATTTGAAAAAGACCCGTCATGCGATGGATTCTTTGATTGCCTCAATTCATTGGGATGAGAAACGCTATGGTCTTGAGTTAGATCTCGAGCGCTTCATGATTGTGGCAGTGGGTGACTTCAATATGGGCGCGATGGAGAACAAGGGCCTGAATGTTTTCAATACTAAATATGTCCTGGCTCAAGCAGAGACTGCAACCGATGCCGACTTTGCCAATATTGAAAGCGTTGTAGCCCATGAGTATTTCCACAACTGGACTGGTAATCGCGTTACTTGCCGCGATTGGTTTCAGCTTTCTCTTAAAGAAGGTTTGACTGTATTCCGCGATCAGGAGTTTTCTGCAGATCAGATGGGTAGTGAGTCCGGCAGGGCAGTAAAGCGAATTGAAGATGTGCGTTTGTTGCGCCAACTACAGTTCCCTGAGGATGCAGGTCCGATGGCCCATCCAATTCGTCCAGATGAATATCAAGAGATCAATAATTTTTACACCGTGACGGTGTATGAGAAGGGCGCTGAAGTTGTTCGTATGTATCAAACTCTATTGGGTGTTGACGGTTTCCGTAAAGGCATGGATCTGTACTTCCATCGTCATGATGGCCAAGCGGTGACTTGCGATGATTTCTTGGCTGCTATGGCTGATGCCAATGACCGCGATCTTTCTCAATTTAAGAACTGGTACAGCCAGGCTGGCACTCCTCAGGTCAAGGTAGAGGAATTCTATGATGCAGATAAAAAGCAATATCAAGTGACTCTGACGCAAAGCCCTTCAGCAAATGCAGTGCATAAAGATAGCAAGCTTTTCCACATTCCACTGAAGATGCGTTTACTAACATCTGAAAATGACCAGGTTGAAACTTTGTTGGAGTTGACTCAAGATCAGCAAACTTGGACTTTTGATCAGGTGATGAGTCGCCCAGTGTTATCCATCAATCGCAATTTCTCAGCCCCAATTAATTTAAATTTTGATCAAAGCGAGCTTGATTTGCTCACTATGTTCTCGAGTGATGATGATGCCTTTAATCGTTGGGAAGCTGGTCAGAAACTGGCAATGCAAATGATTCTGGGTAATCGTTTGCCTGATAAAACTCTGATTGAGGCTTATCGCACTTTATTAACTGATCCAGACTTGGATCCTGCATTCAAAGAGTTGGCGCTGACTTTACCTGCCGAGACTTATTTGTATGAGCAGTGCGTGAGCGTTGATCCACAACAAATTTATCACGCACGTCGTGCTTTCCGTCATGCCCTCGCTAGTGAGTTGCGCATCGAGTGGGCTGCCCTCTATCAGCAGATGCAAACACCAGGACCATTTAATCCTGATGCAATAAGTGCTGGTAAACGCGGATTAAAGAATCTGGCATTAAGTATGTTGCTCGAAGCGGATCCTCTGATCTGGGCGCCAATGGCGGTTAATCAATATCAGAATGCCGACAACATGACTGACCGATATGCCGCTCTAGCGGGCTTAGTAATTCATGGATCAAAATCAGCAGCAGCTTGTTTAGAGGATTTTTATACTCGGTTTGCTGACGATGCTTTAGTGATTGATAAATGGTTTGCATTGCAATCGAGTAGACCCCCAGTCGTAAACGCTGAATCTACCTTGAATGAAGTCAAGCGCTTGCGTGAGCATGAAGCCTTCAAAATGAATAACCCCAACCGAGTTCGCAGCGTCATTCATGCCTTTTGTATGAACAACCCCGCTAGCTTTCATCAGGCGGACGGCAGTGGATATGCATTTTGGGCCGAATCCGTTCTGGCCTTGAACCCAATCAATCCTCAAGTTGCCGCTCGTTTAGCAAGGGGATTGGATCGCTGGCGTCAGTTTGCCCCGATTTATCAGGAGCAGATGCTGTCAGCCCTAAAGCAGGTTGCGGCTTGCGAAACCCTCTCTCCGGATGTGAAAGAGGTGGTTTCTAAGGCTTTGGGCGATTAAAGGGTAGCTATCTACGGTTAATATCTTCCATATTTGGAGTTTTTCCTCCTAGCTCTGCCAGACTTTGATTCGCGTGGGCTCTGATATAAAAAGTAAATACTTCCTCAACAAAATCAGCCTGTTGGAGGTCTTGATATGAGTATTTCAGGGCCTCCTCATATAACAACTCATTGATATCAACAATCATTTTGCGTAATCCCCTCTTTATCTGATGGAAATAAATTTACTAGCACCCCTAAATTATGCTGCCCAGCTGGGAACAGGGCAAAATAGACCTCATGTGAAAAATGTCGTTTAGACAGCATCTATGGAGAAATTCCTTTTGAGCGCTTCAAGTACTTTTAATACCAATTTCAAGCAATACCTGACATCTACCAAGGTGAAGGGTGAAGACATCCCTGCGGGTCTTCAGGAGCTTTTAGAAGCTGTTGCAGATACTTGCTCAAGCTTGAGTCATGAGGTCGCACAAGGTGCCTTAATTGGCTTATTAGGCTCTGCTGGTACCGGCAATGTCCAAGGTGAAGTTCAGCAAAAGCTGGATGTGATTGCTAATGACTTATTAATTGACGGCGTACAAGGGTGTAAATCCTTGGCTGGCCTAGCCTCTGAAGAGATGGAGTTACCGCTTCCAGTTCAGGGCACTGGAGACTACTTGCTATTGTTTGATCCATTGGATGGTTCATCTAACATCGATGTGAATGTATCCATCGGCACGATTTTTTCTGTACTTAAGAAGCAAGATCCTCTAGCGCCATTACAAACTTCGGATTTCTTATTATCAGGTCGGCATCAGGTGGCTGCAGGTTATGTTGTCTACGGCCCGCAAACAACCATGGCATTAACGTTGGGCGATGGCGTAGTGATGTTTACGCTTAATAAGGTGACCGGTGAATTTGTATTAATTAAGCACGCAGTAGAGATTTCGCATTCCACTAAAGAGTTCGCCATCAATATGTCAAATATGCGTCACTGGGCTGAGCCTGTTCGTCGCTATGTAGATGAGTGCTTAGCAGGTGTGAGTGGCGAACGCGATAAAGATTTTAATATGCGCTGGATTGCGTCTATGGTTGCCGACGTTCACCGCGTCTTATCGCGTGGCGGCATCTTTATGTACCCATGGGATCAACGCGAACCTCATAAGCCAGGTAAGCTGCGCCTGATGTATGAAGCGAACCCTATGAGCTTTTTAGTGGAGCAGGCTGGTGGCGCATCAACTAATGGCGATCAATTAATCATGGATATGGTTCCCACGGAATTACATGAGCGTGTCTCTGTGATGTTGGGGTCTAAAGAAGAGATTGAGCGCTTGCAACATTACCATTCTCAGGCGTAAGTATTCGCTACTATCTGAACTACTAAGATCTAACAAAAAAGCCCAATCACTGATTGGGCTTTTTACTTCAGATGATTGTCTGAAAAAGTGAATTCAACGATTATGGTCGCACCTGCTCTTTGAGATAAGCCAGCGACTCTTCGACCTGGTCAATGAGTATCAGACAGATATCACCGGCAGATAAATCGTTGAGGGCAGTATCAATAGCAAGAAATTCACCGGTAATTTCTTTGACTTGTTTGGCTTTCTTGGTGCCCACTAAACCTTCTTGAAGAAGCTTGAGTACTTCACCATCTTCGCGGCCACGCTGACATTGATCTTGATACAGGATGACATTATCAAAGCTATTGCCAAGAATACGGGTCAGATCACGAATGTCCTCATCGCGACGATCGCCGGCACCGCTAATGACTACGTGACTCTTCTGAGGTTTCATGGCCTCAATTGCGCTAGCTAAAGCGCGCATGGCATCTGGATTGTGGCCATAGTCGGCAATGACGGTAGCGCCTTTGTGCTGGAATTGATTGAAGCGTCCAGGCACTGCGTTGGCAGAGCTTTCAAAGGAGTGGAGGCCACGCGCAATCTTTTCAGCATCCAAGCCTAGTGCCCAGGCCGCACCAATAGAGGCCATGGCATTTTCAATTTGGAATCCTAAAACACCATTCTGGGTTAAGGGAATTTCGCTGACTGGGAAGCGGAAGAGTACGCGAGCTCCTTTGGAGCAAACGATAAAGGCACCATCAAAGTAAATCACTTTTTTGTTTTTAGCTCGATGGGCAGCAATCACAGGGTGGTGTTGATTTTGCGCAAAGAAAATCACTCGCCCCGTGCAAACATCCCCCATCTTAACGACTATGGGATCCGTGGCATTGAGGACTGCAGCGCCAGACGGCGCCACATTTTGGACAACTACTCGTTTTAAGATAGCCAAGTCTTCAACGCTCGTGATGTAGTTAAGACCAAGATGATCCCCTTCACCAATATTGGTAACAACAGCAACTTCACAGCGGTCAAAACCTAAGCCCTCGCGCAGCATGCCGCCACGGGCTGTCTCTAAGACAGCAGCATCTACATCAGGATGCATGAGAACGTTACGAGCACTCTTAGGCCCGCTACAGTCTCCAGAATCAATTAGGCGATGGTTGATATATACCCCATCAGTAGTCGTCATACCAACACGTAAGCCAGTCTCATTGAGTAAATGAGAAATAAGGCGAACAGTAGTTGTTTTGCCATTGGTTCCAGTGACTGCCACAACTGGAATTCTGCCATCCTCGCCAAGCGGGTACATTGTGTTGATGATGTCTTCGCCTACAGGACGGCTCTTGCCGTAGGAAGGCTTGAGATGCATACGTAGGCCAGGAGCAGCATTGACTTCAACGATACCGCCGCCTTGACTCTCTAAAGGCTTATAAATTGCCTCGCACAAAATGTCGACACCAGCGATGTCTAATCCAATCATTTGCGCAGCAGCGATAGCGCTGGCTGCAACATCAGGATGGACGTCATCAGTCACATCGGTAGCCGTACCACCAGTGCTGAGATTGGCGTTATTGCGCAAGAGAACGCGTTCGCCAGTGTTGGGTATATGTTGCGGGCTGAGACCGTTACTAGCTAAATGTGCAAGAGCAATGTCATCAAAGCGAATCTTGGTTAATGCGGTTGCGTGACCATCGCCGCGCAATGGATTTTTATTTTCCAGCTCAACCAGTTCAGCGACGCTATGCTTGCCATCTCCTACTACTTGTGCAGGCTCGCGCCGCGCCGCGGCGGATAAGCGATTACCTACCACGAGCAAGCGATAGTCCGCGCCAGGTAAGTAGCGTTCGACTATGGTTTCCCGGCCAAAAGCCTGGGTGACTACAAAGCCAGTACGCACTTCTGCTTCCGTTTGAATATTGGCAACGACACCTTTACCTTGATTGCCATCCTTGGGCTTGAGCACAATAGGGCCACCAATTTTTTGGGCGGCACGCCATGCATCATCTGCGGTAGTGACTACTTCACCAGTTGGAACGGATACTCCTGCAGCCGCTAGAAGATTTTTAGTGAGCTCTTTATCTTGTGCAATCGCCTCGGCTATCGCACTAGTGTCGCTAGTCTCAGCAGCTTGGATACGTTTTTGTTTGCTACCCCAGCCAAACTGCACCATGCTGCCCTCAGTCATACGGCGATAGGGGATGTTTCTTTGTACTGCAGCATCAACAATGGAGCCAGTACTCGGTCCTAGGCGCACATCTTCATACAGGGCTTCTAGCTCTGATAGAGCGGCCGCTAAATCAAATGGCACATCATTGAGCGTTGCCTGAATTAAGGCAAAGGCAAAGTCAAAAGCCATACGCCCGACAACTTCTTCGGTGTACTCTACGACGACTTGATATACACCTACGTCAATAGTTTGTACCGAGCGGCTAAAAGTGACTGGACAACCTGCTTGTGATTGAAGACCTAAAGCAGCATGTTCTAGCGCGTGTGCTAGGGAGAGAGTTTCATTTTGCCCACCGCGACGCATACTGCCTAATTGCGGAAAGCGCTCACGAATCTTGATTTCAAATTCGGGAATCAGATCAATTGAACGTTCTGATTCCTCGCAAGACACAATAGCCTCTAAAGCGGTATGGCGGCTCCATAAATTTGGGCCACGCAACATGCGAATACGGGTGATATCCAATTAAGCCCCTACTGGAATGCTCGCGTCAGAAACAAAAGTTTCAGCACCAGCTTCGATAACGTTGAAAGGAATATCTAAGGCCCAAGCTGCAGCAATTGCGGCGCCAAGATTTAATGGTTTCCATGGCTCACTGGCGCTAGGCTCAGAGTTATGCGGGACTGGAATACTCTTCTGATCCTGCTCAGCAGACTTTAGAGTAATTTGTTGATTACCGATCATCACGACACGACCACCATTTTTAAGGTGCTCTTGTGCAATAGGGGATGTCGAGTCTTGGGTAAAGAAAATAACTTCGCCGTCACAGAGTTCCGCCATGCTGGCTACCATGGGATCATCTGCATTAAGAACAGCCACTCCCGTCGGTAGCACTACATCTACTTGAGTTCTGACGATACTGAACACTTGGTCTTCATCGTAGATAGCGTATTGGGGAAAGTTAGCTTTTGGATCTACGTTTAATACAACACCTACTTGGCAGCGGTCGTAAGCTAATCCCTCTATCAGCATAGATAGATTGTTATTTTCAATCACGGCCGCCTCAACTGCACGATTCAGTAAAGTACGGCGGGCATTTTCCCAGTTAGCAGCATTGCTCTTTTGAATTGAGCGATGACCAAAAAATAAACCCTTGCTGCAAGAAAGACCGACATATAAATTCGTGAGTCGCAAGAAGTGGGCAATCATTTCAGCTACAGGGGTTTTGCCGCGAGCACCACAAACTCCCACTACAGGGATACGGAAATCAGCTCCCGGCGGGAAGAGGTGGTTGGCGATCTCTTTGCCGACCGGTTGAGGTTTGCCACTGGCAGGTTTTAAGTGCATCAATAAGCCAGGCCCAGCATTGACTTCAACAATGGCTGCATTCTGCTCATGTAGTGGTTTGCTAATATCCTGCGCAACCAGATCGACGCCAGCAATTTCCAATCCCACTACGCGCGCAGCGAGAGCAACTTGACTGGCTACATCTGGATGAACTAAGTCGGTGACATCAAAGGCGACATTGCCATTGCTTTGAATCAGTACTTTTTGATCCAAAGCCGGAACACTGGTGCCGCTTAAATTTTGGCGCACAAGTTCTAACTCCACTGCAGAGTCAATGCGCACTGGGTTGAGTGGGCATTCTTCAGTTCTGCCGCGACGTGGATCGGAGTTAATCTGAATTTGAATTAACTCAAGAACAGAATGCTGGTTATCACCAGTAACCCAAATAGTCTCACCTTTGGCGGCTGCAACTACTTTGTTGCCAACTACTAGCAGACGATGCTCATCACCCAGAATGTGTCGCTCTACTAAAACTTCGCTACCTTCATCGATTGCAACAGCATAGGCCGCTTCAATTTCTTGTTGGGTGAAAAGGTTGATAAATACACCACGCCCGTGATTGCCGTCGATTGGTTTGACTACGACTGGTAAACCGATATCTTGAGCCGCTTCCCATGCATCATCAGGACTGGTAACGGTGCGACCCTCAGGGGTCGGAACTCCGGCGCTAGCAAGAAGGCTCTTCGTGAGATCTTTATCTCGAGAAATCGTTTCAGCGATAGCGCTCGTTTGATCGGTTTCTGCTGTCCAGATACGACGCTGCTTAGCGCCATAACCAAGTTGTACTAAATTACCCTCAGAGAGTCGGATAGAGGGGATGCCCCGCTCTTCGGCTGCATTAACGATACAGGCGGTGCTGGGGCCAAGTAATAGATCATCTCCGAGCTCACGTAGCTCTTCAAGAATGCTGGCAACTAGTGCGACAGGATCTTTGGTGTCCTGCGCTAGAGCAAGATATAAATCGCGAGCGTATTTGAGTGCAGTGAGTGTTACTTCTTCATTGATTGCGCTCACCATGACTTTGTAAACACCGCGACGATCACCGTCACGGGCTTTACCAAAGCCGCCGGGGATGCCGGCTAAATTTTGTAATTCCAGGGTAAGGTGCTCAAGGATGTGAGCAGGCCAAGTGCCTTCCTCAACTCTTTTGAGAAATCCGCCAGCTTCACCATAGCTGCAGCGATGCTCTTGAAGGCTGGGAAGCGCCCGAACAAGTCGGTCATAAAACCCAGGGATGAGATTGGAAGGGAAATCTTCTAATTCACCAATATCGAGCCAAACTTCAATAACGGGATGGTAAGTCCACATGTTGGGGCCGCGAAGATGCTTGACACTCAAGATCTCAATGGTTTTATCTAGTAATTGGGGCATGTGTGGAGTGGGGGATTTCAGCGCCAACATAGAAAAAGGTGGCGGAGATGTCTCAGACTGTCTCTCTGGTTCTAGTAATTATTCAAAATCCACAAAATTAGCAAAAATGCATAAAAAAGCCTGCTTCGCCAATTTAACGGCTTTCTACCCACTAAAGTTGACAGTATTACTAAATCTTAAAAATCTAGCTCCACTATACTTTTAAGACTAATGAAGCCAGAAATTTCCCCATCCGCTCCCCCGTTGCCAGGTCATTGGGCTAGCGTTTTAGAAGCTCCCGAATTCCCAGTAAAAGACCTCAACTCCATACTGGCATGGGTTGAGCTTGATCTCGACGGTGAAATGCGCTTTGAGAAAAGCCTACTTTGTTTGATTCCTGGGGGTCTATTTTGGAGTGACGGCACTCATTCAGAATTCTGGCCTGCTAGCTCTGGAGCTCATCTTTTGCATGGTGATCACGCCGGAGTAGGGCATCTTAAACTGGAATCTGAGACTAGCCTGCTACGACTCTGGTACTTCACGCTGGCTGTCAACCCTCAGGTATTGCGCCTACAGAGTAGTTTTAGGCAATTAATCAGGGGTGATCAGCTTAGTCAGGATCCCGAGGCTTCTGAATACGATAAACAAGTTTGCCCGGTATGTTTAAGTCCCAAGCCTGCTAACTCAGACGCTTGTCCAACTTGCGATCCAGAGGAAGATGCCCCTCCATCGACTTGGACTTTATTTAAGTTGTGGCGCTTTGCACGCCCCTATAAAAAAGAGCTTTTGTTAGGCTTTGTTCTGACCTTACTGTCAACCGGTGCCACACTGATTCCCCCTTACTTGACGATGCCTTTAATGGACCATGTATTGATTCCGTATGAAAAAGGCAATCCGATTGATTTTGATTTAGCTAGCAAATACCTCGTCGCTTTATTTGCTGCAGCAATTGTTGCTTGGGGCCTTGGTTGGTGGAAAACCTACTTGCTCGCATTGGTGAGTGAGCGCATCGGCGCAGATCTGCGCAATACGACTTTTGAGCATTTGCTCAAATTGTCCTTAGAGTATTTCGGTGGCAAAAGAACTGGCGACTTGATTGCACGTATTGGCGCTGAGACAGATCGTATCTGCGTATTCTTATCTTTGTACGCTTTGGATTTCATAACCGATGTCATCATGATTACGATGACGGCAGCAATCTTGGTGTCGATCGATCCTTTGCTTGCACTGGTTACTTTGGCGCCATTGCCATTTATTGTGTGGATGATTCATGTAGTGCGCGACAAGTTGCGATTTGGTTTTGAAAAGATTGATCGCGTTTGGTCTGAAGTAACCAATATCTTGACTGACACGATTCCAGGGATTCGGGTAGTCAAAGCCTTTGCCCAAGAGGACCGTGAACTCAAGCGCTTTGTTGATTCCAATAAACACAATTTGCAAATTAATGATCGCGTCAATCGCGTCTGGGGATTATTTTCCCCAACAGTAACGCTGTTAACAGAAACCGGCCTCCTCGTAGTGTGGGGATTTGGTATTTGGCAGGTTGCGCATCAAAAGGTCACTGTTGGTGTGTTAATTGCCTTCTTGGCCTACATTGGGCGCTTCTACATTCGACTCGATTCAATGAGTCGCATTGTTTCGCATACGCAAAAAGCTGCGGCTGGGGCTAAGCGTATTTTTGATATTTTGGATCACGTATCGAGTGTTCCTGAGCCCATCAACCCAGCGCCTTTGGGTGCAGTGAAGGGCCACATCTCCCTGCGGGGCGTGGGTTTCCGCTACGGCAACCGTGCGGTTACTAAAGGAATCGATCTAGATATTGCCCCTGGAGAGATGATTGGTTTAGTGGGTCATAGCGGCTCTGGCAAGAGCACTTTGGTGAACTTGATTTGCCGCTTCTATGATGTGAGTGCTGGTTCGATTAGCTTAGATGGACGCGACATTCGTAGTATCAGAATTGCTGACTATCGCAAGCGTATTGGTTTAGTTTTGCAAGAGCCATTTTTATTCTTTGGCACGATTGCAGAGAATATTGCTTACGGAAAGCCAGACGCTACTCGCGAGGAAGTTATTGAAGCGGCGCGCGCTGCACATGCGCATGAATTTATTCTTCGCTTACCACTGGGTTATGACTCATTAGTAGGTGAGCGTGGTCAATCCCTTTCTGGTGGTGAGCGTCAGCGTATTTCTATCGCGCGTGCGCTATTGATTAATCCCAGCATTCTGATTTTGGATGAAGCCACATCATCCGTAGACACCACCACTGAAAAAGAAATTCAGCGCGCTTTAGATAACTTGGTTAAGGGCCGCACTACGATTGCGATTGCCCATCGCCTCTCTACTTTAAGAAAAGCAGACCGCTTGGTCGTGCTTGATAAAGGTGAGATCGTAGAGATTGGGTCGCATGATGAGTTGATGGATGCGCAGGGCGCTTACTACGCCTTGTATCAAGCTCAATTACGCCACGCTGCAGAGCTAGTTGAAGGCGCTGCTATTGGTGAAAGCATTGACGAGATTGAGCGCAAAGAAGAAGGCTTACAAGTCATTACCAAAGCAACTGGGGGCGGTTTATGAGCCAGCATCAACAGTCGCACACATTAGAACGCGATGCGCTTGGTCGATTGGTATTCATCGATGCAGCTGGAACTCACCATGTTGGCGTTTATCCAGTCAGGGCATTCCCGATTACCGCGCCAGGCGACGGAATCTCGATCATGGATCAGTCGGGCAAAGAGTTGTGCTGGTTTGACGGTATCACCACAATTCCTAAAGGCGAGTTAGCGCTGATTGAAGAAGAACTGGCCACTCGCGAGTTCATGCCTATGATTGAAAAAATCACCAAGGTATCTACTTTTGCAACCCCAAGTATTTGGGATATCGAAACTGATCGTGGCCTCACCAGGATTCGTCTCAAAGGCGAGGAAGATATTCGCCGCATAGCTGGTAATACACTTCTGATTGCCGACTCCAATGGGCTACAATTTTTGATTAAAGATTCCACTCAGCTAGACAAGGTTAGTAAGAAGCTTTTGGATCGATTCCGTTAGGAGTTAACCCCTGCAAAATTCGTACTAGGGTAAGCACTAGGTAACTAGTGTTATCCCTAACCATCCATTTAATAATTGTTGATAAGAGTCAAGTGCACTCTCCTCAGATTAGGTAAAAATCTTGACATAACAAATAAAAGCCAAAGTAATATTGGTATTCAAATTTTTTTTGGAGGAGCGTTCATGAAGATGAAGTTAAAAGGGGCATTGATTTCCACCGCATTAGCCCTCGGTGTTACAAGTGTTTCACCTGCGTTCGCTGCATGGGAGCCGACTAAGCCAGTTGAGTTCATCATTCCTGCAGGCCCTGGCGGTGGTGCTGACCAAATGGCCCGCATGATCCAAGGCATTATTACCAAAAATAACCTGATGAAGCAGGCTGTAATTCCTGTGAACAAGGGTGCTGGTGCTGGAGCTGAAGGATTCTTAGCGATGAAAGAAGCTAAGGGAGATCCAAATAAAATCGTGATTACTCTCTCGAACTTGTTTACAACTCCATTAGCAACTGGCGTGCCATTTAATTGGCAGGACATTACTCCTGTAGCGATGTTGGCCCTTGACCAATTTGTTTTATGGGATAACGCTGACAAGCCTTACAAAACAGCCAAAGAATATATTGATGCCGCTAAAGCAGCTGGCCCAGGTAAATTCAAGATGGGTGGCACTGGCTCTAAGCAAGAAGATCAGATCATTACTGTTGCACTTGAAAAAGCAACTGGTGCTAAGTTCACCTACATCCCATTCAAAGGGGGTGGCGACGTTGCTGTTCAGCTCGTAGGTAATCACATTGATTCATCAGTGAACAACCCTATTGAAGCAGTAGCGCAATGGCGTGCTAACAAGTTGCGTGCATTGTGTGTATTTGATGACACACGCATGCCTTACAAAGAAAAAGTTACCGACACTATGTCATGGTATGACGTACCTACCTGTAACGAGGCAGGTGTAAAAACTGACTACGTGATGCTGCGCGGTATTTTCATGGCTCCAGGCGTAACTCAAGAGCAAGTTGATTTTTATATCGATTTGTTCAAAAAAGTACGCGCCACACCAGAGTGGAAAAAGTTTATGGCTGATGGCGCATTCAATCAGACATTTATGACTGGTAAAGAGTTTAGAAATTGGCTTACATTAAATGAAGCTTTGCATAAGCAGTTAATGGTTGAGGCTGGTTTCTTGGCTAAGTAATTTTCGAGAAACTAAATAGGACCCCGCTAGTAAGGGGTCCTATTTCTTAAGTACTTCTGTTTATTAAATTTATTAAAAAAGTATAAAAATGTCTGAACATAAAAATAATACAAATCAAGACTCAGTGATTGGTGTGAGAATGATGGATATCGTTACCTCTATCGCATTCCTGGCTCTAGGCCTGACTGTAATGATTGGTAGTCTAAAGCTGGGTGCTAGCTGGGGGGTCGATGGTCCAGAGGCTGGTTACTTCCCTTTCTACATCAGCTTGATCATCATGATCTCTAGTGCAATTACTTTGTATCAAGTTGCAGTTGTGAATAAGAATAAGAAAACAGAATCGTTTGTTGACAGAGAGCCTTCTAGGCAGGTGATGGCAGTGTTGTTGCCAGCGATTGTGTTTGTTCTAGGTGTGCAGTTGATTGGTATTTATGTTGCTTCAGCCATCTACATCGCCATCTTCATGGTTTGGTTGGGAAAATACCCAATCTGGAAAGCGGTTGCTGTATCTGTTGGAGTGAGTGCTGCCCTCTACCTCATGTTCGAATACTGGTTCCAAGTTCCATTGCCACATGGCTCATGGTTCAATCCGCTTGAGTTCATTGGCGTGCAATAAAAAACAATAATTATTAAAAAAGATTAGAAAAGAAGGAGTCCAAGTTGGAAGAAATTAACGCTCTATTCAGCGGCTTTGCCGTTGCAATGACGCCCTTTAACTTACTGCTGATGCTTGTTGGCGTAACACTCGGCGTGATTATTGGCGTATTGCCTGGTTTAGGTGGCGCCAACGGAATTGCGATTCTGTTGCCATTGACTTTCACAATGCCGCCAACTTCCGCAATCATCATGCTGTCCTGTATCTACTGGGGTGCATTGTTTGGCGGTGCAATTACATCTGTGCTCTTTAATATCCCGGGTGAGCCTTGGTCTGTTGCAACTACCTTTGACGGTTATCCAATGGCACGTAATGGAAAAGCTGGCGAGGCATTAACTGCAGCGTTCACATCTTCATTCGTTGGCGCTTTCTTCGCAATTGTGATGATTACTTTCTTGGCACCATTGGTGGCGAAGTTTGCGCTCCAATTCGGTCCACCAGAGTTTTTCTCGGTTTACCTCCTGACCTTCTGTAGTTTTGTCGGTATGAACAAGGGTTCACCATTTAAAACTATCTCCGCCATGATGTTGGGCTTTGCCTTGGCTACCGTTGGTATGGATACCGTTACAGGTCAGTTGCGCCTAACTTTTGGTAACCCAGAGTTGATGCGTGGATTTGACTTCTTGATCGCTGTGATCGGCTTGTTTGGTATTGGCGAGATTCTTCTTTCAATGGAAGAGGGCTTGGCCTTCCAAGGTGCAGCAGCGAAGATTCGCGGTAAGGTTGTTTGGGAAACTTGGAAGCAGTTGCCAAAATATTGGGCCACTTCATTACGTAGTTGCTTAATTGGTTGCTGGATGGGTATTACTCCAGGTGGGGCAACTCCTGCATCTTTCATGGCTTACGGTGTTGCAAAACGCGTATCTAAAGAAGGTGACAAGTTTGGTACCGGAAAAATGGAAGGTATTGTTGCTCCAGAGACTGCAGCCCATGCTGCAGGTACGGCCGCCTTGTTACCAATGTTGTCGTTAGGGATCCCAGGATCACCAACAGCTGCTGTATTGCTCGGCGGCCTATTGATTTGGGGTCTACAACCTGGTCCATTGCTTTTCGTTGAGAAGCCAGACTTTGTTTGGGGCTTGATTGCTAGTATGTACTTGGGTAACTTAGCGGGCTTGTTTGTTGTATTAACTTGCGTTCCATTATTTGCCTCTATTTTGAGAATTCCATTCTCAATCATTGCGCCAGTCATTATTGTGATTTGTGCGGTGGGTGCGTACACCGTTCACAATGCCATGTTTGATGTCTGGTTGATGATGGGCTTCGGCATTGTGGGTTATGTATTCAAAAAACTTGACTACCCAATGGCGCCAATGGTTTTAGCTCTGGTATTGGGCGACCGCGCAGAAGACTCCTTCCGCCAATCCATGTTGTTCTCACAGGGAAGCTTAGATATTTTCTTCTCTAACTACTTGGTAGGCGCAATTACTTCTCTCGCACTATTGCTGCTATTCTGGCCATTAATTGGTAAGTTTATTGGTAAGAAAAAGGTAGCTGCAGCGTAAGCTGGATAGCTTACAAAGCAAAGAGAAGGGGGCGCAAGCCCCCTTTTTCTATTTCAGCGAAAAATCCGATAGAATCCATCCATCATGAATTTCCGCAAAAACTGCCTCATTCACTGGATTGCTGCTCTAGCAATCGCAATGAGTGCGCTTGCGCCAGCAGTTTCTCAAGCGGTATCGCTTGCAAAACATGGTCAAGGTTTTGCTATGGAGATCTGTTCTGCAGAGGGCATGAAGATGCAGATTCAAGTCCAAACTGATGATCAATTGGATCTCGTGGGGGCGCAACCTTGCCCGTATTGCCTAGCCCAGAGCATAGTTACCCCAGCTTTTAATACCAATCTGACATTCCAGGTGCCGCAAACATTTTCTTTGCTGCCGCAGCTTTTTTATCAATCACCCAAGCCACTTGCTGTTTGGTTGACCCCTCCCTCAGCAGCCCCTCCTATCAAAACCTGAATTTTTTAGGTCACGGCTTAAAGCCGTGTATTGAGCAAGAAGCTTGCTGAAATTTGAGGGGAAGTAGCATGTTGAAAAAATTATTCAAACTATTTGTATTTGCATTTGTATTTACAACTACGCAATTGGCATTCTCTGCCGCAAATGATCCGCTATTTATTAATTTGTCTACCGATGAAGTGAGTCGTGCCTCAATGGCGATCAACTTTGGTAAGCACCATTTCTCTTCTGGTCATCCACTCACTATTTTCTTAAATGACAAGGCGGTCATGTTGGGTGTGAAAGCAGGGTCTAGTAAATACGTTGAGCTGCAACAAGCTTTATCTGAAGCAATCACTGCTGGGGCTCTCGTCATCATGTGTCCAATCTGCTTAAAGCAAGCTGGCTATTCAGAAGCAGATCTTATTGCTGGAGTAAAGCTGGGCGGTCCTAAAGTTACGGGGGATGCTCTTTTTAAGGATGGTACTAAAACGATGAGCTGGTAGTAGTGAAATTTTTATTTACTCTAATGAGTGAACGTAGTTTTAAAAATAAACCCGAAAAATATCTTGGGATTGAAGGCTAATTAGGAGGATGTGCGAATGAAACGCAATACATTATTTAATGCAGTATTTTTTATTACAGCAGGTTTCGGTATGGTTGCTACGGCACAAGCGCAAACTGCAAAAGTGGGTAGCGTACAAATTGAGAGTGCATATACACGCGCTACTGTCCCGGGGCAGCAGGTAGCTGGTGGTTTCATGAAGATTGAAAACAAAGGTGCTGCCGATCAACTTATTTCTGCTAGTTCCCCTGTTGCCGGTGAAGTTCAATTGCATGAGATGGCGATGGAAGGCAACGTCATGAGAATGCGCCAAGTCAAAGAGGTATTAGTGCCAGCAGGTGCTACCGTTGAGCTCAAGCCAGGCGGTTTGCATTTAATGTTCATGAATATTAAGGCACCATTGGCTGCTGGAGAAACTGTACCTGTGAAGCTCAAGTTTGCTAAAGCGGGTGAAGTGGAAGTGAAGATGCCTGTGAATGCTATGGGCAACCCAGGTGCAATGAAGCACTAAGCTAAACCTCAATTAGTGCGTGCAATAAAAAAGCCCCTAGTTTTACTTAGGGGCTTTTTTAGTTAGGTTAGTCAATTTAGATTTTTAAATCCAAATCAGTCACTGCGCCTTTGCTAGCGCTGCTTGCCAAGCTGGCATATTTAGCCAGCAAGCCACGGGTATAGCGTGGCTTAGGCTGTACCCATGCAGCTCGACGCTTCGCAATCTCATCATCGCTCACATTGAGTTGAATGAGTAACTTATGGGCATCGATCGTGACAGAGTCACCTTCGTTAATGAGGGCAATTGTCCCGCCCACATAAGCTTCAGGAGCAACGTGACCAACAACCATTCCCCAAGTGCCGCCAGAGAAGCGCCCATCAGTGATGAGACCCACTGTCTCACCTAAGCCTTGACCAACGAGGGCAGAGGTAGGGGCAAGCATCTCACGCATGCCCGGACCTCCTTTAGGACCTTCATAACGAATAATCACAACATCACCATCCTTGATTTTTTGCGCCATGATTGCGGCCATTGCGTCATCTTCAGAGTCAAATACACGAGCAGGGCCAGTAATAGATGGATTCTTGAGGCCAGTAATTTTGGCAACGCAACCTTCAGGAGAGATATTGCCCCTGAGGATTGCTAAGTGACCTTGTTTATACAGCGGGGTATCTAAAGTGCGAATCACTTTTTGATCGGCACGCGGCACGGATGGAATATCTTTTAATGTTTCTGAAATCGTTTTACCAGTGATGGTCATGCAGTCACCATGCAAGAGTCCACCATCCAACAAGATCTTCATCACCTGTGGAATGCCGCCAGCTTGGTGAAGATCAGTTGCTAAATACTGACCAGATGGTTTCATATCGACGATCACGGGTACGCGCTTACGAATGCGCTCAAAGTCATCAATTGTCCAATCGATTTCAGCAGCGCTAGTGATCGCTAGAAAATGCAAAATCGCATTGGTAGAGCCGCCCACTGCCATGATGACGCTGACTGCGTTCTCAATCGATTTCTTGGTAATGATGTCGCGTGGACGTAAATTATTTTTGATAGCCTCAACTAAGACAATTGCTGAATCGTGGGCACTAGTAACTTTTTCAGCATCTACGTTAGACATAGTGGATGAGTAAGGCAGGCTCATACCCAAGGCTTCGAATGAGGAGCTCATGGTGTTGGCGGTATACATACCTCCGCAGGAGCCGCTACCTGGGCAAGCATTTTGCTCAACGCCCTTCAGATCTTCTTCGCTGAGACGGCCTGAGGTGAATTCACCAACAGCTTCAAATGCAGAAACAATATTGAGTTCTTTGCCTTTGTAATGACCGGGCTTAATGGTTCCGCCATAAACGTAAATTGCCGGTACATTGGTGCGCGCAATCGCCATCATTCCGCCTGGCATGTTTTTATCGCAACCACCAATCACAAGCACGCCGTCCTGCCATAGACCATTTACACACACTTCGATGCTATCGGCGATCACTTCACGTGAGACGAGGGAGTATTTCATACCCTCAGTGCCCATACCGATACCATCTGAGACGGTCGGAGTGCCAAACATTTGCGCCTTAGCACCCGCCTCTTCAAGAGCGCTTACTGCTGCATCGGCGAGTTTCTGTAAGCCACTATTACATGGGGTAATAGTGGAATGACCATTAGCAACGCCAACCATCGGTTTAACAAAATCCTTCTCTTCGTAGCCCATCGCGTAATACATTGAGCGATTGGGTGCGCGAGCAACCCCTTCGGTGACATTGCGTGAGCGTTCATTGAGGCGTTTCATGCTGATATTGACTCCAGAAAAGAATTTGTCGAAAAGCTCTATTGTGCCGTGATACAAGGCGGAATGCAGGGTTTTTGCTTCATTTCCATGCCCTTGTCCTGCATCGCAACAAAGACATTTATCTATTGTATTTGTTGATTTGGCCTCATTATTGGCTATAAAGCTAATATCCTTGCTAAGAAAGCTGCGGTACATTGCTTTATCTATTACTTTTCCTTTTAAATTCAATGACTAAAGTTGGCCACATCTACCTAATTGATGACGATGAGTCGATGCGCACCTCTTTAAGCAGAATGCTCAAGGAGGTCGGTTATATCGTGGAAGATTTTTCCTCCGCAGGAGCATTTTTAGAGCATTCAGTACCGGTAGCGCCAGCCGTCATCTTGCTCGATATGCAAATGCCGGATGTGACCGGATTGGATTTACAGGAAAAATTAGTCCAACTGGGTCGTAAAACCCCTATTGTGTTTGTCAGCGGTCAGAGTCATCCCCATCAAATTGTTACTGGTCTCAAGCGTGGTGCTGTAGATTTCCTCTTTAAGCCCTTTAATTTAGAAGATTTACTGAAGGCAGTTGCAGATGCCCTTGAGTTTGATAGACGTCAGCTCAAGCGGGTTTCCAAGGAGGTGGAAACTAAGAAAGACTACGCAACCCTCACCCCTAGAGAGAAGGAAGTCTGCTTTTGGCTGGTGAAGGGATTGCTCAACAAGGATATTGCTGTCAAGTTAGGTACAACTGATGCCACAATCAAGGTTCATAAGGCTAGAGTGATGGACAAGATGAGTGTGGATTCTGTGCAATTGTTAGTTGCAAAGTACCTTGAATCCGATTTAGAAAACCTCCAGAGTAGCTAGCCTTTAGGCTAATTGCCCTAGTACTAAATTGACACTAAGATGAGCTAATATTTTTGATAGATAAAACACTTAAATCATTTTTTGTGAATACCAATTCTAAAATTCCTGAGATTCGCAAAGAGGCCTTCATCAAGGCTCGCGAAAAGCTGAGCTTAAGTACTAAAGAGCTTGGTGTAATGGCATGTCTATCCACACGCCAAATTGAGCAGATTGAAAGCGGTGAAACCAGCTCCTTCTATAGCGCTCAAATTAAAGCAACTGCTGCCAAGAAAGTAGCAAATCTACTCAAGTTAGGTGATGAGGAGGCGTTTGATTTCGGTGCAACTGCGCCTGAAACCTCAAGTGAAGTGCAGCTACCAATTGCAGAAGTTAAATTAACAGATGCTCCAAAGATTGAGGGCACTAAAAAAGCGGAAGCAAAAATAGAGGCGGTCAAAACTCAAGAGCAGGTGCAAGAGAGTCAGATGCCCGTAGCAGAAAAAAAAGTTCAGACAAAAGAAGTGCCTCTGAATCAAGTCATCTCAAAGCCAAAATCAGCTACACAAAAGAAACTGTTTCTTGGGTTGAGCGTGGCTGCTGCTGCAGCATTTGCGGTAGTGAATTTACAGCCTGTATTTTCCCCAGAAAAACCAGCAGAAATTGTCCTTGTAAAAGAAGAAATCATTGAGCCTGTGCCAGCGGCGGCGCCAGTGGAGTCGGTAGCAGCAGCCCAAGCACCCGCCGTAGCAGCGGTAGTAGTGCCGCCAGCTCCCGCTGCCAGTGCTGAAGCCACGGGAGTATGCCCTGCTGAAGAGGGCATTATTAGCTACAAAACAGATGCACCGCGTAAGGCGGCAGATATGGTCTACGTACAAGTGAAATCAAAGCAAGTTGTTTGCGTCAGCGATGCTTCTGGGAAGATGCAAAACAAGCTTATTGAGCCTGGCGCGGGAGCATCCTTTTATGGCAAACCTCCATTCAAAGTTCTCACTAGCGGTCTTGCTCAGGCTGACGTGTTTTTTCAGGGTGCAAAAGTACGCCTGACAAATCTCAATTTCAAAACTTTAGTGTTAGAGGCCGCTGAAATAGCGGCTCCATCAGTAGACCGGACAGATTCTCAACTGCGCTAACCCTCAAAAGAGTGGGTGAGTTAGCGCATTGAATGCTAGTACTTAAACTGCTGAGTCGTTGGTTTCGCCGGTGCGAATACGAATAGCCTGTTCGATTGGGCTAACAAAAATCTTGCCATCACCAATCTTGCCTGTACGTGCTGCTTTAGTAATTGCCTCAATTACTGCATCTACGCGATCATCGGCAATGACTACTTCAACTTTTACTTTAGGTAAAAAGTCGACTACATACTCGGCGCCGCGATAGAGTTCGGTGTGCCCTTTTTGGCGACCAAAGCCTTTGACTTCAGTAACGGTCAGTCCGGTAACGCCCACTTCAGCTAAGGCTTCACGAACTTCATCGAGTTTGAACGGCTTAATAACGGATGTGATTAGCTTCATATATTTCCCCTTAATACAGTAATCATACCTAGAACTAAAAATCAGTGCCCTGTTACGCCCTAAACTGAGAGGTAATAGGGTAACGCCAGTCACGCCCAAAGGCCCGGGTTGTGACTCGAACGCCAGGAGGTGCTTGGCGACGTTTGTATTCATTGAGCTTAATGAGGCGGGTGACTTTTTCGACGCTGTCGGGATCAAAGCCGGCGGCAATCATTTGGGCAATGGATTGGTTTTGCTCCATATAGCGCTCTACGATGCCATCCAACACTTCGTATGATGGCAAGCTGTCTTGATCGGTCTGATCGGGGCGTAATTCTGCGGAAGGGGCGCGAGTCAAGATCCGCTCTGGAATGATCGGGGCAATACTGTTGCGATAAGTACACAAACGATAGACCAAAGTTTTGGCAATATCTTTAATGACTGCAAAGCCACCAGCCATATCTCCATATAAAGTGCAGTAGCCCACAGCCATTTCACTCTTATTGCCTGTTGTTAAAACTAGACGACCTGTTTTATTTGAAAGTGCCATCAGGAGAGTGCCACGTACCCGTGCCTGAATATTTTCTTCAGTAGCATCGAGTTTGAGGCCCTTAAATTGTTCAGCTAAGGCATGTTCCAACGCATCAACAGGCTCACTAATTGGGATCTCATCATATTGAACGCCTAGATTCTGGGCCATTTCTCTGGCATCAATCCAAGAGATGTCAGCGGTATAGCGCGAGGCCATCATGACAGTGCGAACTTTGTCTGCACCCAATGCATCTACTGCTATCGCTAACACCAATGCAGAATCAACTCCACCCGAGAGGCCAATAATGACTCCCGGAAAATGATTTTTCTGAACATAGTCACGCACACCCAGAACAAGTGCTTGGTAAGCCTGGCTTTCCACACTGGATGGAGTAACCATTGCTCCTGGCACTAAATCAGCGGAGGCGTTGACATCTACATAGCCAAGAGCAGTCTCAAATTGCGGCATGGTCATCACTACTTTGCCCGCGCTATTTAAAGCAAATGAGCCACCATCAAAAACTAGTTCATCTTGGCCACCTACTGCGTTTACATAAATTAATGGCATCTTACTTAGAGCAATTTGTTTGCGCAGCACCTCAATACGTAAAGATTCTTTTTGCAGGTGATAAGGAGAGGCATTGAGAACCAGTAGCACTTGGGCGCCAGCTGCATGAGCCTGTTTTGCTGGACCTGCATGCCATGCATCTTCACACAGAATGAGTCCGTACTGAATACCGGCATTTTCAAAGACGCAGGCTTCATTACCTGGCGTGAAATAACGCACCTCATCAAACACTTCATGATTAGGCAGCTCTTGTTTGGCATAGCCAGCAATGATCTTGCCATCACGAATGACTGAGGCGTAGTTTTGTAAACCAAGGGCAGTCTTCTGAGGGTGGCCAACGATGACAGTTAGCCCCGGAAATTTTTGGAGCCCCAATATTAAACAACTGAGCTCTCGATCTGCTGCCTCAATAAAGGCTGGGCGCAATAGCAAATCTTCTGGAGGGTAGCCAGTGAGCGAGAGCTCGGGCGTAAGAACTACAGTGGCGCCTTTTGCATAAGCATCTGCGGCAGCTTGTGAGATGAGTTGCGCGTTGCCAGGCAAATCACCCAAAAGTGGGTTGATTTGCGCTAGGGCGATTTTTTGCGAGCTCACTCCAATGACTACTGAATTATTTCTGTGACTTGGCATAGCCTTCGATGCCGTCCAAAATTTCTTTATGGGCACCAGCAACACCAGTCCAACCTTTAACCTTTACCCACTTGCCTTTTTCGAGATCTTTATAGTGCTCGAAGAAGTGTTGGATTTGGGCGAGAAGTAATTCGTTCACATCTTCCGGCTTTTGTAAATTCTTGTAGATTGGCAAAATCTTGTCTTCTGGAACAGCCAACAACTTTGCATCCTGGCCGCCTTCATCTTCCATTTCTAACATGCCGATAGCGCGACAGCTGATGACTGAGCCTGGCACCAATGCAAATGGGGTAATGACGAGGACGTCTACAGGATCTCCGTCACCAGCAACTGTTTTAGGGATATAGCCGTAGTTACATGGGTAGTGCATTGCCGTACCCATGAAGCGATCTACGAAGAGGCAGCCAGTTTCTTTATCCACTTCATACTTCACTGGATCCGCATTCATGGGGATCTCAATAATGACGTTGAATATTTCTGGAATTTTCTTACCTGGGCTGACCTTGTCGTAACTCATAAATACTCCGCTTAGTGATTAATGTGCGCTCTGATCTTAGCAAAGAGGCAAAGCCATGCTGCTGAAGATTGAATCTATTTCCTGCTATTAAAGCCATGAATGCTTTATGGCTTCTATTTTAAGGCTTTCTGTAGTGAAGCTTATCGATATGAGTCCTGGCTTGCTTGACTAGTGGTAGGCCATTGGCCTACAATGGAATTAAAGGATTTTGAATGGGATATGGCTAAAAGTGACTTATGCCAGATCTCTCGAAATTTTGATTTCACATATGTGATGTCAATTTTTATAGATTCGAATTTGTTGATAGAAAAAGATCAGCGTTGGGATTATGGCGAAGAGCGATTTCGGGCATTAGGCTTGCTCGATGAAAAAGTGTTTGTAGTAATTTATACAAAGAGGCCTACAGCAATGAGGATTATTTCAGCTAGGCGGGCCAATCGTAGGGAGGTAAGGCGTTATGAAGAAAATCATTCGAGTTAGCGTGGATCTAAATGATCCAAGTAGCTTTCCCAAAGGATTCGTCGATAAAAAATTACTCGATGCGGCAACGGAACGTTTAATTAAATTGCATCAACATCAAGATGATGCAGAGGCCATGTTAGATGCTGCTCAATATGCAAAAGGCGTACGAGAGAGAATTGGCCTGTCCCAGCAAGAGTTTTCTAAGCGTATCGAAGTCTCTTTAGAAACCATTCGAAACTGGGAGCAGGGGAAACGCAGTCCCACTGGTGCCGCTAAGGCTTTATTGAAAATTTTGGATAGGGCGCCTGAAATTGCATTGCTTGCTCTTAGTGCTTGATAGCCATCTTAGAAATAAAAATACCTAGCAATGCTAGGTATTTTTATTTGGATGCCTTGGATTGCTTGTATTAATCCAAAGTCTCCAAGTATCGCTGAGCATCTAACGCAGCCATACAGCCCGTGCCTGCGCTAGTAATGGCTTGCCGGTAAATATGGTCTTGCACATCGCCTGATGCAAATACGCCAGGGATGTTGGTAGCAGTAGCATTACCTTCCAAGCCAGAGTGTGTCTTGATATAGCCGTTGTTCATATCGAGCTGACCAATAAATAGCTCGGTATTCGGTTTATGGCCAATCGCAATAAAGGCGCCAGTGACAGCGATGTCTTCTGTGCTGCCATCGGCTTTCTTAATGCGTACACCAGTGACACCTTTTTCGTCGCCCAAAACTTCGTCAAGCGTGGAGTTCAATTTGAGTTCGACTTTGCCTTCAGCTACTTTAGCCATGAGGCGATCATTGAGGATTGGCTCTGCACGGAATTTATCGCGCCGATGAATCACGGTAACTTTTTTGGCAATGCCAGTAAGGTAGAGCGCTTCTTCAACAGCAGTATTGCCACCACCGACTACGCATACATCTTGATTGCGATAGAAGAAGCCATCGCAAGTCGCGCATCCAGAAACACCGCGACCCATAAATGCTTCCTCACTTGGAAGGCCAAGGTATTGAGCGGAAGCGCCAGTGGAAATAATCAAGGCATCGCAGGTGTAAGTTCCCGAGTCGCCAACCAAACGGATGGGCTTTTCAGTTAATGCAGCAGTATGAATATGATCGAAGATGATGTTGGTATTAAATCGTTCAGCATGCTTTAAAAAACGATCCATGAGCTCTGGGCCTTGGACGCCATCTGGGTCAGCTGGCCAGTTTTCTACATCTGTCGTGGTCATTAATTGGCCGCCTTGTGCCAGGCCGGTAACGAGAGTGGGGCTCAGATTGGCTCGCGCTGCATAGACGGCAGCTGTGTAGCCAGCAGGGCCTGAACCGAGGATGAGAACTTTGGAGTGTTTTGGGGTATTTGTAGTCATATTCAAATTATAGGATTGCTTGATTACAATCGGTAGAACATGGCAAGAACCGCATACCCGAAGTCCAAAACACCTTTAGGCCTCCAGCCCCCTGAGAATCAAGGGCAGGGTAGGATGCCCCGCCTCCTTTTAGAGGCCCGTTGGTTTATCTCGGTTGGTCTTTGTTTGGCTTTATTGGCTATTTTGGTGACTTATTCCAAGGCGGATCCAGCTTGGTCGCATGCCAGCTTTGAGGCTCCCAAGAACCTTGGCGGGCGTTTTGGAGCCTATTTGGCTGACTTATTGCTCTACATCTTTGGCATTTCTGCATTTTGGTGGGTCATGCTCTTTGGCCGCCGAGTTCTGAGTGGTTGGCGAGAACTTTGGAGCATTCCCCTTCCATTAGACCCAGAAGCTAAACCAGACTCCCTGGTAGTGCGTTGGTTGGGCTTTGGGCTGACTTTATTGAGCAGCATGGGACTTGAGTCCATTCGCATGCATTCGCTGACCTGGGAGCTTCCTAGACCTCCTGGCGGTATTTTGGGAGAGCTGATTGGTGATCCTTTGCAAATGACGCTGGGTTTTACGGGCTCTACCCTGGTGTTGTTATTCACTCTGTGTGCCGGCTTGTCTTTATTCCTTCACTTTTCCTGGTTAGATATTGCTGAGAAAGTAGGTCGCACCCTTGAGCTTGCTTACAACCGTTTGCGTGAGCGTCGCGATAGCGAAGAGGATCGTAAGTTAGGTGAAGCGGCTGCTGAAGAGCGCGAAGAGTTCGTTGAAGAGTTTCGTGGGCGAGTGGAAATTGCTAAGCCAGTACAGATTGTTCGTGCCCCAGTAGAAATTCTGAAGAGCGCCCGCGTTGAACGTGAAAAACAGCAGCCACTGTTTGTGGATATTCCAGATTCAGAATTGCCACCCTTAGCTCTATTGGATCCAGTCCCAGAAGTAAAAGAAACTATTTCAGCAGATGTATTGGAATTCACGTCTCGCTTAATCGAACGCAAGTTAGCCGAGTTCAACGTAGATGTGAAAGTCATTGCAGCCTACCCGGGCCCAGTAGTCACTCGTTACGAAATCGATCCTGCTGTTGGTGTAAAGGGTAGTCAGATTGTCAATCTTTCACGTGACTTAGCGCGCTCGCTAGGTGTAGTGAGTATGCGTGTAGTAGAAACCATTCCAGGTAAAACCTGTATGGCTTTGGAGTTACCAAACCCAACTCGTCAATCGGTTTACCTCTCCGAGATCCTGAGTTCTCAGGTTTATAACGATAGCCACTCTAACTTGACCCTTGCTTTGGGCAAGGATATTTCAGGCAGCCCCGTCGTTGCTGACTTAGCGAAGATGCCGCATTGCTTGGTTGCTGGTACTACTGGTGCTGGTAAGTCCGTTGGTATCAACGCGATGATTCTGTCTATTCTCTTCAAGGCGAAGCCTGATGAAGTGCGTCTGATCATGATTGATCCGAAGATGCTCGAGATGGCAATGTACGACAAGATTCCCCATCTCTTGTGTCCAGTGGTTACTGACATGAAGCAAGCGTATAACGCTCTCAATTGGGCTGTCAATGAGATGGAGCGTCGCTACAAGCTCATGAGTAAGTTTGGCGTACGTAATCTGGCTGGCTTCAATAAAAAAATCTTAGAGGCTGAAGAAAAAGGTGAGAAGCTTACCAATCCATTTAGCTTGACTCCTGATGATCCAGAGCCAATTTATAAAGCGCCAGTGATAGTCATCGTGATTGATGAGTTGGCGGACTTGATGATGGTCTCTGGTAAAAAGATTGAAGAGTTAATTGCCCGTATTGCTCAAAAGGCACGTGCTGCAGGTATTCATTTAGTCTTGGCAACGCAACGTCCTAGCGTGGATGTAATTACCGGCCTGATCAAGGCTAACGTTCCAACTCGTATTTCTTTTCAGGTGAGTAGCAAGATCGATAGTCGTACGATTCTGGATCAACAGGGTGCTGAAGCGCTGCTGGGTATGGGTGACATGCTCTATATGGCGCCAGGTACAGGCTTACCAGTTCGCGTCCATGGCGCCTTTGTTTCTGACGACGAGGTTCATCGTGTGGTCGAGTGGCTCAAGGAGAAGAGTGAGGCTAACTATATTGATGGCGTTCTGGAAGGCGCTGACGAATCAACTATCGATGCCCTAACCGGTGAGGGTGGTGGCGAAGCTGATCCTTTGTATGACCAAGCAGTCGCTATTGTTTTGGAAAACAAGCGCCCCTCAATATCTTTGGTGCAGCGCCACTTGCGTATTGGTTATAACCGCGCAGCCCGCTTACTGGAAGATATGGAAAAAGCTGGCTTAGTTTCTAAGATGGGTAATGGCGGTAATCGTGAAATCCTCCATCGTTCTTCAGAGTAAGGCAGTCATTTTGCAAAGATTTTTTTCTGCAGCATTTTTAGGAATAGCTATTCTGTTTTCAGGGGTGGCACTTTCACAAGTTGAGAGTGGAGCAGAGCAGTTGCGTCAGTTCGTGCGCAACTCCAAAACCGCTGAAGGTGAGTTTGTGCAACAGCAGTTGCGTGCACCCAAAGCAAATGAACCACAAGATAAAGGTTTAAAAGTGGTTCGCCAAACGCAGGGACGTTTTGTATTTCAGCGCCCAGGCCGATTTATTTGGGATACCCAAAAACCATACGAGCAAAAACTAATTGCCGATGGCAAGCAACTCATCATGTGGGATAAGGATTTAAATCAAGCCACCTTCAGGCCTGCTGGTCAAGCATTGGCTGCAACTCCTGCCGCAATTCTTTTTGGTGAAACTTCGCTAGATCAACATTTTGATTTAGTTGAGAGTGAAGATCGTCTGGGTATGAAATGGGTTGCCCTCGTGCCTAAGAAAAATCCCAATGAAAAAAATGGTAAAGACATGCCCTATACCAAGATCTCAGTCGGAATGGCCAATGGCCTACCTAAAGCACTAGAGCTTATTGATGGCCTTGGAAGTGTTGTTTTAGTCACGCTAGACAAGATTCAGCTCAATGTGAACCTGCCCGCCAATCGCTTTACCTTTGCGCCACCTGCCGGCGCAGAAGTCTTACGCTTAAACTAACGTACATACCCATTAACCAATAGAGCATTACATGATTGATCCGCAATTACTTCGTAAAGATATCGCAGCTGTTGCTGCCCGTTTAGCTACGCGCAAATTTCAACTCGATGTTGAGAGGTTTAACACCTTAGAGTCCGAGCGTAAATCCTTGCAAACTCGCACTGAAGAATTGCAGGCCAAGCGTAACCAGCTGGCTAAAGCGATTGGCATGAAAAAAGGTAAGGGCGAAGATGCTGCTGCTGAAATGGCTGAAGCAACCCAGATTAACGTCGATATGGAATCAGGCTCAGCTCGCTTGGCGATATTGCAGGCAGAGATTGCAGATTTCTTGATGGGGATTCCTAACTTGCCGGATGAAGCAGTTCCAGTAGGTAAAGACGAGACTGAGAATAAAGAAGTCAAGCGTTGGGGCGCGACCCCCCAGTTTTCATTTCCCGTGAAAGATCATGTGGATTTGGGCGTACCACTAGGACTTGATTTTGAATCTGCTGCAAAGATTAGCGGCTCACGCTTTGCGGTTCTGAAGGGGCCTGCGGCCAGACTGCATCGTGCCCTAGCGCAATTCATGATTGATTTGCATTCAACTCAACATGGATACGAGGAGCTTAACGTCCCACTCATGGTGAATGCGGCATCTATGCGTGGCACTGGTCAGTTGCCGAAGTTTGAAGAAGACCTGTTTAAGGTTCCTCGCCAAATGGGTGGTGAAGATGGGGCAGGCGAAGCAAAAGTTGAAAACTTTTATTTGATACCGACAGCAGAAGTACCAGTTACCAATTTAGTGCGTGACACCATTACTGCGGCTGAAGAGTTGCCACTGAAATTCGTTGCGCATACCCCATGCTTTAGATCTGAGGCAGGAAGCTATGGTCGTGATGTGCGCGGCATGATTCGTCAACATCAATTTGAAAAAGTAGAGCTCGTACAAATTGCCAAGCCAGAAGACTCAATGCAGTTACTTGAAGAATTAACTTCGCATGCAGAAAAGGTTTTAGAGCTACTTGAGCTACCTTATCGAAAAGTATTGCTCTGCACTGGCGATATGGGCTTTGGAAGCACAAAGACCTATGACCTTGAAGTATGGATCCCATCGCAAAATGCGTATCGTGAGATCAGCTCTTGCTCCAATATGGGTGATTTTCAGGCAAGGCGTATGCAAGCAAGATATAAGGCCGGGCAAGGCAAGCCAGAGTTAGTGCATACCTTGAATGGATCAGGTCTAGCTGTTGGTAGAACTGGTGTTGCGCTTTTAGAGAACTACCAGCAGGCTGATGGCAGCATTGCGATACCGAAAGCTTTGCGACCTTACTTGGGTGGTTTAGAGGTTCTCAGGCCAATCTGATTAAATTAAAACAGCCTGAATTTTTACATTGCTCGCATTTTTGGCTAAAACTTTGTCTAGAGTGGCCAAAGATTTGGATTTAAATTGCTTCGCTGCAGCCAGGTGAAGGGCATCGCCTGCCCTCAGATTTGATTTACTATCAACCACTAAGATTCCGGCTGAATAATATACTTTGCTTTCGATCGGTAAGAGTTCAACATCGCTTTGACAGAGGCTATCAAACTTTTTCCAAGCTTCTCGACTTTGCTTTTCTGTTAATTGGCTAGTTCTGACCTTAAGACTCAGTGCACTAGAGAATTCGGTAAATGCCCAAGTAGAGGAGATCATCTTTGCCGAACTATTTGCGTACCATTTAGCAACATCATCACTCTTTAGCTCAGTTGTGCACAAGGCTACAAAAACGCTTGTATCAACATAAATCATTAATAGCGTGCCTCTGATCGGACTTCATCCATTACCGATTTACCCATCTTCAATGTATCTCTGAATGCTTTAAGTTGGGCTGCAATTGCTTTGCGATCTAATTTTTGTGGCCTGATAATTATTGCGCCATCTTTTGATAGGGTTGCCTCAACCTTATCCCCATCTTTGAGTTGAATTTGCTTAATCAACGTTGCGGGTATGCGTAAAGCCAGACTATTTCCCCATTTCGATATTTGGATGTTCACGGGCAAATCCTTTCTAATATAGATATACATCAATGTATATCTATATTAATACGCTATATCAACCATGTCTACTAAATTTGATAGGCAATATTGGGCGCATGGGTTTGTGTATCGGTAGCTATAATTGCACCTTGGTTCGGAGAGGTGGCAGAGTGGTCGAATGTACCTGACTCGAAATCAGGCGTACTGTCAAAGGTACCGTGGGTTCGAATCCCACCCTCTCCGCCAGCCAGATTCTGTATTTTTAAATACAAACAAGATATTCATACAGCCCCGCCATGACGTGGGGCTTTTTATTTCAAAGGAGTATTACGGTTGCAATCGAGTCAGCAAATACTTCATGATGTTTTTGGCTTTGATCAATTTCGTGGTGCTCAGGCGTCTATTGTTGAGCATGTAGTTGCTGGTGGTGATGCTTTAGTACTCATGCCCACTGGCGCTGGCAAGTCGCTGTGCTATCAAATTCCCTCCCTAGTGCGCCGCGGTGTAGGGGTGGTAGTTTCACCCTTAATCGCGTTGATGCAAGATCAAGTCGATGCCTTAACCCAGCTAGGTGTTAAGGCTTCATTTCTAAACTCCAGTCTAGATGCGGCAACCTCACAGCAGGTAAGCACTCAATTGCTGGCTGGAGATCTCGACTTGATCTATGTAGCGCCAGAACGATTAATGAACCCAGGCTTTCTATCCATGCTTGATCGACTTCATGCGGGACCTGGGATTGCATTATTTGCAATTGATGAAGCGCACTGCGTTTCGCAATGGGGTCATGATTTTCGTCCAGAATATCGCCAGTTAACTGTTTTGCATGAGCGCTTTCCAAAGGTGCCCCGTATCGCCTTAACAGCAACGGCAGATGCGCCAACCCGCGCAGAAATTGTTGAGCGACTTTCACTGGAATCTGCTGAGCAGTTCGTCTCTAGCTTTGATCGCCCCAACATTAAGTATCGAGTTCTGCAAAAGCAGAGTGCCAAGCAACAGTTAGAGCACTTTTTAGACGCTGAGCACGCCGATGACTCTGGAATTATTTATTGCCTATCCCGTCGCAGTGTAGAAGAGACTGCGCAATGGTTACAAGACCGCGGATGGGATGCCATGCCATATCATGCTGGCCTTAGTGTAGAAACACGCAGCGCCAATCAAAAACGCTTCTTGCGTGAAGAAGGCGTCATCATGGTTGCAACCGTAGCGTTTGGTATGGGTATTGATAAGCCCAACGTCCGCTTTGTGGCTCATCTAGATCTACCCAAAAGTATGGAAGGCTACTACCAAGAAACCGGACGAGCAGGACGTGATGGCTTGCCAGCCAATGCCTGGATGGCTTACGGATTTGGGGATGTGGTGAGCTTGCGGCAAATGGTGGATTCTGGCGAAGCTTCTGAAGATCGTAAGAGGGTGGAGCGCCAAAAACTCAATGCTTTGCTGGGCTATTGCGAATCCACAACCTGCCGCCATCAAACAATCCTGCGCTACTTTGGAGAGATACATGCTGGTAGCTGTGGTAACTGCGATAACTGCCTAGAACCAGTAGCTACCTGGAATGCCACACAAGAAGTGCAAAAAGCATTGTCCTGTGTCTATCGCACCGGTCAACGCTTTGGTGTGACCCATTTAATTGATGTGCTATTGGGTAAAGTGACTCCTAGGGTAAAGCAATATTTTCATGAGCAAGTAAGTACATTTGGTATTGGTGCAGAGCTTAATCAGGCTCAGTGGAACAGTATCTATCGTCAATTGGTAGCTGGCGGTTATTTAGATGCAGATATTGAATTACATGGCGGCTTAAAGTTGGTAGACAGCATTGCTTTGCCTGTACTGCGTGGAGACAAAGAAGTTTGGCTGCGAAAAGAAACAGGCTATTCCAAGAGTAAGGCTACGAAGTCTGGGGTAAGGAAGGGCTCTACACATCCTTTTAGTAATGTTGCAGATGAAAAACTTTGGGAGGCGCTCAAGTCTCAGCGTACTGAACTAGCCCGCGAACAAGGAGTGCCACCTTATGTAATTTTTCATGACAGCACTTTGCAGGAGATGGTCAAATCTACCCCCACTACCTTAGATCAATTCAGTCGCATTGGTGGAGTCGGGCAAGCTAAGCTAGAGCGTTATGGTGAACATTTTATCAAGGTCATTTCGGCACATCTTGAGGCTAATTAGACTTAACTAGTCACCTCAGATTACTCGCCACAATCTGCAAAACTTGTAGGATAAGCAGCAGCAAAAGAGGTGATAAATCTAGGGCCCCAAAGTTCGGCATTGCTTTTCTGATTGGCGCCAGCAGAGGCTCCACTAAAAGTGAGACCAAATACTGTATCTGGGAGCCAGCACTAACCCAAGAGAGAATGACGCTTGCAAAAACCAAGCCAACTAATCCCGAAAGTATCAGATCCACTAAATCGATTAAGGCCAATAGGAGCCACGAGATGTTCGTTAAAGTAGCTCCTGAGAGTAATAAAAGGATGGCCGTCTTGCCTACAACCAGTAGGTAAGCAGCTAAAAAGCTAGCGACATCAAAGCGACCAACGCTTGGGACTATCTTGCGAAGTGGGATCACGATCCAATTACTCAGTGGAAGCACATATGCGCCGATGGTTCTGCTTTGGCCAGAGCCCAGATTAAAGGCGAGCCACTGGAGATAGCATCTCAGGAGACATGCTCCCGCAACAATGCTCACGAGGACTTGGAGGAGAAGATTGGCGATTTGTATCAACATAGTTCTATTGTAGGGGGTTTAAAGCGAGGCTTCATTCAGACATCACACTTTCGTGTTCTAATGCCCAGCAATATGATTACAGTCGTTATCGCCTCTTATAAGTACGGCCACCTTGCGGCACACTGCATTGAGTCCCTGCTATCTCAAACACAAGCCCCCGCCAGAATTCTATTTGTCGATGATGGGGCGCATGATTGTGGCCACTTACCTAGCTTATATCCCGATATTGAATATATTCTCAGACCGCAGAATTTAGGTACTGTGGATAATTTCCATGATTTACTCATGAGGGTCAATACGGAATACGTTCTGTTTATTGGCGCTGACAATTGGCTCAGATCAGATGCAATTGAGTTATTGTCAAATGCTAGTGCCGATATCGTTACTTATGACATCGTGGTTACTGGCGAATTAAAAGAAGAGATTCATGATCGTGTTCCTGGCGAGACTAGGTCTCACCAAGGAGATCTCTACTGGGATCGTGAGGGTAAGCACCATGGTTCAATGATGTATCGAACCTCGCTCGGTCAACAAGTAGGTTATAGGGAAAGATATGCTGATGGCATTCATCCGCAAGAGGACTGGAATCTTTGGGACAAAATGCGCGAGCAGGGCGCTACTGTGGCCAGTCTGAATGAAGGCCTTTTGTACTACAGAAGACATCGAGAAAATTTTTTAAAGTACGACCATCTCGTTGACGCTCTTGAGGAAGAGGCTTAAGCGTTTAAGTAAGTATTGTTCTCATACTGGCAAGACTACTTTGATCAATATATAGTTTGATCCCCAATACGCCTGAGCTTTCCCGTACGGGTGTTTTTCTGAGGCTAATTTCTAGAGACTCAATTTCCGAATAGCGAGCACATGCCTCAACTATTCTGGTAGCCAATCTTTCTTGAGTCTCGTAATGACCATCGGCAGCTAAGCGATCGATTTCAAGGACGAGGGGATCGTAGTCGAACACCCGATCCATGAGATCTTCTGAAATCAAAATCAATTTAGGGCTGATCCATAAAGTCAGATTTAGTAAATGCTGATCGGGGATTGAGGCGCCAGGCGCATAAGTCCCAATCTGGGTATCTAATCTAAGATCTTTTAATTCGATGCAGGCCGTTGATGTCATTCGATACTCTCTTTGCCGGTCTTAATTGCGTGCAATTAGTGATAAAAATTCACGACGTAAATTGGGATCTTTTAAGAAAGATCCCCGCATCACGCTATTAATCATTTTAGAGTCTGGATCCTTAACGCCACGCCACTGCATACAAAAATGATCAGCTTCCATCACAATCGCAACACCAGTAGGCTTAACCTTTTTCTCAATCATATCGGCAAGCTCTACAACCGCCTCTTCCTGAGTCTGCGGACGACACATCACCCACTCGGTTAGACGAGAGTATTTCGAGAGGCCAATGAGGGCGGAGTTCTTATCCGGAAGTATCCCAATCCACACTCTGCCCATAATCGGACAAAGATGGTGGGAGCAAGCGCTTCTGACGGTAATGGGGCCAATAATCATTAACTCGTTCAGTTGACTGACATTAGGAAATTTTGTTAGCGAAGGTTGCTCTACATAGCGGCCATTAAACACTTCATTGACAAACATTTTGGCAACACGCTTACTTGTATTTTGAGTGTTGTGGTCGCTTTTTGTATCAATCACCAGGCTCTCAAGGACGGCCTGCATTTTTACCGCTACCTCTTCTACTAAGGCATCGAGCTCCCCAGGCTGAATAAATGCAGAGATATTATCGTTTGCATGAAATCGTGCTTTTTTAGCTTTGATGCGTTTGCGTATTACTTCTGAGAGTGGGATGCCATCGTTCATGTATCAATATTCTTCATTAATTAAAGTAGTTTTTTAATATCCGCACTGATGCTCGCGGGTGAGCTAGCTGACGCAAATCGTTTTACTGGAAGTCCATTACGGTTTACTAGAAATTTTGTGAAATTCCACTTGATAGCTTCGGTCCCAAGCAAACCTGGAGCAGCTGTTTTGAGGTATTCAAAGAGGGGGTGGGTATTGGAGCCATTGACATCCGTTTTTTGAAAAACAGGGAAGGTGACTCCAAACCGGGTGCTGCAAAACGCTTCGATCTGCTGAGGAGTACCGGGCTCTTGGCCACCAAATTGGTTGCATGGAAAAGCAAGGATTTCTAAGCCCTGGCTATGAAATTCATCATATAGACCTTGTAGCTCTTTGTACTGGGAAGTAAAGCCGCATTGGCTAGCTACATTGACTACTAATAGCACTTTGCCCGCATAGTCAGTAATAGGTTCTTTATTGCCGTTTAGGCGCTCTAACTCGATATTCGGTAGCACGTTCAATTTCCAGAAAAGATCTTATAGCGTCAAAAGTCCAATGTATCTGAAAAGAGTGCTTTCTGCTGAGCGTGAAATGAGGGTGCTTTTCTTGATGAAAGCCACTCATTGGCTAAAGGTGACCACGTGATCAGCCACCAGGTGTATACCAATCTTTTCGCCAATCGCATGATCATGATGACTAGGTACAAAAGCAAAAATTTCAACACCTGAAGCGAGCTTAAGGGTGTACAAGAAGTCGGCTCCCCTAAAGGTCTTACGTACAACCTCTGCTAACAAGGTACTGTGATCATCATGCACAATATCATCAGCACGCAAGAGAACATCGATTTCTTTTCCAGCTTCAGCGCTGCGATCTTCTTCTAGGTCGAGCTCGCCTAACTCAATTTTGACTTTGTTGTTAGCTTGGACGATCCCCTTCAGAAATACCCCGCGACCAATAAAGTCGGCAATATAGCGATTGGCTGGCTTGTGATACAGCTCGTAAGGGACATCCCACTGTAATACATTGCCATCAGTCATAACGCCGACCTTATCAGCAATGGCAAAAGCCTCAAATTGATCGTGTGTGACTAGTAGGGCGGTAATGTTGTTTGCTTTGAGGATTTCTCGCATCTCGCCTGCAAGACGCTCCCTCAGTTCAATATCCAAACTAGAGAAGGGTTCATCTAGTAAAATTAAATCTGGTTCTGGTGCCATTGCCCTAGCCAGTGCCACACGCTGTTGTTGGCCGCCACTGAGCTCATGAGGATATGCATCAGCCTTATCTGCTAGCGACACCCTCTTAAGCCACTCCATGGCCACTGCAGATCTTTCTTTGCTTGATAGGTGTTGCAAGCCAAAGGCAATATTCTCTAAAACATTGAGATGGGGAAAGAGGGCAAAGTCCTGAAAGACCATGCCAACTTTTCTTTGATTGGGTGGGAGGTGAGAGGAATCTGAGCTTACCACCTGATCACGCAAGAGAATCTTCCCTGCTTTAACGGGCTCAAACCCGCAAACAGCTCTCAAGACGGTGGATTTTCCACAGCCAGATGAGCCTAATAAGCAGCCAATCTCACCTTGAGCCAGATCGAGATTAAGATCTTTAACAGCAGTAACACGACCTTGACCATCTCGACTGGGGTAGTCGATTTCCAGTGCTTGAATCGAAAGTAGGGTGCGAGCGGAGTTCATCTCTATAATTTTCTCATTAATGCTAGTGGTTTAATGCATAGCTAGAGTCTAAACGGATTGCCGATTTCATGAATCGTATTGTGGTGCCACTTGCCCTGTTGTTATTTTTGCCCCTCTTTGGCCTGGCAGCACCTTTCCTATTCCCCGGGAGGGAGTTATTGGCCACCGGTACCCTCAGCCATTTATGGAACTTTGTACTGGGTGGCTATATTGCCTCGACCTTAGTGCTTATTTTTGGTGTCGGAGTGGGAGTCTTTATCCTCGGGGTGGGCAATGCTTGGATTGTTGCGAGCTATGATTTTCCTGCGAAGAAAATATTTGAGTGGGCTCTTATTTTGCCTTTGGCAGTGCCCACTTATGTCATGGCCTACCTCTTTGTTGATCTCTTGCAGTTTTCGGGTCCGATACAGAGTGCGCTGCGTGCTGCACTAGGAGTTGACGCACTCTGGTTCTTTCCTGATCCGAGATCGCTGACTGGGGCTATTTGGTCTTTTTCATTCTGCCTGTTTCCTTATGTTTATCTTATTACCCGTACAGCATTCTTAGAGCGTAGTGGTCGATTGATTGAGGTTTCAGAAACACTAGGCTACAGTCCACTTCAAGGATTTGTGAAATTGGTATTGCCTATGGCAAGGCCAGCCATTTTTGCGGGCATGGCGCTGGCGCTGATGGAGGTACTTGCTGATTTTGGTGCCGTCTCTTACTTTGGTGTGCAGACTTTTGCAACAGGCGTCTTTAAGGCTTGGCTCTCATTTGGAGACCGAATAGCTGCAGTGCAACTTGCCTTAGGGCTCTTAAGTTTTGTCTTGCTAATTTTCTTTATCGAGCAAAGTAGTCGCTCAAAATTACGTTTTGCCTCTGCAACTCGGAGTAAGCCAATCGCGAAGTCTCTTAAAGGCAAGAAAGCTTTTTTTGCATTTGCATTTTGTGGTGCTACGCTCTTGTGCGGATTTTTGATACCTGCATTTGCGCTCTTGCAATTACTCTTCAAACAAGGCCTCACGATCGATGTTCGATATCTAGATTGGCTAAGTAATTCTTTATTAGTTTCGATTCTGACTGCGCTTATCTCGGTAGCGTTAGCCGTATTCTTTGCTTACTCCGTACGCATGAATACACGCTTAAGTTGGGTTAATCGATTACTAGGTTTTGGTTATGCTTTACCCGGTGCGGTCTTAGCCATTGGCATCCTTTCTTTTCTGGAAATCTTTCAGCTTGCTTGGTGGATGTCTGCCAGCATATTAGTACTAGTCTATGCCTACCTAGTCCGCTTTCTTTCTTCTAGTTTGCAGAGTGTAGAGGCTGGTCTGGCGCGCATTACCCCATCTATGGATGCTTCAGCGGCACTACTGGGACTTTCTAGGATGCAAATTTTGAAGCGGGTTCATGTGCCCTTACTCAAGCGAAGCCTGATTACTGCGGGCCTCTTTGTCTTTGTGGATGTCATGAAGGAATTACCTGCAACGCTCTTATTGCGCCCATTTAACTTTGATACCTTGGCTGTCGCAACTTATCAGTTGGCTGCAGATGAGCGTCTTGCTGAACTGGCATTACCTTCCTTAACCATTGTTTTGGTTGGACTTTTTCCAGTATTGCTGCTGTCAAGGGTTATTTCCAAATCCTAATTGATAATCATTCGTATTTGTGATACATTAGATTTAATCTAATTCTGATCGCAAATACAGCAATGGCAAACTCACTTATAAGAAAATTCCTAGGTAGCTCTAGCTTGTTGTTGAGCGTATTTCTAGCCTTGCCTTTGCAGGCACAGGACGTAAAGGAAGCGAGAGAGCTTAATCTCTACTCAGCCCGTCACTATCAAACTGATGAGGCGCTCTACAGTGACTTCACAAAAAAGACAGGCATCAAGATCAACCGAATTGAGGCTGATGACAATGCCTTAGCAGAGAGATTAAAAAGCGAAGGCACCAATAGTCCAGCGGATGTGATTTTAATGGTGGATGCAGCTCGATTATGGCGCGCTCAAATTGATGGCTTCTTTAGGCCGATACAGTCAAAATATTTAGAGAGCCGTATCCCGGCGAACTTACGTTCTCAGCCCGAGCCAGAGGGATCAACTTGGTTTGGCTTTTCAACCAGAGCGCGTCTCGTGGTCTATAACAAAGCAAAAGTAAATCCACAAGACGTTGATACTTACGAGAAGTTAGCAGAGACTATGAATAAGGGTAAGGTATGTACCCGCTCAGGCGCCCATCCTTACATGCTGTCATTAATTGGTGCCATGATCGAACGTCGTGGCGAGCTTGCTACTGAGGAGTGGGCCAAGGGCATGGTGGCTAATATGGCTCGCCCTCCAAGAGGTGGCGATACCGATCAAATCAAGGCGGTAGCCTCAGGTGAATGCGGTGTAGCTTTAACAAATTCTTATTACCTGGTCAGGCTCTTACGATCAACCAAGCCAGAAGATCAGGCCATTGTTTCTAAGATTGGATTTATTTGGCCAAATCAGCAGACTACTGGTGCGCACATCAATATTGCGGGGGGTGGGGTTGCTAAAAGTGCGCCGCATCCACAGGCTGCAAAACAATTTCTTGAATACTTGGCAAGTGACTCTGCGCAAGAGTATTTTGCTAACGGTAATAACGAGTGGCCCGTAGTGAAGTCAGTCAAAATTGAAAATGAAGGCCTCAAAATGTTGGGCCCATTCAAGGCAGAAAATATCTCTATTGCGGCGATTGGAAAGAATCAAATTGCCGCACAAAGATTGCTAGACAGGGTGGGCTACAAGTAAGTTACTCGCTGTAGCAGTTCTTGTGCATTGATTACGGGGGATTGAAAGGTTTTCCCATCTTTACTGTTGACGATCACGCCAATACCAGCGACTGGGGCTAAGCTGTCGACTTTAAAGCGACCTACATTGCCCTGTTGTCTGATAAAGCACTCTTCATCGAAGAAGAGTCGGTCGCCATTGTCGTCAATTTCATCTGAGTCAACGGTATTAAAACCAATCAGTTCTTGAAGCGCTTCTTTTGTATTAGCAATTTCTACAGTATTGATTTCTTTGGTGAGGGGATTAATGGCGAGTACCTGCATAGCGTGCTTTCAGTGGATTTAGTTTTGGGACAATTCCAATCCTAATTGAAATTCAGCAGGCTTGCTTTGATCGCTTATTTAGAGAATCTAGCTAGAATGAGGCATTACTTCTTTTGGTGTTGGATTGGTATCTATGAAACGTCTACTAAAAATTTCGGTCTCAAGCCTTGGGTTATTTCTTCTAGCTTGCGCAACACCGCCAAGCGAGTTTGGAGTTTACCGACAGTCTGATGGAACGGTTGGGGTTCACGCCCCTAAATCCGCTAAAGATACTGAGGCTCAAGCAGCCGCAGCAGAGGAGTGTAAAAAACTAGGAAAGCGAGGCGCCACTATTGTCGAAACTCGTAAAACAGTGAACGACCGCTTTCCTATGACCTACATTTTTGTGTGCAATACCTATTAAGTTGTAACTGCTTAGCTCAGCAACCATTTCTTAATCGACTTATTAACGCACATTGCATCTAAAGCCAAGCCAAAGAACTCTGAACCATTGGTGACCATGCTTTCGATGGCTTCAACCTTGCCAGATTTCACGCCACGCAAATAAGTAGCTGCACGGTAGCGCAGGAAGTGCTCATTTGCACCTTCTTCGTTATCAGTAGAGCAAATCTCAAGGCTGCCATAACGGGTTTCTGGATTGATATTCAAAATAGAGAGGCCTAATGCACCAATCAGCTTTTCTGGAACAGGAATCGGAACGTAAGAGTAGAGGGAGACTAACTGCTCTTGTTCATCGATTTCAATAATATGGTCAACATCGAACACATCTTTTTCTGTCAACTCTGTCTCACCAGAATCGCCACCGCCGAAGGTAGACTCAAACTGCAACATCGCAGTATTGCTATCTTTAGAGATTTCAATCATGTCAGGATAGCCAAGTAAGCCTTTCCACCAATACATTAAGGAGAAGGTGCAAGGTTTTACTTCAACTAAACCCTTATTGGTCGATTTGGCAAAGTAGAGGCCATAGAACTCATCATCTTCCTCGAGTCCGTACTGATCAACTTTAAGTTTCTTGGGTGCAGATGCCTTAGGGGATTTTTTAGTGGTTTTCTTTGGGGCAGGTTTTTTGGCAGCAGGCTTCTTCACCGCTACTTTTTTAACCGCTTTTTTAGCTACTGGCTTTTTAGCAGCCGGCTTTTTGCTTACTGGTTTTTTCACTACCTTTTTTACGGCCTTTTTAGCTGCCACTTTCTTCACGGCGACCTTTTTGACGGCTTTCTTTGCAGGGGCTTTTTTTACCACCTTAGTAGCTACTTTCTTTTTTGCTGGAGACTTCTTTGTAGCCATGGTCTATTACCCTTTCTATTGGTAGTTAATATGCTTATTACACCTTTGATCTTACTTCAGATCTTTCCACTTTTGCTGATACTAATATGGGGATTTACCTTGCAATATCAGTACTCAATGCCTAATTGTTTATTAAGTGCCTTATGCGATTAAATCCAATAATATAAAAATCAATCCTAGGTTAAGGTTGGTAGGTAATTTAGAATGACTTATCCATGAGTAAATTAGTCAAAATCATCATTAGCGCCCTGGGTGGTGTAATCATTCTTATTGCAGTGGGAGTTTGGTACGCAGCCTCAACTGTAGACCCAGTGCAACTGACTAAACTACTCTCTTCCTCTGTAAAAACTGCTACTGGAAGAGATCTCAAAATCACCGGTCCAGTAAGCTTAAGTTTTTTTCCGGGGATTTCTGTTTCCGCAGAGGGTTTAAGTTTGAGTAACGCATCTTGGGGATCTGATTCTGAGATGCTGACGCTTAAGCGAATTGATTTAAATATTAAAACTCTACCGCTGCTGAGTAAGCGTATTGAGATTGGCAGCGTGAAGCTTACTGGTCTAGAAGTATTTCTTCAAAAAAATGGGGCTGGTAAGGCTAATTGGGATTTCAGTGCAGAGGCATCTGGGGGCTCCCCGGCAGCTAACAATAATTCAGTCAGCTCTCCTGCTAGTGATAATTTAATCTCTATGGATAGTGTTTCGATTGCAGATGCTCGCATTCAATATCAAAATCCTTCAAACGCCATATCAAGCTACCAAATTGGGCGTTTATCCTTGACAGATAGTGGTGATAAAACAGTCGTATCCCTCAGTATGAAGGTTCAAGATCAGGCTCTAGAGCTCAGCGGGAAAACAGGCTCACTTTCTAGATTACTCAAGCAGTGGAATGTTTCCTCGGCGCAATTTCCAGTTGACCTGAATCTCACTATGAATGGCAAGTCTATGATGATGAAAGGTGAGCTTAGTAAAAATCCCAAGACTCCACCCATGATCAATTTGAGCTTGAACTCAAAAGCATTTGACTGGCCCGTCCTGGGGGTGTCTCCTAATCATCCTCCGCGGGCTGTAAGTGGCGATAAGTCGGTATTAGTCGTGCATCAGGTTCAAAAGCCGCAGCCTAAGTACTTATTTAGCAATGAGAGCATTCCCTTTGATCTACTGCCGCAAGCCAAGGGAGAGATCGTGATTAATATTGGTGAATTGAATTTGCCAAAGCGTAAGCCCATTGAAAATCTTCAGGCCTCCTTGCAACTGAATGGCAGTGTGATTGATATTCCAAACCTGAGGTTTGGGATGGGTAAGGGAAGTGCTGGTCTACAGATCAAGCTCTCAGAGCTGGATACCTCAACTCCTGTTCTCACAGCTAAAGGAGTGACGAAGGATTTAACGCTTGAGAACTTGCTGGCTAGGCTTGACCCGGGATCCAAGGTGAGTGGAGGCAGTATGAAGATGGCATTTGATGTGAAAACATCTGGGAGTAGCTTCCACCAAATGGCATCAAATTCAAGTGGCAAGATTCAGTTGAGTATTAACCAGGCTCGTATGGGGACGAATTTTTTAAACGATGCTGGTGATTTTGTGGTGACCCTTTTGGATTCGATGAATCCATTACGTAAAAAAACAACTGAGACAGTTTTGGAATGTGCAGTTGCCTACTTACCAATTAATAATGGCCAGATCAATATAGCTAAGTCAGTTGGGATTGAAACGGATAAGTTGGATGCGGCCTTAGCTGGCTATATCAATCTGAAGACGGAGGCCATTAATCTCACTATTGATCCACAAGAGAAATCAGGGCTTACAACGGGCTTGGATTTAACTGGAATGGTCAAGATGGGCGGTACTCTGACAAATCCTAAGGCGGGCATTAATCAAGCTGGGGTGGTGAACAGCGCTGTCTCTATTGGACTTGGTTTTTTGACGGGCGGCGCAAGCATTTTGGCTGAGAATGCTAGATCAATGACCTCAAAGAGCCACCCATGCCGTGATGCGCTCCACCCCTGGTCTGATATTTACCCTGGGGCAGAGTAATTTTTAAAACAGTATTCCGCTGATAAAGAGGCTGAATAATGAAATAAAGATACTGGCAAAGAATGCGGTCCAGAAGCTGGAGATCGTAAAGCCACTCACTACTGAAGACACCAGCATGAGAACCAATGCATTCACTACCAGTAGAAATAATCCCATCGTAAGGACGGTTAGTGGCAGCGTGAAGAGAATTAATAAAGGCTTCACTACCGCGTTCGCAAATCCCAGCAGTAGAGCGGCAATCAAGAGTGAGCCGCCATCTGCAAAGCGTAAGCCACTAAAGAGATGGCTGGCAACCCAGAGGGATAACGAAGTTAAGCCCCACTGGACGAAAAACGGTACTAAGTTACCCATGACGTTTAACCTTTTTAATAGACTTAGAAATCAATATCGTACGCGGCTAATCTTAGTGTAGCCCTAAGCGGCTAATTTTTGCTTTGAATTTTTAATTGGCTTAAAGTGGATTTCAATATGCGTATTTGTGGCCGCCGCTAATTTAGTCAAGGTTCTTAGGGAGGGGAGGCTAACCCCACTCTCAAGTCTTGCAATTGCGGATTGGGAGGTGCTCATCAGTGCGGCCAGCTCCTCTTGCGATAGCCCACTCTTCATACGAGCCTCAATAACTTCCTTCGCAATCTCAAATTCCATACGAGATTCGTCGTAAGCTTCTTTGTAATCTGGATTTTTAGTCCACTTTTTATGTAAATTTGAGATCTTAGTCATATTAACTTTGCCTGTTTAGCTCTTCTTGTCGCCATCTGCAAAGCTGCTGGTGGAGTTTTCTGAGCCTTCTTAATAAATACATGTAGAACGATTATTTTTTTCCCACTGGAGTAGATATAAATTCCTCTTGCAATTCCATCCTGACCAGAAACTCGTATTTCCCAGAATTTATCACCCAAAGACCCGATGTGAGGCATTCCAACATTTTGGGGGCCAAACTGCTCAAGTAATCCAGAGACTCTGACAAACTTACTTCTAATATCTACTGGCAGTGCCTCTAGCTCATCGTCAACTGTGGTGTTAAGGGTATGTACGGTCCATGTGGTCATCCATAAATTATATCAATATTGATATATGTCAAAAATGATATAACCTAATCAACAATAAATCAAGGGCTTTAATAATGCGGAGGGATTTCATCTTTTGGACTGTTGTTACCTGCGCTATCCCCGCTACTAGCCTGCTCCTTGATGGATTTAAGCTCACGATACAGAAATTCAATTTGTTGCTGCTGCTTGTAGATTGTTTGATTGAGTTGATCAATCAAATCTTCAGTAAAGCTAAGCTTGATTTCAAGATTGGTGATGCGATCATCGGTCATGTCAGTTCTCTCATCTTTATCTTAAGCGTCGACCAATTCAAATCGACCATCTTCCATCTCCGCTTTTGGTCTGATCCAAAAATCGTGTGACTGAAGGGATTCATAGACGTAGGCTGGCTCTAGATTGGCTTCGACATTGGCAAGTAAGACCACCTTATAAAAACCACCCGTCTTCACGTGCTTTAGCTTACTACCCGGCTTAAAGAGGCCGTCATCGGCGTCCGCCATTTTTGGTTTACTCATGTTTAATAAATACTTTCTCGGTATGATCTAGGAATGACAAATGCTGTCCCATACTCCATTCTAGATATATCTCCGATCCCCGAGGGATTTACTGCTGCAGATGCCTTGCGGAACTCATTGGATGTTGCCCAGCATGCGGAGGCTTTAGGCTATACCCGTTATTGGTTAGCCGAGCATCACAACATGACGGGCAATGCCAGCTCTGCCACCGCAGTTTTAATTGGCTATATTGCTGGCGGTACAAAAACTATTCGTGTTGGCTCAGGTGGCGTGATGTTGCCAAATCATGCCCCCTTGGTGATCGCAGAACAATTTGGCACTTTGGCATCTATTTACCCCGGTAGGATTGAACTGGGTTTAGGGCGTGCGCCAGGGTCAGATCAAATGACAGCCAGAGCCTTAAGACGCGATTTACTTGGAAGTGATGACCGCTTTCCGCAGGATGTACGCGAGCTACAGCATTATTTTGGCCCTATTCAGGAGGGGCAGCTTGTGAAAGCTATTCCGGGTGTGGATACTGAGGTACCGATTTGGATATTAGGATCTAGCTTATATGGCGCTCAACTAGCGGCTCACTTCGGTTTGCCTTACGCGTTTGCCTCGCATTTTGCACCTGAGCAATTAATAGATGCGATGTCTACCTATCGTGAACTGTTTAAGCCATCGGATAAGTTGGCCAAACCCTATTGCGCATTTCTGATGAATGTAGTCGCTGCAGATACCGATGAAGAGGCTGCTCATCTATTTACTACTTTGCAGCAAAACGTTATTCGTATGCGCCGCAATACTCGCGGGCAGTTACCACCCCCAATAGAAAACTTAGATGACTTTTGTGAGTCGCATGAAAAAATGACTGCGACTCATGCTTTGCGCTGTTCTGCCGTTGGATCTTTAGAGACCGTAAGAAAAGAGATGCAGTATTGGCTCGATCAGACCGGCGCAAATGAAATCATCATTACGGGTCAAATTCATGACCATCAAGCTCGCCTCAAGTCCTTTGAGATTGCTGCTGAAGCAGCTAAAGGCTTGCGTTTTAGTTCTGTAGCCTAAATGCGTTGTAATCACTGGTAATAATAATGTCCTCTGAGGCCGCTCTGCTGGCGGTTTGAAGTACTGCATTATCTTTGCTAATGAGTATTGAGGGCCTAAGTTGATGGGCTAGATCCAGGAAGATCTGATCATCCGGATCCTGGCATGTCCAGGGCGCGGGAGCTAAATCGGAATCATCCTGCTGCTCTGCGATAGATTGCCATTGAGCCAGAATGGCTGCTTGAGTTTGTTCATCCAGCTTAAAGAGGGGGCGCGAGATGACATCCGCAAACTCTGCAATAGTTTTCTGGCTAGCTACGAAGTGTGTTGTTTTATCAAAAAGCGCTTTCTTTAAATGAAGGGCTCTTTCGTCATTAAAGACAAAAATATCTAGCAAGATATTGGTGTCTAAAACTACGGACCTCATTGCTGTTGATTGCGCCAGATTTCTGGGGTGATAGTGACTTGTCCCATATCAGAAGAAACATATGCTTCCCCATCCTGAATATTCACATGCAGCACCATACTACGCTCGACTAGCTTATTCAGTTCTTTAGCTTGCTCTGCTGGAATGGAGATCACCTGAAGATTACGGGCGCGAGTCAATTTATTAGCAATACCATCCCACCAGATTTTGCTGGTGTGTCCGCCATAGCAGTAGACGATGACTTGATCGGATCGACCACAGGCTTTGAGAATACGTCTTTCATCTGGCTGACCTATCTCAATCCACAACTTAATGGCATCCGTAAGGTCTTTAACCCAAAGGTCGGGCTCATCGGTATCACTCAAGCCTTTAGTAAAAGCCAACTCTTCTTGTGCTTGCAGAGCAAATGCAATGATGCGTATCATCATCCGCTCTTCGGTTTCAGAAGGATGCTTGGCAATAGTGAGTGAGTGACTGCCGTAATAGTGGTGGTCAGAGTCTGCGACGTGAAGGTCGACTTTATGAATAGTTGCGCGTAGAGCCATAAAGCATTATCGCCTTTTAACGCAATCATTCGGCCTATCCCAGTATTATTTGGAAAAATGCCCTAATTTACTGTGTATCGTAGAGACCCATGATCCGTATTACCGAACTTCGCCTACCTATCAGCCATGCCCCCGAGGCATTGGAAGAGGCGATTTTACGGCGCTTAAATATCCAGGCTCAAGACTTGATTCGGTTTGATATTTTTAAGCGCAGCTACGACGCGAGAAAAAACGTGGCTCTGGCCTTTATCTATACCGTAGATCTATCGGTAAAGAACGAAGAAAAATTACTGAAGCAGTTTTCGAACGACATTCATATTCGACCATCACCGGATATGAGTTATCACTTTGTGGCCAACGCATCACAAGTGAAGAGCGAAAGCTTTGAGCGACCTGTTGTGATTGGATTTGGCCCTTGTGGAATTTTTGCTGCCTTGGTGTTGGCGCAGATGGGTTTTAAGCCAATCGTATTAGAACGCGGCAAACCTGTGCGTGAACGCACCCAAGATACCTGGGGCCTTTGGCGTAAGAATGTCCTCAATCCAGAATCCAATGTGCAGTTTGGTGAGGGTGGAGCAGGTACGTTTTCTGATGGCAAGCTCTGGAGTCAAATTAAAGATCCGAAATTTTACGGTCGCAAAGTCATTGCTGAATTTATCAAAGCGGGCGCCCCAGAAGAAATTCATTATGTTGCTAAGCCACATATTGGAACCTTTCGTTTGGTGGGCGTCGTCGAAAGAATGCGTCAAGAAATTATTGAACTTGGTGGAGAGATTCGTTTCTCACAAAAAGTGATTGGCTTTGATATTCAGGATGATCAGATTGCGGGCGTTAAAATTGAAGGACATCCTGATCTGCCTGCCAATCATGTGGTGCTTGCTTTGGGGCATAGCGCTCGCGACACCTTTGAGGCTCTTCATGCGGCGGGCGTGTATATGGAAGCCAAGCCGTTTTCTGTGGGCTTTCGTATTGAGCATCCCCAATCCTTAATTGATAAGGCGCGCTTAGGGCCACATGCTGGTAATGAGTTAATTGGCGCGGCTGATTACAAATTGGTTCACCATGCCAAGAATGGCCGAGCTGTCTATAGCTTCTGTATGTGCCCTGGTGGAACAGTAGTGGCAGCTACTTCTGAACCCAATCGGGTTGTCACCAATGGCATGAGTCAGTATTCGCGTAACGAGCGTAATGCTAATGCAGGCATCGTTGTTGGTATTACCCCGGATGACTATCCTGGCGGCCCCTTGGCTGGTATCGATTTTCAGAGAGCCTTAGAGTCCAAGGCCTATGACTTAGGTGGATCTACCTATGAAGCCCCCGGTCAATTAGTGGGTGACTTCTTGGCTGGTAAAGCCTCTACAGCATTTGGTTCCGTAATTCCATCTTATAAACCTGGCGTGCACCTGACAGATCTTGCTGATGCTTTGCCTCCTTATGCAATTGAAGCAATTCGAGAGGCAATTCCGGCTTTTGAGAAACAGATTAAAGGCTTCTCGATGAAGGATGCAGTGCTGACTGGTATCGAAACGCGTACATCCTCACCATTACGCATTACTCGAGGTGGCAATTATCAGAGCTTAAATATCAAAGGTCTTTACCCTGCGGGCGAGGGGGCTGGCTATGCTGGTGGAATCTTATCGGCAGGGGTTGATGGAATTAAGGTAGCGGAAGCAGTTGCGCTCGACTATCTATCTAAGTAAATAGTTAAACAATTAAGTGATCGATTAATTTCTCAAACTGAATTTCATCAAAATGTAAATTATCAAAGCGCTGTATTGCAGGATGCTTTGGCGGCTCTACTCTTCGCTTAGTGTATTCATCCCAATGCTGAAGTTTGTATTCATCTCTTGGATCTGCACGCCGCTCCATGCGGCTTTTAGCTTCGCTCTCGTCTAAATCAATCCAGGCAATTCTGATGCTCGATACGCTGGGTACACCGAGCTCTTCGGGCTTGAACATTCGACCACTTTGGATTTCACTAGAGAAGGGGCCCACTAGGATGACATTCACCCCGAGCTGTAGGTTTTCTTTGGCGATGGCAATCAGTCCTGCATATTCCCAATCCCTTAAGTTCTGAAGATAAAAGGGGCTATCTCGATCATTGGGGTTATTGGTAGTGAGCTCCATGACATGGGCACTGTAGGCGCCATACACCGTATCTTTATCTAGAAAGAAAAAGCTTTCCCCAGTCTTCTCAACAATGAGGGGTAGTGCTTTTTTAGCTAAAGTGGTTTTACCGGTGCCCGCATGGCCGGCAAAGAGAATAAGTCGTGGAGCGCTAGGGCTGAGCTTGCAGGTCATTTATCCCTTTATTTGGAGGTGTTCCTTGAGTAAATTCTACTTCTCAATCCCATGTTTATTGGAAATATCACCACTTTGGGTGAAGTGACGATAATGTCGCCATGGCTTTAATCGTACTCACTGATGCAAAACTGGCTTTTGGCCATGTTGACCTCCTCGCAAACACTGCTTTCTCACTGGAATCTGGGGAGCGGGTTGGCTTAATTGGCCGCAATGGCACTGGCAAATCCTCTCTATTGAAGATCTTGGCTGGCATAGAAAAAATGGATGATGGCCTGCTGCAGTATCAGCAAGGTCTCCGCATTGCCTATGTTCCACAAGAGCCTATATTTGAAGCTGAGGAGACCGTCTTTGATGCCGTATCGAAGGGCGTAGCTCAAGCTAAAGCCCTGCGTGAAGAATATGAAGCCCTCAGTATTGGAGAGTGGGACGATGCCGCCCACCATCGTTTAGACGAAGTGCAGTCGCAACTCGAAGCCTTAAGCGGTTGGAATTGGGAGCAACGCGTTCATGAAACGCTAGATCGCCTGCATCTAGAGGCTGAGCTCAAAATTAATACCCTATCGGGCGGAACTAAGAAACGGGTTGCTCTTGCCCGTGCGCTGGTAGAGATGCCAGATGTATTGCTACTAGATGAGCCTACCAACCATTTGGATTTAGATTCCATTTCTTGGTTGGAGGATTTATTGAAAGAGTACAAGGGCTCTGTGATTTTGATTACCCATGATCGCGCTTTCTTGGATAACGTTTGCACTCAGATTGTTGAGCTTGATCGCGGCATCTTGCGTACGTATCCAGGCAATTTTTCGGCCTATGAGGTATTAAAAGATCAGGAAATGAACTCAGAGTCTTTGGCTAATGCACGTGCAGATAAGTTACTTGCACAAGAAGAGGTTTGGATTCGTAAAGGCGTTGAAGCTAGGCGCACTCGTAGCGTGGCGCGTATTGCACGCCTAGAAAATCTTCGTGCTACTCGCTCACAAAGGCGTGATGCTGTTGGGCAAGTCAAGCTTGCAGTTTCAGCAGGAGATAGGAGTGGCAAGATTGTTGCTGATCTGCAAAATGTTTCTAAGTCATACGAGCGCCCGATTGTGAAGGATTTCACGGCAACGATTTTACGTGGCGATAAAGTGGGACTGCTTGGTCCTAACGGCGCTGGCAAGACTACGCTACTTAAATTGATCCTCGGAACAATTGCGCCAGACTCTGGCACAGCAACCATGGGTACTCGTATTGAGGTGGCCTATTTTGATCAAATGCGTGAAGGTCTCGATCTCAATGCCTCTCTTGAGGATTACATTAGCCCAGGTAGCGAGTGGATCGAAATCAATGGCAATAAGAAGCACGTGAAGAGTTATCTGAGTGATTTCTTGTTTGCGCCAGAGCGTACAAATTCACCGGTAAGCACTTTGTCTGGTGGCGAGCGTAACCGCTTATTGTTGGCACGCTTATTTGCGCGTCCTGCGAACGTCTTGGTTTTGGATGAGCCAACTAATGACTTGGATATCGATACCTTAGACTTGCTTGAGCAACTGCTCCAAGACTATAAGGGCACCGTGTTCTTGGTCAGTCATGATCGCTACTTCCTAGATAACGTAGTGACCAGCATCATCGCTAATGAAGGTGATGGATTTTGGCGCGAATATGAAGGCGGTTACGAAGACTGGAAGATTCAGAAGGCGCGTTCAGACAAGATTCGTGCAGCCAACGGTGGTCTTAAGGCTGCTGAGAAATCTGAATCAAAACCAGAAGTAAAGCCAGAGGCAAAAGTTGAATCAAAACCCGCCGCTGCAAAAACTGGAGTCAGCAAGCTCAATGGTAAGGAGCGGCAAGAATTAGAAGTCCTACCGTTGCAGATCGAAACTTTGGAGTCGGAGCAGGCTGATATTGGGATTGCCATGAGTAATCCAGATCTTTATAAGAATGAACCTGAATTAGCGGCAAGCATGCAAGCGCGCTTGTCAGAAATCACTGCCGATCTAGATATCAAACTACAGCGCTGGGAGTTACTCTTAAGTCGCTCAGAATCTTAATGCAATATGTCTTATGACTTGCTCAGCACCATAGTCAAAAATCTGGAGATATCTACCAGCTCATCTGGATGAAGAGAGTGTTCCATTGGGTAGGTATTCCAATCCACCTGATAGCCTAATTTTTCTAGAGTATCGTCTGAGGCTTCTGCGCGCTCGAGAGTGATCACTGCATCCCAAATGCCATGCGCCATAAAAATAGGAGTCTTGCTATTAGCCTGACTTCTCTCGAGTGCCAGCGAGTTTGCTAAAGGCAAATAGCCTGACAGTGCCATGATCCCAGCCAATTTATGTGGAAAACGTAGACCAACTTGCAAAGACATAGCGCAGCCCTGCGAGAAGCCAGCCAAAACAATTTTTTCATAGGCAATCCCGCGACTTGCCTCTCGTTCAATTAACTCTGAGATTGCTGTGGCTGATTTCTGAATACCAGCAAGATCTTCGCGGTCGTTGATAGTTCTCCCTGTAATGTCATACCAGGCTGGCATCACGTAGCCGCCATTGACTGTGACAGCCATCGAGGGCGCGCTTGGAAAAATAAATCGAATGGCAGGGCATTCAGAAAGATTGAGCTGGGGAATGATGGGTACAAAGTCATTGCCATCAGCTCCTAGTCCGTGAAGCCAAATGACAGCAGTACTTGGATTGGGAGCAGTTTCAATTTCAATACAGGGCAACGCAGTCATTTATTTTTATCCTAAATTACAAAGTACAGTGTTACTAAGTCCCTTGGGGCTTAAATTATTTTTTCACGAAGAATCTGATTGCGAAGGCGGCTGATTTCGTCTAGAAGATCTAGCGCTAGAGCGACTCCAGGAGTATTGAGTTCTAGATCATGGGTCAGATGAGCAGCAGTCTTTGCGCGCTTAAGGGACTCTCCACTAAAGCGCCAGTCCTCTGGGGATGAGCCCACAGGGCTGAGAACACCCTCGGATACCCAAGACATGATGAGATCCTCTGGTGCGCGTGTCGCTTGTGAAATTTCTACAATACTCATATGTACTTCTTCTTCAACAACACTACCTGTAATCCAGGTGATTTGTGTTTGTGCCATATTCATCATCCCTTCAAATGGTTTCTGGGTTTGAAATCAAAAGCTTTCTCCAGCGCTTGATATGCTTCTTTTTGCGCATCAGTTTCCGCGCCGGGTAAAACAATATTTGGAACTACGTATAGATCGCCTGCTTCTTTACTAGGGATACCCTTCTCTTTGAGTCGCATCTTGCGACCAGATGCTGTACCCGCTGGAATCTTCAGCTCTAAAGTTGAGCCTGCAGGAGTTGGAATATTGACGGTAGTTCCAAGCGCTGCTTCCCATGGGGCCAGCGGCAAATCAAGATAAACATCTTTGCCATCTACGCGATAAATGGGATTGGGGTGGAAATCAATTTCAAGGTACAAGTCACCCGCGCCACCAGAACCCATGCCTGGACCGCCCTGACCAGATAGGCGTAGATTTTGTCCGGCCTTAATACCCTTCGGAATGCTGACATCGAGCTTACGTTCCTGGGTGCTGACATTACCGTTAGCATCTTGCGTAGGCATATGCAGGGCGATAGTTCGTTGAGCACCGTTATAGGCATCCGCCAAATCAATCAATATCTTGGCGTGATGATCTTGACCCTTGAAGTTCATGCCTTGGCGTGGGTTACCACCCCTACCGCCTTGAGTATGACGTCCCCTGCCAAACAGAGATTCAAAGAATTCACTTTGATCACCCTCGTAGCCACCACCAAAGTTGCTGTCAGAATATTCAAAGCCCTCATTCCAGTTTGGAGGGGGAGTGAAGTCTTGACCATTTTTCCAGTTAGCGCCCATACGATCGTAGGCAGCGCGCTTCTCAGTGTCCTTGAGAACGGCGTAGGCCTCGCCAACTTCTTTAAATTGGTCCTCTGCCCCGGCTTCTTTATTTACGTCTGGGTGATATTTGCGCGCTAACTTTCGGTAAGCCGCTTTAATTTCTGCTTCAGTAGCGCCACGCGCTACACCGAGTGTTTCATAGTAGTCCCTGAATTTCATAAGCCTAATGAAGTCCTGATTGATTCAATAGCATTAATTCTACAGTCCCCGGCGCTGATTTCTAGCTTCTTTTAGGTAAAGAAAAAGCGGGACAGGTGCCCGCTGATCGCTACTGTAAGGTGGAGTCTTTGATTAGCTCATGACGCCAACTTGCCAGGGCACGAATTCATAGTCACCCAGGCCCAACAATTCGCTTTTAGAAGTCTCTCCTGAGGCTGTCCTGAGGAAGAGTTCAAAAATACGTTGACCCATCTCTTGAACAGAAACCGTACCATCCAAGATCTCTCCGCAATTGATGTCCATGTCTTCAGTTAGTCTTTGATACATGGGTGTATTAGTCGCCAGCTTGATACAAGGCGCCGGTTTAGATCCAAACATGGAGCCGCGTCCCGTAGTGAAAGCAATCAGGTTTGCCCCACCTGCAATTTGACCGGTTGCTGAGACAGGGTCAAAACCAGGCGTATCCATAAATACAAAACCTTTGGCTGTGACGGGTTCCGCATATCGATAGACCTCCATCAGGGGTCCAGTGCCGCCCTTCATTGAAGAGCCGAGTGACTTTTCAAAGATGTTAGCAAGACCACCAATTTGATTGCCGGGACTCACTTGCCCATTGATCTGAACATCACGACCAACGGAATACTCATCTTTCCACCAACGAATCCGTTTAATGAGCTTCTCGCCGATTTCTTTAGTAGCGGCTCTACGGGTAAGTGTGTGCTCAACCCCATAAATTTCTGGCGTTTCAGAAAGAATACCTGTGCCACCATGGCGCGACAAAATATCTACCGCAGCGCCTAAAGCTGGGTTTGCGGTGATGGAAGAGAATCCATCAGATCCACCACATTGCAGACCAACACATAGGTGGCTTGCAGAAACAGTTTGACGTTTTGCTTTATTGGCTTCTGGCAGGAGTGCTTTGACAGCTTCAATTCCCGCTTCAATCGTTTTGCGTGTGCCACCAGTCTCCTGCATGATGAAAGTGTGCAAAGTAGAGTTTTCTTGCAATGCCTCTTGCTCCATCAAGCCTTTTAGCTGATTACGCTCGCAACCTAAGCCAATGATGAGGGCTGCAGCGAGGTTAGGATGTTGTGCATAACCTGCCATCGTTCTACGTAGCAGTTGCATTGGCTCGCCACTCATTTCCATGCCACAGCCGATGCCGTGACTAAAAGCAACTACGCCATCGATATTGGGGTAATCTTTCAATCTCTCGGGTGTGAACCAGTCAGCAATTTTATTGACCACCGTTGCAGAGCAATTGACGGTTGATAGGATGCCGATGAAATTACGTGTACCTACTTTTCCATTGGCGCGCACGTAACCTTGAAATGTTGCACGCTCAGATTCCGGAAGGAGGGTGGTGGGCTTATATTCGCTTGCATAAGCATAGTCACGATCGAATTCACGAAACTCAGTGTTATGACTGTGGACCATCATTCCAGGCTCAATATCGGCATTAGCAAAGCCCACGGTGACGTTGTATTTGAGGATAGGCTCACCCTTCAAGATTTTCTTTGTAGCGATCTTATAACCCGCAGGTACTTGGCTACGGCTCGTGAAATTCTCGCTGGGCACTTGCTCGCCGATAGCGACATCGACTCGTGCAACAACAATATTGTCATTTGGATGCAGGCGAATAATTGCGCCAGCCAATTTTTTTTCAGATGTTTCAATCATGAGCGACTTTCGATTCCTATATTTTTAATTATTCTGCAGAAACGCCTGATTTTTTGACAATCGGCGCCCACTTGGCGACTTCAGATTTTATGTAGTCACCAAGCTGGCCCGGGGTGCTAGTGACAACATCAAATCCTCTGGAGTTCAACTGGGATTTAACTTCAGGGTTGTTGAGCACATTAGCTAATTGAGTATTTAATTTGTCCACAATAGCCTTTGGTGTGCCCGCTGGCGCAACAATGGCATAAACCAGTTCTACGTCAAATTTAGGCAGGGTCTCCGATATGGCTGGGATCTCTGGGGCATTTGGAGAGCGTTTTAAGCTTGTGACGCCCAATCCAGTTAGTTTTCCAGATTTGACATAAGGTAGCGCCGCTGGGGTGCCAACAATAGCTGTTTGAATCTGTCCACCCAGCACATCTGTTAATGCAGGAGCCGCACCTTTGTATGGCACATGGAGAATATTAGTTCCTGCTTGAGTGTTGAATAATTCGCCCGCCAGATGGAGTGGTGTGGCTGCACCCGAAGAACCAAAGCTAACTTTGCCAGGATTGGCTTTATCAAACGCGATCAATTCTGCAACGGTTTTTACAGGTACACCAGGGTTGGCTACCAACATCAATGAGGAGGAGGCAACCAGTGAGACCGGGGCAAAATCTTTAACAACGTTGTAATTGAGTTTTTTATATAAGGTTTCATTAATAGCTTGGGTGCCCACTAGCATCAGGAAGAGTGTGTAACCATCGCCTTTAGAATTGACTACATACTCTGCGGCTAGATTGGCGCCCGCACCCGGTTTGTTTTCAATGATGATGGGCTGGCCTAGGTTTTCACCAAGCTTGGGAGAAAATCCTCGAGCGAGGACGTCTGATGGTCCACCAGCTGCAAATGGGATGATTAGCTTAATTGGTTGGTTCGGATATCCTTGCGCGCTTGCTAGCGATGGCAGATTAATTCCTAAAGCCAGTAGGGTAAAGATGATTTTTCTCATGTATCGTTCTCCTAGATATTATTTTTTTAAAATCAAAACTATTTTGTCAAAGCTCATAAAGCAAAAATGAAAATCAAATGCGCTGAAATCTACCCCTTATCCATTCCACTTATCGAGCCCATCAAAATGTCTCGTGAAATGGTGGTGGATGCAAAAACGGTATTGATCTGCCTAACCGATGATAAGGGTCGACAGGGTTGGGGTGAGGCCTCAGTCGCGCCTTTGATGACCGGGGAAAGCCTGGATAGTCTCGTTGGTAGCATTAAGTACTTGGTGGAATATGCATTGCCAATAGATTGGAGTGAGCCAGCCGAATTTGCAAGTGTTTTTAATCGAATTTTGTATGCCAATGCATCAGCAAAATCTTGTTTAGAGATGGCTTTATTAGATTTATACACCCAAGAGCGCTCCCTACCTTTATGGCGATATCTGCGTACTGAAGGTGGTGTCTTAGCAGATGCAGTTCCTGCACCCATACCCTTGTTGAGAATGCTGGGCGGCTCATTGGACAAAGAGCTGAGCGATGCCAAGGCATTTCGTGAGCTTGGATTTAGGCATTGGAAAATTAAAATTGGCTCACTGTCGCTTGATGAAGATCTGCACAGGGTGAGAGTGCTGTGCGATGCCTTGGAGGGTGACGTCATCTCTGTTGATGCAAACTGCGCGCTCACTTTGACAGATGCTCTTCGATTTTGCCAGTCAGAGTCGGCAAGTAAATTAACGTTTGCAGAGCAGTTGGTTTCTACAGAGCTGCCCATGGCAGATTTCGTACTACTCAATAAGAGTTCTCCCATTCCAATCGGATTGGATGAGTCAGTCCATGGCCTTAGTGAGCTTGAGCAATTAATCGAGGCTAAGGCATTGAGTGGAGCAAGCTTAAAGCTGATTAAAACAGGTGGAGTGATGCAGGCACTTGAATGTGCCAAATTACTAGAGCGGCATGAGCTCTCACTCAATTTAGCGTGCAAGATTGCGGAGACTTCTTTGTCAGCGGCAGCGACAGCATCTCTAGGATTTGCGATGGGCAAAGTCAATTGGGGTTTTAGCATGTCAAATCAGTACTTGAAGTTTGATATTTGTGACATACCACTCATAGCCAAGCAGGGAAGCTTTGGGGTGAGCCAACTAGCGCCGAGCGGCATTGGTGTAGTTCCAAATCTTGATCGAGTAAAGGAAGCCATTGCAAAGGGGTATGCGGCTATTCAATATTGAGAACATCGAAAGCGGCCTTCAGCCTCCTGGAGTAGGAGTCTGAGACTTGCTGTATTTCTTCTGGCGTCCACTTTCTGAAACCTTCGCCAGATTTCATCCCTGTTTTTCCTTCGCTCATCAGCTGCACTACCTTCGGGGGTAGGGTAGTGATGTTGGAGAGCGATGGATAAATCTCTTTTGCGGCATTTGCCATCCCATCCCATCCTGAGATCTCTTTTTGAGTCATTGGGCCAACTGCGGCATATCGAAAGCCAAAGCTATAACGAACGGCATCATCAATATCCTCAGGGCTTGCAATACCCTCTTGTACAAGCGATAGGGCTTCACGCATGAGTGCATGCTGAATACGATTCGCCAAAAAACCAGGAATATCTTTTTTTACTAAAACGGGTTTTTTGCCGATGCTTTTGTAAAGGCTGCAAGCCTGCTCTGCAAATACCAGTTCCGTTTTCTCCCCCATGACCACCTCTACTAAAGGTACAACCTCGGCTGGCATAAAGTAATGCGCTCCCATCATTCGATTGGCGGTTTTAAGTCCAGAAGCAATTTTGCTGATTGGAAACCCCGAGCTATTGCTGCCAATGGGGATATGCGCTGGAACGCGTTCGTCAAGGTATTGAAATATCTCTTGCTTCAGTGCAAGATTTTCTGCCACAGTTTCGATGACCCAGTCACACCCATTCCAGTCGGACCAGTTCTCAAGGACTGCAGTCTTCTGTTTAGTCTTGATTGCATCTTGGCTCTGGCTGGAGTAGACCCCGACAATCCCCATTTTCTGAGCGAGTGTCAGCGCTTTATCTAGGCATGCATCCGCTTTATCTTTGCTTCTACCCAAAATGACAACTGGAATACTTTGTGCAACAAATCCTGCAGCAATACCTGCGGCCATGATTCCGGTACCGATTACGGCAACATAGTTCATAAGAAACCTTACTTATACGGTTAAGTTTTAATAAATTAAGCTCATCATAAGCTTATATTTACAGTACATTATCACCAATTATGTTTTAATTGTGAATCATTTAAATAAACCTATCCGTATAACTACAAAGAGGAACAATCAACTATGACGATGCACAACCCATTTCAGCCTGTAGAGAAAATTAAGGCAGAAGTCTTTATGTCAATGCCTGGGAAGTTCAGAAAGAAGTCCCGCACAGGCTGGTCTGATCCAAACCGCCAAAACGCTGAAGTAGAGTGCTTTTTAGAAGGCCCTTCTTTTGACCGTGAGGGTAACTTATGGTTTCTAGACATCCCTTTTGGACGAGTCTTCAGAATTACACCCAAGGGTGACTGGGATTTGGTAACCCAATTTGATGGCTGGCCGAATGGATTGAAGTTCCACAAAGATGGCCGTGCGTTTATTTGTGATTACAAGCTAGGCTTATTGGCCCTCGATCCGAAAACTGGAAAAGTAGAAACAATTCTCGGGTCCATGTATAGCGAAAACTTCAAGGGCTTGAATGATTTGCACTTTGCCTCCAATGGTGATCTGTACTTTACTGATCAGGGGCAAACTGGAATTGCAGATCCAACAGGCAGAGTATTTCGATTGCGTGCCAATGGCCAATTAGATCGTTTGGCTATTAACGTACCGAGTCCTAATGGCATCACCTTAAATACGCAAGAAAAGCATGTATTCGTTGCGGCAACAAGATCTCAGCAAATTTGGCGTTTACCACTGATGGCTGATGGTTCTGTCTCTAAAACGGGTGTTGCAATTCAGTTAACAGGTGGTGTTGCCGGACCTGATGGTATTGAGATGGATTCTGAAAATGGTTTGCTCGTTTGCCACTTAGGCATTGGTATCTGGAGATTTGATAGCAATATGCTCCCGACACATTTGATCTACTCAGATAACCCACACCACCATCACTTGGCAAACATGTGTTTTGGTGGCGAAGATAATCGAGATTTGTACATTACTGAATCTCTCTCCGGCGATATCTTGAAGGCACGCTTACCCGTAGCCGGCAAAAAAATGTTTGGTCTGTCCTAAGTTGAAAGAATCTCTACCGCTCTATAAAACCTTAGCGAATGCGCTAGCTCAGCGTATTTATGAGGGCGATTGGGCGGTAGGTTCTCACTTGCCATCTGAAGCAGTACTTTGCAAAAGTTTCACAGCAAGTCGCCATACCTTAAGACATGCTCTTCAAACCTTGGAGCGAGATGGTATGGTCTTGCGTCGTCAAGGGGCGCCAACTCAGGTGATCTCCAGACGGAAGGTGAGAAGGTTTACACAAAGCTTTAATTCACCTGTTGATATTTTGAGTTATCCAAGAAATACCTATCGACAAAACACCATTGAAGAATTTATTGAGCTCGATAAACCGCTTAGCGAGATGATTGGTGATGCAGTTGGATCCTCTTGGTATCACATTGGAGCTATTCGAAAGCAGCGAGATACCGAAGAGGTGATTGCTTGGACTGATATTTATATTCTGCCTCAATTTGCATCCTTGACATCGGAGCCTGAGCACAGTCAAGTGATGGTGTTCGAGCAGATCGAGAAAAAGTATGGCACTCGAATTGATCGAGCTGAGGTTGATGTTTATGCCATTAACGTATCTTCTGATATTGCAAAGAAGCTTGGGTTAAAGGTGCATGCCCCCTGTTTAGTCATTGTTCGGCGTTACTTTGACAATCAGGATAAGCTTTTTGAAGTAACCTTCACTTACCATCCTCACAATAGATACACTTATAAAATGGAATTTAAGAGTGATGCTGGGAATTAAATCGTCAGAATAAACATGAAATATTTATCTACAACTAAGGCCGAGGCATTCATTGCACAAGCATTGCACGCTAACCAAGTACCTTTGGCGGATGCCACGCTTGTAGCCCAACTGATGATCCAGTCAGATCTCGTTGGCGCTGATGGCCATGGAATTTTCAGACTGCCCGCTTACATTAAGCGGATTCGGGCTGGCGGTATTAATTTGAGTCCCAATATTCAGATTGAACGTGAGCAGGGTGCAACCGCTTTGATCAATGGGGATAACGCCTTAGGTCATTTGGTAATGAACAAGGCAGTTGATGTTGCAATAGAAAAAGTAAAACAACACAGCGTTTGTTGGGTTGGTAGTCACTATGGAAATCATTCCGGTGCAGCATCTGTATATGTCAGAAAGCTAGCCGAGCAGGGATATATCGGCATCTATATGGCGGTTGGTAACGCCAATCACATGGCGCCATGGGGCGGCATTGACTTATTGTTGTCCACCAATCCGATTGCTATTGCGGTTCCTTCCGGGGATAAGCCGATCGTTCTCTTGGATATCGCGACTACAGTCGCTGCCTACGGCAAGGTAAAGCTTGCCGCCCAAAAGGGTGAATCTATCCCTGATACTTGGATGATCGATCGACAAGGTCAACCCATTACCGATCCGCAAAAATCGAGTGAGGGATCATTGCTCCCTATCGGAGGTTACAAGGGATATGGTTTAGCTGTCATGATCGGCCTTCTTGCTGGGGCGCTCAATAATGCTGCAGTTGGTAAAGGCACGATTGACTTTAATGCGCATCATGATTTAATTACCAATACTGGTCAAACAATCATCGCTGTTGATCCAAGTGCTTTTGGTGATAAAGAGCAGTTTGTTGCCCGAGTGATTGCTTTGGTCGATGATTTAAAGGCATCCTCTACACTGCCAGGCGTGAATCAAATTCGGGTGCCCGGTGATGGTGCTGCAAGGGTGATGGCGGAGAGACTTTCGTGTGGCATTCCGATTTCAAGTGAATTACAAGAGTCATTGAATAACTGCGCCAAAGAGTGCGGGATTACAGCATTAGATTTATAACTTACCGGAGGAGACAAATAATGATTAAAAAATCAATTAAAAAAATAGTGTTGAGTTCTTTAGTGTTGCCACTAGTTTTCGGGACGGCGTTTGCGTCCTATCCAGATAAGCCCATAAAGATGTTGGTTGGGTATGCGCCAGGAAGTTCAACCGACATCGTTGGGAGAATGGTGGCCAATGAGCTCAGCATCGCCTTAAAGCAATCGGTCATTGTGGAGAATAGAGGCGGTGCTGCAGGTAGTTTGGCGGCTGATGCAGTTGCTAAAAGCGCTCCAGATGGTTACACCGTCTTATTTGCGCAAAATGGCTTAGCAATTAACGTCGCTGCAAACCCAAGACTCCCTTTTAACGGTCAAAAAGATTTGCTACCCGTTGTCGGAGTAGCCGCTACCCCACATATCTTGATTGTGAATACCAATTCCAAAGCTAAAAATGTGGCTGATTTAATTTCTATGCTCCGAGCTGATCCTGGAAAGATGAGCTTTGGCTCCTCTGGGATTGGTAACTCCGACCACATGGCTGGAGAGCTATTCCTGGCAACCACTGGTACTCAAGCGATTCATATTCCATACAAGGGTGGATCACCAGCTGCAACAGATTTAGTGGGCGGTCAAATTGATTTTTACTTTGCTGGCATGCCAGTGGGGCTACCTTTATATAAAGGTGAAAAAGTCAATGCACTGGCTGTTACTAGCAAGAATCGATTTAGCGGGGCTCCTGAATTAGTTACCATGCAAGAGGCTGGTGTAAAGGGTTATGAAATGGCTTTGTGGCAAGGCCTGTTTGTTCCAGCTGGAACGCCTCCTGCCATTATCAACACCCTCAGCAAGACAATCTTGAAAATTCTCGAGACTCCAGAGATGAAAGAGCGTTTTGTGAAGGCGGGTGTGCAAATTGCACCGATGACTACCCAGCAATTTACCGATTTATATGTCTCTGATATTGCCAGATGGAAAGTGGTGATTGAAAAGGCAAAAATTAAGCTAGATTAATTTAAGCTGACTCCGTCGCAAGGGTATTGACCTCAGTCGATACCCTTTTTTATTCGCTGCTGAGATCGAACACCAAGACCTCAGCATCTTTGCCGTCACCAATAAGTAGGCTACTTTCATTCTCTATTAGTAGTGCATCTCCACTTGATAGAAGTATGTCATTGACATGTAGGGAGCCTCTTATCAGATGCACATAGGCCTTACGCTGTAAATCGAGATCTAATTTTTGGGAATGGTGACCATCAAAAAGGCCCACATATATTCTGGCATCCGCATGAATTTTGATGGCATTCCCTGAACCATCCGGCGATGCAATTAAGCAGAGCTTGTTTTGCTTTGCTGAGGGTGGAATCGATTTTTGCTCATAACTTGGCGGGATTTCCATGACATTGGGTTCTATCCAAATTTGTAGGAAGTGGGTAGTTTGATCTTTGGCGTGATTAAACTCGCTATGGGTAACTCCAGTTCCGGCACTCATGCGTTGAACGTCACCCGGTGGAATACCTTTGATATTTCCCATGCTGTCTTCGTGCGCTAATTGCCCAGACAAAACATAGCTGATGATTTCCATGTTGCGGTGGCCATGCTTACCAAAACCCATGCCTGCAGCCACCTTGTCCTCATTAATTACCCTTAAATTGCCCCAGCCCATGAATCGGGGGTCGTGATAGCCCGCAAAAGAGAAGGAATGGAAGCTTTTAAGCCAGCCATGATCAGCGTAGCCGCGGTCTTGAGCTTTTCGAAGGGTTAGCATGAGGAGAGTCTTTTCTGGAGGGTAGTAATCACATTATCATTAGCTTTTGACATATTTGCTGATTGGCCTTCCATGGGAAGTATCAAACAAGACATTAAAGAAACCTATCTCGGGCTATATGAGACCGTTCAGGAAAAGTGGAGTGATTTTTCTCAGTTCCTGAAAGAGGCTTGGCCTATCTTGGTCTTTCTCTTGGTAGCCTTGCTCGGAGTGTGGTGGTACGCTGATCCACCACCACCAAGACACGTGGTGATGGCAACTGGTCAGCTCGGGGGTTCCTACGACGTTTTAGGAAAAAAGTACGCTGCCTTTTTCAATAAAAAAGGCATTACTCTCGAATTACTCCCTACAAAAGGTGCCGAGGAAAATGTGGCCCACTTGGTTGATCGTAAGGATCCAGTTCAAGCTGCCTTTGTACAAGCAGGCGCATTTAATCCTCATGAGGTTACTGGAGTGGAATCTCTTGGCACGATTTCATATGATCCAATTTGGTTGTTTTATCGTGGTCCAGAAATTAAGGTGGATGATTTTCAGGCCATTAAAGCTCGTGCCAGCTTCTTTCTAAATTCTAGAATGTCGGTTGGTTTGAAGGGTAGTGGAACCCACGCTCAAGCAATGCATATCCTGAAAGCGAATGGCTTTGAGGAAGGGTCACATTTTCTGCATCTCTCTGGTGCTCATTCGGCTGAAGCTTTGCAAAAAGGCGAGATCGATGCGGCGTTCATTGTGGATGCTTATGAGGCTCCGAATGTCCAGAAATTGCTAAAGGATCCTAATTTACATTTGGTTGCCTTTGATCGAGCTGAGGCGTATGCACGCTTACTGCCATATATGCAAATACTAAATGTCCCTGCAGGTGCATTTAGCCTAGCGCGGAATTTTCCTCCAAGAGATATTAAGTTGATGGCTTCAACTACCAATTTACTGATTGATGACAGAATGCATCCGGCACTCCAATTTTTATTTTTAGAGGCTGCACGTGAGATTAATGGTAAAGCAAGCTTCTTTGCGGAGAGTGGTGAATTCCCTTCCTTTAAAAATACAGGTCTCCCACAAAGCTCTGTAGCCTTGCATTACGAAAAAAATGGCTCGCCATTACTAATGCTCTATTTCCCTTTTTGGTTGGCAGAGCTGATCAATCGCTTGGTTTTTGTATTGCTGCCGTTCTGTGCCGTGGCATATCCTGTCTTGCTTACTTTACCGGGCTATCGCAACAAGCGAATGAAGCGAAAAATTGATAGGTTGTACGGCACTCTAAAGAGCTATGAGCAAGAACTCACTGCAAACTTTCTGCCAGCAGTGAAAGATGAATATCTGAAGAAATTGGATTTACTGGAGTACGAGGCATTGCAGTTAAAAGTCTCTAAAAGTATGTCTAGCGATTATTACGCCTTACGCACCAGCATAGACTATGTCCGTAACTGCCTCAATCGGGGTGTGCATCCATATCAATCCCAAGAGAATGCTGTTGGCGTATAGTTTAAGCATATCTATCCAATCGAGCTAAGCCCTATGAAACCGTACGATCATCCTGCTCGAAAACAATTGCATGAAGAGGTGCATGCGCGTCCACCTATTGCGCTCTGGCCAAACGAAAGAGTGCTGTCGCAATCCTTTTTACTTGATGCAAGTTCTCGCCAAACTCAAATTGAGTGGATACAAAAGCTTAGTGTCGCCTTAGGCATTCCTAATGATCATCAACAGGATCACTCCTTTAAGATGTTGACTCTGGCGCCCGAACCAGAGAGGGTGTTAATTAAATGGGAGTTGCATGGCGAGTTCGCAACCATTGCAGCCATTACGCACAATCCCATCAAAATCACTGGACCGTTACTAGAGTCACGCCTCGCTTTGGAACAGAGTTTAGATGCATTACTTCAGAGTCTAGGCTGCCCAACTATTGTTGAGGCCGGTGGCGAAAGAATTTCTGCTTTAGATCTCGCATTTGAGCATCGCCCCCTATTTGCAGAAGCTCAAGAAGTGTCCTCCATCTTTAGCGGGAATACCGTGCTGGGTAGTTATATTCTATCTAGCAAGAAGGCTCAGTTGTGGACGGACTTGCGTTTAGATGAAGATGGCTTTATCTCTTATTTCATTCCACACGATATTTTGGGCTCACGTCAGGCTGGTCGTGTAGCGCGTGCAATCGCTGAAGCTGAAACTTATCGCATGGCAGCTATGATTGCTTTCCCAGTAGCGAAGAGCCTTTCTATACCACTGAGAACTGCAGAGTCAGAATTGGCAGATTTATCTGAAAGTATTTCTCAGTTGCAAACTGAGTCGGGAGTACATACCGAAAAAGATGGCCATTTTTTAGGTGAACTCTCTAATCTAGCCTCGCGAGCTGAACAATGGATCTCTGGATATGGATTGCGCTTTACTGCCTCTGAGGCATACAGCCAGTTGCTGAGTAAAAATCTATACGAGCTAGTAGAGTCTCCGATTCCGGGTGTGCAGTCTCTCTCAGAGTTTATGGATCGACGTTTTCAGCCGGCAATGGGAACTTGCATTTGGACTCAGCGTAGATTAAAAGAACTATCTGACCGAATCTCAAGGACGACTCAAACTTTGAGAACGCGTATTGAATTCGTAAATGAAGAACAGACGCAAAAATTATTAGCTAGCATGGATCAGCGAGCGCGCTTGCAATTGCGATTACAGGAAACAGTTGAGAGTCTATCTGTTCTAGTGTTGACTTACTATGCAGTGAGTTTGTTGGCTTATATGGCTAAAGGTGTAAAAGAAGCTGGTCTTGCTATTCATCCAGAAATTATTGCCGCTATTGCAGCCCCAGTAGTGGCGATTACTTTCTTGTTCATCAGTAAGCGAAGACGCAAGCGAATCATTGAGATGGGTAAAGCGCTGTAGATATTAAAAAAGAGGCCGCAGCCTCTTTTTTAATGAGCGTAAATATTTCTTAGCCCAAGCTATCTGCCCAGATGTTATGCGCCCAGCCCCAAGCATAAATACCCTCCAGAATAGAAGGTGCTGGCGATAAGCCCCCAGATCCCGGAACAGTCTTGAAAGTTTTTTCAGCAGCGTTGTATTGATGGACGCTAGCAACGTGCACTACTTCTCGATTATTCACAAAGCTATAGCAAGTGTTTGTCAGAACTGGCGCTGGATTGATTTCCCAGCCATTCAATTCTGCAACGATTGCTGCTGCTGCGACTTTGGCATGTTGATTAGCCATATGACCAGATTTAGGCATGAGTGGTGCAACTTGAATCGCGTCACCTAGTACATGAATATCTTTGCGTGCTGTTGACTCAAAGTTGAGGAAGTTGACATTCGCCCAGCGACCATTGGAATTAGCTAATCCAGTTTTAATAGCGATTTCACCAGCGGCCATTTGCGGCAAGATATTTAATACGTCAGCCTTCACATCATCTTCAACTTCGAGTTTGAGGGTTTTGGTTTTCGCATCCACGCCAATGACATTGCTCTTCGGGCGGTACTCAATCATTCCAGCATATTGCTCTGCCCACACTTTCTTGAACAAGGCCCCTTTAGAAACCACATCTTGGTTGGCATCTAGGATCAATACCTTGCCCTTAGGATTGTTTTGCTGTAGATAGTTTGCTACCTGACATGCGCGCTCATAGGGTCCAGGAGGGCAGCGATAAGGGGCTTCTGGAATGCTGATTGCAAAGGTGCCACCTTCACGCATCGCAGCGAGTTGCTTATGCAAAGCCACAGTCTCTGGACCAGCTTTCCAAGCTTGTAGTGTTACGCCATCTTTATTGGCTTGTGCAAGGCCTTCAACGCTTTTGAAGTTCATTGAAATTCCAGGAGACACAATGGCTTTGTCGTAGCGTAAAGTTTTTCCAGAGGCGAGCGTGACTGTCTTTTTATCTGGATCCATGCTGCTGACGCTATCTTGAATAATCTTGATGCCGTGGCGCTTGCTCAGAGTGTCATACGGTGAGGTAATTTCAGCTATCGTACGTGAACCACCGATGACCAAGTTAGACATTGGGCAAGAGATAAAAGAAGTATTGGGCTCAATCAGAGTCACTCTGGCAGTGTTATTAGAGAACAGGCGCAAGTATTTGGCGGCAGTGGCACCACCATATCCACCACCAATAACCAAGATTTCTGCTTTTTGTAAATTAGCTGCTTTAGTTTGACTTGAGAGACCTGCAAGCAGGCCAACTGCTGCAGCGCTCTGACCTATAAAATGTCGACGATCCATGGCGCCTCCTTATTGTTTCTTGCCAAGTTGATTGGCAATAGTGGTGAGTTGTTCGTCGGAATAGCCTTTGGCTAACTGCGGCATGATCGTGCCCTCTAATGCTCCAGATTTATAAGCTTTTAATTTGGCGAGCATTTGTTCGCTAGTGAGATTATTAATTAGCGGCATACCACCATCCACAACGCCTTTGCCATCCGTGCCGTGGCAATTAGCGCAGGTAGCTGCAAGTCCTCGTTTATATAGTTGGTCAGCGGTTTGGGCAAAACTGAGTCCGCTCCAATGGCTAAGGCCAATAAGAGCGCTAGTCACCAAAATGGGTTTTAAATACTTCATCTGCATAGGAATCATCTCCGTCTTACATACAACTGTTCTTAGGATGCTGCTGATGAACTCTATCTTAATCAGATTGGGGTAGGATTAGTAGTTTTACTTAGATTGATTTTCAATAAGCTCAGAACTAAAAATGAGGGTATTGACCATGCTAGTTTTAAGTATTCCACTCTAAGCCTATAAACTAACAATATGCGTGGCTCATTTACCTATCGAAATGCTATTTTCATCCTTCTTCTAGGTGTATTTACCTATCTATATGGTTTAGATAGTCGCTTCGCTCCAAAGAATGGGGACGAATACCCCTATATGCATATCGTCCGAATGACCGCGGATGCTGGTGCTTGGTTGCCCCTTCAGTCTGAGATGGATGGCATTAAAAATACGAAGCCTCCCTTGATATTTTGGGAGGGCATTGCTAGTACCGACTGGGGAAGCAGCTGGACACTTTTCGCACTGCGTTGGCCCAGTGTTGTATATACCGGCTTAACCGCGCTATTCTTATTTTTGGCTGTATCTCGCTTTAGCGGTAATCGGCAGACTGGCTTATTGGCCTCTTTAGTATGGCTCTCCTTTTTTGCAACTTACCGCTATGGTCGTCCATTTCTGACAGATCCCCCTGAAGTATTTTGGCTAAGCTTGCCTTTCTTTGCGCTGCTGTATTGGGGTAGAGCTGCTTTCGAATCGAAGCTTTTATTTCCTGTATTGGCAGGCGCCTCTTTTGGGATGGCCTTGCTGTCAAAGTCTTTTGCTTATATTGTGCCCGCTGCATTTGCATTAGGTTTGTTCTACTGGCGCTGGCGTGAGTGGAGCATTCCCAAGGTCTTATTGCAAGACCTTTATAAAGTCTTATTGATTGCTATTTTAGCTTTGGGTGTGTTTGCACTTTGGTTTGTCCTGGATCCTTTCCCTGAAGCGGTTTGGAAAGAATTTGTTCTGGGTGAGAATGCCGGTAAGTTTGAAGCGCGTAGCTCAAACTATGTATTGGATTTAGTACGAGGTGGCGATAGTGTTTGGATGCTGGCTTTAACGACTTTAGCTAATGCCGGACTCTTTACCTTTGTGTTGATTACTGCATTAATTCAATGTTGGCGAGAGCGGCGTTTTATGTCTCTTGAAGAGAGTCTGTTACTGCTATTGATCTTAGCTTTTTTTATTGTATTTAGTTTGCCAAGTCAGCGCTCTGGGCGTTATCTGCTTCCAGTGATGCCAGCTTTTGCTGCTGTGATCGCCCTGTATTGGGATCGATTGCCCGTCTGGGGATTTCGGATTGCATTACTACTGCAGTTACTATTACTTGCTGCGCTTGTTTGGGTGGGCGGTAATTTACAGCTGTCTAACTTCCTAGGTCAGTCTGGCATCTGGAGTTACTCCCCTTGGCATTGGGTTTTTATGGGAACCGCGATAGTCCTAGTATTACTTGGACTATTTAATCGAGAGCGTACTAAGGCAATCGCTTTGGCGGGCTGCTTTCTTTGCTACTGCGCACTCACTAGCGGCTTATCACCTCTCGAGGGTGCCTTAGGCCGGTACTCGCAAGCGACTATTCAAGGCCTTGCCGGAAAAGATGTTTGGGTACCTTGCGACTATCGCGCCAAGGATGAAGAGTATCGACTCTTATTGCCTGGAGCAATATTGCATGGCTATTTGGCAAAGGATGCCAGTCAAATTAATTTACTGACCAGTACTTATCCAATAGTAGCGGTGCAGTCAGCGATTGGTGTGGAACCCACACTATGCGATTCTTGCAAAATAGTGGGCAAACGAATGGAGATGCGAGCACGCCATTCTGATGCAGAAATTCAGGCGATACTCAGGGGTCATATTGGAGAACACCTGTTTGTGAATGAATATTTAATTGCCACCCCTGCAAACATTGCATTGCCACTGGTTGGTAAGGATGCTTGTCGATGAGTCGTGTGATTGCCTTTTGTTTTTTATTGCTGGCCTCGGTGCTGGGTTATCTCCACATTGACAGTCTCCCAGTGTGGGCGCCGTTTGCAAGTGATTACCCAGTGAATAATGCCAATCAATTTGAAGCTGCATCTGAAGTAACTGGGAATGTTAAGCCAGTAAAGTCACTAAAGCCCATTCAGCCCGTTCAGCCCAACCTGCTGATAGATTGGTTACCTGACACTGGCGCTCCTTCAGTGCATGCCGCCTCTTTAATTGCGCTGAAGAATGGCGCAGTGAGGGCCTTCTGGTTCGCGGGTAGTCGAGAAGGCGCTCCAGACGTAGTCATCAATACATCTGTATTTGATCCGCGTGCATCTCGATGGAGTGCTCCAACAGTTGTGATGGATCGCGTTAGTGCTGAAAAAGGCTTGTCTCGTTATATTGCTAAGTTAGGCAATCCTGTTCCAGCAAGAATAGCCGATGGTCGAATGCAATTATTTTTTGTCACAGTTTCTATTGGAGGTTGGGCTGGTAGTTCAATTTCTTCAATGATTTCAGATGATGAGGGTTTGACTTGGGATCGGCCGCAGCGCCTAATCAGCTCCCCGCTGATTAATCTCAGTACCTTGGTAAAGTCACCAGCCATGGCATTTGTAGATGGGCGACTGGGTTTACCGGCATACCATGAGTGGATTGGTCGCTTTGGGGAGCTTTTGAGAATCGATGCGAGTCAGGTAATCGATAAGCGACGCATGAGTTCGGGCAGGAGTGCAATTCAGCCAGTAGTTTTTACTGATGGCCCGCAGGTGGCAAAAGCTTTCTTTCGCCAAACTCGACCCAGTTCTCAGCCAAAGCAAATCCCTGTAAGTGAAACTAAGGATGCTGGACGATCATGGACGGTAACAAAAGACCTGGAGATTCCAAATCCCAATTCAGCGCTTGCTGCACTCACTTTGGCGAATGGCACAAGATTGATGGTCCTGAATAACATCGAGGCAGCGCGCTATCGCTTGGTGATGGTCATGCGTGAGCCAAGCTCCCCTCAATGGCAAGTAGTGCAGGTACTCGAGGATGATGCATCTTTACTCAATGATCAGCATCGAGAATTCTCCTACCCATATTTGATTTCCGCGAATGGTGATGATGCGCATCTTGCTTATACCTGGAATAGAGCAAAGATTAAGCATGTGTATTTTCCAGCTGCCTGGTTTAAGCATGCCCTCAGTAGTATGAAAGAAAAGTAATCATAATGATGACCCCTTATTTACAGCTGATCGCTCTTCTAGAGATGTCGCTTACTTCTGCAGTAGTACTGATTATTCTCTCGCAAAAAATGTTCTCAAAAGAAATTCCATTTGCAATTCGCCTGCTGGTAGTTTTGTTGCTGGCGAATCTATTTTTCTGGCCATTAGGAATGTCGCTGGAACTACCTTTATCTGCCTATGTTCGCGGGGTCACTGGTGAGCTCAGTATTGTGACAATGCTCTTGCTGTGGAGCTCCATTATTCCGGCTGCTAAAAAAACACCAATGGGATTTAAAGTGCCAGTAGCCTTGATTGCGATTATGTTTTATCCCTTGGCGCTAGGTCTTGGCATGTTCGATCCCTATGTTTGGGGATACGGTTCTATTGGCCTTTTAATTGCCACCATCTTGTTTGCTGTAGTTTGCGGCCTTGCTGGCTGGACTAAGGGTGTTTGGATCTTATCCTTTGCGATTATTGCGTGGGCAGTGCATTGGCATGAATCTGCAAATCTCTGGGACTACCTCTTGGATCCCTTCTTGGCTATTTGGGCTTTGCTGGCAATCCCGAATGCGATTTATCAGAAGCGTCGTGAAAGAGTTCAATCAGGTTATCTGTTTAGGGCGGATTAATTAGTGAGTTAGGCAATTAGTACATTATCAGTACATCAGATAATTTTAGGTAACAAAAAAGCCAGCAGAAATTTGCTGGCTTTTTTGTTTACCGCTATTCCGGAATTAATCTGGAATATTGGCTTTACGAATGACTGGACCCCAGACGTTGATTTCTTTATCGAGGTGATCCTTAAGGCCATTGGCGGATACTTTATCCATTGATACGATATCAATGTTGGCATCATCCAAGCGCTTCTTCACATCAGGATTGGTCAATGCTTTCTTCAGAGCAGCATTGATTTTATCCAGCACTGGTTTTGGAGTACCTTTTGGAGCATACACACCATGCCATACCTTAACTTCAAAGCCTTTGAGGCCTTGTTCGTTCAGAGTAGGAACGTTAGGAATGGCTGGTAAACGCTTCATCGTGGTTGTACCAAATGCTTTTACACGGCCATCCTTAATATAAGGAATAGTTTGTGTTGTCTGATCGCACAAGAGGTCAACTTGACCGCCTAAGAGGTCAGTTAAAGCAGGACCAGTTCCTTTGTAAGGAATATTGGTCAAGCGAACACCCATGCGACTTTGGAACAACAAGCCGCATAGCTGTGACACAGCGCCTGGACCTGCATTAGCCATCGTTACTTTTGAACCATTGGCTTTAATGTAAGCCTCAAGCTCTTTAAAGTTGTTGACTGGCAAATCTTTTTTACCGAGCAATACCATTGGCACGTCAGCAACTTGGCCGATGTACTCAAAGCTAGTCATTGGGTCGTATGGGAGTTTGTCATACAGCGCATTTGCTGTAGCCATCCCCATGTGATGAATATAGATGGTGTAGCCGTCTGGAGCTGCACGTGCAACCTTGGTGGAGGCAATTGTGCCGCCAGCACCTGGCACGTTCTCAACTACCACTGTTTGACCTAAGGCCTGACCCATTGGCACTGCAATTAAGCGTGCGATAGTGTCAGTTGGGCCACCAGCTGCAAATGGAACAACCAATTGAACTGATTTTGTAGGCCAATCTTTTTGAGCAGATGCAATATTGCTGCCCAATAAAGTACTGGCGCTGACAACTGCAGCAATTCCAGCAAAGAGGGTTTTCTTGAATTTCATTTAAGTCTCCGTTAATGTGTGATGCGAGCCAATTTTGCCACTATTAAACACTATCGGCCTTAGGGTTTACCAGCAATCGCTAGAGTTCTTTGGGCCAGTAGAACAACTGGACGGTCAATCATGCGGCCATCTAATTTCACTGCGCCTCCCTTAGATGCCTTGTCAGCCTCGATGACCCGATGAGCCCAAGAAACCTCTGCAGCAGTAGGCATAAAGGAATCCTTCACCAGAGAAATCTGCTTTGGGTGAATACACAGCTTGCCACCAAAACCCATTCTTTTGGCGCGCTCGGCATCATCCGTGATGCGCTCAATATTGTCAGTAGAAGGAGTAACCCCATCTATTGGGGGGGCAATTTGGGCTAAGCGTGAGGCCAACACAATCTGAAAGCGCGCTGTTTGTAGTTCAGTTTCTTGTGCGTCGCAGACCATACCTAAGTCTGCCTGCAAATCGATGTTGCCTAATGCTAGGCGCAAGACTTGTTCAGAGTTTGCAATTTCATTGAGGCGATCAAGACCGATGGCAGTCTCAATCATGGGAATGATGGCTGTGTTTGGAAGGATTTGTGCTGCGCCATTGATTTGATCGAGAGACTCACTTTTGGGAATGAGTAAGCAAGCGGCATCTAACTCTTGGATCAAGATGAGGTCTGCCGCATAAAAATGACTGCCAGGAGAATTCGAGCGAATGATCAGACGCTTTTTTTGTTCTGCGGTGAATGAAGGCCAAGCTGCACGTATTGCTGCACGTGCAGATTCTTTATCTTCATGGGCAACTGCATCCTCTAAGTCGATGATGACACCATCAGCACCACTATCGAGTGCTTTAGTAAATCGCTCTGGGCGCGTCCCCGGAACGAATAAGAAAGTGCTGCTAAAGCCGATAGGTGTATCAAGTGGATTCATGAATGTGGTTTTTTAAATATGAGGCAGAAATTTAGGAGATCAACAGGCCTATCTTGGACTGCTTGCGGATATTCCACAAGCGCTCAATAGCGGCGCTCATCTCAGTTGGGCTTGCGCCGCCACTAAATACAGCAAGGCGCATAGCCTTATCGGTAATTTCAGCGCGACTCAGAGTATTACCGGGATCACCTTTGGGTTCGTCTACGCGACCTTCTAAAACTTCACCACTGTTTAAATGGACCTTGACTTTGCCAATCCAGCGCTGAGGGTAGGCGCCATCCACTTCAGGATCCAGCACCATAGTGACGCGATCACGGAATGCGCAAATGGCTTGATCATGAAAGTGTTGATCAAATTCTTGCAAGCCTGCAAATTGATAGTGAGCAATTAAGGCTAATACAGTTCCCATGGAGAACTTCGATTGGTGCACAGTCGCGGGATCAGTCACTGGACCAAGCACATCGATTGCACCCTGATGAACTAAAGTTTCTACTTTAGCGATATCGCTAGGCTTGAGCTGATGTGCCAACATCACTTGTAACAAGGCATCTGCGGCAGGGTGAGTGTGACGGCATGAGGCGTGATATTTGAAGCTTGTCTCAGCAATAGTCCAGCGGCTACCTAATCGATCAATCAACTTGCTAGGATCTGCATCGCTTGACATGCCAGCCGCTAAACCTTGTTTGCCTTCCAAAATATGCTCGGCACCAGTAAAGCCTGATTGCGCCAGATAGGCCGACATCAAACCAGCAGAGGCAGCGTGTGCAGTATGTAATTGTTTAGAGTCAGCGGCATCGCGCAGAAATTCCCAAAGGCCAGCGGATTGGGTGCCGGCTGAACCGAAGGCGTGCAGCATTTGAGTGGAGTTTAGTTTGAGAAGGTGACCTACTGCAGCGGCAGCAGCCAAGGTGCCGGCAGTACCAGTAGTGTGAAATGTTTTGTAGTGTGAGCGACCTAGAAATTCTCCAACCCGAATGCCGACTTCATAGCCAGCAACAGCAGCTACCAGAAGATCTTCGCCTGATGCACCAATCGTTTGCGCCGTTGCCAATGCTGCAGGAAACACTACGGTGCCTGGATGAAAGACAGAGCCATTGTGAACATCATCTTGCTCGGCTACATGTGATGCTGCGGCATTAGCGAGTGTCGCCAAAAAAGGGCTCGAGCTCTTGCGGCTAATCAGAATTTCAGCGGAACCGGGATTGGCGGCATTAAAGCCACCCATGTTTTGCGCAAACTGCGTCATCGTTTCTACTGGGCGTGAACCTTTGCCAGCAATGGCAGAGCCAAACCAATCCACCAGTAAATCTTCAGTGCGTGCAATTACCTCTTGTGGAATGTCGCCAATCTTTAATTCAGCAGCAAATGTCGCTAAGGCTTTAGATAAGTGTGGAGTAGTCATTAAGTAAAAAATTTCCTAAGCTAAAACTGCGGTCGCTTGCATGGTGAGCCAGCCTTCATGATCTTCGGCCCAAATGGAGAGCGTTTTTCCAGAAGGATCTTTCTCTAAATCAGGCTTAGCACTCACTTTAAATACATTGATATCAAAAGTAGGGCGTATGGCGCGGAACTCAAAACTCTTTAACTTGCAGGCTGGAATACTCTGACGCACAAGATCCACTAACAAAGTCGCAATTAAAGGGCCGTGAACAATTAAGCCGGGATAGCCCTCAACTTCAGTAACGTATTTGCGATCGTAATGAATGCGATGACCATTAAATGTCAGTGCTGAATAACGAAACAATAAAACATCATCAGGAGTAATTGTTTTAGACCAAGAGGCTCCCGTAGGAGCTGGTGTTGGTGCTGCTGGCTTATCGTCTGGTCCGGGAGCATCGCGATACACAATGTCATGCTCTTCAACTAAAGCCAAGCCATGTTGATTAGAGATGGTATGTTTCACCAATACAAAGATGAGGTCACCAGTGCGACCCGCTTTGTGTGTAACGGATTCAATTTTGGAGACGCGCTCGATTTCATCGCCAACTGCCAAAGGGGTTAACCATTTAATCCGACTACCAGCCCACATGCGACGCGGCAATGGTACGGGGGGCAGAAAGCCGCCACGCTTAGGATGGCCATCGGGGCCGATTTCTGATTGAAGAGCGCAAGGTAAAAAATAGAGCCAATGCCATAGCTCTGGTAAAAAGGTTCCGGTAACGGGCGCAGCATCAGGTCGATCGAGTGTTGCTGATAAAGCTCTAACAGGTGCTGCAGTGACGATGTCTTGAAGGGTCTCAGTTTTCCCGAGCCATTCTTGGAGATGGGTAATAGTTTGGGGTTCAATTCGCATAAGTTCCATTATGCCAATTTCAGCCCCCAATACAGCCTTGCTAGATCAATAAAGTAGTCAGTAAATAACTCAGAAGCCCAGCTAGGGCTGAACCGATCAACACACTAATCACTCCTTTTTGGTACCTAAAGAGAGCTATGCCTGCAAACAAGGTGATCACCATCGAAATCCATGAGATTGAACCACCAAGGCCATGCGGAAAAAAGACGTGATATGCAAAGAACAGGCCTAAATTAGCGATGACGCCGACCACTGCTGCAGAGATGGCAGTCAGGGGTGCAGTAAAACTCAGCTTGCCATGGGTAGATTCGATGAGCGGACCACCGACCAGTACCAGGAAAAAAGAAGGTAAAAAAGTAAACCAGGTGGCAACACAAGCCCCAAGCACGCCAAACCAAAACGGATTGCTATTTCCAATCAGATGTTGAATATGGCCAGCCAGATATCCAACAAAAGCCACCACCATGATGAGCGGTCCTGGAGTGGTTTCTCCAAGCGCTAAACCATCCATCATCTGACCTGCGCTAAGCCAATGGAATTGATCTACTGCACCTTGGTACACGTAGGGCAGAACTGCGTAAGCGCCACCAAAGGTGAGGAAGGCGGCTTTAGTAAAGAACCAAGCAATTTGTGGGTATAGCGTTTTCCAGCCAAAGATCAGAACAAGGGCAATAAACGGAATTAACCAGAGCGCGAGAACAACTGAACTATGTAGCGCCAGTTTCTTTTTGGAAAACTGAGCATGGTCTGGAGTGGGGGTGTGATCATCAATTACTGCGGGAGGGTGTGCCTCTGTTGATTTATCGTGAGCGGCAGTTTGCTGAAAATATTCTGGGTAGCGTTTGCCTCCCCAGGCGCCGATCAATGCAGCAAAGATAACGATGATCGGGAAAGCCAAATTAAAAACAAAGATCGCTAGAAAGGATCCGATTGCAATCCAACGGAGTGTTTGATTGTGGAGCGTGCGTTTACCAATGCGAACTGCTGCATGAAGGACGATGGCAGTGACTGCAGGTTTGATGCCAAAAAAGATGGCTGCAATCCAGGGCACTTGCCCAAAGGTGAGGTAGACCCAAGATAGGCCTATCAATATAAAGAGGGAAGGCAGAACAAAGAGGGTGCCTGCTAAAACACCACCCCAAGTACGATGCATCAGCCAGCCGATATAAGTGACTAGCTGCTGTGCCTCGGGTCCAGGCAACAACATGCAATAGTTGAGCGCATGTAAAAAACGCCGCTCAGAAATCCAGCGACGCTTCTCAACAAGCTCTTGATGTAGGACGGCTATCTGTCCTGCGGGCCCACCAAAACTAATAAAGCCCAGCTTGGCCCAAAACTTCAGGGCCTCGCGCAGTGGAACGCTCAAACTTCTTCCATTCCACCAACCACTTGGCTAAAACCGTTATCGACATAAATGATTTCGGCAGTGATGCCGTTTGCTAAATCAGACAATAGGAAAGCCGCGGTATTTCCAACATCATCAATTGTGACATTGCGACGCATGGGAGCAGTTTGTTCAACTGCTTCCAAAATCTTGCCGAAACCTTTGATGCCAGCAGCAGCTAGAGTTTTAATCGGGCCAGCAGAGATTCCATTAGCGCGAATGCCTTTAGGTCCAACTGAGCCAGCGATGTAGCGTACCGAGGCTTCAAGTGAGGCCTTAGCAAGTCCCATGGTGTTGTAGTTGGGAACGTTGCGTAAGCTGCCGAGGTAAGTGAGTGTCAATAAGGAAGATTTGTCGCGCAACATGGGCAAAGCTTCTTTTGCCATCGCCGGGAAGCTGTAAGCCGAGATGTCATGAGCGATTTTGAAGCCTTCGCGAGAAAGACCTTCTAAAAAGTCTCCAGCAATCGCTTCACGTGGTGCAAAGCCAATCGCATGGACAAAGCCATCAAATTGCGGCCAACTCTTAGCCAAATCCTTAAAAAGGGCGGAAATTTGCTCATCGCTGCCAACGTCGCAGTCAAAAATTAGTTCGGTATTGAATTCTTTGGCGAAATCGACAATGCGGTCTTTAAAGCGTTCACCAACGTAGGTAAAGGCCAGTTCAGCCCCTTCGCGGTAGCATGCCTTGGCAATACCATAGGCAATAGAGCGGTTAGAGAGAAGCCCGGTAATCAGGATTTTTTTGCCGGAGAGAAAGCCCATGTTGTTTCCTTTACTTCAAATATGATTAGCTATCTACAATTGTTGCATATATGCCCACCCTAAACCCCATTCGCCAAATAGCCCATTTCTTGCTACTAGCCATGCTAGTGGGGCTTGGGGCCAATGTAGCGCAGGCAGCTCAAGGGATTTCCCAGTACGGCAAGCCTAAATATGCCGAAGGATTCACCCATTTTGATTACGTGAATCCTCATGCCCCTAGGGGAGGTACCCTCACTTTACCCAACCCAGGACAAAGAACCAGTTTTGATAAGTTCAATCCTTTTACTCTGCGGGGTGTAACGGCGCCCGGAATTGAATTGATGTTTGAATCTTTGGCCGAGGGAAGTGCTGATGAGGTATCAAGCATTTATGGTTTGCTAGCTGAAGATATTGCCGTTGCTCAAGACCATAAGTCGGTAACGTTTCGTATTCGTCCTGAAGCAAAGTTTTCTGATGGTAGCCCAGTCTTAGCTGCAGATGTGAAACATAGCTTTGATGTATTGATGAGTGGTAAAGCACATCCACGCTATAGAACTACCTTCGCAGATATTAAAGAAGCGGTTGTGTTATCCGATCGAGCAGTGCGTTTTGATTTCAAAAACAACAACACAGAGTTACCTATTTTGGCGGGAACGCTCCCTATCTTTTCTCGTAACTGGGGAAAGAATCCGGACGGTACGATCATTCCTTTTGAGAAGATTGCCTTTGAAACACCATTGGGTAGTGGGCCCTACCTGATTGAATCCTTTAAAGCTGGTAAATCCATTGTCTTTAAGCGAAACCCGCAATATTGGGCCGATCAATTAAGTAAGCCTTTAAATGTCCGCGTTGGTTTTTATAACTTTGATCGCGTGCTTTACAAGCTCTATAGTGATGATGCTGTTCGTTTAGAGGCCTTCAAAGCGGGGGAGTTCGACGCAATCGTTGAATACCGCGCCAAAATTTGGGCTAAAGGTTATGTGGGTTCCAAGTTTGATAACGGCACCCTATTGAGGAAGGTATTCCTCAATAACAACGGGGCAGGGATGCAGGGTTTTGCGATGAATCTTCGTCGCCCAATCTTCAAGGATGCTCGAGTACGTGAAGCTTTAGGTTACGCTTTAGATTTTGAATGGCTCAATCGCCAAATTTTTTATGATCAATACAGTCGTATCAATAGCTATTTTCAGAATAGCGATCTGAGTGCGAATTTTGATGGACCGCGTAAGCCCACAGAGGCGGAACTAAAACTACTAAGACCATTAAAAACAAAGTACCCACAATGGGTACCTGATGCAGTCTTTGATCCAATGCCCCCAGCCCCATCCACCAAGTCGCCAGATAGCCTACGTCAGAATTTAAAGAAAGCCCGCGAACTATTGATGCATGCTGGCTGGCAGTATCGCGATGGCGCATTACGTAATGAAAAGGGTGAGCCATTTCGTTTTGAGATGGTGGAAAATGGCGGATTCTTTCTGAGGGTGATTTCTGCTTATGTGCGTAATTTAGAGAAGTTGGGGGTTCAGGTAGATATTCGAACTAGCGACTTCGCTCTACATCAAAAGCGGATGAATGAATTTGATTTTGATATGACAACAGTTCGTTTCCCAGATTCGCAAAATCCTGGAAATGAATTATGGGATCGCTTTGGTAGTCAGGCTGCCAAAGAAAAAGGATCGGATAATGTCATTGGTATTCAGTCACCAGTGGTGGATGCGTTGATTCAGGAAATTACTAAAGCGCAAAATCGCGAGGAGTTGCGTGCCGCCACGAGAGCCTTAGATCGCGTACTCTGGAATAGTTATTACGTCATTCCACAGTGGTACAACCCAACGCACCGGGTTGCCTATCGCAAAGAGATGCGCTATCCAGAGCCTCCCTTGTACTACTCAGCGGAGCCTTGGATTATGCAAAACTGGTGGAAAGAGGAGGCTAAATAATGCAAGGTCAAATGCGCGCCTATATCTTTAAACGCCTACTGTTAATGATCCCAACCTTATTGGGTGTACTGACCTTGACCTTTGCAGTCGTGCAATTTGTACCCGGCGGCCCAGTGGAGCAGATGGTCTTGGAACTAAAGGGTAAGGGTGCTGGAGCAACCGGTGGATCAGAGTCATCGGGTGCTGGAGCAACCTATCGCGGGCGTCAAGGTGTTGATGCGCAACGCTTGGAAGAGGTTAAAGCGCTCTACGGATTTGATAAGCCGCCAGTAGAGCGTTATTTCATGATGTTGGGGCGTTTTGCCAGATTCGATTTAGGTCAAAGCTATTACCAGCACGAAAGTGTTTGGGGCTTAGTAGTTTCTAAGCTACCTGTATCGATCAGTATCGGTCTATGGACCTTCTTTATTACTTACCTGGTATCCATTCCTTTGGGCATTGCCAAAGCAGTGCGCGATGGCTCTCGCTTTGATGCAGTTACTAGTAGCTTTATCTTGGTCGGTTATGCCATTCCGGGATTTGTATTGGGAGTACTCCTTCTTGTCCTCTTTGGTGGCGGCAGTTTTTTGCAAATCTTTCCATTACGCGGACTGACTTCAGATAACTGGAGTGAGCTCAGCATGATGGGCAAGGTGTTGGACTATTTATGGCATTTAGTTTTGCCGATCACCGCTTCTGTTTTAGGTAGCTTTGCAGTCATCACGATGCTGACGAAGAACTCCTTTTTAGAAGAGATCCGCAAACAGTATGTATTGACTGCGAGAGCTAAAGGCCTCACCGAAAAACAAGTGCTGTGGAAGCATGTATTCCGCAATGCGCTCCTTCCTTTGGTGACTGGATTTCCAGCAGCATTTATTGGCGCTTTCTTTACAGGATCATTACTGATCGAAACCCTATTTTCTTTAGATGGACTGGGTTTACTTTCTTACGAGTCTGTCATGCGACGTGACTACCCAGTAGTTTTCGGAACGCTTTATCTTTTCACGCTGATTGGTTTGTTTACAAAGTTGATTTCGGATCTTTGCTATGTCTATATTGACCCGCGCATCCAGTTTGGTGCGGGAGGTGGCTCATGAGTCGCTGGTATCGATTCAAAAACAGTCGCATGGGTTATGCCAGCCTTTGGATTTTTATGATTCTATTTGGTCTCTCCATGGGCGCTGAGCTGATTGCAAATGACAAACCTTGGATAGTGCGCTATGAAGGAAAATTTTATTTCCCAATTGTGAAGTCACAGCCTGAGCGCGTTTTTGGCGGTGACTTTGCGACGCCAACCGATTTTTTAGATCCGGACATTCGTCACAACATCACCAGCAATGGTAATTGGGCAATTTATCCACCGATTCCTTATAGCTATGAGACGCTCAATTACTTCTCAAAAGCACCTAATCCTGCACCACCATCGTTTGATAACTGGTTGGGCACTGATGATCGTGGGCGCGATGTCTTATCTCGTTTGATTTATGGCTTTCGCCTATCGATTTTGTTTGGCTTAGCGCTCACCATCGTCGGCGTCAGCGTGGGCATCATCACCGGTTCTTTAATGGGATTCTTTGGTGGAAAGTTTGATCTGGTGTCTCAGCGCTTGATTGAGATTTGGTCGGCGATGCCAGAGTTATATCTACTCATCATTTTTGCCTCCATCTTTAATCCAAGCATTTGGCTCTTAATTATTCTGCTGGCAGCATTTGGTTGGATGGGTTTATCTGACTATGTGCGTGCAGAGTTCTTCCGTAACCGCGCTCTGGAATACGTTCGTGCAGCCCGAGCATTGGGATTGACCAATCTTCAAATCATGCGCCGTCATATCCTGCCAAATAGTTTGACGCCCGTTATTACCTTTCTTCCCTTCAGAATGAGTGCAGCGATCTTGTCGCTCACTAGTTTAGATTTCCTGGGTTTAGGTGTGCCACCAGGAACGCCGAGTCTTGGTGAATTACTCTCCCAAGGAAAAAGTAATTTAGATGCGTGGTGGATTTCACTATCGACCTTTATTGTTTTGGTTGCTACCTTACTCTTGCTCACTTTTATGGGTGAGGCCTTACGCGATGCCTTTGATTCTCGTAAGTCAGGCGCAATGAGTGGGGGTCGCTCATGAGTGAAAAGAATAATTCAAATAAACCAGTAATTCCTTTGCTGCGCTATGAAGATTTCTCAATTTCATTTGGTTCAGGTCGGCGTGAAAAATTTGCCGTGAGCCATCTTGATCTAGAGATTGGCGTGGGTGAGCGCGTTGCCCTAGTTGGAGAGTCTGGTTCTGGTAAGACATTGACTGCCTTAGCGCCACTGCGTCTTGAGCCTGAGGGTGCAAAAACATCCGGCCGAATTTTGTGGGGTGGCAAGAGTGCAGATGCTAGTAATCCTTCAGTGAATTTGCTCGATTTACCAATACAAGCTATTCGTGAGATTCGGGGTCGTGAGATTGCAATGGTGTTTCAGGAGCCGATGACTGCACTCAATCCTTTGTTTACTATCGGCAATCAGATTGTGGAGGCGGTGCAGATTTATGAGCCACTGATCTCTAAGGCCGACGGAATGACTGCTGCAATTGAGTTGCTCAAAAAAACCGGTATTCCTGAGCCAGAGAAGCGCTTCCACTCTTATCCTCACCAATTGTCTGGCGGACAACGTCAACGCGCCATGATTGCGATGGCATTGGCGTGCAAGCCAAGATTACTTATTGCAGATGAGCCTACTACCGCTCTAGACGTAAGCTTGCGTTTGCAGATTTTGGATTTACTAAAAGAATTACAAGAAGAGTCTAAAGATCATGGTGGCATGGCAATCCTGTTGATTACACATGATCTCAACTTGGTTAAGCATTTTGCTCAGCGCGTTGCTGTCCTCAATCAGGGCAACCTGATGGAGGTGGGGACTACAAAGCAAGTCTTCGAGCATCCAGATAACGCGTATACAAAAGCCTTAGTCAACAGTGTGCCGGTGCGCGATTTAGCGCCAGTAATGCCTTTGGCACCCGTCTTATTGAAGACGGAGAGCCTGTCTGTTTCTTATCCGGGCACAGAGTCGACCTCTTGGTTTAAAAAAGCTCCACGTCATCTGGTCTTGCGTAAGCTTGGCTTTGAGCTAAAGCAAGGACAGACTATCGGTGTGATTGGCGAGTCTGGTTCAGGCAAGACTACTTTAGGTATGGCGGTTTTAGGTTTATTGGGTGACTCTGCTGCCGAGATTACGGGCACAGTGGATGTGCTGGGTAAGGATTGGCAAAAGTTGAAACCATTGGAGCGCCGAGTTATGCGCTCTAGTTTGCAGGTAATTTTTCAAGATCCGTTTGGCTCACTTTCTCCGCGTATGAATGTGATGCAAATTGTTTCAGAGGGTTTGGATGTGCACTTTCCGAATTTGTCTGCGGCGGAGCGTGAGTCTCGCGTCCTGGATATTTTGCGAGAGGTGGGAATTGATCGTTCCGCTCTCACGCGTTATCCCCATGAATTCTCTGGCGGTCAGAGGCAGCGTATTGCGATCGCTCGTGCTTTAATTCTGAAGCCGCAGATTTTGGTATTAGATGAGCCAACTTCAGCATTGGATGTATCGATTCAAAAACAGGTGCTCGCTTTGCTAACTGAGCTCCAGAAAAAATACAACTTGGCCTATTTGATAATTAGCCATGATTTGGCGGTTATTCGGGCAATGTCACATGAGGTGATGGTGCTCAAAGGGGGTAGGGTGGTGGAGTTTGGTGATACCGAAACCCTCATTAAGCACCCTCGTCAGAGCTATACCCAAGAGCTGTTTGCAGCTGCTGAACTGACCTAAGGCTTTCCTGAAATAGACTCCTGTAGGCGCTTAATTGGTGCATTTACGCCCCATAATGGTAAATATCCCATTGAAAACAATTAGTTAGCCCCAAGGCTGGCATTTGGTGAAAGAGACCTTCTTTGTTAGAATGGAGTAATGTCCCTTAAAAAAGACCTCTTGCCAATTGCTTTGCTGTTTGCAATCACCTTGGCTGCCAATCCTGCACGCGCTGTGGATGCTGTTGCTGATGCCGCAAAAGATCTGCCCGCAGAAGTTGCTAAGGAAACTCCAAAAGAAACCATGTTTCAGGCAGGCAAGTCTTACTTCGCTCGTGTGTCGGATCGTTTAGCAGACTCCGTTACCGGCAAATCAGACGAATTAATTAACCGCGCCATGGAAGTAATTGGCGTGCGTTACCGTTGGGATGCAGAGTTACCACAATCTGGTTTGGACGGTAGTAGTTTTGTTGGCTATGTCTTCAAAGATAAATTGGGTTTTTTATTGCCACGCAAATCTACTCAAATGAGCCGAGTAGGCAAACCGATTACTCGTGAAGAATTACAACCTGGTGATTTAGTGTTCTTCAACACCATGCGTTTAACTTTCTCTCATGTCGGCATTTATGTTGGCGACAATAAATTCATTCATTCCCCATCTAAGGGTACCAGTGTGCGTGTAGACGATCTCGGTAGCCTCTACTGGGATAAGCGCTTTGACGGCGCTCGCCGCTTAGACGGCAGTGACAACTTGGGTGACGCAGAGCGTAAAGAGTTGTTGAATGAAGTGAATAAACTCAAGCGTAAATCTCGTAGTCTATAGGCCCTCAGCTAAAGTATTTCTAGCTCTTTAGCTTCTCTTTAATTAGCATCATTTGCTCCTGTGCAGCAACCTCACCAGCTAGGATGGCGGCATTTCTGGATTTGAAGTCGCCGCTACTCATTTGCTTGAGGTGAGGCGTAATTACAATATCCGCACTCTTGAGCTCATACTGATTAATACTTCGCTGCATGATAGAGATGGTTTGTTGCATAACGCCAAAGGTTCCGCTGGCATCTTGATGAACGGGTTCTGATGAGATGTTGACCGCGATGATGATGGTTGCGCCCATCTGCCTGGCATAGCTCACAGGGACCGGAGCAACTAAGCCACCGTCAACATATTCTTTGCCGCTAATAACTGCTGGCTGGAATACGCCTGGAACACTGCAGGAGGCGCGTACCGCGAGACCAGTATTGCCAGAGCGAAACAAAATCCCTTTGCCTGATTGCAGTTCAGTTGCCACAATTCCTAGGGGTATACGCATTTGCTCGATAGACTTATTTTGTACTTCACGGTTCACCATGTTCTGAAGAGCGTCACCTTTAATCAGGCCTCCGAACCTTCCAGCAAAGGGGAGCCCCCAGTCGGCAATGGTTGCCTCATCAAGAGTTAAGGCGAGTCGATTGAGATCATTTCCGGTGGCGCCAGAGGCAAGTAATGCTGCAATTACGCTTCCGGCACTACTGCCGACCACAATATCGGGCCGAATACCTTGAGCCTCCAGCGCCTTAATAACGCCCACATGGGCAAAACCTCGGGCAGCACCTGCCCCTAAGACAAGACCAATGACAGGCTTGCGACTACTAATTAGGCTGCACCCGTTCAGGCTTGAGCCCCCAATGAGAGCCCCTAAACTCAGGCCGAAGCCCAGAAAACGACGTCTTGTGTCGGCCTTGGTGGATAAAAGAGGGGATGTGGCTGTAATTTCGTGCATATAGCTATTGTATTGAGCCTCCCTTATAATGGTTACAGGTGAGCGAAAAAGACTTCGTTTCAGCGCGGGTAGTTCTCCAGTGTGTATTTACAGAGATCAACTGCCCGTTGCAACTAAATAGCGCCGCCAGAAAACTACCAACCCATTACTGAAATACATTTTTATAGTCTCATCAGGTCCTTGCCTGATAGCCCGAATTTTATGGATGATCACAATAAACGCGTAATTGAAACAGCCCTCTTGTGCGCGCAAGAACCACTCACAGTTGCTGATCTGACGCGTCTATTTGTCGAAGATATTGCCGCTGGCGAAGTTGATGATGCTCTTTTAGAGCTTCAAAAGGCTTGGGTAGAAAAGGGCATGGAGTTAGTGCACATTGCAACAGGCTGGCGCTTTCAGAGCCGCCTAGCAATGCGTGAATATCTTGATCGCTTGACTCCAGAAAAGCCGCCAAAGTATTCTCGCGCGGTGATGGAGACCTTAGCAATTATTGCCTACCGTCAACCAGTGACCCGCGGTGAGATCGAAGAGATTCGTGGCGTTGCAGTCAGCAGCAATGTGATGAAGCAGCTAGAGGATCGAGGTTGGGTTGAGGTGATTGGCCATAAAGAGACCATCGGTCGCCCAGGTTTATATGCCACCACCAAACAATTTTTAGATGACTTGAGCCTTACTAATTTACAAAGCTTGCCAATGCTAGAAGATGCTGCACCGATGGCCGCAGCTGCGCAATTAGGTCAGGCGGTAATGGAGTTTGATCCTACTGCAACCGTAGAGACAGTCATCGAGTTAGATGAAAACGGTCAGCCCATTATTCAGTCAACAGATGATGCGTTAGTAAACGAAGAGTCCATCAGCGAAGAAATAAGTGAAGTAGTAGAAGAAGTTACTCCAGAGTCTGAAGAAAAATCAGACGAACAAAAATAATTATTAATGACAAGTCACAACGAAAACGATTCAACTCCGATTAAACCTTCATCGGATAACTCTACTGGTTCTGAGTCTGCACCCAATCATTCAGAGGGCGCAAAAGGCGAAGGGCGTGAAGGCGGTCAACGTCGTCCACGCCGTCAGGGTGCAGGTGCAGGCAAGCCATTTAATAAAAAGCGTCCATTTAACAAGGATCGGCCTCGTCGCGAGGGCGAGGGTGCTAACCCCCCAGCTGCCAAGCTTGCACCGAATGCAGCAGAGAGTGAAGCCTTGTTTGCTTCAGTGGTCTCTGGAGAATTTGATGCTGCATTAGATGCGCCTGAAGTACTTGAAGTTAAAAATCCGGATGGTGTGAATGAGAATGAGATTTCTCATCAGACTGGTGCAGAGCGTCGCGCACAACGTGTGCGTCATGACGAAGATGCTGATACACCTAGCGATGATGAGATGAGTAGTTTGCAATTTGCCAACATCGATGATTTACCGCTCAGCTTGCGTGATGAAGTGTGGTCAGACTTAGATGGTTTAGATGACGAAGCTGACGACGAAGATACTGTCAAGTTGCATAAGGTATTGGCTGATGTCGGCATGGGTTCACGTCGCGATATGGAAGACTTGATTATTCAAGGGCGCGTATCCGTGAATGGACTGCCAGCCCATATTGGGCAGCGCATTGGGCCTACTGATCAAGTTCGCATTAACGGTAAACCAGTACATCGCAAGATTCAGACTAAGCCACCACGCGTGATCATGTATCACAAGCCTTCCGGCGAAATCGTGAGTCAGTCCGATCCAGAGGGTCGCCCAACTGTATTCGATCGCTTGCCAAAGCCACGTCAAGGACGTTGGATTGCAGTAGGGCGTCTGGACTTTAATACTGAAGGTCTATTGCTATTTACGACTTCAGGCGAGCTGGCTAACCGCTTAATGCATCCCCGTTACGGCGTTGAGCGCGAATACGCTGTCCGTATTTTGGGTGATCTGAGCCAAGAAAACACAGCTCAATTAAAGAGCGGCATTACTCTAGATGATGGCCAAGCCAAATTCTTACGTCTTTCTATGGGGGGCGGGGAAGGTGCAAACCGTTGGTACCACGTTGCTTTGACTGAAGGTCGTAACCGTGAGGTGCGCCGCATGTTTGAAGCAGTCGGGCATGTCGTCTCTCGCTTGATTCGTACGCGTTACGGCATTTTCTTATTGCCTCCACGTTTGAGGCGGGGTAAGTGGGAAGAGATTGAGGCCGGCGGTATCTATAACTTAATGAAGTTTGCAGGCTTAAAAATGCCTCAACCCCAAGATAAGGGGCGTGGTCCAAGTAATGGCGCTCATGGACGAGACCGTAATCCTGCTTCTAGCGGAGATTTTCAGCCAGATCCAATGCAAACCTCGGTTTCTTATTGGGGTTCACGGGATGCCTTAACCCAAGCTAGTGGTCATGGCGCTCTCACCCATCAAGGTCGAGGCGGCAAAGCTGGCGGTGGTGGCTCGAGCGAAGGGCGCGGGCCTTTCCGTGGTCGTACTCAGGGTGGGCGTCCAGGCTCAGGTGGTCAGGGTGGTCAAGGTGCCGGCCAGGGAGCTCAAGGCCAGAACCGCAATAAAGCCAAGAAAGTCCATCACGGACAGTCTGCTTTTGTGACGGCAAGCCCTCAAAGTCCAGGAAATGGCCCTAAACGCGGGGCACCAAAAGGGCGCAAACCCTTCAATAAAGGCCCTAGAAAACCGCGGAATCCAAGCGAAAGCTTCTGATTTTGATGAGTTTTCCTCTAAATCGGCTATAATTTTGGTCTTACAGCAGTTTGCTGCTGTTTTGAGTTGTTACCGACTGATGTTGCGATCAACGTAAGTCGGCCTGTTCTGAATTTCGAGAATATGGGCTTTGAAGCCCATTTTTTTTTGCCATTTTGGATTGAAGGGTGTTCGTGAAGGATCAGCGGATTATTTCTGCAGAGGTAGAAAACCTAGGTTACACGCTAGTCGATATCGAGCGTGAAGCCGGAGGTTTGCTGCGCGTCACGATTGAAAACCCGGATTACGAGCGCTTGATTAATGTCCAGGATTGCGAAAAGGTAAGTCATCAACTGAGCTATACCTTGCCAGTGGAAAACATTCCTTTTGAGCGTCTAGAGATTTCTTCTCCTGGTCTAGATCGCCCTGTTAAATCAGCGGCTGATTACGAGCGCTTCTCCGGAATGGAAGTGGATTTGAAGTTGCGTGTCGCCGCTGGCGATCGCAAGAAGTTTCGTGGTGTGTTGCAAGGTTTGCTGAATGGTGAGTTGGATTCGCCTGATGCGAAATTTGGTTTGTTGTTTGAAGGCGTCGATGGCGCTGAGTCTCAATTGGAGTTTTCTTTAGCCGAGGTCGATAAGACTCGGTTGGTCCCTGTTATTGATTTCAAAGGAAGAAAGTCATGAGCCGAGAAGTTCTCATGTTGGCAGACGCCTTAGCGCGTGAAAAGAACGTAGATCAAGCAATTGTGTTTGAGGCGCTAGAGATGGCGTTAGCATCAGCTACCAAGAAACGTTATCCGACAGAAGATGTGGATATTCGTGTGGCGATTGATCGCGAATCTGGTGAATACGAAACCTTCCGTCGTTGGTTGGTTGTTCCTGATGAAGCTGGCCTCCAAGAGCCAGATAAAGAAATTCTGCATTTTGAAGCGCTTGAGCAATTTGCGGATATGGAAGTTGGCGAACACATCGAAGAGCAAATTGAATCTTTAGCCTTCGGCCGTATCGGCGCACAAGCTGCTAAGCAAGTGATCTTGCAACGTATTCGTGATGCTGAGCGTGAGCAAATTCTGAACGACTACCTTGAGCGTGGCGAAAAAGTCATGACCGGTACCGTGAAGCGTGCTGATAAGAATGGTTTGATTATTGAGTCTGGTCGCGTTGAAGCCTTGCTGCGTCGCGATCAAATGATTCCTAAAGAGAACTTGCGCTCTGGTGACCGCGTACGTGCTTACATCCTGAAAGTAGATCGTGAAGCCCGTGGCCCACAGATTGAGCTCTCACGTACTTGCCCAGATTTCTTGATCAAGCTGTTTGAGAATGAAGTTCCAGAAATGGAGCAGGGTTTATTGGAGATTAAGGGCGCAGCTCGTGATCCTGGTATCCGCGCAAAAATTGCCGTCATTACTTACGACAAGCGTATTGATCCAATCGGTACTTGTGTTGGTGTTCGTGGCACACGCGTTACTGCTGTGCGTAACGAAGTGGCTGGCGAAGCAGTGGATATCGTGTTGTGGTCTGAAGATCCAGCGCAGTTTGTGATTGGTGCCTTGGCTCCAGCACAAGTATCTTCTATCGTAGTTGACGAAGAGCGTCACGCCATGGATGTGGTGGTTGATGAAGAGAACTTAGCAATTGCGATTGGTCGCAGCGGACAAAACGTTCGCTTGGCTAGTGAATTGACTGGTTGGCAGATCAACATCATGACTCCAGAAGAGTCTGCTGAGAAAACTGAAAAAGAAGCTGCTTCTGTACGCCAATTGTTCATGGATAAATTGGACGTTGACCAAGAAGTAGCTGATATCTTGATCGAAGAGGGTTTCAACACATTGGAAGAGGTTGCTTATGTGCCTCTTTCTGAAATGTTGGAAATCGATTCTTTTGACGAAGACACCGTAAATGAATTGCGTACTCGTGCACGTGATTCTCTCTTGACCATGGAATTGGCCAAAGAAGAGCGAGTTGGCGAAGTCTCACAAGATTTACGTTCCCTTGAGGGAATGACGACTGAATTGGTTGCAAAGCTTGCTGACAATCAAGTTCATACCCGTGACGACTTAGCTGAACTGGCTGTTGATGAGCTAGTTGAGGCGACACAAATTGACGAAGAAACCGCGAAAACGCTCATCATGAAAGCGCGCGAACATTGGTTTACTTCATGAGAGGAAGTAGTGCATGGCAACAACAGTAAAAGTACTCGCTAAAGAATTAAAACGTACCGCGCCAGACCTGCTGGAGCAATTGAAGGCGGCCGGTATTGAAAAAGGTTCTGAGGACGACAGCATTACCGAAAAGGATAAGACTGTCCTGCTAGAGCATTTGCAAAAAGAGCATGGCAGTGCAGATACAGGTAGTCGTAAAAAGATTACTTTAATCAAGCGCGAAAATTCAGAGATTCGTCAGGCAGACTCTGCTGGGCGTACTCGCACCGTTCAAGTTGAGGTTCGTAAAAAGCGCGTGCTAGTTAAAGCGGGAGAGAAAGCTCCTGAAGAGACGCCAGCTCCAGTGACTAAGGAAGTTACTCCTGCAGAATCTGCTAAGCCAATCCTTTCTCCCGAAGAGTTAGAAAAACGCGCAGCTGAAGTTACTCGTCAAGCTGAATTATTAGCTCGTCAAGAAGCTGAAATGAAAGCGGCAGAAGATGCTCGCCTAAAAGAGGCTGATGCTGCCGCTGCAGCAAGCGCAGCTGAGTCATCGACTGAGAAATCTGCTAAGTCAGATGGAGATGCTGCAGCAGTTAAAGCTGCTGAAAAGAAAGCGAAAGCTGACAAGGCTGCTAAAGATATCGCTGATGCCAATAAGGCACAGTTAGCAGATATTACAAAACGTCGTGCTGCTGCTGAAGCTGAAGCTTTAGCGATTCGCGACATGATGAGCACACCTGCACGTGTCCTCAAAGCGCCAAGTGAAATTGCTGCTGAAGATGCCAAAAAAGGCACCCTACATAAGCCTGCTAAGGTTGAAGGTGCTGACGATAAGAAAAAAGCAGTTGCTAAAGTTGGCGGAAAGACCATTAAGTCTGCAGAGACTTCATCTACTTGGCAAGAAGAGGGCGCAAAGAAACCGGGTGGCCTTAAGACCCGTGGCGATAGCTCTGGTGGTGTAGGTGGTTGGCGTTCAGGTGGTGGCAGAAGAAAGCAACGTCAAATTGCTGAAGCCAACACCGATACCAATTTCCAGGTACCTACTGAAGCGATTGTGCGTGATGTTAATGTTCCAGAAACCATTACCGTTGCTGAGTTAGCTCACGCCATGGCTGTGAAGAGTGCAGAAGTGATTAAGCTCTTGATGGGTATGGGTCAGATGGTCACCATCAACCAGATCTTGGATCAAGATACGGCAATGATCATCGTCGAGGAAATGGGCCACACTGCTCATGCTGCTAAGTTAGATGATCCTGATTTAGATTTAGGTATAGCTGGTCACGATGCAGAATTGTTACCGCGTCCACCAGTAGTCACAGTAATGGGTCACGTTGACCACGGTAAAACATCTTTGCTCGATAAGATTCGTGCGGCTAAGGTTGCTACTGGCGAAGCGGGTGGTATTACTCAACACATTGGCGCTTATCACGTCGAAACTCCACGCGGCATGATTACTTTCCTAGATACCCCGGGTCACGAAGCCTTTACGGCAATGCGTGCTCGCGGTGCTAAGGCAACGGATATCGTGATCTTGGTAGTTGCTGCTGATGATGGCGTGATGCCACAAACCAGAGAAGCGATTCACCATGCTCAAGCGGCGGGTGTTCCAATCGTGGTGGCAATCAATAAGATTGATAAACCTGAGGCTAATTTAGAGCGTGTCAAAACTGAATTGGTGGCTGAGCAAGTGGTTCCTGAGGAATACGGTGGCGATGTGCCATTTATTGGTGTTTCTGCCAAAACGGGTGATGGCATCGATGCATTGCTCGAGAACGTTCTCTTGCAAGCGGAAGTGTTAGAGCTTAAAGCGGCTAAAGAAGCTCCGGCACAAGGTTTAGTGATTGAGGCGCGTTTGGATAAAGGGCGTGGTCCGGTTGCTACTGTCCTCGTTCAGTCTGGAACACTGAAGCGTGGCGATATGTTGCTAGCCGGCTCAACTTACGGTCGTGTTCGTGCGATGTTGGATGAGAACGGCAAGCCATGTAATGAGGCTGGCCCATCTATTCCTGTAGAGATTCAAGGTTTATCTGAAGTACCTGCAGCTGGCGAATCAGTGCAAGTAGTCCCTGACGAGCGTAAAGCACGTGAGATTGCACTCTTCCGTCAAGGTAAGTTCCGTGATGTGAAGTTAGCGAAACAGCAAGCATTCAAACTCGAAACCATGATGGAAAACATGGAAGAGGGTGCGATCGAAGCGAAGTTGTTGCCACTGATCATTAAGGCAGACGTACAAGGATCTCAAGAGGCATTGTCACAGTCATTACAAAAGCTCTCTACTGCGGAAGTGAAGGTTCAAATCGTTCACGCAGCAGTGGGTGGTATTACTGAAACTGACGTGAACTTGGCCGTTGCTTCTAAGGCAGTCATTATTGGCTTTAACTCTCGCGCAGATGGTGCAGCGCGTAAGCTAGCTGAAAACAATGGTGTGGATATTCGTTATCACAACATTATTTATGATGCAGTTGATGAAGTGAAAGCCGCCTTGAGTGGCATGTTGACCCCAGATAAGAAAGAAGAAATCACCGGTATGGTGGAGATTCGTCAAGTCTTCTTAGTATCTAAAGTTGGCGCGATTGCGGGTTGCTTGGTGCTCGATGGTGTTGTCAAGCGTAACTCTAGCGTTCGCCTCTTGCGTGAAAACGTCGTGATCTGGAGTGGCGAGTTGGATTCTCTCAAGCGCTTTAAGGATGATGCAAAAGAAGTTCGTGCCGGTGTTGAGTGTGGCTTGTCATTAAAAGGTTACAACGACATCAAAGAGGGCGATCAACTGGAAGCATTTGAAGTGACTGAAGTCGCTAGAACACTCTAAGAATTACTGAGTTCATGCATAAAACTAGCCCTCATCGTAACCAGCGTCTCGCCGATCAAATTCAGCGAGACCTGGCCGAGCTGATTCCTCGTGAATTGCGTAGCCCGAGCCTAGGTTTGATTACTTTACAAAGTATTGAACTCACGCCTGATTTAGCGCACGCAAAAGTCTTCTTTACTGTTTTAGGCGCAGAGCCTGAAGTGGCATTAAAGGCACTCCAGGATAAAGCGGGTTATTTACATTCTTTATTGTTTAAGCGTTTGCATATTCATACTGTGCCAACTCTGCATTTCCACTACGACAGTTCTGTTGAGCATGGCATCGAAATGTCTCGCCTAATTGATCAAGCGGTGGATAGTGACCGCAAAGACGAGAACGCGTAAATAGCTATGTCTGTACGTATCGACGGCGTTGTCTTGCTTGATAAACCTGCTGGCATGAGCTCGCAAGGCGCGGTCACAGCAGTGAAGCGGGCATTGAATGCAGAAAAAGCTGGGCACACCGGTACTTTGGATCCAATGGCTACAGGCTTACTCCCCATTTGTTTGGGTGAGGCAACGAAGTACTCTCAGGATTTATTGGAAGCTGATAAGACTTATATCGCTCAGGTGAAGTTTGGTCAGCGCACTGATACTGGCGATGCTGAAGGACTCATTGTTGAAGAGTTGCCGCTTCCAGTATTCGCTGATGAAGTTGCCGTGAAAATAGCGCTAGAGTCATTGCTACCAGCGTTTACCGGCCCCATCAGCCAGGTTCCACCAATGTATTCCGCGCTCAAGCGCGATGGCAAGCCTTTGTATGAATATGCTCGTGCTGGTGTTGAGTTAGAGCGTGCCCCACGAAATATTACGATTCATGCCATCCGCTGGACCAATATCAATTGGCCTGAAGCTACTTTAGAAGTGAGCTGCAGCAAAGGCACTTACATCCGTGTCATAGCAGAAGATATTGGTAAAGCATTAGGTTGTGGCGCACATTTGGTTGGATTGCGCCGTACTGAAGTAGGCCACCTCAATTTAGAGCAGTCTTTCACAATCGAGTCTATTCAGAAAGGCTTGCAAGATAGCTCAAGCTATATCTTGCCAGTCGATGCGCTTTTACAAACCTTGCCGCACCTCACTGTAGATGAGCAGCAAGCAAAACGTTTGGAGATGGGTCAACGAGTTCCACTCAATTTACCCTCGATAGAAGCGCTAGTGCGCATCTATCGTGCAACTGCTGCTCCACATAATTTTATCGGCACTGGGGATTGGCGCTCAGGGGTATTGCATCCCAAGCGTTTGATTTCTTCGGCGCATTAATATTTTTGACTTATTAACTGATTAACCTTAATTAACCCGAATTTCATATTCTTAACTTCAGAAGCTTCACATGACTAAACGCGCACTCCGTAATATCGCCATCATCGCCCACGTTGACCACGGTAAAACTACTCTGGTTGACCAACTCTTGCGCCAATCTGGCACATTCCGCTCCAATGAAAAAATGACCGAACGCGTCATGGATTCAAATGATTTGGAAAAAGAGCGTGGCATTACTATTTTGTCCAAGAACTGTGCGGTGGAGTATGACGGCACACACATCAACATCGTAGATACACCAGGACACGCCGACTTCGGCGGTGAAGTAGAGCGTGTGCTCTCCATGGTTGACGGTGTTTTGCTCCTCGTTGATGCGGTTGAAGGCCCAATGCCACAAACTCGCTTTGTAACCAAGAAAGCTTTAGCTCTTGGTTTGAAGCCGATTGTCGTGATTAACAAGGTTGACCGTCCAGGTGCACGTTGTGACTACGTAATTAACGCTACTTTTGAATTGTTTGATAAGTTAGGTGCTACGGAAGAGCAGCTCGACTTCCCAATCATCTATGCATCAGGCTTGAATGGCTACGCGGGAACTACAGAAGATGTCCGTGAGGGCAACATGCGTCCATTGTTTGACGCTGTTCTAAAGTATGTGCCAGTGCGTGATGATGATCCAGATGGCTCTTTGCAATTCCAGATTTCTTCAATCGACTACAACAGCTATGTCGGTAAGATTGGTGTTGGCCGTATTAGCCGTGGACGCGTGAAGTCAGGCATGGAAGTAGTCTGCATGAACGGTCCTGATGGTGTGCCATTTAAAGGCCGTATCAACCAAGTATTGAAATTTAAAGGTTTAGAGCGTGAAATCGTTGAAGAAGCATTTGCTGGCGATATTGCTTTAATCAACGGCATTGAAGAGCTGGCAATTGGTACAACGGTTTGTGCAGTTGATAAACCGGATCCATTACCAATGCTCAAGATTGATGAGCCTACTTTAACCATGAACTTCATGGTGAACACTAGCCCATTGGCTGGTCGTGAAGGCAAGTTTGTTACTAGCCGTCAGATTCGTGAGCGTCTTGATCGTGAGCTGAAAGCCAACATGGCTTTACGCGTAAAAGAAACTGATGATGACACCGTATTTGAAGTATCAGGTCGTGGCGAGTTGCATCTCACGATCTTGGTAGAGACGATGCGTCGTGAAGGCTATGAGATGGCAGTTTCCCGTCCACGCGTTGTCTTCCACGAAGAGAATGGCGTCAAGATGGAGCCGTATGAGAACTTAACGGTTGACGTAGAAGATGCTACTCAAGGTTCCGTGATGGAAGACTTGGGTAAGCGTAAGGGCGAGTTACAAGATATGGTGAGTGACGGAAAAGGTCGTACCCGTCTTGAGTACCGCATTCCTGCACGTGGTTTGATTGGCTTCCAGGGCGATTTCATGACCATGACTCGCGGTAACGGTTTGATGAGCCATACATTTGATTCTTATGCTCCAGCTAAAGATGGCATCCTGGGTGAGCGTCATAACGGTGTATTGATTAGCCAAGATGATGGCGAAGCTGTTGCTTATGCTATTTGGAAACTACAAGACCGTGGTCGTATGTTTGTAAAACATGGCGATCCTGTTTACGAAGGTATGGTGATTGGTATTCATAGTCGCGATAACGATTTAGTTGTGAACCCAATTAAAGGCAAGCAATTAACTAACGTACGTTCCTCAGGTACTGACGAAGCAGTCCGTTTAGTGACGCCAATCGACTTGACTTTGGAATACGCTGTTGAATTCATTAGTGATGATGAGTTGGTTGAAGTAACTCCGAAAAGCGTTCGAATCCGTAAGCGTTATCTAAAGGAGCATGACCGTAAGAAAGCTTCCCGCGAGTAATTTCGCGAAGTTGCTTCACTGAGACACTTTAATCAGTCATCTAGTTGCTAAATAAGAGTCACCTTTGGGTGGCTCTTATTTTTACTCAAAAGCAATATTCTCAAAACCTTAGTAAATTAATCATTTCATGCTGCCATCAATCGAACAACGCCTTGCCCAAGAGTTATCCGCTAAACCTGCACAAGTAGCTGCTGCCATTGCATTAATGGATGAGGGTGCAACCGTTCCCTTTATTGCGCGTTATCGCAAAGAGGCAACAGGTGGTCTAGACGATACGCAGTTGCGTTTACTAGAAGATCGACTCGGTTATTTGCGGGAATTGGAAGAGCGCCGCAAGGCTATTGTTTCTTCAATTGAAGAGCAGGGCAAGATGACTCCAGAGCTTCTGAAATCTATCATGCTGGCTGAGGATAAAACGCGCCTAGAAGATCTCTACCTTCCCTATAAGCTCAAGCGTCGCACTAAGGCACAAATTGCTTTAGAGGCTGGATTAGAGCCGCTAGCAAATGACTTATTAGCTAATCCCATACTAGATCCTGAAGTGGAAGCGGTCAAATATCTTAAAGAGGCATTTACATCGGATCAGGGCGACAACCCAGGTGTAGTTGATACCAAGGCTGCCCTTGAAGGTGCACGTCAGATTTTGATGGAGCGCTTTGCTGAAGATGCTGGCTTGGTGCAATCACTCAGAACCTTCATGCAAGAACATGGTGTGGTGGAGTCCAAAGTCATTGCTGGTAAAGAGCAAGAGGGTGAGAAATTCTCGGACTACTTCGATTACTCAGAGCCTATCTCGGCAATTCCGTCGCATCGTGCCTTGGCATTATTTAGAGGTCGTCGTGAGCAAATGCTCATGGTCAACTTGCGTCTAGATACCGAAGAAGAAAAACCCAAATGGGACGCACCACACAATCCTTGCGAGTCCCGTATTGCCAATCAGTTCAAGATTAAAAACGAAGGTCGTCCTGCCGATCAGTGGCTCGCAGAGACTGTGCGTTGGACTTGGCGTATCAAGTGCTCCATGCACTTGGAATCTGAGTTGATGAGTGCCTTGCGTGAACGCTCTGAAGCGGAAGCGATTAATGTCTTTGCACGCAATCTCAAGGCTTTACTGTTGGCTGCACCTGCAGGACCAAAGGTGACCATCGGCCTTGATCCCGGCATGAGAACTGGTGTCAAAGTTGCGGTAGTAGATGCGACCGGTAAGGTGGTAGATACCGATGTGATTTATCCCCACCAACCTAAGAATGATTGGGATGGCTCGCTACATACCCTTGCGAAACTTGCAGAAAAGCATAAGGCTTACCTAATCTCAATTGGCAACGGTACAGCCTCTCGTGAGACTGATAAGTTAGCCCAAGATTTAATCAAAGCCAAGCCAGAACTCAAGCTAACAAAGATTGTGGTCTCTGAAGCAGGGGCATCGGTTTACTCTGCCTCTGAGTACGCCTCAAAAGAATTGCCTGGTATGGATGTATCTTTACGTGGAGCGGTATCGATTGCGAGAAGGCTGCAGGATCCTCTGGCCGAGCTGGTGAAGATTGATCCCAAGTCCATTGGCGTGGGCCAATATCAGCACGATGTGATGCAGACTCAATTAGCTAAGTCATTGGTGGCAGTAGTGGAGGATTGCGTCAATGCGGTCGGTGTTGATGTGAACACAGCATCTGCACCCTTATTGGCAAGAGTCTCAGGCTTAAGTACTACAGTTGCTGAAGGTATCGTGACTTATCGAGATAGCCATGGTGCTTTTCAGACGCGGGCAGATTTACGTAGCGTGCCACGTTTGGGCGATAAGACTTTTGAGCAGGCGGCTGGTTTCTTGCGCATTATGAATGGCAAAGATCCTTTGGATGCCTCTGCTGTCCACCCAGAATCCTATCCTTTAGTGGAGAAGATTCTGAAAGACATTAAAAAAGGTGTCAAAGAGGTCATTGGCGATGTCGCAATACTCAAGGGGCTGAATCCAGAAAAATATGCCGATGAGAAGTTTGGTCTTCCTACAGTTACCGACATCATTAAGGAATTAGAAAAACCTGGACGCGATCCGCGTCCGGAGTTCACTACAGCGACATTTAAAGATGGTGTCGAAAAAATCAGCGATCTTATGGTGGATATGATCTTAGAAGGCGTGGTCACGAACGTGGCAGCTTTCGGCGCTTTTGTTGATATTGGTGTTCATCAGGATGGCTTAGTGCATATCTCCGCATTGGCCAATACCTTTGTAAAAGATCCACACACGGTAGTCGAAGCAGGGCAGGTTGTGAAGGTTAAAGTGTTGGAGATAGATGAGAAACGCAAGCGGATTGCACTTACCATGCGACTATCAGATCAGGCGCCTAAAGTTTCAGTAGACTCAAAACCTGAGCAAAGGTCAAATAGACCTGGCATCTCAAGAGCTCTAGATGCTAGAAGACCTCAAGAAGATAGAAGATCTGCGCCTCCAATGAATAATGCAATGGCTGATGCTTTACGTAAATTAAAGGGTTAAATCTCTCCTCAAAGAGGATCTTGCCCCCCTAATAATAATGTAGTAACATTGCTACATTTAATACCTTTGTGGAGGCTTCAATGATCACCACTTTATCCAGCCGAGAATTTAATCAAGATACTGGTAAAGCTAAAAAAGCATCTGAAATAGGCCCAGTTTTTATTACTGATCGGGGTAGGCCTGCACATGTATTGATGACTTTTTCAGACTACCAGCGAGTCCTAGGAAAAAGAAAAAACATGTGTGATCTTTTGGGGGTGAAAGGTGCGGGTGAAATTCAATTTGAGCCTGCGAAAGTGCAAGGCCTAATCAAGTCAATTGGAGATTCTTTGTAATGTATTTATTGGATACCAATGTTGTATCTGAGTTGAGGAAATCGGCTGATGGTCGAATTAATAAGGGCGTTCAGTCCTGGGCCGAAGCAATCTTTCCAGAATTAATGTTCATTTCTGCGATCACCGTATTGGAATTAGAAATTGGTGTTTTACAAATTGAGCGCCGCGATAAAAAACAGGGGGTTTTACTCAGGCGTTGGCTAAATCAGAATGTCTTGCCGGCGTTCTCCGAGAGAGTCTTACCAGTTGATCTGGCTGTTGCTCAACGCTGCGCCAGCCTTCATGTGCCGAATCCTAAATCGGAGCGAGATGCCATGATTGCAGCTTCTGCTATTGAGAGTCGAATGACTATCGTCACCAGAAACGTATCTGATTTCAGTCAGTCAGGCGTGAAGGTTTTTGATCCTTGGATTTAGTGCAACATATAAGCGTACAAGTTTAAGGAGTGAAAAAAATGACACTAATAAAGCAGATTCTTTTGGCTTTGCTCGCTCTGTATGCCTCTGCTTCTTTAGCGCAATCAGCGCCAACTGTAGCCGCAGCCTCAGACCTGAAGTTTGCCCTAGAAGAAATTGCCGCTAACTATAAGGCCGATAAAGGGCAAGAGGTGAGGTTGGTCTTTGGTTCATCTGGTGTACTCTGGCAGCAAGTCAAAAATGGAGCGCCCTTTGGCCTGCTGATGTCTGCAGATGAAGCGTATATCGATGACTTATATAAAAATGGCTTAACGATAGACCAGGGAAGTCTTTACGCTATCGGCAGAATAGCCCTCTTGCAGAAAAAGGGGGGTTCAATCAAACTTGGCACAGATAAAGATGGTTTGATTAAAGCGATTACACAAGCAAAGAAAATTGCTATAGCCAATCCAGAGCACGCTCCTTACGGCAGGGCTGCAAAAGAATATCTCACTACTATTGGAGTTTGGGATTTAGCTCAGCCTAAGCTGGTGTTTGGTGAAAACATTTCTCAAGCAACGATGTTTGCCTTAACGGGCTCAGCAGATTTTGCAATTTCCGCCCTATCTCTAGCCATATCGCCCCAGGTGCAAGTTCAATCTACCTATGTATTAATTCCGGATCACTTGCATAAGCCCTTAAGGCAAAAGATGGCCTTGATCAAAAATAGTTCATCTAGCGCAAAAGATTTTTATCAATACCTGCAAGAGTCTAAATCCCGGCAAATTATGAGCAGGTATGGCTTTACCGCTCTGTAGTCATCTATTTGTAATATAGTTCGATTATTATCGAATTATGAAAAATACTGAAGCTATTCTGGCATTCATTGCCCTAGGGCAAGAATCGCGCTTAAACGTCTATCGCCTGATTGTTCAAAAGGGCGATCAAGGTTTATTGCCATCGCAAATCCATGAAATGTTGGGTATTCCCAATGCGACGCTCAGCTTTCATTTAAAAGAACTCTATCAAGCCGGGCTAATTACTGTCGAGCGTCAAGGTCGCAATTTGATTTATAGACCCAATCCGGGAATGGTTGAGGATCTGAGTCAATTCCTGCTGGCTAACTGCTGCGGCGGTAAGCCCTGTAAAACCACAAAAACCGTCAAAAAGGTAAAAGCCTAATGAAACAGTACAACATCCTTTTCTTATGCACTCACAACTCTGCTCGCTCAGTACTGGGTGAGGCTTTAGCATCTACACACCCAAGTGGAAAATTTATCGGTTATTCAGCGGGTTCCACCCCGGGCACAAGCGTGAATCCTATTGCTGCTGATATTGCAGAAGAATTAGGTATGGACCGTACTCTTTTGAGATCGAAGAGCTGGGATGAGTTTGGTTTAGCGGACGCCCCAAAGATGGATTTTATTGTGACGGTTTGCGATAACGCCGCTGGCGAAGTGTGCCCATTTTGGCCGGGTCAGCCTGCAACAGCGCATTGGGGCTTCCCAGATCCATCCCAAGTGCAAGGCACTGATTTAGAGAAAAAGGCGGCTTTTAATGAGGTGAAGAATGGTCTGAAAAGACGTTTAGATATTTTGGCTTCAATGCCATTAGAAAAGCTCGATTCTATGAGTCTTAAAGAAATTCATAGCAAAGCATGAGTTCCCTCACTAAAAAACTATCCTTTCTGGATCGTTATTTAACGGTTTGGATTTTTGTAGCAATGGCCTTAGGTATTGCCTTGGGCCACTTTATTCCAGATATAGAGCAGTTTATTAATATCTTTCAAGTTGGAACCACTAATCTCCCAATTGCTATTGGTTTGATACTGATGATGTATCCACCGTTTGCTAAGGTTCGTTACGAAGATCTGCCTGATGTTTTTAAAGATAAGCGTATCTTCCTGATCTCGCTATTGATGAACTGGATCATTGCGCCAACTTTAATGTTCTTTTTAGCGATTACTTTTGTTCCAGATCAGCCTGAGTACATGGCTGGCCTGATATTGATAGGTATTGCACCTTGTGTTGCGATGGTGATTATTTGGAATGATCTAGCGAAAGGCTCTACTGAATATGCTGCTGGCCTAGTAGCATTTAATGCCATTTTTCAGGTGCTGTTCTTTAGTGTCTACGCCTACTTTTTTCTCACTGTCTTGCCCCCTTATTTCGGACTCGTTGGATCTAGCGTCAGCATAGGTATGGGGCAGATTGCGCAGAGTGTATTTATTTATTTGGGCATTCCTTGTATCGCCGGAATATTGACTAGGGTGGTGATGCTCAAGTTCATGACTAAAGCGTATTATCACGAGCATATCGTGCCTCGTATTGGCAAGCTCACCTTGATCGCTTTACTCTTTACCATCGTTGTGATGTTTAGTCTCAAGGGCGGAGTAATGTTGACGCTCCCGATGGATGTCCTTACCATCGCCGTTCCATTACTCATATTCTTTCTGATCATGTTCTTGCTGACATTCTTTATCACTGGCAAGATGGGAATCGATTACAAGCGTTGCTGCACACTCTCATTTACAGCTTCAAGTAATAATTTTGAGTTGGCTATTGCAGTAGCAATTGCGGTATTCGGAATCAATTCTGGAGCCGCCTTTGCAGCAGTCATAGGCCCCCTAGTAGAGGTACCTATCATGATTGGCTTAGTTACTGTGGCTTTATGGTTTAAAGCAAAATTCTTTACAAAGGATATGGTCTAAGTGTTTGAGTCTCCACTGCAATTTCCAGCTCTAGTAAAGGAGCTTTTCCAGGTTCCCGGAATCGAAAAATTGAGCATCCAATCTGGCGATCATGCGCCAAGATTTTTAATGCTCTATGGGTCACTGCGTGAGAGATCCTTTAGTCAACTTCTGACTTTCGAAGCAGCTAGATTGCTCATGGCGATGGGTGGCGAGGTCAAAATATTTGACCCTACTGGACTGCCTTTAGTCGATAGCGTGCCCGATACTCATCCGAAGGTGCAAGAGTTGCGTCAACTGGCTTTATGGGCAGAGGGTATGGTTTGGACTTCGCCAGAGCGGCACGGCGCTATGACGGGACTCTTAAAAACGCAGATTGATTGGATTCCATTGGCGGATGGTGCTGTCAGACCAACACAAGGGAAAACTTTGGCTGTGATGCAGGTATGTGGCGGATCTCAATCTTTTAATGCCGTTAATCAAATGCGCATCTTGGGTCGGTGGATGAGGATGGTCACCATCCCCAACCAATCTTCGGTTGCCAAGGCTTTCGCAGAATTTGAGGAGGATGGACGCATGAAGCCTTCCTCTTTCTATGACCGCGTAGTGGACGTGATGGAAGAGCTCTATAAGTTCACATTACTCACTCGTGGCATTAGTGAGCACTTAACAGATCGCTATAGCGAGCGAAAAGAATCTGCCGAGGAGCTGTCTCAGCGGGTAAATCAGCACTCACTTTAATTGGCTAGTTTGTTAGGCCCTGTAAGGTCTTACTAAATTCTCTAAACCAAATGCATCATTCGCATGTCTGAGTTGGTCAATTGACACCCTGAGTGCCTTTACTTCTTTGCATTTGAGTTTTTGAAGCTTCTTGCGATCCATTCCGTAGGTATCTACTAGGTAGCGAATTCTAGACAAGCATATTTGTAGCCGAATAAGCCAGTAGATGGCAAATATCCCCGGTGCGAATAAGAGCAGCAAAATACTCATTTAAGTATCCATAAAAAAGACCGTCACATAGACGGCCTATTGAGGTTAATCTGGTGATTAAACTTAATACTTACTTGACTAATAAGACAGCTTGCTTGGCCGTATTGCTTACTCTCTGCGCAACAGAGCCCATTAGAGCATCAACAATACCACTGCGACCTTTTGATCCCATTACGATCAAATCAAACTTTTCTTTATTAGCAAGTGCAATGATTTCACCAGCAATGTTGCCACGCTTAATGACCATACTGTGTTTTACCCCAGCCGTATCCAATACCTTCTGGGCACCCTTGAGCTCTTTTTCGCTCACTTCGCGCAGGTAATCATCAACGACACTATTTGCCACAAATTGCTTGACGTGACCGAGGCCAATGTCATCATGAACACTAATTAATGTCACTATGCACTTGCTGCGTAAATCTTTTGCTAATTTCACAACAAACTTGGCTGCATTGAGCGCAGATTTTGAGCCATCAACTGGTAATAGTATTTTCATTTTTTTTCAATTCATATAGTGACTGTATGAGTTCAATGTACTCTTTAAGTCACTATAAAGCTATGAATGATCACTAATACCCGACTAATCCATTTATCTATTGATCAATTACTTATTTAAGAAAAGCGTCATAAAAGGTTTTGATGATGAGGATGCTTACTAAAATGAAGAATCCCTTACGAATAAAAGAGTTGCCATGCTTGATCGCAATTCTGGTGCCGATTTGACCCCCCACCAGATTGGCGCTGGCCATGAGTAAGCCGAGTTTCCAGTCAAAGTAACCTAGATAAAAAAATACGCAGAGTGCGCCTAGATTCGAGGCAATATTGAGAAACTTGGCAGGTGCTGCAGATCGTAAAAAATCAAATCCTAAAACACGGGTGTAAAAGAGTTTGTAAAAGGCTCCAGCTCCAGGTCCTAGGAAGCCATCATAAAAACCAATGATGCCGGCGCCAGCTGAGGCAATGGCTTTTTGTTTATGGTGTTGATGTTTGGGAGCGTGCACTAGACCAGCACCAGATTTGATATTGAAGATCAGTAGTGCTAGCAATAAAAATGGCAGGGCGCCTCTGAGCCATTCTGTTGGTAAGCGAGTAACAAGGTAAGCCCCCGCAACCGAGGCAAAAAAAGCAAAGGAAGAGGAGATAATCACCAGACCCCAGGGACTCTTGTTGGCTCTACTGTACTGAATGGCTGAACCAATAGTCCCTACAATCGAGCCAAACTTATTGACTGAGAGTAGGGTGGCTGGTGGAAGGCCTGGGAGGGCTGCAAACAGTGCTGGAACCTGAATCATTCCCCCGCCACCAATAATGGAGTCGACCAATCCCGCAAATAATGCGAAGGCAAACAATAAGCCAAGGTCGAATGCGGAGAGTTCAAGCATGCTGTCTATTCATTTTCTAGTTCTAATGGGCGCTACTGCCCCATTTTAGAGGGTTTCATTTGGGCGTACTTGGATTGCGTTGCCAAGCTTGGTGGGGGTGGATAATCTAGAGCAAATGAAAGTCAATTCTGAAGGAGTTTCCTCATCTAGGGTGTATTTGCCTGCAGCGCAGAGCTATGCCTCTTTGCTGGATTTCTTCATCACTACTTTTCCACATATTGAGAGAGGTGAGTGGGAAGCTCGCTTTGAAGAGGGTTTGATATTTAATCAAGAGGGTGAAGCACTTTCTGCTAGCGATACTTATCTCCCTAATGCCCATTTGCTGTACTTTAGGCGCTTGGTGAGAGAGCCGGAGATTCCTTTTGAGGAGCAAATCTTATTTCAGGATGAGCATATTTTGGTTGCCGATAAGCCCCATTTTTTGCCAGTGACTCCAAGTGGTCTTTATCTACATCAAACGCTACTGAATCGCTTAAAGAAAAAAACAGGCATTCAGGACTTAAGTCCTATTCATCGCATTGATCGTGATACAGCGGGTTTGGTAATCTTTTCAGTGAAACCTCAAGAGAGGGCGCAATACCAAAATTTGTTTAGAGACCGAGAGGTCAAGAAAGTATACGAAGCCATAGCGCCATATTCAGAAGAGCTCTGCAAAAAACTGCCAATGACTTATGTGAGCAATATAAAAGAGTCTGAACATTTCTTGCAAATGGAAGAAGTGGATGGCGTAGCAAATACAGATACCTACATTGAATTGATTGAAGTAAATGCACCTTGGGCTAAATATCGCTTAACTCCTGGTAGTGGTAAAAAGCACCAATTACGTTGCCACCTTAATTCCCTCGGAGTTCCAATACGCTTTGATCAGATCTATCCAATCCTGACGCCTTATCAAGAATATGACCTGGACTTTTCAAAACCCCTGCAGCTACTGGCAAAGACAATTGGTTTCAAAGACCCCATAACTGGGGCGAAAAGAGAGTTTCTAAGTAGGGAAGAGTTAAATCTGCCGTAGCAAGTTTCTCATTGCCCAACACCTTAATTAATTACCGATAGGTAATTAATCCTTGCAAATCTTTAAAAACCACTTAAAATATTACCTATCGGTAACTTTTGGAGTGGGTGATGGCAAATATTAAAAATGGATCAGATGCTTCTATCAAGATTGCATCTGCGAAAGATTTAGGCCTATTTATTCAGCAATTTCGCTCATCTCAAAAAATTACTCAGGCTGATATTTCTGGGATGGCCAATACGGGCAATCGTTTTATTGTTGAGCTTGAAAATGGCAAAGAGACCGTTCAATTCAAAAAAGTTCTCGATGTCTTAGATACCCTTGGATTGGAGATGATCATCCAAAGAAAGGGCGGTAACTAATGGCCAATGTCAAGAAGCTTGATGTATATCGAGGCACTGATCTAGTAGGTCAACTGCTTGATGAGCCAGAGCTTCAATTTATTTACGCTCATTCTTACTTGGGTGGTCAAGGCAAATCTATTGCACCTGCGCTACGTATTTCTGAAAAAGAATTGAGTGGCCCCCCAGTGGAGGCCTATTTTGAAAACCTTCTTCCGGAGGCGAGTATTCGCGAGTTATTAAAGCTGAAGTATCAAGTGACAAGTACCTTTGGCTTACTTAGCGTGATCGGTGGCGATACTGCAAGCGACTTAATGATATTGCCAGAAAGTGAGAGGCCGATTAAGCCAGAGTATCAGGCAATCAACTGGGATGAAGTAGCTTTAGGTTTTAAATCATCTTCAGGCACGATTCAAATAGCCCAGCAAGAAAAGGGTATGCGCATCTCACTAGCAGGCGCTCAAAGGAAGCTGGGAATTCTGATGGATGAGCAAGGCAATATCTCTTTGCCATTAGGTAGTTCACCATCAAGCTATATTGTTAAACCTGATATCGCTGGAATAGAAGGGATCTGGGCATCTGCCATTAATGAAACTTTTGTGATGAAGTTGGCTAAACAACTGGGTTTAGATGCTGCGCCAGTGCTGTATCAGCCTACTGCGAAGTCTTGCATTATTAAGCGATACGATCGTATTACGAATAAAGTAGTAGGTATACAAAAAATTCATCAGATGGACCTTTGTCAGCTTGATCTAAAACCTTCGACAGTAAAGTATGAAACTGATGGAGGTCCTAGCTTGCTGAGGTGCTATGAACTGTTAAAAGAGAGCGGAGTGCCTGCATCGGATTTCAAGCGTTTTTTGCAATGGATCTTTTTTAATTTGTTTGTTGGTAATAACGATAGTCACGCTAAAAATTTATCAGTTTATTTTCCGCCTGGCCTGGGTGCGCGACTCACTCCTTTCTACGATCTTCTATCTACCTCTATCTATCCAGGCTTATCGAATCAATTCGCCTTCAAAATTGGAGGGGAAAATAGACCCTCTCATATTGGAAAGGCTGAGCTTTGCTTAATGGCAAATGAACTTGGCTTTAAAGAGCAGTATGTTTTGAAAATTGGCCAAGAACTATCTGAAGCCCTACGGGTGAAGATTGAAGTTATTGCAGCAGAAATGAACTCAGTTGCCTCGGTAGGTGCTGAGAAAACGATGGTAGAAAGATTGAGCCAGCATATTGCTAGTAACACTAGTCAACTGCAAAAGCGATTTTTCTCCCGGCCCCCCAAGATAGAAATGAGTCTTATAAAAACTCTAAAATGATGAGTAATCAATTATTAAAAAAGTTTCTGTGAAAAATAAGCAAAACAAACGATTAGCTGTTGCTCCAATGATGGAGTGGACTGATCGTCATTGCCGTTCTTTTCATCGCTCGCTGACTAAAGAGGCTGTGCTGTATACCGAGATGGTAACTACTGGCGCCCTTATTCATGGGGATGTGCCACGCCATTTGGATTATTCACAGGATCAACACCCAGTCGTATTGCAGTTGGGTGGCTCTGAGCCATCTGATTTGGCTAAAGCTGCAGAGTTGGCGCAGCAGTGGGGCTACGATGAGATTGATCTCAATTGCGGTTGTCCTTCTGAACGCGTGCAACGTGGTGCTTTTGGCGCTTGCCTGATGGCCGAGCCACAACTGGTTGCCGATTGTGTCAAAGCCATGAAGTCAGCTGTCGATATCCCGATCACAGTCAAGCATCGCTTGGGATTGGACTCGATGGATGCCGCTAACTCTGAAAAAGATTATCAATTTGCCCTGAACTTCATATTGGCTGTAGCAGATGCGGGTGCTAGTCAGGTCACCATCCATGCCCGTAATGCAGTGCTCAAAGGTTTATCCCCCAAAGAGAATCGTAGTAAACCGCCACTTCGTTATGAGGTCGCTGCAAAGCTTCGTCTAGATGCACGTAAACAATTTCCGGATCTCAAAGTCCTGCTCAATGGCGGCCTAGAAAGCAATGAGCAAATCGCTGGCCATTGGGATGATTTTGATGGCTTTATGGTGGGTAGGGCGGCCTATCATTTTCCGGCTATGTTGTTAGGCTGGGATGACTTAATTAATACTGATGGAGAGGCTGCTGGATATCTTTTTAGCGAAACAGAGTGGCATCGCATTCAGATTGCATTGGTGAAGCAGGTGCAGGCTTGGTTTGATGAGTGCCAATCTAAAGGAAAACTGTTTTATATCGGCGCCTTTACAAGACATATTCTTGGCCTAGCCCATGGCAGAGCGGGGTCACGCTATTGGCGCCAGCGCCTTTCTGATCACCATGCCTTGGCTAAGGTTCAAAGTAAGGCTGCCATTTTGGATTTCTTTATCGATGCTAGCCTTACCCTAGGGGATTGGGCCGCTTTTGAGTTCGAGGGCTCTTAAATCTTATAACTAGGGCTTTTTGACAGGGTTTTAGCCCAAAAGCTATAATCTAAGTCTTCAGTGGCGGACGTAGCTCAGTTGGTAGAGTCCCAGATTGTGATTCTGGTTGTCGCGGGTTCGAGCCCCGTCGTTCGCCCCACCGAATATTGCATTATCCTAAGGCTCCCTATTCGGAGCCTTTTCTTTTTGAGACTTTATTCATGAAAAAATTCGATATTCTCCCAATCCTATTTGGTTTTTTGCTATCAGTCATTGCACTGTATTTCATGTTGAGGCCATCAACTGCTACTAGCGCACCTTCATCGACTATTCCTGTGGTTAAAGTTGGCAATATTGCTTGGGATCAAACTGAGATGACCATTGCGGATATGAAAGCGTTTGCGACGGCTACAGGCTTTGTGAGCCAGGCTGAGAAAAACGGCGGCGGGCTCAATTACGAATCTGGCTTTGTTAAGAAACTCGGTTGGACTTGGAAAACCCCATACGGTGTTCCTGCAAAAGATGCGGAGCCAGCAGTGCATCTCAATCAATCTGAGGCTGCATCTGCCTGTCGTTATTTTGGCAAGCGTCTACCTACTGAGGCTGAGTGGATTTCTGCGGCATTTGAAGAACAACGATCTAACCCACCTACAGGCTTTGTCAAGGGTGAGCGTTATACATATCCCGGCGGTAGCACGCCTGCGGTTTCTCATTGCCTCAGTGGCTGTGGTGACTACAAAGGTGTGGCTCCAACAGGTGCCTTAAACCGAGGTACTGGTCATGTCCCCGTAGGCACTACGAAGCCCGGCGTCAATGGCATCTTTGACATGGGTGGTAACGTATGGGAGTGGACTGCTACTGAGCGTAATGGCGGCTTCATTACTCGTGGCGCTTCTTGGTGGTATGGCCCTGAGAGGCAAAAAGAATCTGATGTGGAATCTAAGCCGGCAGATATTGGGGTGGTTTACATTGGATTTCGGTGTGTAGCTGATCCCGTGAAACAATAAGGAATGACCGCACCCGTAATTGATCCATCCGCTATTGAAATCACCCCTGAATACCAAGAGGTAATTGACGCTATTGAGCGTCACGATCCTTATATCTTTGTCAGCGGTAAGGCGGGCACCGGTAAGACCACTTTAATTGGCTATTTACGTGAGCATATTCATGGCAACGTAGTTGTGGTGGCACCAACTGGCGTAGCTGCATTGCAGGTAAAAGGTGTCACGATCCATTCCTTCTTTCGCTTACCACCGCGCTTAATCTTTCCTGAAGAAGATATTAAGCCTCTAAAAGATAAGCGACTGTACAAAGATATCCGCCTACTCATTATTGATGAGATCTCGATGGTGAGAGTGGATGTAGTCGATGCAATTGATTTATTCCTACGCGCTAACGGACCCCAGAAGAGCGAGCCCTTCGGTGGCATACAGGTGATGTTTGTTGGGGACTTGTTTCAGTTGCCGCCGGTGGTATCTCAGGCGGATATGCAAGTACTTTCGGAGCGCGGTTACGAAGGCCCTTATTTCTTCTGCGCTAATGCGTTACATCGCAAAGATGTCACCATGGTGGAACTATCCAAGATCTTCCGTCAAAAAGACGCGCACTTTGCCGGTCTACTTAATCAGATCCGTATCAATCAAGACATTGAAGAAGCACTGGATACCTTAAATACCGTCTGTTATGAAACCAAAAAAGAAATTGATGAGCAAACCATCACGCTAACCACGACTAACGCCCGTGCAGATCAAATTAATGGCGCAGGGTTACGAGCACTTACAACTGATGCCAAAGTCTATATGGGTAATAGCACTGGTAAGTTCAATGTGGATGATCGCAATCTGCCATCACCCAATCAGCTCACTCTCAAGGTTGGTGCCAAGGTCATGTTCACGGCAACCGATAGCAATTTCCCTAAGCGCTGGGTGAACGGTACTATTGGCGTCGTTCGCGAACTACTACCTAACACCGTGAAGGTGATGGTGCAAAACGGCCCCTACTCAAATACGGTTGAAGTCAAAGGACATCAGTGGGAATCCTATCGCTATGACCACGACATGATGTCTGGCAAGATTTCACCAAACATCATTGGTACCTTTGTACAGATCCCGTTAATGCTAGCTTGGGCTGTCACTATTCATAAGAGTCAGGGCAAGACTCTAGATAAGATCAAAGTAGATTTATCTTCAGGAGCATTTGCATCAGGGCAAGTTTATGTCGCCTTGAGTCGCTGCACCTCCATCGAGGGCATTACCCTTGAGCGCCCTATACAACCCAAGGATGTCAGCTGCGACCAAGAGGTGAAGCGTTTCTATCTGAATTGCTTGCCTAGTTAAGCTGCTTTTGCCATCTTCTTGCTGCTTTTTTGTTTCTCGGCCCGCTGCTTTTCTAGTGCTTCACTGGCAATCAGCTTAAATTCACCTTCAACGAATCTTTTCAAGGCTTCGCGCATGAGAGGTTGATAGCCCATATCGTATTTAGCGCCCAAGAGCTTATAAGACTCAATCAAGTCCTGCTCCAGTCTGATGGAGATCATTTGTAGCCCTAGCGCTTCATCAATTTGAGCGCCGATTTTTTTATCAACTGCTCTTGCATGCTTTAGGTCGTTACCTAGCTCACCACTTTCCCAGGCCTCAGCGGAATTTTCTATTCTTACTTTCTTACTTTTTGCGATCATCTCTTTCCTCGCTCTTGAGTTTTAATATTTCGTCACTTTCATAGAAATGACATTTTTAGTAAAGTGTTGATATTGTATTGTATATACGGATTTCTGTTGAATTTGGAGGAAATGCACTTTTTAAGTAAATTAGTCCATGATCAAATATAAAAACCACTTTTATCAGAATTCCTCGATCATTTTCTGAGATAAACCACTCTGTAGGCGGCTCTGTTTGATGCTCAAGTCTATCATCTATAAGGTAAGAGCGAACTCTATTAATAAAGCACTGTTCAACGTCTTGACGAGAAATCTGGTGTTTGAAGGTTAACTTTCCCTCAATTGCTGGGCTTATGACCAGATTTTTCATACTTTTTTCCTCTGTATCGTATATACATATTTTATCAAAAGGATGAGTTTAAAAAAGTGATTGGGTTTATTAACCCATGATTGAAAGAGTGAGATTCATTTAAATGGTATTCAACAGTAGCGCACCATTAAAATTTCTCGTAGCGCTACTCTGTTTTATCTATATGAAAAAAGATCTTACCGATCCCGATGAGCTCGCTGACTCTAAGAGCGGCATTTCAAGGACACTTACTTCAGAGAGGGTGGTGCCTAGAGTGGGCTGGAGCGAAAGCTCAAAGGCCATCGCCAGGGACGGCGATGACCATTTACGTTTGGGTAATTTCCCGAATCTAGAAGATCAAGAATTGGAGTGGTAAGCTATTTAAAAGCCCGCCGCCAATCCATCACGACGATGATCACTGCCAGCAATATAGGCTTCATTTGTTTGTTCGCCTAATAAGGCAATCGCTTGAGCGCTACCAAAGTCCAAGCTATTAGCTGGCATCACCGTCACTTCATGCCCCATCGCTTTTAGTCCTTCGACTACTGCAGTTGGCATAGACGTTTCAACAGTGAGCTTGCCCACATCATCAATTCTCCAGCGGGGTGCATCTGAGCAGGCCTGTGGATTGAGGTATTCATCGACAAAGCGCATCACAAATTGAAGATGTCCCTGTGGCTGCATATTGCCACCCATCACACCAAATGCCATTGCTGGCTGACTGCCTTTGGTGAGGAATGCGGGGATGATCGTGTGGAAAGGACGTTTACCAGGCGCAACTTGATTGGGATGACCATCTACTAAGCTAAAGCTCATGCCGCGGTTATGAAAGGCAATACCACCAGGAGCAACCACGCCAGAGCCAAAGCCTTTGAAGTTCGACTGAATATAAGAAATCATCATGCCGTTCTCATCCGCAGCGCACAGGTAAACCGTGCCACCAGCATGTGGATCTCCAGCGCCATAGCTACCCGCTTGATTGTGATTAATCAGTGCAGCACGGCTAGCCAAATAGTCTCCATCTAGTAGGGCACTTGTTGGCACTTTCATGTTGCTGGCATCGGATACATGAGCATAGGCATCAGCAAAAGCCATGCGCATGGCTTCCACTTGCAGATGAATGCGTTTCGCAGAGTTAGCTGGGTATTGTTTTGCATTAGCCCCTTGCAAAATGCCGAGCGCCATCTGCGCCACAATGCCCGAGCCATTGGGAGGAATCTCATGCAAGGTGTAATCGCCATAATCAAACGCCAAGGGCTCAACCCAGTTAGTTTGATTAGCAGCAAAATCTGCCATGGTGAAACAGCCACCGGTACTTTGAGCAAAGTCGACCATACTTTGGGCTAACTGACCGGTGTAAAAAGATTCACCCTCAGTGTTGGCGATCTCACGCAAGGTATTGGCTTGAGCAGGATAGCGCCAGATTTGGCCAGCAGCAGGCGCCTTGCCATCAATCAAAAAGGATGCACTAAAACCAGGCTCATTCTTCAGAATGGGAATTGCTTCGCGCCATTGACGGGCAATGACCGGTGAAACTGGAAAGCCATTTTCAGCATAGTCAATCGCACGTTTAAAGAGTTGTGCAAAAGGCAGCTTGCCAAATTTGCGAGATAACTCAATCCAACCCGAAACCATGCCAGGTACAGTCACAGTATTCCAGCCAATTAAATCCATTGCTGTTTTGCCAGAAAAATACTCTGGTGTCCAAGCGGCTGGGGCACGACCAGAGGCATTCATACCATGGAGTTTTTTACCATCCCAAATCAATGCAAAGCCATCACCACCAAGGCCATTCATGGTTGGTTCAACCACGGTGAGTGTGATCGCAGTAGCTAAGGCTGCATCAACCGCATTGCCGCCATGTTGTAAAGCCTCAATACCTGCCTGCGTTGCCAATGGCTGTGAACTAGCAACTGCATTTTTAGCAAGGACTGGGGCACGGCCGCCACCAAAGGGAGGGGAAATTAACATGGATCTAATCGATTCTATTTAAAGGTGTGCAAGCTTGGGTGTATTAGCTATTAATCAATTTTAACGTTGGCTGCTTTCACTGCCTTTGCCCACTTATCATGCTCGCTTTGAGTGATCAAAGTTAATTGCTCAGAGTTGGCAAATTGAGGATGGATGCCCTGGTTTGCCAGGCGATTCTTGAAGTCAGGGTTCGTTAAAATTTTCCGAATTTCTCTTTCTAGTCTTGCAGTAATAGCTGGCGATGTTCCTTTAGGAGCAAAAAAGGCGTATAGGTTCTCCACATCAAATTGCTTCATGCCATCTTGACCCAAGGTTGGAACATTCGGCATTAATGGTGAGCGTTCGGGAGCCGCAATCGCAATGGGGCGTAACTTACCGCTTTGAATGTGTGGCAAAGATGCAGTCACGCTATCAAACATCATGAGTGTATTACCGGCAATTAAATCTGGCAGGGCAAAAGCGCTACCTTTGTAGGGGATGTGGGTGCCAGCAGCACCAATCCGTTGCATAAACAAAGTTGACTCCAGGTGAGAGAGACTGCCGTTACCTTGAGAGGCGTAATTAAATTCTCCCTTCTTGGATTTAATAAAGGCAATCAGTTCAGGCAAATTCTTAGCAGGTACAGAAGGGTTCACTACGATCAAATGCGGAATTGAACCCACTAGTGCAATGGGCGCAAAATCTTTGGTGAGGTCGGCCGGTGGATTTTTGAAAAGCGCTTGAGAAATAGACTGATTGGTGAGGGCACTAAATAACAGGGTGTAGCCATCAGGTGCTGCCTTGGCTGATGCACCTAGGGCAATCATGCCACCAGCACCGGGTTTATTTTCAATCACAATGGGTTGACCTAATGCTTCTCCGAGTGGAACGCCAATAGCGCGCGCAAATATATCAGTAGAGCCACCAGCAGGAAAAGGCAGGATGGCGATGATCGGTTTCTTAGGCCAATCTACATCTGATGCTGCCAAGGCGTTGCCGCATAGGATGCTTGTGAATACAAAGCCTAAGAGTACATGGGCAGTTTTGCGCTTAAGAGGATTCATGTTGACGTTCTTTAAGTGATGAATAATTTGTTTTAGGAGAATACCAATCGCTCAAGCTTAAAGCAGTAGCGATCGGAGAAATGACTTCTTTGATACTAAATCGGACATTGCTGCTCATTATTAGTGCAAGCCATCACTTTTGCGGTCATCCACGACATTTTATTGGAGCAAGTCAACTAATTAAACAGGTGGTACAAAATCGGAATGGCTACAGCACTGATGACGCCATTCATACCCATAGCGAGACTGGCATAAGTTCCTGCCACTGGATGAATGCTAAATGCACGCGAGGTTCCAATGCCATGCGCGCCAATACCAATGGCAAAACCGCGTTGCCACCACGCTTTCATACCCAAAGCATTCAGAATAAAGGGTGCCAAAATAGCCCCTAGGATGCCAGTAGTGACGGCAAAGATGGCAGTCAAGGTCGGGGATACGCCGATCCGCTCAGCAATACCCATAGCTATAGGTGCAGTAACTGATTTGGGGTACATGGCACCCGTAATGCTGGAGTCAGCCCCTAATAATTTGGCGATGTTTACCGCGCCAATAATGGATACCAAGCCACCCGCAATTAAAGATGCCAGCAAGGGAAATGATCGACCCTTTAAGCTGCTTAAACCTCTATAGATCGGTATGGCCAAAGAGACGGTTGCTGAGCCTAATAAGAAGTGGATAAATTGCGCGCCTTCAAAGTAGGTGGAATACGGCATCTCAACAAATTGAATAATGCTGGCCACCAAAATGATTGCAATTGCTACTGGATTGGCTAAGGGGTTCTGTTTGGCAGCCTTATAAATTGAGAGACCTATTTTATAGGCGGCCAAAGTAATAAAGAGGGCAAATAAAGGGCTACCTGAGAGATAAACCCAAATCTCCACAATCGAGTGTTTTTCGTTCATTGCCCCGTCTCTTTTGGCTTTGGGCTCAAAAAGCGGACCACTATCGCGCTGGTGGCAATAGTCAGAATGACGCTACCGACCAAAGCGCTGATGATGGCCAGCGCATTGGCCTGCAGTTGGGGCAAAAATAGCACCACCCCAACGGCTGCCGGAACAAATAAGAGGCCAAGGTATTGGCTAAAGCCGTCCGCCACCAATGCGAGCTCGGGGTTAATTCCCTTGCGTAGAACTAGCCAAATAATCAGCAGTACCAAGCCAATTACGGGCCCTGGCAGGGTGGGCAGAACAAACTTAGATACAAGCTCACCCAGGCTTTGAAAGAGAAGGATTTGGACTAGGCCGGAAATCATGGCTTGATCTTACTGCTCTGCAATATATGTTGCAAAGCAATAAATTATTTCTTGGTTAATATAAACACATCAAAAGCAGGGTCTTTGGTAATTAGTAAGACTTCAAAAATAAATCAATTAAGGAGAGCACGCATGGCTGACTTAAACGTCAACGGTAAAAAGTACAAGGTGGATGTTGATCCAGAAACCCCGTTGTTGTGGGCGATCCGTGATCATGTTGGATTAACAGGTACTAAATATGGTTGCGGTGTAGGTCAGTGCGGGGCATGTACTGTCTTGTTTGATGGCCAAGCAATTCGGAGCTGTGCATTACCAGTGAGCGCAGCTGTAGGTAAAAAGATTGAAACCATTGAGGGCTTAGAAAAAAATGGGCAGCTCTCTAAAGTGCAAAAAGCTTGGGTTGATAACCAGGTGCCTCAATGTGGTTACTGCCAGTCAGGCATGGTGATGGCAACTACGGCCCTATTGCGCAATACCCCAAAACCGACTGATGCTCAGATTGATGCTGCCGTAACGAATATCTGCCGCTGCGGAACCTTCCAACAAGTGCGTGATGCTATTCATGCTGTGAGCAAGGCATAAGGAGCAATCATGACTAAAACTATTAATACAAACACTACCAACACTTCACGTCGCCACTTTATTGTTGGCTCAAGCGCTATTGCAACCGGATTAGCAATCGGCTTTGATTTCTCTTTCATCTCATCTGCGAATGCGGCGATGGGTTCCGGTACCACTGGCATGACTCCCTTATCTACATCCGAGATTGGTGTTTGGGTAGAGGTCAAGCCGAATGACGATATCGTAGTGCGAATCGTGCGCTCCGAGATGGGTCAAGGAACTATTACTGGTTTGGCACAAATGGTTGCTGAAGAGCTGGAATGTGATTGGAAAAAAATCTCTTACGACTATCCAACACCCGGTGAGAATCTCAAGCGTAACAAAGTATGGGGCAGCTACTCTACTGGCGGTAGTCGTGGTATCCGTACTTCTGAGCAATATGTTCGTAAAGGCGGTGCCGCAGCACGCATGATGTTGATTCAGGCTGCTGCAACCCAATGGGGCGTACCCGTCTCTGAATGCGTCGCTAAAAATAGCGTGATTACCCACACACCATCTGGCCGCAAAACGACTTTCGGTAAAGTTTCTGTAGCAGCCTCCAAGTTAGAAGTGCCCAAAGATGTCCCTTTAAAGGATCCTAAAGAGTGGACTGTCATTGGTAAGTCATTGAATCGTATTGACGGCACTGCTGACAAGGTAAACGGTAAGCAGATCTATGCAATTGACTTGAAGTTACCCGGTATGTTGGTAGCAACCATTCATGAGTCTCCAGTTTTTGGTGGCAAAGTGAAGAGCTATGACGCTAGCAAAGCCTCCAGCATGAAGGGAGTAAAGAAGGTGATTCAGGTAGGTGATTCTGCTGTAGCAGTGATTGCTGACACTTTCTGGCAAGCAAAGACCGGCCTAGACGCAGTCAATATAGTTTGGGATAACGGCGGCAATGGCGATGTCTCTAGTGCCTCTATTAAGAAGATGCTTGAGGGTGGCTTAACTGCTAATGAGACTTTTGTCGGTAATTCGAATGGCGATGCTAAAGAAGCAATCTCTAAAGCAACTAAAACGATCGAGGCAACCTATTTCTATCCATTCTTGAACCATGCAACTCTGGAGCCACAAACAGCAACAGCGAAGTGGACGGCAGATTCTTGCGAAGCTTGGGTTCCCACTCAAGATGGTGAAGCCTCTTTGGCTGCGGTAATCGCTGCTTCAGGCTTGCCTGCTGAAAAATGTAATGTCTATAAGGTAAATCTTGGCGGTGGTTTCGGTCGTCGCGGCGCCTTCCAGGATTACACAACACAAGCAGTCAACATTGCCAAGCAAATGCCAGGCACTCCAATCAAATTGATTTGGACTCGTGAAGAGGATATGACCCAAGGCCGTTATCACCCGGTAACGATGTGTAAAATGACGGCCGCCATTGATGATAAGAAAAATATCACTGGCTTGGATATGCGCATCTCCAGTCAATCCATTTTGGCTTCTGTGCGTCCAGCGGTAGTTGCTGCCAACAAAGGTAAGGATCCAGTGGTGTTCCAAGGACTAGACGCTGCGGGTGAGCATGGTATTACTTACAGCTTCCAGAATTTGATGATTGACCACGCTATGCGTAACACGCATGTGCCGCCAGGTTTTTGGCGCGGCGTGAACGTTAATCAAAATGCAATCTTCCTCGAAACCTTTATGGATGAGATGGCTGAAGCTACTGGTGTGGATGCAGTCGAGTTCCGTCGCAAGCACATGGAGAAGTTTCCGCGTGCAGTAGCTGTTCTCAATGCAGTAGCAGATGGTATTGGTTGGACTAAGCCTGCTAAGCCAGGTGTATTCCGTGGCGTTGCCCAGATGCGTTCTTTTGGTAGTTATGTCGCTGCTGCTTGTGAGCTCACAGTGACTAACGGCAATGAGGTCGAGATTCTCCGAATGGTGGCTGCAACTGATCCGGGCTATGCGGTCAATCCAGCACAAATAGCCCGTCAGGTATCCGGCTCCTTTGTTTATGGCTTATCTGCACTCTTCGAAGAAGAAATCACGATTGAGAAGGGCGCAGTTGTACAGAAGAATTTTGATACCTTTAACTCTATTCGTCTGTCACAGATGCCACCGGTAGAGACCATCATTATTCAGGGTGGTGGCAAAGAGTGGGGAGGTGTTGGTGAGCCCACGATTGCAGTCGCGGCACCAGCAGTGCTTAATGCGATTTACCGTGCAACAGGCAAGCGCTTGCGTACGGTTCCATTGAAGAACAGTGGTTTTAAGTTGGTGTAATGGCTATGGGCAAACAGGAATGAGACGAACGCTAGTAGTTTTATTGCTAGGGACCTCGACTCTTTTCCTGCCTTGCTTAGCGCAGTCTCAAACTTGGACAGGGGATTCGATTGTGAGTCCCCTGACTTCTTCTCCAGGTGATGTTATGAAAGGGCGTGCGATTGTAGCTAGCCGTCAAGTCGGTTTATGTTTGTTGTGTCATAGTGGGCCATTTCCGGAAGAACGCTTTCAGGGTAATCTAGCGCCAGACTTGCTTGCTAGTGTGGGCCAATCCACTCCAGCTCAATTACGGGCTCGATTAGTTGATCCGGGCCGCTTGAATCCATCCAGTGTCATGCCGGCGTACTATCGCACTACTGGGCTGAGTCGTGTGGCTCCCAAGTTTGTCGATCAGACTATTCTTACTGGCCAGGAGATAGAAGATGTTGTGGCTTTTTTAGTAAGCCTTCAATAAGCAACTGAAATCACGAAATCAATATGACTAAATTCAATCCGAGTTCAAATCCCATCAAACTGAGTCGGCGTATGTATTTGTCTGCGCTGGGTCTTTTAGGTCTATCCAGTTGGATGACTTCGAGTTTGACTATGGCTAAACAGCCAGAGGCAATGGAGGCGATCGCAAAAATTGCCGGCTCGAACAGGATTCGTGATGGCCGAGTGAACTTGGTAATTCCGCCTTTGGTGGAGAGTGGCAACTTGGTGGTTCTCAAGCTATCCATAGACAGTCCGATGACTGCAAATGACTACGTTAAGGCAGTGCATGTAATCTCTGAGGCCAATCCATCCCCCAATATGTTTACTGCTTATTTCTCGCCCCGCTCCGGTCGCGCTGAGTTAACTACTCGTGTGCGCTTGGCAGACTCACAGCGAGTATGGGCTATCGCGCAAATGAGTGATGGTAGCTTTTTCCGAGGGTATGCCGACACGCTAGTCACTCTTTCAGCCTGTACGGAGATGATATGAGCAAGACTTCCCGCACGGGTATCACGATGCCAGCCCAGGCAAAAAAAGGTGCCATGATTGAAATTCGGGCAATCGCCCAACACGACATGGAGACGGGCTATCGATACACTGAAGATGGTAAACGAATCCCACGTGACATTATTCAACTCTTTACTTGTCAATATAACGGCGAGGAAGTATTCAGAGCCGATTTTTATCCAGGTACCGGTGCAAACCCCCTCATCATTTTCACTACAGTAGCAGTGGCCTCTGGCACGCTTGTGTTCAAGTGGGCGGGGGATGGTGGCTATGAGGCAGTTAATCAAGCACAAATTACTGTTTCGTGAGCCTGTTTGTTTTCTGCCTTCGTGTATTACCGCTATTAGTCTTTCTGCTTGGGCTTAATTCCAGTCAAGCACTTGAAACTCCAAAAGATACTCGGCAATCAAGCTATCACCTGATGACGCCCGAGAATCGGGCAATGCAAGATGATGCCAATCTCAACCCCGCTTTATTTTGGGTAATGGATGGTCACAGCCTCTGGAAAGAAAAGACCGGAAACAAGAATGTATCTTGTGCATCTTGTCATGGTGATAGCGGTCAAAAGATGACTGGTGTAGCAACCCAATTTCCGAAGATGCAAAAAGGAAAGTTGCAGACCTTGGAGGGGCAAATTAATCAATGTCGTACATCACGGCAAGAAGCCTCGACACTCGCTTATGAGAGTAAAGAGCTCCTAGCTTTAACGACATTTGTAGCAACTCAATCCAAGGGTTTACCAATCGCTGTTCAAGAAACGCCTCAGAACAAAAAAGATCTACAACAAGGCCGTCAGTTCTTTAATGAAAGAATTGGTCAACTCAATTTATCTTGTGCCCAATGTCATCAAGATCGCGCTGGTTTGAAATTAGGGGGAAGCCTCATTCCCCAGGGGCACCCAACTGCCTACCCAATTTACCGAATTGAATGGCAGACCATGGGGTCTTTACAAAGACGTTTGCGTAACTGTATGAGTGGGGTGCGCGCTCAGCAGTTTGAGTATGGCTCACAAGAGATGGCTCAATTAGAGTTATTTCTGATGTGGCGAGCCAGAGGCATGCCCCTTGAAACTCCAGGGGTTCGGCCTTAAGTAGGGATTAGTCTGAAAAGACTACTGAAGTCGCACCGTTAATTAAGACACGGTCATGTAAGTAGTAACGCAGGGCGCGTGAGAGTACAGTGCGCTCCAAATCTCTGCCCTTACGAACTAAGTCTTCGGGCGTATCGCCATGGGTAACACGAGTGACATCTTGCTCGATAATTGGACCTTCGTCTAAATCACTCGTAACAAAGTGTGCGGTAGCCCCAATCAACTTAATGCCGCGAGCATGAGCTTGATGGTAAGGCTTCGCTCCTTTAAAGCTTGGCAAGAACGAGTGGTGAACATTGATGCAGCGTCCAGATAACTTGGTGGATAAATCATCCGACAGAATTTGCATATAGCGCGCCAAAATAACCATATCGACTTTTGCATCAGCAACAATCTCAAGCAGTTTGGCTTCTTGGGCTGACTTCGTATCTGGCGTAACTGGTAAGTAATAAAACGGAATATCCGCAAAATCGATGCTAGAGTAAACCTCACGCGGATGATTAGAAACAATGCCACTAATAATCATCGGCAGCTCACCAATACGCCAGCGATAGAGAAGATCTACTAAGCAATGATCGAGCTTGGATGCCATGATCAGCACGCGCTTCAAATCTTTGACAGCACGCAAGTCCCAGGTGAGGTCAAAGCGCTTAGCGATTTCTACAAAGCCAGCTTTAAGGGATTTACTGTCAGCGCCACCGCTAAAGCTTACCCGCATGAAGAAGCGTTTAGAGGCTTTGTCGTCAAATTGCTGGGCTTCCTCAATATCACCACCCAATTCAAAGATGTAGGTTGAAACAGCTGCAACAATGCCTGGTCTATTAGGGCAGGTCAGTGTGAGGTAATAATTTTCTGTAGTCATAGCTTTAAATAAGAGAAGGATTACTTGTGAGACGCAATTTTAGACTGCTTATTTGGCAGTGGGCACTCTGTCTGCTGGTCCCAGATAGGATTCGCTCATATCTTTAATTTTGGGAATGGGAATATCCGAGCAAATCGGCTTTGGCCCTAAGGCATTCAGAAAATTACAATCTTGCTTGGTTGCTGCGGAGGCGGCATGTTCTAGAGGAGATTTACCAGTCGTCACAGTGGAGATGGCGCTAGCTGCAGTCGAAGGGTTGGCTACCGCTGCCGATACTGCTACTGAGCCTACAGAGCTTGCAGCTGTGGTGGCAGATCCCCCTAAAGCTAGTAATGGCGCTGCACAACCGCCCAAATTAAAGCAGAGAACTATACTTCCAAAAACAGACCAAACCCATCGGGCTAGTCTGTTTTGAGGAGTATTCAAAATGGAATGTTTATTTACGCTGGCAAACAACGTTGAAAACTCCAGCAGCCCAAGACTCACTTACCACGGGCTCAAATTCACTATTGGGAGTTTTGTTATCTGAAACTACCTTGCCGCCACCTTTATTGCCAGCGAACTCTTTGTATTCGATTGGGCGATAGCTAATTGCAGGGCAGTTATATTCGTTGATGCCGATGATGGAGCTAACAGCTTGTTTAGTTTTTGGATTAACACCAGGCTTCTTCAAGTCGAGCATCGACATGATTTGCGCTTTTTCACCTGCTGCGCTTACTGTATCCAGATCAACATATACCACCATCATTTCATTTGACCCTAATTCTTTCCACTCAGCAAAGCTGCTGGTGAAAGGCAACAAGGAGAAGGCAGTAAAAATAGTGAGTGCGTATATTTTTTTCATCATATTTGGCGTTGTCGCATTGTTATTAAAGTAAATTCAGTCTCAGTCGGAGGCTTCGTAACTATTCTAAACTCCCCCAGCTTATTTCTCCTTAATAGCCAAATCTAGTTGACGTCCGACCTTTTGGGGTTTCATTTGCAGGGGTAAATATTCATTTCGAGCCCACAGCGCACTCATATTGCGGTAAAGCTTGCTCTGTACCCAGCCAGACTGTCCAGATTGATAAATAAAGAGGGATTGCTCTAGATCCGATAAGTCATAAACTGTCCGCAGGCTTGGCGCCTGCTTAGTTTCAAAAGGATTGTCAGCTCTCAGTAGTTCAAGGTTACCCACATTGATGCTAAAGCTATCGCCAGGAAAAGGTTGCGTCAAATTAAAGAGACTTCCCAGGAATGGCACCTTGCTCAATGGACGATGCTCTGAAACTGCGATGTGTGCATTCCCCCAAACCCAATTTTTAGGGTTGTTGCCAAATTGCGTACTCAGTTGTTCAAGCGCTTTATTGAAGGCGGCATTTGAAGTATCAACACAACTTTCTATTTGCTCGGTTGAGGGGTCATTGCACCAAGGGCTATTAGGATTTTGTAATTGCAGAATCAGAGCCTGTCTAAAGCTGCGTATGCCGTAATTCTCGGTGAACAAATACCCTAAGCGCGAGAAGAGCATGCGTGAGAGTTGATCAGCCCAAGCATTAAATATGAGTACACCAGCACTATCAATTTTCATATCCCCATCAAAGTTCTTGCTGAGCTCAATTGCTTGTTGGGCTAGCGGATGTGTTGATTGCGCTGATTTAAATAATTCTAATAATGGTGTGGCACCCAAAGATAGAGTGTCTGCTTGCATTGCTTTCATGGAAGCGAAGTCGTGTGTTGATCTGCCCTTAATGAGCTCCACAATTCTGTCGTAGCGGGTCGGCAATTCCCAGTCGCCGGTCAGCGGATTAGGATCATTATTAGCAATTATTTTTTGGTTAGCTGTAGCAATCCAATTTGAGTCAGGATTATTGCTATTAGGTAGCTGTTCAAAAGGGACGTATCCAGTCCAGTCATATTGCTTCTCCCAGCCTAAGGCTGGTGCCACTCCATACAGTCCTTGATGCAAGGTGCGCTTGGGTGCAACACCGGCCGCCTGATAGGAAATATTTCCATCGACATCTGCCATCACCACGTTTTGCATTGGCGCATAGTTTTTGCGTAGTGCCTGCTTAAATGTCTCTAAATCTTTGGCGTGATTCATATCCAGCAAGCCAGCTACAGATTGATTTTCAACATCTAAGGCAGTCCAGCGTAAAGCTAAAACAAAGCGATCGGTATCGATCACCCGCTTGGCCCGTGCATACGATTCAGAAATCACTGGGCCGTGCCGTGTTTCTTTGACCAAGAAGCGTAGTGGAGGCTCGCCTTTGATATCGACTATTTCCTGGCGAACTTTAAAAGCTAGTGGGCCCTCGGGTCCTCGATACACTCCAGGATTTTTCGGATCAAGCTCCTCAATATATAAATCCTGAACATCAGGGCCGGTATTCGTAAAGCTCCAGGCAAACTTATCAGTCCTACCCAATACCACTCCTGGAATACCAGGGAGGGTCGCACCAATGACATTGAGGCCTGGCGCATCTAAGTGGGCCATATACCAAATCGCTGGCGCTGATAGGCCTAGATGCGGGTCGTTTGCCAGCAAGGGCTTGCCTGAGGCCGTCAGTTTCCCACTAAGTGCCCAGTTATTCGATCCAATGCCCTCCTTGCCGCCCAGAACCTCATTGATAGCTAATTCAGTTGCAGGTAGTTTCTTTGACTTTTGATCTCTTGTGAGTGGATTGGGATTAAAAACATTGATATCCCGATATATTTTTGCAAAGTCAACATTACTCACAGGCTCACTAGGTGTGTAAGCCGGCATCACCTCCCATACTTGCTTGGTAGTTAAAAACTGGGAGAGTTCAAGTCGTTGCAATTCTTTTTGCCAGTTACCGCCAAGGTCGAGCGCCATCATTAGCATCCATGCCACGCTATCGGTAGGGGACCAATGCCCTGGTTTAGATCCAGTTAAAAAGTATTCAACTGGAAGGGCCCAGCCTAAGTGGGCATTACCAGCATTAACGCCATCCGCATAAGACTGAAGTAATCGCTTGGTAGTAATAGGGTAGTGATCAAACTGTTTTTCTGCAGCGTGCTTAATGCCCAGTGTCCGAATAAAGCGATCGATTCCGACAGTTTCTTTCCCGAGGATTTCAGAGAGTCGCCCACTGGCTAGTCGACGGTTAATTTCCATTTGCCAAGAGCGTTCACTGGCATGTAAATAACCCAATGCAAAAAGCGCATCCGTAGAGCTTTTTGCTTGAATATGGGGAATGTCACTCTCATCAAAGGTAATCGAAACAGAATCCCCGAGAGACTTAATGATCCGCCTGCCAGAAGGATTAGTTTGAGCTGAGATGAGGTAGACTGTTCCAGCGGCGATGATAAAGACTAGGGCTGCAGAGCCAAGCCAAAAGATACCTTTGAGGGCTGATTTCAGGCCTGAGCGTTGCGTGGGTATTTTCATGGGAATAGTTTAGTGGGTTTGCTTGAACTAGACCCCAGACTTGATGAAAGCAGGCTTCCTGCCTCCGATAGGGATCGCATGCTAAAATTTTAATTGTCTTGTTTTATTTAGTGCGGCTTTATTGCTCGTGCGAGCCCGAGTGGTGAAATCGGTAGACACAGCAGATTTAAAATCTGCCGACTCAAAAAAGTCGTGCCGGTTCGATTCCGGCCTCGGGCACCAATCGATTGATTTCAGGCATCCTTGAAATATCTTTACCTTCTCCCCTTTCTTTTGTGTGCCGCCCCCAGTTTGGCCGCAGACCCCCTAGTTTTTGCTTGCGAGCGTTCGGAAAAGAATTACACCGAAACTTATCAGCTCAAAGTCATGGCTGCCTCAAAAAGTCAGAAGGCTAAAGTCTTCATCGATGATCGAGATTTAGATCGGGCTAGCGAGTTGGGTCAGCAAACCATTAGGGGTGTTCTTGTTTCTGAGTTCACGATCCTTATTTCAATGGAAGCACAATTTCCCCCGGAAAATTTTGATGGTGTTCAGTATGGCGCAGGCTCTGTAATTACGATGATTGCGATTAATCGCTCAACGGGACAGATGAGAAAGGTGGAGACAGTAAAAGGTGGAATACTTTCGGCAACCCTCGGTGAGGGTAGGAAGTCGTATCAAGAGCAATGTACTGCTGCTAATTAGTCTTAATTAGGTTCAGTCACAAATCCAAGCTTTGTTAAGCCAGCGCGTCGGGATGCGGCTAATACTTGAGCAACATATTCATACTTCACCGACTTATCGGCGCGTAAATTGATTTCTGGTTGCGGTTCCTTCTGAGCAGCTTTTTCTGCATAGCCATCAAAAGTTTTTAAATCAATTAGTGTGCTGTTCCAGAATATTTGACCCTGCGCATCAATCGAGAGTTGAACTGACTCTGGTTTGACTTCATTGCGCACGCTATTGGCTTTAGGCAGCTCTACCTTCACCGCCTGCTGAATGACTGGCAGAGTAATGATGAAGATGATGAGGAGCACCAACATGACATCCACCATCGGAGTCATATTGATTTCGGCCATGATGCCGCTTTCTTCTTGGTCGTTCTGAAGATTAAAAGACATATTTATTCTCCAGACTTCACGCGGGCGCCAGTGACAAAGTAAGCGAGGAGGTCATTGCCAAAGCGATTCAGATCAGCAAGCAATAATTTATTGGCACGATTAATTGCGTTAAAGCCTAATACCGCTGGAATCGCTACAGCCAAGCCTAAAGCGGTCATGATGAGTGCTTCGCCAATAGGGCCAGCAACCTGATCAATTTGCGCACTACCAGAGCTGCTGATGGCGATCAAAGCATGGTAGATACCCCACACCGTTCCAAACAGGCCAATAAATGGTGCGGTTGCACCGGTTGAGCCAAGGAAAGTAAGTCCTTTTTGGAGTTGGGCCGCAACACCATCAATACTGTTCTTCAGACTTCTTGCCATCCATTCAGAGTAGTTCAGTGTTTGCAGAAGTTCACGATGATTAGTCGATTGACTCTGGTGGTGAGTAGAGGCTCCACTGGCAGCCTTAGCAATTTGATAGTAAGGATTGCTTGCATGGCTAGTAAATGCATTCAGACCTTGGTCATAGGAAGTGGCGCGCCAAAACTGATCGAGCTCAGGCTGGAGTTTACGTAAATTACGCAAATCCCAAAAACGAGAGAGCAAAATTACCCAGGTCACAATAGAGCAGATCAGAAGTGCGATTGCCACAAAGCGGGTCACTGCATCGCCCTCGAGCCATAAATTTGCTAAGCCAAATGGTGTGTTCATAATATTAATTCTTTAAATTAAATTTAATTAAAAGGTTGGTAGAAATTCTCTGGGGCGAACCATTTACCAAAAATGGTTTAAAGCGATAACGACGACCAATCTCTGTTGCAGCTCTATCTAATCTTGGAAATGAGCTGGAACGCAATAAGGCAACATCCTCAACATTACCTGCTTCATCAATAATCAGTCTCACAACTACCTCTCCCTGCTCCCCAGATCTTTTGGAGAAAGAAGGGTAGTAAGCGTCAGCATCTGGTTGATATACGACGACTAGTTTACCAATGTCAGTCTGAATCGGTGTGCCACTGGATCCAGAGGTGGTGGCTGGTGCAACCGTAGCATTAGGAGCCTGGGTTTCACTTTTGGATTGCTGGGGTGTTGGCGGGGTGGAAGCCTGTTGTTGAGTTTGTGGCGGTGTTAGTGCCTGCGTGGATTTTTCATCCACCGTTTTCTTCTTTTGTTCTTGCTTAGGTTTTGGTGGGGGCGCAGCTGGAGTGGCTTGAGGCTGCTTGGCTGCCTCAGGACTTACTAGATTGGCCATTACTCGCGCATCATCTTGATTGTTATCGTTATCCGGCTTCATCCCACTCTGAAAGCCAATCAAAAACAATAAATGCAAGGCAATAACAATGCTAATGATGATACGTTCGGTCTTATCGAATGGTAGATAGCCATTCATTCGATTTAAAAAAGTGCTCATGTGAAAGAGCTCACTAATTGAGATGTAATGCTGTGCTTAGCCAGATCTGATTGCATGAGCTCGTGGGCCATATGATGCAAGTTCTGCGCATCTTTACTGCTAATGAATTTGATAGCGCCATATTCACCATCATCTAACTGCATGCCCTGTGACTCTAGTTTTCGTTTGAGTTGGCGTACGACTGCCTCACTAGTATCAATGAGGTTAATGGAATCCCCCAATAATTTACGTATGGCTTTTCGCAAGAAGGGGTAGTGTGTGCATCCCAGAACCAGGGTATCTGCTCCCGCTTCCTGAATGGGCTCTAGATGTTCGGCTAGTAGCTCTAGAGTTTGCTCGCTATGAGCTTGGCCCGCTTCAATCAGAGGAACTAAGCCAGCACCCGCCTGTTTAACAAACTGACAATTTGGCAGAGTGGCCAGTAGAGCACTAAATTTATCACTCTTGAGTGTAGCCTCGGTTGCGAGTACCCCAACAATGCCATTGCTAGACTGCATTGCTGCAGGCTTGATACCAGGTTCTACGCCGATGATTGGAATACTGCTGAGCTCATCACGAATATCTGCAATGGCTTCGGCGGTGGCAGTGTTACACGCAACCATAATGGCATCACAACTTTGCGCTGCTAAGTATTGGCATAGCTCCATACTCCGCGAAGCTATCCACTCGCTAGACTTCTCTCCATAAGGAGCATGAATGGAGTCAGCTAAGTAGATGAAGTCATGCGCGGGAAGCTGGCGCAGAGCCTCATCCAAAATGGATAAGCCTCCAACGCCAGAATCAAAAACTCCGATGAGTGCCAAGTCAGGTCGCTTAACTAAGGGCGGTTAGTTTGATGAATAAATGAGGCACTAATTGACTCAAGCAATCACAACTGGAATGCCGGCAATCTTTGCTTGCCATTCTTTGGGGCCTGTCTCATGCATAGAGATCCCGGCAGAACTGACTGCTACTGTTACTGGCATGTCTTTGACATCAAACTCATAAATTGCTTCCATGCCGAGGTCAGCAAAGCCGACTACCTTCGCTGTCTGAATGGCTTTAGAAACCAAGTAAGCAGCACCACCAACGGCCATCAAATAAGCGGACTTATGCTTTTTGATCGCTTCAATTGCGATAGGGCCACGTTCTGCTTTACCAATCATGGAGATCAAGCCAGTTTGAGCCAGCATCATCTCGGTGAACTTGTCCATGCGAGTTGAGGTTGTTGGGCCTGCCGGACCCACTGCTTCATTGCCTACTGGATCTACTGGGCCAACGTAATAAATCACACGGTTTTTAAAGCTTACTGGTAATTCTTCACCTTTAGCCAGCATGTCGGCAATGCGCTTATGTGCTGCATCACGACCAGTCAAAATTTTGCCGTTCAGGAGCAGTGTTTCGCCTTCTTTCCAGCCGGCTACTTCTTCAGCGGTCAAAGCATCCAAGTTCACACGCTTTGATTTTTTAGTGTCCGGAGTCCAAGTGACGTCTGGCCAATCGGACAATGAAGGCGCCTCTAATTTAGCGGGGCCGTCACCATGTAAATGAAAGTGAATGTGGCGGGTAGCGGCGCAGTTCGGAATCATTGCCACCGGCAGTGAAGCTGCATGGGTTGGGTAGTCCATGATTTTGATATCAAGAACGGTAGTAAGACCACCTAAACCTTGGGCACCAATACCAAGCTTGTTTACTTTATCGAAAATCTCTAAACGGAGTTCCTCGACACGATTTTTTGGCCCGCGAGCAATGAGCTCTTGAATATCTACTGGGCCCATCAAGGACTCTTTAGCCATCAACATCGCTTTCTCTGGGGTTCCGCCAATACCGATACCTAGGATGCCGGGAGGGCACCAGCCAGCACCCATCGTCGGGACAGTTTTAACTACCCAGTCAACGATCGAATCCGAGGGATTGAGCATGACCATCTTGGCCTTGTTCTCAGAGCCGCCACCTTTGGCCGCGCAAATGACTTCAACATCATCGCCTGGGACGATTTCATAATGAATAACAGCAGGTGTGTTGTCGCCTGTGTTTTTGCGTTTACCTGCTGGATCAGTCAGAACGGATGCGCGTAGTGGGTTGTCTGGGTTCATGTAAGCGCGACGAACACCTTCGTTCACCATCTCAGTAACGCTCATGGTGGCATCGCCCCATTGGACATTCATACCAATTTTGAGAAAAACGACTGCAATGCCAGTGTCCTGACACATGGGGCGGTGACCTTCTGCGCACATCCGGCTATTGGTCAAAATCTGCGCAATCGCATCCTTCGCTGCGGCACCTTGCTCAAGCTCATAAGCCTTGCCCAGAGCGGAGATAAAATCTTTTGGGTGGTAGTAAGAGATGAATTGGAATGCATCTGCCACGCTCTGAATGAGGTCGTTTTGTTTGATATTTGTCATGGTTTTAGGCTTAATTATGTAAGGTTTAATCTATTTTAAGGGTTTGCCATAGAGCAAATCTAGCGTGTTTTCACTTATCTTATTAGCTCTTGGGATGCGTTTCCCTAACTCTGCACTATTTTTGCAGAAAAAGACGACTGATTATTGAATAGAAGGGCTGTGAAGCATGGAACCATTGATGCAAGAAAACCGCGTATTTAATCCACCTGCAGACTTTATCAAGTCCGCCACTATTTCTGGAATGGATGCTTACAACAAGCTCTGTGCCGAAGCTAACAATGATTATGACGGTTTCTGGAGTCGCCTTGCTAAAGAAAATGTCTTCTGGAAAAAGCCCTTTACTAAAGTTCTTGATGAATCCAAAGCACCTTTCTACAAGTGGTTTGAAGATGGCACTACCAATGCCTCCCATAACTGTTTAGATCGCCAAGTTGAAAATGGTCTTGGCAATAAGACCGCAATTATTTTTGAAGCAGATGATGGCTCGGTAACTAACGTTACTTATCAAGAGTTGCTTGAGCATGTTTGCAAAATGGCAAATGCACTTCGCAAAATGGGTATTAAGTCTGGTGATCGCGTCATCATTTACATGGCGATGACTATCGAAGGCGTTGTTGCCATGCAAGCTTGTGCTCGTATCGGTGCAATTCACTCTGTTGTGTTTGGCGGATTTTCTGCTCAAGCGCTACGCGATCGAATCATTGACGTTGGTGCCGTGGCCGTGATTACTGCAGACGGACAGTTCCGCGGCGGCAAATCATTGCCTTTGAAGGCGATTTGTGACGAGGCCCTGTCGACTGGCGAATGTCCTAATGTCAAACATGTGATCGTAAACAAGCGCACCGGCAATGATGTCACCATGACAGCGGGTCGTGATGTTTGGATGCAAGAAATCGTTGCCAATGAATCTTCGACTTGCGAGCCAGAGTGGGTTAGTGCTGAGCACCCACTATTTATTTTGTATACATCTGGTTCAACCGGCAAGCCTAAGGGTGTTCAGCACTCAACAGGCGGCTACCTCCTGTGGGCAATTCTTACAATGAAGTGGACTTTTGACATTAAGCCAAATGATGTCTTCTGGTGTACTGCTGATATCGGCTGGGTAACAGGCCACTCCTACATTACTTATGGCCCACTCGCAGTGGGTGCGACTGAGATTGTGTTTGAAGGTGTTCCAACTTACCCTAGCGCGGGTCGTTTCTGGGACATGATCCAAAAACACAAAGCGACGATTTTCTACACCGCGCCAACAGCGATTCGCTCATTGATCAAGGCCTCAAGCAATGACCCAGCAGTGCATCCAAAGAGTTATGACTTATCTTCATTACGTCTCTTGGGTTCAGTCGGTGAGCCGATTAATCCAGAGGCCTGGATGTGGTACTACGAGAACGTAGGCGGTTCACGTTGCCCAATCGCGGATACCTTCTGGCAAACCGAAACTGGTGGCCATATGATTTCACCATTACCTGGTGCAACTCCCATGATTCCAGGATCATGCACATTGCCATTGCCAGGTATTCAGGCAGCGATTGTGGATGAGGCAGGCGCAGATGTTCCAAATGGTCATGGCGGTATTTTGGTTGTGAAGCGTCCGTGGCCCTCCATGATTCGTACGATCTGGGGTGATCCCGATCGCTTCGTGAAGTCTTATTTTCCAGAAGAGTTGGGTGGTACTTTGTATCTGGCAGGTGACGGTGCAATCCGTAATAAGGATACTGGCTACTTCACGATTACGGGCCGTATCGATGACGTATTGAATGTATCTGGTCATCGCATGGGCACGATGGAAATCGAATCTTGCTTAGTCGCCAATCCCTTGGTTGCTGAAGCTGCAGTAGTAGGTCGTCCTGATGAGTTGACTGGTGAAGCCATTTGCGTATTCGTAGTTCTGAAGGGCGGACGCCCAACGGGCGATGAAGCGAAGAAGATTGCCACTGACTTACGGAACTGGGTAGGTAAGGAGATCGGTCCGATCGCTAAACCAAAGGATGTTCGTTTTGGTGATAACTTACCTAAAACACGTTCAGGCAAGATCATGCGTCGCCTACTTCGTGTCATAGCCAAAGGTGAAGAGATTACTCAAGACACTTCAACCCTTGAAAATCCAGCAATTTTGGATCAGCTTAAAGAGTCTGTTTAGGTAGCTTATTGCCCTTTTAGAGGCAAACCCTTCTGGCAAACGTATAATCAACGGCTTGTACGGAAGGGTGGATGAGCGGTTTAAGTCACACGCCTGGAAAGCGTGCGTAGGTTAATAGCCTACCGCGGGTTCGAATCCCGCCTCTTCCGCCAGTAGTTCGAAACCACCTTTGGGTGGTTTTTTCTTTTCCTTTCCTTGATTTTTGCCCCAAATCACCATCTCAAGGTAAATTATTTAGTTCCTCAACCCCCTGTTTTTAATCAAAAAAAGGGGTTTTTAACGTTTCTGTTGCATTGCCGCAAATAAATCTTGCACTGCAATAAAAAACTTCTTAGAATGGTGCATTGCAATACATTTATCAATTTTATAAAAGTTAGGAAAACCACCATGTTCCAGAATCAATTAAACGACCAAATGACACAAGCTCAAACTAAAGCTGTTGAAAACGCTAAGTTCTTGGCTCAAGTAGCTGTTGAAAGCGCAAAAGAATTAGCTGAAATCAACCAAGCTGCTGCTAAAGATGCTTTAGTTGCTGCTCAAGATGCAAGCGCTCAATTGTTGGCAATTAAAGATGCGCAACAGTTGGCAAAATTGGCTCAGCCAGAAACAGCACAAGAAGCCGCTAAGTACGCTGCTGCTTACCAGGCTAAAGTAAATAAAGTTGTGCGTAACAGCAACAAAGAAGTTGCTCAAGTTGTTGAGGCATCTATTGATGACGCACGTGCTGATATGGTTAAGTTTGTTAAAGAAGCTACTAAGACAGCTCCTGCTGGTTCTGAGGCATTTGTATCTACATTCAAAACTGTATTCGAAACTTCACTGCAACAGTTTGACCAAGTTCGCGCTTCAGCAGCTGATGCTTTCGCAAACTTTGAGAAAAGTGTTGACACTGCAATGGCTAACTTTCAAGGTCAATACGCAGTAGCTAAGCCAGCTGTTAAAAGCCGTAAAGTTGCTTAATACGTTTTAATGGCTTAGACGAGAAACCGCCTTCGGGCGGTTTTTCTTTTTCCGATTGCCGTAAGATGGATGCTTTAGAGCTAATAAGGAGAAAACATGATCTTTGCAATCCTTTTAATGGATCGTCCTGGTACTGCAGAATTGCGTATTCAAGTGCGACCTGAGCATCGCGCTTACCTTGGTAAGTTCGCAGATAAGATGGCCTTTGCTGGCCCACTGACATCTGAAGATGGCAAGACAACAGTGGGTAGCTTGTTGGCGATGGATTTTCCTAGCAAGGCTGACGTTGAGGCTTGGCTAGCAGATGAGCCATTCACCAAAGCAGGAGTCTATGAAAAGCCAGTCATTCATGTGTTTAACAATAGCTGGCAACAAAAGGTTGGGTTTCCACCTGCTGCTTAGGTAAAAAAATAGCCACCTCATTGAGGTGGCTGCTTTAGTGGATCTATCGAGTGATGGGCTAGATTGCCTTAATTTGTAGTTTCCTAAATTTGATGATGCCACCGGCGGACTGAAGGGCAATGGGTCCTTCAGAAAACTTGCTATCTCTAGCATCTGTGACGGTAAGCACCCCATTCATCATGACTTTGAGTTGAGGCCCATTGGCTGTGATTTCCATAGTATTCCAGCGCCCACCAGCTTTATGAATTGGGTTGACCTTGGCAATATCCACAATGGCTCCAGTTGAGTACTCCTGACCTGGACGGGTATCCCAGATATTAATTTCGTAAGCATTACCAGCGGTGACTTTATTGGGATCCTGGCAGCGGATAAAAATTCCACTATTGGTGTTGGATTCAGCCCAAAATTCAGCGCGAATAATGAAGTTCCGATAGCTTTTATTACTCACTAAAAATCCGGATGGCTTATTGCCCTCGACTATTCCTTTGCCAATGACCCAATTTGCGCTGCCAATAATGTTCCAACCGTCTAGGCTGACGCCATCGATGAGGTCGGTGTAGCCATCTTGTGCTTGAGCAGGGGTGTTGATAGAAAACAGGGCAATAGTCAGCGAAAAGGCGATTGCTAGAACTTGTTTTAAGCTTGTGTGCATCATGATCTCCGAACATATTTATCTTTATAGCTACAAAGTTACCCCCATACATTGTTGCTGACTTATCTCTAATTCCACAAGTACTCACTTTCCCTTAACTTGGAACCCGGAATCCAGTAGACTTAGGGGTATGAGTTCAACTACATTGCGCCCCTTAGCCATCCTGGTTTCTATTGCCGCCATCGCCTTAACCGGGTGTGGCTCCATTGAGTCAGCAGCCCAAGATGACTGCACTTCTATCGGCTGGCAAATCGGCAGCAAAGGCTATAACGATTGCTTTAAGGCGCGTGTTTACGAGCGCAAGCTGGATTACTCTCTGCCACCGGGCAGTAAGCCCTCCCCATCAGTCATTTAATAGGGTTTACCCTAGTTAAATTCACTTGAGCGCCGTCAAGGACTTGAGTCTGAAAATGACCCAAAATCGTCGGTATTCTTGAAATCTTCCTATATAGAGCAAGCTCAGCTGTTTCTTGCCATTTCGGACCTTCTCAAGCGTAGCTTCAGACATTAAAAAATAGCTCCATTATTGCGACTAGAAATTAGAGATTAAAACTATGAATCACCCAAAACCCTCGGATGAAGTCAAGGCTATTGCTGTTGCAACTGCAGATGATTTAAGGGAAACCATTCGTCGCAAGAGCAAACTCAAGGGTCGTCAAGCAGACGATGTGTCCTTGGCAGAGGTCCGCCAGTTAATTGGTGCTGCAGTTGATCGTCGCGATTTGCTAATTGAAAATTTACATAAGCTCAATGACGAATACCGTGCTTTGCATGATCGTCATTTAGTTGCCCTCGCAAAAGAAATGAATTTGCCGATGGCTGAGGTTTACGAAGTCGCTACTTTCTATCACCACTTTGAAGTGGTACGTGGCAATGATCCGTTAGCAGACATTACCCTGCGTGTCTGTGATGGCATCGCCTGCGAGCTAGCTGGTGCGCAAAATCTATTAGCCAAGTTACCGGCAATTTTGGGTAATCCAAAAATTAAGGTAGAGGCTGCTCCCTGTGTAGGCCGTTGTGAGCAGGCTCCAGTAGCGGTCGTACATCAGTACCCGGTATTGTTTGCAACTACCGATAAAATTGCCGCCGCCGTTAAAAATAATCTGACAACCCATCCAATGGCTAAGGACAGCGCGAGTTTTGACCCCGCAGCTTTTGTAGAGAAGGGCATATCTCCGCAAGGTGACAATCAAGCGGTTTCTCCAGACTATGTAGGTTATGAGTCTTATCGCGCACAGGGTGGCTACGCCTTAGCAAAAGAAATTTTTGAAGGTAAAAAAGACGGCGAGAGCATTGTCAAGATCATGGAAAGCTCGGGACTTCGTGGTCTCGGTGGTGCAGGTTTCCCAGCAGGACGTAAGTGGCGCATCGTGAGAGATCAAGTCGCTCCGAAGTTGATGGCAGTAAACATTGACGAAGGTGAGCCGGGCACATTTAAGGATCGTACATATTTAGAGCGCGATCCACATCGCTTCTTAGAGGGCATGTTAATTGCCGCTAATGTAGTGGGTATCGATGCTTGCTATATTTATTTGCGCGATGAGTACCATGGTTGCCGTGAATTGCTCGAAGTGGAGTTGGCTAAGCTGATTGCCAATCCGCCATTTAAATTGCCACTGATTGAGTTACGACGTGGTGCGGGCGCTTATATCTGCGGTGAAGAATCTGCCATGATTGAAAGTATTGAAGGCAAGCGTGGTGAGCCCCGTATGCGTCCTCCGTATATTGCTCAAGTTGGCTTGTTTGGCCGTCCAACACTGGAGCACAACTTTGAAACTCTCTACTGGGTACGTGACATTGTTCAGCGTGGTCCTGAGTGGTTCAGTTCTTTTGGTCGTCATGATCGCAAAGGCTTACGCAGCTTCAGCGTGAGCGGCCGAGTTAAAAACCCGGGTGTAAAACTGGCTCCAGCCGGGATTACGATTCAGGAGTTGATTGATGAGTACTGTGGCGGCATGCAAGATGGCCATCAGTTCTACGGCTATCTACCTGGTGGCGCTTCAGGAGGCATCTTGCCGGCAACCATGAATGACATTCCACTGGACTTCGATACCTTGCAGCCTTATGGCTGTTTCATTGGCTCTGCTGCAGTCATGGTGTTTGGTGATAAAGACAAAGCGCGTGATATGGCGCTCAATGTCATGCACTTCTTTGAGCATGAGAGCTGCGGTCAATGTACGCCATGTCGCGTAGGTACCAGCAAGGCTGCGAAGTTAATGCAGTCCTCATCTTGGGATCAAGATACTCTAGAAGACTTAGCAACTGTGATGGTTGACGCTTCTATTTGCGGTCTAGGTCAAGCTGCACCAAACCCCATTCGCTGTATTGCAAAATATTTCCCAGAAGAAGTTGCTTAACCGGCACACAAAAAACTAAGGGAAAAACGAGACAAATATGAACGCACCAGTAAATCCTAAAGAGCTTGAATTGCAAACCGTTGAGTTCAAGCTAGACGGTCAAACCATCGTTTCTTATGAAGGCGAGACTATTCTCAAGGCCGCTAAGCGTCACGGGATCGATATTCCCCATCTGTGCTTCAAAGATGGTTATCGCGCTGATGGTAATTGCCGCGCGTGTGTAGTGGAGATCAATGGTGAACGTACATTGGCGCCAAGTTGCTGCAGAAGTGCTACGCCTGGTATGGAAGTGAAGGCTAATAGCGAGCGTGCATTGAAGAGTCAAAAACTCGTCCTAGAAATGTTGTTATCTGATATGCCTGACGAAGGATTTAAGTGGGTAGGAGACAGTAAGGAAGAAGAGCAAAAAAATCAACATGGTGAATTGAGCACCTGGGCTGCGCGCTTAGATGTCACAGTTCGACCTGAGCTCAAAGCATTGCGTCGTGAAAAAGTGAGTCATGACATATCCCATCCAGCGATGGCGGTGAACTTGGATGCCTGTATTCAATGTAATCGCTGCGTACGCGCTTGTCGTGAGGAGCAGGTTAATGATGTCATTGGTTACGCTATGCGCGGTTCGCATAGCGAGATCGTGTTTGATCTGAATGACCCAATGGGCGATAGTACTTGCGTTGCTTGTGGCGAGTGTGTGCAGGCTTGCCCAACAGGCGCATTGATGCCCAAGGGGTTGATCGGCTCACAAACCGTAGATCGCAAAGTGGATTCAGTATGTCCTTTCTGCGGCGTTGGTTGTCAAATTACTTATAACGTTAAAGACGAGAAGATTGTGAGTGTTGAGGGTCGTGATGGCCCAGCCAACCACAACCGCCTTTGCGTTAAAGGTCGCTTTGGTATGGACTATATTCATAATCCACAGCGCTTAACTAAGCCGCTGATTCGTAAGGCCGGTGTTGCTAAAGATGAGGCCTTGCTTGAAGGTAAGCAAGATTGGTCTGACATCTTCCGCGAAGCGACATGGGAAGAGGCTCTAGAAGTTGCTGGTGGTGGTCTCAAGAAACTAAAGGATCAATACGGCAATAAAGTATTAGCTGGATTTGGTTCTGCAAAAGGCAGCAATGAAGAGGCTTACTTATTCCAAAAACTGGTACGCACTGGTTTTGGTAGTAATAACGTTGACCATTGCACACGCCTATGCCATGCCTCTTCTGTAGCTGCATTGCTAGAGGGAGTCGGTTCGGGTGCTGTTAGTAATCAAGTAAACGATGTTGAACACTCAAGCCTTATTTTCTTGATCGGATCCAATCCAACAGCAAACCATCCTGTTGCTGCTACCTGGTTTAAGAACGCCGCCAAACGTGGCGCCAAAATTGTATTGTGCGATCCACGTGCGACAGAAATCAGTAAACATGCCTGGCGTACCATGCAGTTCAAGCCAGATACCGATGTGGCGATGCTCAACGCCATGATTTTCACGATCATTGAAGAAGGTCTGGTTGATAAAGACTTTATTGAGAACCGCTCTAATAACTTTGAAGCACTCAAAGAAAATATCAAGGGCTATAGCCCTGAAGCTATGGCGCCAATCTGCGGTATTCCAGCAGAGACTTTGCGTGAAGTCGCTAGAGAATTTGCGACAACTAAATCCGCAATGATTTTGTGGGGTATGGGTATCAGTCAGCACGTTCACGGTACTGACAACGCTCGCTGCTTAATTGCTTTGGTCAGCATTACTGGTCAAATTGGTAAGCCTGGTTCTGGCTTGCATCCACTACGCGGACAAAATAACGTGCAGGGCGCAAGTGATGCAGGATTAATTCCGATGATGTTCCCGAACTACCAGCGTGTAGATAATCCAGAAGCGCATGCCTGGTTTGAGAAATTCTGGGATACCCCATTAGACAAGAAGCCTGGTTACACCGTAGTAGAGATCATGCATAAGATTACTGCACCGGACAGTGATCCCGATAAGATTCGTGGCATGTATGTCGAAGGTGAGAATCCTGCGATGAGTGATCCCGATTTGAATCATGCTCGTCATGCTTTAGCATCCTTAGATCTCTTGGTTGTACAAGATATCTTCATGACTGAGACCGCACTCCTGGCAGATGTTGTATTGCCAGCAAGCGCATGGCCTGAGAAGGTTGGTACTGCTAGTAATACCGATCGTATGGTCCAGATGGGTAAGAAAGCGATTAATCCTCCGGGAGATGCCAAGCCTGATCTGTGGATTATTCAGCAAATTGCTAAACGCATGGGCCTGAACTGGAATTACCAGGGTGCTGATGACGGCGTTGCGCAGGTATATGACGAGATGCGTCAAGCAATGCATGCAGCCATCAATGGCATTACGTGGGAGCGTCTAGAAAAAGAGTCTAGCGTGACTTACCCCTGTTTATCTGCTGAAGATCCAGGTCGCCCCATTGTGTTTGATGACAAGTTTGATACCAAAGATGGCAGAGTGAAGTTAGTGCCAGCCGATATCATTCCCGCAAATGAGCGCCCAGATGCGGAGTATCCATTTGTCTTGATTACAGGGCGTCAGTTAGAGCATTGGCATACCGGCAGTATGACGCGTCGTGCAACCGTCTTGGATGCGATTGAGCCAATGGCTACAGTGTCGATGCATGGTGAAGATATGACCCAGTTAGGTGTTTCTGCTGGAGATGTGATCACTGTTCAGTCCCGTCGTGGCGAAGTGGCTATCCACGTGCGTCGAGATGATGGCACTCCGCGTGGCGTGATCTTTATTCCGTTTGCATACTATGAGGCTGCAGCCAACCTGATTACCAACTCTGCCCTAGATCCATTTGGAAAGATTCCAGAGTTTAAGTACTGTGCAGTCAAGCTCGCTAAAGGTGGTCAGGCTGCTTCAGTGATGGGCTATGGAACGAATGATCCTAGTAGGCAGCAGTCTGAGCTCACTTCCTAAGCTATTTAGTGAAACCTAACAAAGCCCCCTTACTAGGGGCTTTGTTGCTTTAAATCTCTTAATATATATTTTTCGTTTGCCCTTTAGAATCAATCATGGCTAGTTCAAAACCCCAAACCCCACCATCCGATACCAAAGCAGAACTACCTGTTCTGATTATTGGAGCGGGATTAGCAGGCCTGACCGTAGCTCTGCATATGGCAGAGACCCAACCGGTCATTGTGATGGCCAAGCGCGGTCTGGGTGAGGCGGCAACTGCTTGGGCGCAGGGCGGTATTGTTGGGGTGGTCGATAAAGTGCATGACAGTGTTGATTCTCATGTGGCTGATACCTTAGATGCTGGCGCAGGACTCGTGGTGGAGTCTACTGCTCGATATATTGCTGAAGAAAGTGCTGAAGCCATTCGTTGGCTAGTTGAGCAGGGCGTTCCATTTACCGCCGATGAGACTGGTCCTATGGGTTTACATCTCACGCGTGAGGGCGGCCATAGTCAACGCCGCATTGCGCACGTTGCGGATGCTACTGGTAAGGCAATTCATGAGGTGTTGTTAGATAAGGCACGAGCCCATAAAAATATTCAACTGCTAGAGCACTGGATTGCTTTAGATCTGATTACCAATCGGCACTTGGATGCAAAGACGCAACGTACTAAGCCGAATCGTTGCTATGGTGTGTATGCCCTTGATATTAAAAATAATCGTGTAGAAACAATTGAGGCCAAGTCGGTGGTATTAGCTACCGGCGGTGTTGGCAAGGTATATAAGTACACCAGCAATCCGGACACTGCGACAGGTGATGGTATTGCTATGGCTTGGCGTGCAGGCTGCCGTGTAGGTAATATGGAATTTATTCAGTTTCATCCAACGTGCTTGTATCACCCTAGCGATAGAACCTTTTTAATTACTGAGGCGATGCGCGGTGAGGGTGGCTTACTCAAGCTGCCAAACGGTACTCGCTTTATGCCTGAGCATGATGAGCGCAATGAGTTAGCGCCGCGCGATATTGTGGCTAGAGCAATTGACTTTGAGATGAAAAAGCATGGCCTCGATTACGTGCATCTTGATGCCACTCACTTAGGCGAAGCTTTTATTAAAGAGCATTTCCCGATGATCTATGCGCGCTGTATGAGCTTAGGGCTAGACATTACTAAAGAGCCGATACCTGTTGTACCGGCAGCGCATTACACCTGTGGTGGCGTAGTGACTGACCTCAAGGGGCGTACTGATTTGCCTGGTCTGTATGCGGTAGGTGAAGCTACTTATACCGGCTTGCATGGCGCTAATCGCTTGGCAAGTAATTCATTATTGGAGTGCATTGTTATTGGTAAATCAGCTGCTGCAGATATCTCTGCAATGAAAACACCAGCAATGCCAAAACTGCCGCTGTGGGATGAGAGTCAGGTAGAAGATGCAGATGAACAAGTGGTGATTGCCCATAACTGGGATGAGCTACGTTCATTAATGTGGAATTACGTCGGTATCGTGAGAACCAATCGAAGGCTAGAGCGAGCATTACATCGTATCAAACTCCTCAGATACGAAGTGCAAGAGTATTACGCTAACTTTAAAGTAACACGTGACTTAATTGAGCTTCGTAATCTGTTGGAGTGTGCGGAACTCATTGTGAGATCAGCTTTAATGCGTAGAGAGAGTAGGGGGCTGCATTACAGCCGTGATTACCCAGGAACTTGGGCAGTTTCTTATCCAACTATTTTGACGCCTCAGGCAGATGGTACCTCAGAAAATCCTGAGACCTAAACTCATTAAAGGTCGCCTTTTAAAACGGCCTCTTTAATGTAATTGTTGAGTCGAGTTTGCCAGCCTTTACCACTTGCCCGCAGTTTTTCCAGTACATCTAAGTCCATTCTGAGACTCAGCATCTCTTTAGTATTTTTAATGGGTGGTCTACCAACGCCTCTTTTGATAAGGGTGTCACCAACATAGACGTGGGCATCTCGAAACCACTGCTCATCTGCCTCTGGTGCATCATCTGGATCAACCCAATCTTCCTTCATATTTTTTAATTTCACGTTCATTTGCTCTCCTCATACTGATGATTCTTTTGATGTTGCCCCTATAAGTCCAAACAATAAAGACTGGTTGCTTGTCTAAATAGCCAAAAGTTCTAATCCTTATCTCACCATAATCTTGTCTGACATCAATTTGATCCAAGTGAGATTTGTCGAATATTTCGTTCGCCCTAGCCATATCAAGACCGCGTGTAAATAAGGTTATCTGTCGCTTTGCATCGTCAAATTCAATCACTAAGCCACCCTATTAATGTATATACAAAAATAATTAATGTCAATACATAAATTAAGGCCCTAAAAACTGAAATGCCCGTAAATGTATCTGCTTAGCCTAGAAAAGAAAAACCCCGCCGAATATCGGAGGGGTTTTGTAATGGTGTCAGCTGTAGGCTGACATTGCTTAGTAGATTACTTACAAGATTCTCATAGAAAAATCCACCGCCTTGATATCTTTAGTCAGTTTTCCGAGAGAGATGCGATCAACGCCAGTGGCTGCAATTGCCCTCATCTGATCCAAGTCGATTCCACCAGAAGCCTCTAGTAAGGCGCGACCTTTAGTAAAGGTGACAGCTTCTTTCATTTGCTCGGTAGTAAAGTTATCGATCAAGATATTTTTGGCGCCAGCATCTAAAGCTTCTTTCAGTTCGGCGAAGTTTTCTACTTCCACCTGTATATCTACCCCAGCATTTAAAGCCTGTGCAGCTTTTACTGCGGCAGCAATGCTACCTGCGGCAGCAATATGATTTTCTTTAATTAAGATGCCATGCCAAAGTGCTAGACGTTGATTTTGACCACCACCGACGCGCACTGCGTATTTCTGCGCTTGACGTAATCCCGGAACGGTCTTACGAGTATCGAGTACTGCACAACCCTTTGGGTTTGGACTGACTCCTGCAATCGCATCAACATGCTGACGCGCACTGCTGGCAGTCCAAGATAGTGTTTGTAAAAAATTAATACAGGGACGCTCAGCCGAGAGTAGGGCGCGAGAATTTGCATCAATATCACAAACTTTGGTATCAGGCTTCATCAAGTCACCCTCTTGGTAATGCCAAGTGACTTTTGCTGTTGGATCTAATATTTTGAGGGTGCCTTCAAACCAATCTATCCCACAGAGCACAGCCTCTTGGCGCACGATCAGTTGCGCATGTACAGGCTTGCTGGGAACCAGTTGCGCAGTCCAATCGCACCTACCAATATCTTCCATCAGCGCATCCGCAATATTGCGTTGGCGGGCTTGTTCTACAGTTTCGTTGTAATCAAACATGCATATTCAATCAAAATTACTATCAAGAAAAATATCAAAACTAGATTAGGCGGCACCAATATGCTTCACAAAGCCATGTTGAGCCTTAGCCAGAAGATCGGGATGATTTTTTGTGAAATCTAACATTCGTTCGATACAACCCAATGCTTTGACACGAATATCTTCTTTGATAAAAATTTCACCAGAGGCGTTCTCAAGACAATTGAGAATGCCTTGCAAACCATTCATCGCCATCCAGGGACAGTGGGCGCAGCTCTTGCAGGTGGCGCTATCACCAGCAGTGGGAGCCTCAATCAAGACTTTATTAGGAGCCAATTGGCGCATGCGATGCAAGATGCCATTATCGGTAGCCACAATGTATTCAGAAGTAGAGCCTTCAACTACGGCTTTAATCATGGCAGATGTGGAGCCAACGACATCTGCTAAATCTACAACCGCTTGTGGAGACTCGGGGTGAACTAGAACCATGGCATTGGGATGTGCTGCCATTAGCATTTCTAATTCAACCGCTTTAAATTCATCATGAACAATGCATGCGCCATTCCATAGCAACATATCAGCGCCAGTCTGCTCCTGAATATAGCGACCTAGATGACGATCAGGTGCCCATAAGATTTTTTTACCTTCAAGCTTGAGTTGATGAACGATAGCTAAAGCACAAGAGCTTGTTACCATCCAATCAGCCTGGGCTTTAACAGCTGCACTCGTATTGGCATAGACAACTACAGTGCGATCCGGATGCAGTGCTCTAAAGGCGGCAAAGTCAGCAGCATCACAACCTAAGTCTAAAGAGCAGCTTGCCTCCAAGTCTGGCATGAAGACGCGCTTTTCTGGACTTAGAATCTTGGCAGATTCACCCATAAAACGCACGCCAGCAACAATCAAGTTTTTAGCAGAGTGGTTTTTGCCAAAGCGTGCCATTTCTAAAGAATCAGCAACAAAGCCACCAGTTTCTGTTGCAAGATCTTGAATATCACCATCGACGTAATAATGAGCAACTAAAGCAGCATCTTTCTCAATCAGCAATTTCTTAATGCGGGCAATGACAGCAGCTTTCTCGGTGCCATGGAGTTGTGGGGGTATTTTGGCCCAAGCTTGGGCAGTGCAGGTAGCTCCGGCAGCATTCTGCTGGGGGTAATCAAAAGCTATAGAAGTGCTAACAGTGGAAGTCATAGGTAATTTTATCTCTATTATGCGAGCTTGCGACAGCTGACCTCAATTACTTAAAACGGTAGCTTTGCTTCTGGCTTTGCGGCTAACAATACCGCCTTAAACTCGGCCTGTATACGCTGGATAGCCTCTTCACTATCTGCCTCAAAGCGCATCACCACAACTGGTGTTGTGTTGGAAGGTCGGGCCAGACCAAAGCCATCCGCGTATTCGACTCGCACACCATCGATCGTATTGATTGACTCTGATGTTGGGAACTTCGCATTGGCTTTAATTGTTTCTAGTAGGGAAAAAGGTTCACCTTCGGCGCAAGCGAGTTGCAATTCTGGGGTGCAGATTGCATTTGGTAAGCCGTTGAGGGTGTCGCTTGGATTTTTCTCTTTGCTAAGAATTTCTAGCAAGCGTGCGCCGGTGTAAAGACCATCATCAAAGCCAAACCAACGATCCTTAAAGAAGATGTGACCACTCATCTCACCAGCCAGCGGGGCGCCAGTTTCTTTGAGCTTAGCTTTGACTAAAGAGTGGCCTGTTTTCCACATGATGGGTTCGCCACCATGTTCCTTCACGAAGGTGGCTAGGTTGCGAGTGCACTTCACGTCGTAAATAATTTGACCACCTGGATTGCGGGAGAGTACATCTTTTGCAAAGAGCATCATTTGGCGGTCTGGGAAAATGACTTGGCCGTCTTTAGTGACTACGCCTAAACGATCAGCATCACCATCAAAAGCAAGGCCTAATTCATTATCGGTAGTTTGCAGGTTCTTGATGAGGTCTTGCAGGTTTTCAATATGGGCTGGATCCGGATGGTGATTGGGAAAATGACCATCGACTTCGCAGAATAATTCTTGAACTTCGCATCCTAAAGCTCTGAACAGCTTGCCAGCAAAAGCGCCACCAACACCATTGCCACAATCCACTGCAATCTTCATGGGGCGAGCCAGCTTCACATCGCCAACAATATAGTTGAGGTACATCGGGAAAATATCAAAGGTGCTCCGTGTACCTTGGCCGATAGCAAATTTCTTAGCTTCAATGCGTTTACGCAAATCCTGAATCTTTTCACCATAAATCGCAGCTGTACCCAAGACCATTTTGAAGCCGTTGTAGTTCGGTGGATTATGGCTACCTGTAATCATGATGCCGGACTTGGGTGTCTTACCGTTGATGGTGTGATTGGCAGCAAAGTAGACCATTGGAGTAGCCACCATACCTAAATCGATCACATTGATGCCGGTAGAGAGTAGGCCTTCTGTTAAAGCTTCAATTAAGCTAGGACCAGAAAGACGACCATCACGACCAATAACGATATCGGTTTCACCAAGCTCACGCATTTCAGTGCCAAAAGCTTGGCCAATCAGTTTAGCGATAGAGGGATCTAAGGTCTCATCAATAATGCCGCGGATGTCATACGCTTTAAAAATTGAAGGGGATAGTTTCACTTTGATTCCTGGTGGTATTAATGAGCAATTTCGATGATTGAGTTTAGACCCTCACAAGCCTCCTGAAAGAGAGCGGGCGGCAGATTCTTCCATGGATGGGGTCTTGCGGAGCGCAGGCGCCAGTCAAAAGATTTTGGCTGATGTGTCAAGATAAAGACGGGCTCACTGCGACCAATAGAAAATTTGATTGCAAATGGATTGGTTTCATTAGACTTTGCGTGCGTCATAGGGAGCCCAATAACAAGGCCAGTTTTTTCATTAAATGCTTTAGGTGAGAGGACGAGCATGGGATGCTCATCTTTCATTTCTTTTCCCAATTGGGGATTAAAGTTAATCCAAATCATGTCCCTACGCTCAGGAACCCAAGCCTTCAATTTTTCTGCCATTAAATAATTTCTTTCCCAATGGGTGTTGATGTCATTACTTCGCCACCATGTGTCTCTGGATCAAAGGCTTTTAGCTTTTGAGAGAGGCTCAGTTTAGGCTTGCCAACCACCCGGAGTAAAACACCATCCTTAACAACCTCAACTGAGATAGGGACTCCTTGAGAGAAATGGGCAGCCTTAGCCACTGGTGAGGTGATTCGAACACCAAGACCATTCCCCCATTCTTGAATGGTTTGCTGTACCTTTAATGCTGGAGCCATAGGCACCCCCTAGATAAATGTTTATACAAGTTTAAACAATATGCCTGGCAATGTCAATTTGATCAGACTTAGGCGGATTGGTACTCTATGAATTTAATAAATTAATACGAGCGGCAGTCACAGCATCAATATCTGCACTGGCAGCGATATCATTCTGATGACTTGCAAGTGCTTTCTCGATTGGCTTGGCTAGCACTTTGCCGAATTCAACGCCAGGCTGATCAAAGCTATTGATATTCCACAAAGCGCCTAATGTCGCAGTGCGGTTTTCGTATAAAGCGAGTAGAGCGCCAAGATAAAACGCATTGAGTTTAGGTAGCAACAAGAGATTGCTTGGGCGCTTACCTGGATAGACATCATTTGGATTTGCAGCAGACTTACCATTTGCCAATGCCTGAGCTTGCGCTAAACAGTTCGAAAGTAGAATACGATGATGCGCAATAGCCTCAGGTCGATCACTCATGGGTTCACGCACGGCAATGAAATCAATTGGAATGATCTCCGTACCCTGATGAAAGAGCTGAAAGTACGAGTGTTGGGCATTACTACCCGCGCTGCCAAATACCACTGGTGAAGAATGCTTAACTGCCTTGCCATCCCGATCCACGCTCTTGCCGTTACTTTCCATGTCCAGTTGCTGCAACCACTTTGGAAACCAATCTAAAGCATCTGCATACGGAATAGCGGCATAGGCTTTGATCTGATATTTCTCTTGCTGGTGGAGCAAAGAGAGTGCCATGATGACGGGGAGATTTTCTTCAAGGGGTGCATTCTTAAAATGCAAATCTATCGCTTCGGCGCCAGCTAAAAATTGTTTGAATGTCTCAAAGCCATATTGCAAAGCAATCGGTAAACCTACTGCCGACCATACAGAGTAGCGACCACCCACCCAATCCCAGAAAGGAAAGATATTGTCTTGGCTTACGCCAAAGTCTTTGGCGGCAGGGATGTTGGCAGTGACTGCATACAAAGAATCAATAATTTGGCTGGAAGAACAACCGCTGTCTTTAAGCCAGGCAACAACAGCTTTAGCATTCATGGAGGTTTCAAGAGTCGTGAATGACTTCGAGACCACGATGACGCGAGTGCTATGCGCTTGAGCGCGAGCGAGGATACGCGCTAACTCAGCTGTATCAATATTAGCCAAAAAATGCATCCGCATACCGCGGCTTACAATCCCGGGAACATGGGCGAGTGCTTCAATTGCTAAGCGAGGACCAAAGTCTGATCCGCCTATGCCAATATGAATGACATCGGTTACGCCTACCCATGTATTACACAGCGCATCAATGCGATGCCAAACTTCAGAAACCGCGGGCATGACATCTTTGCCATCGATCATGACTGGCGTTTTGCTTAAGTTGCGCAACGCAGAGTGAAGGGCGGGACGATCTTCGCTATTGTTGATGTGCTTACCAGCAAACATATCTGCAATAAATTGCTCTAGATGACTTTGGCGAGCGGAAGCAAAGAGTTTTTTCCAGCTGGCCGTATCGATTCCTTGATAAGCGGTGTCGAGCACCACATCAAGGGCAGAGTGAATATTTTGGTTAGCTAATTCGGCGTGCGCAGACATGGCTGGATTTTATCAATAAGGGCATTCAAATCACCCTAAAACACTGAAAATGTTACGATTTGAGTAATATAAGCGCTTTAGCTTAGCTAAAAGCTATTACAAAATTGAGACATATCTGAAATCAGGTCAGGAATAGCGGATGGAGCAGGTTGATTGCGTGGTGGTAGGCGCTGGAGTAGTTGGTTTGGCAGTTGCTCGCGAGATGGCTTTGCAGGGCCGAGAAACGATTTTGCTCGAGCGTGAGGATTCTTTTGGAACCATCAGTAGTGCACGCAACAGTGAAGTGATTCACGCAGGGATTTATTACCCTAAGGACTCTCTAAAGGCTAAGCTCTGCGTAGAAGGTAATCGTCTCTTGTATGAATACTGCCGAAGTCATCAAGTGAGCACGCAAGCCTACGGTAAGTTAATCGTTGCTGTAGATGCTAGTCAGTTAGATGACCTTCAGGCAATTCTTTACAAGGCTCAAAATAACCAAGTGCCTGATATCAAGATGATTTCTGGGGCGCAAGCTAAAGCCTTAGAACCAGAGCTACAGTGCGAGGCTGCAGTGCTCTCCAGCTCAACCGGTGTAGTTGATAGTCATGGATTAATGCTGTCACTACTGGGTGGCTTTGAAGATGCAGGCGGTATGGTGGCTTATCAATCACCTTTACTCAGCGCTAAGCCAATTGGTAATAATGCTGAAGGTGGCTTTGAGCTCACCATTGGCGGTGCTGATGGCATGACTATTCAGACCAAGTTATTAATTAATTGCGCAGGACTCAGTGCTCCAGCACTGGCGCAAAAAATTGAGGGACTCTCAAAAGACCTCATACCCAAAGCCTACTTCGCAAAAGGTAATTACTTCTCCTTATCTGGCAAATCGCCATTCAGCCACTTGATATATCCAATACCTGAGCCCGGCGGATTGGGCGTTCACCTGACCCTCGACATGGGTGGACAAGCGAAGTTTGGACCAGACGTCGAGTGGCTTGATATTGATGAGGAAAGTCAGATTAACTACACAGTTGATCAAGGGCGGGGAGATGGCTTTTATGCAGCCGTCAGAAAATATTGGCCTGGTCTAAAAGATGGCTCCTTGCAAGCAGACTATTCTGGCGTCAGGGCCAAAATCGTCCCGCCAAATGCCTCGGCAGGAGACTTTTACTTTGAAGGACCCCAACAGCATCAACTGAACGGCTTATACAACCTTTATGGCTTTGAGTCCCCGGGACTTACCTCTTGTTTGGCAATTGCAGGGCATCTAGAAGTTTTGATTAAAGAGTCTAAATAAATCAATCTAATGCACGGAACCAAATGGATTTAGTAGCTTAACCTTAAAGCGTTTGAAGTCCTTTGTATTTCTGGTGACTACTATAAGTCTCTTTTCAATGGCTGTGGCTGCAATCATTGCATCTTCTCGTACTGTATTTGATTGAGAATGCATCAGTTTTGCCCATAAACTAAAGGCCGCTCCACTCATAGCCAAAACATTTTGATTCTTGAGAATGTCTTCTAACCAAGCATCAAGAGATTCTGCTTTATTTTGATCTTGTACTCTTGTTAGCTCTATTCCAGTCTGAATTTCTCCAATAGATACGGCAGAAATATATAGATCCTCATCTGCTACGGTGCTGAGCCACTCTAAAACTGCACCATGAGGCTTTGATTTGCGTAATTCTGAGATGACATTGGTATCTAGTAAGTACATATTGGCAATTAAAGTTTGATGGGTTTGCGAGCTAAACCTTGCCCGCGCTTTGGCAGAATTAAATCTCCCTTTGCCTCTTCGGAGAGAAGAAGTGATTTAAGAGATGGTTTTGCAAGCTGCTTCAATGTATTCCACTCCTTAATAGTGATTAGAACGGCTGTCTCATGCCCCCTTTTTGTAACTACCTGAGGCCCTTGTTCAACACAGGCGTTTAATAATTCGCTAAATTTAGCCTTAGCGTCTTGAACTGCCCAATGGTTATTTGTCATTTTTTCTCCTGACTAGATATCTGACTAGTTTATCAGGGTGTCAACAATAAATAAAGGGCGCTAGAGGATATTAGAGCGGTGCGAGTGGAGAAATAAAGTAGGGCCTATTTGAGTTTTACGTAGAGCACTTCTGAATTCCTTATAATCTAGGACTCAATTCGCAAAGGAAGAGTGGCAGAGCGGTTGAATGCACCAGTCTTGAAAACTGGCGAGGATGAAAGTCCTCCGTGAGTTCGAATCTCACCTCTTCCGCCAATATGTCAAGTAAAAAGGGGCTTAATTGCCCCTTTTACTATTTATTCCCACAGATGTTCCCTCGTTAGAGTTTTTTTGTGCTGTTCACTAATAGTTCTTATGGGGAGGGTAAATACAAACCGCACCTCCATAAACCTAGTTATAAAAGTTATATTATTAATCTTATTTGATAAATCCTAGGAAAATTGTTTAATGGGCCACTTAAGAACCGCTAAAAATCTTTTGCATGGGTATTTTTCTACATTAGGCAGTAAAGCGAAAAAGAGTGAAATAGCCCCTCCTTTAAATGTTTCCCATTCAAAATGGATGTCCTATTTACCAAAACATTTTAATAAAAAAGGGTTGCGAATTCTTGAATTAGGGTCAAGGAATGTAACTGGCACTAATCTGAGAGAGCGATTTTCTGAAGCTACTTACATAGGTTTTGATTTTTATGGCGGAGAAAATGTAGATATTGTTGGTGATGCACATAAATTATCAACTTATTTTAATGGCCAAGAAAAGTTTGATTTGATTTTTTCCTCCGCTGTATTTGAGCATTTGCATATGCCTTGGGTTGCTGCGGTAGAAATACAAAAAATGCTCAAAGTTGGAGGGCATGTATTTATTGAAACGCATTTTTCTTTTTCATCACATGAGCGACCATGGCACTTTTTCCAGTTCTCAGATATGGGGTTAAGGGCTTTGTTTAATGATTCACTTGGCTTTGATTTGATAGATAGCGGATTGAGCAATCCAATATCAGGATTTTTTAACGGTGAATCTGATAAATACTTAAGATATTCCGCTGTAAATGAGCTTTATTGCCATAGTGAAATTTTTTGCAGAAAAAGATGTGATGTAGATAATTTTGAGTGGAATAAGGTTGAGATGGATAGCATAGTAGAGGGTACGAGATATCCTGCTCCTAAGATTTAGTCATTCAGCCATCCTCGCCAAAATAAATAAATTCACAAGATAAATTGGGGTATTTTTGTTATGGGATGAATATTCCGATGGTGATTCTTTGGGTTTAATCAAACCACAGGTACTGTTTCTTAGTAGTTTGGTAGACCCTGCTACAGAAGGCTTCTTTAGACTCACCAGTCTGCCTAAAAAGCCCCTCAGATTCACTCCAAGTGCAATCAGCCCATCCCATGTAGTAGATTTTGATTGATTCAGGCTTTAGCTTATTAGTCAGCTTCTGTAGGCGACTTTTGAGCCTCATTTAGCACCCTCTAAATGGGCTAATTCGAGGTCTGTGAGCCTTCTTTCTATTTCGGTGACTTCGTATGCTTTGAGGATGTTTATCAGCATGTAAACGAGTTTTGTACCGTTGCTGGGCAATATTTTATTGCACCGTGTTTCTCGGTAGACCTTCGCCATTTCACGCCTGATGTCTTCAGAGGTTGATAGATTGATGCGAGGGGTAGGGCCTTCACTAACTTCAGTATCTGTATACATAAGCAGTCAATTTATTGTGCAGAGTTGTTGTGCTAGATATGGTTGTGGGAATAGATAGATTAAAGACTGATAGAGCCCTCTTTTTATAAAACATGCCACGACCTATCAGGCCCATGCCATATGTCCTGCTAGTGAAATACAACGCTGCTAAACCCTGTCTTTAGCAAATAGTTCAGCCAACCCTTATCTTGATAGGGTGCAATGTGAATATCGCCTTTAACCCAATCCATCTTTTTGTATGCCTTGTTAAGATGTCTTAATATTTCATCTTTATGTAACTTGTCGTGACTTCCGATTGCAAAATGTAGGTGAGGACGTTTTTCTAATCCACCAAGCTCCATGCAGAAAATACCATTTAGCTTTGCACGACCATAGCGATATTGACGCTTAAATAAACCTTTGTTCACTAACGAAAGGTAATGGCGTCCAGTCTGCTCAAATATTTGGGGTGTTATGTAGGTTTGATAAAAGGGATGGCGTTTCTTCAGGTTCATGGTCACAGCCCAATCAAATGGCCCCTGATTATCAAGAAACCTCACTATCTCATTAATGCTAGGTTTCACTTTGACCAACCTTTTGATTTTGAGGTATTGACTCAAAGCAGCTAGCAATCCATGCGTCAATGTCTGATTCTTTCCATACATTAATTGCTGGCGATAGCTTGGTTGGCTTTGGGAATGAACCTTGCCCCATTTTTAGCCAAATAGTACTTTTACCTAAGGTAGTCTTTTTTGATACATCAGCAATCCGCAGCAGTCGTACATTCGATTCCATTTGCAATCCTTAAGGATGTATTGATAACAACTACATCTTAAGAACTTGGAATGAATATGTCTCTCACATCACATAAGTGATATGAGTTATTTTGTAGATTTCAAACCCGTAATTTCTTTAAAGTAATTTCTAATCGCACTATCAGATACTTCAGTTGCAGGAAACTTTGCACGCATCTTTCTGCAAAAAACTTTGAAATCTCGCTGTTTTATATCAGCAATTATTTGGCGTGCAAATTCTTTTGCTTGTATATATTTTTGGCTGACTTTTGCTTTTCCTGTAGATTTTTTGACAGCATTATCTAAACTTTTTTTACCTGATTTTAGATATGCCGCCTCTAAAAACTGTTTCTGCTTAAAGGTTTCCTCGTATAAAAACAGAGTTGTTTCTAAATGAAGCTCTGTGGATGCTAATTTAATAAGCATTTCAAAGGGGTGAAGAGTGGCTAAATGAATGGCACGCTCAACAATCTTTTGACTCCTAGCTTGGTCGTCTAAAAAATCATCAGCAATGTTTTGCTGTAATAAATTGAGTTTTTGAAGGAGCAGGGCGGTGTTGTGTTCGACAAATAATTCGTCAGCACTCTTACGTTTGGGTGCTTTGGGTTTTGGCATTTGTAACTTGCCGCCTATGTATTGTCCTGACATCGTCTGCTCCTTATGAGAACCTTGCTTATGCCGCTAAAAGAGTGGTTACATTATTAAACTGCTGGGAGTTGCAGAAGTCGAGCCAATCTTGCATCAGGTTGCGTCTACGGTCTAAAAGGTCTCTTCTTCGGTATGCTGCTTCCACCTTATTTTTGATGGTGTGTGCCAGAGCCATTTCGGCAACTTCTGGAGAGTGCTCGGTTTCTTCAGAAACCCAGTCCCTAAAGGTAGAGCGAAAACCATGAACGGTAACGCTTTTATTAAGCCGCCTTAATAGCATCGGCATCGCCATATTGCTTAGGGGCTTACCGTTTCTTGAAAATAGATACTGGCTACCTTCATCCATAGCTTTTGCAATCGCTAAAATTTCCAATGCCCGACTTGTAAGCGGCACTCGATGTTCTTTGCGTGCCTTCATGCGATTCGCTGAAATTGTCCAGATGTCGCCATTAACTTCCGACCGAAGGCCGCCTAGCACCTCACCAGTTCTTGACGCATTAAGGATGGCAAATTCAAGTGCAAGTGCTGCAACACCCTCTGTATTGCGTAAGCGTATTAAAAATTCAGGCAAGGCTCGGTAGGCTAGTGCAGGGTGATGTCTGACTTCCATCATCTTTTTTGGTGCTGGCAAGATTGTTTGTAGATGGCCACGCCATAAGGCTGGATTCATACCATCTCGCAATTTTCTTGTGCAAGCGGCAGCAAGAATCCATTCCAATCGTCCTCGCAGTCTAGAGGCTGTTTCGGTCTTGGATTTCCATATTGGGGTCAATATTTTCAAGATGTCGTCAGTATCAATTTCATCAAGTGCCATATCCCCAATGACCGGAAAGGCGAACTGTTCCAGCGAGTATGACCATTGAGCAGCATGCTTATCGCTAGACCACTCTGATTGCTTGTCTTCAATACATGTAAGGGCAAAGTCCCTAAAGGTTATTTTTTTACTTTCAAGGGCCTTACGCTGGGTTTTTTGAGCAAGTCTGCTTGTAAGCGGATTTTCACCTTTAGCAATCAAGGTTCTTGCTTCTTGAGCGATTTGCCGAGCCTCTTTGGGCAAAAGGTCAGGGAATGGCCCGATTCCAAGCTCGTGACGCTTGCCATTGAAGGCAAACCTCAAAAGCCAATACTTAGTTTCAGAGGGCTTATAAAGTAGTTGTAGGCCCTTTGTAACCGAATCGGTATAGCGACCATGCTTTTTTAGGTTCAGGGTGGTACGGTAATCTAGGTTTGTTGGCATTTTGTTTCCTTTCTATATCCCACAGTTGTTCCCACCGCTAATGCTTGCAATAAGCTGGATGGGGTTAGCGACCAATGTAGGGTTTTAGAGAGGGTGATGCACTTACAGCACTTGAGTGATACGAATTATTTTTAGAAATCAAGATAGTTTTGGGCGTCTATCCACTCATATTCCTATGCATAACCGTCTAAAGCCTACATAGGTGTGATTCGACACCTCTTCCGCCAAATAAAAAACCCCAGCAATCACTTGCTGGGGTTTTGTCTTTCTAGTAACAAGAGAAGCGTTATTACATTACTTCTTGGCAGCTGGTGCGCTTACTACAGCAGCAATCGCTTCTGTATAAACCACTCTAACTTGCTCATTAACAGCAATGTCTTTCATCAAGTCTGGGTTCTGAACCTTAACTTTGAAAACGTTGCCTTGAAGGCCTCTTAAAGAAACGACATTTTTAGTTACATCAATCGCTTCAACATTGGCAGTAGCAGTAATCGTATTGGTAGTGATGATGCCTGGCTTGTCACCTTGTGGTGCAGTAGCAGTGCTAGTAGTAACTTGCTCGCTAGGTGCGCCTGGGTTTTTTACTTTAACTAATTCAATCGCAACAGCCATTTCATAAACAACATCGAAACGGTCGCCAACTTTAATTTCAGCAAAGTTTTTTACTTCTGGACCAGCAACGATTGAGGTCTCGCCATCTTGGTTTTTTAGGGTAACAGTACGAGTCGCAGCATCAACCTTAATCACTTCACCGTCATAAATGAGAGCGGATTCTTGAGCTGCAACAGCAGCTACTGGAGCTTTTGGCTTGGTGAGGAAAACGTAGGCTCCGACCGCGATAGCAGCAAGAACAACAATGATAATTATTTTTTTCATAACAGTATTAATCCTTAATAAATTGAGTCACATTGCCAATGAGCGGTAATGGGGTAATTGATAAATGTAGTTGTTTTAACAATTATGGAGATTGTATTACTCATGTTATTAATCAGAATGAGTTTTCAGGGTTAATTTGCTTAAACAGGCCTAATTACGCGCTATTTATGGGTATTCCTCAACCTTTAGCCTTGTACTGAGTACATACTGGGTAAATGACATTAATCGGAGCACATAGTGATGCTTACCATATCGAAGCTGCTAATGGCATCTTTAGTGAAAAAACATCAAGATCCCAGCAAAATGAATAATCCCCCAAATGACGCAGTTGGCGCTACTGGAAAAGTGAAGCAAGCCATTATGGTTTGGGACATACCGGTGAGGGTATCTCATTGGCTTCTAGTAATTTGTTTTGCAGGCGCTTGGCTCAGCTCAGAGAGTGAGAGTTGGATCTTGATTCACTATGCATTTGGCTACACAGCATGCCTGCTGGTTCTCATCCGATTGGTATGGGGATTGATTGGTACCCGTTACGCTAGATTTAGTCAATTTCTCAAAAGTCCTCGGGCAGTCATTGAGCACTTTATGGCCATGTTACGTGGCCACCCCCATCACGATATTGGCCACAATCCAGCGGGTGCTTTAGTCATGCTTGTGCTGATGTTGCTCATACTGTTGATTGGCTTTACAGGCTATCTATCGGTTAAAGAATTTTTAGGTAACTTTGCATCAGAGGCTCATGAAGCAGTTGCCAGTTTGGCGCTTGGCTTAGTCATCATCCACATCATTGCGGCCATTGGCATGAGCCTGATCGAAAGACAGAATCTCGTCAGATCCATGGTGAATGGTAAAAAACAGGGTATGCCAGAGCAGGGGATACGTTATCCGCAATATGTCATTGGCGCCTTGATCTTTTTGGGCGCGCTTTACTTTTTCTATCTGATTTTGAGCAGTGGCTTGCCTAGTCTGACTCAGTAAGATTGGCCGTTGTTGTCTGGGCTGATGATCGTTGTACGATAGACAGTATGAAGCTTTTGATTGCCCTTTATTTCTTTATCCTAGCCACGATTCAGTTGGGCTTGTTATTGGGTATCTATCACTATCACCGCTCTCAGAGCGAGCTCAGGCCAAATCGATACTGGATGGGCTCTTTGATGATAAATATCACTGGCTTATTCATCTTTGCTAGCGGCATTCTCGTCATCCAAGATCTACAAAAGCCCGAATTTAATTTCACCATAGCCAACTCTCTACTTTATATCGCTGCTGTTTTTCAACTCCTGTTTTGTCAATCTCTGATTGGACCGGTCAGTAAGCGAATGCAATATGGCTTTGCGCTCTCTGTCATTATTTTTGTGCCGACTTTTGAATATTTTCGTCTTTATGGAAGCTACGAGATCCGCACCATACTTATGTGTGCAATAGCCGTCATATTCTTCTCGTGGCAAATTGCGATACTCAGGCAAAAAAGAGGTTTAGAGCTTTCCAGACAATTAATGTATTTGCAATACGCAACTGCTGCCGAGCTTCTTTTTGCATTAGGGCGTTTAGGGGTTCTAGCCTCTACCGGTTTTACCATTAGTAGGCTGGAGCAAATTCCACAGTTATTGATCCTGCTCACTATTGGTCAGTTAGTGATCAATACACTCTCTTACATTGCGCTAGGGGGGTATTGGACGGAAAAGGTTGTCTTAGCAAATGCAAAATCCCAGACTGAGAATGATGAAATCAAGGCGCTCCTAGCTGAGCGAGAGAGTTTAATATCCCAGTTACTCAAAGCTAACAAAACAGTCGCAACTGGCGCCTTATCTGCTTCGATTGCCCATGAGCTTAATCAGCCATTGGGCGCTACATCTTTAAATATTCAATTTTTGCAAAAGAAGCTCGCTGAAGGAAGTTTAAGCTTTGAACATAATCAAGAGATCTTATCTGCGCTACTGTCTGATAATCAAAGGGCGTCAAATATCATTCGGTCACTCCGATCTATCTTCTCCGATGGAAAAGTTGGCACTGAACAAACCGAGCTTGGCGAATTAATCGAATCTGTTCTGAAGATCACCAAGCCAGAAATTGCATCAAAAAATATCCAGATTGTCCTTAGGCTCGCACCAGGAACATGGGCCAATGTCAACAGAGTAGAAATTCAGCAGGTCCTCCTCAATTTAATTAACAATGCCACTCAAGCGCTTGCAGATTCTGGCGTCAAGCCTAGGACCTTGCAGATAGAATGCTCTCGCGTTGCAGGAGGCGTCCAAATACTGGTCATTGACAGTGGCCCTGGCATCTCTTCAGATGCCCAGTCTCATCTATTTGAATTGCTCTCAAGCAATAAGTGCTCCGGCATGGGCTTGGGTTTATGGCTTTGCCAACACATTGTGTCTCGTCATGGCGGTCATTTGCGCTTTCAAGATGCCCCAAGTGGGGGCGCTCAATTTACGATCTTCTTACCCTCAATACAAGGCTAGGTATTAGCCCTATAGCTAATTGCCTATAGGTGTAGCAATCTTTACATTCGTGAAATATCTTTTTTACTAATACTTGTATTACATCAAGGCTTTCATGAAAACCAAACTCTCCCTCATTGCCCTATCTATTACTCTCATTTCCGGCAATCCCGCTATTGCCGCTGGCGGTGGCGGTGTAGTTGCTGACCCAGGCGCAATGCAGGGTAAGCACTTTGACTCCAAGGGTAAGGCACCGTCCACATTTACGGTCGATCTACAAAATGGCTTACGTAAAACTCTGCCATTTGAAGATAAGCGCGATTTTGAAGAGTCTAAGAGAGGATTTATTGCTGCTCCTACTTATAAGACCATCATGGCGGATGCCGGTAACGTCGCCTGGGATATGGGTAGCTATGATTTCCTCTTGCAAGGTAAAGACTTTGATAGCGTTCACCCATCATTACAGCGTCAAGCGATTCTGAATATGGGCTACGGCCTCTATGAAGTCGTGCCAGGAAAGATTTATCAAGTGCGTGGTTTTGACTTATCCAACATCAGCTTTGTCAAAACAAATACCGGCTGGATTGTCTTTGACCCATTGACCTCAAAAGAAACTGCTAGAGCAGCCTTGGAGTTAGTTAATGAGAAGTTAGGTAAGCGCCCAGTAGTGGCGGTGGTCTACTCCCATTCACATGCTGACCATTTTGGTGGTGTGCGCGGCGTAGTAGATGAAGCAGATGTGAAGAGCGGCAAAGTGAAAATTATTGCCCCAGCTGGTTTTATGGACCATGCCGTAGCTGAAAACGTATACGCTGGTAATGCCATGACACGCCGTTTGTATTTCCAGTATGGCGTTTTATTACCACGTAGTCCATTTGGTCACGTTGACCAGTCGATTGGTAAAAATACTGCGGCCGGTAACCTAGGCCTAATCGAACCAACCATTCTGATTAATGAGCCATTTGAAAAAATGATGGTGGATGGCGTAGAGATGGAGTTTCAGAACACCCCTGGTACAGAAGCGCCTGCAGAGATGAATACCTATTTCCCGCAGCTCAAAGCATTCTGGGCTGCTGAAAACATCACCGTCACCATTCATAACATCTATACCTTGCGCGGCGCATTAGTACGTGATGCCTTGGCATGGTCAAAGAACATCAATAATGCTTTATATCGTTATGGCACTGAGGCGCAAGTGATGTTTGCTTCACACTCTTGGCCGCGCTGGGGTAATGATCGCGTGCAAGAAGTCATGCGCACACAGCGTGATAGCTATGCACACCTGAACAATGAGGTTCTGCATTTGGCGAACAATGGTGTGACGATTAATGAAGTCCATAACGTCTACAAACAACCTGATAGCCTAAAGTCTCAATGGGCTGCTCACAGCTACCACGGCTCAGAAGAGCACAACAGTCGCGCTGTCATTAATCGCTATTTGGGCTACTGGGATGCAAATCCTGCGACCTTGATCCCCTTATCACCAAAAGATTCTGCGCCACTCTACGTAGAGATGATGGGGGGTTCAGGCAAGATCATGGCAAAGGGCAAGCAGCTCTATAAGCAGGGCAAATACCGTGAAGCAATGGAGATCGTGAACAAGTTGGTTTATGCAGAGCCAAACAACACGGCAGCTAAAGATTTGCTAGCAGATATTTTTGAGCAAATTGGCTATCAAAAAGAAAGCCCAAGTGTGCGTAATAGTTTCTTGGGTGCCGCTTATGAACTACGTCATGGTATGCCTTCTGGAGCATCACCAAAGACTAACGGCCCTGACATGATCAAGGCAATGACCACAGAGCTTTGGTTGAATGCTTTAGCTATCAGCATGGACAGTAAAAAAGCTGCCGGCATGAAGTTCACCATCAACCTGAGTACCCCTGACAATGGTGAAAAGTTTGTCGTAGAGATGAGTAATTCTGCGCTAAGCAATATCAAGGGTTACCAAGATACAAAGCCAAACCTGACTATCACCGTAAATCGTAGCGACTTAGAAAAAGTGATGGGCGGACAAACTACTTTTGAAAAACTACAGACCGAAGGCAAGGCCAAGTTTGAAGGTGATCGCAAAGCATTTGAGCAACTGCGCAGCACGATGACTACCTTCACTCCTGATTTTGAGTTGATGCCTGGTACGAAAGCCAAAAAAGCTCCTGCCGCTAAACCAAGCAAGGAAGCGTTTGAAGCTCCTCCAATTGCTAATTCAGATGGTGCTTGAGTTGGGTAAGTGATAGGTGGTAAGGGGAAAGATGGGCTCCAAGGAGCCCATTTCTTTTATCTGGAAGAGTTAGTTACTTAGCTTGCGAAAGCGCCACTATCCTTAGCGCCTCATTGGTATTTACATCAAGCAAAGGAGGGTGGCGAGAAAATTAATTGAAAACTTATCTAAAATAGGAAGTCAAATTAAGTGGATGTTATCTTGGCAAACTCTTCTTTTTCTGCCTCAATAAAAGCGCTAATCATAGATCTCCATACTGCTTCAATAACGCAGATATTTGCACCTTCTGCGAGCGCTATGCTTGTTACTTTCTCTATGACCTGATCTACTCGTTTTGGTGCCTCAACTTCTGCAGTTGTGGCCTTGAATTGCGCCGCCTGCTTTACATAGGCGCCTCGCTTGGCAATTAGAGCTACTAGCTCTTTATCTATTGAATCAATATTTCTTCTAACATCAACTATGTTCGTACATGTTTCTATGTTTGACTTTTGCATAACGCTCTCATATTTATTCTTGATGGATCTTGATTGTCGAGTAAAGAGAGTCCTCACAGCCATGAGGCCTATATTTGCATAGCAATTGCAATTGTCAAAACAATAGTAAATGCAGTGATAATTGATTCAGATTTATTCGAGCAAACTGTATCTTGCTTGTAAGAATTTCTTGCTACTTAGGGATTGAAAGCGCCACCATCTTCCAGTGCTTTGAGTTCTTGCCCTGCAATACCTAATTCCTTCAGTACCTCATCGGTGTGCTCACCGAGCAAAGGAGGGTGACGAGTCACTTGTTGTGGAGTGCCCATCATCTTCACTGCAAAGCCAATATTGGGAACTTTGCCTTCAATCGGGTGATCAATCTCTATGCGCATCTGGCGATGCTGCCCATGCTCACTATCAAATGCCTGTGGGTAGGTATTGATCGGTCCGGCCGGAATGCCTGCCGCCAACAAGAGATCTATCCATTCTTCACTAGTTTTGGCGATAAACGTTTTCTCAAGCTCAGCAGCCAGTATCAAGCGATTGGCTAGACGCAATGGATTGGTTCTAAAAAGTGGGTCTTCAAATAATTCTGGGCGATCAATCTTATCGCAGAGGAGTTTCCAGAGTTTTTGATTGGTTGCACCCATCACAAAATAACCGTCGGCGGCTTTCATGGCCTGATAGGGTGCGCTCATATGATTGGCTGTACCCAATTTATAAGGCTCAATACCGGTACCCCAATATTGCGCTGTATCCCAGATCGAAAAGGCCAAAGCAGAATCAAATAGGGAGGCATCAATAAATTGACCTTCACCCGATTTAGTCTTACCAATATAGGCCGACAAAATTCCATAGACTGCAAAGAGTGCACAACCAATATCCGCCACCGGAACACCAGCCTTTACAGGAGGACCATCTGGATAGCCTGTCACGCTCATGACACCAGACATGGCTTGTGCCATCAGGTCAAAGCCAGGGCGATCTGCCCACGGTCCTGTTTGCCCAAATCCTGAGATGCTGGCATAGACTAGTCCTGGGTTGAGATCTTTCAGGGAGGGGTAATCGATACCCAGTTTCTTCATAACACCGGGACGATAGTTTTCCACCAAGATATCGGCGGTCTTCACGAGCTCAAAAAATACTTTTTTCCCGGCTTCTGTTTTGAGGTTGAGCGTTACGCTACGTTTGTTGCGATTCATATTCAGAAAGCCCATGCTATCTGAACCTTTCATCTTGAATCCCATTGCCCCGCGAGTTTGATCTCCAGTACCAGGCGGCTCAATTTTGATGACATCGGCACCTAAGTCAGCTAACAACATGCAGCAGTAAGGGCCTGCCATAACTTGACTTACGTCAAGAACTCGAACTCCAGCTAGGGGCAAAGGCTTGCTGGTAGGTGTTTTCATCATTGTCTCAATAGTTTTTATATGTTTATATTGCAAAGTTCATTTACAGCACTGAATATAAAACAAAAAATGGAGACCGTATGATCAATCAAGCCCCCAAACGAATTTTGCGCAGATTCGCTTTCTTGGCGCTGGGTATCTGTAGTGCTTTGTCGTTGACTGCTAATGCCCAACAGGCCTTTCCAACAAAACCTATTCGCCTAATTGTAGGCTTTGCTCCTGGTGGCGGTACGGATATTGTGGCTCGTGCTATTGCTCCTAAGATGAGTGAGATCTTAGGGCAAAGTGTCATTATTGAAAATAAATCTGGTGCGGCCGGAACGATTGGCGCAGACCTGGTTGCCAAATCCAACCCAGATGGTCATACCTTACTCATGGGCCACTCCAACTCCAATGCGATTTCTCCATACGTTCTGAAGAATGTGCCATACAACCCAGCCACTGACTTCACGCCAATTACCTATTTAGGCTATGTACCAAACGTGTTGGTAGTTAAGTCTTCTCTACCAGTAAACACGGTGGCGCAATTGATTTCCTTGGCGAAGCAGAACCCAGGCCAGATGACTTACGGCTCTTCCGGTATTGGTAGTACGCAGCATTTAGCCGGTGCCTTGTTCTCGAAGATTGCTGGCGTAGAAATGAATCACGTACCTTACAAGGGTAGTGGTCAGGCGATTGTGGATTTATTGGGTGGTCAAATCACCATGAACTTTGATACTTTGCCGCCAAACTTGCAGCAGATTCGTCAAGGCAATTTAAAAGCTCTGGCAATCTCTACCCCGAAACGCTTGGCATTACTACCGAACGTCCCTACATTTAATGAGGTAGGTATTGTTGGCTTTGATGTGACCAACTGGTATTCCGTGATGGGGCCCAAAGGCATGGATCCTGCAGTTGTAAATAAGATTGATCAGGCCGTAAAAGCAGCCACCAATGATCCAGAGATTAAGAAAACATTGGATGCTCAAGGCTTGCAACCAGAGGGTCCAGCAACACCGGCAGCCTTTAATTTGTTCCTGGCAGGTGAGTTGGCGAAGTATCAGCGCTTGGTAAAGAGCTTAAACATCAAGGCTGAATAATTCAACCAAGTTATCTGATTGGGCTATAGTATTCATTAACCCTCTCTCTGATATGAGGGAGGGTTTTTCATTTCATGACAACAGCCATAGACTCCACTCCAGATCGTATTGCCGAAGTTCGCTTAGAGCTTCGCAATAATATTGCGCACATTACTTTTGACCATGTTGCTGCTCGCAATGCAATGACGGTAGAAATGTATCAAAGTCTCAAATCGATTTGCGAGGATTTGGCTAAGAGTTCTTCGGCCAGAGTTGCCATTCTGAGAGGTGCCGGCGGTAAGTCCTTTGTCTCGGGCAGTGATATCGCCCAGTTCTCTGGATTTAACTCTGGTGAAGATGGCATTCGTTACGAAGAGGGTATTGATGCTTACCTAGCACCTTTAGCCATGTTGCCTATTCCAACGATTGCAGTCATTGATGGTATGGCGATTGGCGGAGGGCTAGCAATTGCTAGTTGTTGCGATTTCAGAATCTCCACGCCCGATGCGCGCTTTGGAGTGCCTATTGCTAAAACACTGGGCAATTGTTTATCTGCTGGCAACGTCGCCTGGCTCGTTGCGCACCTGGGTATCAATATCGTTAAGCGCATGTTGTTATTAGCGGAGTTGGTAACTGCGCCCGAGCTGCTCAAACAGGGTTACCTACTGGGTGCTTATCCGGCTGAAGCGCTCGAGCATGAAGCAAATCAGCTAGCTGAGCGCTTAATGAGTTTGGCGCCAATTACGCAAAAATCTAGTAAACAAACTCTTGCAAGAATCATCAAAAATAATTTACCCGATTGCAATGATCTCATTCGAGAGTGCTATGGCAGCAATGACTTTAGGAATGGCGTAGCTTCGTTTCTGGATGGTAAGCCACCATCCTGGTCTGGAAAGTAAGTCCAGCTCTTAGACATATCAGAGATTTATAAGAATATCTCTTGAAGATTATTCAGGTAGCGCAATCCTTGTTCAGTTGCTTTGAGCTTATTGGGGTTTGAATCTAATAAACCTTTTTTGCTTGCCTCGTCCAATCCTTTAGACACTACATTGAGTGGCAAACCAGTGCGCTCTCCAAATGTAACGGTATCCACACCATCAGTCAGGCGCAAGGTATTGAGCATGAATTCAAAAGGGAGATCTTCGGCGGAAATCTCTCTCGCTTCGATCAAGGCATTACCCTTGGTCTCAATCGCTTGCATATAAGTTTCTGGATGACGTTCTCGTACCTGACGCGTAATTTTGTCTGGGAATGAAATCTTCCCATGTGCGCCTGCGCCAATCCCAATGTAATCTCCAAAGCGCCAGTAATTGAGATTATGTTTGCACTCTTGATCTTTTTTGGCATACGCCGATACTTCATAACGTCGATAGCCTGCCGCCTCTAGAAGTTTCAGGTTCTGCTCAAAGATCGCATCAATCTCATCTTCGCTAGGAAGCTTTGGGGGAAAGTTCGCAAAGTAGGTATTAGGTTCTAGCGTCAAGTTATAGAAAGACAGGTGAGGCGTCTTAAACGAGAGGGCAGTTTCAATATCAGATCTTGCGGCCTCTAAACTTTGATTGGGTAAGCCGAACATGAGATCCAGATTGACGGATTTAAAGTGTTGTAGAGCAATCGCAATTGCGCGCTTAGCTTCTTCACCATTATGTATACGCCCTAAAGCTTTGAGTTGCGCATCCTGAAAACTCTGAATGCCTAAAGAGACGCGGTTAATCCCCGCCTTAGCAAAGCCAGCAAACTTCTCAGTCTCAACAGATCCAGGATTAGCCTCCATAGTGATCTCACAATCGGGCTCTAGGTTCACTCGTGCTCGAACGGCTGAAAGGAGTTCATTCATGCCATGGGCAGATAACAGGCTAGGGGTGCCACCACCAATAAAGATGCTGTGCACTTGACGACCCCAGATGCGAGGTAGCTCTGTCTCCAAATCAGCAATGAGTGCTTTGATGTAGCGCTCTTCATCAAAGCCTTGCTTGTCATCCTTAATTTGATGTGAGTTGAAATCACAGTAAGGGCATTTCTTTTCGCACCACGGAAAGTGAATGTACAAAGACAACGGGGGTAGGGCAGTGAGTTTTGGCTGCGTAGCCAAAACAGAATTAAGCGTATTGAGCACGGATTTGGAGTTGAGTAATGAGTTCACGCAAGGCTTGGCCTCGATGGCTAATCTGGTTTTTCTCGGAGGGCTCTAATTGGGCGACAGTCTTGCCCAGATCTGGTATAAAAAAGTGGGGGTCGTAACCAAAACCATGATCACCTTGAGGTTCATCAATAACTTGGCCATACCAGCGGGCTTGCACAATCAGTGGCTCTGGGTCTTTAGCGCTATTGACCATCACCAGCGCGCAAACATAGTGCGCTCCACGATCAGATTTGCCCTTTAATGCTGTAATCAGCTTTTGATTATTGGCTGCATTATCACCATCAAGCCCAGCATAACGCGCTGAGTACACTCCAGGCGCTCCATCTAAGGCATGGGTGCAAATCCCAGAGTCGTCTGCAAGTGCAGGTAAGCCGCTTGCAGCGCTGGCATGACGCGCCTTAGCAAGGGCATTCTCAATAAATGTATGGTGCGGTTCTTCTGCCGCCGGAATGCCCAACTCACCTTGAGGGATGACTTGAAAGTGAAACGGCTCCAAGAGTTCCTGAAATTCGCAGACCTTACCGGCATTGTTAGAGGCGAGAACGAGCTTTTGCACCATCTACCTTTGCTCTTTTATTTGAAGGCTTCTTTTTGTAGCTGAGTTAAATCACGGATACCTTCTTCGGCCAGATCTAACAATGCGTTTAATTCAGTGCGAGAGAAGGCAGGGCCTTCAGCAGTACCTTGAACTTCAATCATGCCGCCTTTTCCTGTCATGACCACATTCATATCGGTATCGCAAGAAGAGTCTTCTGGGTAATCTAGATCGAGTACGGGGACTCCTTGGTAGATGCCAACAGAGATCGCGGCAACGCTGTCGATGATGGGGTCAGCTTTAAGGGCACCATTTACAAGTAGCGTGTTGATCGCATCACGTGCTGCAACATAAGCACCGGTAATCGATGCAGTTCGTGTCCCACCGTCGGCTTGCAAGACATCACAATCTAAATGAATTGTTCTTTCGCCTAAGACTTTTAAATCAAAGACGCTACGCATCGCACGGCCGATCAAGCGTTGAATCTCTTGTGTGCGACCGGATTGTTTGCCGCGAGCTGCTTCACGGTCACTGCGGGTATGGGTAGAGCGCGGCAGCATGCCGTACTCGGCAGTAACCCAACCTTCACCAGAGCCTTTTTTATGGGGAGGCACCTTTTCCAGGACGCTGGCCGTACAAAGTACTTTGGTATCGCCAAAAGCAATCAGGACGGAGCCTTCCGCATGCTTGGTAAAGGCGCGGCTGATACTCACCGGGCGTAACTGGGCTGGGGCGCGGCCGCTCGGACGGGTGATGTTGTGCTGAGTCATGGGGTGTGTTCCTAAAGATCTACAATGTCCCTATGATATCGAGCATGACTGGTTATGGCAGCGCTTCTCGCCAAGTCTCCCTAGGGGCTGGCGTAGTAGCTGATCTGCAAGTGGAATGTCGGGCTGTCAATAGCCGCTTTCTGGATTTGGGCTTTCGTCTTCCGGATGAATGTCGCGGGGCTGAGCCCGCCTTACGAGAGCTGGCTACCCAAAGCCTGTCACGGGGCAAGGTCGAGTTTCGGGCTGCCTGGCGGGTAAATTCGGGTGCCGCTGGAGCGGCTAAAGCCAACCCCCATGCTTTGGGCGCCTTAAATAAGGATCGCCTAGACGCTCTCTATACCCTTCAAGAACAGGCTCAAGCAGCCTTCCCTAATGCCGAAGCTTTACGTATCTCCGATATTTTGCGTTGGCCCGGGATTGTTTCTGAGCCCAGGGGTGAAGAAGAGGGCTGGATTGCCGCTACTGTGGAAGCGGGCCGCGCTGCCTTGGCCGCCTTAATGGACAGTCGCCATACTGAAGGTAAAGCCTTGGTAACAGTCCTAACTACTATCACCAGCAAGATGCGTGAGATTGTTAAAGTGATTGAGCCTAAGGTTCCAGTCTATGTCGCCCAGTATCAAGAGAAGCTTACCGAGCGCTTGGCAGAAGCATTGGCTGCTCAAGAGCAAGGCAAAAGTAGTGGGTCTGGTACCGAGTTGATGGAGCGTATCCGTCAAGAGGTAGTGCTCTATGCAGTACGTATCGATGTGGCAGAAGAGTTTGCGCGCTTGAAGACTCATCTTCAAGTAGTTGACACTGCCTTAGCAGGTAAGGGCCCAGTGGGTAAGCGTTTGGATTTCTTGATGCAGGAGCTCAATCGTGAAGCCAATACCTTGAGCTCCAAGTCGGTTTCAGAAGAATGCACGCAAGCTGCTTTAGAGCTCAAGCTCTTGATTGAGCAAATGCGTGAACAAGTGCAAAATTTAGAGTAACCATTATTTCTATAAATTATTATGGCAAGCCCTAAACCTAAAGCAAATTTAACTCCTGCCTACCAAGGTAGCATGCTGATGATCGTCGCTCCATCGGGCGCCGGTAAATCCTCCCTAGTCAATGCGCTGTTGCAAGAGGATGCCGCCCTCAAGCTGTCACTCTCAACGACAACACGTGCGCCAAGACCGGGTGAGGTAGATGGTAAGGACTATCGCTTCATCAAGAGAGCAGAATTTATTGCAGAGCGTGATCAGGGACATTTTTTAGAACACGCCGAAGTACACGGCAATTTTTACGGTACATCCAAAGCCTGGATTGAGACGCAGATGAAAACCGGCCGCGATGTGATGTTAGAAATCGACTGGCAGGGCGCGCAGCAGATTCGTCAAATCATTCCGGAAGTGCAGTGGATCTTTATCTTCCCGCCTTCATTTGAAGCTCTGGAGGAGCGCTTACGCAAACGGGGTCAAGATGATGAGGCCACTATTCAGAGGAGATTGGCTGCGGCCCATTTAGAGCTCCAGCATGCTCACGAAGCCGATTTTATTGTGATCAACGATGATTTTGAGCGGGCATTGATTGATTTACGCCATGTGGTTGCAGCCAGCCGCCTACGCTCAGGGCCGATTATGGCTCGTAACCCTGCGCTTTTAAAGCGCCTCGGAGTCTAATCAGTTATCCTATGGGTATCAAAGCTAAATTTAAGTGAGTCCAGCATGGCCCGTATTACTGTAGAAGATTGTCTAAAAACTATTCCCAATCGTTTTGAGCTGGTATTGGCAGCGACTTATCGCGCACGTCAATTAGTTCAAGGTCACTCCCCACGTGTTGAGTCCAGAGATAAAGCTACCGTTGTTGCATTGCGTGAAGTTGCTGCTGGTGTAACCGACCGTGACATGTTGACCAAAGTACCTTTGTAATTTAGGGGTTCCGTTGTGGAGCTCCCCTTAGGCGACCCAAACACATCGGAACTCAAAGGTCAGATCTCGCCTAAAGAGATCGCTAGTGGTGATAAGTCTTCCATCATCGCAACTTTGTTAGCTCAATCGAGTCGACACCTATTTGGCCCAACCTCGGCGCCTGCATTACCTCTAAAACATCAAGTTGTTTCGATTGATGGATTGATTTCTAAATTGGGTTATCTCAAGCCTGATGAAGTTGCTCTCATTAAACAGGCCTTTCATTTTGCTGATGCGGCTCACCTAGGTCAGTATCGCCATAGTGGCGAACCTTACATTACCCATCCGGTAGCAGTGGCTGAGCTATGCGCTACTTGGCGCTTAGATGCGTCCTCCATCATGGCAGCTTTAATGCATGATGTGATTGAGGATACGGGTTGCACTCAAGCAGACCTAGTGGGTAAGTTTGGCAGCAAAGTGGCAGAGCTCGTAGAGGGTTTAACAAAGCTCGATAAGTTGGAGTTCCAAAGTCATGCTGAGGCGCAAGCTGAAAGCTTTCGTAAGATGTTTATGGCAATGGCGCGCGATGTCCGGGTGATTTTGGTGAAGCTCGCTGATCGAACACACAATATGCGCACGCTTGATGCTGTCCCAATGGAAAAGCGTCGCCGGGTAGCCGCTGAAACAATTGAGATCTACGCTCCGATTGCACACCGCTTAGGCCTGAATATTATCTACCGCGACTTACAGGACTTGAGTTTCCGTTACTCCATGCCCATGCGCTTTAGGGTGATTGAGGATGCAGTGAAGCGGGCGCGTGGTAATCGCAAGGAGATGGTAGAGAAGATTTTGCAGAATGCTCGGACGGCCTTTGCAAAAGTCAATCTCGAGGTGGATTTACAAGGTCGAGAAAAAACGCTCTTTAGTATTTATCACAAAATGCGCAGTAAGCATTTGAGCTTTTCTCAAGTGCTCGATGTCTATGCCTTCAGGGTAACCGTCCATTCAATTGATGAGTGCTATCGTGCGCTCGGTATTTTGCATGCGCTGTATAAGCCGATGCCTGGAAAGTTTAAGGATTACATTGCCATTCCTAAACTCAATGGTTATCAGTCTTTGCATACGACTCTATTAGGCCCATCAGGGGTACCGGTAGAGTTCCAGATACGTACCGGTGATATGCATGCGGTTGCTGAAGCAGGCGTTGCTGCGCACTGGGCCTATAAAGATGGCGGCCCTGATATGAGTGAGGTGCAAAACCGTGCACATCAGTGGCTGCAATCCTTAATTGATATTCAAGATAGCAGCGGGGATTCTCAAGAATTCTTAGAGCACGTCAAAATTGACTTGTTCCCAGATGCGGTTTATGTCTTTACGCCGAAAGGGCAGATTAGAGCTTTGCCACGTGGCGCTACTGCCCTCGATTTTGCTTACTCCATTCATAGCGATGTAGGTAATACTTGCGTAGCAGTCAAGATTAACGGCATGCAGTTACCTCTCCGTAGTGAGTTAAAGAATAGCGATATCGTTGAGGTGGTGACATCGGCGAACTCTCAACCTAATCCAGGTTGGTTAGCATTTGTGAGGACAGGTAAAGCCCGTGCCTCGATTCGTCATTCACTCAAAACTAAGCACTATGCCGAGTCTTTACAGTTAGGCGAACGTCTTTTGGCTAGCGCATTGCGTCAGCAGGGAGTTGATGCTGGACTGCTATCACCAGAGTTGTGGGAAAAGTTATTACATTGGACTGGCGATAAAACGCGTGAAGAGGCCTGCGTCAATATTGCCTTGGGCCGCAGGTCTTCTCAAGAGCTGGCAATTCGCTTAAATATTTTGATTGATGATGAGGGTGGCTCTGATCAAATGCGCTTGGGCGCGGCAGACTGGGTCTCTCCCCAGCAAGAAATTGGCTCGCACCATCATCAGCGCCAAGCCATCTTGGTGGATGGTCGCGAAGGAAACTCGATTCATTTTCAAACCTGCTGCCATCCGATTCCGGGCGATAACATCATTGGCTATCTTGGTAAAGGTGAGGGTTTGCAGGTACATACCAATGACTGCCAAATAGCGCTCAAAATGCTCTCCAAAGATAGTGATAAGTGGGTAGAGGTCGAGTGGGGTAAAGAGGTTAATCGGGAGTTTGAGGTTGACCTGGAGATTGATACACATCAAGGTAAAGGTGTATTAGCTAGAGTGGCGAGTAGTGTGACTGCTGCAGATTCCAACATCATGAACGTATCGATGGATGATCGCTATAAAGAAGATGCCGTCACTATTCGTTTCACCATTCAAGTATCAGACCGCTTACATCTCGCTAAAGTCATGCGTAGTTTGCGTGCGAACCATGATGTGATGCGCGTGACTCGCGTACGGGTTAGCTAGGCTCCTGTAAATCTCTTTTACTTGTACTGAATGTCCAGGATTTCAATCTCAGTTGGGCCCGTTGGCGTCTGAATGTTGACGCAATCACCCAGGCGCGACTTGATTAAGGCTTTAGCAATGGGTGACACCCAACTGACGTAACCCAAATCTAAATCAACTTCATCGACGCCCACAATCGTGATGCTCGTCTTTTTGCCAGCATCGGCGCCTTCCAAGTTCTCGTAAGTCACGGTAGCTCCAAAAAAGACCTGCTCGGCATCGGCTTCACCTGATTTTCGAGCCTGGTTATCGACCACTACAGCAAATTCAAGGCGCTGGTTGAGGAAGCGAATTCGGCGGTCTATCTCCCGAAGTCGCTTTTTTCCATAAATATAGTCACCATTCTCGGAGCGGTCGCCGTTGGAGGCAGCCCAGTGAACAACCTTGACAACCTCTGGCCGATCAAGGTTTAAGAGCTGTAAAAGCTCTTTTTTGATGCGCTCGTGACCGGCGGGTGTGATGTAGTTCTTCTCTTCCATGGCATAATTATGGCTGTTGCGGCTGTAGCTCAGCTGGATAGAGTACTTGGCTACGAACCAAGGGGTCGTGGGTTCAATTCCTGCCAGCCGCACCAACCCTTACAGGGCCTAGTTGAAAAACTGGGCCCTTTTTCTTTTTTGGGCATTTCGTAGTGGTTTCATATAGATCCCTTATAGTTTGCTTATGAGTATTTCGGACTCCAATTCTTCAAATTTAATCTCCCCAGTGGCGGTTTGGGCGCAAGTCGATGCAAGCCATGCTCAAGTTAGTTTGAATGGTGCAGTCAATGTATATTCCCTAGCTGGAGTGTGGAGTGATGTTCGGAAACAGCAAAATCAGTGGTTAGAGCAAGGAAATGCACAAGCACACTCATTGATTTTTGATGCATCAAAAGTCAGCTCTTTAGATGGATCGGCATTTGCATTTTTAATTGATATGCAAGAGGCGCAGAACAAAGCAGGCGGACAGTTTGCTATTCAAGGTTTAGATCCCAAGTATCAGCCGCTTTTACGTGAATTCGATCCAATTAATAAATTATTCCCAGCACCTGCTGCAAAACAAAAAAGAAGTTTTGTGGCGAGTATCGGCATGGCTGCACAAAATTTGATGGATGATGCCCGCGGCCTGGTGACATTTACCGGCCACCTGTCAGCAGATTTAGCTTGGTCAATCCGAAATATCAGGCAAGTTCGCTGGGGTGACTTTGTGAACGCTGCTGTAGAGGCAGGTATTGCTGCACTACCTATTGTTGGCCTAGTTGCATTTTTGATTGGCGTCATTCTGTCCTTTCAGGCTGCGATTGGTATGGAACAATTTGGCGCCGTCTCATTTGTTGGGCCACTCGCTGCGCTAGGTATCGTCAGGGAGATGGGCCCACTGATTACTGCGATCTTGCTTGCCGGCCGCTCATCGGCAGCATTTGCAGCTGAGATTGGTACGATGACTGTAAATAGTGAAGTTGATGCATTAGTCACTGGCGGCTTAAGTCCGATCCGCTTCCTAGTTGTGCCAAGAGTATTGGCCGGAATATTGGTGGCGCCAATATTGACCTTATTTGCCGATGTCGTCAGTATTTTTTCTTCCATGCTGACAATGCAAATTTATGGCATTCCCTTTATTAATTTCTACAACGGTATGTTAGCTGCAGTCGGTGTTGAGGATGTTTTATCAGGTCTTATTAAGGCCACGCTCTTCGGCGTGGTTATTTCTGCAATGGGTTGTTTACGGGGTATGCAAACTGGCACTGGTGCAGCGGCTGTAGGCATTTCTGCAACTCGGGCAGTGGTGAGTAGCATTGTGATGATCGTGTTGGTAGACGGCATCTTTGCTTACATCTCTTACAGGACAGGTTTCTGATGGATGCACTGGGTAAATCGATTGACGTGCAAAACCTCACTGTGGGCTATGGCTCAAAAGTGTTGCTACAGAACCTGAACTTCTCTGTCCAGAGCGGCGAGATTTTTGTGATTTTGGGTGGATCGGGTTGTGGTAAATCGAGCCTCTTAAAGAATTTATTCGGCCTATATCAACCGCTTGCTGGCGAAGTTCTGATTGAGGGTCAAAATATCACTACCGCCCAAGGTGCTGAGCGTCAAAAAATCATGACGAGCTTTGGGGTCATGTATCAGCAGGGTGCTTTATTCGGCTCCATGAATCTGCTGGATAACGTGACACTCTTTATGGAAGAGTACACCCAGCTAACTAGGGATCAGATGAATTTATTAGCCCGATGCAAACTGGACTTGGTGGGCTTACTTCCCTATGAAACGTATATGCCTAGCGAGATTAGCGGTGGCATGCAAAAGCGGGCTGCAATCGCACGGGCGATGGCTTTAGATCCTAAAATATTATTTTTGGATGAGCCTTCAGCGGGTCTTGATCCGATTACCTCAGCTGATCTCGATAGTACGATTTTAGATCTTTCAAAAAACTTAGGATTTACCTTTGTGATCGTCTCTCACGAGCTAGCCAGTATTTATTCCATCGCCGACAAAGTCATTATGTTGGATAAGGATGCTAAGGGCATTATTGCCGAAGGCGATCCTAAGGTATTAAGAGATAGCAGCAAAGACCCTCGAGTGCATCAATTTTTTAATCGCATCATGAGCAAGGACGCAGCATGAGTAATAACTCCAACCCAAATTACTTTCGTCTTGGCATTTTTGTTCTCGCGGCAATCGGTGCATTACTCACCGTGATCTTGATCTTTGGCTCAGGGCAGTTTTTTAAAAAATCATTCATAGTCGAAACCTATGTCAAGCAATCAGTGACGGGCTTAGATGCTGGTGCAGCAGTCCGCTTTCGGGGTGTCAAGATTGGGCAGGTGACGATGATTGCTCTATCGGGTGACTTGTACGAAAAGGAAGTCCCGATGGTGCAGAAGCAAGAGTATGTCGTTGTGAGAATGCAAATCTATGGTGATGCTATTGAGAAAAGTCACCTTGAAACATTTATTAAAGATAACTTACGTGCGCGCATACGGTCGATGGGCATTACCGGTGTAAATTATGTTGAGCTAGATTTTTATCCAAGTGCTACCCAATACACCGCCTTGCCTTACCCATGGACGCCCGAGTATGCAGTTGTCCCTTCAATGCCCAATCAGGCGGATGAAATTATTTCAGGTGTTCAAAAGTTGATTGGTGCTCTTAACGGTTTGGATGTTGAGGGAACTCAGAAGAAGTTTGATGCCTTATTGGGTAATCTGAATCAATTAATAGGTGGCGATGGTAAAAATAATGCGGGTCTGATTAATTCAGTTCAAGACCTCAATATCTTGTTGGATCGAATTGCTAAAGTCACCGATAAAGATCAACTTAATATTCTGATGCGTGAATTAGTTGCCACTATGGTTTCTTTGCGTCAAACCGTCACTAGCGTTCAGGGTGACACCACTGCAACCTTGGAGAATCTGCGTCAGGCTAGTGAACAGTTAAATGAATTTACCCGTGTTGCCAGTCAATCACCGTCTACTCTGATTTGGGGTGAGCCACCTGCACGTATTACGCCTCCAATGAATGGAGTCCAAAAATGAGAATGCAGATGATGAAGAATTTACGCCTCACTAAGCTTGCTGCTTTATTACTAATCATTACAGCCTTAAGCGCATGCTCATTACCCAAAAGACCAGCATTAGAGACCAGCAGTTGGATGCTCGCCCCAGAGCGTACTGGCGCCCCCTATAAGCCGCGAAGTGATTTGTGGCTCAAGATGGGTTCATCATCTACAACGCCACCTTTTGATGGTAAGTCTTTGGTTTATCGCTTGGGTGATCAGCGCTATGAAAAGGATTTTTATAATACGTATTCTGCTTTACCAAATGAAATGGTCGGTAACGCAACACGTCAGTGGTTGAATAATGCCCAGATCTTCTCTATGACCGTAGGTCAGGGTAATAGTTTCTTTCCGTATTACATTTTGCAGACATCGATAGAAGAGTTCTACGGTGATTACCGGGTTCGTCCAGAGGCTGTTGTTACGATTGAATTTTTCCTTACTGCAACTGATCCCCAAAAGCGCAATCCGGTGATTGGTAAAAACCGTTATACCAAGAGAGTTGCACTTAAAGACAGCACTCCTCAGGCATTGGTGCAAGGCCAGCAGGAAGCCTTGGCACAAATTTTGAAAGAGTATGAGGTGGTACTTTATAAGTACGCTGGTAATCTGCCTCCACCTTTAGGGCAGTAGGCAATTTAGAATGACAACATCTATAAAAATATTGGAGAAGACATGGATTTAGGGCTCAAAGGTAAGGTTGCATTAGTGATGGCATCTAGCCGGGGTTTAGGTCAGGCGATGGCCGTTTCCTTGGCGCGTGAGGGCGTCAAAGTGGCGGTGACTGGCCGTAATCCGGAGGGATTAAAAAAATCGGTTGAAATGATTGAGGCTGCGGGTGGAAAAGCCTTAGCTTTGAGCTGGGATCTTTCTGATACATCCCTGATCGATAGCTTGGTGAGTAAGGTGGAGAAAGAACTGGGCCCGATTGATATCTTGGTAAACAACACCGGTGGACCTCCACCGACATTAGCGGCAGGACAAGATCCCGCTTTGTGGCAAAAGAGTTTTAACGATATGGTGCTATCACTCATCAGCATTACCGATCGAGTTCTGCCAGGAATGCGTCAACGTAAATGGGGTCGCATTATTACGAGTACCACTTCAGGTGCCATTGCCCCGATTAAAAATCTAGCGATCTCCAACACCTTGCGTGCCGCATTACTAGCTTGGTCTAAAACCTTGGCGGCAGAAGTGGCAGCCGATGGCATTACTGTGAATGTAATCATGCCGGGTCGTGTGGCAACCGATCGCCTCCGACAGTTGGACGAAGCACGTGCCCAACGTGAAAATGTGAGCTATGACTCGGTTGTTCAAGCTAGCTTGAGACAAATTCCGATGGGACGTTATGGTGATCCACAGGAGTATGGAGATACTGCAGCCTTTCTGGCCAGTCAAAATGCCTCCTTCATCACTGGGTCAGTGATTCGTGTGGATGGCGGTCAGATTCAGGCGATCTAAAGCAGTGTTAAGTAGCTTTCTACGGGCCATTCAGCGAGACCTACGCTCTAGTGAGCTAGTAACACTATTGGTCGCGCTGACGCTCTCTGTAGCTGCCTTATCGAGCGTCAGCTTCTTAGCCGACCGAATGCAGCGGGCCTTTCAGTTCGATGCTCGCCAGCTGCTTGCTGCGGATCTGTTGCTCGTTGCTGATCAAGCTCTGCCTGAGCGCTTCATTCAGCAAGCCAAGAGACTCCAGCTGAGCTCAGCTCAAACGATTGTCTTTCCGAGTATGGCCACGGTAGGGTCGCAAAGTAAGCTGGCTTCCCTTAAAGCGGTAAGTTCTTCCTATCCCCTGAGAGGCTCTTTACAGGTATCACCTTCATCAGTTAGCTCAACTCCACCAGCAGGTTCGGTCTGGGTGGATCCGGCAATGCTCAGTGCGCTAAAGGCAAAAGTCGGTGATCCGATGTTATTGGGTGATAAGACATTCCTCATTAGCGGTATCTTGGAGCGCGAACTTGACCGAGGCGCTGGCTTTATGAACTTCGCACCCCGCGTCATGATGTCGCTGGACGATTTACCAGCTACCGGCCTGATTGGTCTGGGCAGCCGCGTGACCTATCGACTTCTTTTAGCCGGAAATGATTCAGCGATCTCTGACTATGAGCAATGGGCTGCGCAATCGATTCAATCCGAAGGGCTTAGGGGATTACGTATCGAGACTTTGGAGAATGCTCAGCCTGTCATGCGTAAAACTCTCGAGCGGGCAGAGCGCTTCTTATCATTGGTTGCCTTACTGACAGCCATGGTGGCTGCGGTAGCAATTGCCTTGTCAGCGCGTCGCTATGTCTTAAAGCAGGCTGATGTTTGCGCTGTTATGAAATGCCTTGGCGCAAGCCAAAAGACTATCCTAGTAAACCAAGTCAAGATATTGGGTGCTCTGTGTATATCGGCTGCTGTGATGGGCGCTGCGATTGCTTATGGCGTTCAAGAGATATTGATTGGGATCTTGGGTAATTTACTAGTTGCCAATCTACCCGCACTCTCACTCTGGCCCTTAGTCTGGAGTATTTTGTTTTCCTCGTGCCTATTAATTGGTTTTGCTGGTCCGCCCCTATTTAGTTTAGTCATGATTTCACCGGTACGACTGATTCGTAAAGAGTTGGGTTCGGTAAACATCAAGGTGTTGTGGGTTGCACTTTTTGGATTGAGTACTTGTCTTGTCTTGATCGCGTTTGCAGCTCAAGATTGGAAGCTGGCCTCTTGGGTTGCCGCAAGCTTTGGCTCAGCTATTGTGGTCTTTGCCGTAGTTTCTTGGTTGTGCCTAAGCTTACTTAAAATCGTATTTACAAGGTGGAGTAGTCACAGCTTCGCATTACGTTTTGCACTGACAGTACAAGCACGTCGCTCTGGCTTCGCAGTCATGCAAATTACGGCGCTAGGTATTGCTTTGATGGCCTTATTACTTATCCTATTGCTCCGACAAGATTTATTGGCTACCTGGCAGGGTAATATCCCAGTCGATGCGCCCAATCGCTTCATGATTAACGTTCAGGAAGATCAAAAGCCTAGCATCACTCGCTCACTGCTGGATGCGGGAGTAGCAAAGCCGAGCTTTAGCCCGATGGTTCGTGCGCGCTTAGTGGAAGTCAATGGAAAGTCTATTGGACCCAATGACTACATTGATGAAAATGCACGCCGCTTAGTTGATCGAGAATTTAATCTCTCATACACCGAGCAGTTGCCTGAAGGTAATCGGATTACTTCCGGCAAGTGGCTTGAAGGGAGTACGCCGCAAGTTTCCTTGGAGGTGGGAATTGCAAAGACTTTGAAGTTAAAGCTGGGCGATCAAATGACCTTTGAGCTTGCCGGTGAAAAAGTCACAGCGCCCATTACTTCTTTACGTAAGTTGGATTGGAGCTCGATGAAAGTGAATTTCTTTGTCATCATGCCGCCTGCAATGCTCGCAGAGATGCCCCAGTCTTGGATTACCTCGTATTACCAAGGCACCGCAATTGAAGGTTTGGATTATCAACTTGCACAGGCCTATCCTAATCTCACCATCGTGGATGTGGGGACATCGCTAAAGCAGATACAAGATGTACTAGATCGACTGTCTTCTGTATTAGGTCTCTTGTTTGCCTTCACGATTGCGGCAGCGATTTTAGTTTTAGTAGCTGCGATAGCGGCAACACAAGATGAGCGTTTCAGGAGCGCGGCCTTGTTAAAGGCAGTGGGTGCGTCGCGCTATCTACTGGGGAAGATTGCATTATCTGAGCTGCTGATTATTGGAGTGCTGGCAGGAGCTTTAGCTGGACTCGCTGCTGGAATTGCAGCATGGGCGCTTGGCCGTTTTGTGCTGGAGATTGAGTTCAATGCATTTGGGCAGTCTCTAGCGATGGGTATCGGCTTTGGGGTAACTGCTTGCCTGCTAGCGGGTTATCGCTTTCAGAGAAGAATTCAAACTGCTACTGCAATGGAATGTTTACGTGAAACTTAGTTCAGTTTAACTAAGTTTTTCGGTAATTCCACTAAGCGCGTTCCACTAAAGCGGTCTGGCAGACTTTGACGCATTGAAGGTTTAACGCGATCCAAGTAAATACTCAGTGGCCACAAAAATAAAGCCACCGCAAATAGCATTTCAATAATTTGCCATCTTTGCAGATCGAACAGCCACTGCAAAATCACGCAAGGCACCAGCCACAAAGATCCAAAAAAATAACGCCAAATCGCTTGCTTACGAGTTAGGCTATAGCCGCCTGGACCAACCATGCGCACTCGCCATGTTTGCATTGCCAGGGTCTGCCCCGACTTAGTCCAGTACCAAATAAAGTAAACGCCTAGAACAGCATAGAGATAAAGGAAGGTAAGCCAACTGGGGAGGGATACACCAAACAGAATACCCAATCCCAAATTGGGAAGCAGGAAGGTGAGAGCGATGACGCCCAACAAAACCAATTGCTCATACAGAATGCAAGAGACCCGTCGCCAAAACTGGGGAGCAGGGAGTAGGTTTAATTCAGCGGGGCTAATCACGACTTACGGATTGCTTAAGCCGCTATCGGGGCTACTGTTCGTTGCAGGAGGCTCTGAAGCAGGAGCGCTGCTGGCTGTTGGAGGCGGTGCTAAGTTCGATTGTTGTTTAATCGGATGCTGTTGCAATGTAGGTGCACTTACAGCCGTAGGCTTTTTCTTATTGACCTCTGCTTGAGCTAGCTTCTTCTTTTGCTCATCACTCAGTTTTTGATAGGCACTCCAAGCCTCAGCTTTTTTTTCAGCGGGGAACTTGAGACTGCTTAAATAGTTTTCGCGTGCAATGCGGCGGTCTTTTTGAGAGAGCTTAGACCAGCCCGTCATGCGGGACTGCAGTCGCTGTTGATCAGCTTCACTCATCTTAGGATACAGATTAGCAACTTGTATCCATTTTTTACGACTGTCTGGGAGCATGTAGTCCCAATCGTCTTCCAGTGGAGCGAGGATTTTTTGTTGCCCTGGTTTAAGGCTCTCCCAAGTGCCATCTGGTTTTTTCTCTGGGATGCCAGTAGTTTTTCCATGGCCTGCTGCCGATGTTTGGGCAAATGCGTCTGAGCTTGGTGCCGATCCTAGGGCGCCAATCACTAGCATCATGCTGATGCTCAGTGAAGCGCTCAAGGACCGTAGATTTTTTAGCATGCGCTAACTGTAGCTCGCTATGACAGTTAGGACGGAGTCTTGGCTGAGCTGAGGCTATCTTGATCTGATTCCGCCAAAGGACCGTTTTTGAGAAAGCCCAAAAAGCCGCTATCAGCATAAGCATCAGGTGGGACATCGTCAGTTAAGAGAGCGACATCGAGCTCAGCAATATCGTTGATGCGGGAATCTTGCTGCCATTGGGCGATGCCGATGAGACCGAATACTAGAACGGCCAATGGGGCAACCCAACCCACGTTATCCCAGAATGAGCGTGAACCATAAGACCAGTTCCCGCTAGAGCTCGCCAAAACATGCTGCGCAATACGCACTTTCTCTGGTTTTTTCACAGAAAGGGCTTTAAGGCGTGCTGAATAAAGGCGATCTTTGATCCCGGCTGGCAGGGATTGGGATCCTTGGCGGAGCAGGGCGGCAGCATTCAGACCAAATTGATCTGATTCTGTTGTGCTAAGGATGTCTTCGTTGCGGTTCACAGGGTAATTCCTTTTAATTTCAATGCTTTAGCTAGAGCCTGAGTGGCTCTTGAGCAGTGGGTTTTGACGCTTCCCTCGCTACATCTCATCGCAAGGGCAGTTTCAGTAATGCTCAGCTCATCCCAATAACGCATCAGGAAGGCTTCTCGTTGACGGGCAGGCAATTTTGATATTTCTGACTCTAAGGCCTTTAATAGCTGACTCCGTTCAAGCTTAAATGCACCATCTTGGTGAATTTCACTATCATCTGGAGCTGAAAGTGACTCCAGGGGGTCAAAATCGTCACTTTCATCGGATTTCTTACCCATATTCGAGAACAGGGTGACCCAAGTATTACGAACTTTTTGACGCCTAAACCAGTCGTGAATGCGGTTTTGGAGAATTCTGGTGAAAACTAGAGGTAATTCAGCGGCAGGTCGATCGCCATACTTTTCAGCCAGTTTGATCATGGCATCCTGAACAATATCTAAGGCCGCATCGTCATCTCGCACAGCATAGACCGCTTGCTTGAAAGCGCGCTGCTCAACACTGCTCAGAAAGTCAGAAAGTTCTTGGGGTGAAGCCATTCAGTAGATTAGACCTGAATCAGAGAGAATTCATCCATTTTAGGGGATTGCTATAGAATATAGGGCTTACTACCTAGAATCTCATTCAAGAAGTGGTTTTTTCCGGTAGCAGCGCCGTTCGAACTCGGGCCACAAGCAAGAGACAGAACAGACCAAACAATTTTTTGCCGAAAATTGCAAAGGACGAAAGAAAATGAATACAAGCAGCGCCGAATTTTTAGCTTCTAAAGCTAACCAAGACACAACAAATACAAATCCCGCAGCAACTCCACCAGAAATGATTGGTGCCGAGATGTTGGTGAAGGCCTTGCACAAAGAGGGTGTTGAATACGTTTGGGGTTACCCAGGTGGTTCCGTTCTCTTTATCTACGATGAAATTTTTAAGCAGGACAAGTTTGAGCACATTCTGGTTCGTCATGAGCAAGCAGCTGTTCATGCGGCTGATGGCTATGCGCGCGCAACCGGTAAGGTTGGAGTTGCCCTAGTAACTTCAGGTCCTGGAGTAACCAATGCGGTTACCGGAATTGCGACTGCTTACACTGATTCAATCCCGATGGTGGTCATCAGCGGTAACGTACCAACATACGCGATTGGTGAAGATGCTTTCCAAGAGGCCGATACCGTGGGTATTACTCGCCCAGTGGTTAAACACAACTTCTTGGTAAAAGATGTGAAAGACCTCCCTTTAGTGATTAAGAAGGCTTTCCATATTGCGCAGACAGGTCGTCCAGGTCCAGTATTGATTGATATCCCTAAGGATGTATCTGCAGCCAAAGGACCATTCGTCTACCCAGAAACATTGGAGATGCGTTCATACAACCCAGTAGTCAAGGGCCATAGTGGACAAATTCGTAAAGCGGTTTCTTTATTGCAAGAAGCTGAGCGCCCATTCATTTATACCGGTGGTGGCGTAATTTTGGCTGATGCCGCTCCAGAATTAAAAGAGTTTGCTGACTTGCTGGGTTATCCCGTTACCAATACCTTAATGGGTCTTGGCGGCTTCCCAGGCACTAGCCCTCAGTTTGTGGGCATGCTTGGTATGCACGGTACGTATGAAGCTAATATGGCGATGCAGCACAGCGATGTGTTGATTGCAGTTGGCGCACGTTTTGATGATCGTGTGATTGGTAATACTGCGCACTTCGCAAGTCATCCACGCAAGATTATTCATATTGACATCGATCCATCCGTGATTTCGAAGCGGGTGAAAGTGGATGTACCTATTGTTGGTAATCTCAAGGAAGTACTACAGGAGATGACTACTCAGCTCAAAGCTGCCGGCCCACGTAAGAATGACGCTAAGCTGGCGGCATGGTGGGCGCAGATTAATGAGTGGCGTAAAAAAGATTGCTTGAAATATGACGAAGCTTCCCAAATCGTCAAGCCACAGTATGTTGTTCAGAAGCTGTGGGAACTCACTGGTGGTGATGCATTCATTACTTCTGACGTTGGTCAGCATCAAATGTGGGCTGCACAGTTCTACAAGTTCGATAAGCCACGTCGTTGGATTAACTCCGGCGGTCTAGGCACCATGGGTGTAGGTTTGCCATATGCCATGGGTATTAAGAAAGCATTCCCAGATAACGATGTATTCGCTATCACTGGCGAAGGCTCTATCCAGATGTGTATTCAAGAGCTTTCCACTTGCAAGCAATACAACACACCCGTGAAGATTGTGTCTTTGAATAATCGTTACCTCGGTATGGTTCGCCAATGGCAAGAGCTAACTTATAACAAGCGTTATTCCAGTTCATACATGGATTCATTGCCGGACTTCGTGAAGTTGGCAGAGGCCTTTGGGCATGTGGGTATGCGCATCGAAAAGAAGTCTGATGTTGAAGGTGCTCTCAAAGAAGCTATTCGTTTAAAAGATCGCACCGTATTTATGGATTTCCAGACAGACCCAGAAGAAAACGTTTGGCCGATGGTTCAGGCAGGCAAAGGTATTACTGAAATGCTTTTGGGCAGCGAGGATCTCTAATGCGACACATTATTTCTGTATTGATAGAGAACGAGCCGGGGGCACTATCTCGTGTGGTCGGTTTATTTTCTGCGCGTGGTTACAACATTGAAGCCTTGAGCGTTGCACCAACCGAAGATCCATCCTTGTCCCGCATGACAATTGTCACTCTTGGCTCTGAGGATGTGATTGAGCAAATCACTAAACACTTGAATCGCTTAGTTGAGGTGGTGAAGGTGTTTGATTTGACTGAAGGTCCTCATATTGAGCGTGAGCTCATGATGATCAAAGTGCGCGCAGTAGGTAAAGAGCGTGAAGAATTGAAACGTACAACGGATATCTTCCGTGGTCGCATCATTGATGTGACTGATAAGAGTTACACCATTGAATTAACTGGTGATGGCGCCAAATTAGATGCCTTCATTGATTCGATTGATCGTGCATCGATTTTAGAAACTGTCCGTTCGGGTGGTTCTGGTATTGGGCGCGGTGAACGCATTCTGAAGGTTTAATTTTTTTAACTAATTACTGCATTAACTACATTTTCAAAACAAGGAAAGAGCATGAAAGTTTTTTACGATAAAGACGCCGATTTGTCCCTCATTAAAGGCAAAAAAGTAACCATCATTGGTTACGGTTCACAGGGCCACGCACACGCTTTGAATCTGAAAGATTCAGGCTGTAACGTGACTGTTGGTTTGCGTAAAGATGGCGCTTCCTGGAGCAAAGCCGCAAATGCTGGCTTGACAGTAAAAGAAGTTGGCGCAGCAGTTAAAGATGCTGACGTAGTGATGATGCTCTTGCCTGACGAGCAAATCGCCGAAGTATATAGCAAAGAAGTTCATGGCAATATCAAGCAGGGCGCTGCATTGGCATTTGCTCACGGCTTTAACGTTCACTACGGTCAAGTTCAGCCACGCGCTGACTTAGACGTGATCATGATTGCTCCTAAAGCACCAGGCCACACTGTGCGTGGTACTTACGCTCAAGGCGGCGGTGTTCCCCATTTGATCGCTGTGTACCAAGATAAATCTGGTTCAGCGCGTGATGTTGCTTTGTCATATGCAACAGCTAACGGCGGCGGCCGTGCCGGCATCATTGAAACCAACTTCCGCGAAGAAACTGAAACTGACTTATTCGGTGAGCAGGCTGTTCTCTGTGGTGGCGCAGTAGAGTTGATCAAAGCCGGTTTCGAAACTTTGGTTGAGGCTGGCTACGCTCCTGAGATGGCTTACTTTGAGTGCTTGCATGAGCTCAAGTTGATTGTGGACTTGATCTACGAAGGTGGTATCGCCAACATGAACTACTCTATCTCTAACAATGCTGAGTATGGTGAGTATGTCACTGGTCCGCGTATTGTTACAGAAGATACTAAGAACGCAATGCGTCAGTGCTTGAAAGATATTCAGACTGGTGAGTACGCTAAGAGCTTCATCTTGGAAAACAAAGCAGGTGCGCCTACTTTGATTTCACGTCGTCGCTTGAATGCTGAGCATGACATCGAGGTAGTTGGCGCTAAGTTGCGCGCCATGATGCCTTGGATCGCAAAGAACAAGCTAGTTGATCAAACAAAGAACTAAGTAAATAGTAGTTAGAAACTAATAGCAGTAATTAAAAAGGCTCAGAACAAAGATGATGTATCCGCACCCCATTATTGCGAAAGAAGGTTGGCCGTATTTGGCATTAGTGGGGGCTGTTACTTTGCTGGTCCACTATCTTGGTGGCATTGCATGGTCATGGCCTTTGTGGATCATCTTTATCTTTGTTCTGCAGTTCTTCCGCGATCCGCAGCGTATTGCTGCCATAGGTCGTGATCTAGTTTTATCTCCTGCTGATGGTCGTATCGTCGTAGTAGAAAAAGCAAACGATCCTTATGCGGGTCGTGAAGCTTTGAAGATTAGTGTTTTTATGAACGTATTTAACGTTCACTCCAACCGTAGTGCAGTCAACGGTACGGTAAAAGAGATTCAGTATTTCCCTGGCAAGTTTGTCAATGCCGATTTAGATAAAGCCTCTACTGAGAATGAACGTAATGCCGTTGTGATTGATGCCAATGGCCAAATCGTGACTCTGGTTCAGGTTGCAGGTCTGATTGCTCGCCGCATTCTTTGTTATATCCATGTTGGCGATAAACTTAAAGCGGGAGAGCGTTATGGCTTTATTCGCTTTGGCTCCCGTGTCGATGTATATTTACCTTTAACAGCTGAGCCTTTAGTCAGCGTTGGCGATAAAGTTTTCGCTACGAACACCGCATTAGCTCGTGTACCCGGCTTAGATTAATTAAGCCGCTCTAACTAGGAATATTCTTTGCCTACATTTCGCCGTCGTGGCCGTATCGATCGCAGTCGCCTAGCGAACTCCCGTACTGATCGCACTCAGGGTGAGTGGGCAGAGGACTTGGGAGATGGGATTGATTTTGAAGTGGAAGAGTTGCACGTAGATAAGCCACGTAAACGTAGCAAAGGCATTTACTTACTTCCCAATGCATTTACTACCGCAGCCTTATTCTGCGGTTTCTTTGCCATCGTTAATGCGATGAACCACCAGTTTGAGATGGCTGCTATTGCCATCTTTGCATCTTTAGTTTTGGATGGCATGGATGGTCGCGTTGCTCGTATGACGAATACCCAAAGTGCTTTCGGTGAGCAGTACGATTCTTTGGCTGACATGGTTTCATTTGGTGTGGCGCCAGCCTTAGTTGCTTACGAATGGGCTTTAAAAGACTTAGGTAAGTGGGGTTGGTTGGCTGCCTTTACCTACTGTGCAGGAGCAGCTTTGCGTCTGGCGCGCTTCAACGTTAATACTGGCGTGGTAGATAAGAAGTTTTTCCAGGGCCTACCTAGTCCAGCCGCTGGCTCTTTAATGGCCGGTTTTATATGGCTGGCTGATGACAATAAAATTCCAGTACGCGACAGTGCCATCCCTTGGATCACTTTCTTTTTAGCTGTTTATGCTGGCTTGACCATGGTATCTAATGCTCGCTTTTACAGTGGCAAGGCTTTGGATGTGCGCTACCGCGTACCTTTTGGCGTCATGGTTCTGATGATTCTGACCTTTGTTCTGATTTCTTCTAATCCGCCTTTAACCCTGTTTGGTCTCTTTGTGGTGTATTCCATCTCGGGTTATGTGATTTGGGCTTGGGAGCATCTAAGCGGCCGTCGTTTTAGCTAATTTGCAATATTTAGGTTATATTTAATCCATGTTGATGAATTTCCCCCTCTCTAAATTGCTTCTACTCGCACTAAGCCTACAGCTTGGGGCAGGTAAGGCCTAAGCTAATGAGATTAAAGTAATTCATTAGCCACGACATACCAGCCCCAGCAAATTGCTGGGGTTTTTTGTTTTTAGGCTTAGCAATTGATAATTAGTCAGCACGAATCAGCAGTCAGCATAATTAAGTAATATTGAACCGGAGAGTAGTGATGAGCGACAAAGTAATCATTTTTGATACCACCTTACGCGATGGTGAACAATCACCTGGCGCTTCTATGACCAAGGATGAGAAGGTTCGTATCGCTCGCCAGTTAGAGCGCCTCAAGGTTGATGTGATCGAGGCTGGATTTGCGGCGAGCTCCGAAGGTGACTTCCAGGCTATCTCTGCAGTAGCAGCAGCCGTGAAGGATTCCATTGTCTGCTCACTCGCACGCGCTAACGATAAAGACATTACTCGGGCCGCTGATGCGTTGAAAGCCGCTAATGCAAAACGAATCCATGCGTTCTTGGCAACCAGTCCATTACATATGGCCGTGAAATTGCGCATGTCTCCAGAAGAGGTTTTAGAGCAGGCTAAACGTTCTATTCGTTTTGCAAGAAACTTAGCTGAGGATGTGGAGTTCTCAGCAGAGGACGGCTATCGCTCAGAAATGGATTTCTTGTGCAGGGTAGTTGAAGGCGTCATTAATGAGGGTGCTACCACCATCAACATTCCGGATACCGTAGGCTACGCTACCCCTGAGTTATATGGTGAGTTCATCAAGACCTTGCGTACCCGAGTTCCTAACTCTGATAAAGCTGTGTGGTCTGTACATTGCCATAATGACTTGGGTATGGCTGTCGCCAACTCTTTAGCTGGTGTCAAAATTGGTGGTGCGCGTCAAATTGAGTGCACTGTTAACGGCTTGGGTGAACGTGCTGGTAATACAGCATTAGAAGAAATTGTCATGGCCTTGCGCACGCGCAAAGATTATTTTGATATGGTGTGCGGTATTGATGCGACTCAAATTGTTCCTGCATCAAAGTTGGTCTCGCAAATTACTGGTTTTGTTGTTCAGCCCAACAAGGCAGTTGTAGGCGCCAACGCGTTTGCTCACACTTCAGGAATACATCAAGACGGCATCTTAAAGAACCGTGATACCTACGAGATCATGCGTGCAGAAGATGTAGGTTGGTCTGCTAATAAGATTGTGCTCGGCAAGTTATCTGGTCGCAATGCTTTTAAACAGCGTTTGCAAGAGTTAGGTATTGCGATTGAAGCCGAAGCAGATTTGAATGAAGCTTTTGTCCGCTTCAAGACGCTGGCTGATCAAAAGTCAGAAATCTTTGATGAAGATATTATTGCCATCATGTCAGACTCTGCTGCAGCTGAAGAAGGTGAATTTTATAAGTTCATATCCTTGAGTCAGCATTCTGAAACGGGTGAGCGACCAAAGTCTAGAGTGACTTTCCGGGTGGGCGACAAAGAGGCCAGCTCTGAGGCTGAGGGTAACGGCCCGGTTGATGCGAGCTTGAACGCTATTGAGCAGATCGTGAAGAGCGGGGTAGAGCAATTACTTTACTCTGTAAATGCCATTACCTCAGGTACGCAATCTCAGGGCGAAGTTACTGTCAGGCTTGCAAAGGGTGGACGTATTGTTAATGGCGTCGGTACTGATCCGGACATCATTGCGGCTTCAGCGAAAGCCTATTTATCAGCCTTAAATAAATTACATGATCCTAGCCAAGCTAAGCTCAATGCGCAGATGACGCCTTAAGAAATTCTTGGCGACATCTGCAGCTTTTGCAATGCGCCTCTTATTTATTCAGGTCTGAGCTCTTGTAGTACTTAGTGCCCTTGCCAGTGATTTCTGCCGCAATGCCTGAGTCTGTGAGCTGGTACATCAATACCCCTGGCGCCACGACCACTGAATCTTGGTAGGCATCACCATCCTTTCCATATTTGGCTGCTGCCGTAACTTGACCGCCAAATGTCCATCCAGAATTTATGAAGTCATTCAGTGCGGCTTGTGTTTGAAAAACAAAAATATTTTGGAAGGACTTAATTCCAAGGCCTAAGCCGGCCTGAATCTCTGCCATATTCATATAGATCGGTTTAGCACCATCTTTTTGGATAACGACACCGCTTCCTGTGCCTCCACCAGCAATCAATATCTTCATACCAAAGTTGCTGAAGGTCGCGTAGCCAACGGATTTCTCAATTAACTCTTTTGCCTTGGGTTGAGCTTGGTAGAGTGCCTTTAGAGTACCTTCGCTCTTTTTGAGAATGTCCTGGCGTTGCTGGGCAATTGTTTGTTCAGCAGCAAATGGATTTGAAAATTGCGCAAAACTCAGTGATGGGGATAGAGCTAATAAACTATAGGCTAATGCTTGGACAAATTTAGTTCGCATGGATTTTTTCCTTTGCTGCATTTTCGCAATGAATGAATTCCATCCTTATACTCCAACAAGCCCTTTTGTCCAATAACGATCCAATATGACTCTCTTAACTCGCTGCATCTTTACTCTCTTCATACTGTCATTGATAGGCTGTAGCAGCTTGCAGCGCAAAGCGGCAGTGCCATCGCAGCAGATGGGACAGGCTCAAATAGCGGGCCTCAGTAGTGCGCGATATATGGTGGCCAGTCAGCCCAGTATCGATCAAATGGCCGCAGATATTCAGGCGGGATTTAAGGTGAGGGATGAAAAAACCTTAAATGCACCAGCCAATTACCTATCGCTCTCAGGTGGTGGCGATGATGGTGCATATGGCGCGGGATTATTGATCGGATGGGCTGAGCGCGGCGATCGCCCACAATTTAACTTAGTCACCGGTATCAGTACTGGCGCATTAATTGCTCCCTTTGCCTATATGGGAAAAGAATATGATCCCGTCTTGCGCGATGTTTATACAAAATATGGCCCCCAAGATATCTTCATTGAGCGCGGATTGATCTCTGGCATTTTGAGTGATGGCTTATCCGACACGACCCCCTTGTTTCAACTGATTTCAAAATACATCGATCAAGATTTTCTGAAGAAGGTGGCACATGAGTACACCACCAAAAACCGCTGGCTTTTGATTGGGACAACGAACCTAGACGCAGGCGTACCCGTAGTCTGGAACATGGGCAAGATTGCCAGTATTGCCACTCCAGAGGCTTTAGAGCTTTTTAGAAAAGTCATGCTGGCCTCGGCATCCATTCCTGGGGCCTTTTCTCCGGTGATGTTTGATTTTGAGGTTTCTGGCCAAAGCTTTCAGGAGATGCATGTCGATGGCGGTGCTATTACCCAAGTATTCCTATATCCCAGCGCCTTATCCCAAAGGGGAAAAGAGCTTAATGTCAAGCTGCAAAAGGAACGCAATGCTTACATTATTCGCAATGCACGCTTAGATCCTGAGTGGCGCGAGACCCAGCGGGGCACCCTAAGCATCATCCAGAGGGCAATCTCCAGCATGATTCAGACCCAGGGTATTGGGGATTTGTACCGCATTTATCACACTACTCAGCTTGATGGAGTCAGCTTCAACCTGGCTTTTATTGGGCCAGACTTCAAGTTTCCGCATCAGACGGAGTTTGATACTGCCTATATGCAGGCTCTTTTTGATTACGGCTACAAACAGGGCCTTGGCGGCAAGGAGTGGCAAAAGTACCCTCCAGGCTATAGGCGGGGGTTTGATATGGAATTGCCTAAAAAATAGGCATTTATAAGTGTTTCCATCATCATTCCGATATAAATCAAGGGCTTGCTAGAATATTCACCGCTCAGCCCTAAATTGAGCGCCTAGCCCCTCGGCCATGGATTTAAGGTGAATCTGCTACAATTCGATGGCTTTGATTCTTAAAGCTTTTTTGTTTTATTTGATTAATAAATGCACGACACAAGTTGGGTGAAAGCTCAGGTGTTCGCAAGTAAGGAGTATGAAAATGGCAGTTGCTGATATTAAAACGGCGGAAATCGTCAAAGACAACGCGCGCAGCGCAAACGATACGGGTAGCCCTGAAGTTCAAGTTTCATTGCTAACAGCCCGCATCAATGAATTAACCCCCCATTTCAAAGCTAACGCTAAAGATCATCACAGCCGTCGTGGTTTGTTGAAGATGGTTTCACGCCGCCGCCGCCTTTTGGATTACCTCAAGGGCAAGGATCTGGGTCGCTATCGCGCATTGATCGAGAAATTAGGTCTCCGTAAGTAATTCTTATCGGTATTGCAATGCCATCTATCTTAGGGTTGTTTCCTCACCGAATCAGTCTTAAGCAGATGGCATGTTTTTTGGGCGCTTCAAGATTATTTGTGTAGGGGATCGTGTCATTCCAATGAGTTTCTGGGTTGTGAAATCCAGTGTCTCCCTGGAATGGCATCCCTTGTGATCTTCAAACGCTCCAGTGTTGTCGTGACACTGCTTTATCCCACGACAAGCGTGAAATCCATGTGGCTTTTGCGTGAACAATTTGGAGAAGATCAGAATGACTATGTTTAAAAAAGCAGTAAAGACGTTTCAATGGGGCAATCATCAGGTAGTTATGGAGACAGGCGAGATTGCTCGTCAATCTGGTGGTGCTGTTATCGTTAACGTGGATGACACAGTGGTGATGGGCACAGTAGTTGCCTCTAAATCCGCTAAGCCAGGCCAGTCATTTTTCCCGTTGACTGTTGATTACTTAGAGAAAACTTACGCCGCAGGAAAAATTCCTGGTGGTTTCTTCCGTCGTGAAGGTCGTCCATCCGAAGGTGAGACATTGATCTCCCGTTTAATCGATCGTCCATTGCGTCCATTATTCCCTGAAGGTTTCTTGAACGAAGTTCAGGTAGTCATTCATGTGTTGTCTATCAACCCGGATGTTCCTGCTGATATTCCTGCGTTAATTGCGGCTTCTGCAGCCTTAGCTGTTTCAGGCATCCCATTTGCCGGTCCAGTTGGCGCAGCCCGTGTTGGTTACGCTAACGGCCAATATCTCTTGAATCCAACTCGTACAGAGCAAGCTACTAGCGAAATGGATTTAATTGTTGCTGGTACACAAGCTGCTGTATTGATGGTGGAATCAGAAGCCAATCAGCTGTCTGAAGAAATTATGTTGGGTGCAGTTGTATATGGTCATGACCAAATGCAAACTGCAATCAACGCAATTAATGAATTGGTAACCGAAGCTGGCAAGCCAGAGTGGGATTGGACTGCTGCTCCTAAAGATGAGCCATTCATTGCTAAGGTCACTGCATTGGCTGAAGCGCCATTGCGCGAGGCATATCAGATTCGTCAAAAAGGCGCTCGTTCAGACAAGCTTAAAGAAACTACTAAAGCAGTAATTGCTAAGCTTGCTGAAGAGGGTGATGTTGACGCTGTTGCCGTTAACGACATCTTGTTTGAAATCGAAGCGAAGATTGTGCGTAGTCAGATTTTGAATGGCGAGCCACGTATTGATGGTCGTGATACACGCACTGTTCGTCCGATTGAAATTCGCAATGGTGTATTGCCACGTACACACGGTTCAGCATTGTTTACCCGTGGTGAGACACAAGCTCTCGTAGTAGCTACTTTAGGTACTGCACGTGATGAGCAGATCATTGATGCGCTCGAAGGTGAGTACCGTGATCGCTTCATGTTCCACTACAACATGCCTCCGTTTGCTACTGGCGAAACTGGTCGTGTAGGTAGCCCTAAGCGTCGTGAAATTGGTCATGGTCGTTTAGCTAAACGTGCATTGATTCCGGTATTGCCAAGTGCAGAAGATTTTGCATACAGCATTCGTGTGGTTTCAGAAATCACTGAGTCTAATGGCTCTTCATCGATGGCTTCCGTTTGCGGCGGCTGTTTGGCAATGATGGACGCTGGTGTTCCAGTTAAAGCACACGTTGCTGGTGTTGCGATGGGATTGATTTTGGATGGCAACCGTTTTGCTGTGTTGACAGACATCTTGGGTGATGAAGATCACTTAGGTGATATGGACTTTAAAGTTGCAGGTACTGCTAACGGCATTACTGCTTTGCAAATGGACATTAAAGTTCAAGGCATCACTAAAGAAATTATGCAAGTTGCATTGGCTCAAGCCAAAGAAGGTCGCTTGCACATTTTGAGCAAGATGCAAGAGGCGATGGGTTCAGTTCGTACTGAATTGTCTGCACATGCTCCGCGCATGGTTTCTTTCAAGATTCATCCAGATAAGATTCGTGAAGTCATCGGTAAGGGCGGCGCAACAATTCAAGCCTTGACTAAAGAAACTGGTTGCAGCATCGACATTAAAGATGATGGCACCGTAACAATCGCTTCTACTTCTGCTGAAGGCATGGCTGAAGCCAAAGCACGTATCGAAGGCATTACTGCAGAAGCTGAAGTAGGCAAGATCTACGAAGGCCCAGTGGTGAAATTGCTTGAGTTCGGTGCTTTAGTAAATATTCTTCCAGGTAAAGACGGTCTCTTGCACATCTCAGAAATCTCTAATGAGCGTGTAAAAGAAGTTAAAGATTATTTAGCGGAAGGCCAAGTTGTGCGCGTGAAGTTGTTAGCTGCTGATGAGCGTGGTCGTTTACGTCTATCTCTCAAAGCTGCGATGGCTGAAGAAGGTGGCACGATTGCTCCTTTGGCAGGTGCTGAAGCCGCTCCCGCATCTGGCGAAAACCCTTAAGTAGTTCAGTTAGCAAGCGGAATTCATATGCGCGTAATAGAAATCAAAGAGTTTGGCGCACCAGAAATGCTGGTGTCTGCTACTCGCCCTGATCCAGTGCTTCCTAGTGCTGGGTCTGGCGAGATTTTGATTCGTGTTTTGGCTGCTGGGATTAATCGCCCTGACGTTTTGCAACGCAAAGGCCATTACCCGGTTCCAGCAGGCGCATCTGACATTCCTGGCCTTGAAGTAGCTGGTGAGATTATTGGCGGTGATTTAGCTCACGTCGATAATCTGTTTGGACTAAAGCTTGGCGATAAGGTGTGCGCGCTAGTGCAGGGTGGTGGTTATGCAGATTTGTGTATAGCTCCAATTGCCCAATGCTTGCCTTATCCAAAAGGATTTACTGATCAAGAGGCTGCCGCGTTACCAGAAACGTTTTATACCGTTTGGAGTAATGTTTTCATGCGCGGCCAACTATCTGAAGGCGAAACTTTATTGGTTCAAGGTGGCTCGAGTGGTATCGGTGTAACCGCTATTTTGATTGCGAAAGCCTTAGGTCATAAAGTATTTGTGACTGCAGGTACTGATGAGAAGTGCGCTGCTTGTGTTGCCTTGGGTGCTGACTTGGCGATCAACTACAAGACGCAAGACTTTGTTGAAGAAGTAAAGAAGGCAACTGACGGCAAGGGCGTCAATGTCATTCTAGATATGGTTACCGGCGCTTACGTACAAAAAGAAATCGATTGCCTGGCTGATGATGGTCGTATTGTGATCATTGCTATTCAGGGTGGGTCAAAAGCTGAAGTGAGTACGAATCAAATTTTGCGTCGTCGCTTGACCATTACCGGTTCCACATTACGTCCACGTCCAGTGTCATTTAAGAAGCAGATTACCCAGCAGTTACATGCGCACATCTGGCCTTTGCTAGATGCGGGCAAGTTAAAGCCAGTGATTTATAAGACATTCACCTTAGACCAAGCGGCTGATGCCCATCGTTTAATGGAGTCTTCTGAGCACGTTGGCAAAATTGTTTTAACTGTTTAAGTATTTAATTTAATTTCATGCGCCCCATCACTGTTATCGGCAACTGGAAAATGAACGGCAGCTTTGCAAGTAATGCAGACTGGATCAAGACCGTTTGCCGTGGGATGGAGCAGGGGATGCCTGCAGGTCGTAAGTATGTAGTGTGTGCCCCAGCACCTTATTTGTCACAGTGTGGCGATTTAATTCGTGACTGCTCTTTAGCTTTTTTAAGCTTAGGCGCTCAAGATGCGTCAGCTTACTCGGCGGGAGCTTATACCGGCGATGTTGCAGCAGCTATGCTAAAGGAATTAGATTGTGCCTACGTCATCGTGGGACATTCAGAGCGCCGCCAGCATCATCAGGAGGTTGATGAGCAGGTAGCAGAAAAAGCGCTGCAGGTATTAGACAACGGTATGATTCCCGTGATTTGTGTTGGTGAGTCTGCAGATGAGCGCAACTCTGGACGTGAAGTTGAGGTTGTAAGAGGTCAAATTTCAAAGCAAGTTGCAATTTTGCAAGACCGCTTAGCCGATTGTCTGATTGCTTATGAGCCTGTTTGGGCTATTGGGACTGGTAAGGTAGCCAGCGCTCAAATAGCTCAGGACATGCACAGAGCAATTCGATTGCAGTTGGCAGAGTTTGATGAAGATGTAGCTTCCCACGTGGGAATTTTGTATGGCGGCAGTGTCAAGCCTGATAATGCCGTTGAACTATTTGCAATGCCAGATATTGATGGTGGATTGATTGGGGGCGCTTCATTGAACCCTCAAGATTTTTTAGCCATCTGTCAGGCCTAGATTTTTTATTTGGAGATAAGCCATGGAATGGTTTAAGACTTTATTGATCGTTTTACAGGTTATTTCAGCTTTGGCTGTGATCTTGCTCGTATTGCTTCAGCAGGGCAAAGGTGCCGACATGGGGGCTGCTTTTGGTTCTGGATCCTCCGGCAGTCTTTTTGGCGCCAGTGGCTCAGCCAACTTCCTTTCCCACACAACTGCAATCTTTGCGGGAATCTTTTTTGTTTGCACTTTAGGCATTACCTGGATCGGAAATAAAAATGAAGTCAGTCCTGGAATTTTGTCTAATACCGTGGCACCAGTTGCAGCTCCTGCTGTCGCACCAGTAGCTCCAGTTCAGGATCCGACCAAGCCAGCAGTTCCAAAGTAAAAAATAGGGTTTTAAGTAGTTTCTAACGCTATTTTTGAGGTAAATGAGTGGTGCAATGCAGTAGAATTGACGAGTTTTACAAGATGCCGACGTGGTGAAATTGGTAGACACGCTATCTTGAGGGGGTAGTGGCTTAGGCTGTGCGAGTTCGAGTCTCGCCGTCGGCACCAAATTGTAAAAATTGTAGGGGGTTTATGCCCTAAATCAAGGTTTTTTGTAGTGGAGTAATTGATAATTTGTAGCTTCTTAGGATTTACCGGACGAACGACTCAGGGCCATTTTGAATCTCGCTAATTACTTTCCCGTGCTGCTTTTTATCCTTGTAGGTATTGGGGTTGGTTTAGTACCCATGTTCCTCGGAAAAATTTTGGCTCCTTCAAAGCCAGATGCTGAAAAACTGTCTCCTTACGAATGCGGTTTCGAAGCCTTCGAAGATGCGCGTATGAAATTTGACGTACGCTACTACCTCATCGCAATCCTATTTATCTTATTTGACTTAGAAACTGCATTTCTATTTCCATGGGGTGTGGCTCTGCGTGATATTGGTTGGTTTGGTTATGCCTCTATGGTGATTTTCTTATTGGAATTTATTGTGGGCTTCGTATATATCTGGAAAAAGGGCGCTCTCGACTGGGAGTGATCGATATGGCACTAGAAGGCGTTCTCAAAGAAGGATTTGTTACCACTACTGCGGACCAGTTAATTAACTGGACTCGTAATGGTTCTTTATGGCCAATGACATTTGGTCTTGCCTGCTGCGCTGTAGAAATGATGCACGCAGGCGCCTCCCGTTATGACTTGGATCGCTTTGGTGTGGTGTTCCGTCCATCCCCGCGTCAATCAGATTTGATGATTGTGGCTGGCACTTTGTGTAACAAGATGGCTCCAGCACTTCGTAAGGTTTACGATCAAATGCCTGAGCCACGCTGGGTGATCTCGATGGGTTCTTGTGCCAATGGTGGTGGTTATTACCATAATTCGTATTCAGTAGTGCGCGGTTGCGACCGCATTGTGCCAGTCGATATTTATGTTCCTGGTTGCCCTCCAACTGCAGAGGCCTTGATCTACGGAATTATTCAGTTGCAATCCAAGATCGCTCGTACTAGCACGATTGCGCGGAAGACTTAAATCATGTCAGACCGTTTAGTTCAACTCGCCGCCAATCTAGAAAAAGTTTTAGGTAAACGTGCTCAATCTATTGAGCTCGCTTTAGGTGAAGTGACCGTTGTTGTTCATGCAGACACTTATTTTGAATCCGCTATGTTATTGCGCGATGAGCCTTCATTGGCTTTTGAACAGTTAATGGATTCATGTGGAGTGGATTACCAGGACTACCGAGAAGGACAGTGGGGTGGTCAGCGTTTTGCAGTTGTGACCCATCTTCTGTCTGTTGCTCATAACTGGCGTCTGCGTGTACGTGTATTTGCACCTGAAGATGCCTACCCAGTAGTTGCCTCTCTCACACCAGTATGGGCTTCGGCTAATTGGTTTGAGCGTGAGGCATTTGACCTTTACGGTATTTTGTTTGATGGCCACGAAGACCTACGTCGTATCTTGACTGACTACGGTTTCATTGGCCATCCGTTTAGAAAAGATTTCCCAATCTCTGGCAACGTAGAAATGCGTTATGACCCTGAGTTAAAGCGGGTGGTGTATCAGCCTGTTACGATCGAGGCGCGTGAAATCACACCACGTATCGTGCGCGAAGAGCAGTACGGAGGCCCGGTTTAAGTCATGGCACAAATTAAGAACTACACCCTCAACTTTGGACCTCAACATCCTGCTGCCCACGGCGTATTACGTCTCGTGTTGGAGCTTGATGGAGAGGTGATCCAACGTGCTGATCCGCACATTGGTTTATTACATCGCGCTACAGAAAAATTAGCAGAGACACGTACCTGGATTCAGAACGTTCCTTATATGGATCGTTTGGATTATGTATCCATGATGGCAAACGAGCATGCTTACGTGATGGCGATTGAGAAGTTGCTACAAGTAGATGTGCCTTTGCGGGCGCAGTACATCCGGGTGATGTATGACGAGTTAACGCGTTTGCTAAATCACCTCTTGTGGATTGGCTGTCATGGTTTGGACGTTGGTGCTATGGCCGTGTTCTTGTACGCCTTCCGCGATCGTGAAGATATTTTCGACATGTACGAAGCCGTATCAGGCGCTCGTATGCATGCTGCCTACTACCGTCCAGGTGGAGTCTATCGTGACCTACCAACCCAGATGGCCCAGTTCTCAAAATCTAAGATTCGTAGCACCTCTGCTATTAAGCGTTTGAATGAAAACCGCAGCGGTACATTGCTTGATTTCATTGAGCAGTTCTCTAATGGTTTTGATGCCAACGTAGATGAGTACTGCAATCTCTTGACGGATAACCGTATTTGGAAACAACGCTTGGTTGGTATTGGTGTTGTGACTCCTGAGCGCGCTTTGCAACTTGGCTTTACTGGCCCCATGTTGCGTGGCTCCGGTATTGAGTGGGATTTACGTAAGAAGCAGCCTTATGAAACTTACGACAAACTCGATTTTGATATTCCAGTTGGTGTCAATGGCGACTCTTATGATCGCTATTTAGTGCGCATGGAAGAGATGCGTCAATCCAATCGCATCATTAAACAGTGCGTAGCTTGGCTCAAGGCAAATGATGGTCCTGTCATGAGTGACAACCATAAAGTATCTCCGCCAAAGCGTGTGGATATGAAAACTAATATGGAAGAGTTGATTCACCATTTCAAACTCTTTACTGAGGGTATGCATGTTCCTGATGGCGAGGCTTACTCTGCTGTTGAGCATCCAAAAGGTGAGTTTGGAATTTACTTAATTTCTGATGGTGCTAATAAGCCATACCGTATGAAGATTCGTGCACCAGGCTTTGTGCATCTTTCTGCAATGGATGAGATGTCCCGTGGTCACATGTTGGCTGATGCTGTAACCATTATTGGAACCCAAGATATCGTGTTCGGGGAGATTGACCGCTAATGCAGCGTGCCAAGGATGAATTCATGACAACAACTCTTCAACTATCTGACAAAACGCTCGCAGACATTGCGCGCAATATTGCTAAGTATCCTCCAGAGCAAAAGCAATCTGCGGTGATGGCCGCTTTGATTGCTGCCCAAACTGAATTAGGTTGGGTCTCTCCTGAGGTGATTGAAACTGTTGCCCAAATTTTAGAAATGCCAACCATTGCAGTAGATGAAGTTGCTACTTTCTATAATATGTATGACACCAAGAAAATTGGTAAGTACAAGTTGGTGATCTGCACAAATTTACCTTGCCAGCTAATGCATGGTGAGACTGCAGCAAGCCATTTAAAAGAAACGCTTGGTATTGGCTACAACGAGACAACGTCTTGTGGCACATTCACCTTAAAAGAGGGTGAGTGCATGGGCGCTTGCGGTGATTCTCCGGTTCTGCTGGTGAATAACAAACGCATGTGTAGCCATATGAGTAATGACAAGATTGATGCCTTATTAAGTGAACTCCGTGCAGAAGGAAAAGCAGCATGACCAGTTTGCACGATAGACACATTAAGCCTTTGATCCTAGCGGGATTAAATGGTGAGAACTGGCGTTTAAAAGATTACGAAGGCCGAGGTGGCTATCAACAGCTGCGTCGCATCATCAATGACAAGATTGCACCAGATGTCATCATTGCTGAATTAAAAGCATCCTCATTGCGTGGTCGTGGAGGTGCAGGCTTCCCAACCGGATTGAAGTGGAGCTTTATGCCCCGCCAATTTCCTGGTCAGAAGTATTTGGTTTGTAATAGTGACGAGGGTGAGCCGGGTACATTTAAAGACCGCGACATCATGCGCTACAATCCGCATGCCTTAATTGAGGGCATGATTATTGGTGCCTACACTATGGGTATCTCTGTAGGCTACAACTATATTCACGGTGAAATTTGGGAAGTCTATTCTCGCTTCGAGGAGGCTCTTGAAGAAGCCCGTGCTGCTGGATTCCTTGGTGACAAGATTATGGGAAGTGATTTCAACTTCCAGTTGCATGCTTCTCCGGGTTGGGGTGCCTATATCTGCGGTGAAGAAACTGCGCTCTTAGAGTCACTTGAGGGTAAGAAGGGTCAACCACGCTTTAAGCCACCATTCCCTGCTAGCTTTGGTTTGTATGGCAAGCCTACTACGATCAATAACACCGAAACGTTTGCTGCCGTACCATTCATTATGGCAATCGGTGGTCCAGCGTATTTAGAGCTGGGTAAGCCCAACAACGGCGGCACGAAGATTTTTTCTATCTCAGGCGATGTGACTTATCCAGGTAACTATGAGATTCCATTGGGTACTCCATTTGCTGAGCTACTCAAGCTTGCTGGTGGCATGCGTGATGGCATTCCTTTGAAGGCCGTCATTCCCGGTGGTTCATCGGCCCCAGTCATTCCGGGTGCAGAGATGATGACGCTCACCATGGATTACGACAGTATTGCAAAAGCCGGTTCCATGTTGGGATCTGGCGCAGTCATTGTCATGAACGAAACACGCTGTATGGTTCGTGCCTTAGAGCGTCTGTCCTACTTCTATCACGAAGAGTCTTGCGGTCAATGCACCCCATGTCGTGAAGGTACTGGTTGGTTATGGCGCATCGTGAGTCGCATTGAGCGTGGCGAGGGTCGCCCTGAAGACTTAGATTTATTAAATGATGTAGCAGCTAACATTCAAGGTCGTACGATTTGCGCCTTGGGTGATGCAGCTGCTATGCCGGTTCGTGGCATGTTGAAGCATTACATGGATGAATTTGTGTATCACGTAGAACATAAGCGCTGCTTAGATTCTGTTAAACCTTTATAAGACATTGAGCACGGGACATCTTAAAGTGAGCATGGTTGAAATCGAATTAGATGGTAAGTTGGTAGAGGTTCCGCAAGGCTCGATGGTGATGCACGCTGCGAATAAGCTTGATGCATACATTCCGCACTTTTGCTATCACAAGAAATTATCTATCGCTGCTAACTGCCGTATGTGCCTAGTAGAAGTAGAGAAAGCACCGAAACCTTTGCCAGCTTGCGCAACACCAGTGACGCAAGGCATGAAGGTGTTTACGCATTCCGCTAAAGCAGTTGAAGCGCAGCGCTCAGTGATGGAGTTCCTGCTCATCAACCATCCATTGGATTGCCCAATTTGCGATCAAGGTGGTGAGTGCCAGTTACAAGATTTAGCGGTTGGTTACGGTAAGTCGAATTCACGTTACGAAGAAGAGAAGCGTGTTGTATTTCATAAGAATGTAGGACCTCTCATCTCCATGCAAGAGATGACCCGTTGCATCCACTGCACTCGTTGCGTGCGCTTTGGCCAAGAAGTGGCTGGCGTCATGGAATTGGGTATGGTCAATCGTGGCGAGCATTCTGAAATTACTACTTTTGCCGGCCAAACCATTGATTCAGAGTTATCTGGAAACATGATTGATATTTGCCCAGTAGGCGCTTTAACAAGCAAGCCATTCCGCTATGCAGCGCGTACTTGGGAATTGGGTCGCAAGCGTTCAGTAAGTCCGCATGACAGCTTAGGTGCGAACACTACCATTCAAACAAAAGCTAACAAAGTCATGCGTGTCGTTGCTTTAGAGAATGATGCAATTAACGAATGCTGGATTAGCGACCGTGATCGCTTTGCTTATGAAGGTTTAAATAGTGCAGATCGCATAACAATACCCATGGTGAAGCAGGGCGGTCAATGGCTTGAGACTGATTGGCAATCCGCAATGGATTACGTTGCCCACTCACTCAAAACCATTTCTGCTGAGAGTGGTCCCCAAGCAGTTGCTGCCTTAGCGCATCCAATCTCTAGCACTGAAGAGTTGTACCTTCTCCAGAAGATGATTCGTGGTTTAGGTTCTAATCAAGTCGAGACTCGCTTACGTCAAACTGACGTCAAGAGTTCTGCCTCTGCCCCATGGTTGGGTATGCCGATCAGTAAATTAAGTGAGTTAGATCGTGTTTTAGTCATCGGTAGCTTCTTGCGTAAGGAGCAGCCATTAATTGCTGCTCGTATTCGTACTGTAGCTAAACGTAGTTTGCAAGTTTCCCGAATTGATGCCGGCGGTGATGATTGGTTGATTCCTGCGACTGGTATTGCTGCTACTCCAAGTGCATGGATCAGTGCATTAAGTGAAGTTGCATTGGCAGTAGCCAAAGCTAAATCTGTTTCCGCTCCAACGGGTACTGCTAATTTAACGGTATCTGCTACTGCGCAAAAGATTGCAGATAGCTTGCTTTCGGGCGCATCTACTTCGGTATTGCTAGGCTCTGCAGCAATCGCACATCCACGAGCATCCGATTTACATCTACTGGCGCAATTTATTGCTGAGCACACTGGCGCCACTTTAGGTTTCTTGCCAGTTGGCGGTAACGCTGTTGGTGCTAGCTTGGTAAACGCCAATGGTGCTGGCGTTGAATCCATCTTATCTGGTGAGCGTCGTGCTGTGATCTTGATGAATATCGATCCAGATGCTGACTTACCAAATCCTGCGCAAGCACGTGCCGCATTGGCCAAAGCCAATACGGTGATTGCATTAAGTGCTTATAAGAGCGCTGATCTTCTTGAGGTGGCCGATGTGATTCTGCCGATCTCTACATTTACAGAAACAGTCTCTACTTTTGTTAATGCAGAGGCTCGCACGCAAACTATCCAGCCTGCTGTAAAACCTTTGGGCGATTCACGTCCAGCATGGAAGGTTCTCCGCGTTCTGGGTGGCTTATTGAATTTAGATGGTTTCCTCTACAACATGCCTGAAGAGGTATTGGGTGAAGCCCTAGGTGATAACTATTGCACTAAGCTTGGGAATCAATCTACAGCCACTGGCTTATCTAATGGCAATGCAACGCCATCAGCAGGTTTAGAGCGCCTATCTGATGTGGGTATTTATGCCGGCGATCAAATCGTTCGTCGTGCATCTGCATTGCAGTTAACTCGCGATGCAATGCGTGGCAATCAAGTTGGCTTAGGTAAAGGACTCTTTAGCGAGTTAGGTTTGAAAGAGGGTGATGCTGTACGAGTTACCCAAGGCGGTCAATCAGTAGACCTACCAGTGACATTGGAAGCAAACTTAGCCCAGGGCGCTGTCAGAATTTCTGCGGGCACTATGGCTAGCGCTCAATTGGGGTCGATGTTTGGTCCCGTAACTGTTAGCAAGGTATAGGGAGCGAGATGGATAATTTCTTGAACCTCGTTACCACCCAAGGCGAAGCTATCTTTGGCTCACTATGGCCGCTAGTGTGGGCATTAGTGCGCATCGTTATCATCGTATTGCCGATGTTTGCTGCCGTTGCTTATATGACTCTTTGGGAGCGTAAGCTGATTGGTTGGATGCATATCCGCCTTGGACCAAACCGCGTTGGCCCTTTAGGATTGCTACAACCGATTGCCGATGCCTTGAAGTTGTTGATGAAGGAGATCATTTCTCCTACGCAAGCAAGTAAGGTTCTGTATTTCATTGCACCAGTCATGGTGATCATGCCGGCATTTGCCGCCTGGGCTGTGATTCCATTTCAAGCCAAAATGGTCTTGGCAGACGTCAATGCTGGATTGCTGTATGTGATGGCAATTTCATCCATTGGTGTTTATGGCGTGATCTTGGCGGGTTGGTCATCCAACTCTAAGTATCCATTCCTTGGCGCTATGCGCGCTTCAGCTCAAATGATTTCTTATGAAATCGCTATGGGCTTTGCTTTGGTTACTGTCTTGTTGACTTCAGGCTCTTTGAATTTAAGCGCGATTGTTGCTTCTCAGGAGCAGGGCTATTTCGCTAATATTGGTTTGAACTTCCTTTCTTGGAATTGGTTGCCATTGCTACCCATGTTCGTGATTTACTTCATCTCTGGCGTTGCTGAAACGAACCGTCATCCATTTGACGTGGTTGAAGGTGAGTCTGAGATTGTTGCGGGTCACATGGTTGAGTACTCTGGTATGGCGTTTGCGATGTTCTTCTTGGCTGAATACGCCAATATGATCTTGATCGCCGCTTTAGCATCCACTCTGTTCTTGGGTGGGTGGTTGCCAATTGTGGATTTGCCAATCCTGCGCGATATCCCCGGTTTCTTCTGGCTGTTTGCCAAAACCTTCTTCCTCTTGTCTTGCGTTATTTGGTTGCGCGCTACATTGCCGCGCTACCGCTACGACCAAATTATGCGTTTGGGTTGGAAGATCTTTATCCCCATCTCCGTATTCTGGGTCGTTGTCGTTGGTGCATGGGTTGTATCTCCATTGAATATTTGGAAATAAGTTGATCAATCATGTTTAAGAAAATTTCCCAATTCCTCGATAGCTTGATGCTGAAAGATATTTTGGTCGGTATGTCGATTACCGGCCGTTATCTTTTCAAACCAAAGATTACGATTCAATATCCTGAAGAGAAGACGCCTCAGTCTGTTCGCTTCCGCGGTTTACACGCTTTGCGCCGTTATGAGAATGGTGAAGAGCGTTGCATTGGTTGCAAACTGTGTGAAGCAGTTTGTCCTGCTTACGCAATCACGATTGAAACGGCTGAGCGCGATGACGGTACGCGTCGTACCAGCCGTTACGACATCGATTTGACCAAGTGTATTTTCTGTGGCTTCTGTGAAGAAGCTTGTCCGGTTGACGCCATCGTTGAAACGAATATTTTTGAGTATTTCGGTGAAAAACGCGGTGACTTGTACTTCACTAAAGACATGCTTTTGGCAGTTGGCGACAAGTATGAAAAAGATATTGCCGCTAATCGCGCAGCTGATGCGCCTTATCGTTAATCGAATCGAGCACAAGAATATATGACATTCGATACTTCTACATTATTCGCAGCATTCTTCTACGCATTTGCTGGCCTTTTGGTGCTCTCAGCATTGCGTGTGATTACTGCGCGTAATCCAGTTCACGCCGCACTCTTTTTAGTGCTCGCTTTTTTCTGCGCCTCTGGTCTGTGGATGCTACTCAAAGCAGAGTTTCTCAGCCTAGCCTTAATTCTGGTTTACGTTGGCGCTGTGATGGTGCTCTTTCTTTTCGTAGTCATGATGCTAGATCTAGATATTGAGCATTTGCGTCGCGATTTCAAGAAATTCCTTCCTGTAGCTTTCTTGATGGGTGCGGTCATCGTACTGGAGTTGTCTATCGTCTTGATTCGCAGCTTTATCGGTACTAGCACTCCAGTACAGCCCATGCTTGAAGAAATGGCTACTAGCAATACACAGGCTTTAGGCATGCTGATCTTCGTTGACTATGTTTATGCCTTCGAGGTTGCTGGCGTCATTCTGTTGGTGGCCATCATTGCTGCTGTCGCATTGACCTTGCGTAATCGCAAGGATTCGAAAGCCCAAAATATTCATGAGCAGGTGAACGTGAACTCTGCTGATCGCATGCGTATCGTCAAGATGGATTCTGATATGGCTGCAAAGCAAGATACCCGCGGGGAGAAGAAATGACTATTACCCTGGCTCACTATTTGGTGCTCGGTGCAATCTTATTTGCGACTAGCGTGATTGGTATTTTCTTAAACCGCAAGAACATCATCGTGCTTTTAATGGCAATTGAATTGATGCTCCTCTCGGTAAACATGAACTTTATAGCCTTCTCTCATTATTTGGGGGATATGGCTGGACAAGTATTCGTATTCTTCATTTTGACTGTGGCTGCTGCTGAGGCGGCAATCGGCTTGGCAATTTTGGTTGTTCTCTTCCGTAAGGTTGACACCATTAATGCTGAAGACCTTGACCACCTAAAAGGCTAGTCATGCAATTGACCTTAACTCTTCCTGTTCTCTGCATAATTCCGCTGGCGCCATTATTTGGCTCAGCCATTGCTGGATTATTTGGCACAAAATTAGGTGGCAACAGTATCGGTAATGGTGCTTGCCAGTTTGTCACTATTCTTGGTGTGATGGTCGCCTTTGTCCTATCTTGTTTTGTACTTGTACAGGTCATGGATGGTTTCTACTTCAACGGTACCGTATATCGCTGGATGCAATTGGGTGAGCTCAACCTGGATATTGGCTTCTTGATTGATCCACTGACGGCCACCATGATGTGTGTAGTGACCTTCGTCTCCCTGATGGTTCACATCTACACCATTGGTTACATGAAAGGTGAGGAAGGTTACAACCGCTTCTTCTCTTACATCTCACTCTTTACCTTTGCCATGTTGATGCTGGTCATGAGTAATAACCTCTTGCAACTCTTTTTTGGTTGGGAAGCGGTGGGTGTAGTTTCTTATTTGTTGATTGGCTTTTACTATGAGCGTCAATCAGCTGTATTTGCCAATATGAAGGCCTTCTTGGTTAACCGTGTTGGTGACTTTGGTTTTATTCTCGGCATTGGCTTACTGCTAGCTAGCACTGGTTCCATGAACTACGACGTGATCTTTGCTCAGAATACCGCTTTAGCTGCACAAACATTGCCAGGTACGAGCTGGAATTTAGTCACCGTAGCCTGCATCTGCCTCTTTATAGGCGCGATGGGTAAATCAGCTCAATTCCCATTGCACGTCTGGTTGCCAGATTCCATGGAAGGCCCAACCCCAATTTCTGCATTGATTCATGCTGCAACCATGGTGACCGCCGGCATCTTCATGGTGTCACGTATGTCACCTCTATTTGAGTTATCTGATGCAGCCTTGAGCTTTATTTTAGTAATTGGCTCGATCACAGCGCTCTTTATGGGTTTCTTGGGTATCGTCCAAACCGACATCAAGCGGGTAGTAGCTTATTCCACCCTCTCTCAGCTGGGCTACATGACTGTCGCCTTGGGCGTATCTGCTTATCCAATCGCCATCTTCCATCTGATGACCCATGCATTCTTCAAGGCACTTCTGTTCCTTGCTGCGGGTAGCGTAATTCTAGGCATGCATCATGAGCAAGATATGCGCAAGATGGGTGGTCTCTGGAAATATATGCCGATCACTTGCCTTATGATGTTGTTAGGTAACTTGGCATTGGTCGGTACGCCATTTTTCTCTGGCTTCTATTCAAAAGACTCCATCATCGAGGCGGTAGCAGCTAGCCATATTCCTGGCTCAGGTTTTGCTTACTTCGCTGTCATGGCCAGCGTCTTTGTCACTGCCCTATATTCATTCCGTCTGTACTTCTATGTGTTCCATGGTAAAGCCCGTTGGGGACATGATGATGCTCACGCGCACGATCATGATCACGCAGAGCAGGGGGATGATCATGCCCACCATGGTTTAGCTCCCGGTCAAAAACCACATGAGTCACCCTTTGTTGTGACCTTGCCTTTGATCTTGTTGGCCATTCCATCAGTCATCATTGGTTTTTACACAATTACGCCTTTGTTGTTTGGTACCTATTTCGGTGATTCTATTTTTATTGATCTAGCTCGTCATCCGGTCATGAAGGAGTTGGAGGATGAATTCCACGGCCCAATCGCCATGGCAATACATTCATTCACCTCACCGGTGTTGCTATTGGTTGTTCTGGGTGTATTGACTGCGGCGATCGGTTATCTCTGGGCTCCAAAGTTGCCCGGCGTAGTTGCTCAAGCATTTGCGCCTATCAAGAAGTTGATGGACAACAAATACTATCTCGATGATCTAAACCAAGCGGTATTCGCCAAAGGTTTGTTATGGATCGGTGGTGTTTTGTGGCATCGCGGTGATCAACAGGCTATCGACGGCTTCTTAGTCAACGGTAGTGCGCATGCAGTAGGGCGCTTGTCCACAGTTATTCGCCATTTGCAATCCGGCTATCTCTACCACTATGCCTTCGCAATGATTGCGGGCTTGGCGGTCTTGCTAGCTTGGGTTTTGTACGCTTACCTGCCGTTTGTTCGCTAGGCCTTTGTTACTTAAGTAGCCATCATGATTCTTTCTTACGCCATCTGGATCCCGATTTTCTTCGGCATCATTATTTTGTTCTACGGTTCAGAGAGACCTACAGCCGGTGTTCGCTGGTTAGCCCTTTTCGGTTCCGTATTGGGCTTTATTGCAACGCTGCCATTAATCATCCATTTTGATATTGCCAACCCTGGCATGCAATTTGTTGAAAAGATGAGTTGGATCCCGCGTTACGACATTAACTATCACTTGGGTATTGACGGCATATCAGTTTGGTTTATTGTCTTGACCGCTTTCATTAATATTTTTGTCGTCATTGCAGCTTGGGAAGTGATTGATAAGAAGGTTTCGCAATACATGGCCTCTTTCTTAATCCTTTCTGGATTAATGATTGGGGTATTCGCAGCCCTTGATGCTTTGTTGTTCTATGTATTCTTTGAAGCAACTCTAATCCCAATGTACATCATCATCGGCGTATGGGGCGGTCATAACCGGATCTATGCGGCATTTAAGTTCTTCTTGTATACCTTGCTTGGCTCATTGCTGACTTTGATTGCCATGCTGTACTTGTATAACGTAACTAATACTTTTGATATCTTGGCTTGGCATAACGCACGCCTTGATATTGTTGAGCAAATCCTCCTGTTCTTTGCCTTCTTTATGGCATTCGCTGTAAAGGTTCCAATGTGGCCTTTGCATACTTGGTTACCAGACGTTCACGTTGAAGCGCCTACTGGCGGATCTGTAGTATTGGCAGCGATCATGTTGAAGCTCGGTGCTTATGGCTTCCTGCGTTTCTCATTACCAATTGCTCCAGACGCAAGTCAGTATCTTGGACCATTCATCATCTTCTTATCCTTAGTGGCTGTGATCTACGTAGGTGCAGTAGCGCTGGTTCAAAAAGACATGAAGAAGCTGGTGGCCTACTCCTCAGTAGCGCATATGGGTTTTGTGACACTCGGCTTCTTCCTCTTCAGCCCTTTGGGTATTGAGGGTGGCATTGTGCAGATGATTTCTCACGGCTTTGTTGCTGGTGCCATGTTCCTTTCAATTGGTGTGCTGTATGACCGCATGCATACCCGCCAAATTGCGGATTACGGTGGTGTTGTACACCGCATGCCTGCCTTTACAGCGTTTGCAGTTTTAATGGCAATGGCGAACTGTGGTTTACCCGCTACCTCTGGTTTTGTGGGTGAATTCATGGTGATTCTGGCTGCCGTGGATTACGACTTCGTGATTGGTATCTTGGCAGCAACCGCTTTGATTCTGAGCGCTGCTTATTCCTTGTGGATGGTTAAGCGTGTATTCTTCGGCGCGATTACTAATGCGCATGTTGAGGAATTAAAAGATCTCAATGCGCGTGAGTATTTCATGATGGCGGCGCTTTCCATCTGTGTGATCGGTATGGGCGTTTATCCAAAACCGTTTACTGACATCATTCATCCAGCCGTGATTAATCTGCTACAGCATGTCGCTGTCAGCAAACTCTGAGTAAAAGCTAATGCAAGCATTCGACCTATACGCCGTCCTGCCGGAACTCGTTTTACTGGTAGTCACCTGCTTTTTGCTGGTGGCGAGTGTTTATGTACCTGAGCGTCAGCCAGCCACTCCGGGTGTAGAGCAAGACATATTCCACACACCACGTGGCGTTGGTTTTGTTTACTTTTTCACCATCATCTTGTTGGTGTATTTGATCTTTGCATTTGTAGGTCGCATGGGTGATGTATCCATCGTGGCTATGAATGGCTTATTTCAGTCAGACCCCATTTCAAATCTCTTAAAAGCCTGTTCATGTGCTGCAGTATTAGTGAGCTTGGTATATTCAAAGAAGTACCTGTCTGATCGTGCATTGTTTCGTCCTGACTTCATTGTCTTGGCTTTGCTAGCCCTGTTAGGTCAGTGCGTATTAATTTCGGGCGCAAATCTGCTTATGCTCTATTTAGGTTTGGAGCTGATGGCTTTGCCAACCTATGCTTTGGTTGCGATGCGTCACAGCAGCGAGAAGAGTGTTGAGGCAGGTATCAAATACTTCATCTTGGGTGCTTTGGCGTCTGGTTTCTTGCTCTACGGTATGTCGATGTTGTATGGCGTAACTGGTTCGCTCGATTTAATTGAGATCTTCAGAACAGTAGCCGACCCTCGTGTGAATCATTTGGTGATGGCTTTCGGCTTGGTATTTATTGTCTCTGGCTTAGCCTTTAAGTTAGGGGTTGTACCGTTTCATATGTGGGTGCCTGATGTATACCAAGGCGCTCCAACAGCAGTGACTTTAATGATTGCAGCTGCGCCTAAGTTAGCTGCTTTTGCACTGCTATTCAGACTTTTGGTAAATACACTTTTACCGCTGATGGGTGATTGGCAGCCAATGCTGGTGATCCTTGCCGTTTTATCTTTAGTGGTAGGAAACGTTACCGCTATTGCACAAACCAATATCAAGCGAATGCTAGCTTATTCTGCTATCGCGCAAATGGGCTTTGTATTACTGGGTATGTTATCTGTGTTTGATGATCATGCATTTAGTGCATCGATGTTCTATGCTATTACCTATGTATTGACTACCTTGGGTAGCTTCGGCCTTCTCATGATCTTGTCACGCAAGGGTCATGATTGCGAAACCATTGATGACCTCAAAGGTTTAAATAAGCGCCACCCCTGGTTTGCATTCATTGGCTTGGTAATGATGTTTTCCTTGGCGGGTATTCCGCCAACAGTGGGCTTTGCGGCCAAACTTGGCGTACTTGAGGCGCTAGTTGATGGTGAGCATACCTTCTTAGCAATTATTGCCGTAATGGCCTCTTTGATCGGTGCCTTCTACTACCTGCGAGTGGTTAAGGTGATGTACTTTGATGAGCCAAAAGAAGAGCATGCTGCTGAGATTTCAGGATCTGGCTTTGCTCGTGGACTGCTGAGTCTGAATGCCATCTTTGTTCTGGCTTTAGGAATCTTCCCGGCTAGCCTAATGGCTATTTGTTTAGACACTATGCGTCGTACCTTATTAGGTTCATAGGCCAAATCACCATTTAGCTAGTGATATGGGCTCCTGACGGGAGCCTTTTTCTTTGATGTCACCTGGATTTTGTATGATGGATGTTCAAATAATGAAAGATGCACCATGACTGAAAAATCATTTAAAGACCTGCCAATCGGTGACGCCCATTTGAGGGAAGAGCGCTTGTCTGGTGAGGATATTTACGGTGGTATCTTTTTAAATATGAAGCGCGATCAAGTTAGTCTGCCAGATGGCAATCAGGCCGTTCGTGAATATCTGACGCACCCTGGCGCAGTCGCTATTCTGGCGATCTTAGATGATGGCAGGGTGTTGATGGAACGCCAATACCGCTACCCCATCGCAAAGGCCTGTATTGAGATTCCTGCGGGTAAGCTGGAAATTGGTGAAGATCGATTGCTCTGCGCCCAACGAGAGCTTGAGGAGGAGACGGGCTATTCTGCAAGTAAATGGAGTTTTATTCGTCGCATTCATCCGGTGATCTCTTACTCGACCGAGTTTATTGATATCTATCTTGCTGAAGGTTTAGTTTCCGGCAAAAGCCACTTAGATGATGAAGAGTTTTTGGATGTATTTGCTGCCCCTCTGGAGCAATTATTAGAGTGGGTGGAGCAGGGTGAAATTACTGACGTAAAGACGACCATTGCAACTTATTGGTTGGATCGCTATCGTCGTGGTTTAGTAAGTCCTGAGACTATCTCGGGGTAATTGAACAATCCTTTAAAATAGGGCTATTGAATTTGGTATTTTTGCCCCTATATAGATCTTATGAAAGTTTACAACCTCGCTTGTCCATTGTCTCATCGCTTTGAGGGATGGTTTGCCTCTGAAGAGGATTGCCTTGCTCAGCAAGACAAGGGAATGCTGGCATGTCCTATTTGCGATAGTACCGAGATTACTCGGATGCCTTCGGCCCCCCATATTGCTAAATCAGGATCTAGCAAAGATATCCCGACTTCAACTGAGTTGACTGTGGCTAGTTCAACCTCAACTGAGCATGCCGGTGTCAGCGGCACATTGAGTGGCGATGTCCTTGCTTTAACTGGTAGCGATCATTCTCAGTTAGAGGCACAGGTACAGGCAGCCTTTTTAAAAGGCATGCGTGATTTAATGGGTAAATCCGAAGATGTAGGAAACTCTTTTGCAGAAGAGGCTAGAAAGATTCATTACAAAGAGTCGCCTGAGCGCAGTATCCGCGGTCAAACTACGCTAGATGAAGCTGAGGCTTTGCGCGACGAGGGGATTGAGGTCATGGCCATGCCCATGATGCCTGCCTTCAAAAACACTCTGCAGTAGCCAGCACCATCCTAATTCCCCTATACTTAATGTGTACCCAGGTTCTGGATATCACCATTAATTAGGATAGGAGAAGTACCCCATGAAACGCTTTTTTCTAGCATTGTTTGCAGCTGTTCTAGCGCTCACCATTGTGGCTTGCTCCAAGTCCTCTGATACCAAAGAAATTAAGGTTGCTGTTTCTCCTGCATCTCCCCCTATGTTATTTGATGACAAAGGGCAGATCGTTGGCGTTGATATGGATATTTTCCAGGGCTTTTGTCAGTCGCGCGGCTGTACTTTAAAAGTCACTCCGTATGATTGGGCTGGAATGTTGGGTGCGGTCTCTAGTGGTCAGGCTGATGTGGCTTTCTCAGGAATTTCTATTACCGATAAACGTAAGGAGGTGATGGATTTTTCTCAGCCTTACTATGACAATGCTTGGCATCTTGTGAGCATGAAGAATAAAAATATTCAGATCACTGACTTAAATCAGCTCAAGAAATACTCTATCGGCTATCCACGTGGCATGGCATACGATGACCTGATTAAGAATGAGCTAGAGCCCAAGGGCTATTATTCATTAAGCAAGGTCAAGCTCTATCCCTCCTATGCAGAAGTGATTACTGATCTGCAGAATGGTAATTTGGACCTTGCCTTTATTGAGGAGCCGGTATTCCTCAATTATGAAAATAAACTGCAGCTACCGATTCAGAGTAGCTATGTATTTAAAGGGTTTGATAAGCTAGGCTTTGCTTTTGCTAAAGGCTCTAAGCTGCGTGATGATTTTGATAAATACCTCAATGAACTGGGGCCAGAAAAAATCAAAGCCATTCTAGATAAGTGGATGAAATAAGCTCCATTCATTAATACCTTAATCCGTAGCCGAAAGCCTGCCCTGTGACCTTTCTGGATATTCTTGCCCAGTTAGCCCAGGGCATTTCTTATACGGTTTTAGTCACTCTCGTTTGCTCACTAACAGGCTTAGTAGTCGGCTTATTTTTAGCAAGCCTACGCCGTCTCGATATTTCCTGGCTAAGCCCGCTGATTGACTGCTACACCTATGTCTTTAGAGGTGTACCAGTTTTAGTCTTACTGTTTATGGTGTATTTTGGCTTACCAGGCATTGGTTTTAAGGTTCCGCCTTTAATGGCGATGGCGCTCAGCTTAGGCCTTGTAGCATCTGCATATTTAGCCGAGGTATTTCGGGGGGCGTTTAACTCAGTAGATCCTGCTGAAGTGATTGCTGCCCAGGCCATGGGAATGACTCGTATACAGGTTCTCAGGTTTATCGAGTTACCCCAGATGCTGCGATTTTCAGTGCCGGGTATGCTTAATGAATTCACTTCAGTACTTAAATATTCTCCATTTGCCTATACGGTGGGGATTCCGGAGATTACCAAGCAAGCTATGACACTCACTTCAACCACGCTCCGTGGCATAGAGGTCTATCTAGCTGTGGGCATTTTATATTTCGTGATCTACCGAATTTGCTTAATCGGCGTTCAGCTTCTGAGTAAGCGTTTTCAAATCCCAGGGATGACTCCAGCATGAGCACTGGCACCACATTATTTAAAGAGGTAAACCTGTGGCATTAATTCAAGTGAGAGATTTGGTTAAAGAGTTTGATGGGCAAACTGTCTTATCCAACATCAACCTGGATTTAAAAGAGGGCGATGTTCAGGTCTTGATGGGCGCTTCTGGCTCTGGTAAATCTACTTTATTGCGTTGCCTTAATCGTTTGGTTGAGCCTACCTCGGGATCGATTGTTTTTAAAGGCAAGGAAGTATTGTATCCTGACGTGGATGTCCGCGAGTTGCGCAAGCAAATTGGTTTTGTATTTCAGCAATTCGCACTTTACAGTCATCTCACCGTATTAGATAACGTTTCATTAGGCCTACGCAAGCTACACAAGATGGGTAAAGCGGAGGCAAAAGAAAAAGCCCTTCTAGAGCTATCCCATTTTGAAATGACGTCCCATCAAGATAAATATCCCTCCCAGCTTTCTGGCGGACAGAAGCAGCGGGTGGCTATTGCCCGTGCACTTGCGATGGATCCAGCAGTCTTGGTTCTCGATGAACCTACCTCAGCACTCGATCCTGTGATGTCTAGAGATGTGGCGGATCTCATTAACCGCTTGCATAGCGAAGGGATCACGATGATCTGCGTGACCCATGACCTGAACTTGGCTCGCAATATTGCAGATACCGTGATGTTTCTGGATCGTGGCGTCATTCGGGCTGATGATCGAATCGATGTATTGAGTAAACATTCCGATCCAGATATCAAAGCCTTCTTTGGCGCTGAGGAGAAGCGTTGATGGGAGGGTGGCCATCCTTCGTTCGTGATCTCACGGAGCAGATGCCCTTGATTTTGACGGGGCTAGTGAAGACCTTGCAATTGGCGGGCTTGATTAGTGTTTCAGGATTACTTTTAGGCATCGTCGTGTTTTATCTCACGCTGAGTAAAAACCAATATGTGCGTAGCGCCACTAATTCTTACATCTCCTTTTTTATCGGCATGCCCTTGATTGTTTTATTGTTCTTGATGTATTACGGCTTGCCACAGTGGGGCGTTCGACTCTCTCCATTCACAGTCGCTTTCATTGGCTTTACATTCAACGTAGCAGCCTACAATGCGGCATATTTAAAGACTGCCTTTAATGGTTTAGATAAAAGTCAGTTAGAGGCGGCAAGTGCACAGGGCTTCAGTCCTTTGCAGATCTTTCGTTTGATTACTTTGCCGCAAGTGATTCGCTTTTCTATTCCAGCACTCACCAATCAAGTGATTGCCAATCTCAAAGACAGTTCAGTTGCTTTCTTGATTCAGTACACCGAATTCTTTGCTCGAGTACAAGAGTTGGCCGCAAGCAACTTCCAATTCTTTAAAGCCTATTTCTTGGCCGCATTAGTCTATCTGGCCCTGGTATCGGTGATTGTGTTATTTGCTCGTGCCATCGAGAGGCGTTACCTGATTCCTGCCTAGCTTCACCACTGAATCAAAAGTAAATGATAAAAAATAGCGACCCGAGGGTCGCTATTGTTATCTGCAGATGCTTGTTACATTACTGCTGCATCTAATTACTTCGAAGTCGGCATCACAAACTCTGCACCCTTGGCAATACTCTCAGGCCAGCGTTGCATCACGCTCTTTTGCTTGGTATAGAAACGAACACCTTCTTTGCCGTAGGCATGCATATCGCCAAAGAGGGATTTCTTCCAACCACCAAAACCATGCCAAGCCATTGGAACTGGAATAGGTACATTAATACCAACCATACCCACTTGTACACGGCGAGCAAATTCACGGGCAATATTACCGTCGCTCGTAAAGCAAGCTACACCATTACCAAACTCACAGGAGTTCACTAAATTGAGTGCTTCGGTGAAGTTTGCCACGCGCATGCAAGAGAGTACTGGTCCGAAGATTTCTTCTAGATAGATCTTCATCTCGGAGGTAACGTTATCAAACAGTGTGCCGCCGATAAAGAAGCCATTCTCATGTCCTGGCACTTTCAAACCGCGACCATCTACTAATAACTTTGCACCGGAGGCAACGCCGCTATCAATGTAGCCAGTGATGCGCTCTAAGGCAGCTTTAGTAACAATAGGGCCCATTTCAGCATCGAGCTCCATACCGTTCTTCACCTTCAGGGTCTTGGTACGCTCGATCAGTTTTGGCATGATTTTCTCGGCTACATCGCCCACCAAAACTGCCACTGAGATTGCCATGCAGCGCTCACCAGCAGAGCCATAGGCTGCACCAATCAAAGCGTCAATTGTTTTATCGATATCAGCATCTGGCATCACTACCATGTGATTCTTAGCGCCACCTAAAGCCTGGGAGCGCTTGCCGAAGTGTGCGCAACGCTCATAGATATAGTTAGCAATAGGGGTAGAACCTACAAAGCTTACTGCCTTGACATCGGGATTCTCAATCAAGGCATCAACCGCTTCTTTATCGCCTTGCACCACATTAAATACACCGTCAGGCAAGCCAGCCTGAGTCAGCAACTTCGCCATGAATAATGAAGCAGATGGATCGGTTGGGCTAGGCTTCAGAATGAAGGTATTGCCACAGGCAATCGCCACTGGAAACATCCACATGGGGACCATGACGGGGAAGTTAAATGGCGTCACGCCAGCAACCACACCTAAAGGCTGGCGCATGACCCAGTTATCAATATCGGTCGACACTTGCTCGGTGTAATCACCCTTGAGCAGTTCTGGAATACCGGTAGCAAATTCAACAATCTCGATACCGCGAGTCACTTCGCCCTGAGCGTCGGTAAATACTTTACCGTGTTCAGCAGTAATGATGGCAGCCAGCTCATCACGGTTGGCGTTGAGTAGCTCAAGATACTTAAACATAATGCGCGCACGGCGTAATGGGGAGGTCTGGCTCCAGGTCTTGAATGCTGCCTGCGCATTTGCTACAACCTCATCAACCTCTTTACGGCTAGCTAGGGCCACGCGTCTTGCGACAGCGCCTGTGGAGGGATTAAATACATCGGCGAAACGACCATCTTTAGGGTTGACGACTTTACCGCCAACGAAATGGCCAATATCTTCTTTTGATGTAAATGCTTGGGGTGCGCTCATAGTAATTTACTTAATATTCTATTGTCTGGTTTTGGGTTCAATAAAGGTGCTTGGGCTAGATTCCGCACAACTTTGTGGTCTCGTTTATTCTACTGAATCTATTTTATCGCTTTAGCTAGTTTTACGCTTTTTCGGCCCTAAAGGTAAGCAAATGAGTCTTTTATTCTCCAGTTATGTTCTAAGCTCCCCTAAGGGGCCTCTAACCCTCTCAAACCGGGTGGTTGTGGCACCAATGTGCCAGTACTCTGCAGTCAATGGAGAGGCTCAGGATTGGCATCTCATGCACTGGGGCAATCTCCTCAATAGTGGCGCAGGGCTTTTCATCATCGAAGCCACTGGCGTGACCCCTGAGGGTCGCATTACCCCTGTATGCCTGGGCCTGTGGGATGACCGCACAGAAGCGGCCCTGAAAGACAAGCTCACGAGGGCCCGGAGTTTAGCTCCAGCCACCCCTGTGTTTATTCAGCTGGCGCATGCTGGTCGTAAAGCCTCCAGTGCTAGCCCTTGGGCTGGCGGTCAGTTGCTTTCTAAAGAGCAGGGCGGCTGGGACATGGTTGCGCCATCCGCCATTCCGCAACTCAAGGATGAACGTTTGCCGCATGAGCTCTCCAAAACAGAGTTAGCTGAACTCATCACTGCATTTGTCATTGCAGCGCAACGCTCTGAGCGAATTGGGATTGATGGCATTGAATTACACGGTGCCCATGGCTATCTATTGCATCAGTTTTTGTCGCCCATCGCCAATCAACGTACAGATGAATATGGCGGCTCTTATGAAAACCGTATCCGCTTTCCTTTGGAATTATTTGCGGCGGTACGAAAGGCCTATCAAGGTGTCTTAGGTATTCGCATTTCTGCAAGCGATTGGATCGAGGGTGGTTGGACGCCCGAAGAAACGGCTGATTTTGCTGCTCGACTGAAGCCCTTGGGATGTAATTTTGTTCACATCTCTTCAGGGGGAATTTCTCCATTGCAAAAGATTGCGATTGGACCAAATTACCAAGTGCCATTTGCCAAGATTGTGAAAGACAAGTCGGGCATTCCAACGATGACAGTGGGCTTGATTACCGACCCTAAGCAGGCTGAAGATATTTTGCAAAAAGGGGATGCGGATTTAATCGCTCTGGCACGGGCATTTTTATACAAACCCCGTTGGGCTTGGGAGGCTGCTGCAGCCCTAGGTGGCATCGTACCTTCCAATGAGCGTTACTGGCGCTGTTTACCGCGTGAAGCTCAGGCCATTTTTGGTGATGTCAAAGTAGGGCAGCGATAATTCTTTCAAACAACAAATGAAACTCAGTTTTTGGAGATCAATATGAAATCAATCAAACTTATCTATCGTTCTTTAGCCATCGTTAGCATTGCATTAGGCTCTCACCTTGTTCATGCCCAAGCATTCCCGGATCGACCCATTACCTTGGTTGTTCCGAACCCGCCTGGAGGCTTAGTGGATACCTCGGCGCGTTTATTGAGTGAGCCTCTAACTCGGGTGATTGGTCAGCCAGTGATTGTGGATAACAAGCCAGGCGCCAGCGGAAATACGGCCTATCAATATGTTGCCAAGGCCAAGCCCGATGGATACACCTTGCTGATTTCGTATTCTGGATACCACGTTGGCAATCCTTCCTTGATGGATAAATTACCGTGGGATCCAATTAAAGATTTTTCTCCAGTTGGGCTCCTGACAGTTTCTACGAATGTGATTGCAGTGCATCCTTCGGTACCTGTGAATAACCTAAAAGAATTGATTGCTTACGCTAAAGCCAATCCTGGCAAGCTCAATTACGCCTCGCAGGGCAATGGCTCTGTATCTCATATTGGCACTGAAATCTTTAAGCAAAATACGGGTGTAGATATCGTTCACGTACCGTACAAGGGTTCTGGTCCTGCAATTCAGGATGTATTGGCAGGTCAGGTGCAAGTATTTATTACGACACCACCTTCGGTGATGCAACACGTACAAAGCGGAAAGCTAAAAGGCTTGGCTGTGACGGGTAAAAGTCGTCACCCTGGTATGCCCAATGTGCCTACGACTGCCGAAGCAGGCTTGCCTACATTTCAATTGGAATCTTGGGTAGCTTTATATGCGCCAGCGGGCACGCCAGCACCAGTCATTACTAAGCTGACCGAGTCTGTTAAGAAAAGTCTTGCTCTACCTGAAGTGAAAGAACGCTCTGATGCCGCTGGTGTTGAGTTGCGTTATTTAACGCCTCCACAGATGGATGCCTTACTGAAGAAAGAATTGCCTTATTGGGATAAAGCAATCAAATCCGCCAATATCAAGCTTGATTAAGTGATCCATAAATGAAGCAACACTCCGTACGAGAATCTTGGTTAGAAGATGCAGTAAGACATTTGGAGCCGGTATTCTCAAAGGCGGGATATGCCATACCCCCAGTAAGAGTATCCTGCGGTTTTCCAGCCTCTAGCAGTCCCAGAACAACCTTGGGGCAATGCTGGCCGCGCGAGCGCTCTGGTGGGGGAGTGAACGAGATCTTTATTTCACCTAAGTTAGATGATCCCGTTCAGTTGTTAGATACCTTGGTACATGAGTTGTGCCACGCCGTGGATGATTGCTTTAGCGGTCATGGCGAGGACTTCAAGGGCATTGCCCAGACTGTAGGTTTAGAAGGTCCCGCTAGAATGGCTCACGCAACCGAAGAGTTGATGGTGCGCCTTATGATGATCAGCCAAGAGCTTGGGCCATATCCACATCAGGCAATCGTTTTTCCACCTCCGAGGCCGAGCAATGCCAGTCGCAATAAAGCTAAGTGCGGGCAGTGCGGATATGAGGTCACGCTACTAAAGAAATGGGCAACCTATGGCGCACCTATTTGCCCTAAAGACAATATTCGAATGCAAGAAGCGCTGATCGAGACAATCGAAAATACGACTGAGCACGATACAGAATCGGTTACAGGATCTAAACCTAAGAAGGATGAAATCCGCCGCGCTATCAGTTAATCAAAATGACTGATTAACTAGCGATAGCAGCAGGATTCCAAACAGGATCCTTCTTGCTTGCCTTGGCAATGTCAGCCAAGATCTTTTCATGCAACTGGCAATCTTCCTCGCTTGCCGCTATGATTTTGAGCATGGTGGGCAAGGCTTTCGCTTGTCCTGATGCATCAGTGCCAACGGTGTAATCAATGAGGTCAATCGATAAGTCTTCTTGCCCACGCGTCATCGCTACATAGACTTCAGCTAATAACTGGGCATCCAATAGAGCACCGTGTAGGGTGCGATGTTGATTGCTAATCGCAAAGCGCTCACAGAGGGCGTCAAGCGAATTACGCTTACCCGGGAACATCTGACGGGCATCGAGTAGGGTGTCGGTAATTTTGGAGGCAAGACCTCTAAAAGCTGGGCGCTTGAGCAAAGCAAATTCGTTATCGAGGAAGCCTAAGTCAAACGCCGCATTATGAATAACTACCTCAGCACCATCAACAAATTCAATCAACTCTTCCACAATATTTGAGAACACGGGTTTGTCAGACAGGAACTCACGAGAGAGTCCATGAACTGCAAAAGCGCCGGCATCGATATCACGCTCAGGATTAATGTAGTAATGAAAAGTGCGTTCAGTTAAGCGGCGACCCACCATCTCAACGCAAGCAATTTCAATAATACGATCGCCTGTAGCGGGATTGAGGCCGGTTGTTTCGGTATCGAGAATCACTTGACGCATTAGGTACCTTCTAAGGCGGATGGGGGGATTTCAAGAGGGCCATTACCCGCGTACTTATCTAGGTACAGATAGATCACTGGAGTAATAATGAGCGTTACAAATTGCGAGAAGATTAAACCGCCAGCGACACTAATCCCTAGAGGCTGCCGAAGCTCTGCACCAGCACCAATTCCGAAGGCAATGGGGAGAACGCCCATTAAGGCAGCGAATGTAGTCATCATGATCGGGCGGAAGCGCAAAATACAGGCCTCCCGAATCGCTTTCTCAGGTGACATGCCTTGATTACGTTGTGCATCCAAAGCAAAGTCAATCATTAAGATCGCATTCTTCTTCACGATACCAATTAGCAATAAGATACCAATCGAAGCGATGATAGTGAGCTCAAATCCAAAAATACGCAGTGCTAAGATCGCGCCAATTGCTGCTGAGGGCAGACCCGCCAAGATCGTTAGCGGATGAATATAACTCTCGTACAGAACTCCCAAGAGAATATAAATTACGCCTAAGGCTGCAAAAATTAAAATTAATTGTCCCGACTGATTGCTCTTAAAGACAGCAGCGTCACCACCGTAGCTAGTAATGATTGATGTCGGTAATTTAATTTCACTGGTGTAGGCTTCAATCTTTTTAGTAGCATCACCCAAGAACACATCTGGCGCTAGATTGAACGATAGAGTGACTGCAGGGATTTGCCCTTGGTGGTTGACAGCGGTAGGACCAATACTTCTGGTAAAGCTGGCTACACTAGAGAGTGGTATGAGCTTATCAGTTGCGCGGCCACGAACAAACACCTTATTGAGATCCGTCTCATACTGACGATCCTCCTCTGCAGTTTCCAGAATGACGTAATAAGTATTCACGGGGGTATAAATTGTGGAGACTTGTTTTTGGCCAAAGGAGTTATACAGTGCTGCACGGATATCGGTGATTGAGACGCCAGCGCTCGCTGCTTTCTCACGATCAATATCAATTTTGACATTAAGACCCTTTAGTTGAGAGTCGCTGGTGACGTCGCGGAAGATGGGGTCAGCACGCATTTTCTGCAGCAACTTATCTGCCCACTCATTTACACCTTCAAAGCCAACGCTTTGCAATGTAAATTGATAGCGACTTTTACTGCCTCGGCCACCGAGTTGTAAATTTTGCACTGGGCGCATGAACACCTGTAACCCAGGAATTTCCCTGAACTTGGTTCTGAGCTCCTCCATTACTTTTGCCATCTTGGGTCGATCACCCTTAGGCTTTAAAACGACAAAGATACGTCCAGTATTGCTGCCTGAGCTATTGCCTCCACCGACAATCGAAATAGAGCTCTCCACATTAGGATCGTTATTGACTATGGCTGCTGCTCGATCTTGCAGGATGAGCATCGCCTTGAAAGAGATGTCCTCAGATGCCTCAGTGGTTACTGAAATTTGTCCGATATCTTCCTCTGGGAAAAATCCTGTAGGACTACTCATAAACAGAATAATCGTAATTACGAAAGTAGAAAGGGCGCCCCACAACACTTTTTTGCGATGCAGTAATGCCAGATCCAAATAATGCACATAGGTCTTTAGCATCCAATCGAAAAAGCGATCAAACTTCTTGTTGATGGCATATTCCTTAGCGTGCTGCCCTGGTTTTGGCAAAAAGCGACTGCATAGCATGGGGACTATCGTGAGCGATACCACTGCGGACACTAGAATCGATAGCGATACCACTACCGCAAATTCTCTAAACAAGAGACCAATAGGACCGGGCAAAAAGAAGAGCGGGATAAATACAGCTACCAAAGAAAGGGAGATAGAAAAAATCGTAAATCCAACTTCTTGACTTCCTTTGAGAGAGGCTTTAAGTGGATCCATGCCTTCCTCAATGTGGCGCATGATATTTTCTATAACAACAATCGCGTCATCGACGACTAAGCCCACTGCCAAGGTAATGCCGAGTAGAGAAATATTGTCTAGGCTGTAGCCTAAAAAATATAAAAGCGAGAAAGCGCCAATCAGCGAGATGGGTAGGCTGATCGAGGGAATGATGGTGGCGGAAAGATGTTTTAAGAATAAGAACATCACAAGCACTACCAGAAGAACTGTTAGTGCTAGGGTAATGTTGACGTCATGGATCGCTTCAATAATGGATAGCGAGCGGTCATTCGCAAGCTGTAACTGAACCGAGTCTGGCATTTGCTTTTTAAGTTTTGGCAGTAACTCTTTGACGGATTTAACTACTTCAACCGTATTGGCGTTCGGCTGACGTAACACAGCAATTGCAATTGATCTCTCACCGTTAACGCTAGCTAAGGTTTTTACATCCTCATAGCTTTCAATGACTTCAGCTACGTCTTTGAGGTAGATTGGTAAACCATTCTTCTGGCTAATAATGAGGTTGCCGAATTCTTCTGGTCTGACCAATTGCGGGTTGGCGTAAATCGTGATGGATTGGCGGGGACCATCTAAAACACCTAAAGGACTATTTGCGTTGGCTTTATTGATCGCAACCGAGACATCTTCCATTGTTAGATTGCGGTTTCCTAAGGCATCTGGGTTAACGCGCACGCGGATGGCATAACGCTTTGCTCCATAGACAATGACTTGTGCAACACCGCCGATGGTTGACAAGTTCGGCGAGAGAAGATTTTCTGCATAGTCATTTAAATCTGAGAGACTCACAGAAGGAGACTGCATCCTCACTACCAAAATTGGGGTATCGGCAGGATTCACCTTACGGTAAGACGGTGGTACCGTCATTTCAATCGGGAGGCGTTTTTGAGCGCGTAGTAGTGCTGCTTGCACATCGACTGCGGCCTTATCGATATCACGATCAGTATTGAACTCGAGGGTAACGCTAGTACTACCAAGAGAGTTGGTAGAGCTGATGACCTTAACGCCATCAATGGTAGAGAACTCTTTTTCTAATGGTAGCGCTACAGCCGACGCCATATTTTCTGGTGAAGCCCCTGGTAAAGATGCGCTCACAGAAATAACGGGCGTATTAAAGCTAGGTAATGCTGCGACTGGAATATTGAGATAAGCGATTACCCCAGCAATGACTGTTGATACCGAAAGCAGTACCGTCATTACCGGACGGCGAATACATAATTCAGATAGGGTCATTTCTTATCTGCTGCAGTAGGAGTGGCTGGAGCTTTAGTCTCTGAAGCCTTTGAGGGATCAGAGGGGGCATTAGCAGCAGGAGCAGGTGTAGGCGCAGCAGCTGGGTTCGCACCTTTCGCATCTTTAGCTTCCTTGGTTTTACTGCCAGGCCTTAAGTTTTGCTTGCCCTCTACTACTACTCGATCGCCCGGCTCAATACCGGTGATAACAGAATTACCTTGGTATTCATAAACGACTTTAACTGGCTTGGATACTGCTTTACTATCTTTATCTACTGTGTAGACCAGCCTACCACGAGGATTAATCACAATAGCTTGTGAGGGAACCACAAGCGCATCTTTTAAATCGCTAGCCACTAGCGAGACACGTGCAAATTGTCCAGGCAGCAGAGTCATAGCATCGTTCGGAATTTGCGCCTTGACTCGAACCGCTGCAATGGAAGGATCTACTTGGTTATCAATTACCAAGACTTTGCCTTGATAGGTTCTTTTGCCAGAGTCACCCACGGTGACTTTCACGGCGAGTGGCTCACCATCAAGTTGGTTCTCCAGCAAAAGGGGGATATCTTTTTCTGGGATCACAAATTGGACATTAATTGGATTGAGTTGGGTAATGGTGACCATAGAGCCAACGCTAGTGGTTGCAGTTGAGCTCGTTGCAGTACTAACAACGTTACTTGCCTGCACTAGAGATCCTGGGAAGACATTCACAATGCCTGCGCGACCAGTAATTGGAGAGCGGATGGAATCAAAAGAGAGCTGAACCTCTGCAGAACGAGCTGCAGCTTGTGCAGCCTTCGAATTTGCAAGAGAGGTTTCTAAGCCTGCCTTAGAAATAAAGTTTTTGGCAACCAATTCTTTGGCGCGCAAGTATTGATTCTGCGCGTCATCGGCTAAGGCTTTTAATCTTTCGTAATTTGCTTTGTCATTACGATTATCTAAAGTAAACAGGAGTTGCCCCTCTTTAACTTCTTCCCCGTCCTTAATATGAATCTTGGCAACGGTGTTGGTTACCATTGGGCGAATATCTACGATGCTATTGCTCACGATCGTGCCAGTAGCTTCAATAATGAGCGGAACCTCTTTTTTATCGACTACAACTGAGGTGATGGTGACGACCCCACCTTTTTTCTCGGGAGCAGGAAAAAAATAGTCGTAGGCTTTCAAGCCAGCGTACAACACGACAAGCACAAGCAAAATACGCCATTTGTATTTCAGGGTAAATGCTTTAACTGTGGTGAAGTCTAATTTTTTGAGCCTATCAAGGCGTAGGTATGGGGAAGTTTTTTTCCATAGGGCACACAGGCGGCCCATCACCCAGTTTTTGAGCTTTGGAAGTGAAGCGACTGCTTTATCAAGGGCTAATTCAATTTTTGACACGATCTCGGTATTTTTTCTTAGTTTTATATCGGTTTAGTAGGGAGTCATCTTTGCCGCCCTTGAACGAGATTATTTTCTCACAAGGCTCATAAACATGGGCAGTAGCGCCTCGATCCCAATTAGGGCAGAAACTCCTCTACACCTTTGTTTGCCAATAGGTCTGCCAGCTCATTTCCAGGGTGTCCATTGTGCCCACGAACCCAATGCCAAGTGATCGTATGGTGGGGAATGAGGGCATCTAATTCTTGCCATAAATCAGCGTTTTTGACGGGATCTTTACTAGCGGTTTTCCAGCCCCTCTTTTTCCAGCCCTCTAACCACTCAGTCACGCCTTTTTGGACATACTGAGAGTCGGTCCATAGTTCTACCGAGCTAGTTTGCTTCAGGGCTCGCAGCGCATGAATTACGGCGCTAATTTCCATCCGATTATTGGTGGTGTGCTCAGCGCCGCCATGAAGATGCTTCTCGTGGCCGCCAGAGCGAAGAACAGCACCCCAGCCGCCGGGACCCGGATTGCCTTTGCAGGCGCCATCGGTGTAAATGACAATATGAGGAAGTGGTTTGGCGTGGGACATGCCCTTAATTTACTCGGTCTTGCTGGTTTGCTAACTGCTGACGACTTTCCGCTACCGGGTTCAATTGAGTGATCGCTGGGATGCGTAGGCCTTGGACTTGTCCGATCAGGCGGATGCCTTGCTGGCGCTTAATGGCCGAAACCAGGAAAACAGCTCCAAAAATAGGCCACCAGCGGTTGCCAGCCGGCTCCATAAAGTCCATTCTGGCCATGCCTGACTCGCCACTTAAAGGGAGTTTATAGCAGCCAAAATGGCCTCTATCTAGAGAGAAGTTTAGTAACTGTAACCAATCTTTAATTCTGAGAAGGCCAATAAACTGTCCATCCCTTGGTAAATAGGGGGTGCCGATTAATCTACTGAGATATTGGCGCATGCCCCACAGACTAGCTGGATTAAATCCAGAAATAATCAAGCGGCCCTCAGGGCGAAGGACGCGCTCAGCCTCTCGCAGAATTTGATGAGGATCAGCGGCAAATTCCAAGACATGTGGCATCACCAATAAATCAATAGATTCAGAGGCAAAGGGGAGCTCATTGGCATTGCCCTCAATCTGATGCCAATTAAACTGGCCAGCCTGTTTTTGCCGGTCGTGGGTGTTTATTAGTAACGCGTGCAAGGGCATTCGGTTTTCTGCCAAGGTGTTCATTTGCGGCAAGCCAATTTGTACGGCATAAAAACCAAAGACATCAACCACAATTTGATTGAAGCATTTTTGCTCCCAAGCAAGTACATAGCGTCCTGGGGGTGATTGCAGCCACTTTTCCCACGAACTCCATGGTGGTGCGGGCATCTGAGAGGGGGCGGGTGGGGTTGGTATCATGGGTCTATGGTGAAGAATACTTTATTGCAAGTTTGGCCGATACCGGCTTTTGATGACAATTACCTCTGGTGTATCCATGATGGCGAGTCTGCTTTGATCGTGGATCCGGGTGATGCCGCCCCCGTATTGCAATATCTCGAGCAAAATCAGCTGACTCTGACTGGTATTTTAATTACCCATCACCATGCAGACCATACCGGTGGCATTGTTACTTTGCTCAATACCCTTGGCTCATCTATCCCAGTTTATGGCCCAGCTGCGATCGATATTCCGGGTCGTACGCATGCCCTGATGGAAGGCGACAAGGTAGAAGTCGCTGCGCCACGTATTAGCCTTGAGGTTTATGAGGTACCTGGCCATACCTTGAGTCACATTGCTTACTTTGCGAACATGCAGGCTAATGTAGTTGAGCCTATGCTCTTTTGTGGCGATACCTTATTTGCGTCTGGCTGTGGTCGCTTGTTTGAGGGCACCCCAACGCAGATGAGTCAGTCTCTAGCGAAGTTTATCGCCTTGCCTAAAAATACTCTGGTGTATTGCACCCATGAATACACCTTATCCAATATTCGCTTTGCGCTGGCGGTTGAGCCGAATAATGCCAACCTGATTACTTGGGCGGAAACTGCTAACGCTCTACGCGATCAACACCTACCAACATTACCAACGACCATCGGGCAAGAATTACAAGTCAATCCATTCATGCGTTGTGATCAACCGGCTGTGATTGATGCCGCTCTCGAGGTCTCTGGCGAAAAATTGCTACCTACGCCTGCCCATGTATTAGCGGTAATTCGTGCATGGAAGGATCGGTTCTGATGATGTGGCGCTATGCAGCGATAGGGCTGATTGCACTACTCTCAGGCTGTGCAAGCACTGGAGATTGGTCCTCTGATGTGCCGACACGTCAGGATCCACGAGCCTCTAACGCGCAGCGGGTAAACCTCAAAAATCAATCTGTCAGCGATCTGTATGCACCATCGAGCAACCTCTGGATTCGGATTCGGGATGGCTTCGAGATGGAACCCATGAATACACCGTTGGAGATTGAACAAGTACGCTGGCTTAGTGCACGCCCAGACTATGTACATCGCTCAATGGCTCGCTCATCGCGCTACCTGTTTTATATCGTGCAAGAGGTAAATGCACGCAAAATGCCAACAGAGATTGCCTTGCTCCCGTTTGTCGAGAGCGCATTTGTGACTAATGCCAAATCTAGTGCAAAGGCTATGGGCTTGTGGCAATTTATGCCTGCAACTGGTAAAGATTTTCGGTTGACGCAAAACGTCTTTAGGGATGAGCGTAGGGATGTCTTGCAGTCTACTGATGCAGCATTGGATTATTTGCAGCGTTTGCATAAGCAGTTTGGTAGTTGGGATCTCGCTTTAGCTGCCTATAACTGGGGCGCTGGTAATGTGTCAAAAGCACAGAAACGCAATCTTGCCGCAGGTCTTCCTACGAATTACCTCAGTCTCAAGATGCCCAATGAGACTCGCAACTATGTTCCGAAGTTAATGGCTTACCGTCAGATTGTTTTGGATCCCAAAGCCTACGGCATTGTTCTACCGGATTTAGAAAACCATCCTTATTTTGTTGCTGTGGATGTTGGGTCTGATATTGATGTGGCACTGGTAATTCAGTTGAGCGAAATTCCGGAGGACGAGTTTCATAGTCTGAACCCCTCATTTAATAAGCCGGTCATCTTGAGTAATGCTAATCAGCAAATCTTGCTACCGTTTGGACATGCCGAGGTCTTCCAGGAAAACCTCAAGAAGTACACCAAGCCACTGTCTTCTTGGACGGCAGTGCAAGTGACCAAGACAGAATCAGTTGAGCAAGCCGCAAAAACGCTTGGTGTGGATGCCGACACCTTAAGAGCAGTCAATGGCATTCCCAAAAGCATGAGAATTCGGGCGGGTTCAACAGTTTTAGTGCCTAAAACTCACCAGCGCCCTGGTGATATCTCAGTAGCATTAGCTGAAAATGGCAGTCTTAATTTGCTTAAGTCAGCGCCTAACAATTGTGCAAAAGGGGCTAAGTGCGCAGTGGCAAAGTCTGGAAAAGGTGCTTCTAAGGGTAATTCCTCTGCGAAGAATGCTGCAACTCAGCATAAATCCGCATCGACAGGACTTGCAAAATCTGCAAATAATGGATCTTCGAATACAACTAGCTCGACTCCCAAGACTTCCACTAGCAAGGGAGTCAATAAGATTCAGTAAGTCTAGACATTTTAATTTACTCATTTAGGTTGATCATGTCCTATAAGTCAGAACACGAACGCTCCATTAAAGACCCAGATGGATTCTGGGGAGAGCAGGCAAAACTCATTTATTGGGAAAAACCATTTAATAAAGTTCTAGACTACGCAAACCCTCCCTTTGCTAAATGGTTTGAGGGTGGATTAACCAATCTTTGCTACAACGCAGTTGATCGTCACCTCAAAGACCGTGCAAACCAAATCGCGCTTGTCGCTGTTTCAACAGAAACCAATCTAGAAAAAGCATTCACATTTAAAGAGCTCTACGAAGAAGTCAATCGTATTGCCGCCATCTACAAAGCGAACGGCGTTCAAAAGGGCGATCGCGTATTGATTTACATGCCGATGATTGCGGAGGCCTGTTTTGCAATGCTCGCTTGTGCACGCATTGGTGCAATTCACTCCGTAGTATTCGGTGGCTTTGCATCCCATAGCCTGGCATCACGTATCGACGATGCCAAGCCGAAAATGATTGTGACTGCAGAAGCGGGCGCGCGTGGTGGTAAAGCGGTCCCTTATAAGCCTTTGCTCGATGAGGCCATTAAGCTCGCGAGCTACAAGCCTGAAAAAGTTCTGATCGTCAATCGTGGTCTGACTGAGTTCACCACAGTAGCTGGTCGCGATTTAGATTACGCAACCGAGCGCCAGAAACACCTCAATGATTTAGTGCCGATTGAGTGGGTGGATGCAACCCATACCTCATATATTTTGTATACCTCCGGCACTACCGGTAAGCCCAAAGGTGTACAGCGCGATACCGGTGGTTACGCAGTTGCCTTGGCTTCGACCATGAAGCATATCTTCTGCGGTAACCCTGGTGAGACCATGTTCTGTACCTCAGACATTGGCTGGGTAGTGGGTCATAGCTACATCATTTATGCGCCATTGCTAAACGGCATGGCAACCATTCTTTACGAAGGCACACCCTTGCGTCCTGATGCAGGGATTTGGTGGGAGTTGGTTGAGAAGTACAAAGTCTCAGTCATGTTCTCTGCACCAACTGCAGTTCGCGTTCTCAAGAAGCAAGATCCTGCCTTCTTAACTAAATATGATCTCTCGAGCTTACGTGCTTTGTTCTTGGCAGGCGAGCCTTTGGATGAGCCAACGGCAACCTGGATACATGATGCGATTAAGAAGCCGATCGTGGATAACTATTGGCAGACAGAAACAGGTTGGCCCATGTTGGCAATTCAGCGTGGGGTGGAAGTGATGCCACACAAGTTTGGCTCTCCTGGCGTCCCATCATTTGGTTACAACATGAAACTACTGGATGACGCCACTTCGGAAGAATTGGGTCCAGATCGGAAGGGTGTGATTGCGATTGAGGGTCCCTTGCCTCCAGGCTGCATGCAAACAGTCTGGGGTGACGATAAGCGTTTTGTAAGCACCTATTGGGAAACTATCCCTGGGAAGATGATTTACTCTACGTTTGACTGGGGTATCAAGGATGCGGATGGCTACTTCTTTATCTTAGGTCGAACTGATGACGTAATTAACGTTGCTGGTCATCGCTTGGGCACCCGTGAGATCGAAGAGAGTATTTCTAGTCATCCGAATATCTCTGAAGTTGCAGTAGTGGGTATTGAGGACAAGCTCAAGGGGCAAGCTGCGATCGCCTTTGTGATTCCAAAGGATGCCTCTAATACAGCTACTCTAGAAGCAGAGTGTATGAAAACCGTAGACACCACTCTAGGCGCAATTGCTCGTCCAGGCCGGGTTTATGTAGTCACAGCCTTGCCCAAGACCCGTTCAGGCAAGATCGTGCGCCGTGCTCTTCAGGCTGTAGCTGAAGGGCGCGATCCTGGTGATATCAGTACGATGGAAGATCAAACCGTTTTAGCGCAAATTAAGACCATCATCGAGCAAAGCGCAAAACCTTAAGCCTAGCTTGGCAGCATCAAAAATAAGCCCCTTGGTCCTGTGACTCTGAGGCTCATTACCTTGGAAGCCCAATTGGCTGGGAATCCAAGGGTTTATACGCAAAACTGGTATGATTCAAGGGTTCAAAACTTAATAAATTACCCTAGCGCTTAAAGACACTCACCTCCCGCACAAACAGTCCTGGGTTGGTCTTTTTGGGGTGTTGAGCGTCGGATGGAGCAGGGACTGGAGATGGTTTGTCACCCTTGCTTCCTTCTTTTCCTCCTGCCGTGTTGGCCTTAGCCGACGGCACTATATTTCCTGGTCTTAGTATCGGCGCCCCTGGCGAAACTACCGGCGAAGTTGTTTTTAATACTGCACTGACTGGTTATCAAGAGATCATCACTGATCCGAGTTACTCACGCCAAATTGTTACCTTGACTTACCCACACATCGGAAACGTTGGGGTAAACGGTCAAGACGCTGAGTCTGACCAGATTCATGCGGCTGGCTTGGTTGTGAAAGACCTATCTAAGCGTGTCTCGAATTTCCGTTCTGAAGAAAGTCTAGATAGCTACCTCACAAAAGCAGGGGTAGTAGGCATCTCTAGTATCGATACCCGCAAGCTCACTCGCATCCTGCGCGATAAAGGCGCTCAGTCCGGTGCGATTGTGGCTGGCAAGCTGGGTGATAACGTAGAGACCCTTGGCAAGAAAGCCTTGGAGCTCGCAAAAGCCTTCCCAGGTATGGCTGGTTTAGATCTAGCTAAAGTGGTAACAACAAAAACCCCATACCAATGGCGTGAGGCTGAATGGGACCTGCATGGCCCTGATGACAAACCTGCATATCGATCTTTAGATATCAGTAAGCCAATCAAAAAAGTCGTTGCCTATGACTTTGGTGTGAAGCGTAATATTTTGCGCATGCTCACTGAGCGTGGTTGTGAGTTAACGATTGTTCCTGCACAAACTAGCGCTGCCGAAGTGTTGGCAATGAACCCAGATGGTGTGTTCTTCTCAAATGGCCCAGGCGATCCTGGTCCATGTGATTACGCAATTGCTGCCGCTAAAGAAATTATCGAAAAGGGCATTCCGACTTTCGGTATTTGCTTGGGTCATCAAATTATGGGCTTAGCTGCTGGCGCTAAAACCTTGAAGATGAAGTTTGGCCACCATGGTGCGAATCACCCGGTAAAAGATTTGGATACGGGGCGCGTAGCGATTACTTCTCAGAATCACGGCTTTGCTGTAGATGCAAAAACTTTGCCTGACAACATTCGCGTTACGCACGTGTCTTTATTTGATGGATCACTACAAGGCCTGGCTTGGAAAGATAAGCCTGCTTTGTGTTTCCAAGGGCATCCTGAGGCCTCACCGGGCCCTCACGATATCGCCTATTTATTTGATCGTTTTGTGGAGCTCATGAATGCTGCCGCTGTTGGTAATAAGGGGGGCAAATAATGCCTAAGCGTAGCGATATCAAGAGCATCCTGATTATTGGGGCTGGTCCAATTGTGATTGGACAAGCTTGTGAATTTGACTATTCTGGTGCGCAAGCTTGTAAAGCTCTGCGTGACGAAGGTTACAAAGTGATTTTGGTGAACAGTAATCCTGCCACCATCATGACTGATCCTGAGATGGCGGATGTGACATACATCGAGCCAATTACTTGGGAAGTAGTAGAGCGCATCATTGCCACTGAGAAACCCGATGCGATTTTGCCAACGATGGGCGGTCAAACTGCCTTGAACTGTGCACTCGATTTACATCGCCACGGTGTCCTCGAAAAATACGGTTGCGAACTGATTGGGGCTTCACCAGAGGCGATTGATAAAGCGGAAGATCGTCAAAAGTTTAAAGATGCGATGACCAAGATTGGTCTGGGTTCTGCGAAGTCTGGTATCGCGCACTCCATGGATGAAGCGCATGAAGTACAGCAACGTATTCAGAAAGAGACGGACAGTTTAGGTTTCCCAGTCGTCATTCGGCCTTCTTTCACCATGGGTGGATCAGGCGGCGGTATCGCTTATAACCGTGAAGAGTTTGAAGAAATTTGTAAACGCGGTTTAGATTTATCTCCAACCCGTGAGCTCTTGATTGAAGAGTCTCTCTTAGGTTGGAAAGAGTTCGAGATGGAGGTGGTGCGTGACCGTGCCGATAACTGCATCATCGTTTGCTCAATCGAAAACTTAGATCCGATGGGTGTGCATACCGGTGATTCGATCACCGTTGCACCTGCACAAACCTTGACTGATAAAGAGTATCAAATTTTACGCAACGCCTCCATTGCGGTCTTGCGTGAAATTGGCGTAGATACCGGTGGTTCAAACGTGCAGTTCTCGATTAACCCAGTTGATGGCCGCATGATTGTGATTGAGATGAACCCCCGTGTTTCACGTTCATCTGCCTTGGCTTCAAAAGCAACTGGTTTTCCGATCGCCAAGATTGCTGCCAAGCTGGCAGTGGGTTACACCTTAGATGAGTTGAAGAATGACATCACCGGTGGCGCAACTCCAGCATCCTTTGAGCCCTCAATCGATTACGTAGTAACGAAGATCCCCCGTTTTGCCTTTGAGAAATTCCCGCAAGCAGATTCTCGTCTAACTACGCAGATGAAGTCCGTCGGTGAGGTGATGGCGATTGGCCGCACATTCCAAGAGTCTTTCCAAAAAGCATTACGCGGCCTAGAGGTTGGCGTTGATGGCCTTGATGAAGTTTCTACAGACTTAGATGACATCATTCAAGAAATCGGTGAGCCAGGACCAGACCGCATTTGGTATTTGGCAGACGCGTTCCGTATGGGCATGGGCTTGGATGAGGTTTACAACGAGACTAAGGTGGACCCGTGGTTCTTGGAGCAAATCGAAGAACTCATCACCATGGAGACTGAACTCAAGCAGCGCAAGCTCGATAGCTTGTCAGCCCCTGAGTTACGTTTCATTAAGCAAAAAGGTTTCTCAGATCGCCGCTTAGCGAAATTATTGGGAGTGGACGCCTCTTCCGTACGCGCAGCACGCCATCGCCTTAAAGTAGTGCCAGTCTACAAGCGGGTAGATACCTGCGCCGCTGAGTTCTCTACGAACACTGCGTATCTGTACTCCACCTACGAAGCAGAGCATGGTGAGTGCGAATCGCAACCAAGTACTAAAGATAAGATTATGGTTTTGGGCGGTGGTCCAAACCGTATCGGCCAAGGTATTGAGTTTGACTACTGCTGCGTTCACGCGGCCTTAGCAATGCGCGAAGATGGTTATGAAACCATCATGGTGAACTGCAACCCAGAAACAGTGTCTACTGACTACGATACTTCTGATCGTTTGTACTTTGAACCTTTGACATTAGAAGATGTTTTAGAGATCGTCGCAATTGAAAAGCCAAAAGGCGTCATCGTTCAGTATGGCGGCCAGACTCCATTGAAGTTGGCTTTGGATCTCGAGGCCAATGGCGTACCAATCATCGGTACATCGCCAGACATGATTGATGCTGCAGAAGACCGCGAGCGCTTTCAGAAGCTATTGCATGAGTTGAATTTGCGTCAGCCGCCGAATCGTACCGCCCGTGCAGAAGATGAGGCATTGAAGCTTGCTGAAGAGATTGGTTACCCATTGGTGGTGCGTCCTTCCTATGTATTGGGTGGCCGCGCGATGGAAATCGTTCACGATGGCCGTGATCTTGAGCGCTATATGCGTGAAGCTGTCAAAGTCTCCCATGACTCACCAGTATTACTAGATCGTTTCTTGAATGATGCGATTGAGTGTGATGTAGATTGCATTAGTGATGGTCAGCAGGTATTTATCGGTGGTGTGATGGAGCATATTGAGCAAGCCGGTGTTCACTCAGGTGACTCTGCTTGTTCATTGCCGCCATACTCCTTATCGGATGAGACGATTGCAGAAATCAAACGTCAAACCGCAGCGATGGCTAAAGGTCTCAACGTGGTTGGTTTGATGAACGTACAGTTCGCGATTCAGCACGTCGATGGTAAAGATGTCATCTATGTGCTCGAGGTAAATCCGCGCGCTTCTCGTACCGTTCCATTTGTATCCAAAGCAACCGGTTTGCAGTTGGCCAAGATTGCAGCTCGCTGCATGGTGGGTCAAACTCTTAAACAGCAGGGCATTCTGAATGAAGTCAAGCCAGCTTACTACTCAGTAAAAGAGGCTGTGTTCCCATTTAACAAGTTCCCAGGTATTGATCCGATTCTAGGGCCAGAGATGCGTTCTACTGGTGAGGTGATGGGTGTTGGCAAGACTTTCGGTGAAGCCCTCTTCAAATCCCAATTAGGCGCAGGAATTAAATTGCCTAAGAGCGGCACCGTGTTGTTAACCGTCAAAGATAGCGATAAGCCTAAAGCAGTTGAAGTGGCTAAGCTTTTGCATCAATTGGGCTTCCCCATGGTGGCGACTAAAGGCACAGCCGCAGCGATTGAGGCGGCTGGCTTTCCAGTTCGCGTAGTCAACAAGGTTAAGGATGGACGCCCACACATTGTTGACCTGATTAAGAATGGTGAGATCTCCCTGGTATTTACCACTGTTGATGAGACCCGTACTGCAATTGCGGATTCACGCTCCATTCGTACTAGCGCACAAGCTAATAATGTGACCTACTACACTACGATTAGTGCAGCACGTGCGGTAATGGATGGCTTGATGGCATCGCAAAATGGTAACAAAGGGTCGCTTGAGGTGTATTCATTGCAAAATCTACACAAGACTCTCAATTAAATTAAATGAGGTAAGACGCATGAACACAATCCCTATTACTAAGCGTGGCGCTGAGCTTCTCAAAGAAGAGTTACATCGCCTAAAGCATGTAGAGCGCCCATCCGTGATTAATGCAATCTCTGAGGCCCGTGCTCAAGGCGACCTTTCTGAGAACGCTGAGTACGACGCCGCTAAAGAGAAGCAAGGATTTATTGAGGGTCGTATTCAGGAGCTGGAAGGAAAGTTATCTGCAGCGCAAATCATTGACCCTGCTACCTTAGATGTAAACGGACGTATCGTATTCGGTGCAACCGTTGATCTTGAAGATTTAGAAGATGGCACGAAGCTCACTTATCAAATCGTCGGTGATGATGAGGCCGATATTGCCGTAAATAAGATCTCGATTAGTTCGCCCATTGCTCGCGCCTTAATTAGCAAAGAAGAGGGTGATGTGGTTGCAGTGCAGGCCCCTGGCGGTAATCGCGAGGTAGAAATTCTCGCGGTTCGTTACATCTAATACAAAGCAGAGTCCATATGCAGACCTTAGAGACCCCAAAGCATCTGGTGGCTCAAAGACTTTTTATTGTGATTGCTGGTTTATGGGTTGGCGGCATACTCACTGTAGGTTATCTAGTTGCTCCAGCTATCTTTAGCACGATGACTGATCGACAGGCTGCTGGCATGGTTGCTGGCAGCATCTTTAAATTAGAAGCCTATCTCAGCTTGATTGTCTGCATTGGCCTGATGGTTCTAGCCAATCTCCTGGTGAATCGTGGCCTCAATCAATTCAAGATCATTCGCTGGATCTTGTTGGCAATGTTGCTGTGTGCAATCGCAGCTAGCTTTATCTTGATTCCCTGGATGAATACCTTGCGAGATGATGCTCTCCTTCAAGGCATGCCAGTCATGCTCTCTCCCTCAGCCACCTTATTTGGAAGGCTACATGGCGTCTCTAGCATTCTGTTTATGCTGCAGAGTCTCTTGGGAGTCCTCTTGGTCTGGCGACTCACCAAGAGATAAGCCCAGGCTAAGCCATAAAAAAACGCCGACTAGCGGCGTTTTTTATTAGAAGCTCACACACATATTCGTTGCACTAAGAGCCCAATGATTTCTTCTTAGTACTACTCATGCGAACCTTACGTTTTTTGATGGGAGCGGGTGCTGCAACTGCCTTGCGGTAACCTGGTGATGACCAACCAATTTTTGATTCAGCAGCATCAGCACGCAGAACCCGTTTCTTGGGGGCAGTGCCTTTAGCCGCAGCCACTCTTTCAAAAGGGGATTTACTCGCTGCTGAGCGTCGATCTGATCTCTCAGAAGTGCTAGTGCGAATACCAGCTTTCGCCGCCACGCGATTTGGTTGGCGCTTAGTGCGGGGCGCTTGTAATGTCTTTTTAGTTTGCTTGCTAGATCTACTCAAATTGACGAGTGCTGCATCGACAATATCAATCGGCTTCCAGACCACGAGTAATTTTCCAATGTGCTGAACGGGTGCGGCGCCCAGTTTGTCGCAGAGCTCTTCATAAATAGCGATACGTGCATCACGATCATCGCCAAAAACGCGAACTTTAATCAAGCCGTGATGAGAGATGGCTGATTTAGCTTCTTTAATCACCGCAGGGGTCAGGCCATCGCCACCAATCATGACAACTGGGCTGAGCCCATGGGCGTCAGCTTTAAGGGATTTGCGTTGTGCGGGGGTAATAGTAAGTGCAGTCATGGGCATGATGATAGAGCATTAGGGCATGTAAAACAGGGCTTTCGGGCTTATTTAAGCCAATATCCAGATGTTTCGAGTCGATTCCTTTTGCCTTGTAGAGCGGAAACAAGGAAAATAGATGACGAAAGTGGGTAAGTTGTGGCAAAGAATAAATTTAATAAAAGTTGGTTACAGGATCACCTCAATGATCCGTATGTGAAGATGGCCCAAAAAGAGGGTTATCGCGCGCGAGCAGTCTATAAGCTGAGCGAAATAGATGAGCAGGACCGACTCATCAAAGCAGGTATGACGATTGTGGATCTTGGGAGTGCTCCTGGGAGTTGGTCTCAGTACGTTCGCAATCGCCTGACTGAACTTGGTAAAAATAATCCCAATATTGAATCTGGTAAGCCAGATGGGATCATTATTGCGATCGACATCCTGCCGATGGAGGACATTGCGGACGTTTCCTTTATTCAGGGGGATTTTCGGGAGGATGAGGGTTTAAAGGCGCTGGAGGCACTTTTACCGGCGAATGCCGATGGAAAAGTCGATTTTGTGATGTCCGATATGGCCCCCAATTTATCCGGAGTAGGGGTGGCAGATGCTGCCCGAATGGCCTTTTTGGCCGAAATTGCCTTGGACTTTTCAGTTCAGCACCTCAAGCCTGACGGGGCTCTATTAATTAAGTGCTTTAACGGCAGCGGCTACAGTCAGATCGTGGAATCCTTTAAAAAGGTCTTTAAAACAGTAGCTTCCAGAAAGCCAAAAGCCTCCAGAGCGAAGTCCTCAGAAATCTTTTTGCTCGGCCGAGACCTTAAAGCACTCAAATAACCCCCCAAAAAAAGGGGTTTATAAAATAAATTAGCTCTTCGCTATTGAAAAAGCCTAGTAGTAGAATCAGATACTTAGGTATAGCAATCCGCTTTAACTCCCGGATTAATCCGGCAAAGGTCTCCTTTTGAATAGCAATATGTTGCAAAAAATTGGCGTGTGGCTCATTGTGGGTTTGGTCTTGTTTACTGTTTTTAAACAGTTCGACAAGCCTAAAGACCAGAATCAAGTCACGTATTCTCAATTCATGGACGATGCCAAAGCAGGCAAGGTCAAGCGAGTGGATGTACAAGGTCGCACTTTGCAAGTAACTCCAAACGACGGCAACAAATATTCCATCATCACTCCAGGGGATATTTGGATGGTTGGCGACTTGATGAAGTTTGGTGTCCAGGTGACTGGTAAAGCAGACGACGAACCAAATATGCTGGTTTCTGCTTTGTATTACCTTGGACCTACTTTATTGATTATTGGTTTCTGGTTTTTCATGATGCGTCAGATGCAAGGTGGCGGTAAGGGTGGTGCATTCTCTTTCGGCAAATCCAAAGCGCGCTTGATTGATGAGAATAGCAATACCGTTACTTTTGCTGATGTTGCTGGCTGTGATGAAGCAAAAGAAGAAGTGTTCGAGATTGTGGACTTCCTTAAAGATCCGCAAAAGTTTCAAAAGCTCGGTGGTCGCATTCCGCATGGCATATTACTAGTAGGTCCTCCAGGTACTGGTAAGACTTTGTTAGCGCGTGCGATTGCAGGCGAAGCAAAAGTTCCATTCTTCTCCATCTCTGGTTCAGACTTTGTGGAGATGTTTGTTGGTGTTGGTGCCTCTCGCGTACGCGACATGTTTGAGAACGCCAAGAAAAATTCTCCTTGCATCATCTTTATTGATGAGATCGATGCGGTGGGTCGTCACCGTGGTGCTGGTATGGGCGGCGGTAATGATGAGCGTGAACAAACTCTCAACCAAATGTTAGTTGAGATGGATGGTTTTGAAAGCAATAGCGGTGTCATCGTGGTTGCTGCTACTAACCGTTCTGATGTGTTGGATAAGGCCTTGTTGCGTCCAGGACGTTTTGATCGTCAAGTACACGTTGGCTTGCCAGACATTCGTGGTCGCGAGCAAATCTTGCAAGTGCATATGCGCAAAGTTCCAATTGATCCTGATGTGAATGCAGCAGTATTGGCACGTGGCACTCCTGGTTTCTCGGGCGCAGATTTAGCAAACTTAGTAAATGAGTCTGCATTATTTGCAGCACGTCGCAATAAGCGTGCCGTTGATATGAAAGACTTTGAAGACGCAAAAGACAAGATCTATATGGGTCCTGAGCGCAAGTCTGCAGTGATGCGTGAAGAAGAGCGTCGTAACACGGCGTATCACGAGTCTGGACATGCGGTAGTTGCCAAGGTCTTGCCTAAGGCAGATCCAGTGCATAAGGTCACCATTATGCCGCGCGGTATGGCTTTGGGTGTGACATGGCAGTTGCCTGAGTTTGATCGTGTGAACTTGTACAAAGATCGCATGTTGGAAGAGTTAGCTATTTTGTTTGGCGGCCGCGCTGCTGAAGAAGTATTTTTAAACTCCATGAGTACAGGTGCTTCAAATGACTTTGAGCGTGCTACCAAAATGGCGCGTGATATGGTCACCCGTTATGGCATGAGTGATAGCTTGGGTACGATGGTCTATGTCGATACCGAGTCTGAAAGTATTTTTGGGCGAAATAGCTCGAAGACAGTTTCAGAGTTAACTCAGCAAAAGGTGGATGCAGAGATTCGTGCATTGGTGGATAGCCAATACGCATTGGCAAGATCGATCCTTGAGCAAAACCGTGACAAGGTTGAAGCCATGGTGACAGCTTTGCTTGAATGGGAAACCATTGATGCTGAGCAGATTACCGACATCATGGAGGGTCGCCCACCACGCGCTCCTAAGCCACCACCAGCAACCCAGTTTGGTAACTCTGCTGGTACGCCGGGTCCTGCTGCCGGGGCTACCCCAGCCACTGCATAGCAAGGTGAGTAAGCAAACTCTGCCCGCAACATGGCGTTGCGGGCGTTTTCTTTTTGACTTTAGCAAACGTCAGCGCCCACTAGTGATGGGTATTCTTAATGCCACGCCAGATTCCTTTTCGGATGGCGGCAAGTTCAGAACCCCAAGCGATGCTATTGCTCAAGCAGAGCGCATGATCGCCGATGGTGCAGATCTCATTGATATCGGTGGTGAGTCGACTCGCCCTGGTGCGGAACCGGTCTCTCTACAAGAGGAATTAGATCGCGTCTTGCCAGTGATTGAGGCTTTAAAAGATTGCGGCCTTGCCTTATCAATTGATACCTATAAAGCCGAGACTATGCGCCAGGCCCTGAATGCTGGAGTTGATTGTGTCAATGACATCTGGGCATTGCGACAAGAGGGTGCAGTAGAAGCCATCATCGAGAACGACCAGCACAATCCAAACAAGCAGTGTGGCCTTGTCCTCATGCACATGCAGCGTGATCCACAAACCATGCAATTTGATCCTGAATATCAAGACGTCATTGCAGAAGTGAAACAGTTTTTACAAGAGCGCGCACAGTTACTGCAAAAGAAGGGCGTCGCTCAAAATCGCATCGCCATTGATCCTGGCTTTGGCTTTGGTAAAAGTCTAGAGCACAACCTCAAGATGCTGGCAGATTTTGATCAATTCTCACAATTAGCTTACTCGGTACTGGCCGGGATGTCTCGTAAATCCATGCTGGGAAAATTAACGGGTCGAGACACCAATGACCGCGTGGCACCCAGCGTGGCAGCCGCTATTCTGGCTACCGATCGAGGAGCTCGTATTATCCGCGTACATGACGTTCAAGAGACAGTCGACTCCTTGAAGCTCTGGGAAGCCATTCAGGAATAAGCTGACTAGTCGTATACCTACAAGTTTTATAATCAAGCCCATGAAAAAACAATACTTTGGTACTGATGGCATCCGCGGTGAAGTAGGGCAATTTCCGATTGTTCCAGAATTCATCACGCGCCTTGGCTATGCTGCAGGCATAGTACTGAGTAGCCAGGCAAAGCCTGGAGAGCGTTGCAAGATTCTGATTGGTAAAGATACCCGTATATCAGGTTACTTATTAGAGGCGGCTTTAGAAGCGGGATTTGCTGCCGCAGGTGTCGATGTGATGTTGTGTGGCCCAATGCCAACTCCTGGGGTTGCTTACCTTACTAAAGCATTGCGTTTATCTGCCGGTGTAGTCATTTCTGCTTCACACAATCCCTATCAAGATAACGGTATCAAATTCTTCTCAGCAGATGGTGGTAAGTTAAGCGATGAGTTTGAGTTGGCTATTGAGGCTGAGCTCGCTAAACCGATGGGTTGTGTCAGTTCAAAAGAATTAGGTAAAGCATTTCGTATTGATGATGCTACTGGTCGTTATATTGAGTTCTGTAAATCTACTTTTCCTGGAGAGCTTAATCTCAAGGGAATGAAGTTGGTTGTGGATTGCGCACATGGCGCTGCGTACCATATCGCCCCCCATGTCTTTCATGAGCTTGGCGCAGAAGTCATCTCGATTGGTGTTCAGCCCGATGGCCGCAACATTAATGATGGCTTTGGCGCAACAGCCCCAGCTGCATTAATTGCGAAGGTTAAAGAAACCAAAGCTGATCTCGGTATTGCTTTAGATGGCGATGCCGATCGTTTGCAAATGGTCGATGCCTCTGGCCGATTGTTTAACGGCGATGAACTGCTATACGTTCTGGCAAAAGACCGGATTGATCGCGGCCAAGCCATTGGTGGAGTTGTTGGCACCTTGATGACGAATCTTGCTGTGGAAAATGCAATTGAGAGTTTAGGAATCGGATTTGAGCGTGCTAATGTAGGCGACCGTTATGTCTTGGAATTACTCAAACAAAAAGGCTGGATTATTGGTGGCGAAGGCTCAGGCCATTTGCTTTGTTTGGATCAACACTCAACCGGTGATGGGACTATTGCCGCATTGCAAGTGTTGGCAGCGATGAGTCAGGCTAAGAAAAGCTTAGCTCAGCTCCTAGATTCCGTAAAGCTCTTCCCGCAAGTACTCCTCAATATCAAGTTCAAGCCTGGTTATGACTGGAAGTCCGATAAGACCCTTCATTCCCAAGTAAGCCAGGTTGAAAGTGATCTCAAGAGTACGGGTAGGGTGCTGATCCGCGCCTCAGGTACAGAACCCGTCCTACGGGTCATGGTGGAGGCTCATGATAGTAATGTAGCGATGAGCGCAGCTAAGAGCATCGCTGAACTGGTACCAAAATTATAAGTATTTGATTTAATTGGATTAATTTCAGTTAAAACACTTGTCACAAAAGAGTCATACATACATCGTATCGTCCTCATATCGCAATGTTGCGTAATTTTTTGAGGAACGATCCACATGAACTCATTTTTGAAAAAAGCGTTGGTTATTAGCGCGATTTCATTTGCCCAAGTTGCATTCGCAGCCGACATGACTGGTGCTGGCGCAACATTCCCATATCCAATTTACGCTAAATGGGCCGAAGCCTACAAAGCAAAAACCGGTTCTAACCTGAACTATCAATCTATCGGTTCTTCCGGTGGCATCAAGCAAATCAAAGCAAAGACTGTTGATTTCGGTGCAACCGACAATCCAGTGAAATTCGAAGACTTAGAAAAAGATGGCATGGTTCAGTTTCCAGCCATCATCGGTGGAGTAGTGCCTGTCATTAACGTAGAAGGTGTTAAGCCATACGAGTTGAAGTTATCTCCTGATACCTTGTCTGATATTTTCCAGGGTGTTATTACCAACTGGAATGACAAGCGCATTGTGTTGAACAATCCTGGCATGAAGATGCCTGACTTGCCAATTACTGTAGTGCATCGTGCTGATGGTTCTGGAACTACCGCAATTTTTACAAACTACTTGGCAAAAGTGAGCCAGAACTGGAAAGATGCTGTTGGTGAAGGCGCCGCTGTTAAATGGCCCGCTGTCTCATCTGTTGGCGGTAAAGGTAACGAAGGTGTTGCTGCAAACGTATCTCGTGTCAAAGGCGCAATCGGATATGTTGAGTATGCCTATGCCAAGAAAAATAAAATGACCAGCGTTTCCATGAAGAACAAAGATGGTCAATTTGTTCAGCCTGATGACATCACCTTTGCTGCTGCAGCTGCAGGAACAGACTGGTCTAAGATTCCAGGTATGGGTACATTTATTACCAATGCAGCTGGTGCTAAATCATGGCCAATTACTGGTGCATCTTTCATCCTCTTGTACAAGAATCCAGAAAATAAATCGAATGCTGCTGAAGTAATCAAGTTCTTTGACTTTGCATTTAAGGATGGCAAGAAAATGGCAGAAGAGTTAGATTACGTGCCAATGCCTGACGTTACAACAGACTTCATCCGTAAGAATGTTTTCTCAAAGGTAGTTACTAAGTAAGGTTTAATGATTAAGGTTTCTTAATCATTAATGAATAACAGCTCCACCAAAAGTGGGGCTGTTTCAATATTTAAATAAGCACAATCTATGATTGAATCGACCCAGTCTCACGCAGCACCGACGCCTCAGGCGCTTCGAATTGCTAAGTTGCAGCGTATTCAAGATTTCTTGTTTCATGCAATTACTCAATTTTTTGCTTTATCGGTTCTGATTGCTTTGATCGGCATCATCATTTCACTCATCATCAACGCGTGGCCAGCACTCGATAAATTCGGTATCGGCTTCTTCTTCACCAAAGAGTGGGATATTGTTAATGGCGAGTTTGGTGGGTTAATCGCCATATACGGCACCATTGTTACTTCTTTCATCGCCTTGCTCATTGCAGTGCCTTTAAGTTTTGGTATTGCAGTATTTTTAACGGAGTTATGCCCAAGCTCCTTACGTAGGCCTTTAGGTACTGCAGTTGAACTACTCGCTGCAGTTCCTTCCATCATCTACGGTATGTTTGGCCTCTTCATCTTCGCTCCTTTATTTGCCGACTACATCCAGCCTGCATTAGCCGCTACTTTGGGTCAAATTCCTGGCTTCGGAATTCTATTTTCTGGTGCATTTAATGGTATCGGAATTCTTTGTGCTGGACTTATTTTGGCAATGATGATTTTGCCCTTTATCGCTTCAGTGATGCGTGATGTATTTGAAATCGTTCCCCCAGTTTTAAAAGAGTCTGCCTATGGTATTGGCTGTACTACCTGGGAAGTGGTTAAAAACGTCGTCCTCCCTTACACCAAAGCAGGTGTAATCGGTGGGATCATGCTGGGATTAGGCAGGGCGCTTGGCGAGACTATGGCTGTGACCTTTGTGATTGGTAATGCCCATCGCTTATCCCCATCATTATTTGCTCCGGGCAATTCAATTGCCTCCACATTGGCAAACGAGTTTGGTGAAGCTGAGCTCGGACCTCATTACTCCTCTTTGTTTGCTTTGGGTCTTGCGCTATTTATGATTACCTTCATAGTCTTGGCGATTGCCAAATGGATGTTAGCTAGCATGGAGAAAAAACAAGGGTTGAAAACATGAGAGGCCTGTCAAACATCAATCCCGCAATTTTTGCTAAACGCAAGCGCACAAATAAGATTGGCCTAGTGCTTTCTACTGGTGCCATGGTTTTGGGAATGGCATTTCTCTTGTGGATTTTGAGTATCCTTTTCATCAAGGGATTTTCTTCAATCAACCTTGATGTGTTCACGCAAAGTACTCCTGCGCCTGGGTCTGAGGGCGGTGGTTTAGCGAATGCTATTCTTGGAAGCCTCATGATTGTTGCCAGTTGTACTTTGATTAGTACCCCAATTGGTGTTCTTGCTGGCCTATATCTTTCTGAATACGGTGACAGAAGTAAAGTAGCTTCGATAACTCGCTTTGTTACTGACATCATGCTATCAGCACCATCTATTGTGATTGGTTTGTTTGTATATGCGATCGTAGTCGCGCAAGTTCGGCACTTTTCGGGCTGGGCTGGTACGATTGCTTTGGCCTTGATTGCTATTCCAGTAGTAGTGCGCACTACAGAAAATATGTTGCGCTTAGTTCCCGGTAGCTTACGAGAGGCGGCCTATGCCCTGGGTACTCCGAAGTGGAAAGTAGCGTTTATGATTACCTTACGGGCTGCTCAAAGCGGTGTTATTACTGGTATCTTGTTGGCTCTTGCTCGCGTCAGTGGTGAAACAGCGCCTCTGCTGTTTACTGCCTTGAATAACCAATTCTTCACAACCAATATGAATGCTCCGATGGCGAACTTGCCAGTAGTCATTTTCCAGTTTGCAATGAGCCCATATGACAACTGGGTTAATCTCGCCTGGGCAGCTGCATTGTTAATTACCTTTGCAGTTCTTGGATTAAATATCCTTGCGCGTGTTGTCTTCCGTGAAAAAGTGCAAAGTTAATGGCTAATATGAAAACAATGTTTGACTTAAATACAATCGATAGTCAAGGAAACAGAATGAATGATACTACAAATATGCAAGAAGCCAAAGAGGTTAAAAATGCGCTTGAAGTGCGTAATTTAAATTTCTTTTACGGTTCTTTTCAAGGTCTTAAGGATATCAATTTGGATATCGAAGAGGGTAAGGTTACTGCGTTTATCGGTCCTTCCGGTTGTGGCAAATCTACCTTACTTCGGACCTTAAACCGCATGTATGATCTTTATCCTGGCCAACGTGCTGAGGGTGAAATTAACTTCTACGGCCAGAATACTCTAGAGCCTGGGCAGGACCTCAATTTATTGCGCTCAAGAATTGGTATGGTTTTTCAAAAGCCAACTCCCTTCCCAATGTCTATTTATGAAAATATCGCGTTCGGTGTGCGTCTTTATGAGAAGCTTTCACGTTCCGAAATGGATGAACGTGTAGAGTGGGCCTTAAATAAGGCTGCATTATGGAATGAAGCCAAAGACAAATTAAATCAAAGCGGTTTATCTCTCTCCGGTGGTCAGCAGCAGCGTTTATGTATTGCTCGTGGTGTGGCTGTTAAACCGTCCGTAATTTTGCTAGATGAGCCCACCTCTGCTTTGGATCCCATCTCTACAGGTAAGATTGAAGAGTTAATTAATGAACTGAAGCATGAGTACACGATTGCGATTGTTACTCATAATATGCAGCAAGCCGCTCGTGTATCGGATTACACTGCCTATATGTATCTAGGAAGCTTAATTGAGTTCGGCAAGACAGATGAAATCTTCATCAAGCCTAAGCGTAAAGAAACAGAAGATTACATTACCGGCCGTTTCGGTTAATTGGAGAAATATATGCCAGATAGACACCTTTCATCACAGTTTGATGCAGACTTAAATTCACTTTCTAGCCGTTTATTAGAAATGGGTGGACTTGTCGAGTCTCAGATTTCAACGGCGATGCGTGCTTTCACGCAAATGGATATTGATACTTGTAATGTGGTCATCCAGAACGAAAAGCTCGTAAATGATCTGGAGATCCAGATTGACTTGGCTTGTACAGAATTAATTGCCCGTCGTCAGCCTACGGCACGAGATCTCCGTCTTGTCATGGCTGTTTCAAAAGCGATTACTAATCTTGAGCGTGCCGGCGATGAAGCTGAGCGTGTTGCTAAAAGAACGAAGCGCCTAATTGAAGCTGGGGCTACTCACAATATTAACGTTGCAGAAATTCGTTTATCCGGACAGATGGCCATTTCTCTTTTGCGCCGTAGCTTGGATGCATTCGCAAGGTTAGACACCATTGCTGCTGCAGAAGTAGTACAAGAAGATCGCCAAATTGATGAAGAGTTCAGAGGCTTTGTTCGCAAGCTGATTTCATACATGATGGAAGATCCACATACGATTTCAACAGGACTGGATATGTTGACTATTGCAAAGGCGATTGAGCGTATTGGCGATCATGCAAAGAATATTGCTGAATTCGTGATTTATATTGCTAAAGGCTCTGATGTGCGCCATATTCCTCATGAGGATTTGGTTCGCGAGGCAAATAAACCGTAACTAATCAAAGCGGAATTTCAGATGACTCACCGAATATTGATTGTTGAGGATGAGCCTTCGATTGCTGAACTGATTGCAATCAACCTGACTCACGCAGGTTACGAGGTTGAGAGAGCCCTCCAAACTGATCTTGCTATGAATATCATGCGAGATAAGCTTCCTTCTCTTCTTATTTTGGACTGGATGCTCCCTGGAAAGTCGGGTGTTCAGTTTGCAAAAGAGCTCCGCTCAAATGAGCGTACCCGTTCCTTGCCTATTCTGATGTTGACAGCTAAGAGCGATGAGTCCGATAAGGTCCTCGGCCTAGACTCTGGTGCCGATGACTATGTCACCAAGCCTTTTTCACCCAAAGAGCTAGTTGCGCGTGTTAAGGCCCTTTTACGCCGCCAGACTCCAATAGAAGACTCTGGGCCTTTGGCCGTGGGCCCATTAAGAATGGATCCACTCTCTCATCGTGTCACTGCTATATGGCCTAATATGGATCCACAATCCATCCCCTTGGGGCCTACCGAATATCGCCTATTGCAGTTCTTGATGGCCAACCCTGAAAGAGTGCACTCTCGGGCAAATTTACTCGATAAGGTCTGGGGAAATGAAGTCTATATCGAGGAGCGGACGGTCGATGTTCACATCAAGAGATTAAGGGCGGCTCTAGCTCCTACGGACTCTGATCGCTACATAGAGACGGTTCGTGGAAGCGGTTATCGAATTACCAAGATGCCGACCCAGACCTAATTAGAATCGTGCCCTAACTGGGTTTTTGGATCTAATAGAGCGGATGCTCTAAGATTGTCGAATGTTATCCGTTATTTCTCGTTTTATTGTGCTGATTTGCCTGGCTTTTCTTGCGGCATACATAGCGTCCTCCAATTTGGGCCCCTTTTCAGGGGTTGCTGCGGCAATAGCTGTGCTCGCAGTGCCCTTGATTTATTCGTATATCAATTTAGCTCGTTTAAGAAAATTCACATTATCTGATTCTGTTGAATCCATGCCTTTGCCGAGTGGCTATTGGGAAGAGATCTTTTTTCGTCTTCAACGTTTAGTTCGCAATCTCAAGCAACAAATACTATCTATTGAAAAACAGCACAATCGCTTCATTGAGGCTTTTCAGGCTTCTCCTAATGGCATTGTGATGCTGGATAGTGAAGATCATATTGAGTGGTGCAATGGCATTGCTGAGCGTTTCTTTGGCTTGAGTTTTAAGCGTGATGCGCTTCAGAAGATTAATTTTCTGATTCGACGCCCAGAATTTATCCAGTATTTATATAAGAGGGCTTTTGAGGACCCATTGTTGATGGAGCGAATGGGCCCAAACTCTAATCTGAGTTTAATGTTACAAATTTTCCCATTCGGTGATCAACGCCATCTCTTGCTTGTGCAGGACGTAACTGATCTTCAGAAGGCAGATGCAATGCGACGTGATTTCGTAGCAAATGTTTCGCATGAAATGAGAACGCCAATTACTGTGTTGATGGGTTTTTTAGAGACTATGCAGTCGCTTGACTTAGATAGATCCCAGCAAAGTCAATATTTTGAAATGATGATGTCTCAGGCTCAGCGAATGAAGAGTTTGGTGGAAGACTTATTGACTCTTGCAAATCTAGAGGCAAACACCTTGCCTGCCCCAACACAAGAAATCAGCATTGCTACTCTGATGGCGCTTTTAAAGAATGATGCAGAGGCGCTTTCTCAAGGCCGTCATATCCTTAGCTTTGAGATCTCAAATCCAAATAACTTGATGGGGGAAGAGCGGGAGATTCTTTCTGCCTTTGGGAATCTAGTTTCCAATGCTATTCGTTACACACCAGACACCGCTTCAATTCAGGTGCGATGGAGAATAAATGAACGTGGTGAAGGTGAGTTTTCAGTTGTTGACACGGGGCCTGGCATTGCATCAGAGCATCTATCTAGACTGACCGAGCGTTTTTATCGCGTGGATAGAAGTCGATCTAGGGATACTGGAGGCACTGGTTTGGGTTTAGCAATTGTGAAACATATTGCAAACCGCCATCAAGCCCAACTCATCATTACTAGTACGCCCGGACAGGGCAGCACTTTTACTCTTCGATTTCCTAAGGAGCGTATTTCAGCTTAAAGGCACTGATATTACTTAGTCCTTTTTATCTTTCTTATCTTTCTTATCTTTTTTTTCTTTTTTCTTCTTAGACTCTTTCGGCAGCTTATCTAGCTTACCGTTGGCATACAGGCACCACACCTTGATTTCCTCAAGCAGTTCAGTTAAGTCTTCATAAGATAGATTTTTAAAGTCTTGAAGGCCAATAGCGCCAGACTCTTGTAGCTGTTTTACAGCGTCTTCATATTTATAATCACTCATGGGTATCCGGGTAAAAGTAATAAGAACGAATACATGCTAGCAAAGTTATATGACAAAACTGCTTTTTTAGCATCCGGAAGGGCATTTAATCTGGATCTGAGAAGATTTCGATAGGTAATTCCCGTCTCCGCTGGGTCGCTGGCTCTCAAAGCCAGCTTTTTTAAATGATTTTTCTGACTTTAAGGGCAATGTATACAGCAGCACCAGCGCTAGCCATTAGCACCATCACAACATAGAAGGATTCTTTGAGGCCGGGTAGATCTTCCATATTCATCCCCATGATGCCAGTTAAAAGCGTCATTGGTAAGAAAATTACGGTCATCACAGACAGGACTTGCAGATTTCTGGCATTGAATTGGGCAACGTGAGCAGCTTGTTCATCCTGCAATACTTTTGCACGATCATATAAATTGGAAATCTCTTGCACCAAGAACGAGAGTAATTCTAAATCTTCATTTAAGCGGAACTTATCGTCCTCAGAGAACCAGTAAGGAAGGCGTTTTTGTAGGCGATGTAAGGCAATGAGTTCGGGTGAGAATTGACGTCTTAGACGGCTGCATTGGATTCGAATCCTGCCCAAAAATTCATGTTCAGGAAGCTCTTTACCCTTTAGTAGAAGCTCCTCCAAGTCATCCATCGTTTCGGATAGATTAATGAGTAGGCTACGCAAATACTCTGCACGTAAATCAATCAGCTCATGGAAGAGCTCAATTGCAGAGTGGGGGTTGAGTAATCCGGAGCGTAAATCAGATCGCAAACGATCAGTTGTTCTTAGTGGGATATTTCGTAAGGAGATCATGAGCCGCGGGGTAAGAATGGCCCACAGGGTACCTAAGTCACCATTACCAAGATCATCCCCAAACTCCTGCTCAAAATCATTCATCACCATCAATAGGCAATCATCTAGCTTTTCAATTCTTTCTAGGCGACTACGAGTTACGCCCTCATCGATCATCTCTACAACCCGATCTGGAATAAGGGAAGTGTTTTTAAGCCAGCGCTGCACTTGAGAGTTGGACAGGTTGAGATGTAACCAAACCGATAAATCTGAATTACTTAAGGCATCTGCAATATCAAACAAGGGAATTTCATAGTTCTTCCCATCAGCAGTCATTGCCCAAGCAAAAACAACGCCATTAATGGGGAAGGGAAGTGTTGCAGTTAAAGTCAAAATGAATTTCCTAAGGTGGTAAAAAATATTTGTTCATTACATGAATCTGACATCAAGCTGCAATACTCAAGTAATAAGATATAAGTAATTTATGTTCATCAACTCTGGGGAGGTTTATATGAAACGATTTTTTATTAAAGCTCTGATTATTTGGCACGACATCAGGGTGGCCTATCGCAATCGGAATATGCAACACCGTCTTGGTAGTTAAAATCGCCATGTGAAACCGATCTCTGAGCGAGAGGCATTGATGCCTGAGTTGCTCATAATGACGCCCATATTTGCAGCGCTTTTCATATAAGAGATGCCAATATCAAGGCTATCACTTGCCGATATGATAGCTGCAACTAAGGCATAGTTTCTAAGATATTGTTCTGTACTCGGTGGATTGGTTGTTAGACCTAAATCCAATGCCAGCCTGACTTTGTCAGTCACCTTCCAAACGGGGGCTGTTGAGAAAAACCAAATATTAGTTCTATTTTCAACTGTACCTGCACCAAGCCTGTAATTGGTGTTGTAGAGAGATTTGCTATACATTCCATTGAAGTGAATTTCCACCACATCCCAATATCGTGAAGCAATCAGATTGACGCCATAATTTGGTAGTGCGAGACCCAATCCTGCAACTTGCTGCTGTGGAGATCCGGGCAGGGTGATGCTGGGTTTTACTGCTAAGCCCCACCGATCATTTTCAGCAAAGCGCCATTTCATGGCTATTACCTTATTAGATACAGGCGAGAATCTGCCTCTTGGAGCTGCAAAGTAGGTGCCACCTAAAGATAGCTCGATATTATCTGCGACTCCTCGGGTGTAGGTAAATGGGAATGCCCTAGCATCTTGCCCGCCGAAATACTCTTCGCCAGGAGTAATCACATCTGCAGGATTAGCTGATCCGCTGCCATGTGAAGCCGTAGTAAAAAAATACTGTTCAATCTGATTTAAACCCTTAGGCACCGTACCAGCATCATCTGTATTGAGTGGTTCAAATGCTTTACATGCCAGTGGAATCAGCAGTAAAAGGAGGGCAATCGATCGCATTTAACTTGAATGCCTAAAATTAAAACTTTAATTGCGGAACATTACAAATCCATGTCAAAAAAGCAGATTCCCTAGTGAATTCACCAAAGAATTGCAATCAATCTGAAATATTTCTCCCTTAAGATAGTATTAAACCATTTATCAGGGAAATATCATGAGTCATCATGGCGATATCAACTTGTCAACCATATTTCGGCCTAATCTCTATGCTCATACGCAAGATGGTGCAAATATTAAGCACGAATTTCTCAATGAAAAATATGAAAAGACTGAGCACTCTGCCAGCATATTTCTTGTTGATCAAAAGTACGCTTTAAACCTTGACGAGCTCATTTAAATTTTAAACTGCCAACTCTTTCCTAAGAAATTACCTATGCCCATCATCAAAGTTGCCTACCCCATTTTATTTATTACCCTTCTTCTTCAGGCAATTTGGGTTGAGGCTGCGGCTATTTATCCAATTAACAAGGCTTCGATTCTTGTTGGATCTTCATTTGACATCAAAATTGAATTTGATCAAGAGTACAAATTAGAGGATTTGGATATTCAACTCAATAATGCCCCTATCAAAGCGCAGATCAAGTCACAGCCAATCTATATCGCAAATGAATCGGGTAAAGGAAGTTCCCTAATCTATCGAGACGTTCAGCTAGCAAAGCCTGGCCAATATTCTCTGATTGCTAAGGGGGGTCAGGAAAGTATTCAGGTCATTTGGGATATCTATGCAAGCGGCCCTCGAAAAGTAAAAAATATCATTCTTTTCGTGGGTGATGGTATGACTATCGCCAATAGAACCTCTGCACGTGTTTTATCTAAAGGGATAACCGAAGGCAAGTACCAGGGTAAGTTGTCATTTGATGACATGCCTAATATGGCGCTAATCGGCACGTCAGGCTCTGACTCACTCATTACCGATTCTGCAAACTCGATGAGTGCCTATACAACCGGTCATAAGACTGCTGTGAATGCCATGGGGGTGTATGTTTCACGGGCGGCAGACAACTTATCCCACCCGAAAGTGGAAACTATTTCTGAATTAATTAAACGCAAAACTAAAATGTCCGTTGGCATTGTTTCGGATGCCGAACTACAGGATGCAACTCCAGGCGCTATGGTGGCTCACACCAGAAGGCGCGCAGATAAGCCATATATTGCCGATCAACTATTTGCCAGCGGGGCGGAGGTCATTTTAGGTGGAGGCTCCGCTTACTTCTACCCTCAGTCTACTAAAGGGTCAAAGCGTAAAGATGATAAAAATCTAGTATCCCAATTCGAAACTTCGGGATATGCCATTGCTTTAAACAAGCAAGAGCTATTAGCAGCAGGTAATGCCAAGGAAACTAAAAAGCTATTTGGAGTATTCCATCCGGACAATATGGATGGTTCCTTAGATCGATTTTTCCTAAAGAAAAATACAGTAGCGCAATATCCAGATCAGCCTGATTTGACAGAGATGACGCAAGCAGCGATCAACGTTTTATCCAAAAATCCGAATGGCTTTTTCTTGATGGTTGAGGCTGCCTTAATTGATAAGTTTAATCATCCCTTAGACTGGGAGCGGGCTGCTTTTGACACCATCATGTTGAGTAATGCCGTACAAATTGCTAAAGATTTTGCAAAGAAAAACCCAGACACTTTGATCATTGTTACGCCTGACCATACCCATAGCGGCTCAATCAGTGGCGTTGTAAACGACGCTAAGCCAGGCCCCTTAAGAGAAAAGGTTGGGGTATATGCAGATGCTGGCTACCCGAACTATCCTAAAGCGGATGTGGCAGGCTATCCAAATCAGATTGATGTAAGTAAGCGTTTGGCCTTCTTTTATGGGAACTACCCTGATCACTATGAAACGCTTCATCCAAAACTAGATGGCACATTTAAGCCGGCAGTCAAAGACGAGTCTGGCAAGTATGTTGCTAATCCCAAATATATCCAGCTTCAAGAAGATGCTATTCATATGCCAGGTAACCTGCCCTCACACCAAGAGGTGGGGGTTCACACGGCCGATGATGCAGTGCTCAATGCCATGGGGCCCGGATCTGAAAAGTTCAGGGGATTCATGGATAACACTGAGGTATTTAAGGTAATGGTTGAAACCCTCGGCCTGGGTTATTCCAAGCGTTAGCAAGTAAATTTAACAGTACCTTCTATTTATTGATGTATAGCTATTATTCAATGCCTTTGTAGTTCACAATGAATGCTAACAAGTAATCTCTTGTTATGAATGGACTTGGCCTTAATGAAAAGAAAGTTATACGATTCGCTGGTAGATTTAAGACTTACGGTTTCTAAAGTCCTTGGGTTCACTCAAGAGATCAAACACATCACCCCAGTCACCACAGCAGAGAAGTTTGGGTTTGTGCATGAGCTCTTTCATAAACCCTCAGAACTCCTTGAGCTAGCTCCTAAAGAAGAGCCTATTCGGCCTCAGGTGCTTGCAAAGTTAAAAATAGACTTTGCTCTTCCAGAGACTCGATATTTTGATATTGTGGATGAGGGGGGCAGCAGAAGGCTCGCCTACAGCATTTCCGGAAATACGAATGCCGAAAAAATATTACTTTGTTTGCCTGGCCTCTTGGAGACCAAAGATTCCTTTAGCGTATTGCATAGCTATTTTTTAAGATTTGAAGAATGCAAAGTAGTTAGCGTTGATTTTCCTGGTAGAGGGGATTCTGAGTCCATTGCCTTGTCTCAAAACTACACCATGTCTCTCTATCTATCAGACATTCAAAGTCTCATTAAGATGCTGTTGAGTAGTCATCCATCGAGTACTCAATTTACCATTTTGGGCACTAGTATGGGCGGTGTATTAGCTATGTACTTAACGCAGTCACTGGGAAAAAGAATTTTTGAAATTATTCTGAATGATATTGCCTTAACTGTAAATTGGACCGCCCTCTATTCTTTATATAAATCAATGAACAATGAAGTTGGTTTTAAAGAAGTTAAACAATTAGCAAAAGATTTGAGGGTGGATGAGAGAGCATTTGCAGATGTTCAATTACCAGGCCACTTTGATTTAAGTTATAAAGCCGATGTATGGGGAATGAACTTTCATGAGGCTATGGAGGGCTACAAAGGGAAGGTGGCACTTATTTATGGCGCCGACTCAAAGGTATGTACACGCGAGCGAGTGCGCTCTGCAAAGGCTGTGATACCAAGATTAATTACATTCGAGATCGAGAATGCAGGGCACCCAGTGCCATTTACGCTCCAAGTTTGTGAGTTTATCCAGCAACAGATGAAACTTAAATAAGTTATTGCTGGCGATTCACCTTGAGAATAATTGGATTGAAGCTAAAGGGCTGTTCTTGCGTGGGATTTACCTGAACTTCAACTGCTTGAACTTGATCGGCTCCCATCACTTGAAGTCGCAATACATTCTCTAATAACTTTTTTTGATTCTTGCGATAGAGGGGTTGATCAATGATGAGTCGATGACTATCACCATGAATCAATAACACTGGTTTATTAAAAATCTCTGACTTTGATATAAAGCTCTCTAAGGTATCACGATAGCCACTATCGTTACTTGTCAGTTGGCTAGGCTGGTAAAACATATCCGCTTGATAGGCAAAGATGATGCCGCTCAAATTTCTTTCGCTAGCCAAATTAAATGCCCGATCAATCCATGCCAGATTTGCTTGATTTCTATCTTGATATTCTTTGATGGCTGACTCTGTGCCTTCATTATTGTTATTGGAGCCAGGTATATGAATACTGACAAACAAAAAGTTATTTTTGATCCAATAGGCGTTCTCTACATACTTGGAGTATTTCGGGTCGAGGTCTGCCTGCCTTTGAAGTCGTATGGTATTTTTACCTTGGCTCTGATTGGTATTAAAAAATACCGATCTCAAAGCCCCAAGTCTTTCCAGTGGATCGTATGCACCAGCTAAAGGTCGATGACAGTCAGTCCATTCGTTATCTCCTGGACTGTAAATCAAGGGCGCTTTAAAGCTTGAAAAATACGTTTTAATAATTTGGTTATGCTCATCACTACAGGTTGATGAGCCAGATTTTGTATCCCCAATAAAAATACTGAAACTAGGTTTTAGTCGGTTTATTTCAGTAATCAAATTTTCAAAGCGTTGAAAATCCTGAGGTAGTGAGTAGGGCATATCCCCTAGAGCAATGAACTTAAAGCTCTGGCCGATAGCAGCTGTTGAAAAGCTTGCTATGAAGATAGTGAGAAAAAATATGCTGAAGCGTAGTGCTTTAAAAGATTTCATTTATTTATATTGCTCAGGTTCATCATTGATTTCTTTGATCTCTAGCTCACCAAAGATATACGTATTTTCTCCCATTTCCTTCCAGCCTAGATCCTGAAAGACATGCACGTATTCCCCGGAGAACTTTTTTGATTTGCCATAGAAAATATCCGTTAGCTCATCTTGCTCATCTTCATCAACGGTCTCAGAAAAGTAGATTACCTTCTCCCCATCATAAGTCTTGCTGATTTCAGCCCCAGGAATATCGGCAATACAAATCCCTATTTGAGCTTGATAGTGACTGATGAACTTTGGCTTGGTAGTGGTAGTGATAGAACCTAGCTTCCAGACAGTTCCACATTTAATTTCTTTATTCTGTTTTTTAAAGATGCATCTTTGGACTAGAGAGCCCATTTCGAGGGGGATAATTTGATACAGCATCTCATATCTCCTGTAGTGAATCTGAGCCTTAATCATGCTCCTAAAGTATGACGATTCGATGAAGATCGGTCGATCTGAATGAATGTCTTCATTCTGTAATAGTTCCAGTTCATGATCTGGTCTGTGAATACAGTACTTACAACTATTACCTGCCCCGACTGCTGTGGACAAGAAACCCTGGAGATCTCACAAGGCTATTCTCAGCATTTGTATCGCTGCCCAAGCTGCAGCACCATTCTGAAGCCCAGATCAGGAGACTGCTGCATTTTTTGCAGCTTCGGAAGCCAAGATTGCTCTAATGCGGAGCAAAATTTAGCTGCTTAGGCCACTACCCAGTAGACTAGGGTCTCGTTTCACGAATGTGTCATTAGAGTTTCATAAAATAGACATATTCAAGTAAACCTGCTTCTATTGGAAATGCTGTGGCCTTACATCAAAATAAATCCTTAATGAATGCATCTGACCTTGTCGCTGCAGTTGACCTTGGCTCGAATAGCTTTCGCATGCTGGTTGCCCAAGTCGTTAAGACACCCTCGGGTACTCAGCTTCGTCCGATTGATACCTTGCGTGAGTCTGTCCGCCTGGCTGCCGGCTTAACCGATAATAAATTATTAGGTAATGATGCTTATCAGCGAGGCATAACCGCAATTCGGCGCTTTGGTGAGCGTATTCGGGGGTTTGATCCTGCCAATGTGCGCGCTGTTGCTACCAATACCTTACGAGTAGCTAAAAATGCCCCACACTTCATCCAAGAAGCCGAGGAGGCCTTAGGTTTCCCCATTGAAGTGATCGCAGGCGTAGAGGAAGCGCGCTTGATCTATATTGGTGCCGCCCATGAAGTGCCAGCAGTGCAAGGCAATCGTTTGGTGGTAGATATTGGTGGAGGCTCTACTGAGCTGATCATTGGCAAAGGGTACGAGCCCAGATTGATGGAAAGCTTGTATATCGGATGTGTTTCTCACAGCCTGAGGTTCTTCCCTAAGGGCAATATTGATTCTCATGCCTTCAAAGAAGCTGAGCTAGCCGCTAGACGAGAAATTCAGGTCATTTCTGGGGCGTATCTGAATGCTGGCTGGAAGCAAGTGATTGGCTCCTCAGGAACCGCACGCGCTTTAGCGGAACTCATTGCGGAGAATAACTTCAACAGCCAGAAAGATGGCGCCGATGGGTTGATTACCCGTGATGGCTTAAGAGCCATGAAAAAGCATCTGCTTAAATATGAGCATATCAATCAGGTCGAGCTCCAAGGCCTTAAGGATGATCGGCGCTCAGTTTGGCCCGGCGGCCTTGCGATCATGATTGCTGTATTTGATGAGCTCGGTATTGAGTCTATGGAGGTCACAGATGCTGCTTTAAGAATCGGTGTCCTTTACGACCTATTGGGCCGCTCTCAGCATGAGGATATGCGCTTTGTAACAGTTGAGCAATTTATGCAGCGTTACGCTGTAGATCGAGAACAAGCTAAGCGCGTTGGCAATCTAGCCGCTGAGTTTTTGGCGCAATTACCTAAGCCAGATGAAGAGAGTCGGGCCGATAACATTGCATTATTGCAATGGGCTGCCAACCTTCATGAAATCGGCTTATCGATATCGCATAACGGATATCACAAACACTCTGCATACATTGCGGGTAATGCTGATATGCCGGGTTTCTCAAAAAACGATCAGGCTAGATTAGCCGCCTTACTTATTGGTCATACCGGTAAGTTAGGAAAGTTAGCGAATAACGTCTCCTTCTCCGATTGGCGTATGTTGTTTTGCATGCGGCTTGCGCAGGTACTTTGCCGCGGGCGCAGTGATGTCAATTTATCCAAAGTGAAAGTCTCGGAGCACAATGGAGACTATTTAGTTAGCCTCTCCAAAGAATGGGCTAAAGAGCATCCATTAACGGAATTTAGCCTTCAAAAAGAAGCGGCCGAATGGGAACGCATCGGCCGACCTTACAGCATTAGCTTAAAGTAATTCTTACAGCCCAAAGAAGTGTTTAGCGTACCGTGGATTGATGTCTGATAGACGCAACATAGTCAGTACATCTGCTGTATTGAAATCTGGATCCCAAGCAGGTGCACTGCAAATCTTAGCGCCCAACTTTAAATAACCTTTAATCAATGGAGGAGGCTCTACTGCTAGGCCGCCATTGAGTCGCTCCAGTGGTAAAGGTAGGCGAGGGAAAGCATGGTTCTCAACTGGCGCCATCTGATCATTGTTTAGTGAGTTGTATAGGCTGGCTGCAAAATGACCGCCATCACCCATGGGGATGCTGGCACAACCGAGCATGATTTCATAATCATGTTTTTTCATGTATTGCGCTAAGCCGCTCCACAAAGCCATAATGACTGCGCCAGAACGGAAGTCTTCGTGCACGCAAGATCTACCGAGCTCAACTAATTTAGGACGTAAGTGATCTAAGCGCGCTAAATCAAACTCAGAATCTGAGTAGAGACGTCCGATCTCTAAGGCTTTGTGCGGAGGGAGTACGCGATAGGTCCCAACCACCTGTAATGACTCCTGATCACGAATCAGTAAATGGTCGCAATAGGCATCGAATTCATCAATATCGAGGTTCTCTGGATTGCTTGGAAGCTTAGCTCCCATCTCTTCTGCAAATACCTTGTAGCGCAGGCGCTGTGCTTCTTTAATCTCACTCGGATTGCTAGCCCAAGTAATTTGAAATGCAGGGCGTTTTGGCTTAGCAGTCGCTTTCTCGGCAACTGGCTCTATGGCTCTAAGCTCAGCTCTGGCTTTAGTGGCAAATTTCTTACCAAATAATTTCTTCGCAATTTTTTTAGAAAAGAGTTTTTTAAATGCCTCAGTTTTACTCTTTTTAATCTTCTTTGGCTTTGTTTCAAAGCGAGAATTAAAGAGGTCAAATGCAGCAAGGGGATTTGGAATGTCAGACATAGTGTTCCTTAAGTATTAATCTAATTGATGACCAGAGGTATGCAAATCGTTACCCACAATAGGGCGGAAATTAGTAAGGCGAGCATGACGGCAGCTGAGCCAAAATCTTTTGCTCTTTTCGATAGATCATGATGATCAAATGAAATACGATCGATCGCTGCCTCAACGCTGGAGTTGAGGAGCTCGACCACTAAAACCATAATGAGCGATGCAATGAGGGCGCATTTCTCAAGCGGGCTAATTGGCAAGAAAAGGGCAATTGGCGTCAGCACCACAAGCAAGAAAAGCTCTTGCCTAAAAGCACTTTCCTCTTGAAATGCATAGACTATGCCGCACCAAGAGTTCTTGGCTGCATGCCATGCTCTTGTGAGACCCCGATTACCTTTATGGGGGTTTTGCTTGATGTCGTAAGGTGCCGTCACAATGAATTATTAAGCGAGAGCAGTAGTATTAGCTGCAGTAGAAGGTACGGGCTTTAGATGATTGGCAAACTGCTCTGAAGCCGCTCTCCAAGAAAACTTTTCAGCATGAGCGCGAGCTAATTCACGAGGAATCTTCAAAGCTTGCATACAAGCTATTTGAAGATCTTCGTGCATTGCACCAGCAGCAGAGTTACCTAGAACATCAATTGGACCTGTCACTGGATAGGCTGCAACAGGAGTGCCACAAGCCATAGCCTCTAATATGACAAGCCCAAAAGTATCGGTCTTGCTTGGGAAGACAAAAACATCAGCGGCAGCGTATACCTTGGCTAATTCTTCTTGCTGTAATACGCCTAGGTAATTGATGTTGGGGTATTTTTCTTTAATACTGGCCATTGCGGGGCCATCACCAACAACCCATTTGGAGCCTGGCAAATCTATCTCTAGGAAGGCGTTGATATTTTTCTCTACGGCAACGCGACCAACATATAAGAAAATCGGGTGAGCGCTGTTGAGAGATTTAGAGTCTTGCATTTTGAAGATATCCAAATCTACGCCTCGTGACCACAGCACAACATTTTTAAGCCCGAACTTCTCAAGATCATCTTTTACAACAATGGTTGGTGCCATCACCGCCATCGATGGCCCATGAAACCAACGAATAAATGCATAAGTAATGCTCAGAGGAATTCCAGTGCGGGCTTTGACATATTCAGGAAAACGAGTGTGATAAGCCGTAGAAAATGGCAAATCATTTTTTACAGCATAAGAACGAGCAGATAAGCCTAAAGGACCCTCTGTCGCAATATGCATTGCATCTGGTGCAAATTCTTTAATACGGCGAGCCACTTCCTTACCAGGAAATAAGGATAGGGCAATATCAGGATAGGTAGGGCAGGGAATGGATTTAAAGCCAGTCGGGGTAATCATTTCGACTTCATGACCCATGCCGATGAGTTCAGCTCTAGTTTGTTTGAGCGTTCTCACAACACCATTGACTTGCGGATCCCATGCATCAGTAATGATCATAATTTTCATACAGTAACCTCTTTAATCAGTGTTGATAGCTCGGGTTGATGAGTAATTTCAGGTGCCTCTACAAGATCACCGTGTATATGTGTCCAGTAGATAATTTTGAGTTCACCGGTTGTAGTCTCTACAAGGGCTGATAAGCTTTCGACCCAGTCACCATCGTTGCAATACAACAGACCATCGATTTCACGAATTTCTGCTTTATGGATATGGCCGCATACAACGCCATCACAATTTCTGAGGCGGGCTTCTCTAGCCATGATGTGCTCAAAGTCCGCTATGTAGCTAACAGCATTTTTTACTTGATGCTTAAGATATTGGGAGAGAGACCAGTACTGCATCCCCATCCTGACACGCAACATATTGAAGTAGCGATTGATGTACAAAATAAAGGTATACAGTGAGTCGCCGACATAGGCAAGCCATTTGGCGTATTGCATGACGCCATCAAATAAGTCGCCATGGGTTACCCAAAGCTTACGTCCGTCCAAGGTTGTATGTATGACTTCTTCTTGAACCTTAATATCGCCAAAAGACATACCAAAGTACTGCCGAGCTGCTTCGTCATGGTTGCCAGGAATGTAAATGACTTCGGTACCCTTACGGGCTTTGCGCAATAACTTTTGGACGACATCGTTATGGGTCTGCGGCCAGTAAAACGACTGCTTTAAGCGCCAACCATCGATAATGTCGCCTACCAGGTAAAACTGATCGGCTTCATTATGTTTTAAAAAATCAAGGAGGTAGTTAACCTGACACCCTGATGTTCCGAGGTGTACATCTGAAATCCAAATCGCTCTGTAATGCGTCATGAGTAAGTATTAAGCCGATTTTTTATGAAGGCCTCATGACACTTTTACGACAGTTTGATGACTTGATTTATATTACGGCTAGATATGACGCATTCCCAACTAAGCCCCACCCCAAAACTCACCTCAACCCCGAGTAGTTGGCTTCGCTATTGGGTCTGGATGCAAATCCTGTCACATGTGATTTGCGGAGTTTGCACGCTATCTTTCTTTTTCCCCTTCCTCAATCGAGATCAGAAAGACCGCCGCATACAACGATGGTCTAAGAAATTATTAAGAATCTTTCATATTCAGTTGCGCGTGATAGGTGCGGAGAAGTTGGTCTCTAATCCTCATTTAATGGCATCAAATCACATCTCCTGGTTAGATATCCATGTGATTAATGCATTTAAGCCGGTCCGTTTTGTTGCTAAATCGGAAGTGCGGGGGTGGCCTGTATTTGGATGGATGGCAGAGCAGTTGGGTACCGTCTTTATTCGCAGAGATAGTGCGCGTCATGCGAGGCAGGTAGTAGACCAGATGGCCCAGGTCCTGAAAGAAGAGTCGGTCTGTATTTTTCCCGAGGGTACTTCCACCTCCGGAGAGTTGGTATTGCCGTTTAAGCCCAATCTGTTTGAATCCGCTATCCTAGCTCATGCGCCAGTCTTTCCGATAGCCATTGCTTATCGGTCAAGGTCAACGGGTCTGAGGAGTGATGCCCCTGCCTTTATTGGAGATATGGGACTATTGGAATCAATGTCTAATGTCATTGCCAGCCGGGATATTGAGGTTCATTTAAGCCTACTAGAGCCATTTTTAATAGGCAATGCAAGCAATCCGGATCGTAAGGAACTCGCTCTTTATTGCCAGGAAGGTATTACTAAAACCTTATAAACAGCATATGTAATAAAAGTGTCATATCCTAGAGGTACAAAGACTTATCGGTATCGGGAAGAGATATGACGTCAAAGCATAAAGAAATAAATGATTGGTACAAGAGTGCTCGAGAAGACATTCTTGATAGCATGGATGAAGAGCTCGAAATGGAGCTCGATGATGATCGCTTGTCACCCGATGGCGGAAGTGCCTCTGTCATACCCCGAAATGTTTACTTTAAAGAATTGTTTCGCCTACAGGGTGAGTTGGTCAAACTCCAAGATTGGGTAGTTGAAAACAAACTCAAGGTGGCTGTTTTATTTGAAGGTCGCGATTCTGCGGGTAAGGGTGGCGCGATTAAACGAATTACTCAGCGACTTAATCCCCGCGTTTGTAAAGTCGTTGCATTATCTGCACCTAGCGAGCGTGAAAAAACCCAGTGGTACTTTCAGCGCTACGTATCAAACCTGCCTGCTGGTGGCGAGATCGTCTTGTTTGATCGTAGCTGGTACAACCGCGCTGGTGTAGAAAAGGTCATGGGATTTTGTAACGATGCCGAGTACGAAGAGTTTTTGCGCACGGTCCCTGAGTTTGAACGCATGATTATTCGCTCCGGAATCATTCTGATTAAATATTGGTTCTCTATTTCAGATGATGAGCAATATAGCCGCTTCATGGTGCGCATCCATGACCCATTAAAACAATGGAAACTGAGTCCAATGGACTTAGATGCTCGCCGTCATTGGGAGGCCTATACCAAGGCAAAAGAGACCATGCTTGAGCGCACCAATATTCCTGAGGCACCGTGGTGGGTTGTGGCTGCAAATGATAAGAAAAAAGCCCGCCTCAATTGCATTTCGCATCTGCTGACCCAAATTCCTTATAGTGAAATTGCCCACCCTGAAATCACTTTGCCTGAACGGGTGCATAACCCTGACTATCTTCGTGGTCCTGTACCAAAAGATATGTACGTTCCTGAGATCTATTGATTTTGTAAATATAGGTCTCGAGGGTGTTAACCTCTTGTTATTCAATAAGGGGCCGGCACTTGAAAGCAAAGCACAGCATTACCAATAGAGAATTTAAGCTTCTGATTAAGCCGCAGGGCTTAGATCGGCGCAGCCGAATTACCGCCTTAAGCGAACAAATTCTGAGTTTTTGTAAAAAGAATAAGGTGGAATTTTTTCACCTTGATAACGCTACTACTGGTTTACGTAATATTTATTTTTACGATACCCCTGGCGAAGATTTCAGACGCAACAACATTATTCTACGTGTCCGAGAGTCCCGTCAAAACATCTGGGTTGATGACTGGTGCGAGGTTACTCTGAAGTGCCGGACAGATGATTTAGCTAAATCCCATCAATTCGACCCCTCTCCTAAAAAATCGATTAAGTCCCGCCTACGACTAAAAGAAGAAATTCTACGAGGTGATGCGATTGGAACGGCTAGAAGTATTTATTCTAATAATGCCATTTTAGATGCGGTACCCATTGATAGTTTGTTTGAAAAGTCACTAGCGAGTGTTGCTAAGTTCTTCCCTAGCTTAGTTACTTTACCAATTGATAAAAAATCACCCATCCGCATTGTTGGTGGCCGCACTAATAAGATTCTCGAAGCATGCCTGCCTATTGGAAACCTGGTTTTTGGTGATGGTGTGCAGGCCCATTGTGAGATTGCCATCTGGATGAAGAGTGTGGGCGATCCCATTGTTGGAGAGTTGGCTTTTTCTTATCGGGTGAATGATGCCAATCGTGGTCAAGCAAAAGCACATAAGCGTGCTGATAAGTTCTTCAAGAAGCTCCAAATCGAACTAGAAAGTTGGTTAGAAATTGGCAGCACTAAAACAGCTTTAGTCTACGGAAAACCTGAGTGAACTCTCAGATGCAAGATGATGTGACGATAACTAAGTCTCCAGACTTACGTGATCTTTTTGTACAATTTTTGATTATTGGCGCTGTCAGCTTTGGCGGCGGCATCATTGCCTACGAACGCATTCTCTTGGTTGAAAAGCGCAAGTGGCTCAGTGCTGATGAATTTATGGCGTACTTAGCAATTAGCCAGACAATGCCAGGCTTAAACTCCGTGAACTTAGCAGTGCTTGCTGGAGATCATCTACGCGGGTGGCAAGGCGCTGTCATTGCCACCTTGGGCTTAATATTTCCGGGCTCATTGCTCGTGCTGGGGTTTGGCATGATTTACGCTAGCGCTGCAGATCATCCTTCGATTAATCTCATCCTAGCTGGAATTGCAGCAGCTGCTACTGGCTTACTAGCTGCAATTACTTACAAAATCGGAGATGCTCACTGGCGTCATCTGAAGTCCTTGGCCATTATTGTTGCCACATTTATATTGATGAGTCTCTTTAAGCTTTCACTGCCATATGTGATCCTGATTATGGCACCGATATCACTCTATCTGTATCGACCAGGTAAAACTCAATGAGCCTATTGATTCACTTGGCTTGGACCTTTGCCTTGCTTTCCATTCTCGCGGTTGGTGGCGGTACCGCTGTGCTGCCAGAGATGCAAACCATACTCGCATATCAATTCGGCATAGACCACACCCAATTTGTTCATATCTATAGTATTGGTCAGTTAGCGCCTGGCCCCAATATGTTGATGGTCTTAGTGATTGGCTATCAAATTGCTGGACTCATCGGTGCAGGCGTGGTCTTGCTATCCTTCTTTTTGCCTTCAAGCGTTCTCTGTTTTTATGTCGGGCACTTATGGAATCGTTTTGGAGAAAGTCCTTGGCGTCGATCTATTCAAAATGCGCTGGAGCCCATTTCGATTGGCCTCATGTCATCCGGTGTTTATGCCGTTGCTAAGGCATCTGTAGTGAGTAGCATTACCTTAGCGCTTGCTCTTGTCACCCTGTATCTCATTCTCAGAACCAAAATTAACCCTGTATTGGTTATTTTGGGCTCTGGCGGACTTGGTGCTTTGCTAATGTCCTACTTGAACTAGTTAAAAGTTTAGAAGGTTCCTCTTAAGCCGACCATCAGACTTCTACCAGGCTGAGGCGCATACAACCTCACGGCCATTGGTGTCGTTGCATATCGAATCTGCTCATTCAGTAAGTTTTTGAGATTCATATACACAGTCCAATTTACATCCCTTACTTTTTCTGTGTATGAGATACCCGCATTTAATAAGTTATAGCTTGGGGCAGGGCCTTGCTCCCAGCTTGCCAAGCGATTCTGTTGATAGCTGTAGATGTAAGTCGTACTCGTAAGCCAGCCATTTTTTTGGTGTGCTAACTCTGCACCTAAGCGGGGTGCAGGCTGCAGGGGTAGATTACCTCCTGCATCAAAAGTTCCCTGTGAAGCATCGCCAAAAACTCGACTGCCTAAGCCGGTTTGATTCCAGTTGTAAGTCAGCTCGCCCTCAATACCCTTGATCGTTGCTGCAGCTTGCTGCGCTGTCACAACATTAAACCCATTGCCGTCTCCCCCAGGGTTATTGATAGCAGCACCTGTGTAATAACCATAAATATAGTTATTAAATCGATTTGCATAAATACTTGCCTTGCTTCTCAGCAATCCACTGGTCTTTTGCATATTGAACTCTAAGTTGTGCGAGGTTTCTTTAGTGAGATTAGGGTTGCCAATATCAAAGGTAGCAGTAGATTCATGTGCTCCATAAGAATAGAGCTCTTGAGCACTTGGCGCTCTTTGTGACACCGTATATGCCACTCCAGTTCCATACCCCTCCGTGAAGTTCCATAAGCTACCTGCAGAGTAAGACATGAGATTAAATTTACGATTCTGTAGAGTAATACTGGGAGTAGTTCCGGTTGGATCAACTGTAGGCTGGGCCTCTAAAGTCGTGCCTAAATTGGGATTCTGGGCAACTTGGTTATATCGCAGACCCAGGCTTCCTTGTAGAGAATTCCACTTCCCTTCCTCAATCCAGAATAAGGCATTGGAATTAGTTTTAGTGGGAGGAACAATGGCATAACTGCCAGTGCCTACTTCCGTAGCATTAAGAGAGGCAGCAGAGACTTGAGCGCCAAAAGTACCTTTCCATCCTGCTATCGGATTGTGAGCCAATTCTAGGCGAGCCTCATTGGCAATATTCTTCCAAACTGCGGCAGCTGCACCCACGTTATTAAATTCAGTATGGTTGTAATTCGAATTGGCTGCACTCAATTTCAAAGAGGAAAATCCTGCAAATGGATCTCGAGTTTGATGCTGGACGTCATATCGATTTTGCGATTGGTTTATCGATCCACCTTCAGGCGTCGGAATGCCATAGTTATTATTCAAGCGCTCTACAGAAACCCCGGTGTAGCCAGATTCACCTATATAAGAAACGCCAACACCTAAATTATTCTGGTTACTAAAGCTATTAGGCAACTTAGCAGAGTAGTTATTGCCACCGTTGCCATCTGGAGGAACAGTCCATCCTCCTACGGGCTCACCTTGGGATTGCGTTGAGTTGCCAGGTATGCGGTAATTATTGGCATTATTAATTGCGGTATCTACGTGCACTGCTATTGAGCCAAAAGCACCATCTACCTCTAATGCTCCAGCTCTACCGTTGTTCACTGTCTCGTAGCTTGTATTGACTGCACCGGTTGGCCTATCAGGCAGGTTAGTCAGAATGCGATCGTTGATTACATTAACAAGTCCACCGCTTGAACCCGAGCCATAGAGTAGGGCGGCTGCACCACGCAAAATTTCAACTTGATGGGCATTTTGCATATTGTTGCCAACAGCATGATCTTGAGAGATGTTAGATACATCGCCAACAGATAAGCCATTTTGCAAAATTTGTACACGAGCACCCTCAAGACCACGAATAACTGGTCGCGATGAGCCTGCGCCATATCCCGTGGCTGATACGCCAAGCTCATTGGCTAGTGTGGCGCCTAAAGTTGTGCCTAATTTGTTCAGTAACTCATCGCCTTGCAAAACCTTAGTTGGTGTCAGAATGCTTTGAGTAGCCTCTTGCGATCCCGTTGCAGTGATTTCTAAGCTTGGGGTTGCTGATTGGGCGATGGTGACTGAGCTCAATAATCCATAGATAAGAACAAAAATGAGCTTTTGCTTGTCTAAGCAAGGATGGGGGTGCCGCATAGTAAAGCCTTCATTCTGAAAAATGCACCTCACAAGGTTGATGCATTTAATAAATCGGTAGGCCAAGCATTCGCTTGGCGTGATGATGAATTACAGAATGAAGCTAGGTGGAGCTCTAGATTGATAAAGCCCAATTTGAGTCTGGGCTAGTGAAGAACTATTGGATACAAACTGCACCTCATGAAAGAGGTTGGTACCAAGGAGTAAGTTTGGAGTTGAGGCAACAAAGCTAGCAAGTGTTAGTGCATCAAGCAGATGGCAGCTGGCAAAGCTATGGCCAAGGGCGGGGGCTTGATCATTGCAACTCAGTTCAATATTTTGGTGTTGGATTCCGGAGTGAGCGATGCCATGGGCAAAGCCAATCCAGTGAGTGCCTAGTAAGCTGCCAAGCAAAAAACAAAGAGCAAGGAAGCTCCTGAGTTGTTTTCTAAATTTGCTTAAAAATAAGGCTTCCATGCCCCGAATCTTACAGTATTTGCCCCTGTAGGCCATCTCAGTGTAGAATATCGATTCCGTCGGAGTGTAGCGCAGCCTGGTAGCGCACCTGCTTTGGGAGCAGGGGGTCCAAGGTTCGAATCCTTGTACTCCGACCACTTTCCCTTATTGTTCTAGATATACCCAGCACATTCTGCCCATAGCTCAGCTGGATAGAGCAACGCCCTTCTAAGGCGTAGGTCGCACGTTCGAATCGTGCTGGGCAGGCCACCAAAGTTCTGCCTCATCCTTTTAAATCAACACTTTGCAGTCAGCCCTGCATTCAGAGACAGTATTCACTTAGTTGTCCAATATAGCGAAAACTTGTCCAAAACACCAGTTTGTTGTCCAAATACTTGTCCAGAATTCTGTCTAGCGGGCTTGATTGGGGGGGGGTAGGGTAAGTCTTCCAATAGGTTACAACGGATACCGCATAGCCACATAAAAAAGAAAAATGACTAATCAATGAAAACTAGGATTAGTATAAAAGTACTTATAAAAATACCCAGCATATGAAATTAATAGTTCCATCACTGGCGGTAATAGTACTTCTTACAGGGTGTGGAGACTCCACCTATACTTTATACAGAACTCAGGTGAGAAATGAAAACGCTAGAACGCATGTTGCTACCTTTGACGCCAAGGATGGCGAAGCCTACAACATGGGTAACTGCCAAATAGCGGAAGAGCTATTTCAAAAGCAATCAGGTGTAACGGTTAAATATTGGTGTGAAAAAGGTCAGTTTAAGAAGTGAAACTTTATTTATTCGCCTTCAGCATTTTATTAATGCCAATTATTTCTCATGCTGAGTGCATATGTAGATGCGTTAATGGAGAAATGCAAGCTCTTTGCAGTAGCTCCATTGATTTGCCACCAATTTGTCCGCTAACAATTTGCCCATTAACACCTGCTGCACTAGCCCCACTGCCACCATTAGTTTTACCACCCTTGGGGGCTTCTAGATGTGACAACCAGCAAGTTTTAAATCCATCTAGTGGAAGATATGAATGGAAACTAATATGTCAATAATCAGAACGACTGCCCTAACTCTATTGCTCTCATTAAGCATTTGTTTTTCTGCGGTAGCACAATCAATCAATTTAGCCTGTCAGCATAATCAATTTAAGGATAAGGGTGCTAGACCCATCGACTTTAAAAAAAATAAACAAGGGTTATGGGAGATGAGTTGGGATGGTGAAAATGTTAACCGTGACACGGTTGGTAACTCGCCTAGCAAAAGAACATTGGTGAGTTTAGAAATCTCTGATTCAAAAATATCCTATAAGTTCGATTACGTAGCTTATGCCACTCAAAATTATGGAGAATGGGGTCAAACTAGGATTGGCACTATATCGCGAATTGACGGAATATGGACTGAATATGTCATTGGTTATGGAGAGATTATGTCAGGCATACCTCAACAGAAATTTACAAATTTAGATGGCAAGTGTGAATTACGGGGTACGAATAAATTTTAATTCTTTTATGAGACTAGGTTAACAAATGTTTAGATTGATTTTTCTAGTTCTGTCAATAATGTTTAATAGCTACTTGTTAGCTCAATCCCAAGATAAGGAGTGGAAAGACTTTAAGGTTCAACCTGAACCTAAGAAACCCCAAACAAGCCTAGACCGTTCAGTAGCCCCTATCAATCCATATCAGTTTCAAAGCTATCAAACCATTCGTAGTGAAGTTAATGGTCAAGCGAAGAATTGCGTCATCAACAATAATGGCTATGTAGTGCGCTGTAATTAAATAATTAGTTAAATATTTCCCCGTAATAACAAATATTGATGATTGAATACATATGGGATTACATGACAAGTTAGCTATGAAGGCATTTCTTCGGGGCAAAGGCTCAGAAGAATTTAAGAAGGCTTCAGATAACAAGGCTAATGCCGCATGGTTTTTATTAGCTGTATCTCTCGCAGTTTCATACTTCTCAGACTCGAAATGGTATCTATTGCCCCTAGCCTTAATGATTTTTGCGATTATTCAGAGCATTAGTGCAACCTTGATAGCAGAAAGAATTGAAAAATTAGAGCGCCCTTCAGAAAGAGACAATGGTGAATAATTTATACAACAAAAAAGGTATATTCATTGCCCTTGCTATCTCTATCTGCTTTTTAATTATTGTTATCTTGTATGGAAAAAAAAGCATAGATAACGAAGAAATTCTCGGATTAAAAATAGGAATGTCTGCAAGTGAGGCTTTAAAGAAATATCCCGACTTTGTCTGCAATAAAAAAAGTGGCTATATATGTTCAACCACTATCAGCGGACAACTTTTAGAAATTAATATAAATGCTAAAGAGGATATTTACCGAATACAAAGTGCGGTCACTTTAAACAACATGGAGTTAGCCGAGGTCATGTCCGCAGCCAGCAAGGAATACTCAAGCGCTAATAGCATAGATGGAGGCTACTTTTATTGGTATTTTGATAAGGAAGGTGATGGACAAAAACTCATATCAATTACTAAAAATAATTCCTACCATTGGTTTTGTAAGCCATTTGGCTTTGTTGAAATGAAAGTACCAAATTGTGAATCCCAGTCCGTTATGATTTATAAAAGACTCTACGATGGTAAAAAATATTCAGTATGGTTTGATAAAAATTCACCAGAGCTTAATAAACTGAAGCAGTAAATATTTTAAGTACCGTCCTGTAAATATCTGACAAGCATAAATTAAAAAAACAGTGAAATAGCGATAAGCCCTGCAAAAATGACAACCCATTTGAGGTAGACCTGTCCCCACCTATCATTATTTTCAGGCTCTTGAAAATTCGCTATAAGCCAAGGGAGCAAAAAAATGATAATCAGACCGATAATGATTCTCAACTAATCAAACCTTTCAATAAAGCCCGACATGACTGCGTAGAGTCGTCCAATTAAATACATCACATACATATAAAAAAGTGCAATTAAAAAGCCTTTAATAAGCTCATATGTATTGTGGGAATTACTTCTCATCTCAGAATTTTCAATTAATAATAAAAACATAATCATTTCTGACAAATAAACGGTTACCGCTAAGAGGAGCTGCTTAATTATTGATTCAATCCTTTCCCTAACATCAGGTTTTTCGATTGATTCAATTTCCTGAATATAAGCAAGTGTCGCAAAAAATAAAGCAAGTAGCGCTCCTAAAATTCCCGTGATGAGAGTTAGCATCTAATTTGTTAAGAAATAAAGTAAAAGGATAATAATTTCTTCATTTCTTGGGCAGCTTTCCACCAGCCTTCAAGCACTCATCTAAAGTCTTATAAGTTGTGAAGTGCTTAGTTTGGTTGTAATAGGTCGAATTAGGGGCATGGCAAATGCCTGATTTACTCATTTTGACTGGCTCAGCCGCAACAGCAGCGCCCATTAAGATGATGCAATATAAGATTGTTATCAGTTTAATCATAATTTTAGGCTTATTGCAGACATCTCTTAGGGCTAGAATGGTTATATTACTTCTAATAAGTTGAAAGACTAGCAAATGCTCAAAAGAAGTCTTTACTCAATTGGCTTGACAACCATAGCTTTAATTTCTCTTTTTGTTTTCTTTCTATTTCAGCATTACAAGATAAGGGATGCTGTTCCTGTATCTCTCCCCAGTTTTACTTTAAATGCTGAGGATGTTTTCTGGAATAAGTTAGGATATGTGACCGCAAAAGGGACATGGACAATGACTGCTCCAGATGAGATGGGAAATCCCCTTAGAACATCTGAAATCGTATGTCTAAAAAGAGAGGCGACTTGTCGAGAAGGGTATGCTTCGATATTTCCAATTGGCTCAGGCACACCTTTTTTAAATGTAAGCGTAGAAACTTATCCAGTATTAAAGTGGGATGATTCCCAAATTATTTATGCCGACTATGCTCCAACTTGCACTTATTACCTGTACACCATAAATCGTATAACCCAAGAAGTTAGCGGCGTTCGCATTCCAAAACCTAAAGCCGATAAAAATCTATGCCAAGAGGTAGAAAAGAAAAACATGCAATTACGGTTAGTTAATGGCTTCGATGTTGTTAAGGTGGAGAGAAGCAAGATAGAGAACTTTTCACTTAATTGGTCTATGTTAATTTTAATTGGCTTAGTTTTGATTGTTGGCTTGGTGTTTTTATGGAGAGCAAAGGTATGATGCATTTCCTTCGTTTAAAAATGAACGAAATACACGGTAAGCTAAAGTACATCTTGTTTGCTGCCGTGCCATGTATTTTTCTTACCCTTGCATACTTCAATGTGCTTTATTTAACTGGCTACAACTATGCTGAATTATGCTGGGAAGCTACTCAAATAAAGTCGCCAGAAACACCAAAAGACTTTAGAGATGTCATGGAAAAAGCTAAATTTAATGACCGAACAAAACAATGTGAGCTAATAGCTAATAAAGCCATGTTCGGAAGAGGTTATGTCACTGCAGGCAATCCAGACTATGCAGTTACACCTGAACTCAAGGAAATCCAAAAATATTGCCCCAACAGTTTTAATCAATTACCAATATTTGGATTGCATTACTGGGTTGTTGGTCAACTGGAGAGTGGAGATAAACTTACGATATTTGACAGATTTCTTCCAGCAAGATTCTTTATAGAGAGAATGATTGATAAAAAGTGGGGTCAGTGTCCTCAGATTAGGTCAAAAGTTGGTATTCCTCGTCTAATTGAGCAAGTTGATGGAAGGTGGGTATTTGAGAGCGAATGCATTCCGTGTAAGGCTGAAATTGAGGCAGCAAACGCTCAAAAACAAGCCTTAGAAATAGATAATCAAAAATGGGTTTTCAAAAAGAAGTGATTTTGATTGGGTTAGCTAGTTACTAAATAGGTGACGCAAGGATGTTAAGGAAAATCAAGTGTAGAGAACAATTTGCTTACTTGTACTCGGGGCTGAATATGAAGAAGATTCTAATTTTTGTTACTTGTGTTCTCTGCACAGGGGCTTTTGCTCAAGGCAATAAAGAATCTTTTGAAAAAATGGGGTACTCGATAGGTAGGATGGGGTCTGTTATTTCGATAGTTAGTTCAATCGTACCTGCTTGTCAGAGTTCTAATATGCGAGGTTTTTACTTAAATTATGGCAATGAGTTCTTGGAGAAGCTCCCGCCAATAATGGGTAGTATTAAGGAAATCAATACTGCCCTCATTACAAAAAGGCAGGGAGAAAAATCAGCGATTACCTTTAATAAAGTTTTAGATACAGAAATTAGTAACCAATATGAAGAAATGAAGCAAAAGTTCAAAGCAACCCCAAGAGGCGACCTAGACCAAGTATGCAAAAACTTTTATCAACTTATTAAAGATGGTGACTTCAATTTCTATATGTTGGCTGAAGATTATTTTAATGAACTTAACAAGGTTGATGCCCCCTTGTATGAGAGTAACAAGAATATTCTTCGTACTTTGATAATCATCAACAACAATCTAAGCCAAAAGACACTAAAGATTTAGAGTTTTTTTCCAGTCAAATCAATTTTTACTTTTGTTTCGTCGCCTAAAGAGTTTGTCCATTTGGCACTTAAAGTACCGTACTGACCTGCCTTTTGAAGTACAACTTGTATTGATGACCTCAATACCTCTTCAACAACAGCTTTTTTATCCTCAGCAACCAAATACTCCTCGTGGATTGGAATAAGTGGTAAATCAATCGATTCCGAAAACTTCAATACTTGATGCGTTACTGCCCCATCAAAACCTTGTAATTGCAAACCAATACCAGTTCCAAGCGCATCAACAAAATCAGGATGCACTAGCTTAAAGTTACCAATAAACTTTTTGACCTCTTTAGCATCTTTAAATATGGGGCTTCCCCAACGCTTCTTTTTACCCCTATAAGTCTCAATCTCAACTTCACTAGTAATACCATCAATCCACCAATGAGTATTTCCAAGGGATTTAATTGCTTCAGCTTCATTATTTGCATTAAAGAGCGTATTGACAGCCTTCTTGCGGATGCCTCTATCTAAATGCTCAAATCCAGCAACTTGATACACATCCTCGTTATGGCGACTGAATAAACCATCCTCAGACTCTTTACCCTTGAATATTCGCAGAATGAGCATTGGATGACACTGGGTAATATCTAAACTACCAACTGGTTTTCCACCAATGGTGATGCTATTTCTGACCGCCTTTGGCTTATTCTGAAAGTTGCAATACCACCTACCGCCATGAGCAAAATCTTCAGTAAATTGACGGGTTAAAAGCAGCTCAATTGGGTCAATTTCAGAGTCGTCAGCCCAGCAAGTTTTATGTCTTCTCAAACGCTCTAAATGAGCTTGTATAAGGCTTTGATGCTCTTTGTAGGGCTTGGAGCTATAAAAGCTCTCAGGCTCTTCTATGACCTGTTTATCAGCGTTCTTACGCAGTACACAAGGTAAGTCAGGGTTAATAGTTATATCTTCCTTTGTAAGGCTTCTCAGCAGTGTTTTGAATGTATCTGTCGATGTGTAAATGGCTGAGAAACCAATCTCATTCTTAGCTAAATATGGAGGTATTGCACCCTTAACCTCTTTAACCCATTTCAACCCTCTCATGCAGTTGAATAAGTCAAGAGTTCTGTTGGTCATCCAAACCTGTTTACGCTTACCTTTACTGAAATGCTCAGCTTTGGTAGTGAAACGAAATAAGCCTTCGTGCATCCAAATAGAGGCTATGAGCTTCTTTGCATCTTTTGGTAACTTATCTTTGTTCTTGAGCCTTTGTCTGGTCTTACTAAATTCCTTGACTAGTAAATCTGCTGCAGCATATACCTCTGGATGCTCTGAATACCTCCTAATTGAGAGAAAAACTACCTCATCGCTTACAGCTTCCCTATACCCCTGAAGAGTCCCTGCAGAGGGCTTCTTAGAGACATTAGAAGATAAAGACTTAGGTTTATTCATTAAGGGCTATCGTGAGCAGATTCAGAGCAAATAAAGACAATAAATACTACATACAGCTTATCAATAAATACTTGTATTTCAAGGTCATCAGAGTAAATAAATCTTAGATAAATATCGATAAATAGAGACCATCAGAGGGTGCTACCTAGTCATACATATCTTGTAAATTACAGCCTATTGAGGCAATTCTGTGCAGCATTTTTACCAAGAAGTTGAATTAACCGTTTTTGACTATTACTCGGTTACTTGTATTCCATTATTCAATCTCTACAGGGCTTCTTAGGTCGTGTCTTTTGATGAAATGCATCATATCTCCAGTGAGCTGATTTAAGCTCTTTAGATACTTCATGGCTTCATCTAGTTCCCCATGATGCTTATGAAGAAATATCTCCATCTCAGTACCAAAATACTTTGCATGAAGTTCTAGCCAATAGGTTCTATCCTCGTATATCTTTGCATCCAGAGTGACATAGGACTGAATGTCTGGTTGGAAGGAGGATTGCTTAAATCGCTCCAAAATAGGGTTTAAGTGTTCCTTTGAGGGGAAAACATTCACTTCGTCCTGTAATACTGTCATCTGTGTGTCCTAGTGGGTTGTCTAGAACTACCTTTAGCAGATTTGAAGAGGTAAAGTCAATAGTAAACATGCGGTAAGCTAAGACAAAAATAACCTTTGGCTTCCAGATGACATGCTTATTTTGTGAAATACCTGATGAACGAATAATCGCTCAAAATGAATTTTGTTATGCAATTCGCGATGGCTTTCCAGTTACACCTCTTCATAGCTTAATCATTCCAAAGCGTCATGTTGTTACATACTTCGACCTTTCCGATGAAGAAGTGCTTGCTTGCAATGATTTAATGAGGCAGCTCAAGAATTCTATGCTTGCAGAGGATGACTTAATTGATGGATTCAATATAGGGATGAACGCCGGCGAAATGGCTGGACAGACAATTTTCCATTGCCACATTCATCTCATTCCTAGGCGTAGGGGCGACGTAGAAAATCCAAGAGGTGGTATCAGGCACCTAATTCCAGGCAAAGGTTTTTACAAGGCTCCAGAATAATTATGTCTAATCAATTCATTGCCAAAGAGCCAGTCATTGAGGATTATTGGCGTGCAATTATTTTATTTGGTCGTAATGTTGCGAGTTATAAATTTGCATTAGCAAAGAGTTTGTTGAGTCTTAAGCCTGAGGCTGGTCAGCTATTGAAATTAAGCGACCTTGCTATTCCATTTTCCACCTATCTTGCAGAGCATCTTCGACATTCGCCAAAACAAATTACAGCTTCTTCTAGTAAATTTTTAGAAGCATGTAAAAGATATGGAATTGATGAACCAAACCAAAATAGATTGATTGAAGAAACGGTCAAACTTGGTTTTAATAATGTAATCGATGCGTTTCATATCGTTGGAGCTGGTGAGGTAGCCAAAAAATTTTATATCGATGAAAGAGTTGTCAATAACGGCATTCGTATTACTGAAGAATTTTCTAGATTAATTGAAAGAATTCAGTTTGGAAATTTAAGTGCAGAGGTTGAGTCTCGTTGGAATCTTGTCGAGACAGCTTGGGGATTAGGTATATCTTCCAATCTCATTGAAATCCAACATGATAATGATGAACAGACATTATTCACTCTTGACTCGGCACGGCGTAGAAAGACAATTACAAGTTGCCGTGGAGCATTAAACGGTTATCAAAAAGGGAAGTGTTTTTATTGTTTTACAGATATTCATGCGGATGACGGTAGCGATACAGAAGTTGACCATTTCTTCCCATTTGTCTTGCAAAAGGACTCAACCTTTAAATTAATTAACGGAATTTGGAATCTAGTTCTTGCTTGCCCTCAATGTAACGCTGGCGAGGGTGGAAAGCATCAAAAAATACCGACACTTCCACTGCTTGAGCGTTTGTCTAGACGAAATGAGTTTTTGATTGCTAGTCATCATCCTTTGCGAGAAACGCTAATGAACCAAACCGGTAGTGACTTGGTCAGTAGAAGGCATTATTTAAATGATTATTACAACAAAGCTATCTCCAAGTTACTTCACTCATGGGAGCCTCCAAAAAAAGATATGGAGTGCTTTTAATTTTCAATGATTTAATTTACTTATCTAATTTGCCCAATAGAGTTTCATGACAAGGATGTGTATAGCGTCTGAGCATGGCAAGTGTTCGGTGTCCGCTAATATGAGCGATTTCCATCACATTTAAGCCTTTGTCAGATAGCCTACTCAGAGCTTCGTGTCTTAGGTCATGAAAGCGTAAATCCGTAAATGGATTCTGCACTCCCTTGTGGGCTTTTTCTGATTGCTTGACAACTCTTGTGTAGTGCCTTCTGATTGCCCAGCGACAATAAGGAAAGACTAATTCATCAGTATTTCTGGTTGATAGTTGCTCGAGGATTGTTTTTACCCGAGACGATAGGGGAACTTGCCTTGAATCTCCATTCTTGGTGTCTCTGAGTAACACTCTACGATTTATAAAGTCAACATCCTCCCATCGCATTGACAGAATTTCTCCGCATCGCATTCCTGTCTCTATAGCCACCGCAATGATGTCAGCAAGATAATCTAAGTGGAGTTCATGACAGCAGGCAAGTAGGGTAGCTTCCGCTTCTACTGAGAGCCGTTTCATGCGCCCTTGTGGCTCAGACATCCGCTTAATACCCGTGATTGGATTGGTAAGTTTTAGCCCCCATTCGTTAATGGCAATCTGATAAAGCTGGGAGAGGGCGTTTAAATAATGATTGACTGTGGAGGCTGCTCGACCTTTAGCTAAGAGGTCGTCTTTGAGTAAGACAATATCTTGTTTACTGATGGCACTCAGGTTTTGACCTTCCCAGCGACAGGCAAGTACTCTTAGGATTCCAGCTTCTGTCTTGTGATTGCCCTTATGTACCGAATGAGCAGGGATGTATTTTTCTACTGCTTCACTAAACGCTACCTTTACAGTGACCTGATTTTTAACTTCTTCCTGATATAGACCCAGTTCAAGCTGTGCCTGCGTCTTTTTAAGCCACTGTATTGCTTCTGGTTCACTACTAAAAGATTTGCTGATAGTTTTGTCGTTTTTTCGAAAGATTCGCACTCTGTAAGAGCCGCTGCGTTGTGTAATAGAAGCCATTTGTCTAGACCTTCTTGTCCAAGGAGTTGTCCAAGAACACTGTCTAGTTGCTTGATTGATTACTTAGTCATTGATTTAGCAGGGCTTTTAATAGCTCAGCTGGATAGAGCAACGCCCTTCTAAGGCGTAGGTCGCACGTTCGAATCGTGCTGGGCAGGCCAAAAACCTCAAGCATTTCAAGCGGATACAGTAGCTATGGGGCCGTTAAAGTCCATTGCACAGTGATTACACAGTTTGTTCGTAGGTTGGAGTGAATTTTCAATGCGTTTTATTGATAACCTGACTCAATATACGTCATATTTAAATATATTATATAAAAATATAAAATGATGGTATAGTTAAAGTTCAATAATCAAATAAAAGATCATGCTCAATTTGATCTAAATCAAATGATTGATCTTAATTTCATTACTTACTCTTTTTGGCTTGAATAGAGCGTAGTACGATTAAAGAATTTAAATAGGAAATAACATGTCACTACGAATTAACGATATTGCACCAAACTTCACAACTGACTCAACCGCTGGTGAGTTAACCTTGCATGATTGGATTGGAGATAGCTATGCTATTTTGTTTTCACATCCAAAAGACTTCACTCCTGTATGCACGACTGAGTTTGGTGCGGTTGCTCAGTTGGCGCCCGAGTTTACTAAGCGCAATACTAAGGTGATGGGTGTTTCAGTTGATAGTGTAGAAGAGCATCAAAAGTGGAAGCAGGACATAAGCGCTTTTGCAGGAGCGCCAGCAGATTTTCCAATCATTGACGATACTTCATTACAGGTTGCCAAACTGTATGACATGTTGCCTGCGGATGCTTATTTGCCAGATGGTCGGACACCTGCCCATAGTGCTACTGTTCGTACCGTATTTATTATTGGCCCAGATAAGAAACTACGCCTGACTATGTCTTATCCAATGTCAGTCGGTCGTAACTTTGCGGAAATTCTCAGGGCTTTAGATGCAATCCAAATAACCGATGGCGTGCCATTGGCAACCCCAGCAAACTGGATTCCTGGTCAAGATGTGATCGTGGGTCTGTCCCTTAATGATGAGCAGGCAAAAGCTCAGTTTGGTGATATTGACATCAAGTTGCCTTATCTGCGATACGCTAAAGCACCCAAAAAGTAATTTGTGTGAATCTAAATAAAAACAAGGGGTAATGAGATGTTGGACACACTTATTTTGAGCAGAATCCAATTTGGAGCGAATATTTCTTTCCACATTCTATTTCCAACCATTTCGATTGCCTTAGGCTGGTTCCTCTTTTACTTCAAGATTCAGCACAATAGGACTGGACTAGATTGCTGGAAAGAGGCGTATCAGTTCTGGATCAAAATCTTTGCTCTAACATTTGCTTTGGGTGTCGTGAGTGGTATCACGATGAGTTTTCAGTTTGGAACAAACTGGCCTGGGTACATGGAGACAGTTGGCAACATTGCCGGTCCATTATTGGCCTACGAAGTCCTAACAGCCTTTTTCCTTGAAGCAACTTTCTTAGGCGTCATGTTGTTTGGTGCAAAGCGTGTTTCGCAACGAGTGCATACATTAGCTACCTTTTTAGTGGCTTTTGGCACTAGCCTGTCAGCCTTTTGGATTATTGCTTTAAATTCATGGATGCAAACCCCACAGGGTTTCACCATGATTGATGGCAGAGCGCATGCCGTTGATTGGCTGGCTATCGTCTTTAATCCATCGATGCCTTATCGCCTTAGCCATATGATGTTAGCTTCATTTTTGACTGTATCGTTTTTCTTAGCCGGTATTTCTGCTTACCGCTACTTACGCAATAGTCGTTCTGAAGCAAATTTGATGGTGATGAAAATGGCGCTTACTGCCGCCATGGTTTTAACGCCTATTCAAATTGTCCTTGGTGATCTACATGGCCTAAATACCCTTCATCATCAGCCTGCAAAGCTAGCCGCCATGGAGGGAATTTGGAATGGTGGTGCTGGTGTGCCTGCAGTGATCTTTGGGGTACCCAATAAACAAACTCGTACCAACGATTATGAGATTAGCATTCCTAAGTTGGCGTCTTTTTATTTAACCCATAGTTGGGATGGTGAGGTCAAGGGATTGAATGACTTTGGAGATAAGATTCCGCCTGTTGCCCCTGTATTTTTTGCTTTTAGAGTGATGGTTGGCATTGGTGTCTTAATGCTCTTATTTTCATGGTTGGGACGTTGGCAGATGCGTCAAAATCGACCTTTACCAAAGTTGTTAGCCAAAGGTTTAGTGCTAATGACCTTCTCTGGCTGGGTTGCCGTCTTAGCCGGTTGGTATGTAACTGAAATTGGACGACAACCTTATTTGGTGACTGGAGTGCTAACCACTGCACAGGCCGCAACGACTTTGCCAACGGGCATGGTCTTTTCTACTCTATTTGCTTATTTGGCTCTTTATGTGGGTTTGTTAGCTGCTTACATTTGGGTAGTTTTCTACTTGGCTCGTCAGGCTGACGATAAAGAAAATCCCAATTTTCAATTAGAGAAAAAGCCTGAAACTTCGTGGAGCCTTTTTAGGACTTAAGTTATGACCTCAATTGACTATACCCAAGCATCTGTCTGGCTCCCGCTATTTTTCTTTGTCGCTATGGGGTTTGCCATGCTGTCCTATGTGGTGCTGGATGGTTATGACTTAGGAATTGGAATGCTGCTCAATCGTGCATCAGATCATGATAAGGACATGATGATTGCATCGATTGGCCCTTTTTGGGATGCCAATGAAACGTGGATTGTTTTAGGTGTTGGCCTATTACTCGTTGCGTTTCCACTGGCTCATGGGCCGATACTGACTGAGCTCTACTTACCTGTAGCAGCCATGTTGATGGGATTAATTTTGCGAGGTGTGTCATTTGACTTTAGAGTCAAGGTCAATATTGAGCAAAAGCCACTTTGGAACTTATTGTTTTACATCGGCAGTTTGATTGCTTCAGTCTCGCAGGGCATCATGATCGGTCGTTTGATTGTGGGTTTTGATTCAGGAATTTTGGGTTGGGGCTTTTCGCTACTTGTTGGAATTTGTTTGCCAGCAGGTTATGTACTTCTTGGATCAACATGGCTGATCTTAAAAACAGAAGGGCAACTTCAGCAGCAATCATTTCGATGGGCTAAGACCAGCTTATGGCTTACCGGATTTGGAATTGCATTAGTCTCTGCGGCAACTCCATACTTTAGCTCTGAAATCATGCATAAATGGTTTGCTTGGCCGCAAATTCTTTGGCTCTCCCCGGTACCGCTCGCAACCGTCATTTTATTTCTGCTTACCAATCGCTCTATCCAATCCTTAGAGCAGGGTACTAACAAGCGGGAGTGGTTACCATTTGCTTGTGTTGTTGCGATCTTTTGGCTGGCATTTTTTGGTATTGCCTATAGTATTTTCCCATATGTCATTATTGGAAAAATGACTCTCTGGCAAGCGGCCGCAGCTACTGAATCCCTATGGGTAATTTTTTGGGGCGCAATCATCGTGCTCCCAACAATTCTGGGGTATACGCTTTTTTCATATCGGATATTTAAGGGTAAAGCTAGTGCACTCACTTATTACTAGGTCTACTTGCTCCGTTTCTTATTAGACTTGTATATACGAATATATGCATATCTATATATGCGTATATACAAATATATGCATAAAATCGTTTAAAGTTATTTGAAGATATAGTCATGATGAAGCCTCTAGACATCAAGATTGCGTGGCAAGGTCAGAGCGACTGTGGCACATGCTCTATCCGGAGCTCTGCTTTATTTGCAGAGCTAAATGAGGAAGATTTTTCAAAAATACATGCCCCAATCGATGATTTAAAGTATGAATCAAATGCAATCATTTATTCCCAAAGTGATTCAGCGTTGCATCTATTTACCCTTCGGGAGGGTTATATGAAGCTACTCCATCTCAATCCAGACGGTTCTACTAGAATTGTCCGCGTGGTGACTCCCGGTGATTTATTTGGGATGGAGGCATTACTGGGTGATCATTACTCTCACTCTGCAACTGCTCTTACAAATATTCGTCTTTGTAGAATTCCTAAAAACATTATTTCTACTCTAGGTGAGGAGTCTCCACGCCTTCATCGCCAAATAGTTAAAAAATGGGGGGAAGCTTTATCTCAAGCAGAGTCATGGTTTGCCGAGATTAATACCGGGAGGATCGAAGTTAGGCTTGCTCGTTTTTTTCTAAAGCTAGCAAAACCATCCGGTAATTTTGCTGTTGCACCATTGTTCAAACGCGAAGATATGGGGCTGATGATGGATGTCAAGTTTGAAACCATCAGTAGGGCCTTAGCATCTATGTCAGTGCAAGGGCTCATATCAAATGTGAGTAGGCTGACAGTCCAAATCCCCGATATGGATGCGCTCAGAAATTTTTCAGAGCGCGGTCTTTAACTTCCTCTTAAAAAGAAAGGCTGCCGAAGCAGCCTTGATATAGCAGATAAGGCTCATTAATCCTTATCATCTATGTTCTAAACTGGCATTGCCGTCGACTTCAGATGCTTTAGCTTTGGAGGCCGCATAGGACCTCTTGTAATGGCGCCTTTCTAGTAAATGTTTGATAAATGAGATTTTAGATTCTCATTTTCATGATCTAGATCAAAAACTTTTAGCGTTTATCGGTTTTACTTCAATCATGCATTGACTTTGTATTAGCTCGATAATAATATATTAAATTATATATTATTAATTTATTAAATGAGGGACACCAAGATGGTTGAAAACGTCAAGCTAGATAAGCCAGCGCCATATATGAATCCGCTGTTAGCAGGAATTCTACTGGGGATGGTTTTGTTAGCCACCTTCGTAGTTACGGGTCATGGTCTTGGCGCTACAGGCTTTACAACACGCGTAGTAGCCTGGATTGGAATGTATGTCGCTCCAGTGGCAACTAATGCAAATGACTACTTAGGCGGTATGGTTGAAGAGGGAAAGCCCTTAAATGCTTGGATTACTTGGCAAGTGTTTGGTGTCGCCATAGGCGCTTTGTTATCCGCATTTTTAGCAAAGAGGATTCATATTCAGCTTGATGGCAAAAAGTTCTTAGGTGGCTCTAAGCGTCCTATGACGGCTTTATTTGGCGGCATCTTGGCAGGCTTTGGAGCAAGGGTAGCTGCAGGCTGCACTAGTGGTCTTGGTTTATCTGGCGCAGCGGTATTGAGTTTGGCTGGATTTACCTTTCTGGGGACATTCTTTGCAGTAGGTTTATTAGCCAGTCGATTCTTGAAAGAGGAGAAATAAGATGACTGAAATTCTTTCGGGACTTCTTTTGGGTGCAGGCTTTGGGTTTGTATTAGAGCGTGCTGGATTTGGTAACCCCAATAAATTAACGGGCCAGTTCCGTTTAACAGACTGGTCGGTATTTAAGGTGATGTTCACCGCCATTGTATTTACTGCAGTTGGCCTATTAATTCTAGAAAATTTTGGACTGGTAGATGCGGGTAGCTTATTCGTGCCACCAGCATTTTTAGGTGCAGCAGCTCTAGGCGGGGCTTTAGTGGGGGCTGGCTTTGCGATTGGCGGCTATTGCCCGGGAACCTCTGTAGTTGGTTTGATGTCTGGTCGTATTGATGCAGCCATATTCTTGTTTGGATTAATGCTCGGGACAGTATTGTTTGCAGGCATTTATCCCAATATTGAGTTCTTAACTACTTTAGGCGAATACGCAAAAGCAGATGCATTACCAGATGCCTTCAATATTTCAGGTTTATCAATCGATGTTGGTATGGTCATTGCAGCAGTTGGTGTATTTGCATTGGGCTCTTGGATGGAAAGCAAATCCAAAGGCCCCGTCAGTTCACAAGTTTAATTATTTAAAAGGAAAGTAATGTCTAAGAAATCTACCGTAGCAGCATTAGTAATGGCCTTAGCCGGTTTAGCTGCAGCTCCGCTAGCGCAGTCTGCTGATGCACCGACAACACCAGCAGGTGCAGAGCAAAAGAATCCTTGCGGACCAAAAAAAGAGGCGGCTAACCCATGCGGTCCTGCAAAGAAAAAAGCAGCTAACCCATGTGGTCCTGCAAATCCTTGCGGCCCTAAAAAACGTAAAGCTGCAGAGTAATTGTAAAAATGCTGATTCAATCTAATCTTTGGTTGGCCGCTCAAGAGCTGGCAAGTATTCAAATGAAGTACGCGGAGTCTGGGCGTACTTTAAGTGAGGCTGCTTTATGCGGTGCCAAGGAATTTGTTGAATGGCAACATTACCCCGCTAATGACTTGGTAGATGAAGTAAGTGGTTATGAGTTTTATTACCATGCACATTCTGCTGATGAAATGCCCAATGGAGAGCACGGTCATTTTCATGTGATTAAGCGTAATGCAAAAGGCTTCCATCATCTGATTGGGATTGCATTAAACCAAAAGGGATTGCCAACTCGTCTGTTTACTACGAACCAGTGGGTGACAGGTGAAGTGATAGCAGATTCAACAATAGCGATGAGGTCAATTCAGGGATTTGAAATGGTGACAAAAGGGCGCATGGCTCTAGTGACTAAGTGGATCGGCGCTTTGATCCAATTATTTGCTAAAGAGATTGAAGGATTGATTTTAGAGCGCGATCAAAAGATTGCACGGCTATTAGCACAGCAAGGTAATCGAGAGCTTGTCCTAAATTCAAAAGAACATCATGTATTAACCGAATGCAAAATTGATCTGATGGAACGTATCTCAGACCATTTGTTGGTTGTCAATTCCTAGAGGAGTGGAAATGAAAAAGATTCAATGGCTTTTAGCCTTCGTTCTAATAAGCTTAGTAAGCTTAGCCCAGGCAATTACCTTACCTGGTCCGGTTGTTAGCGCCGACTGGTTGGCAAATAATATGTCTGAGGTTCAAGTCATTGAAGTGAGAACAGATTTATCGAGTTACCTCAGAAGCCCGGAGTTTGATACAGATAAAAAAACTGGTAAGAAATTCCTCGTAGAGGTTGGTGGCCATATTGCTAATTCAACGCTCCTAGACTTTAAGAAAGTACGTGTGGAGCGTTTAGTAGATGGCAAGAAGATTAAGCATCTGATTCCTGAAAAAGCAGATTTTGAGAAGTTGGTTCAATCTCTGGGAATTAATTCCGATAAACCAATCGTCCTCGTTCCTATTGGACAAGATATGTCTGATATAGATGAAGCATTGCGAACTTATTGGTCATTCAAGGTGTATGGCGAGGATCAAGTAGCGGTATTGGATGGCGGTATTGCAGGATGGTTAAGTGAGGGTCGTGAATTTACAATTGCCAATTCTCCAAAGGCCGCAGGAAATTGGGCTGCAAAAGCAGAGCGTAAGGAACTAATCGCTAGTTCTAATGAAGTAGCTGCAGCATCAAAAAGTGGCAAGCCACAGTTATTGGATGCTCGTCAGCCTGCTCAATACTTAGGCCTTGCAAAACGTCCTGATGTCTTAACCTTTGGCCATATTGCAGGCTCCAAAGAATTAGCTCCTGAGTTATTGGCTAGGCCAAGCAATGGCGCATTGTATTTTTGGCAAAAGAAGACTTATGACGCATTGCTTGCAGCCAACGGCTTAAGCAGCAAGAGTCCAACCATTGCCTATTGCAATACTGGTCACTTAGCCTCTGGCGGTTGGTTTGTGATGTCAGAGTTAGTGGGTAATAAATCCACCAAGTTATATGACGGATCTTTATACCTGTGGACTTTGGAAGGTCGTCCATTGGTTGGTGTGCCACTGAATTAAGGGTGTCCACTATGTCAGTCCTTGAGGCCACCTTGAATCTGAAAATGCTGCACTCATCAGCCGAAGATGCCTGCCACTTGATGAAAGTGCTGTCGAATAGAGATCGGATGATGTTGTTGTGTCAGATTAGTCAAGGTGAAATGTGTGTAAGTGAGCTGGAGGAGTGTCTTGATATTCATCAGCCCACTTTGTCTCAGCAACTCACTGTATTGAGAAATGAAGAGTTAGTCACGACCAAAAGAGAGGGAAAGCAAATTTACTACTCTCTCTCCAATCGAGTGGCTTTAGAGGTGATGAATGTGCTTTATCAAAATTATTGCAGTACATAACCAAAAGAGGTCTTAATATGAAATGTAATGTCGGTGGTATTGATCGTATCTTACGTATAGTCGTTGGCCTGGTATTGCTTGGTCTAGCAGCAACGGGAACTGTGGGTGTTTGGGGTTGGATTGGCGTTGTGCCACTAGCAACAGGGTTATTTAAATTCTGCCCAGCTTATACATTGCTAGGAATCAATACCGGCAGAAATTGCAATTGAGATCAATTGCTCTAGCTTCCTCAGGTTTTCTTGAGAGCTTATGTTAACAATATATGCGTATAAACGTATATACGCAAAATATTTAAAAGGATATCAATGAAGACAGCGCATGATCTAGTCGCTGCGGCTAAAGCTACTATTAATGAGGTGAGCTTGGCAGACGCTCAATTAGCTATTCAGAATTCTGATGTATTGCTCGATGTTAGGGAGGCTGACGAATATATGAATGGCCACATTCCAGGAGCTGTTCATATTTCAAGAGGGTTGCTGGAGTTTAAGTTAAGCAATGACCCTGAATTGAGTACACGTAGTTTAAAAATAGTTCTATATTGTAAAAATAGTGGGAGAGCAGCATTAGCCTCTAAAGTTTTACATGAGATGGGTTATTTGCATGTTCAGTCAATCGCCGGTGGATTTGATGCGTGGGCTGGGGCAGGTAATCCTATAGCTAAGCCAGAGGCAATCAAATTTGAATAAAACTTATCTTTATCATAGCGTTACTTAAAGTAACGCGTATTTTTTTAAAAAGTCCTTTGGAGCAACGAGGTGAAGTCACGCTTTGTATTGCACAGTTTATTACACAGTCCCGATTTATGCGTTTAAGCCATTGAAATATATAGACTTTCCAGCAGCCACGAATTCTTCTAAGGCGTAGGTCGCACGTTCGAATCGTGCTGGGCAGGCCAAGAATTAATGCTGGTATTTCTGTCTTTATACGGCCACACTCTTTTTTGTCGGTTTACCCGACAAAGCTTTGCGCTGATCTACTCGACCTAATTAGCTACGAACCTAGACTTAACCTAAAACTTACAAAAAGGAAGCTTTTGATGTAAAAGGTGAGGTTTGGTCTTGTAATTGCTACTTTAAGTAACGCCTACTAATTAGATTTGTAGATGATGATTAATTAGTAAATTCCTTACTCAGCTGTTATGCCTGTAAGGCGAATAATCTCCGCCCATTTTTTATTTTCGTTCACCATATGCATTCCAAAGCTCTGAGTACTTTGGCTGGGTGTAACCATATTGCCTGCCTCCTCAAACGTGGTCTTAAGAGCTTTGTTATTGAGTGCGCTCGTAATACCTTGAAATAAAGTATCAATCCTATCTCGAGGTGTTTTGATCGGGGCCCAAATGCCAAACCATGATTCCTGAATTGTTAGTTCATTTTTCATGATTTCATTTAGTGTTGGCACATCTGGCAACTGCGTTAAACGATTTTTACTTGTTACGGCAAGTGCACGCACTTTTCCACCTTTGATCAATGGTACGGCTGTTCCTGCTATTGGAAAAGCAAATTGTGTATCGCCCCGAATTAAAGACGTAGCAATTTCTACCGATCCTTTTAATGGGATATGAATTATCTTCAAATTATTCAACGTTACAAATGTTGCACCTGCAATGTGCGCTGAAGTGCCAATCCCGCCGGACCCATAATTCATAGAGCCCGGGTTGGCTTTAGCAGCAGCAATAACGTCTTCAACCCGTTTATATGGAGAGTCTGCTGAAACCATCATCACCGTTGGGAAGGAGTACATATTGCTGATAGGAGCAAAATCCGTTAGGGGGTTAATTGAAATTTCTGGCTTAATAATTTTTTGAATTAACTGTATGTTTGATCCAAGCATAAGGGTGTAGCCATCGGGCGCTGACTGTGCGGTAAATTGAGTCGCCAGCACACCACCAGCCCCAACTTTATTTTCAATAATGACGGATTGCTTAAAAGTTTCTCCCAGATAAGGTGCCGCCTGTCTTAGCTGTATATCCGGACCACCTCCGGCTGCGTAAGGGCAGACTATTTTGATCGAGTTGCTCGGAAAACCTGTCTGACTATATGACACAAAAGGATATAGGCCAATACTGGGGATGGTAATGAGAAACTGTCGACGCTTCATGTTATCTCCTAATTTTTATGTTTAAGTTTTTCAGATCTTATTGATTCATATCAATCACAATCCTGCCCTTTGATTTTCCTGCCAGCGTGAGATCTAGGTGATGTGGTAGCTCTTCAACGCCAATGACGCTGGCAATTTCTTTTAGATGAGTTGGGCGATATTCATTAGCAATCTTATTCCAAACTTTTTCTCTTATGAGCATAGGTGAGTTTGCATTGATACCAATCAAACGAATTCCTCTGAGAATAAATGGTATTACAGTAGTTTCAAGCTCTGCTCCACCAGCATTTCCAAAGGCAGCAATTACTCCGCTTGGTTGTATTACGCGAGTCAGCCAGGATAGAGTAGAGCCACCTACAGAATCTATTGCCCCAGCCCATTGCGCTTTTTCAAGTGGTTTAAATTTACTCTCTGATGAAATTCGTCCAATGACTTCCGAGGCACCAAGGTTTTTAAGGTATCCAGCTTCATTTAGTTTTCCAGTCATGGCGGTCACTTGATAGCCTCTTTGCGCCAACATATTTATGGCAATAGTGGCTACTCCACCAGTTGCACCGGTTACTAGTATTGGACCACTTTGCGGATTAAGTCCATTTAGCTCCATTAAGTCCAAAGATAATCCTGCCGTATAGCCTGCAACACCGATCGTGGCGGCATCCAGTAACGTGAGGCCTTGGGGTATTTTCATAACCCAATCCGCATTGACGCGTGCATATTGGGCATGCCCACCATCATGATCAACTCCGATTCCACAGCCATTTACTAATACCTCATCGCCTGGACTAAATCGTGAATCAAGCGATTCAACCACTGTGCCAGTCAAATCAATACCGCTAATTCTTGGCCATTCACGCACTATATTGTTAAGACCTTTTGAAGCCAGCGCATCCTTGTAATTAATACTAGAATATGCCACCTTGATGATCACATTACCCGGACTTAAAGAATCCAATTGAATGGATTCAATTTTGCTGGTGACTGCTCCATCTAGGGAGTGAAGACGAAAAGCTTTAAAAGATGTATTCATCTTATTGGGCTTTAATGTTGGCTTGCTTAGTAACTTGTGACCACTTAATAGTTTCTGCTTTGATGTGTTCAGCAAACTCAGTTGGTGTGCTATTGACAATCTGAACCCCTTGTCTTTGAAGATTCTCACGGACCTCAGAATCATTGAGAGTAGTCTGTATTGCGGTGTTCAGTCGTTCGACAATGTTATTAGGGGTTCCAGCAGGCGCCAAAATTCCCCACCAAGCATATGCTTCCATAGGGTAGCCTAATTCTTTTAGGGTAGGTACGTTAGGAGTAATGCTTGATCTTGTTGGCATCGCAATAGCAATTGGTACTGCATTGCCCGCTTTAACCTGCGCCATTATTGGCCCGTAATTATCAAAGCTTAGTTGAACTTGATCTCCAATTAGAGCGGTTGTAGCTTCTGAACTTCCTTTGTAGGGGATGTGTTGAAGGTTACTTTTAGAGTTATTTTTAAAAAGTTCACCCGCTAAGTGTGCGCTACTACCATTTCCTGGAGTTGCATAAGATAGACCGTTGGGTGTGGACTTTGCTTTAGCTAGCAAGTCAGAAACAGTTTTAATATTTGAATTATTTGTAACAAAAATATAGACAGGTACTTTGGTAATAAGAGCGATTGGTGCTAAATCCTTTTGTGTGTCATATGGTAATTTCTCAAATAATGCTGGGTTTGTTGCTAGATTGGCTGTGCCCATCAACAAGGTATAACCATCAGCGGGCGCCTTCACAACTGCGAGAGTGCCAGATTGGGTAGAGGCACCAGGTTTATTTTCAACAACTACTGTTTGTCCAAGTAGAGGCCCTAATTTCTGACCAATTGTCCTTGCCAGATTATCCGCTCCTCCGCCTGCAGCGTAAGGAACAATAATCTTAATAGGGCGATTAGGGTAGCTTGAATCTTGCCCAAAAGCAGAAAAAGAAGATGTTATGCAGAGCAAAGAAAATATAGTTACATGAAGTTTGTTTTTCATTATTTCTCCAAAATTAAAGAGCTAGTTAAAGGTATGTCCTGCTTTTTTGAACGTATTTCTAGCGATATTCAGTTGATGAATTTGACTCGTTCCCTCATAGAGGCGGAAAAGACGCACATCCCGATAAAATCTCTCAATCGGATTATCGGAAATATAACCATATCCGCCTAACATCTGTACACAACGATCAGCAACCCTTCCACACATCTCCGAAGCAAAATATTTGCAGATGGAAGCTTCCATGCTGACATCTTCTCCGGAATCACGTTTGCGGGCAGTTTCTAAAATAAGTGCTTTAGCAGCATAAATTTCGGTTTGGCAGTCTGCAATCATCGCTTGCACTAACTGAAAAGCGCCAATAGGCTTACCAAATTGCCCCCTTACAGATGTGTAATTCACAATTTCATCCAACATACGAATAGCTGGACCAATACAAAGTGCTGCTAAATGTATGCGTTGCTTATTTAATACTTTCATTGCAGTTTTAAAGCCTGCACCCTCTATTCCGATAAGGTTTCCAGAAGGAATGCGGCAATTTTCGAAATGCACTTCTGAAACTGGGGATCCTGCTTGCCCCATTTTTTTATATGGGCTACCAACAGTGAGACCCGGTGTATTTCTTTCTATTAAAAATGCAGAAACACCATCAGCTTTAGGCTTGCTTTGATCCGTTCTTGCCATGACTGTAAATAGATCAGATATAGGCGCATTAGTAATAAAGCATTTGGTGCCATTTAGGATGAAATCATTTCCCTCTTTTCTTGCCGAAGTTTTTAAAGAGGCTGCGTCTGAGCCCGCGTCAGGCTCGGTAATTGCAAAGCACCCAGTAATTTCTCCTCTAGCTAATCTAGGTAAATATTTTTCTTTTTGTGCCTCTGATCCATCGGCAACTAATGCCTCTGATCCAATCCCAGTATTGGTTCCCACTCTCGCACGAAAGGCAACAGAGCATTGTGATATTTCCATAGCGGCCAAAACTAGCTCTTCAGTCGTCATACCATAACCGCCATATGCTTCTGGGATTGAGAATCCGAATAATCCGAATCCAGCCATATCGGACACAATATCTGGGGGGACATCGTCTAGTAATTCAACTTCTGCCTCACGAGGAATAAGTTTATTCTGACAATACTTTTTTAGTGAATCTAAAAAAGAAAAGAATTCGTTTGGGTTACGAATCATAGCGATCCTTTAATCAAAGTGCTCAATTTCATTGCGAAGCTTCACCATCAAAAGCCCCATAACGTCGGCTTATCCATTCTGCGATCATGCAAGGTCGTTCCTTACCTTCTTGCTCTATAGATACATTCCAAATAATTTGTACTCCGCCTTTAAATGCCTCTAGAGATGCTAGGGTGAAATGAGCACGCACTCTAGCATTTACTAAAACTGGATCAGTAAATCTGACTTTATTAGTTCCATAATTGATCGACAAGGTAACGCCATCGATGAGAACGGTATCTGTAAAAAATTTGCTTAAGAGTGAGAGGATTAAAAAGCCATGAGCTATTGTGACTCCGTAAGGAGAATCTTTAGCTGCTCTTACTGGGTCTACGTGTATCCACTGATTATCTCCACCGGCCTCAGCAAATAAATCAATACGCTGTTGAGTAATTTCCTGCCAATCGGAAGGGGGAAGCTGTTTACCAACCCAGTTTTTTAGTTCATTAAGAGAACTAAGTGTAATTTTGTGCATGCAGTGCTCCTTTTATATAACGTTGCTAGCTTTTAGATTGAAAATTTCTTCATCACTTAACCCAAGTTCAGAATAAAAAGAAATATTATGGGCACCAGTTTTTGATCCGCTATGGGGAATATATTCGGGAATGCCAGAAAAACGCGGAACGACACAAGGCGCCGGAATGCTACCCAAATCCTCGTCAGGCAGTCTGATGATTGCTTTGCGTTCTTTAAAGTGGGGATCATTCAAGACATCATTAATGTCATAAACCTTGGTAAAAGGAACATCATGCTGGTTAAGAGCTTTTGCTAACATTTCAAAATTTAGCGATGAGCACCAGTTAGAGATAATTTGGTCTATTTCATCTAAATTCTTTAGGCGCGACTGATTGTTGGAAAATTTAGGATTGTTTGCCAATTCATCCATACCAATTGCAGAGCAGAATCGCTTAAATATTGGTTCAGATGATCCAACTACACTAATCCATACACCATCGGATGTTTTATAAATATTAGAGGGTGCTGTATATGTTGCCCGTGATCCAGTGCGCCCACGAACATAATTTAGTTGATCAAACTCAACCGCGAGCGGATCAAGTAGACGCATCATGGCTTCGGTTGCAGATAGGTCGATTTCTCTGCCGACCATATCTTTTGATCGAGAACTTTCAACTAAAGCTGCTGCTATAGAAAATGCACCAAATAATCCGGAAACTACATCTCCTAAAGGGTAATTCATATGCTGAGGGGGACCATCAGCCATTCCCGTTAAGTTTGTAAAGCCACTCATTGCCTCAAAGATGCGAGCAAAGCCTGGCCTTCTGGCATAGGGGCCAGTCTGACCAAACCCAGTAAGACGAAGAACGATAAGCTGAGGATTAGCTTGATGCAAGGTTTTGATATCAAGACCCCATTGATCAAGGGTGCCAGTTCTAAAATTTTCCACCAATACATCAAAAGAGGGCAGCATTCTTAAAAAAATTTCTTTTCCCTCAGGCTTTCGTACATCTAAGGTAATGCCTTTTTTTCCTCTATTTGTAACTTTCCAATATAAAGAATGATGATCCTTCATGGGAGCAAAAGTTCTCAAAGGATCATTGCTGGCAGGTAGTTCGAGTTTGGTGACTTCAGCGCCTAAGTCAGCGCAAAGCGTCGCTGCAAATGGACCAGCAATTACAGTAGCCATATCCAGGATACGTACACCAGATAAAGGACCTTTATTACTGCTTGGTGTTTGAGTTGTGCTCATATTTTTTTAGTCGATTTTTAGTAGGAATTTCTATTAAATCAGAGAAAATTAGGACCATCAGTGTGTTTCGCCTAGCGAAACACTTGTTAGAATAGATTGCTATCCACTGGGAAAAGAATAAGGATCTATAGACCTTGAAAGGGGCTAAAAGGCATGATCGATCGTCAGTTTGCAATAAATCTAAGTAGGGGCCTAGAAGTGCTGAGGGCGTTTAATCCCGCTGACCAATTATTGGGCAACAAAGAGTTATGTGAAAGAACTTCGCTCCCTAAGGCAACAGTTTCGCGTCTAACTTACACACTTGAAAAATTGGGTTACTTATTGAAGGTAGATAGATTACAAAAATATCGCCTTGGACCTGGAGTTTTAATGTTGGGTTATCCCATGTTGGCTGGCCTAGAAATTCGACATTTAGCTCGCCCTCATATGGAGCAGTTGGCTACCAAAACAAAATGGACGGTTAATTTAGGGATGCTTGGACGTCTTGAAGTTATATATATAGACGCAATGCGACTTGATCGTCGGAATTTTTTAAAGCCAGATATTGGAAGTAGTAGGCCACTTTTAACTACTTCGATAGGGCGCGCTCTTTTACTTGCCTCCTCGGAAAAAGATCAGAATGCTATCCTTAATAGAATAAAGATTACTGATCCTGCCCAGTATCGTAAAGACTTACACCACTTTAATCGAGATAAAGCGTTTTATGAAAAAAATTCATACTGCCTGAGTCTTGGTGACTGGGAACCAAATGTATGCGCTGTATCAGTCCCGCTTAGGGTTGGAAGTAGTGATGATCCAACTACTGCGCTAAATTGCACTCTCAGTGGTTCAAAGCTTTCGCAGCAAGAGATTCATCAATTTATTATTCCGCATTTACTTGAAGCAAAACATAATATTGAAAAGGATAGTGGAAGAATTTTTATCAGCAGAAAATCTTGAGCACTTTATAAAAACAATAATCCTTAAAGGGGTCTTTCAATGAATTATGAATGTATTGATTTAAGAGTTGATGATGGCGTGGCATTTCTTTTTCTTAATAGACCAAGTAAGCATAACGCCTTGAACGATCAGATAAGACATGAGCTTCTCAATGCTCTTGAGTCAATATCAAATGATGAGGGTATTTATGCTGTTATTTTGAGTGGAAATGGGGCTAGTTTTTGTGCGGGTGGCGATATTGAGGCGATGGCCAAAAGGCTTGAGATTCCTGCTGGCGAAATAGCTATCAAGGGATGGAAGCGGCATCAAGAAATTCAGCGAATGATTATGCTGATTCACAATATGCCAAAACCCATGATTGCTGCAGTAAATGGCTCAGCATTTGGATTGGGCGCTGATTTAGCGTTAGCATGTGATTTCATTATTGCCAGTGAAAATGCATTGTTTTGCTGGTCATACATTGATAGAGCTGTGATTCCAGATGGAGGTGGTATGTATTTTTTACCTCGACGAGTTGGAATGAGCTTGGCTAAGGATTTAATCTTTTCAGGAAGAAGAATCAAATCTAAAGAGGCAATGACAATCGGTGTCATAGATCGCTGCTCAGATCCTGGCGATTTACTCGAGCATGCTGAACAATGGGCTAAAACATTCAAAGACACAGCCAAGCCTGCCTTTATGCTTAGCAAGCGTATTGTTAATAAAAGTCTAGAGTCCTCACTTGAGGATATTTTTGCTCAAAGTAATATGGCCTTAGGAATTTGTTTTAGTTCTGTCGAGCATCGAACATCGGTTGAAAATTTTCTCAATAAATAACAACGTAAGCCATATTTACATTATTTTAAAAAAGTACTTTGATGCAACGTGGTGAAATGATGCTTTGGCATTGCACAGTTTATTACACAGCGCCATTTTTACGATTTAAGTCGTTGAAATATATAGGCTTTTTAGCAGCCACGAATTCTTCTAAGGCGTAGGTCGCACGTTCGAATCGTGCTGGGCAGGCCAAAAACCTCAATTCGTAACCCTGTCTACTGTGTATCTGTTGCTCAGATACCTATTTCTTAGCATAATTACATCATATGAATACAGCCCTGATCGACTTAGCTACTCAAAATGCAGCTCATGCATTTATGGAAAAAATTGCACATCAATATGATGTCAGCAAGGCTTTTTTGTTCGGTAGTCGTGCTCGCAATACGCACCAAGGTGAGAGTGATGCTGATATTGCTATTTTATTGCGAGGCAAACCGGGCCGCTTTATGGCTACTAAGTTTGCGATGGATGATCTGGCCTATGATGTTCTATTAGACTCCGGCATTCGGATTCAACCTCTCCCTATTTGGCAAGAGGAGTGGGATCACCCAGAAAATTACTCCAATCCCAGTCTTTTAAGGAATATTCAAAATGAAGGTATTGTTCTTTGAAGGCGAAAGAACTTTTTACTAAAGCTCAAACCGCAGCAACTTCAGCTCGAATTTTGTTAAATGCTGGGGATGTTGATGGTGCTTGCAACCGCGCTTATTATGCGATGTTTGATGCTGCTAGGGGAGCCCTTTTGGCATCTGGTGTTAGCGAGTCAACAGTTAATACTAAAACCCATAGCGGCCTTATTTCAAAATTTAGTCTTGAGCTTGTTAAATCTGGTCAAGTTTCCGTAGAGCTTGGCAAGTCCCTAAACAAGGTTGAGGATCTTCGATTGATGGCTGACTATAAGGGTGACTCCATTTTAGAAGAGGATGCCAGTTGGGCAGTTAATCAGGCCGATATATTTGTTGAAGCCTTGTGCGCCAAATTTAGCTAAGGCGTAGGTCGCACTTTCGAATCGTGCTGGGCAGGCCATAAATTCTCTACCCCCATCCTTTTAAATCAAAGAATAGACTATGTTACTGTCAGGGCATGCTAAGCAATCTTAAAAATACCTTCAATAGTGATTTATGCCAATCTATTCTTGAAACCATACTTTTGCAGGGCTACGATTCTGTTCTTATTACCGATGCATCAAATAATCCCAAAATTATCTATGCTAACCCAGCGTTCACGCAACTGACCGGTTATAGCGCAGATGAAATTCTCGGGAAATCGCCAAAGATTCTCCAGGGCTCAAGTACCTCCCAAAAGGTTATTCAACGCTTACGGCAATGTCTCGTTGATGTCACGGTCTTTGAAGGTGAGACCGTAAATTATAAAAAAGATGGCACGATTTTTATGATGAACTGGCGCATGATTCCAATTATTGACAATGGAGAATTAAAAGCTTGGTTAGCAATCCAACGCGAAAAAGTTGTCACATGGTTACCAGATTAATAGACTACATTATCTTTTCTAAGCTGTAGGTCACTGAAATATATAGACATTCCAGCAGCCACGAATTCCTCTAAGGCTGAAGTCGCACTTTCGAATCGTGCTGGGCAGGCCAAAATTTATTGTTAATGTTTATCCCAGCTTTACTGTTGCGCTCAATTGGCATTGGATCAGATCACATCTATTGCTTAGTTATCTTCGTTTATAGTACAAAAACACCCGTTAGCAGCTGCTAATCTCTTAAATTGCAAGATCCCTATTAGAAATGGAAAGCAGATGGGTGATTACACCAAGATGTCGGCACATTACGACACGATTATGACCTCAGGGTATTACGACTATCAGGCAATTGTTGATGGATTACTAAATCATCATCCTTTTGAGAATGTTTTGGAGATTGGGTGCGGTACGGGTTTAATTTTGGAAGAGATTGCCAAACGTGAGCCAACTGCAAATATCCGCGGCATAGACTTAACCCAATCAATGCTTGAAATCGCCCAAAAACGTTTAGAGTCTTACCCAAACATTAAGTTAAGCCAACAAAATATTACGGAGTTAAGTCTTGAGCAGCAATATCGTTTGGCATTTTCTTATGGTGGAGTTTGGTATTTCGTGATTGATGGAGATAAAGAACCGTTTCTAGTTAGCCATATCTATGATGAGCATGCAAATCATCTTGGGCTTGAAAGTTTAAGTAGATTTGTTCAGTCCGGTGGAAAATTGCTACTAGGAATTCAAGGGCCGCACCATGATTATGAGAAGCCTATTTCTAATGGGATGATTTACTCACAAAAGATTGAACCCCTAGAGCTCGGATTTACTAAGCACTATTATCTGGATGATAAAGGTCATCGAGTAATGGCTCAAACGATCCACTACCGTACTTATAATTTTAGCGATGCTAAGCAATTACTCTCGAGTTATGGTTTTGAGTATGAGGAACGGACAGAAAAGCACCAACATTTTCTTGAATTTAAGCGCACTTAAAGATGTCCATCAAGATTAGCGATCCTTTGATTGGTTTTATTGGTGTAGGTAATATGGGCAATCCCATGGCTGCCAATTTATTAAAAGCAGGTTACAGGGTCAGTGTGTTTGATCGTGAGCCTCACAAGGCACTAAATTTAGTATCCTTGGGTGCAAACCTTGCAGAAAATATTACGCAACTTGGTCGGCAATCTCAAGTGGTGATTTGTTCATTACCTGGTCCAGCACAAGTCAAGGAGGTGATGTTTGGTAGCGGTGGGCTTATTGATGCAATAAAGCCAGACTCAACCATTATTGATACTTCCACTAGCTCGGTAGAGCTTGCACAAGAATTATCAATTCTTCTAGAGCAAAAGAATGTAGGCTTTTTAGAGGCGCCAGTGACTAATGCTGTTGACTTTGCAGTACTTGGTAAGTTATCTATTTTTGTTGCCGGTAAGCAATCAAATTTTGAAAAGTACAAGCCTATTTTTGAAGTGCTCGGTGAAAAAATATTTTATGTTGGTAAATCTGGTAACGGGGCTACGATTAAGTTGCTAACCAATCTGCTATGGTTCACTCACGCCGCAGTGATCGGCGAGGCCTTGATGTTAGGAGCTAAGGCTGATATTCCGCTTGAAATTGTTGCTGAAGCGATTCAATCAAGTGCTGGTAATAGCTGGGTAGCGGAACATGACATTCCATCGATATTTGCAGGGCACTATGACCCAAGTTTTTCTCTAGCGCTATGTTGTAAAGATTTAGATTTGGTCAATCAAATTGCGCAGTCTCAGGGCTTTACCTTGACGATGGGCCAATTCGTTCAAAGCCTTTTCGAGGAGGCTCAAAAAAAATATGGAGCATCTGCTGCTGAGTTGCACGTAGTCAAATTATTAGAAGATCGGGTAGGTACTTATTTGCGCCCTCATTTACAAAACCTAATCCCGTAACGGATATATCGATCATGACATTAAAAAATCAAGTCAAACTCATGCAAGAGGCGCACCTGCATATGCCTCAAGGGGTTGCAGAAAACTATCGCTATTGGGGTGACGAACAAACTGTATTTATATCTTCAGCCAAGGGCGCTCAGCTGACCGACTGTGATGGCAAAAAATATATTGATTTTCGTTTGGGATATGGCCCAATTATTTTGGGCTATCGCGATGATCGAGTAGATCAAGCAGTCATTCGACAAATTCAGGAAGGTGGAACACTGTCAGGTTTTTCTACATCGCTAGATACTGAGGTGGTCAAGCAAATCAAAGCCCTATGCCCGCAAATTGATAAGTTACGGTTTGCTAATTCCGGTACCGAAGCCGTGATAGGCGCAGTCAGAACGGCACGTGGTTTTACTGGTAGGGATCGAATTGCTATTGTAGAAGGTAGCTTTCATGGTTTAGTTGATGAAATGATGTGGAAATCTGATATCGAAAATTGGAATTCCGGCGATCTTCATCCCCCTAAGATCATTCCATTTGGTGCAGGCATCCCAGACAATACGCGCGAATTGGTAGATTTTATTGAACTCAATAATTTTGAGTCTCTTGAGCACCTTTTTATGACTCGGAAAGATTCTTTAGCCTGTGTTTTATTGGAGCCCATTATTGGTAATGCTGGCAGTATTGCAGCCTGTAATTGCTGGTTACAAAGGTTGCGTGATCTGTGTACCGAAAACGGTACGATTCTCATTATTGATGAAGTCAAAACGGGATTTCGGGTGGCTAAGGGTGGCGCCCAATCTTTGTATGGGATTTATGCAGATCTGACAACGTATGCCAAGGCTATGGGTAACGGCTATCCTGTTGCTGCTTTTGGTGGAAGATTCGAGGTAATGGATGTAGTTGGCTCTCATGCAGGAGGTGTTGTGCATGGTGGAACCTATACTGCCAACTTAGTTAGTTTAAGTGCAGCGCATGCAACCTTAGATATTTTGGCAAATACCAATGCCCTTAAAACAGTAGATGAGGCGGGGCAAAAGATTCAAGCACTACTAGGCCGCGTCTTTACCGCCGCGGGAATTGAGCATGCCTTTGCAGGCCCTCCCGCAATGTTAGGTATTCATTTTTCGAGCGAAGTGCCCAATAATTATCGTCAGTGGCGAAAGGTCAATAACACCTTATATAAGAACTTTGCTTGGAAATTAATTGAGTATGGAGTAATGCTCGAGCCAGACTCAAGAGAGCCATGGTTTATTTGTGAGGCACATGGTCAAATAGACTTTGCTTGGTTAGAGGATGTGGCTACAAAAGCAATTAAATCAGTACTCTAAGATTTGATTTATTGCGCTAAATAGATCTCACAATTAAACCTCCTCAAGCGTTATTTAAAGTAAGGCTTGATCCTATTCTGATTTTAAGGATATACTTTCCTTAAGCAGGAGAGTGAGGTTTACCTCCACCGAAGGCGCAAACTCCCATGAACGCTCAGGTATCCATTAGGAAGGTACTGCTTATCCTAAATAGCCGTCTGGAGAGACACCATCTTTATGGTGCACCGAAGGAGCAAGCACTCAGCCACGCTGTAGTGTGAATCTCTCAGGTATCAGGGACAGGGGGAGCGGCAGCCATATTGATATGGCACTTTAGGAGACTTCGCATGCATACACTTCCGAGCTAATTCAGTTTTTGCTAATGCAGATCATTTGATTCAATTTTCACCTACTGAATAAGGATATACATCATGAGTAATAAACTAGTCCAAGAAGCCCCTTTTCACCCTGGATATGAGGATGCTTCCTATAAAAATGAAGTTTCACCAGCGATTGCCGAATTAGAGAGCTTTAGAAAAATGAACGCTCGCCACCTTGGCTTTTCAGAGCTGATTGTGGATTTCTGTAAGTCTTCAAAGTCATTTACCCCAGCCTGATAGTTAATAAATAACCCCAGTTAGCAATAGCTGGGGTTTTTAGGATCTAGGTCACAAGCTCAAATCGTGCCGAGCAGGCCAAATACTCAAGCTACAGTAAGTAAAAAAATGACTTGCGGGCAAGAAAGCTGAAAAACGCTTAAAGTATTCGGTATGAAAGAGATCGCCCACTACACCCCCATTGATTTTTCTGATCGAGTTGCTCTATCGTTTACTAAGGGCATGCGTTTTTTTGCTGATACTTTTTTTAAGAAACGCTATGGGCACAGAGCTGTTGTTTTGGAAACGGTCGCAGGAGTTCCGGGAATGGTGGCCGGTATGTGGACCCATTTAACCAGCCTGCGTAGCATGAAGGTTGGCTATGGGCCAAAGATCCGTACGCTCTTAGCAGAAGCTGAGAACGAAAGAATGCATTTAATGACCTTTATCGAGATTGCAAAGCCCAATATGTTTGAGCGCTATCTGGTCCTAATTACTCAAGCCATTTTCTGGAATTTCTTTTTCATTATTTATGTGTTCTTTCCAAGAACAGCGCATCGCATAGTTGGCTATTTTGAGGAAGAGGCTGTCTACTCCTATACCGAATATTTAAAAGAAATTGTTGAGGGACGCACGCCTAATGTTCCTGCTCCTAAGATTGCTATCGATTATTGGAAGCTAGATGCCAATGCAACCTTGCGTGATGTTGTGATTGCGGTCCGAAACGATGAAGCTCATCATCGAGATACAAATCACCAATTTGCTAGTGACTATGATTAATGGTCTAGCCTAATAAGATTTAGGTCGCACGTTCGAATCTTGCTGGGCATGCTAAATTTTTCAATGTGTCCTTGCCTATAAACCTTCCGCTTTATATGAAAAATGAATTCTAGAAGTCCTGCTTTTCGTAAAAAGGCATTAGCGCTGTTCGTAAGCAGTCTTTTTATTAAGCCAGTGCTTGCAAATCAGCCTGAATACGAAGCTCCGCCACTTGATGAGATTGTGGTCTCGGCTAGTGGATATGAGCAGAAAATATTAGATACAGCAGCCTCAATCAACGTAGTTAACCGCAATCAGATTCAAAGCGGTCAGGCTATGGAAAATCTCTCCGAGCCATTGAACCGAGTGCCTGGTATTTTTGCTTTAAATCGTCAAAACTATGCACAGGATCTTCAAATATCCTCCCGCGGTTTTGGAGCAAACTCTACTTTTGGTACGCGGGGTATCAAAATTTTTGTTGATAACATTCCCGGCACCGTCGCAGACGGGCAGGGCCAAATCTCACATATTGATTTGCCATCTACCGAGCGAATTGAGGCTATGCGTGGCCCATACTCTGTTCTCTATGGCAATTCATCTGGCGGAGTGATCAGTATCTTTACGCAAGATGGTGGTCCAAATAACGAGGTGGTACCTTACTTTGAGGTGGGGTCTTACTCGCAAAGAAAAGTAGGCGTTAAGGCAAGCGGCATTTATCGCGAAACTAATTATCTGCTCGATGTTGGAGACCTTCATACCAATGGCTATCGGGTACATAGCGTAGCAGATCGATTTAATGCGAATTCAAAGCTGAAGTTTCAGATGGGTGGCGATACAGCCGTCACATTTATTGCTAATAATGTTAATTTAACTGCTCAAGATCCACTGGGACTAACGTCATCCCAATTAGCTGCCAACCCAAAACAAGCTGGCAATAGTGCCATTAGTCAAAACACACGTAAGTCAGTTTTGCAGTCTCAGACGGGCGCTACGATTGATACCCGTGTGGATCAAGAAAATCAGCTGTTGTTTACTCCTTATTACGGCCAGCGTCATGTCACTCAATTTCTGGCCGCCCAGAGTAATGGGGTCATTGATTTAAAGCGAAACTTTTATGGCATGGACAGTAAATGGGTTCAAAAAAACCAAATGCTAGAGATGCCACTTACCTTAGTCGGCGGCGTTGACATGAATGAGAATGATGATCAGCGCATGACCTATCAAAATAATGGGGGCGTTCAGGGAGCACTTGGTCAAAATTACCGCATGAGCGCCAAAAACTTTGATCAATATGCTCATTTAGATTGGCGCTTGCTTGAGCGCTTATCACTCAATATGGGCGCAAGAAATTCCACAACTACTCTGAGCTCAATTAGTAATAGCCCTGCACTGAATAATACAAGTAGTGGCTCCAATACTTATCAGGCGCTCACCAGCATGATGTCATTGCAATATTATTTAACTGAGCTCTCCAATGTATATGTTTCGTATGGATCGAGTTTTGATACTCCTACGCTAAATCAAGTGACGTACAACTCTAATTTTAGTAGCTCCAATTTTGGTTTATCTGCCGCCACTACTAAACAGCTGGAAGTTGGTTTTAAATCCAAAGTATCGAAGTCGGCCCAAGTTAATGTAGCCCTTTTTAATGCCAACACCACAAACGATATCGTAGTCGGTGCCTCGAGCTTTGGGAGAACTGCGTTTACTAATGCTCCTAAGACGAACCGACAGGGGATGGAGCTTGGTTCGCAATTTAAATTACCTCATGATTTCGAAATGAATCTTGCATACACTTGGTTAAATGCAACTGTTAAAGAGGCATATTCATATACTTATCAAGCTACTGGTATCCCGACCACAACCAATGTCGTGCTCAGCGGCAATCGAATTCCTGGCGTTCCCAATCAAGGCCTTTTTTCTGAGCTCCTCTGGGTTAAGCCTAATAAATCGATGGAGGCTGCAGTAGAGGCGAGGGTCAATGGCTCTATGGCGGTTAATGACATCAACAGCTCGAGTATGGCAAATGGCTATGCTGTGATGAATATTCGTGGTGTTTTGCGTCAAGAACTTTCTGGCGGTTGGTCGTCCTCACAATTTTTTAGGATTAATAACATATTGGATCGCTCATATGTTGGGTCTGTCATCGTTAATCAGGCTAGTAGCCAGTTTTATGAGGCTGCCCCCGGACGTAATTGGATGATCGGTGCCAATGCAAGCTATCAATTTAAGTAATCTCAAAATGTGCCCCAGAGTCAATTTGTTGCAGCTTTATAAGGCAAAACCCTAGTATCAGACCATAGCGATTGCGGTAAAAAAGAATTAAATTAATAGCACTAACTGTATAAAAAACTTAGTCATAAAAAAGAATGGAAACAACCATGTCCCAGAGACTTATTTCGGCAGCAACCCTTTCTACTTTGACCATGTCCTTGGTGATTCTGCAAGGCTGCTCAATCACACCTCCTCCTAAAGCTGAGACTGCCCCAGCTCCCGCAGCGGCGGCTCCAGCGCCAGCATGGAAGCAGGGCATGGGTCCAGATATGGCCACTTCGACCTTGGCGCCAATGCCAGGAAAGATGACCACGACAGCGGCAAATGAAATTCCGATTGATAAGCTGAAATTACCCCCAGGTTTCAAGATCGAGGTTTGGGCAACTGGTATGCCTGGAGCACGCGCGATGGCTCGCGGTGATGACGGCAAGATCTACATTGGTACCCGAGCCATTGGCCGTGTTTATGAATTAACCGACAACGGTAAAGAGCGCACTAGCCGTGTATTAGTAGACAAATTAGTGCAGCCTGCTGGAGTTGCCTTTAATAATGGCTCCTTATATGTAATGGCCATCAATAAAGTCCTGCGTTATGACGGGATTGAAAAAAATCCAAGCGTAACGCCAGTAGATCTCACTGCTAAATTTAATTTGCCACCCGAGCAGCACCACAACTGGAAGTACATTGCATTCGGACCCGATGGAAAGCTTTACGTTCCATTTGGAGCGCCTTGCAACATTTGTGAGTTGCCTACCCCTGAGTACGCTCAAATTCGTCGCTATAACCCTGACGGATCAGGTATGGAAGTACTCGCAACCGGAGTTCGCAATAGCGTCGGCTTTGATTGGCACCCCACTACCAAGCAAATGTGGTTTACCAATCATGGTCGCGACTGGATGGGTGACGATAAACCAAACGACACTCTTAACCGCATGCAAAAAACAGGTCTGAACTATGGCTTCCCTTATTGCCATTCAGGCAATATCCCAGACGATGTTGTGAAGAAGTCAAACCCTTGTGAAGGTGTAGAGCAACCCGTTACTTTAATGGGTCCGCATACTGCAGTGATGGGCATGAAGTTTTATACCGGCAATATGTTCCCAGCTGAATATAAAAATGCAGCACTAGTTGCTCGTAAGGGTTCATGGAACCGTAATCAAAAGTCTGGATATGACGTTGTCATGGTCAAGACTAGTGCAGATGGTAAAAATGCCAAGATTACTCCATTCATTACGGGCTTTATGAATCCTGCAGACAATTCATTCTGGGGTCGTCCAGCCTATCTCATGCAGATGCCTGATGGCTCCATGTTGGTGTCGGATGAGCAGTTAGGTGCAATTTACCGAGTTACCTATAGCAAGCAGCAACTAGTAGCAGCTAAGTAATTCGCAGTATTGTTGTGCAGTATTTAAAAATAGCGACGTTTGCCTTAGGACTCATATGTTCTAGTGCAGCGTCGCTTTCTTTTGCGCAAGACATTGGTACCAAGATTCAGGTTTGTGGCGCTTGCCATGGTGCCGATGGCAATTCCAAAATTGTAGGCACCCCATCTTTAGCGGGTCAGCCTAAGACTTTTCTAGAAAATCAAATGGTGATGATTCGGGAGGGTATGCGCGATATCCCGGTTATGAAGGGGCAGCTTGATGGCTTAAACGATGCTGCTATTGTTGCGATTGCAAAGTTTTACACCAATAGTCCAGCTATCTCGCAAGCAGGCTCTAGGAATGCTACTTTATTTGAAAAGGGCCAAGTGATTTCAAAAGAGGCCTTATGCGGAACATGCCATTTGCCTGGCTATGTTGGCAGAGATCAGATGCCAAGAATTGCTGCTCAAAGAGAAGACTACCTTTTGTACAGTATGAGACAGTTTCGTTCAAATCAAGCTACAGGTAGAGATACGATCATGGCGGCATCCCTATACGGTATGACGGACGATGATTTAAAAGCAATTGCCCACTATCTGTCACAATTACAGTAATGAAGCGATGTGCTATTTGAATCTTAGTACAGACCCAAACAAGAAGTTCGGATGTTTTTCACTTTAGAGGCGCATTCTTTTAAGGCGTAGCTCGTTTATCTATTAATGACTACGACGATGACTTCACTCTTCATTGAAATACTAGCTGTCAATATTAATATCTATAACAAGAGAGATATTCATGAAAAATAAAAAACTCAGTCTTAACTGCTTGATCGCTACAACATTATTTTTGGGCGCTACACCTGTTTTTGCTGCTAGCGCAACAATGGATAAGATGAAATCTACTGGTGCAATTACTATGGGTGTTCGCGAATCGTCTATTCCAATGTCATACACCACTGGTGATAGCCGCTTTGATGGCTATCACGTTGAAGTTTGCCGCATGATTCTGGCTGACCTAAAAGATAAGCTTGGCCTAAGCACTTTGCGTATTAACTATCAACCTGTGACATCTCAGAATCGCGTACCTTTAGTGCAAAACGGGACAGTAGATATTGAGTGCGGAACAACGACTAACAATACTGCGCGCGCTAAGGATGTAGGCTTTGCAAATACCCTTTACGTTGAAGAAGTTCGGATTGCAGTAAAAGCTAACTCTGGCATTACTTCAATTGCTCAGCTAGCTGGCAAAAAAGTTGCTACCACTACCGGTACTACTTCAGTACAGTTACTACGTAAACATGAAAAAGCCAATGGTGTTAATTTTGACGAAGTATTTGGTAAGGATCATGCCGACAGTTTCTTATTGCTAGAGTCTGGCCGTGCAGATGCGTTTGTAATGGATGGTTCAATCCTGGCTGGTAACATTGCCAACTCCAAAAATCCAAAGGACTACAAGATTGTGGGTGAGGTACTGGCAACGGAGCCTATTGCCATCATGGTCCCCAAAAATGATCCAGAATTTAAGGCCGCTGTGAATGCTGCGATTGCTAAGATTGTAGCTAACGGCAATATGCCTAAGCTTTGGAATAAATGGTTCTTAGCTCCAATTCCACCAAAGAGTATTGTCGTGGACCTTGAGTTGTCCCCAGCAACTAAAAACGCTTGGGCCAATCTCAATGACAAGCCTGCTGAAGACTACAACAAGAAATAAACGGTAGTCATCACTAAATACGAGCCAACAATATGTCTTTAGATTTAGGTGTTTTTTGTAAGAACACCTTAGATGGAGAAGTAGTAGATCACTGCTTCTCCGCACTGTTTGGCTTGGCTCAAAATAGTGATCCAAGCTACTTAGATTGGCTGATGAAGGCCTGGGGCTGGACTTTGGCGGTAGCAGCCCTAAGCTTGATGATTGCTTTTATTCTGGGGGCGGTGATGGGCACTCTCCGTACTCTGCCAGCTACCAGCTTTCTGAATAGATGGTTAATTCATATTTCTACTGCTTGGGTGGAGCTATTCAGAAACATCCCTATCTTGGTTCAAGTATTTCTTTGGTATCACGTCATTCCATCCTTTGTACTGCCCTTAAAGTCTTTGCCATCTTATTGGTTAGTAAGTATTGCTCTGGGCTTCTTTACATCCGCTCGTATAGCTGAGCAGGTCAGGGCGGGCATTCAGTCTCTGCCTAGCGGACAAACGGCTGCTGCAACTGCATTAGGCTTAACAACCCTGCAAAGTTACCGTTACATTATCTTGCCAATGGCATTACGGATTGTGATGCCACCACTGACCTCGGAGAGCATGAATCTCATTAAAAACTCCTCGGTGGCTTTCGCAGTTTCCGTACCGGAACTCACCTTATTTGCAATGCAGGCTCAAGAAGAAACATCGAAGGGTGTTGAAATCTACTTAGCAGTGACCTTGCTATACGCGCTCTCGGCATTCGCAGTCAATCGAGTAATGACACTAATTGAAAAGCGTAATCGCATTCCGGGTTTTATTGTTTCCAATGACGCAAGCTTGGCTCACTAGATGTTCATGAGGCTAATGATATGCTGAGCTTAGACCTGAGTTTTTATAATTGGGAATTATTTACCAACTATATCTTGAAGGGTCTGGTATTTAGTATTCAGTTAACTGTCTTTGCAACAGTGGGAGGCATCCTATTTGGGACATTTTTAGCTTTAATGCGTTTGTCTGGACGGCCAGCATTGGTATATCCCGCTACCTTTTACGTGAACACCATGCGATCTATTCCTTTGGTGATGGTAATTCTCTGGTTTTTCTTGCTGATCCCGATGTTGATTGGCAGACCCATTGGCGCTGATCTTTCGGCTACGATTACTTTCATTGCATTTGAGGCAGCATTTTTCTCAGAGATTGTGCGCGCTGGCATTCAGTCCGTACCGAAGGGGCAGAGCTTTGCAGGGGAAGCCTTGGGTATGACTTATGGCCAGAATATGCGTCTAGTGGTTTTACCTCAGGCTTTTAGAAACATGATCCCTGTTTTTATGACTCAGACCATTGTTTTGTTTCAAGATACCTCATTGGTCTATGCCATTGGCGCGTACGACCTACTTAAGGGATTTGAGATTGCTGGTAAAAATTACGGCCGCCCAATTGAAACCTATATTTTGGCTGCAGCAACATATTTTGTAATTTGTTTCTCGCTCTCTAAAGTAGTTCGTAAGATACAAGCTAGAGTCGCCATTATTCGCTAATCTCATCCAGTACAAATTAAATAGATCATCATGATTGAACTTCAAAACGTGTCCAAATGGTATGGCTCATTTCAGGTACTCACTGATTGCTCAACATCGATTCAAAAAGGTGAGGTGGTGGTAATTTGCGGCCCCTCTGGCTCTGGTAAATCCACTCTAATTAAAACCATTAACGCGCTCGAGCCCTTTCAGGCAGGTGAGATTATGGTTGATGGAATTGCGCTGCATGACCCAAAAACCAATTTACCCAAACTGCGTTCCCGCGTTGGTATGGTGTTTCAACACTTTGAGCTTTTCCCGCATCTCAGCGTTACCGAAAATCTAACGCTTGCTCAAATGAAGGTCTTAGGTAGATCGGTAGATGATGCCAAGACCCACGGCCTTAAATATTTAGAGCGTGTGGGGCTAATGGCTCAAAAGGACAAGTTTCCTGGACAGTTGTCTGGTGGTCAGCAGCAACGAGTCGCAATTGCACGTGCTTTGAGCATGGATCCGATGGTGATGCTATTTGATGAGCCAACGTCAGCCTTAGACCCCGAGATGGTGGGAGAGGTATTGGATGTGATGGTGAAGCTTGCACATGAGGGGATGACGATGTGCTGCGTTACCCATGAAATGGGCTTCGCTCGCAAGGTAAGTCACCGCGTGATTTTTATGGATCAAGGCAAAATCATTGAGGACTGCAGTAAGGAGGAGTTCTTTGGCAAGCCCGAAGCGCGATCGCCGAGAGCCAAAGATTTCCTCTCAAAAATCTTAGATCACTGACCTAAATCCCCATCTCAGCAAACACTTCCTTGGCGCATCTGAAGCTATCGATCGCTGCTGGTACTCCACAGTAAATTGCAGCCTGTAAAAACACTTCCTGAATATCCTCTTTGCTTAGCCCATTATTAATGGCCCCGCGCACATGAAGCTTAAGCTCATGGGGGCGATTTAAAGCAGTAATCATAGATAGGTTAATGATGCTTCTGGTTCTACGGTCTAGGCCAGGACGATTCCAGATTTCATTCCAGCAATACTCGGTAACCAATTCTTGCATAGGCATATTGAATGCGTCTGCATTCTTGATGGAGTTGTCCACATACTCTGCCCCTAGGACTTCGCGGCGAGTTTTAAGGCCTTTTTCAAATGCTTCTTTATTCATATCAAGCTCCTATGGTCGTACTATATTTGTTGGAATTAATATATTGCCACTATTCAGCTACCCCCGTTTAGCCTAGAATGATTTTCATGAGCCTGACTTTCTCTTTTCGTATTACCACCTTATCTTTCGCCTTAGCTCTACTAAGCGCCTGTACTGTAGATAAGCTCGAGGCCAGGTTACAGGCTGATCCACAATGTAAATCGGTCATGAACGCTAAAACCGGTGCTTTAATGCCATGCCCTGGCACTGATAAAGAGTTTTATAAATCTGTTCCTGCCCTAAAGCTAGCTCAAGGTGAAGTCAAACAAGTATCTACTTTTACCTCAGCAACAACTCCAAAAGCTGTTGTTGTACCGGTAGAGTGCAAGCCACAACTTCATCAAAAATCAGGTAGCTTGATGCCTTGCCCAGCACCGTAATCAAAGATCACATAGATCGTTTACCGAAAGAAAATATGAACAAATTAGGCGCTTTAGTTACAGCAATCTCTGTAGCTACTTTGTTAGCTGCTTGTAGTAATACGCCTAAGTTGGCAAGCCAGCCAATGCCCAAGTCTGGGTTTTTACCAAATTACTCAGCGCTGGTGCCGATGGCGACATCGGGAGAGGATACTCGTATTTGGAGATACCGTAAAGCTGATATAAATCCTGGCGCCTATACTGCAGTGATCTTGGATCCAATTTACTTGAATCAAAATGCTACGAAGGAAATTTCTCCAGAGGTGATTAATCAAGCACAGATTGCATTACAAGACTCCATGGTGAATGCAATAAACAGTCGTGGCAATATTAAGATCGTCAATCAACCCGGCCCAGGGGTTGCTCGTATCTCCGTTGGTATTACTGGTGCAGAGAGTTCAGCAGATAGCCTGCAGCCATGGAATTTCACGCCGATTGGCTTGGCAATGAATGCGGCTGCTTATGCTGGTGGCGTCAACTCTAAAACCCCAGCCATGTTAGTCGAGAGCAAAATTACCGATAGCCAAACTAGGGAAGTCATTGGCGAGGGTTTGGTAACCATTCAGGGTGAATCTTTCCGTACTGGCGGTGGTTCAGTCGAATCATTTGTGGCCATGGCTAAAAAAGTAGTCAAGGTAGCAATGGAGACTTCAGCTGATCCAAGAGCAACTGCCACAAAATAAGGGCTCTATGGGATTTTCTATCGCTAACTTATGCCTCATCGGCGCGGCAGCATTCCTATTTCTAGCGGTCCCTGCCTACGCTGATGAAGCCTCACGTAATAAAGAAATTCAAGAGCGCTTCGCTAAATGCGACACTAATCGAGATGGTAAGTTGACCATGCTTGAGGCCAAAGGCTGTATGCCTCGAATCTATGACCATTTCAACAGAATTGATGAGCAGGGAAGAGCTTATGTCACTGTTACTCAAATTCAGGCGATAGCAGATCGTTAATCTATTGAGCGAGCTTCGGTAGCTTTTTAGAACCCGCAGGCCAAGTCAGCACAATCTTCGGATCAATCTTTAAGATCTTCTTATTCTTATCCGGGTAGTCAACTCGCAACAATAAATCAGCAATCAGATTGAGGTGTGCAAGCTTTTTATCATTGGCACTAACAACAGTCCATGGGGCATCTGAGGAGCTGGTTTTCTTGAGCATGCTATCTCTAGCAGCTGAATAGGCGTCCCACATTTTCTGGGCTTTTTGGTCTATCGGACTAATCTTCCATTGCTTTAGTGGATCTTTGGCGCGATCCTTGAGCCTGGCCGCTTGCTCTTCTTTGCTGATGTCTAGGTAATACTTGATTAGTCGGATATCTGATCCGACTAGTAGAGATTCAAAATCATTGACCGTATTCATAAACTGCTTGTACTGCGCATCAGTACAAAATCCCATGACTTTTTCAACGCCAGCACGGTTATACCAACTGCGGTTGAATAATACGAATTCACCAGTAGTCGGTAGCTGCGCAATATATCTTTGGAAGTACCATTCACCTTCCTCGCGCGGGGAGGGCTTGTTCAAGGCAACGACACGACTATCCCTAGGGCTTAAATGTTCCGAAATACTTTTGATGGAGCCATCTTTACCAGCAGTGTCGCGACCTTCAAAAATAACTAAGAGTCGCTTACCTGTTTGAATGATGTGATGCTGAAGTTTGACTAATTCAATCTGAAGAAGTCTGAGGTCTGCCTCGTAAGTATGTTCATGAATTTCTGATTTACTCACGGGCAGCCTTCACTGATGCAATTGACTATGCAGCAGTAGGTATTGCTGGAGCCACTTTCTTTGCTACAGCCTTTTTAGCGGGAGCCTTCTTTGCCGGCACTTTCTTGGCTACGACTTTTTTAGCTGGTGCTTTTTTTGCAGGAACTTTTTTCGCTACTGCTTTCTTAGCTACAACTTTTTTAACTGGCGTATTTTTCTCGAGCTTATCCAAAGCTTTTGCCAGCTTGTCGATGAGTTTTTCTCTATCTGCCTCGAGCTTGTCTAGTTTTTTCAATAATTGCTTCACTAATTTTTTCTGACTCATGGTGTATTCCTTTCAAGAGAGTACTATTTATTCAATCTGCAAAATAGCTGATATCTAATGCCTGATCGTACGTTTTATTGGGTAGAGTTTCAAGCGATTATGACAGTCGGAGCCACATTTAATTTGGTGCTACATTGGCTTGGTATGTTGAAAACATTATTCTCCCTTCCGCGAACGGTTTGGCTCATTGGCCTCATTAGCTTTGTGAATGACGCTGCAAGTGAGATGCTTTACCCTTTGATGCCTCTATATCTTGCCACCGTGCTCATGGCTGGCCCTAAGGCCTTGGGTCTAATTGAGGGGATTGCAGAGGCTACATCCAGTATTTTTAAGTTGGTGTCTGGTGTGATTGTCGATCGTACTAAAAAAACCAAGCCTTGGATTGTGATTGGCTATTTCTTGGCTGGGATTGGTAGGCCTTTAATTGCGATCGCTAATTCTTGGGCCTGGGTTTTATGTATTCGGTTTACAGACCGTCTTGGTAAGGGACTCAGAAGCTCTCCGCGGGATGCTCTTTTGGCAGAGAGCGTTCAGCCTAATCAACGCGGCATTACCTTCGGCCTGCATCGTTCGATGGATAATGCCGGCGCAGTCTTTGGACCTTTGATGGCAGCATTTTTACTGTGGATGCAGGTTCCCTTGAGGGATATCTTTTTATGGGCAATCGTGCCCGGCATCGTTGCTGTAGCTTTGGCCCTTTGTCTCAAAGAGCCACCTCGTGAGCAAGTGGCAGTGAAGCCTTTTTCTTGGTCGCTTGAGGGCCTTCCACCGCAATTCAAACGCTACTTTTTGGTTGCCGGAATTTTTGCCTTAGCAAACTCATCGGATATGTTTTTGTTGTTAAGGGCAAGGGAACTTGGTGTGCCTCAAGAGCAAATCCCTTTATTGTGGGCAGCCATCTCTTTAATCACCACTATCTTTGGAACGCCGCTATCGGCACTCTCGGATCGATTCAGTCGTAAACACTTTATTCTGATTGCTTGGGCTGCTTTTGCATTCTTTTACATTGCAATGAGTTTTTCTGGAATCTCTTTATGGATGCTCTGTGGATTATTCGCAATTTATGGATTATTCAAGGCCGCAACCGAGGGAGTAGAAAAGGCTCTAGTGGCAGACCTGGCTCCCCAAGGAATGGCTGGTACAGCCTTTGGTTGGTTCAATCTGGTTTCCGGCTTGATGCTCTTGCCCGCTTCCCTCATATTTGGGTGGCTATATGAATCATTTAATCCCAGTTATGCCTTTTTGTTCTCAGGCTCGTGTGCTGTCATAGCCTTTCTTTTGTTGGCCTTTTGGGTATTTCATTCTCAGCAAGAGCAGCGAGTTAATATTTAACCTTACGTCCCATTATCAAAAGAAGGCATCTATATGCGTCTATCCATCAAATACATCTTTTCCATTAGCTTCTTACTCTTGAGTTCTATGGCTGTAGCTCAAAAAAATGATGCCATTATTCAGACAGGGCAAGTGCAGGAGGCCATAGCGCGAGGCGCAATTCTTTGGGATGTGCGAGATGAAAAGAGTTATTTGGAGGGGCATATTCCTGGCGCTATCAATATTGGTGATGCAGGCAATATTCTGAGGGATGCAAATAAAGAGGACTACATCGCCACTGCAAAAATTCAAGCGATTTTTAATGCTGCTGGACTCGATGTGAATAAAGATGTTGTGGTGTACGGCTCCCGCGGAAATCCATACGCTTACTTCGGCCTCTATACGATTCATTACTTTGGCGGTAAGCAGGCCCAAATCTATCATGATGGAATTGATGCTTGGAGGTCAGCTGGATTAACTCTTCAAAAGGAGCGTCCCAATCTGCCGGCTGTCTCTGTAACCTTAGTGCCTCAACCTCAGTTGCTAGTGACGAATGAGGAGATGCTGAAGTTGGCTCAATCTAAATCAGTCCAGATTATTGATGTGCGAACTCCTGACGAGTTTTCTGGTAAAGATGTTCGTGCAATTCGAGGTGGCCATATACCCAATGCGATCAATATTCCTTACGAGGAAAATTGGCAGGATCCTGCAACGTCAATCAAGCTTGGTAAGAAGCAGGTTTCTGATAACTCTGGAATGACTCTAAAAAGCCAGACGGATCTGAAAAAACTGTATTCGAATTTGGATCCCAATCAAGAGACGGTGGTGTATTGCCAAAGCGGGGTGCGTGCTGCCGAAACAGCCACAGTCCTCAAAAATCTGGGCTTTAAGAAGGTAAAGGTTTACGACTCATCATGGTTGGGTTGGGGAAATAACCTCAAGGCCCAAGTCTCAGAGGAAAGCTTCCTAAATGTAGGCGCCCTCAATGCCAAAATATCTGCAATGCAAAACAAGATTAATCAGCTGGAAGAGGCTTTAAAGGCCAAAAGTAGCAACTAACCCCTTCTATTGGCTGGTCCTTAGGGCTCTAAAGTGAAAAACCCCAGAGAGGAGATCTTCTGGGGTTTTTTTGAGTGAAGCGGATTATTCTGGGTGAAAGTTATTGCTGGCCATAAAACTAATAGTGCGTTCAAAGCCCAAAATGCGGATGTATCGCCAGGCGATATCGCGGTATTTGCTATCTAAATAGCTAATCGCGACCTCAGGCGTCCTTTTGGACAAGTCGATCTGCTCAATTGTGCGGGCCCAACGTTTTAGTCTTGTTGACATATTTACTACCTCCATGAGCATACAACGCATGGAAAAGTGGCTGGGATGACAGAGTTAAGTAATATTTTTCAAGAAATCAACAAAAACTAGTCAAATTGATGGTTTTTTATTCTTTAAGGCTGTTTTCTACCGCGGCCTGTTCCTTTTTTGCTGCTTTAGCCCGCGCTTTAATGGGTTTGAGGAACATCAGCAGACATACAAACCCAACTGCTCCAATAGCCGTTTCTAGGGCGGCCATCCAGAAATTGACCCCCGTTTCCAAAATACGCACCAAGCCCTCGGTAATGTAGAGGAGGATCAGCATGGAGGCCCATTGCATGGTGTAAACATTGCCTTTCCATAAGCCTGGAATGGCAAATAACAAGGGGATGGCCTTGAGAACGAGCCAAGAGCCTCCTGGCCTCAGTGGCGAGATAAACCATTCCCAAGCTACGCACAGGATGAATAGGTCAACAAAAGCTGCCGTAGCAATGAGTTGGTAAGGGTTTTTGGAGAGCCAGCTTTTGAGCATAAATTACCCTTGACTGAGTTTGAGTGCTGCAATTGCAAGGCGTTTGCCTTGGGCAATGGCTAGGCGCTGCTCTTCAGCGCTAATGGGCGCTCGACCATCAGCATGCGCCAGGTGGGTAACGCCATAAGGACTGCCACCACTTGAGGTGCTCATCAGGTCGGGCTCACTATACGGAATACCCATCAGCATCATGCCGTGGTGAAGCAGGGGAATCATCATAGTCAGAAGGGTGCTTTCTTGACCGCCGTGCAGGCTTCCCGTACTGGTAAAGACGCAGGCTGGTTTGCCAACGAGGGCGCCATTGAGCCATTCTGAGGAGCTGCCATCCCAGAAGTATTTCATGGGAGCGGCCATATTGCCAAAGCGCGTTGGAGAACCTAGGGCAAGACCAATACATTCTTTTAAGTCGGCATATTCAACATAGGGAGCGCCATCGGCTGGGACAGCAGCTTCCGTAGCCTCGCAAACTGCGGAGATCGCTGGTACGGTGCGTAGTCTGGCGTTAACGCCTTGGACACTCTCAATACCTTCAGCAATCAGTCGAGCTAAGTCCCGCGTTGCTCCAGAGCGTGAGTAGTACAAAACTAAAATGTCAGATTGGCTCATATGGTTCTCTTATCTCTTATGATATGGGCGATGCGCCTTATACAGAATCCTCAATTATGGCTCTCTCTTGGAAAAGAGATCTGGGAGCGTAACCGGGGTCAAAATCTAAAGCAAGTAGCTGCTAGCCTGGCCTTTACTACAACGCTGGCCTTGATTCCGATGCTGACGGTGGCTTCCATTCTGATTGGTTATCTCCCTAGTGTGGTTCGTATTAAGTATGCCTTTCAGGCCTGGTTGCTAGACACCTACATGCCAGGGGGCTTAAATCAGCAAGTCTTTAATTACTTGGATCAATTTTCAGCGCAGGCCAAAGGTCTTACCTTGATTGGTTTGCTCGGCTTGGTGATTACGACCATCATGACATTGGCAGTGATTGAAAACGCCTTTAATCAGATCTTTCGCATCTCTGAAAGGCGACCGATTTTGAAGAGGGTTGCGATCTATTCTTCTGCAACCATATTGGGGCCCGTTCTATTAGGTATTGGAACTTACTTAAGCGGTCTCTTATTTAGTGCGGCAGAGGGGTGGACGGAAACTCTGAGCTTTAGTTTGGGTTTTGTGGCAACGGTGGTACCCATACTTCTGGCCATGGCCGTATTCTCAGTAGCTTACAAAATCCTCCCTTATGCCCAAATTGAGTGGCGTGATGCTTTGAGCGGCGCCTTCTTTGCGGCCCTCACTTTTGAGTTAATGAAGTTTGGCTTTGGCCTCTTTCTAGGTAATGTCGGTTTTTACAAAACGGTCTATGGCGCTTTTGCAATCTTTCCCTTGGCACTGATTTGGATTTACCTGACCTGGTGGATTACTTTGGCTGGGGCAGTCTTAGTTGCTAATCTCCCTAGCATTCGAAATGGGTTGCTTAGGGTTATTCGTTACTGAAATACTGCTCATGTCGCTTGATTCCTTGGGGGCATAAGCATATATTGGTTCAATAAGAACCCCTTGCTGGAGATCCCCTATGAAAGTTTGCGACATACTACGCGTTAAGGGCAGCACACTATTTACAGTGGCGCCGGATACTCCTTTGCAAACTGCCGTATTGGTCATGAGTGAACATGACATTGGTTCATTGGTAGTGATGGAGTACGACAAACTGGTGGGTATCCTGACATTCCGTGAAGTGATTGCGGCTTTAGCAAAAAATCATGGCAAATTAGATGAGCTCAAAGTTTACAGTGTCATGAATGCCAAGCCCTTGACATGCAATATGGAGACAGAGATTGATGAGGTTCGTCGCATGATGCTAGTTGATCATGCACGCTACTTGCCGGTGATCGATCAAAAGATGCTGATGGGCGTGATTTCTTTCTACGACGTGGCTAAATCGGTTGTTGAGGCTCAGGACTTCGAAAACACCATGCTCAAGGCTTACATCCGCGACTGGCCAGAAGAGGCTGAAAAAGCTACCCCATAGGCTCGGCCTAGCTCAAGCCCCCGAGCAATGACATAATGTCAACATGTCAGGAAATACATTAGGTCTTCTCTTTACTGTCACCACTTTTGGTGAATCCCACGGTCCCGCCATTGGCGCTATTGTTGATGGCTGTCCTCCAGGTATGTCTCTGTGCGAAGCAGACTTGCAAGTCGATTTAGATCGCCGCAAGCCAGGAACCTCGCGTCATGTAACCCAACGTCAAGAGGCCGACAGGGTAGAAATTCTGTCTGGTGTGTATGAAGGCAAAACCACGGGCACGCCTATTGGCTTGTTAATTCGGAATACCGATCAGCGCAGTCAAGACTACGGCAACATCCTGCAAACATTTAGACCCGGTCATGCTGATTACGCTTATCACTACAAATATGGTTTGCGTGATCCTCGTGGAGGTGGGCGCTCTTCAGCAAGATTGACTGCACCTGTTGTTGCTGCAGCAGCGATTGCCAAGAAGTGGCTCAAAGAACAATATGGCACGGAGTTTTATGGCTACATGAGCCAGCTCGGTGAAATTGAAATCCCATTTAAGGATGTAGCACTCATTGAGAGCAATCCTTTCTTTGCCGCTAATGCCGATATCGTTCCTCAGCTAGAAGCGTATATGGATACATTACGTAAAGCAGGGGATTCTTGTGGAGCGAAGATTGAAGTGCGGGCGCGTAATGTGCCCATCGGATTAGGTGAGCCTTTATTCGATAAGTTAGATGCGGATATTGCACATGCCATGATGGGCATTAATGCGGTCAAGGGTGTTGAGATTGGCTCTGGCTTTAAGTCAGTAATGCAGCGTGGCAGTGAGCATGGCGATGAGTTGCATCCAGATGGATTTGCTAGCAATAATGCGGGCGGCACTTTAGGTGGCATCAGCACTGGTCAAGATTTGCGGGTGTCGATTGCCATTAAGCCAACCTCTAGCATCTTGAGTCCAAAAGAATCGGTGGATTTAGATGGCAAACCTATGACTGTGCAAACTAAAGGTCGTCATGATCCTTGTGTAGGTATTCGCGCCACCCCAATTGCAGAAGCGATGCTTGCCTTAGTGTTGATAGATCATGCTTTGCGTCATCGCGCTCAGTGCGGTGATGTGCAACATAGTGTGGCTTCGATTCCAGCTGCACGTCCTGGCTCTGCAACGGATTAATCGAATTCACTTCAGAAAACTAAAAAGAAAATGACACCCTCAGTGCGTTGGGCCTTCGGGTCCTTTTTCTTTTTGTATTTTGCTTATGTCGGTTTAGTTTCCCCATACGCCAGTCTCTTTTTTTTAGATCGTGGCTTTAGTGTTATTGAGATCGCCGTCTTAATGTCCATGCTACAAATTACTCGAATAGTAGGGCCGTTCTCTTGGGGTTGGTTGTCAGACTATTTATCCGACCGTATCGGTATCATTCGTTTCTGCGCTTGTCTAGCAGCAGTCACTTTTCTGAGTATCTTTTTTCTCAACAGCTATATTGCATTCTTCATATGGATGTTTGTATTGCATACCATCTTGAGTAGCCTAATGCCTTTAGGTGAGTCGGCTACTGTACATGCCTTATTTAAAGACAATTCATTTGATAAACGTTACGGTCGTTTGCGTTTATGGGGCTCAATTGGTTTTATTGCCATGGTCTTATTTGCAGGTGAATTATTTCAGCGCAAAGGTATCGAGCTTTACCCCATCGTGGGCGCGGTGATCCTCATATTCTTGGCATTGGTTACCTTTCGCTTGCATGAGCCCAAGATGGAGCGTCGTAAGATGGTCAAGGGCGAACTACTGATTGTTCTATTCAATCCCGATGTGCGTTGGTTCTTGCTCTCCGGATTTTTTATGATCTTTGCGCACGCTGCTTTGTATGTGTTCTATTCGCTCTACTTAGCTGACCTAGGTTACGATAAATTTCAGATTGGCTTGTTTTGGGCTTTAGGTGTTGCAGCCGAAGTAATCTTCTTTTATTTCCAAAGTAAAGTGCTCAGTCGCTTAGATCCCGAGATTGTTTTGCAAATCGCTTTTGGTATGGGCGTGTTTCGCTTTATCTTGATGGCTTTCTTCCCACTCACTTGGGTGCTGATTCTGGCTCAGCTCATGCATGCGGGTACTTTTGGTGCTCACCACAGTGCTGCTACGAAACTATTACAACGTTGGTTTACTGGACCATTACAGGCGCGGGGACAAGCTTTAATGGCAACCGTGTCCTATGGCTTAGGTGGAACACTGGGCGGTTTGATGGCTGGTTGGTTATGGGATGCTACCCAGCCTCGTAATGTATTTGTGATGGCGGCTTTAGCCTGCGGTCTAGGGGGTATGGCAATTGGGAAGCTGCACCCCAACCATAAGCCCCTTAGATAAATGACGAAGTAATTCGCTAGATGACTTACATCGATGCGTAGTTCGGGCCACCACCACCTTCAGGGGTAATCCAAACAATATTCTGGCTTGGGTCCTTGATGTCACAAGTCTTGCAATGCACACAGTTTTGCGAATTAATTTGCAACTGCGGCTGCCCCTCTTTTTCTACATACTCATAAACACCAGCAGGGCAGTAGCGTTGCTCTGGACCGGCATAGGTTTTGAGATTCAAGTTCACCGGTACCGACGCATCTTTTAAGGTGAGGTGAATAGGTTGATTCTCAGCATGGTTGGTATTAGAGATAAATACCGATGAGAGGCGATCAAAAGTAATCTTGCCATCCGGTTTTGGATAGTCAATCGGCTGATGCTGAGCTGCTGGCTCTAGGCATTCATGATCTGCATGCTTTAAATGAATCGTCCAAGGCATATTGCCGCCCAAGATTTTTTGCTCAAGGCCCACCATCAGAGTGCCAAGGTACAGTCCTTTAGACATCCATGGCTTAAAGTTACGTGCTTGGTTTAGTTCGGTATGTAACCAGCTATTTTTAAAGGCGCTTGGATACGCAGCTAAAACATCAGCAGAACGATTTTCGGAAAGGGCAGCAACTGCCGCTTGGGCAGCCAGCATGCCAGTCTTAATAGCAGCGTGACTTCCTTTAATGCGTGAGGCGTTCAAGAATCCAGCATCACAACCAATCAGTGCGCCACCGGGAAAAACTGTTTTAGGTAGGCTATTTAAGCCGCCAGCTGTCAGTGCCCGTGCACCATAGGCCAGGCGCTTACCGCCTTCAAAGGTTTCACGAATCTTGGGGTGCAACTTGTAGCGTTGAAACTCTTCAAACGGAGACAGGTACGGGTTCTTATAGGACAACCCAACTACCAAACCTACAGCAACTTTGTTATCACCCAAGTGATACAAGAATGAACCGCCATAGGTATCACTCTCTAATGGCCAGCCAGCAGTGTGAACCACCAGACCAGGTTTACTCTTCGAGGGTTCTACTTCCCATAATTCTTTAATGCCAATGCCATAGCTTTGTGGATCAGCATCTTTATCTAAGGCAAACTTGGCTATCAGTTGTTTGCCTAAATGTCCGCGCGAACCCTCAGCGAATAAGGTGTATTTGGCACGCAATTCCATACCAAGCTGAAATTGATCGGTGGGTTGAGCTGCTTTATCCAAACCCATCGAGCCAGTGATGACGCCACAAACTGCGCCTTGCTCGTTATAGAGAATTTCTGCAGCAGGAAAGCCTGGAAAGATTTCCACGCCTAGGTGCTCGGCTTGTTGACCTAGCCAGCGAGTGACGTTAGCCAAGCTGACAATATAGTTACCTTCATTTTTAAAGCAATGGGGCAGCATCCAATTGGGAACCTGAAATGCGCTCTCTTTGGTCAGAAACAAAAACTGATCTTGGTTAACCTCAGTATCTAGTGGCGCGCCTAGTTCTTTCCAGTTGGGGAAGAGTTCGGTTAACGCTTTGGGGTCCATGACGGCGCCAGACAAGATGTGCGCCCCGATTTCAGAGCCTTTTTCGAGCACGCAAACGCTAATCTCTTTGCCAGATTCATTGGCTAGCTGTTTTGCTTTGATGGCTGCGGACAATCCTGCAGGGCCACCGCCTACGATGACGAGGTCATAGTCCATTGATTCTCTAGGTCCAAACTGTTCTAGTAATTCCTGGGCAGTCATTTCATTTCTCCGGCATTGCTTATTAATGGGGGTGTTTTGAGCATTTCTGCCATTTTTAAAGCCCCAAGCTACAGCTCTAGTTTAGTTCTAAGTCATAAAAACCACGTAAGTACCCAATGCCAATGGGCATTCGGCCTAAAGCGTTATGATTGCTTTTTTACCTTTTTTGGCAATATTAGGACTAATTTATGAACAAAACTTACCCATCGGCTGTGGATGCCCTAAGGGATATCTTGAAGGATGGCCAAAAACTTGCTGTTGGCGGTTTTGGCTTGTGCGGTATTCCTGAGGCATTGATCGCTGCAGTTAAGGATCTTGGCGCACAAAATTTGACGGCCATTGCCAATAATGCTGGCGTTGATGGCTTTGGCTTGGGCGTGTTGCTCAATTCAAGACAAGTAAAAAAAATGGTTGCCTCCTACGTGGGCGAGAACAAAGAATTTGAGCGTCAGTTTTTGGCTGGCGAGCTCGAGCTGGAATTTACTCCGCAAGGAACCCTAGCTGAGAAGTTGCGTGCTGGCGGTTGCGGTATTCCTGCTTTTTATACCAAGACTGGTGTAGGCACTTTAGTTGCTGAAGGTAAAGAGGAAAAAGAATTCGATGGTGAGAAGTACATCATGGAGCGCGCTATCGTCTCGGATATTTCTCTAGTGAAGGCGTGGAAGGCTGATAAGTCAGGCAATTTAGTGTATCGCCTTACAGCTCGCAACTTTAATCCGATGGTAGCTATGGCTGGCAAGATTACTGTTGCTGAAGTGGAAGAGATCGTGGAGAACGGCGAATTGGATCCTGATGAGATTCATACGCCAGGTATTTATGTGCATCGCTTGGTGCTGAACACTACGCCTGAGAAGCGTATTGAGCAACGCACTTTGTCTGCTGCTTAATACTTTTAGACACCATATAAAAACAGTACAGAATATTTAGGAAGAACGACATGCCTTGGAATAGAGATGAAATGGCAGCACGTGCTGCTAAGGAATTAAAGGATGGTTATTACGTCAATTTAGGTATTGGCATGCCAACCTTGGTGGCTAATCATGTGCCAGAAGGCATGGAGGTGTGGCTCCAGTCTGAGAATGGTTTATTAGGTATTGGCCCATTTCCAACTGAAAAAACGATTGATGCGGATTTAATTAATGCGGGTAAGCAAACGATTACGACTTTGCCTGGCTCCTCCATTTTTTCTTCTGCAGATTCCTTTGGAATGATTCGTGGTGGAAAAATCAATATTGCGATTTTGGGTGCAATGCAGGTCAGTGAGCATGGTGACTTAGCGAACTGGATGATTCCTGGCAAGATGGTGAAGGGCATGGGCGGCGCCATGGACTTAGTTGCTGGAGTAAAGCATGTGGTTGTCTTGATGGAGCACGTTGCTAAGAAAAAAGACGGCACAGAAGAAATCAAGATTCTGCCTAAGTGCACTTTGCCATTAACGGGTGTAGGCGTTATCAGCCGCATCATTACCGACCTTTGTGTGCTCGACATCACGCCAAAGGGCCTGAAGTTGGTGGAGTTAGCCCCAGGCGTAAGCAAGGAGGAAGTCATATCCAAAACAGGCGCCCCTATTGATATGGCAGATTTCTAATTACATGATTCTGGTTAAAGGTCTACGCCAAACGAATCAATTGCTTACAATGTGAGGCATGAATATTTACATTCGTAAGGCCAAATTTGGCAGTATTTCGACCCTGGCTGTATTTGCCCTGACCGGGCTCTTCAATGCTGTCTATGCTCAAGGGCCAAACTCAACTGAGCCCAAGCTAGCAGTGGTCTTAAATTCCGGCGAGGCTACTGTTAGCTTGATTGATATGCCCAGTCGCAAAGTGATCAAGACATTGCCGGTTGGAAAAGAGCCTCATCACTTGATGATGACCCCTGATCAAAAGACTTTGCTGATTGCCAATGCTGCAGGCAATGATGTTGTGCTGATGAATCCTACCACTGGTGAGTTGACTGGCAGGATACCGGACATCATTGATCCGTACCAAATTGGTTATTCGCCCAATCATAAGTGGTTTGTTGCAAACGGTAATCGTTTGGATAGGGTGGATGTGTATCACGCGCAGGGTGCAGATCTCAAGTTGGCTAAAGCAATCAAGCTTGGCAAGACACCAAGTCATGTCGCATTCACGGCAGATAGCAAGATCGCTTTTATTACTTTGCAAGACTCGAATGAGCTTGCGGCAATTGATTTGGACACCCAGACTGTCCTTTGGAAGATCACCACGGGTAAGGTGCCAGCAGGAGTCTGGCTGACACCTGGCGATCAATACCTATTAATTGGTATTACTGGTGAGGACTATGTCCAAGTGATTGATTGGAAAACCCGTAAAGAGGTAAAACGAATCTTTACTGGAAAGGGCGCTCATAACTTCAGACCCTTAGGCGATAAAAAGCATGTGTTCGTAAGCAACCGTATTGCGTCAAGCATCAGCATGATTAATATGCAGACCTTAGAAAAGACGGGTGATATCACTGGGCTACCAGCAGGTCCTGATGATATGGAAATTACGCCTGACGGAAAAACCATGTGGGTTACTCTGCGCTTCTCTAAAAAGGTTGGAGTCATTGATATTCCTTCGATGAAGTTAGTCTCGGTAATTCCTGTTGGTAGATCCCCTCATGGTGTTTTCTTTACGCCGCGTGCTAGCTGGGAATAGCCCAATTAGATGTATTTGAATGCGATCCTCGTTCGACTGACGGCATTCATTGTTTTGGTGGCATGCTCCTCGCTGGGTATTGCACAGGAGGCGAATTGTAAAAAAACGGTTCATCTGACTTTTGATACTGGCAATATGTCTGTAGCGCAAACGATCGCCGACATTTTGAATCGTCAAAATGTGAAAGCTACCTTTTTTCTGGCGAATGAAAAAACCAGCCGCGGTGATTTTTCTTTAGACGATTCTTGGAAATCGTATTGGCAAGATCGCGTTCGTGAAGGCCATCACTTTGGCAGTCATACCTACGACCATGTGTACTTTGTGAAGGACGGCCCAAGCGGAGAGATTTTTGCAAAGCCACAATTTGGACCAAAGGCTGGAGTGACCACACTTTACAACGAAGCGGCTTATTGCCGAGAAATCCGACGAGTAGATGAGCGCTTTAAAGAGTTAACCAGCACCAGTATTCAAAAAATTTGGCGTGCTCCTGGCGGGAAAACCTCACCCCGTTCGATCAGGATGGGCGATCAATGCGCTTATCAGCATATTGGCTGGAATGCTGCGGGCTTTTTGGGTGATGAGTTGAGCTCACAGACGCACCCCAACAAAGTGCTTTTGGATAAGGCCAGTAGTCAACTTCAGGATGGCGATATCGCCATGGCCCACTTGGGCATTTGGTCGCGCAAGGATCCTTGGGCTCCGGCGGTATTAGAGCAGCTGATATTGAATTTGAAAGCTCGAGGGTTTTGTTTTGCAACCCTGCCAAAACGGGATAAATAAGTGACAATTGAGTTTATGGATTCAAACCCTCTGTCAGCCGCCATCGCTTCAGCCTACGCTAGCGTTCAAGAATTCTTGTTCACCTATGTGGCTGGGCCAATTTTGTATCAATTTGACCTGATGTCGATGGCTGAGGACGTATTTGACGGTATTGACTGGTTTTTATTTGGATGCATTCAGATCTTCTTGATTGCTGTCATTCTCAGAGTCTGGGAAAGATTTTCCCCGGCAGAGATACAAGAGCGGTTTGCAAAGAACTCTAAGGCAGATATTTTTTACACCTTGTTTCATCGCCTGGGCATTTTTCATGGCCTGATTTTTATTACTTTGTCTGGATTTTTCTTTCAGATTGATTCAGTCCTACATGATTTTCGTTTTGGCAGACTGAATGTGGAGTCCTGGTGGCCACCAGTGACATCGATACCCTTGGTAAGTTTTTGTATCTACTTTATATTGCTTGATTTTGTAGAATATTTATATCACCGATCCTCCCATGTGTTTAATTGGTGGTGGAAACTGCATGCCTTGCATCATAGTCAAACAGTGATGACTGCTTGGTCAGATGATCGCAATCATATTGTCGATGACATCATGCACGCGTTTGTGTTTTCCTTCTTTGCTCTTTTGTTTGGGGTATCACCTGCCCAATTTATTGTGTTGGTGGTATTGAGCCAACTCATTCAGAGCTGGCAACATGCTAATTTAAAGATTGATCTCGGACCTTTTAAATATGTATTGATTTCTCCAATGTATCACCGCTTGCATCACGCGGTAGGTTACGGTCATGAGGCTAAAGGTAAGCCAGGTGTTTTAGGTGGCTGTAACTTTGGCGTCTTGTTTCCTTGGTGGGACATGGTTTTCAATACTGCCATCTTTTCAAAAGAGGTTCATCCTACTGGAGTCAGAGATTTAGATTTGTCACCCAATGTATTGCGGCACCAGTGGCAGAGTCTCATGCTCTCGATCCGAGAAATCTTTCCCAAAGCAAAATAGAAGTTAGTAGTTCACACAGCAGCAATGAAAATTTATGAATAGCATGCAGCAAGTTTTTAAGTCTTTTGGCTTAGCTTTAGTTGGTGTGATGCATCCCAAAATGCTATGGCTTAGTCTACGTCCCTTTTTAATTGTCTCGGTCTTGTGGGGCGTTTTAATTTGGCTAACTTGGACGCCAGCATTGGAGATGCTGAGTGCTTTTCTGACAGCATCCATATTTACTAGCTGGATTGCGGATGGTTTGATCTGGGCTGGCTTCGAGGGTGCACGTGCATGGATCGCGCCACTCTTTTTTGTGATGTTACTGATTCCTTTAATCTCTATTAGTTTATTGGTTTTCATTGCTTTGACGACTGTGCCAACCATCGTCAAGGTGGTTGCGCGGCAATATTCTTATAAAGACATTGCCAAGAAAAATGGCGGTGGTTTGTTGGGTAGTTTTGCCTATACCCTGTGGTCAGCTTTGATCTGTTTGGGGCTAGTGATGCTCACTTTGCCAGTGTGGTGGATTCCGCCACTAGTTGCTGTTTTGCCACCATTGCTCTGGGGCTGGTTGACTATGCGCTTGATGTCTTACGATGTATTAGCGCTGCATGCTACTGCAGAAGAGCGCGATATCCTGTTGCATCAATACCGTTGGCCACTATTGGCGATGGGAATTGTTTCTGGGATGTTGGGAGCGGTACCTACCTTTTTCTGGGCAACTTCTGTTTTAGCTTTGGTTTTATTTCCTATAGTCAGTTTTGTTGCGCTCTGGATCTATTCTTTAATCTTTGTTTTTGCTGCGCTCTGGTTTACACATTACTTGCTTGAGGCTTTAAAAGAATTGCGTAGTAATGAGTTGGATCGATCTTTAAATATTGAAGCGCGTGTTATTGATACGGAGTTACCTACCCATGGTTGAGGTATTAAGAAATCCGAGTGTCGAGGACTCCGAAGTGAATACGCGTCGTTTCGGTTTAATTGTGATTGGTGATGAAATTTTGTCTGGTCGTCGTCAAGACAAGCATCTCAGTAAATTGATTGAGCTTTTAAATGAGCGTGGCCTAAGCTTATCTTGGGCTAAATATGTTGCAGACGATCCCGAGCAAATTACCGCTACCTTGAAAGACAGCTTTGCAAGTGGTGATGTGGTTTTTAGTACTGGTGGCATCGGAGCTACGCCTGACGACCACACGAGACAATGTGCTGCCTTAGCTTTGGGTACAAAAACGCAATTACACGCGACTGCACAAGAGCTTATTGCAGGACGTATTCGGATCATGGCAGAGGGCGATCCCATGAAGGCGGATCTGAGTACTGCAGAAAATCAGCATCGCTTTAAGATGGGGGAGTTTCCAATTGGGAGCGACATCATCCCAAATCCCTATAACCAGATCCCGGGTTTTTCGATTCGCGAGCACTATTTTGTGCCTGGCTTTCCTGTCATGGCTGCGCCCATGATGGCCTGGTGCTTGGATACCTACTATCAGAATTTATTTCATCGCGAAAACTGGGCAGAGCAAAGCTATATTGTTCCAAAAGGGATTGAATCCGTTCTCACCCCTTTAATGGAGCGTATCGAGGCTTCTTATCCAGGTGTCAAGGTCTTCAGCCTCCCGTCAGTAGGCGATTCATCTAGAGGCGGTGTCTATGCCGAGCGGCATATTGAATTGGGTATCAAGGGCAATGCTAGCCTCTTGGATGATGCTTGGATTGCCTTGCGTACAGGCACCGAGGCCTTGGGTTATGTAATTCATGATATTTCAAAATCTGATTAAGCACTAGTTTGGTGCAAATATAGCTATTTATAGGGTTTTGAGAGGCTTTTCAGCACTTAATTAGTGCAATAATGACTGTTCCCGTTTGTTTGCTTCAGTAAATTAGATACATCCCAAGGGCATATTTGATGCTTGGAATAAACAAGGGTGTACACCTTAGGTTTGTATTCCGAATTCAGTTAATAGAGGAGATTTGCATGACGAAGACCGTCGCTGATGTGATGAAGTTGGTTAAAGAGAAAGAATGTACTTTCGTTGATTTCCGCTTTGTAGATACAAAGGGTAAAGAGCAACACACAACGGTACCTATTTCCCATTTTGACGAAGACAAGTTTGAGAGCGGTCATGCGTTTGACGGTTCATCTATTGCTGGTTGGAAAGGTATTGAAGCCTCAGATATGTTGTTGATGCCAGATCCAACAGCTTGCTACATCGATCCTTTCTATGAAGAGCCAACCTTGGTAATCACATGCGATGTGATCGAGCCTTCAGATGGCAAAGGTTACGACCGCGACCCACGTTCGATTGCGAAGCGTGCTGAGTCCTATTTGAAGAGTACTGGTTTAGGCGATACGGCCTTCTTTGGTCCTGAGCCAGAATTCTTTATTTTTGATGGCGTCCGTTGGGGTGCTGACATGCAAGGTTGTTTTGTTAAGGTAGATTCTGAAGAGGCCCCATGGTCTTCGGCTGCTGAAATCGAGGGTGGCAATACCGGACATCGTCCAGGTAAAAAGGGTGGTTACTTCCCAGTTGCTCCAGTAGATACATTCCATGACATGCGTTCTGAAATGTGTTTGATACTAGAATCTTTGGGTATTCCAGTTGAAGTGCATCACCATGAAGTTGCTGGTCAAGGTCAAAACGAATTAGGTACAAAGTTCAGCACGTTAGTTCAACGTGCTGACTGGACTATCTGGCAGAAATACGTTGTTCAAAACGTTGCTCACGCTTACGGTAAGACAGCCACATTTATGCCTAAACCTATTGTTGGCGACAACGGTTCTGGTATGCACGTTCACCAATCTATTTGGAAGAATGGCGAGAACTTGTTTGCTGGTAACGGCTACGCAGGTTTGTCAGAGTTCGCATTGTTCTATATCGGCGGCATCATTAAGCACGCTAAAGCATTGAATGCGATCACCAACCCAGGTACAAACTCATACAAGCGTTTAGTCCCAGGCTTTGAGGCTCCAGTGAAGTTGGCTTACTCTGCGCGTAACCGTTCTGCTTCGATTCGCATTCCACACGTTTCAAGCCCTAAGGGTCGTCGTATCGAAACTCGCTTCCCTGATCCTTTGGCTAACCCATACCTCTGCTTCTCAGCATTGATGATGGCAGGTCTAGATGGTATTCAGAACAAGATTCATCCAGGTGAAGCTGCTGACAAGAACTTGTATGACTTGCCACCAGAAGAAGATGCAAAGATCCCAACCGTTTGCGCAAGCTTGGAAGAGGCGTTGGAAGCTTTGAACAAAGACCGTGAGTTCTTAACTCGTGGCGGTGTCTTTACAGACTCTATGATTGACGCATATATCGCTTTGAAGATGGAAGATGTCACACGTTTCCGTATGACTACTCATCCAATCGAATTCGATATGTACTACTCCCTGTAAGCGAAGGAGAAATGTTGAGCGCAGGTCTGTTGCGCAATTCGTTCAAAGGGGCAGCTTCGGCTGCTCCTTTTTTTCCGACATTGCTTGATCAGATGCCCAATGCTGTCGTGGTATTTGAGGCTGATAACCAACAATTGGTTTATGTGAATCCTGCAGCAGAGTCTGCGTTGGATCTTTCTCGTAAATCACTTGAGGGTCAATCTGTGCGTGAATTATTTGGATCCAATGAAGCCCTCAATCACATGATTGAGGAGGTCAAGGCAGGGCACTTTTCTGCAAAACGACAGGAAATGATGTTGCATTCCTTGCCTGGTAGCATTCATCAAGAATCTATTCCTGCACATGTGGTGGTAGCCAGTCTTGAAGATCCAACACTCATCATGATGGAGTGGTTCCCAATTGACCAGCAGTTGCGTAGTGAGCGTGATGAGCGCGTAACACAGCAAGTTGAAGCAAATAAACAATTAATGCGTAACTTAGCGCATGAAATCAAAAATCCTCTAGGTGGTATTCGTGGTGCCGCCCAATTGCTCGAGTTCGAGCTGCCAGAAAAGGGCTTGCGCGAATATACCCAAGTCATTATTAAAGAATCTGATCGTCTACAGAACTTAGTTGATCGACTGCTTGCGCCGCATCGCAAAGCGCATGCCATGGAGTCATTTAATGTTCACGAGGCGCTAGAGCGAGTTCGCAGTCTCGTATTGGCTGAGTTCCCTAAGGGGCTCAGAATCATTCGTAACTATGACACCAGTCTTCCTGATGTTTTGGGCGATCGTGAACAGTTAATTCAGGCTGTCTTAAATATTGCCCACAATGCAGCCCAAGCGCTTACTGAGGAAATTGCTCAAGGTACAGCCCAGATTGAATTGAAGACGAGGGTGGCTCGTTCGGTCACTATTTCAAAGCAACGCTACAAGATGGCAATGGATTTACATGTGATTGATAACGGACCTGGTATCCCAGAAGATATTCGTGAGCGCATTTTCTTTCCCTTGGTATCCGGTAGGGATGGTGGTAGTGGTCTTGGTCTCACCTTGGCACAAACTTTTGTGCAGCAGCATCAAGGTTTTATTGCTTGTAACAGCCGTCCTGGACGGACTGATTTCCAGATTCAAATTCCTTACCGTAGGCAGGAGAAAGTATTATGAAACCCGTTTGGATCGTGGATGATGATCAATCTATTCGTTGGGTCTTAGAAAAGGCGCTGTCTCGCGAAAATATTCCCCATAAGAGTTTTTCCAATCCCAATGATGTGCTGGATGCGCTAGAAAAAGATGCTCCGCAAGTATTGATATCAGATATTCGTATGCCACGTGGCAATGGTTTAGATCTTTTGCAGAATGTAAAAGAAACCCATCCATTGCTGCCGGTCATCATTATGACTGCTTATTCGGATTTAGATTCGGCAGTCTCATCTTTTCAAGGCGGCGCATTTGAATATCTTACTAAGCCATTCGATATTGATAAAGCGGTTGAGTTAATTCGTCGCGCTATGGAGCAAAGTGAGCGCAATCAATCTGGCAATAAAGAGATGAATGGTTGGAGACAAGATTCCACTGAAATGATTGGCCAAGCTCCGGCAGTGCAAGAGGTCTTTAGAGCGATCGGACGTCTAGCTCAGTCACACTCAACAGTATTAATTACAGGCGAGTCTGGTACTGGTAAAGAGTTGGTAGCGCAAGCGTTGCACAAGCATAGCCCCCGCGCGAAAGGCCCATTTCTCGCCTTTAGTACTGCAGCAGTTCCCAAGGATTTATTGGAGTCAGAGCTGTTTGGCCACGAGCGCGGCGCTTTTCCTGGAGCATTGACTTTACGTCGTGGTCGTTTTGAGCAGGCGGATGGCGGCACTTTATTCTTAGATGAGATTGGCGATATTCCATTCGACCTACAAACACGTTTGTTGCGCGCGCTAACGGATGGTCATTTTTATCGTGTTGGCGGTCAAGATCCGATTAAAGCAAACGTACGCATCATTGCATCGACTCACCAAAACTTAGAGGCTCGAGTAGCTGCAGGCGCTTTCCGAGAAGATTTATTGCACCGCTTAAATGTCATTCGTTTGCGCATGCCAGCATTACGTGAGCGTGCAGAGGATATTCCTGTTTTGGCACGGCATTTTATGTTGACCTGTGCAAAGTCCTTAGGTGTTGAAGCTAAAAATCTTTCGGACGACGTTTTAAAAGAAATGAGCTCGATGCCATTTCCAGGCAATGTACGTCAATTAGAAAATCTCTGTCACTGGCTGACGGTGATGACACCATCTAATGTCATTGGAGTTAGTGATTTGCCAGCTGATGTTTTGGCAGAAGCCGGTGAACAGCCGGTTCTATTACAGGGCGAGTCTAGCTCCAATGTACAGCTTGCATCTAGAACTAGCCCTGTTGACTGGGAAGGCGGTTTGGCGCGCCTTGCAGTCAAAATGTTGCAGGATGGAGATTCCGAAGTGTATGACGTGTTGTGCTCTAAATTTGAAAAAGCGGTACTGCAAGCTGCACTAGAGGTAACTCGTGGCAGACGTGTAGAGGCAGCTCAACGACTGGGCATCGGTCGTAATACCATTACCCGGAAATTGCAGGAGCTAGGAATTAATGACTGATTCAATCAGAATAGCTGCCTGGAATGTGAACTCTCTAAAGGTGCGTTTACCGCAGGTGCTTAAGTGGTTGCAGGATCAAGAGCGGGCAAAAACACCTATTGATGCACTCTGTCTTCAGGAGCTTAAGCTGACTGATGATAAGTACCCGCATCAAGAGCTTGAAGAGGCGGGATATATCAGTATTGCTGCTGGGCAAAAAACTTATAACGGTGTGGCGATTATTGTTCGTAAAGCTGCCTTAGCGCCTATTGCTTCCGATCATGACACTACTTTTCTAAAGCCAGTCAGAAATATTCCAGAAAATGTAGATGAGCAACAACGTATCTTAGCGGCTACAGTATGCTTCAAGGGAATGCAGCCTATTCGCCTAGTATCAGCATACTTCCCTAATGGGCAGTCGCCCGATAGTGACAAGTTTATTTACAAACTAGGCTGGCTTAAGGCGCTAGAAAATTGGTTAAAAGAAGAACTAACTCAGAATAGTCGCTTAGCCCTTTTAGGTGACTTCAACATTGCACCAAGTGACATCGACGTACACGACCCCTCAAAATGGATCGGGCAAAATCTAGTTTCTCCAGAAGAACGTAAAGCTTTCCAGCAACTACTGGAATTAGGCTTGACAGATTCTTTTCGCATGTTTGAGCAGGCGCCAAAATCTTTCAGCTGGTGGGATTACCGCATGATGGGCTTCCGAAGAAACGCTGGTATGCGTATCGACCACATTCTTCTGAGTGATGCACTAAAAGAAAAGTGCAAGTCCAGCATCATCGATAAAGAGCCGCGAACTTGGGAGCAACCTTCGGATCATGCCCCCGTCATTGCAGAAATTAAAGCTTAAATCATTACCCTGCAAAGCTACTGAGTCACTAAGCCGCCGTGACGAAGTAAGGCATCGATACTGGGCTCGCGGCCTCTGAATGCCTTAAATGACTCGGCAGCGGGGCGGCTACCACCCACCTCCAGAATTTCTTGGCGATAGCGAATACCCGTTTTTTCATCAAGGACGCTACCGGTCAGTTTGGCAGCTTCTTCAAAAGCGGAATAGACATCGGCTGAGAGTACTTCCGCCCATTTATAGCTGTAATAACCAGCAGCATAGCCACCAGCGAAAATATGGCTGAAGGTATTTATCCAGCGAGAGATGGATGCCTGCGGTATGACATTGAATTGATCTGAAATGCTTCTAGACAGATCGAGCACAGCCTGCCCATGTGCACTCATGGGATCAAAGCTAGCATGAAGGCGCCAATCAGTGAGTGACATCACAACCTGCCGCAAAGTCATATAGCCATTTTGAAAATTTTTGGCAGCCAGTATTTTTTCAAATAATTCACGAGGCAGCGGTTTTCCAGTTTCAGCATGCGCTGTCATTTTTTCTAAGACCTCCCATTCCCAGCAGAAGTTTTCCATGAACTGGCTTGGCAGCTCTACGGCATCCCATTCAACACCATTGATACCGGACACGCCTAAGGCACTGACTTGGGTTAAGAGGTGATGTAGACCATGACCGCTCTCGTGAAAGAGTGTGATCACATCATCATGAGTGATTGTCGGTTGGCGCAATACACCATTGACTTTGACAGGAGGTGCAAAGTTACAGACCAGATACGCTACTGGAATCTGGATTTCCCCACTAGGTAATTCACGGCGACCGCGCGCATCATCCATCCATGCTCCGCCACGTTTACCTGATCTCGCATAGGGGTCTAAGTAAAAATAGGCCACTATATTATTTGCAGTATTTTTGACTGAGAAGGATTGGACATCTGGATGCCAAGTTGGCAGATTAACCTTTTCAATCTTCACCCCAAACAAAGTTTGAATGACGCCAAATAGGCCCTCCAATACCTTAGGTAAAGGGAAGTATTGTTTCAACTCATTTTCAGAAAAAGAATAGCGCTCTTGTTTTAATCTCTCGGAAGCATAGGCAACATCCCAAGGCTCTAACCCATTGGCAATAGAGAGTTCAGTCCCGGCAAAGTCAGAAAGTTCTTGCCAATCCTTTAATGCAAAAGGTTTTGCTTTTTCAGCAAAATTCGTTAAGAAGGTATCGACTTCCTCAACGGTGCTTGCCATTTTAGGTGCCAAACTCAGAGCGGCATAGTTTTTGAATCCCAACATGCGCGCTTCTTCATCGCGAAGCTTTAATTGCTCAAGCATGTTTTGCGTATTATCCCAATCAAGTTTGCCTTGAGAGTATTGCGGGGCTAATTCAGAAGCTCGAGTGACATAGGCCTCATACATTTGGCGACGTAGTGCCCTGTTCTCAGAGTACTGCATTACTGGGTAATAGGAAGGGAAATGCAATGAAAATGCCCAACCTTGAAGATTCTTTTGTTGGGCAAGATCGGCTGCAGCAGCAATAGCATCTTCAGGTAAGCCAGCCAAATCGGCATTATCAGTTATGAGATGAATAAATCCATCAGTGGCATCTAAAACATGATCAGAGAAGGCCTTGCCTAATAATGCTTGCTCATCTTGAATCGCAGCAAAACGGGGCTTATCGGCATCACTCAGCTCTGCGCCACCAAGGCGGAAGTCTCTTAATGAGTTTTTAATCACTTTTTTCTGTGCAGAATTAAGTTTCAAAAAGTCACTATCTTGACTCAGGACTTTAAACTTTTCATATAGCGCAAGATTTTGTCCCAAGCTTGAAAAGAAGGCGGTTACCTTAGGCATCATCTCGCCATAAGCAGCTCGTAGCTCCGGCGTATCTCCGACGCTATTTAAGTGAGAAACAACACCCCATGACCGACTTAGGGATTCAGTTGCGTCCTCAAGGGGTTCGAGCAAATCATTCCAGTTTGCAGGGGTGCTTGGGTCCACCGCATGATCAACTGCAGATTGCGCCCGCTGCAAAAGGAAATCGATTGCCGGTGCAATGTCGGATGGCTTTACCTCAGGGTAGGCACAAATACCTCTTCCGAATGCAATTAGTGGATTTTTTTGAAGTTCGGCAGAAGGCTTTGATGTGATTGATGTAGTCATCCCCATAGCTTAATGGACGACAGGAACTTTTGCTAATCAGATCCTAAAAAAGGCCTCAAGCGAAGGCGCCTATTAAGACGGCTTGGCCGCCTTTTCTGCTGCCTCTAGGGTATTCATCAGAAGCATGGTGATAGTCATGGGGCCTACGCCACCTGGCACGGGTGTGATCCAACCAGCAACATATTGAACGGCATCAAAATCTACGTCGCCACAGAGTTTGCCATCGGGCATGCGATTAATTCCCACGTCAATGACTACGGCACCATGTTTGACCATATCACCGGTAATCATTTTCGGCTTGCCAGTTGCCACTACCAAAATATCGGCATCTTTAGTGTGATGCGCTAAGTCACGAGTCTTGCTGTTGCAAATAGTGACGGTTGCGCCTGCTTGTAGCAAGAGCATAGCCATGGGTTTGCCAACAATATTAGAAGCGCCCACGATCACCGCACGCGCACCACGGATGGGGTATTCAATGCTCTCCAGGATTTTCATGCAGCCATAAGGAGTGCAGGGCTTGAATTCAGGCTGGCCTACCATGAGGGCGCCAGCATTGGCTACGTGAAAGCCATCCACATCTTTTGCTGGTGCGATTGCCTCCAGTACGCGCTCAGCTGCAATGTGCTCGGGAAGCGGTAGTTGGACCAAGATCCCGTGGATCGCTGGATCAGCATTGAGAGTGGCAATACGAGCAAGTAATTCTTCTTCGCCTAACTCTACGGAGTAGCGCTCAAGCACGGAGTGGAAACCAACGTCTTCACAGGCTTTTACTTTGTTTCTGACATAAACCTGACTAGCAGGATTTTCGCCAACAACGATGACAGCTAAACCTGGTCTAACACCCTTGGCTGTAACGATTGCTCCACGTGCAGCAATTTCAGTACGTAATTTTTTTGATAGCGCAACGCCATCGAGTAACTGTGCAGGCATAAAAAATTAATTCGGCTGTGGATCAGAAAGGGCAAGACGTAGAAGATCTGCAACGGTATTCACATTGAGCTTTTCCATAATATTCGCGCGATGAGCCTCTACAGTTTTGATTGAGATACTCAAATCATCTGCGATTTGTTTGTTTAAGCGACCGGCTACGATGCGCTCGAGTACTTGGCGTTCACGCCCAGTGAGTTTGCTCAAGAGGCTTTGGGTGACCTTACGCTGACTTGCTTGTGAGTAATCAACTCGCGCTTTTCCAAGCATACGATCTACTAAGCCACAGAGATCGTTTTCTTTAAACGGTTTTTCGATAAAGTCCACCGCACCACGCTTCATAGTCGAAACTGCCATCGAAACATCCCCGTGACCAGTAATAAAAGCAACTGGCATGGGTAGGTTTTCACTAATGAGGCGCTCTTGTAATTCTAGGCCAGACATGCCGGACATGCGGACATCCAGAATGGCGCAGGAGATGGTTGTCTTGTCAGTACTTTGAAGTGACTGCAAAAAACGCTCAGCACTTGCATGGCAGCGAACAACATAACCATTGCTTTCGAGTAGCCAGGTAAGGGAGTCGCGAACTGCCTCATCGTCATCTACAACATAAACTACTTCAGCTTGATTGGGTTTGGTGGCAGCACTGATATTCATATTAGCTTTCGCAGATAAATCTAAAAAATACATCAAATTAAATACTATCCTCAGAGCCAGGAGACTCTAAAGGTAATAATATTGTAAAGGTGCAGCCTGACAGCTTTGTATGTTCGGCATCCATCAGATTAGTTGCCCAAAGGCGACCCTGATGGGACTCAATAACGGATCTACAGATATTCAGACCCATGCCCATTCCATCACTTTTGGTGCTGAAAAAGGGCTCAAACATGCGTTCAATCACGGATTCAGCGATCCCGGAGCCTGTATCCTTCACCTGGATGCGCAACATAGTGGGGAAGGTGCTGGTATCTAGATCCGCTGAAATCCGCACAGGAGGAGCCGACCAGCGTGAGGAAAGGGGGTAAACCTCTCTCAAGCTATCTAATGAATTTTTGAGAAGATTGACCAAGACTTGCAGAATTAAGACTGGATCTAAGTCGACCGCAGGAAGATTTTCAGCAATTTCAGTGCTGATACTTAAGCGATGGCGGTGGGCTTCAATTTCTACTAATCCAACGGCATCGTGAATGATTTCAGCAATGTCGCAAGACTTTCTTTGGGGTTCACTTCGTTTTACAAAGCCCTTAATACGCTGAATGATCGTACCAGCGCGATGAGCCTGATCAGATGCCTTCTCTAGCGCCGGAAGAATATCTTTTTGCAAGGCAGGGTCAAGTTGACCCTGTAAGCGCTTTGCTACACCCATGCAATAGTTTGAAATTGCAGCCAGCGGTTGGTTTAATTCATGGGCTAAGGAAGAGGCCATTTCGCCCATGGTTGTTAAGCGGCTAGTAAATTGCATCCGCTCTTCTTGTTGTCGAGCCAAGTCATCAGCTTCGACGCGAGGCGTAATATCCGTGGCAATTAATAATTGTGCCAAGTGACCATCTACCCATGGGACATTCCGTCTGCGAACTTCATACCATTTTGAGATTCCCGTTACCTCATCAAGTAATTGAATTTCTTCTGACTCAGTTTCTTGGTAAGGCGGCTGGACTGAAATGCCTTCGGACGTCTTATCGCTACCAGCTAATTCAAAGTGACCCTTGGCAGTATTACCAAAGCGTTCACGATAGAAGCGATTTGTAAATAATAGTTCGCCGTTCTCATTTGATACTACTGAAACGGCAGCATCAAGCCCTTCTAATACCGCAACAAATCGCTCTTGTGAAGCTGCTAATTCTTCTCGAATTTTCTTGGGTTCGGAGATATCAATTAATGAAGTTACCCAACCAGTTTGCTGACCCTTCTCGTTTACGAGGGGTGCAATAAATGTGCGCGTCTGAATGACTGCTCCATTTCTGTGGAGAATCGAGCCCTCAATCCCAATAGTCCTTTCTTCACTCATCGCTATTTTGAGAGCCTTATTCATTTTGTCAGTCAGCTCATTTTTCTGGCCTTCAGGCCAGAAGGCAAAAGGGGGGCTCAGTCCGATGAGTTCTTCTGCAGACCACCCAGTCATCTCACAAAAAGCTGGATTCACATAAGTAATCACTCTATTCATGTCGTGCGCACGAATTCCCACGGGAGTGGAATTCTCCATCGCACGACGGAAATTAGTTTCCGCTCGAAGATTTGCTTCAGCCTCTTGCCTAACTTGCATCTGTTTGAGAACGGACCATAAGCTCCAGATCACAAATGCACTCAAACCCAGCACGACGCCTATTAACATCCTAAAAGTTAAATTCGTTGCTGGCGGGTAGGTGTCAATGCGTAGACTTAGGTTTGGGCTGAGAACTCCAATATCCAAACTGGTTTGATTGCTAAATGCACGCTTTGGCGTATTTTTATCGAATGAGATTGCTAGGACTCTGTCATCGTCCGTAATTAATGTGAAGCGGTACTGACCCTTGAGCTCGCCAGGAATCATTTCTAGCAAGCCTTGTGTGGTGTATAGAACAGCCACCATGCCATTAATTTCATTACCAGAAATCTGGGGAACTGTTTGCCAAAATACGTTACGAATCTCTTTTGAGATGACTTCGTCGCTGGGGACTTCAAGCGTCATGAACTGACTAAAAGCAGGTCTGCTTGTTGCTGAACTGAGCTCAAGTGTTTTTCTTAAGCCTTGATTGATAGTCTCAGCGTTTACGTTCTTATTGAACCATTCTGTTCTTAAGTTATCTAGTGGAATTCTCCACTGTCGTTGACCTGCTTTATCAATCCAAACTATTTGTGCAATTTCATGATTACTTTGTAATAAATTTTCAGCTTGAATAAAGAAGTTTTCTTTTGACTTAGGTGATTCGCCACCACTTACATAATCACGTCCAAGAGACTGAAGTACATCGGTATTGTTAGAAAAACGTAATTGGATTCGTTGCTTAGCAAAAGAAAGCTCTCTAAATAGGGCAGCTTCTTGCTGACTTTTTTCTTGCAACTGCAAGGTACCCATAATGATGCCCATCACTACAGTAAATAGGACGATGGCTATTAGGGGGGTAAAGACAAGCTTGAATCCCCGTATTCGGCGGAGCCATTTCACGGGCGAGAGCTGCCAGAAAGACAGTGCTATTTTTTTCATGTAATCCGCTTATTTTGCCCTATAGATAGGCTTTCTTGGCCTTTTTTCACTTTTTGGCTCATTTGAATGCGATGCAACAATTTTCCACATAGTAAGAAATACTATCATTATGTGAAAAATTGCTTGTTTACACCCATAGACCTTCCTAGAATATTGCCTATAAAGTGAATTAATAAAAACGATATAACTAATGGAGGCAGTTTATGGCAGCGGTTCCAGAACAAATTTTGGGTAGCGCAGGAAAACAAGATGCTGATCCAGGCGAAACCCAAGAGTGGTTACAGGCTCTTGATGGCGTTATTCGGAATGAGGGTCCAGAGCGTGCTGCTTATCTCATTGATCAGCAAATTTCTCATGCCCGAGTGAATGGAGTGAACCAACCCTTTCATGCTGAAACTCCCTACATCAACACAATCCCTGTAGAGCAGCAAGCACGTCTACCAGGCGATCAAAATGTCGAGCATCGCATCCGTTCCTACACGCGTTGGAACGCAATGGCTATGGTCTTGCGTGCCAATAAAGATACCAACGTTGGTGGTCATATTTCTTCTTTCCAGTCGGCGGCAACTCTATATGACGTCGGCTTTAACCATTTCTGGCATGCCCCATCTCCAGAGCATGGTGGCGATCTCATATTTGTTCAAGGGCATTCTGCCCCCGGTGTTTATGCTCGGGCCTATATGCTCGGTCGCTTATCGGATGAGCAGCTGAATAACTTCCGTCAAGAAGTGGGTGGCAAAGGCATTTCTAGCTATCCACATCCTTGGTTGATGCCCGATTTCTGGCAGTTCCCAACAGTATCGATGGGTCTTGGACCCATCATGGCTATTTATCAAGCACGCTTTATGCGCTACATGCAGGATCGTGGATTCATTCAAGCCGAAGGTAGAAAGGTTTGGGCCTTTCTCGGCGATGGTGAAACTGATGAACCAGAATCACTGGGTGCTATTGGTATGGCCGGCCGTGAAAAATTAGATAACCTGATTTTTGTAGTGAACTGCAACCTTCAACGTCTTGATGGGCCTGTACGTGGTAACGGTAAGATTATTCAAGAGCTCGAAGGTGAGTTCCGCGGTGCAGGTTGGAATGTAATCAAGGTAGTTTGGGGCGGTCATTGGGATGCTTTATTCGCTCGCGATAAAAAAGGTATCTTGATGCAGCGTCTTGGTCAGATTGTCGATGGTGAATACCAGACCATGAAAGCCAAGAGTGGTGCCTACGTACGTGAAATCGTTTTCAATACACCCGAGTTAAAGGCATTGGTCAGCGACTGGAGTGATGACGAAATTTGGCAACTCAATCGCGGTGGTCATGATCCCCATAAGGTATTTGCAGCTTTTCATTCAGCCGTAAATCACAAGGATCAACCAACCGTCATTTTGGCTCACACCATCAAAGGCTACGGTATGGGTGCCTCGGGTGAGGCGATGAATATTGCCCATCAAGCGAAGAAGATGAATGCAGATGATGTGCGTCGTTTCCGTGATCGTTTTGAGATTCCCGTAAAAGATGAGCAACTAGAAGAAATGCCTTTAGTGAAATTCGCTGAAGGAAGTCCAGAGCTTGAGTACATGAAAGCTCGCCGTCAAGAGTTGGGGGGCTACTTGCCACAGCGTCGCATGAAGGCTGAGAGCTTACCTGTTCCTGCGCTTGAGGTATTTGCTCCATTACTAGAAGCAACTACCGATGGTCGTGAGATTTCTACCACGATGGCCTTTGTTCGCATACTCAATACGATTGTGCGCGACAAGGTGTTGGGTAAGCGGGTTGTTCCGATTGTTCCGGATGAGTCACGCACCTTTGGTATGGAGGGCATGTTCCGTCAATTAGGTATTTGGAATCAGCTAGGCCAGCTTTACACCCCAGAAGATCATGATCAATTGATGTTCTACAAAGAAGATAAGACTGGTCAGATTTTGCAAGAAGGCATTAATGAAGCGGGTGGTATGTGCGACTGGATCGCCGCTGCCACTTCATACTCAACGCACGGCGTACCGATGCTGCCTTTTTATATCTTCTATTCCATGTTTGGTTTCCAGCGCATTGGTGACCTCTGTTGGGCTGCTGGTGATATGCGTAGTCGTGGATTCTTATTAGGCGGTACTGCCGGTAGAACGACTTTAAATGGTGAAGGTCTTCAGCATGAAGATGGACACAGCCAAGTATGGAGCGCTTCAATTCCAAACTGCATTAGTTATGACCCTTCATTCTCGTTTGAGGTAGCCGTAGTCATTCAAGATGGTATGCGCCGTATGCTGGCTGAACAAGAAGATGTCTATTACTACATCACTTTGATGAATGAGAACTACGCTCATCCTGCTATGCCCAAAGGAGCGGAGCAAGACATCATTAAGGGTATGTACAAACTCAAGTCGGTTGGCGATGCTAATACGAAATTGCGTGTACAGCTATTAGGTTCGGGAACTATCTTCCGTGAAGTTATTGAAGCCGCTGAAATCCTAAATAAAGATTGGGGTATTGCTTCCGATTTGTGGGGTTGCCCAAGCTTTACTGAACTTGGTCGTAATTGGAATACAGTTCATCGTAATAATCTTCTAAATCCAACTACAGCACCTGCTTTATCTCATGTAGAGCAGTGCCTCAAAGATACTGCGGGCCCGATCATCGCTGCTACTGACTATGTCCGCTTGTTTGCTGAGCAAATTCGCCCAGCCATTCAGCATCTAGGCCGTCGCTTTGAGGTGCTAGGAACAGACGGTTTTGGACGCTCTGATACTCGTGAAAAATTACGTGATTTCTTTGAAGTAGATCGTCGCTGGATCGTTATCACAGCCTTGCGCTCTTTGGTGGATGCTGGCCAGTTGGATCGTCAAAAGTTAGCCGAAGCAATTCAGAAGTACGGCATCGACACCACCAAGCCAAATCCAATGACGGTTTGATAAGAGACGGATACTATGAGCCAACTAATTGATATTAAAGTCCCAGACATTGGGGATTACAAAGATGTGCCTGTCATCGAGGTATTGGTAAAAGCCGGTGATCGTATTGAGAAAGAGCAATCTATCGTTGTTCTGGAGTCAGACAAGGCAACCATGGACGTCCCCTCATCGCACTCAGGGCTTGTGAAAGAGGTCAAGGTGAAGGTGGGTGACTCTATTTCAGAGGGCGCTATTGTTCTGGTACTTGAGGAGAGTGGCGCAACTGCAGCTCCAGTTGCTACACAAACCGCCGCCGCTCCCGCAGTAGCGAAAATGGAATCTGCTGAGGCACCAGTGCCCAAAGTGGAGCCACCAATTATGCGTGCACCAGCACCACCTCCTGTTGGTAATGCCCCGGTTGAAATGGATCCAACAGCCAGTCACGCCAGTCCTTCAGTCCGTAAATTTGCACGTGAACTCGGTGTCACGGTTCATCAAGTTAAAGGCTCTGGCCCCAAAGGCAGAATCACCCAAGAAGACGTGCAGGCTTTTGTAAAGGCTGCAATGAGTGGCGGAGCCGGCAGCACATCAACTGCATCTGGCGGAAGCTTAGGCGGCCTGAATCTCATTCCTTGGCCAAAAGTCGATTTCTCTAAATTTGGTGAGACAGAACGTCAGCCACTCAATCGCATTAAGAAGCTGACCGCCGCTAACCTGGGTCGTAACTGGGTCATGATTCCTGCTGTGACTTATCACGAAGATGCCGATATTACTGATCTCGAGGCATTTAGAGTGCTAACCAATAAAGAGAATGAAAAGCAGGGCCTCAAAATCACCATGCTGGCTTTCATGATGAAAGCTGCCGTAGCTGCGCTCAAAAAATTCCCTGAATTCAATAGCTCTATTGATGGTGATGACTTAGTGTTGAAGAAGTATTTCAATATCGCCTTTGCCGCTGATACGCCAAATGGTTTAGTGGTGCCCGTGATTCGTGATGCAGATAAAAAAGGTATTTTTGAGCTTGCTCGTGAAACGTCAGAGTTAGCCGCACTAGCGCGAGATGGAAAACTGAAGCCCGAGCAAATGCAGGGCGCTAGTTTCACTATCTCTTCCTTGGGTGGCATTGGCGGCACCTATTTCTCACCAATCGTGAACGCTCCTGAGGTAGCAATTTTGGGTGTCAGCAAAGCTGCTATGAAACCAGTTTGGGATGGTAAGCAATTTGTGCCACGCTTAATTTGCCCATTGTCACTCAGTGCCGACCATCGTGTGATTGACGGTGCTTTGGCAACGCGTTTCAATGTCTACATCGCTCAGCTGATGTCCGACTTCCGTCGCGCTGCGCTATAAGGAAAAGATATGGCTAAGCAAATTATTCTCGTACCGGATATTGGTGATTATTCAGATGTACCAGTGATTGAAGTGCTCATTAAGGTGGGTGATGTCATTGAAAAGGAGCAGCCATTACTCGTTCTAGAATCTGACAAAGCAACGATGGAAATTCCAGCAGATACAGCTGGAACTGTTCTGAGTATTTCAGTCAAAGCTGGAGATAAGGTTGGTAAAGGTAGTGTTGTAGCGGAGATTGAAGTGGGGGTGGCAACAACTGCACCTCAAGCTTCTGCTCCTGCAACCCCATCAGTTCCTGCCCCTGCTTCTGCTCCTGTAGCAGCGCCTGTCATCAGCACTCCTATTGCCGGTCAATACAGCGGCAAAGTGGATCATGAGTGCGAATTGCTCGTCTTAGGCGCAGGACCAGGTGGCTATAGCGCCGCCTTCCGAAGTGCAGATTTGGGTATGAGTACTATTTTGATAGAGCGCTATTCAACTCTCGGTGGTGTTTGCTTAAACGTGGGTTGTATTCCTTCGAAAGCCTTGCTTCACACAACCGCAGTCATGGATGAAGTGAAAACGATGTCCAAGCATGGCATTAGCTATGGTGCGCCCAAGATTGAGATTGATCAATTGCGCGGCTATAAAAATTCAGTGATTGCGAAGTTAACGGGTGGATTGGCCGGCATGGCAAAAGCCCGTAAGGTTAGTGTAGTGCGTGGATTAGGCCGATTCTTAGATGCAAATCACGTTGAAGTGGAGTTAACTAAGGGTGATGGCCAAGACTTAACAGGGCAAAAAGAAGTGATTCGTTTTCAGAAGGCGATTATTGCAGCGGGAAGCCAGCCAGTAAAATTACCATTCTTGCCAGAAGATCCTCGTATCGTAGATAGCACTGGTGCCTTATTACTCAAGAGTATTCCAAAGCGCATGCTGGTCATCGGTGGTGGCATTATTGGTTTGGAGATGGCTACTGTTTACAGTACCCTAGGCTCCCGTATCGATATTGCTGAGATGATGGATGGCCTCATGGCCGGTGCAGATCGTGATTTAGAAAAGGTCTGGGAGAAATTTAATGCCGGCCGTTTCGAAAAGATCATGTTGAAGACCCGAGCATCTAAAGCTGAAGTCAAGGCTGAAGGTATTTCGGTGAGCTTTGAAGGTGAGGGCGCTCCCTCAGAGCCGCAGACTTACGACTTAGTATTGGTTGCAGTTGGACGTACGCCAAATGGCAAGAAGATTGATGCATCGGCTGCAGGCGTTGTTGTAGACGAGCGCGGCTTTGTCCCCGTCGACAATCAAATGCGCACCAATGTGCACAACATCTTTGCGATTGGCGATATTGTTGGTCAACCCATGCTTGCGCACAAAGCAGTTCATGAGGGTCACGTTGCCGCTGAAGTCGCTGCGGGTGAAAAATCCTATTTTGACGCTAAGCAAATTCCATCGGTTGCATACACTGACCCTGAGGTGGCTTGGGCAGGCTTGACTGAAGAGCAGTGCAAAGCTCAAGGAATCGCCTATGAAAAAGGTTTATTTCCGTGGGCAGCTAGCGGAAGAGCGATTGCCAATGGTCGTGATGAAGGTTTCACTAAACTGATTTTTGATGCGACCAGCAAACGTATTATTGGGGGCGGTATCGTTGGTACGCATGCCGGCGATTTAATTGGCGAAGTCTGTCTTGCTATAGAGATGGGTGCTGACGCTGTGGATATTGGCAAAACGATTCATCCACATCCAACCCTAGGCGAATCGGTTGGTCTAGCTGCAGAGTCTGCACTTGGTCACTGCACTGATTTACCGCCTGTAAAGAAGAAAGCGCATTAAGTAATCCTCTTTGCCTTGACAAAAAAGCCCCGAAAAAAAATCGGGGCTTTTTTTGTATATCTTTGCAATAAGAGTGATGCAGTCGTTACATAATTATTATTTCTTATTACTTTTTTTACTCACCGTTTGATTGCCTGATTGCACGTTCTTTTCAACTGCGCTAGTTGCATGGTTCAGATTTGTTTGAGCAACCTCTACAGCGTGTTTCACTGCCTTCTGACTGGTTTCAAATACACTGGCAGCAGATGTGATTGCTTGTTTCATGGCATGGACTGCAGCATCTGAGCCTGCTGGCGCAGCCTTGGTCCAGTCTTCTACTAAGGCATTCATTTTTTGCTGGCCTGCTTGAAATTCTTTTTCAGCAGACTTAGTAAAACTCGCTTGAGTCTCATGCGCTAATTCATAAAGATGGCGACTATAGGCCATTATTTTTTCAGCCATGGGCTGGACTGCTTCCGCCTGATGGGCAAGGAGTTGCTGTATATCTTTGACTTCAAGCGCTTTCTTGGCGCTACTCATGCTTTCACTCAGGCTTTGCTTGGCGATATGCATATTAAGCTCAATTAATTTCTCTATGCTTTGTAGTGCTTGATTAGTTAGCCCGCTTAAGGTTTCTAGGTTAGCTTTTTGTGCTGCAGCTATTTGTTCAGGCGTTAATTTCATCTCAATACCTTTGCTAATGATTTCATGGCTTTGCTTACTATGAGCTATATCTGTATAAAGTCAATTCATTTAGGCTACATTGAGTAGTATTTAATTTTTATATTGCAGCGCCCCAAGATCTGGACAGAGGCTTAAGAAATAAGCCTAAAATCATGGCTTAACTAAAAATCCCACCCTTTCAATAAGTTATCCATGAAATTGAAGCTTGATAGCCTGATTGCCCCCTTATTTGTATTAATTTGGAGTACGGGCTTTGTTATTGCACGCTTAGCAATGCCTTATGTTGAACCTGCTACCTTCCTGTTTTGGCGTTTCTCAGGGGTATTAATGGCTATGGCATGCCTGAGCCTGGTCTGGAGAATCAGCTGGCCAAGTTGGTCTCAATTCAAGCACATAGCGGTTGCTGGCATATTGCTTCAGTTCGGCTATCTATTGGGTGTCTGGTTCGCAGTCCGGCTGGGGATGACTGCAGGCCTGGTAGCAATCATCGTAGGCTTGCAGCCCATCCTGACAGCTTGGTTCGCTGCCTGGGTATCTGAAAAAGTGACGGGACGCCAGTGGATTGGTTTGGGTTTCGGATTCGCTGGGGTAGCTTTGGTTGTCGCTGAAAAAATCGGCTTCACCTACATTCCTCCATTGAGTTACGTATTGGCTTTTGCTGCCTTACTCTCAATTACGTTTGGCACTCTTTATCAAAAGAAATTCTGTCCAGTCTTTGACTTGCGGGCAGGCTCATCGATTCAGTTTGGCGTATCCGCCATACTTTGCTTTGTTTGTATGTATTACTTTGAGTCTGCTGTCATGGTTTGGAATGCCCCAGTCATCGGAGCATTACTGTGGGCGATTTTCCCGCTCTCGATAGGCTCCATCAGCCTGCTCTTTATGATGATTCGTAAGGGGGCTGCAACCAAGGTAACGAGTCTCCTGTATTTAACGCCACCCACCACTGCGGCGATGGCATGGTTCTTATTCGGCGAACCTTTTACCTTTATGATGGCAGGTGGTTTATTGCTCACGATGACTGGAGTTGTTCTAGTTAACCGAGGTCAAACAAGTACAGTTGCTACGATTGCAGAATAAGTTGTCTTTAATGGTAAAAAACTGCAGCTGGGAACTAAAAGTTATTTATCATTCCGTATGTTAAAAGTTTTGGAAGGCAATTTGGGATGTATTTGAATCGTTTTTGGCTTCTTGCCCACATCTGCCTAATTTCGTTTGGAGTTGCTACCTCTTCTCCGGTAATCGCAGCTAACTCAGATTCCCAAACTGCAAAGTCCACCAAATCAGCAGCAAAGGCGCCTGCAAAATCAGAGTCAAAAAAGGTAGTTAAGTCATCTAAAAAATCAAAAACAGTGAGGACCACTGTTACTCGTTCAGTCGAGCCTGTTGTCCCACTAAGACCCTCATTTGCAACAGCACTGGGTTTGCGCGGTCAACATGACGATTTGAGTTTAAAGTCCAGCGTAGCTATGGTGGTTAATCAAGATACCAAGGAAGTGTATTTTGAAAAGAACTCCTCGGTCAGTTTGCCGATCGCTTCTATTACCAAGCTGATGACTGCAATGGTTGTACTTGATTCTAAATTGCCTCTAGATGAAACCATTGTTATCAATGCGGATGACGTACATATTTATCGTGCATCCCGTCTTGCTGGGGGGACGGTATTAACAAGAGAGGAGGCGCTCTTACTAGCACTAATGTCCTCTGAGAATCGCGCAGCCTACACGCTTGGACGAAACTACCCAGGCGGTATTACTGCATTTATTGACGCTATGAACCGTAAGGCTAAAGAGATTGGGATGACGCATTCTCATTTTGCTGATCCTACTGGCCTCTTAAGTGAAAACGTTGCGTCCGCAGAAGATCTGGCACGTATGTTGAGTGTTGCTTATCAATACAAAATGATTCGAGAGTTTTCTACCTGGCCAGATTTGACTATGATGATTGCCAAGCGACCCCAGAAGTTTCTTAATACTAATCGCTTGGTACGTGCAGGCGATATGAATATCGGCCTACAAAAAACGGGATTTATTAATGCAGCAGGCAAGTGCTTAGTGATGCAGGCCCGTGTGAACAACACACCTTTGCTACTGATTTTCTTGGACTCTGTTGGAACGCAATCGCGTTTTGCTGATGCCGTGAGAGTACGCGATTGGTATGAGCGTATGCCAATGGGTGAGCCTCAGGCAATTCGTCGATTGATGTAGGAATTGCATTACTAAGCAAGATTGAGTTTTAAGAATGGGGGTCGCTGACCTTAGGTTTGTAACCCATCCCCTTAGAAATCTGCAGTGCAGTATCTTGTAGAAGCTTGAGCCAGTCTGCCTGAATACGATCGGTAGGTGAGCTTAATGAGAGTCCTGCTACTAACTTACCACTGTCATCATAAATTTCAGCTGCCACGCAACTGACACCCAACTCTAGCTCCTCATTGTCGCTCGCATGGCCTAACTTACGAACTTGATTGAGTTCTGAATCTAATTTTCCCAATTCGGTAATGCTGTTTCTAGTGTGGCCAGCTAAACCGGTGCGCGTGACATAAGCGCGAACTTGGCTTGGATCATCGCTTGCCAGAAATAGCTTGCCAACTGATGTCAGGTGGAGCGGCGCACGACCGCCAATAGCCCGAACCACCTGCATGCCAGATCGTTCGCTATAGGCGCGGTCAATATAAACAATTTCATCACCTTGGCGCACAGAAAGATTGATGGTTTCACCGGTCAGCTTGTGTAATGCCCGCATTGGCGCTTGCGCTGCCTCACGTACCGATAAACGGGCTTTGACGAGGTTACCTAGCTCAAGCAGCTTTAGGCCAAGGCGGTATGTGCCACCATCGCCACGCTCCACCAAGCGGCAGGCTACCAAGTCATTCAGAATGCGGTGAGCTGTGGAGGGGTGTAAATCAGTTTCTTGGGCAAGGTTTTTAAGGCTACTAGACTCTTCGTGGGATGCAAGGGCGTCGAGCAAGTTCATCATGCGTTCCACCACCTGAATCGCTGTTTTGCCAGCTTCGCCTGGTGTTTTTGTAACTTTTTCTGATTTGTTCAATGCCATGCTGTCAATTGTAGCGATTTTTGCCCAAATTGCACAATATGAAATAGCATCGGAACGCTAAAAAAACGTTTTTGAAGCCTAATGACCCTTCAGGGCAGCAGCACATTCAGAGATTAATTTCGGACCACGATAGATCAAGCCGCTGTAAATTTGAACTAGGCTAGCTCCAGCGACAAGCTTTTCTTGGGCATCCTTACCAGTCATAATGCCGCCAACGCCAACAATCGGAATGGCAGCGCCTAAATACTCTTTGAGACTTCTGACTACTTCGGTGGAGACCTGACGCACAGGCGCCCCAGAGAGGCCACCAGCTTCTTTGCCAAATTCAAGCTCTTGGACAGCATCTCGGGCAATCGTTGTGTTGGTAGCGATGATGGCATCAATCTTAAATTCCACCAAGAGATCGGCAATGAGCTTAATATCGTTTTGCTCAAGGTCAGGTGCAATTTTTAAAAAGAGGGGTTTACGTACACCAAATCGATCACTCAAAGCTTCACGCGCAATATGCAGCGATTGCAGCAAAGAGCGCAGCATATCTTCACCTTGGAGAGCGCGTAAATTCTGGGTATTAGGCGATGAGATATTGACAGTGATGTACGAGGCCACCTCGTAGACTGCTTCCATGGCCATGACGTAATCGCTTGCAGCATTCTCGATGGGGGTGCTCGCATTCTTGCCAATATTGAGACCGACAATGCCGCCATTCTGCCAATAAGTGGAATTGCGTACACGCTTTACGCAAGCATCAACACCATCATTATTAAAGCCCATGCGATTAATGAGGGCCTGAGCTTGCGGTAGACGAAACATGCGAGGCTTCGGGTTGCCGGGTTGCGGTTTTGGGGTAACAGTACCAATTTCTAAAAAACCAAAGCCTAGGGCCCCCAGCGCATCAATATGTCTACCATCTTTATCGAGGCCAGCAGCAAGCCCTACTGGATTTGGAAAGGTAATCCCGCACAATTGACGTGGATCTAGAGCGGGTTGATCGATCAAATGACGTAATAAACCCCAGCGCTCAGCACGATCTAGATTGCTCATGGTGAGGTTGTGGGCTTGCTCTGGATCTAAAGAAAAAAGCCAGGAACGTAGAAGGGGGTAGCTATCAATCATGGGTGGATATTATGACCCATTGATGGGCTGCCAGTGATCGTCGATCAAGCCCTCGATAGGCTGAAACTTCACCTTATAAGACATTTTTTCGCTTTGCTCAATGTAGTAACCAAGGTAGAGATAAGGAAGGTCTAACTCCAGAGTCTGCTGAATTTGCCACAAGATGCTGAAGCTTCCGTAGCTTGCAGAAGTATTGCTGGTATCAAAGAAGGTGTAAACCGAAGATATTCCTTGGTCCAAGATATCAATCATACTGACCATGCGCAGACGTCCTGGGTGTGAATCATGTGGACCATCCCGAAACTCAACAATTCTGGAGTTCACACGGCTTTGCAATAAAAACTGCATGTACTGGTCTTGATCGTCTTGATCTATATCCCCACCAGCATGACGTTCATGTTGATAGCGTTGATAGAGTTGGTAGTGTTCCTCTTGATATCCTAGATTAAGAACGCGTACATCCAGTCCAGCATGTTTTTTCCAGCCGCGTTTTTGACTGCGGTTGGGTAAAAATTGCTTTACTGGAATGCGTGTGGCAGTACAGGCATTGCATGCATCGCAATAAGGTCGATAAGTGTATAAGCCACTGCGACGAAATCCCGCATTTACGAGCTCACTATACAAATCAGCGTGTATTAAATGTGAGGGAGTTGCGACTTGCGAGCGTGCAGTCTTCCCTGGTAGATAGCTACAGGGATAGGGTGCAGTTGCATAAAACTGCAATTCAGTAAGAGGAAGCTCTTTTAGTTGAGTCATAACCAGTGACCAAGAATCTGTTTATCAAATTTCCAAGGAATCTCTATATTAGTTTGATTTAAAGCAACTTGCAGATGCGCTAAAAATTCATCACGGGAAATTGGTGCGGCCCCTAAAGAATTGAGGTGAGGGGTTTCTTGCTGACAATCGATCATCCCCACTTGATTTTGCTCGCACCAGGCAGCAAGCGCAGCTAAAGCAATTTTAGAGGCATCTGTTTGATGGCTAAACATCGATTCACCAAAAACCATCCCGCCGAATGAAACACAATAGAGGCCACCGACTAGTCGACTATCTTCCATGATAGCAATGCTATGAGCATGCCCCTCTTCATGAAGATTGGTGTAAGCCTCCATGATTTCATGGGTAATCCAAGTACCATCCTGATCCTTGCGGTTCGCAGTTGCGCAGGAGCGGACAACAGCACTAAAGTCTTTATCAACCATGATTTCTTTACGAGGGTCAGATAAAAAATGACGAATTGATTTCTTCAGCGAGTCATGGCATTTAAAGTGATCAGGCTTTAATACCATCCGGGGATTGGGTGACCACCACAACACTGGTTGATTATCAGAATACCAAGGAAAGATTCCCATTTGATATGCACGAGCTAACTGTCCTGGATATATTCGTTCACTGACTGCAATTAAACCGGGAACGCTCGGGTCGGGATCTGAATGATGAATAGGGTTAGGAAATTCATCCTGAGACCCCAGCCAGTTGATGTTGCTCATGAGTTTGTGATGCTTAGATTTTTTCAGTCGGCAGAATGTCTCTGCTGCGAACACTAAACTCTTTACCTGAATCAAATACGCCGGCAGCACGATCGGCAAAGAACCACTCCAGAGTTTGCTTTACCGTTGGAAAGGCAATGTCATCCCATGGGATATCCTGCTCATCAAATAAAGCAACCTCTAGACTCTCTTCTCCCGCTTGAAAATTGGGCGAACTCATCGAAGCTAGATAAAAAAGATGTACTTGTTCGGCATGTGGCACATTGAGAAGAGAGTAGAGCGGGCCCATCTGAACAATAGCCCCAGCCTCTTCATGTGTTTCACGTGCTGCCCCAGTACTGGTACTTTCACCAAGCTCCATGAATCCAGCAGGCAGCGTCCAATAACCATGGCGAGGCTCTATAGCACGACGGCACAATAAAACTTGCTTACCAAAGATGGGGATACTGCCAACTACGTTACGTGGATTGAAATAATGAATACTTCCGCAAGAGTCACAGACATGGCGCTCTCGCGAATCATCCGCAGGAATCTTGATGCTGATAGGCGCTGCACAGTACGAGCAAAACTTCATGCGGACTTTCTAAAAATGAGCGGGGATGTGACCGCGTAAGGCATTGCTAAGCATAATCTCTTTTGCATTCTGAATATCATCAATAGTCAGGTTGACTTCATGGGCATTCCACTGGGGATCGTTCAATATGATGGATCTCATAACCCCTGGTAACAGACCTGCAGATACGGGGGGTGTAAGCCAGCGATCTCCAGATTTTACAAAAACACTGCTTCTTCCACCCTCGGTGACATAACCTTGCTCGTTGGTAAATAGAGCATCAAAGCCACTAAGATTTTCTGCCAATCCCCAGGCTTGGTCATAGACATTACGAATGTTCACCTTATGCCTTAATAAAATATTGCCAGAGTAAAAGGTCGCCTTGCTTGAATCGGGCAGAATATCTTTTGCCCAAAATATTTTTACCGAGCCTTCTAATGGGCTGATGGGAGCTATTTGATAACTTGCGATTCCTAGGCGATCTAGATTCAAACGTAATCGATATTCAATATCTATTGCGCAGTTTTCACACGCAAGCGAAATTACTTTCATGATATCCGGCACAGAGCAGGGAATACCAAGCGATAAAGCAGAATTGGCCAAGCGTGCTAGATGAAGTTGTACATGCTGAGCCTGACCGTTGCGGACCAAGATAGTTTCAAACAATCCCACTTCACTGGGTAATTTGCTCAAGAATGCAGCTTTAATTTGGCATTCTTCCCACTCCTGCTCGGGCTCAGAGTCAATCGTGATACCCGCACCTATACCCAAGGAAAAGGGTGAAGTATGTGTTTTTGGATCATGATTCACTTCAAGGGTGCGGATAGGAACGCTAAATGCAAAGTCACCACCAGGATCAATCCAGCCCAGTGCGCCACAATAGTAGCCTCGATCTTGCGGCTCTAATTCTTGAATGATTTCCATACTGCGCTTCTTGGGAGCACCCGTTACTGACCCACAGGGAAATACTGCATTGAGTACATCACGCAATTGCATTTCAGGCCTGATCTCAGCTTGAACTGTCGATGTCATTTGCAGAACATCACCATACTGAGTAACCTCAAAGAGCTTGGGTACAGAGACCGCTCCTGGTAAGGCAAGTCGACTCAGATCATTACGCAATAAATCGACGATCATGACATTTTCGGCTTGATTCTTTGCATCTGCTGATAAATGCTCAGCTGAATCATTCAATGCGCTAGCAGTACCTTTCATCGGCATGGCTTTCAAAGTATTGCCTTGCTTCTGAATAAATAACTCGGGTGATTGGGACAAAATAAAGCTTGAATCTTGCGCAATAAATGCGCCAAATCTTCCGGGTTGACGCTTCCTTAATCGCGCATACAGAGAGAGCGGGTCACCATAGACTTCACCTGTAATCCGAAACGTATGATTAATTTGATAAGCGTCGCCATTGCGAATGTACTCTTGAATAGTCTGAATGTCAGAGGTGAACTTCTCTTGATCAAGGGAAAATTGTAGATTGGCAACACCTGCAACTTGAGATTCAGGTTCTAGGGTTGCTATCTTTTTTTCAATGTAATTATCAACATCCGCTTTGCTAAAGCTTTCATAGGACTTAAAAGACCATGCTTGGATTAATGGATGCTCTTTGCTTTCACGTTGAGCTGGACGGTCTATATTGTGTATATCTAGACCTAGCTCATAAGCAAATGCAGCGACAACGTATTCTCCTTGTGCCAATGCTGCATTGACATCTTTCAGGCATTGATCTACAGCTGCAATTGTCTGTGCATGGTTGGACTGAGGATAGATGGTCCAAAGCTGGAGCACTTGCTCATACAGGCGACTGCTCGGCTTTGCTGTGGTGCTCTGGGCATCATCAAGCAATATCATGCTATTGATCGTCAGCACTCAAATAAGCAAGTGGCAATTACTTTAAAACAGTAGCTGATTCGATCGTAACAGTCTTGCTAGGCACGTCTGACATGCGACCCATTTTTGGTGATGATGCCACCATGGTTGGGATTTTACGAATAGCGTCAATAGTTTGCGTACCAGAAACGACTATCCCGAAAACGGTATAGCCATTACCCATAGCATTTGGAAAATTCAGACCCTCATTGTCTTTCACATTAATAAAGAACTGGGCTGTTGCTGAATCGGGGTCAGAGGTACGCGCCATAGCGATGGTGTAAGTTTGATTCTTCAGGCCATTTTGAGCTTCTGAAACTACAGGCGCATTAGTTGGTTTTTGTGTCAAGTCCGCAGTAAATCCACCGCCTTGAACCATAAAGCCATCTATCACACGGTGAAAAATCGTGCCGTTATAAAAACCACTGTTTACATAGTTCAAAAAGTTGGCAGAAGTTTTTGGTGCCTTTACTGAATCAAGCTCAACAACAAAATTACCCATGGTAGTTTTAAATTCCACCTTAGGGCCAGCAAAGCTTGCAGCACTAGCAATGAGGCTGGAAACTAAAAATAGGGATGTAATGATTTTGCGCATACTGAGTATCCTTAAGAATCGAGTGAAAATAGAGTAAATCAAATTGTATTGCTCAAAGTCCAGAGGGGATGTGACCAGCATAGTCATAAGCCGCCTCTTTAAACAGGTTCGGCCTATCTAGATAGTCTAAGGCCCAATCAATGGAGTCGACACCCCAAAAAGCATGCCCAGTGATCACAAGGGTGGGGACACCAAACGCCCCATCTGATTTTGCTCTCTCTGTGTTGCTAATAAGTTCGGCTTTCACCTCTGGCATATCTGGTTTTGGAGTGTCTGCAGCTAAGCCAAGATATCGGCAAAACTCTGGCCAAGATAAATTAGGATCTTTACCCTCTACCCAGACATACTCAAACGCACGCTCAACCATATCCCACTGAGCATTTTGCTGAACAAGTAAACGCTGTGCTGCAACGGTGAGAAAAGGGTGGTGCTCTGGAAAGCGAAAAGGGAGACCTAACTTTTCAGCGAGCCATACGCAATATTGATAGGTATGAGGGCGCTTGGCTTCCACTTCACCAGGTCCGCGATTGTCAGTTGCCCGGAGTAAGCCACCCAATAAGATAGGTATGGGTTGAATATCGATTCGTTTTTCAAGACGATGGCGTTGCTTAATATAAAAATAAGAGAATGGAGAAATGATGTCGTAGTAGAACGTCCCTTTAATCCGTTTTTCATCTACTGGATCTTGGCTCATTTCTGTTTTGACTCCTGATCTAACTTGCGCAAGAAAGCTATTTTCTCGGTAATCTGACTCTCTAAGCCCCGATCAACTGGCTGGTACCAATGAGGCTCTGCCATGCCATCGGGCAAGTAGTTTTCTCCAGCAGCATAGGCATGGGGTTCATCATGTGCATAACGATATTCTTTGCCGTGACCTAGCTCTTTCATGAGTTTAGTTGGGGCATTGCGCAAATGGTTGGGAACAGGTTTACTTTGATCGCCAGCAACATAAGCTCTTGCCGCGTTGTAAGCCTTATAACTTGCATTGCTCTTAGCGGCGATCGCTAAATAGACTACAGCTTGACCTAGCGCTAATTCACCTTCAGGCGAGCCCAGCCGCTCAAAAGTTTGAGCTGCATCATTGGCTAGTTGCATCGCTCTGGGATCGGCAAGCCCAATATCTTCCCAAGCCATGCGAATAATTCTGCGAGCAAGATATCGGGGATCTGCACCGCCATCTATCATGCGACAAAACCAATACAGCGCAGCATCAGGATTGGAACCACGCACTGATTTATGTAAGGCAGATATTTGATCGTAAAAGTGGTCTCCGCCTTTATCAAAGCGACGTGCCTGAGCTGTTAGGGCGTTTTCAATAAACTGCTGATCTATTTTGCTTATCTCTGAGTTTGGCGTTGAGACGGCATTGCGAACTTGCTCCACTAAATTCAATAATCGCCTAGCATCACCATCCGCATGTGAAATTAAGCTCTCGACTGCATCTGACTCAAAAGGAATATCAGGCATTGCATATTGACATGCACGATCAAACAACTGCTTCAGCTCGAGAGCGCTTAACGATTTCAGTACATAGACTTGCGCGCGTGAGAGTAGGGCTGAGTTCACCTCAAATGAAGGGTTTTCAGTTGTAGCGCCGATAAAGTTAAATAGGCCAGACTCAACATGTGGCAACAAGGCATCTTGTTGGCTTTTATTAAATCGATGGATCTCATCTACAAACAAAATAGTTTGTCTGCCATATTGAGACATATTCTGTTGGGCCTGCTCTATAGCCTCACGAATTTCTTTTACCCCAGCAAGCACAGCTGAAATGGCGATAAATTCTCGATCAAAGGCTTTTGCTGAAAGTCTTGCCAAGGTTGTTTTACCAACACCTGGCGGACCCCACAGAATCATCGAATGTGGCTTACCAGATCCAAAGGCAAGACTCAGTGGTTTGCCAGTTGCGAGCAGATGTGTCTGACCGATGACTTCTTCTATAGATTTAGGGCGCAAGACTTCCGCTAATGGTGGCAGAGGTGCTTGATCAAATAGATTGCCCATAAGCACTTATTTAGTTTTGTACAAACAAAATAACTAATGCAGACCAAATTAAGCATCCAGCAGAAACGAATGTGAGTCGATTTCGTAAGGTGATGAATGCATTGAGCGCTGCTTCACTAGAAAAATAATATCGGTAAGTTTCTTTATCAATGTTGCGCTGAATCACTAATGCTGACGCCAAGATGACCATACCAACTGGTATGTAAATATGTAGCGCGAGCCAGGCAACTAAGGCCGGTGTTACGCCCCAGATCCATGCATTGCGATCTCCCCACCGATCGCCGCTAGGTATTTTTCCTAATTTATGTAGATTGGCGCCCCAATGCAAGGCGCCCATGAATGCAGTGATTACTGCCCCATAACCAGCCAGTGACTCCCCACTTAAATAATTCAGCGGTGTTGGCGCAAGCTGCACCATCAGCGCAAGACCAACAAAGGGAATTAGACCGGCATAGGCTAATTTAGTAACTAGGGGAGGTAATGGGTTCACAAAAACTTCTTTATCTGGGTTGGTGGGTGGTGGATAGTGGATAGTGAATTACAAAATCATTGATCGTAGACAAAGACGCCGCGTCCAGACTTACGACCGAGGTAGCCAGCGGCAACCATCTCACGCAACAGTGGACAAGGGCGATATTTAGAGTCACTGAAGTTCTCAAAATAGACTTCCATCACTGCCAAACAGGTATCAAGACCAATTAAATCGGCTAAAGCAAGTGGGCCAATCGGCTGATTGCAGCCCAATTTCATACCAGCATCTATATCTTCTGGGCTAGCAAGGCCTTCGTGCAGAACAAAGAAAGCTTCATTAATCATTGGAAGCAATATACGGTTCACCACAAAGCCGGGTGAGTTCTTCACGGTGATGGGCTCTTTACCAATACGTTTGGCCATTTCAATAATGGCAGCGTGGGTCGTGTCAGAGGTTTGCAAGCCTCGAATCACTTCAACCAATGCCATCAGCGGTGGCGGATTGAAAAAGTGCATACCAATGAAGCGGCCTGGATTGGAATCTAAGGCTGCAAGTTTGGTAATGGAGAGTGAGGAGGTATTGGTGGCAATAATAGTTTCTTTACTGACGATCTCATCAACCTGCTTCAAAATCTTTTCTTTAACAGCTTGGTTCTCAGTAGCGGCCTCAATGACTAATTGCAGTCCCTTGAAGTCAGTATATGAAGTGCTAGCTTTAATACGTTTCAGTGCAGCATCTTTATTCTCATTAGTAAGTAATTCTTTTTTCACTAAGCGATCCAAGCTCTTGCTAATTTGGTTTAAGCCGCGCTCAAGGGCAGCATCGCTGATATCAACCATGACAACATCAAGGCCGGCAACTGCGCAGACTTGCGCAATACCATTGCCCATCGTACCCGCCCCAATGACCCCGACTGATTGAATCTTCATGCTATTTCCTTTTTTGATACTGTGATGGGCCAAATAATTGTTCTCTTGCCTTGTCATCGTGCAAGGGCTTGCGTAATGCAGTCAACACTTCAACGCCACGCTTAACAGCAGGGCGTTCACCAATCATTTCAAACCAACGTTTGAAATGAGGATATTCGTTAATATCAATGCCTTGATTCTTCCAGTTACGAGTCCAAGGAAAGATAGCAATGTCGGCTATGGAATAACTTTTGCCAGCAATATAGGCATTATCTTTCAGTTGGTGATCTATTACTCCATACAAGCGCTTAGCTTCATTGGTATAGCGATTAATTGCGTAATCAATTTTCTCCGGAGCGTAGATTCGAAAGTGGTGGTTTTGCCCTAAGAGGGGCCCTAAGCCGCCCATTTGAAACATGAGCCATTGCAACACCTCATATTTGCCTCGGGTAGATTTAGGTAAAAACTTTCCTGTTTTGGCTGCTAGGTATAGCAAGATTGCACCGGATTCAAATAAATGGATAGGTTTGCCATCAGGCCCATTGGGATCGGTGATAGCTGGAATCTTGTTATTCGGGCTAATCGCCAAGAATTCTTTTTTAAACTGATCACCGGCGCCAATATCAATGGGATGGGCAATCCAATCTTTACCTAGCTGATAGCCACACTCCTCGAGCATGATGTGAACCTTATGGCCATTTGGTGTTGGCCAGCTGTAAACATCAATGATGTCTTTATTGAGTTTGCTTATCGCCATGATTTATTCCTTTTCTATAGGGTTTGTAAACGCTCTAATGCGTTTAAAAGCGTCTTTTCTTCTTTAGCAAAACAAAAACGAATGACACCTGACTCCACTGGCTTGGCGTAAAAAGCAGAAACTGGAATAGCAGCTACGCCAATCTCGGTAGTTAACCAGGAGCAAAAATCTGCTTCACTTAACTTAGCCTGTGGGATGCCCAGCTCGGTGTAATTGACACACTGAAAATAGCTTGCCGGCGCAGGCAGTAGCTTGAACTTAGTTTGCTGCAAACCTTGACGAAAGTAATCCCGCTTGGCTTGGTAAAAAGGCGGCAATCCTAAATAGTGATCTGCGTTTTTAAGGTACTCAGCAAGGCCATATTGCATTGGCGTATTTACTGTAAACACGTTGAACTGATGCACCTTACGAAACTCGGTCATCATCGCTGCAGGAGCTGCTATATAGCCCATCTTCCAGCCAGTCACATGATAGGTCTTGCCAAAACTGGATATCAGAAAACTGCGCGCCGCTAATTCAGGATGACTTGCAATGCTGATATGTTGATGTCCATCAAACACCATGTGCTCGTAGACCTCGTCACTCAAGATCAGTGCATTCGTATCTCGGACTAAGTTTGCCAAGCGCTCAAGATCAGATTTCTGCCACACCATACCGGTTGGATTGTGTGGTGTATTGATCATGACGAGCCGTGTTTTGGTATTAATTGCTTTTGCTAGATCGTTCCAGGGTATGGAATAAGAACTTACCATGCCTTGATCATCACGATTAGCAGTCAAAGATACGGCAACAGTTTTGCCTCCCGCCAGATCAATTGACGGGCGATAGCTGTCGTAGGCGGGTTCAATGATGACCACTTCATCGCCTGGACTGACGCAGCACAAAATGGCGGTCATGATTCCTTGGGTGCCACCGGCAGTAATGGTGATCTCTGAATCAGGATCGTAATCATGGCCATATAAAGCGGATATCTTTCGTGACACGCCTTGGCGTAGCTCTGCAACTCCCATCATCGGTGGATATTGATTGTGATCAGCCAGCATGGCCGCATGAACTTCGGTTATCAGCTTTCGATCGCAAGGGAAGTCTGGAAAACCTTGGCCTAAATTAATGGCCTGATGTTTTGCAGCGAGGGCTGACATGATCGTAAAGACGGTTGTACCCACCTTGGGTAGGCGACTTGGAAATTCTGGGCTTAGGGCGAGGTTTTGGTCCATTAAGGCGGTTTAGGGCAAATAAGGGAGGTAGTCGCTAGAATGGTAAGAACTCATCTTCAAATTGTGCCATGTTGATCGTCCTTTCACCCGCGAAATCCCTAGATTACAAAACCCCAGCCAAGGTCAAGGCTCCAACCTTGCCCGAGTTTGTCTCAGAATCAGCCAAGTTGATAGCGGATCTCAAGAAGCTCTCACCTCAAGAGGTCGCCGATTTGATGGGTCTCTCGGACCAGTTGGCTGCATTGAATGTGGGTCGCTATCGTGATTGGTCTAAGAAGTTCACGGATGCCAATAGCAAGCCGGCTATTTATGCTTTTGACGGCGACGTCTATGACGGATTTGACGTCAAGACACTGAATTCCAAAGCCATGGATTTTGCGCAAGATCATCTTCGTATCTTGTCAGGCCTGTATGGCGCTCTGCGTCCCCTAGATTTAATGCAGCCTTACCGCTTAGAGATGGGCACTTCCTTCAAGAATGCCCGAGGTAAGGATCTATACGCTTTTTGGGGTGAGCGTGTGACCGATTCACTAAAGAAGGTGCTGGAACAACAAAAGAAACCAGTACTTCTCAATTTAGCCTCTGAAGAATATTTCAAGGTATTACAAGCCAAAAACTTAGATTGCCCGGTGATCTCCCCAGTATTTCAGGACGGTAAGGATGGCAAATACAAAATCATCTCTTTCTACGCTAAACGAGCTAGGGGATTGATGGCACGCTATGTGGTTGAAAACCGGATCACCGATCCCGCAGATTTGAAGGGTTTCAATTTGGATGGTTACAAATATGTTGCTTCCGAATCTAAACCAGAAAAACCGTTATTTAGACGTCCTGAAAGAAAGTAGGAGAGTGCACCATGGCTGTTCATCGCACTAAATCCTCACAACGCGCCTCTCCAGATGTTGAGCGCCTAGTAGCTGATGCTATTTCTTTGGCAGCTTCTGGCAGTCATATTGAAGACCAGTTTTGGGAGGAGCGCTTAAATGTTCGCTTAATGCGCCTGCTTAAAAGTCAAAATCAAAATGTGATCGATGCTTCCTTAGATCAAACATTTCGAATTAATACGCTAGCCTTCGAGGTACTTGCTGATTGCGCTGAAACACTTGCTGAATCACTGGTTATGGAGCATGAGGGTCAGAATTGGGATGTGCTGCTCTTGGCTTTACCAATCGTTGCCCACACTCGCTATCAGATTCCCTCTGGGGCATTGCCCGTGAATGTGATTGAGTCTACTGCCGCCGCACTGCATAACTCAATAGCTTCTACGGATACACGCTTGGCGATTGTCCCCTGGCTGTACAGCATTGATCAAATGCCCCACTCACATTGCCAAACGCGTTTACTAACCGAGGCTTTAGCTACCGCCGCCATTACTGCTAGTGAAGTGAAAATAGAGCTGCGCGATATGTCAGAGACCATTGCGGTTCTGGCTGATCCACGCTTCATCATCGCTGCTATTGCTGCTCCTTCTGGTATGCCCTTATTCCGTTGGCAAGCTGAAGTGCCAACACGTCAAGAGCGTGGCATGAGCTTAATTGGTTGGCAAAACGCGATGCAAGAACCTATTGCTGCACTCTTGCCGGGTTGCGAGTTTGAGCTTTTATTGCCTGAGGCGTATTTCACTAACTGTCGATTAGCGGATAAACAAGTGCGTCCACTGAGCATTCGAGCTGGCGTGAATTTTCTGGAGAGCACTCTCGGTGTGATGCCCGCTGGATTGTCCTGCGTAGTGGGGGCCTTCGGCGAAGATCAGGCCGATGAGTATCGAATTTCTTTTAGCGTAAAAGGCTCTTCTGAAGTGGTGTACGGAGTGATTTGGCCTTTGTACGATCGCGAGAGTGTTGCCAATGATGCGCTCAATGATTTATCTGATGACGAAAGCCCAATGAAACGCATCGCAGACGCGCTTCGTAATGCTGGCGTGGAAGACGTCTTCCGCCATGCAATGCTCTTTGACCCAGAACTTTGTGACGACTGTGGAGCGCCGCTATTTCCGGACCGATCAGGTGATGCTGTGCATGCCGAGCTACCAGATGATGCACCGATACAGCAACCCTTGTTCCATTAAACAAATTCACTTAGCTATAAAACTGAAAGTTGCAAATAAAAAAAGCCGAGGATGTCTCGGCTTTTTTACTATGAAGCATTACATTTAGTTCTGTACAAAAGGCTCTGAATTCGCAAACAGGTGCGGGAGCTTGCCAGTTTTCATTTCTGCTGTTTGGCAGAAATCAGCCAGACGAGTCCCAGATTTAATATTGAACAGCATTGCCTTATTACCCAACACTACAAGATCGTGTCCAGTAGTGGCATTTTTATAACGCAAGCTTCCTGGTAGAGAATTTTCCCGCTTCAAGTCAAACGTTTTAGATTCCCAGGTTAGTCGAACCGTTTCTGTTGTTCCGGAAGTTTTGAACTGCTTACTTTCGCTACAAGTCCAAATAGATACTTCTTCGCTAGCAGTGGCTGTGGCGGATCCCAAAAGGGCGGCTGCAATTAAGCTAGCGATGAGAAGGGTTTGCTTCATATATATAAATCCTTATGAGAGGAGATGCTTAACACCAGCTTGCTCTTCAAGCAATTCATTGAGTGTGTGGTTCATGCGTTCGCGAGAGAACTCATCAATTTCTAAACCTTCCACCATCTTGTATTCACCATTCTCGCAAATTACTGGATAACCGTAGATTACTTCAGCAGGAATACCATATTCGCCCTTAGATGCAATACCCATAGTGACCCACTTACCATTGGTGCCCAGAACCCAATCGCGCACATGATCAATTGCGGCATTAGCTGCTGATGCTGCAGAAGAAAGGCCACGCGCCTCAATAATGGCAGCGCCACGTTTACCAACTGTAGGAATGAAGATATCTTTATTCCATGCTGCATCGTTGATGCTGTCCTTTACAGACTTACCATCGATAGTCGCAAAGCGATAGTCTGGGTACATTGTTGGGCTATGGTTACCCCAAACAACCAATTTCTCGATGTCTGCAACAGGCTTATTCAGTTTGTTAGCTAACTGTGAGAGTGCGCGGTTGTGATCCAAGCGCAACATGGCTGTGAAATTCTTCGCAGGAATATCTGGTGCAGACTTCATGGCGATGTAGGCATTGGTGTTTGCTGGGTTGCCTACAACCAATACTTTGACTGTTTTCTTAGCTACGGCATTTAATGCTTTGCCCTGTGCTGTAAAAATCTGCGCATTGGCTGAGAGCAAATCTTTGCGCTCCATGCCTGGGCCGCGTGGACGTGCGCCAACCAATAAAGCAACATCAATATCTTTGAATGCTGTCATTGGGTCAGAGTGGGCTGTCATGCCTGCCAATAGGGGGAAAGCGCAGTCCTCGAGCTCCATCATCACGCCAGCAAGGGCTTTTTGAGCTTTTTCGTCTGGAATTTCTAGTAGCTGCAGAATCACTGGCTGATCTTTGCCTAACAAGTCGCCATTGGCGATGCGAAAGAGGAGTGAATATCCGATTTGACCGGCTGCACCGGTGACTGCGACACGCATTGGGGCTTTTGCCATTACTAATAACTCCAGTTGAGGTTAATTGACTATTTTTTCTATTATCCATTCAAGTGTATGGACTTTTCCATTTACACTGTATACATGTCTTATATAAGATATGAGATAAGCCTCAATTTTATCCAACATCAGCTGTCCTGGAGCTAATTTGTCCCTGATATCCGAACCCATTGCCTCATTTAGCCCACTCTATGAGCAGATTAAAGCCATGATTTTGGCGAGTTTGCAGGCCTCCGAATGGTTGCCTGGTGATGCAATCCCCAGTGAGATGGAGCTTGCAGCGCGGTATGCGGTGAGCCAGGGGACTGTTCGCAAGGCGATTGATGAGTTAGCTGCCCAAAACTTGCTAATACGTCGCCAGGGTAAAGGTACCTTTGTGGCAACCCACCAAGAGGAAGACTTCCAATATCGTTTTTTGCGTTTAGAGCCAGATTCTGGTGAGAAGTTGCACCTGAAAAATCAGTTTTTAGCCTGCGAGAACATCCAATCGGATCCCTATATTGCTCAGTTGCTTAAGATAAAGCCGGACGATTTAATTATCCGGATCGAGCGAGTGCAAAGCTCAGCAGGTCGACCTATTGTTTTTGAAGAAATTTGGCTGCCAGAAGCCCGCTTTAAGGGCTTAAATCTAGAAACGCTCAATGCTTGGTCTGGCCCGATGTATGCCTTTTATGAGTCTAAATATGCCACCCATATGGTTCGGGCGGAGGAAAAAATCAAGGCCGTCTTGGCGGGACCAGACCTTGCCAAATATCTGCAAGTCTCAGAGCTTGCCGCCTTACTTTCTGTTGAACGCGTGGCTTTCACCTACGGGAATAAACCAGTAGAAATTCGACGGGCTAGATATGACACTGATGGCCAGCATTACGACAATAAATTGAACTAGGTAGTACACTCAAAATCATCAAAAACCAGTTTTTAACCCCTTTAAACGCTAAAAAGTCCCCACTATCCCTAGGTTTCTAATAGAATATGTTGCAACACAACAAAACCACACCGAACCTCCACCGAAAGATTGAGATTGCCCATGGTTGACGCACAGCAAAATGTAAAAAAAGACAGACCGGTTTACCGAAATATTGGTCTTGCTCAGTTAATCAAGTACCGCCTCCCTTGGGCTGGGAAAGTTTCCATTCTTCACCGCATCAGCGGAGCGGCACTGTTTTTAATGCTGCCTTTCTTGCTTTATCTCTTGGACCAAAGTTTGGCTTCTGAGGTGAGTTATCAAACCTTTCAGGCAATTACTGGTCATGCGCTAGTAAAAATTGTTCTACTTGGATTAATTTGGTCTTTTTTGCACCATTTTTGTGCTGGAATTCGTTATCTCTTGCTGGATTTAGAGATTGGCGTTGAAAAGGCTGATGCAAACCGCTCTGCGATTTTCGTATTTTGTTTAGGACTTGCTCTCACTGCGATTGTTGGCCTCAAATTATTCGGCTTGTACTAAGCGCCTCACTTTTTAAGGAAATCGAATGCCTATTTATCAAATTGGACCTAAGCGCTTAGTTGTTGGCGCCCATTACGGCCTCAAAGAGTGGATTATTCAGCGTGCCACAGCCATCGTGATGGTAGTTTTCACAATCGTTCTTTTGGTGGATTACTGCATCACTGGTAGTGCAACTTATGAGGGTTGGGCTTCTTTGTTTAGCAACCAGTTCATGAAGCTTTTGACACTGTTATTTTTCATCAGCTTGTTCTATCACGCTTGGATTGGCATTCGTGATATTTGGATGGATTACATCAAGCCTGTCAGCATTCGTTTAACACTTCAAGTGTTAACTGTTCTGTATCTCGTAGCCTGTGCGGCTTATGCCGTACAAATTTTGTGGAAAGTGTAATTCAATGACCGCGATTAAAAAAGCATTACCACGCCGTCGATTCGACGCGGTAATTATCGGTGCAGGTGGTTCAGGCATGCGCGCTTCTTTGCAGTTGGCAGAAGCTGGCCTGAATGTTGCGGTATTAACTAAAGTTTTCCCAACACGTTCACATACTGTTGCTGCTCAGGGCGGTATTGGTGCTTCACTCGGTAATATGAGTGAAGATAACTGGCACTATCATTTTTACGACACGATCAAAGGTTCAGACTGGTTGGGCGACCAAGACGTAATCGAGTTTATGTGTCGCGAAGCTCCAAAAGTCGTTTATGAGCTTGAGCACTTCGGTATGCCTTTTGATCGCAATCCAGATGGCACTATTTATCAGCGCCCATTTGGTGGACACACAGCAAACTATGGCGAGAAAGCCGTCCAACGCGCTTGCGCTGCAGCAGATCGTACTGGTCATGCCATGTTGCATACCTTGTACCAAAGAAACGTTCGTGCAAAAACAAACTTCTTCGTTGAGTGGTTGGCTTTGGATTTGATTCGTGATGATGCGGGTGATGTTGTCGGTGTTACTGCGCTCGAAATGGAAACGGGCCAAGTGTATATCTTAGAAACTAAAGTAGTCATGATGGCTACTGGTGGTGCTGGTCGCATTTGGGATGCATCTACCAATGCATTCATTAATACTGGCGACGGTATGGGTCTCGCTGCGCGTGCAGGTATTCCATTGGAAGACATGGAGTTCTGGCAATTTCACCCAACCGGCGTAGCTGGTGCTGGCGTACTGTTGACAGAGGGCTGTCGCGGTGAGGGTGCCATCTTGCGTAACAAGGATGGCGAGCGCTTCATGGAGCGTTATGCCCCCACCTATAAGGACTTAGCTCCACGAGACTTTATTTCACGCTGTATGGATCAGGAAATCAAAGAAGGGCGCGGTTGTGGCCCGAATGGCGATTACGTGGTTCTAGACTTAACGCATATTGGTGCTGAGACCATCATGAAGCGTTTACCTTCTGTCTATGAAATTGGTATCAACTTTGCTAACGTTGACGTTACTAAAGAACCAATTCCTGTTGTGCCAACTATTCATTATCAGATGGGTGGCATTCCTACTAATATCAACGGTCAAGTAGTTGTTCCAGGTAATGGCGAACATAACAATATTGTTAATGGCTTGTATGCCATTGGTGAGTGCTCTTGTGTATCCGTTCACGGTGCAAACCGTTTAGGTACCAACTCATTGCTCGACCTATTGGTATTTGGTCGTGCTGCAGGTAATCATATTGTTGCAATGGATCTCAAGAATCGCGAATTTAAACCATTACCTGCAAATGCTGGTGAAAAAACCTTGGCTCGTATTGCTGCCCTTGATGAGTCCACCTCCGGTGAGTATGCACAAGATGTTGCAAACGATATTCGTAAGACTATGCAGAAATATGCCGGTGTATTCCGTAATCAAGAGTTGATGGATGAGGGCGTTCGTCAAATGGCTAAGCTAACTGAGCGCGCTAAGCACATATGGTTAAAAGACAAGTCTGAAATTTTCAATACGGCACGTATCGAAGCTTTAGAAGTTGCGAACTTGATTGAAGCAGCAAACGCGACCATGATTTCTGCGGCTGCCCGTAAAGAAAGTCGCGGCGCGCATTCACATGATGATCATCAACATCGTGATGACGACAACTGGATGAAGCACACACTTTGGTATAGCGAAGGTAACCGACTTGACTATAAGCCGGTTGTTCTCAAGCCATTGACTGTTGAGTCTTTCCCTCCTAAAGAACGTACTTTCTAAGCGAAGAGAAATTAAAAATGAGTGATATTCGTGTATTTGAAATTTACCGCTACGATCCAGATGTCGATGCTGCGCCACGTATGGAGCGCTACGAGCTTGAATTAACTGGCGAGCGGATGTTACTGGACGCCTTGATTTCTTTAAAGAAACAAGATGAAAGCATTTCCTATCGCCGCTCATGTCGTGAAGGTGTTTGTGGCTCTGACGCCATGAATATTAACGGTAAGAACGGGTTGGCTTGCCTAACCAATATGTTGACCTTGCCTAAAGTCATTACATTACGCCCATTGCCTGGTTTGCCAGTAGTGCGTGATTTGATCGTGGATATGACCTTGTTCTTTAAGCAATATCTCTCTATCAAGCCTTACTTGGTAAACGACAATCCATTTCCAGAGAAAGAGCGTCTTCAGAGCCCTGAAGAACGTGAAGAGTTGAATGGCTTATATGAGTGCATCTTGTGCGCCTCTTGCTCAACTTCATGCCCATCTTTCTGGTGGAACCCAGATAAGTTTGTTGGACCAGCTGGTTTGCTTCAGGCCTATCGCTTTATTGCGGACAGCCGTGATGAAGATACAGCGCAGCGTTTAGATAACTTAGAGGACCCATACCGCTTATTCCGTTGCCATACCATCATGAATTGCGTGGATGTTTGCCCTAAGCATCTCAATCCAACCAAGGCAATTGGCAAGATCAAAGAATTGATGGTGCGTAGGGCAGTATGACCCTTAGTAATGCAGAGTTATATCGCTTAAAAAGTGATGCCCGCAGGGGTTTGCTTGAAAACGATCTCATTCTGCAGCGTTTTTTTGAGCGCTATGGCTCTCAATTAAGCGTAGAAGATGGAAAAGTATTGAGCCTCTTATTTGCTTTAGAAGACAATGACTTAATGGATCTTTTAATTAGTCGCAGGGATTCTGTGGCTGGATTGGAAAAAGAATCTCAAGAGGTCTCTTTTAAGGCGGTTTTACAAAAGCTGAGACAGAAGTAATTCAGTATCGTGTTGCGCTTGCAGTGTGATGCATGATCGCATGTTGTAGTAATTATCAATTTGAATGACTAAGGATTAGAAATGATTGAATCGGACATCAAGGCAAAATTATCGTTTTCGGATGGCACACCAGATATCGACTTGCCGATCTACAAGGGCACAGTTGGTCCTGATGTAATTGATATTCGGAAACTTTACGGTCAAACCGGCAAGTTCACTTACGATTCAGGTTTTTTATCTACCGCTTCCTGCAATAGCAAAATCACTTATATCGATGGCGATAAAGGGGAGTTGCTCTATCGTGGTTACCCAATTGAAGATCTTGCACATAATTGCGACTTCTTGGAGGTTTGCTATTTGCTAATTAATGGTGAGCTACCTAATGCTACCGAGAAAAAAGATTTTGAGGAATTGGTAACACACCACACGATGGTTCACGAGCAAATGCAATTTTTCTTGCGCGGTTTCCGACGTGATGCGCACCCAATGTCTGTATTAACTGGCTTAGTTGGTGCGATGGCGGCTTTTTACCATGACGCAATTGACTACAGTCAAACTAAGGCACGCGAAATTGCTCAGATTCGTCTGATTGCGAAGATGCCAACCTTGGTTGCAATGTCGTATAAATATTCCGTAGGACAACCATTTATCTATCCAGATAACTCTTTGTCATACACAGCCAATTTCATGCGCATGATGTTTGCAACTCCTTGCGAAGAGTACAAGGTTAATCCAGTCTTGGTACGTGCTTTGGATCGTATCTTTATCCTGCATGCTGACCACGAGCAAAATGCGTCTACTTCAACAGTGCGTTTGTGCGGCTCCTCCGGTACTAATCCATTCGCTGCCATCTCTGCTGGTATTGCCTGTCTGTGGGGACCAGCTCACGGTGGAGCAAACGAAGCTTGCTTAGACATGTTGAATGGAATACAGGCTAGTGGTGGCGTAGATAAGATTCATGAGTTCATTGCCCAAGTCAAGGATAAGAACTCTAGCGTTCGCTTGATGGGTTTTGGTCATCGTGTTTATAAAAACTTTGACCCACGTGCAAAACTGATGCGTGAAACCTGTTATGAAGTATTAAAAGAACTGGGTTTGGAGAACGATCCATTGTTCAAGCTGGCCATGACTCTTGAGAAGATTGCTTTGGAAGATGAATATTTTGTCAGCCGCAAGCTCTATCCAAACGTGGACTTCTACTCCGGAATCGTTCAGCGCGCATTAGGCATTCCAACTGAAATGTTTACTTGTGTATTTGCCTTAGCGAGAACAGTAGGTTGGATTGCCCAGTGGGAAGAAATGATTACTGATCCTGAGTACAAAATTGGCCGTCCACGTCAGTTATATGTTGGAGAGACTTCACGCAAAGTTCCTAACATCTCTGTTCGTAAATAAAAAAGTTTTCGAGGGTATTCATGTCACGCACGCTCTACGACAAACTGTGGGATGACCATGTCGTCTATTCCGAAGAAGACGGCACGGCCACGATTTATATAGATCGTCAGTTATTGCATGAAGTAACCAGTCCTCAGGCTTTTGAGGGGCTCAGCTTAGCTGGCCGTCCAGTGTGGCGAATCTCTGCCAATCTCGCTGTTTCAGATCACAACGTTCCAACAACAGATCGCTCTGAAGGGATCGCTGACCCTATATCGAAGTTACAAGTAGATACGCTAGATCAAAACTGTGACGCTTTTGGAATTACACAATACAAAATGAACGATACCCGCCAAGGGATTGTTCACGTCATTGGACCAGAGCAGGGCGCAACCTTACCCGGTATGACGGTGGTCTGCGGTGATTCTCATACTAGTACTCATGGTGCCTTTGGTGCGCTGGCTTTTGGTATTGGGACATCTGAAGTGGAGCACGTATTAGCTACCCAAACTTTGCTGATGAAAAAAAGCAAGAACATGTTGGTGAAGGTTGATGGACGCCTTCAACCTGGTTCTACAGCAAAAGATATCGTACTTGCCGTCATTGGTAAGATCGGCACAGCTGGCGGAACTGGTTACACCATTGAGTTTGCTGGTGAAGCTATTCGCAACCTCTCCATGGAGGGTCGCATGACTGTCTGCAATATGGCAATTGAGGCGGGTGCTCGTGCTGGACTTGTGGCAGTGGATGAAACCACAATCGAATATATTCAAGGCAGACCTTATGCCCCTAATGGTGAAGCTTTACGTCACGCTTTGCAATATTGGCGCACCTTGCATTCAGATTTAGATGCGCAGTTTGATGCTGTAGTTGAGCTACGTGCAGAAGAAATCGCCCCCCAAGTGACTTGGGGGACTTCGCCTGAAATGGTGTTAGCTATTAGTGAGCGCGTTCCCGATCCTGAAAAAGAGCGTGATGTAAACAAGCGTTCTGCAATGGAGCGTGCGCTTGAATATATGGGCCTTGTTCCGAATACCCCATTAAGCAACATCTCCATTGATAAAGTATTTATCGGATCTTGTACCAATAGCCGTATCGAAGATATTCGCGCTGCCGCTAAGGTGGTTGATCGTCTAGGTAAGAAGGTGGCTGCCAATGTGAAGTTGGCACTAGTAGTTCCCGGATCTGGATTGGTAAAGGCTCAAGCGGAGCGTGAAGGTTTGGATCGTGTATTTAAAGCTGCTGGCTTTGAGTGGCGTGAGCCTGGTTGCTCTATGTGTTTGGCAATGAATGCCGATCGTCTTGAGCCTGGTGAGCGTTGCGCATCTACATCGAATCGTAACTTTGAGGGTCGCCAAGGTAATGGTGGCAGAACGCACTTAGTGAGCCCAGCGATGGCTGCCGCTGCTGCGATTGAAGGTCATTTTGTTGATGTTCGTAAGATTTCTTAAGGAGATATAGTGTTTAAATGGTCCTCTTTCACAATGATTAAAAAATTAACTATCGTTGCCTTCGCGGGAATCATTCTGTCTGCTTGTGCAAACACGATGGAGGGTGTTGGTAAAGACCTTCAAACCATGGGTAATTCTATGGGCACTAGCAAAGCCCCCAACACTTCGAATCAGTCCCAAACCCAAGGGAAAGATGTTGTTGTGACGCCAGTCAAATAAGCGCACAGCCGATATTTAGATAGATCACTATGGAAAAATTTACGGTATACAAAGGCTTAGTAGCTCCGCTTAATCGCGAAAATGTAGATACCGATGCCATCATCCCCAAGCAATTTTTAAAATCAATTAAGAAAACAGGTTTTGGCCAGAATTTGTTTGATGAATGGCGTTATCTGGACCATGGTGAACCTGGTCAAGACTGCAGTACACGTCCAATCAATCCAGATTTCGTATTAAATCAGCCGCGTTACAAAGATGCCGGAATATTGCTAGCCCGTAAGAACTTTGGCTGTGGCAGCTCCCGTGAGCATGCACCCTGGGCTTTAGATCAGTATGGCTTTAGAGCGGTCATTGCCCCAAGTTTTGCTGACATCTTTAACAACAATTGCTTTAAAAATGGCCTTTTACCGATCGCTCTGACAGAGTTACAGGTTGATCATTTATTTAATGAAACTTTGGCTTTTAGTGGCTATCAGCTCACAATTGACCTAGAGGCACAGAAAGTCATCTGTCCTGATGGAACCGCCTACAGCTTTGATGTGGCCCCGTTTAGAAAGCATTGCCTGCTAAACGGCTTAGACGATATTGGCTTAACCCTGCAACATGCAGATAAAATCAAGGCTTACGAAGCTGAGCGCATTCTCAAGATGCCTTGGCTTGCGACACAACTGCCGTAGTTTTATAGAGTTAAAGGCCTTTTCATGAAAATTGCAGTCCTACCGGGTGATGGTATCGGCCCGGAAATCGTTGCTGAAGCCGTTAAGGTATTAAACGCGCTCGGCCCTAAATTTGACCTTGAGTCAGCCCCAGTTGGTGGCGCTGCTTATGATTTAGCCGGTCATCCATTGCCGCCTGCGACTCTAGAGCTTGCTCGAAAAGCAGATGCTATTTTGTTTGGTGCTGTGGGTGACTGGAAATATGACGCTTTGGCTCGTGAACTTCGTCCAGAGCAAGCCATCTTGGGTTTGCGCAAGCATCTTGAACTGTTTGCCAATTTCAGACCTGCTATTTGCTATGACGAGCTTACCGCTGCATCAAGCTTGAAACCTGAAATTGTGAGTGGTCTGGATATCTTGATTATTCGCGAACTGAATGGCGATATCTACTTTGGTCAGCCACGCGGAATTCGGGCTTCTGAATTGCCACTATTTAAGGGCGCACGCGAAGGTTTCGACATGATGCATTACAGCGAGCCTGAAGTAGAGCGTATTGGTCGTGTAGCTTTTGAAGCAGCCCGTAAGCGAGGCAAAAAGGTTTGCAGCGTGGATAAGGCCAATGTATTGGAGACTTCACAACTGTGGCGGGATGTCATGATTCGTGTTGGCAAAGAGTATCCAGATGTTGAGTTAACGCATATGTATGTTGATAACGCTGCCATGCAATTAGTGAAAGCGCCCAAAGCATTTGATGTGGTGGTGACTGGTAACTTGTTTGGCGATATTCTCTCGGATGAAGCTTCGATGTTGACCGGCTCAATTGGTATGTTGCCATCCGCTTCATTGGATAAAAACAATAAAGGCTTGTATGAGCCAAGCCATGGCTCTGCACCAGATATTGCTGGTAAAGGTATTGCTAATCCCTTAGCAACAATTCTTTCTGCTGCCATGATGCTGCGTTACTCATTGGGTTTACCTGCCCAAGCTGATCGTATTGAGGCAGCAGTCCAAAAGGTGTTATCTCAAGGTTTACGTACCGCTGATATTTATACTGAAGGTACTAAAAAAGTTTCTACCGTTGAAATGGGTAATGCCGTTGTTGCCGCCCTTGCAAAATAAGAATTGCTCATATTAAAAATATTTCATCACACCGAATAGATAGTTGCTCATCATGTCAAATACAAAAACACCTTTAGTCGGCTTAGTTGGATGGCGGGGTATGGTTGGTAGCGTTCTCATGGAGAGAATGTTGGCTGAAAAAGATTTTGACCTGATTGAGCCTATTTTTTTTAGTACAAGCCAAGCTGGTGGTGAGGTGCCACTCTTAAATGGTCAAAAAGTGACCAAGAGTGAAAATATTCTGCTAGACGCGAATGACATTAAGGCGCTTGCTCGTTGCGACATCATTTTGACTTGCCAGGGCGGTGATTACACCAATGAGATTTTCCCTCAGTTACGTTCCGCTGGTTGGCAAGGTCATTGGATCGATGCGGCAAGTGCATTGCGTATGAAGGATGATGCGGTCCTGGTGCTTGATCCAGTAAATCGACCGGTAATTGATAAAGCATTAGCAGCTGGTGGAAAAAACTGGATTGGTAGTAACTGTACAGTCAGTTTAATGATGATGGCTATGGGCGGTTTAGTGAAAGCTGATATGGTTGAATGGATCAGTGCTATGACTTATCAGGCTGCATCCGGAGCTGGTGCGCAAAACATGCGCGAGCTACTGTTGCAGATGGGTGCTTTGCGCGATAGTGTGGCCACTGAGTTGGCCGACCCCTCATCTTGGATTCTGGATATTGATCGCAAAATTACTGAAACTTTGCGTTCGCCAGACTTCCCTAAGAAAAACTTCCGTAATACTGCCTTAGCAGGTAGTCTGATTCCTTGGATTGATGTTCCCGTTGAGAACGGTCAAACAAAAGAAGAGTGGAAGGGCGGAGCCGAATTTAATAAGATCTTAGGTCGCCCTGCGTTTAGAACCCCAGGCAGTATTCCCATTGACGGTTTATGTGTCCGCGTTGGTGCGATGCGCTGCCACTCGCAAGGCCTCACCGTCAAACTCAAAAAAGATATTCCGCTCAAAGAGATTGAGACAATATTGGCCAATGACAATCAATGGGTCAAGGTGGTCCCAAATGATCGCGAGATTACTGAACGTGAACTATCTCCAGCCACTGTTAGCGGCACATTGACGGTACCTATCGGACGATTGCATAAGATGGCGATGGGCCCTGAATATCTCGGTGCTTTTACTGTGGGCGATCAACTCTTGTGGGGTGCTGCTGAGCCTTTGCGCCGAATGTTAAAAATTCTATTGGATAGCAATGCCTAATATTCAAATACTGAAATTTATCTTTGCTAGTTTTATCGGTATTGCGCTATCGACCAGTGCCTTTGCTGTTAGCTTAGGCAAGGCGAATTTGGTATCTAATCCTGGCGAAAGTCTACGAATTGAGGTGCCCATTGAGTTGGCTCCAGATGAGCAAGCTCTTTTAACAACTTTATCAGCTTCGATACCATCGGCAAGCGCTTATGAGCGCCTCGGTATTTCACCTAAAATTTTGGACTTCAATACCCAAGTCATGGTCTATCGAGCAAAGGATGGACGCTTGATGGTTTTGGTAGAAACGGTAAAAGCTGTACCGATCTCTGAGGATATCTTTGTAGATTTATTGCTGACCTTAAATTGGTCAACAGGTTCAATTACCAGAATATATACATTCTTAAACGGAACCATTCCTAAGTTTATTGTAGAGCCTGGGCAAACTCTGTCTTCGATTGCTTCCCAGATGGATCCAGGTTCACCAGAGTTTTCCATTGACCAGAAAATGATGGCTTTATATCAGGCTAATCCAGATGCTTTTGCGGGTGGCAATATTAATCGTTTGCTGGCTGGTTCTGAACTCTTGATTCCTGATCCTGCCGCAGTGCAGGCGATTGATTCTAAGCTTGCTAAGGTCTTTGTTGACTCGGCGGCACAACAATGGACCGAGAAAAAGGTTGATCAGGCTAGTGTAGAAGTTAGTGTTGATGATGTTGTTAAGTCTGAAAATCGTTTAAAGATCGGCTCTAGTGGGGACCGAGATGCGGATAACAAGCGTATTACCGAAGAAATAGTTGCACAAGAAAAAATTCTCGAACAAACTAATGTTAGAGCACAAGAGTTGGAGAAGAATATTTCAGACTTAAAAAAATTATTAGCTGAATCTCAAGGTACCTCAGAGGTGCTTGATTCTGGAAAGGCTGGCTTTAACGCAAAGACACTTTTTCTTGGCTTATTGGCGCTTTCTTTAATTGCCGGTCTTTTGATTTGGTTCTTCATCAGTAATTCGCGTAAAACTCCATTACCTCATATCCATGCTAGCGACTACCCATTCAAACAAGAACAGGTGCAATCTACATCAGCCGATCATCATATAAGTGATCATGCTCATCATGAGGGGATCTCTGACAAAGCCAAGGCGTTATTCGGGAGCATTAATTTAGATTTACCGGTTGCCAAGTCTGCCACATCAGACCTGACGCCTGATGAGCTCAGGGTGAGATTGAATCTAGCACGAGCCTATATCACTATTGAAGATTTTTCTGCCGCCAAGAAATCTTTAGATGAGATTGTTCGTATTGGCACATCAATTGACCCTGAAATTGTGGTTGAAGCGCGAGGTGTATTAGCCGAGCTTCCGCACAGTAATAGCTAAACTTTGATGCGCATTGCCCTCGGACTTCAATATGACGGCAGTGCTTTTTTTGGTTGGCAGACACAGGTCAATCAACCTACTGTTCAGAATGAGTTAGAGAGAGCTATTACCTCGTTTGTTGGTAAAGATGCCCAGAACTCTCATTCTATTCGTGTTATCACCGCCGGTCGAACAGACACTGGTGTTCATGCGCTAGGTCAAGTCGTTCACTTTGATGTTGAGGTTGAGCGAGATAACTGGTCGTGGGTAAGGGGGGTTAATGCATTCCTGCCGGAGTCCATTGTGATTAATTGGGCCCAACCGGTTGTAGATGAATTTAGTGCTCGTTATTCTGCTTACGAACGTACTTATATCTACGCATTGCATGCAGGGCCTTGCCGCTCTCCCATGGGTGCTGATCGCGCTGGTTATGTGATGCTTCCAGCAGATCGCTGGTTTGATACCAACGCGATGAGATCCGCGGCTAAATGCTTGATTGGTGAGCATGACTTCACGTCTTTTCGTTCATCAGAATGTCAAAGTAAGACTCCAGTGAAGACCATCTATTCCATCGAAATTTTCTCGAATGAGCCATGGTTGTATTTTAGGATCAGAGGAAATGCCTTCTTGCATCACATGGTTCGCAATTTAGTGGGGAGCTTCATCCAAATTGGTGTAGGCAAACAATCTGCCAATTGGATGGCCGAAGTTTTGGCCGCAAAAAATCGTAGTGTTGCAGCTCCCACGTTTTCACCTGCAGGCCTCTATTTGACCCAAGTTGCCTATCCGGAAGAATTTAATATCCCCAAACCATGGCTTTCAAATTCTTGGTTGCCTATGGCAATTTTTGTTTAAATATGTCTTTAATAGCTCAAGACCTTTATCATTTCCTCTTATGGGCTTAATAACAAACTCTCCAGGCCGAACTAGGGTCAAAATCTGCGGTCTCAAGACACCGGGTGATGTCGACGCTGCTATTGCCTCTGGTGTTGATGCGCTCGGCTTTGTTTTTTATCCCCCTAGTTCTAGAGCCGTTACTCCCAATATAGCTGCCACCTTGATTTCGAGGCTTCCAGCAGGGGTTGATGCTGTTGGATTGGTCGTAAATGCTAGCGATGCTGAATTTGAGGCTATTAGGGCAGCTGCCCCTATTACTTTGTGGCAGTTTCATGGGGACGAGTCTCCTGAGGAATGCCATCGTCTAGCGGCAGGTCAGCCCTGGATGAAGGCTGCACGTGTTGGTGCTGGCTTCGCGTTTAATGATTTTTCCTTACAATATAGCCAAGCAAATGCTCTTTTGCTCGATGCACTCGTTGAGGGCTATGGAGGAGGGGGTGTTCCTTTTGATTGGTCAGGAATTCCACAAGCATGGATAAGCGCAAACGCGCCTCGGGTCGTTTTGAGTGGTGGATTGAACGTTCACAACGTGGGCGAAGCTATTGCTTGTCTACACCCTTGCGCGGTTGACGTCTCTAGCGGCGTCGAAATCAGCAAAGGTGTAAAAGATCATGCCTTGATGAAAGAGTTTATTGAGGCAGTGCGTGCGGCAGACGCAAGCACACCAACCTAATCATTTGCTGTAACTAATAAAAAGAGGTACTTATGTACGATAAGCCAGATGCACGAGGACACTTTGGTCCTTACGGTGGCGTATTTGTTTCTGAGACGCTTATGTTTGCTTTGGATGAACTGAAAGCAGCTTATGCAAAATATCAATACGACCCAGAGTTTTTAGAAGAATTTCATTACGAGCTTAAGCATTTTGTAGGTCGCCCATCACCGGTCTACCATGCCAAACGGTGGAGTGAAATGTTAGGTGGTGCACAGATCTATCTCAAACGTGAAGACTTAAATCATACTGGCGCACACAAAATTAATAATGTGATTGGTCAAGCGATGCTGGCCAAACGTATGGGTAAGCCGCGCATCATTGCTGAGACTGGAGCAGGGCAGCATGGTGTTGCCACTGCAACTATTTGCGCTCGCTTTGGTTTAGATTGCACTGTATATCAAGGATCTGTTGACGTAGCGCGTCAAGCGCAAAATGTATTTCGTATGAAATTGCTCGGTGCAAAAGTCGTACCTGTTGAATCTGGAACCAAAACTCTCAAAGATGCACTCAATGAAGCAATGCGTGATTGGGTTACTAATGTAGAAGATACCTTTTACATTATCGGCACTGTCGCCGGACCCCATCCATATCCAATGATGGTCCGCGATTTTCAAAGCGTGATCGGGGAGGAGTGCAAAATACAAATGCCTATAATGACCGGGCGCCAGCCTGACTACGTCATGGCCTGCGTTGGCGGCGGCTCTAACGCAATGGGTATTTTCTATCCCTATATTGATTTCCCGGAAGTGAAACTAATTGGTGTTGAAGCTGCAGGCCATGGACTCAATAGCGGCTTGCACTCCGCAGCGCTTTGCGTTGGAAAGCCAGGTGTATTGCACGGTAATCGAACCTATCTTTTGCAAGATGAAAATGGGCAAATATCAGAGACCCATTCTGTTTCTGCTGGTATGGATTACCCTGGCGTTGGCCCTGAGCATGCATGGTTAAAAGACTCAGGTCGCGCAGACTATGTAGCGATTACTGATGAAGAGGCCTTGAAAGCTTTTCATGACTGTTGCCGTATTGAAGGCATTATCCCCGCCCTTGAATCTGCTCATGCAATTGCCTATGCATGCAAATTGGCAGCCACGCTTCCTAAAGATAAAACCATCTTGGTAAACTTATCTGGTCGTGGTGACAAGGATATGCATACCGTTGCTCAAGCCACTGGTTCAGAGGGCTAATCCATAGCCCATCATTTGGCCACATACAAGAATAATTACGAATTGCCATGTCAAAAATTACTGCACTATTTACTGAGCTAAAAGCTAGCGGAAAAAAAGGTCTGATTCCTTTTATTACCGCTGGTGATCCTGATCCAAAACTCACTGTTGAATTAATGCACGCTTTAGTGCGTGGTGGTTCTAACGTCATTGAACTTGGTGTGCCATTCTCAGATCCAATGGCTGATGGACCAGTAATTCAACGCTCGTCTGAAAGAGCGCTCACTCAAGGTGTCACCTTGCATGGCTGCTTACAGATGGTGAAAGAGTTTCGTAAAACCGATGTAGATACACCAGTCGTTTTAATGGGCTATGCCAATCCAGTCGAACAGATGGGAGCAGAGCGCTTTGCGTCGGAAGCTAAAGCTGCCGGGGTTGACGGTGTTCTGATCGTGGACTACCCTCCAGAAGAGTGCGTTGATTTTGCCGCCCAAATGAAGCTAGCCGGTGTTGATCCTATCTTTCTATTAGCACCCACCTCATCACCAGAGCGTATAAAAGATGCAGCCAAAATAGCTTCTGGTTATATCTATTACGTTTCTATGCGGGGTGTAACAGGTGCATCTCATCTGAATACCCAAGATGTGGCCAGCATTATTCCTAAGATTCGTGAAGCTACGTCAATTCCGATCGCAGTAGGTTTTGGTATCAGTGACGCTGAAAGTGCCCGCGCCGTATCAAAAACAGCGGATGCAGTGGTGATTGGCAGCCGAATTATTCGTCTTTTGGAGGATTCTGCCCCTGGCCAAGCGGTACAATCACTCGAAACCTTCATACGTGAGATTCGCGTTGCTTTAGATAGTTAATGTACTGGATAGTTAAAGACTGATGAGCTGGATCGATAAATTACTACCCCCACAAATCCAACATACGGATCCTGCTAATCGCAAATCTGTCCCTGAGGGACTTTGGGTTAAGTGCCCCAGCTGTGAAACCGTACTCTATAGCACTGATATCGAAGCAAATTTATCGGTTTGTCCAAAATGCAGTCACCACATGCGCATTGGCGCCCGCCAGCGCCTTGATAGTCTTTTGAACCCAAAAGGCCGCTATGAGATTGGTGCCGATATCTTTCCAATCGACCCACTCAAATTTAAAGATTCAAAAAAGTATCCCGATCGCCTTAAAGAGGCTAGCGATGCCTCCGGTGAATCCGAGGCCTTAATTGTTCTTGGTGGAAAGATTGAAAGCATTCCAGTGGTAGCTGCCTGTTTTGAATTCCAATACATGGGTGGTTCAATGGGTTCGGTTGTGGGTGAGCGTTTTGCTCGTGGCGTACAAGAGGCTATTGCCAAGAAGTGTGCTTTTATTTGCATTACCGCAACCGGTGGCGCGCGCATGCAAGAAAGTTTGTTATCCCTATTTCAGATGGCAAAGACAAACTCGATGCTGACTTTGCTTGCTAAAAAAGGTTTGCCTTACATCAGCGTCCTAACTGACCCAACAATGGGTGGAATTTCTGCTAGCTTCGCGTTTATGGGTGATGTTGTGATGGCCGAACCAAAAGCCTTAATTGGTTTTGCGGGCCCACGCGTGATTGAACAAACCGTTCGTGAAAAACTACCAGAAGGTTTTCAGCGTTCTGAGTTTTTGATGCAAAAGGGCGGCATCGACATGATCGTTGACCGTCGGCAGATGCGTGGTGAGATTGCCCGTTTATTGGCCTTGCTTCAGCAACTCCCCGAGCCTGCGATTGCGGGTAGCGCAGCTGTATAAAGCGCTTGAGTCTCGCCCTCCAAACCCCCGTCCTTTTTTCTAGCTTAACGGCTTGGCTTAGTCATCTCGAAACAGCTCACCCTGTTGGTATTGACATGGGTCTTGCTCGTATTAATCGGGTTAAAGATGCGCTAGGTCTTCACTTTGATTGTCCGGTTATTACCGTGGCTGGTACCAATGGCAAAGGTTCAACCTGCGCTTATCTTGAAAGTATTTTGCTGGCGTCTGGCTATAAGGTTGGTTGCCATATGTCTCCCCATTTACTTGTCTTTAATGAGCGTGCACGCGTCAACGGTGAGGAGGTTAAAGATGATCTTTTACTTGAGCATTTTGCAGCTGTTGAAAAAGCGCGCGTCAGCTTAGAGGATCCACCAACCCTAACGTATTTTGAATTCACCACCTTGGCTATCATGCATTTATTTTCTAAGGCAAACTTAGATGCAGTAGTGCTTGAGGTAGGTATGGGCGGTCGCTTGGATGCTGTCAATATTGTTGATACAGATTGCGCAATCGTTACGAGTATTGACATTGACCATGCTGATTTTTTAGGTGGCACACGTGAGGCAATTGGTTTTGAAAAGGCTGGTATTTTCCGAGTCGGCGGTATTGCGGTCTGTGGTGACCCAGTGCCTCCACAATCTTTGATTGATCACGCAGAAAAACTCGGATGTGATTTATGGCTACAGGGACGTGACTACAACTTTCAAGGCGATAAGCAGCAGTGGGCTTGGGCAGGGCGTCAAAAACGCTTTAGTGGTTTAGGTTATCCTGCATTACGTGGTGCCAATCAGATTCTGAATGCATCTGCTGTGATAGCCGCATTGATGGCATTGCATCAGCGACTACCAGTTAGCGCACAGGATATTCGCAATGGCTTTGCTATGGTGCAGCTGCCAGGCCGTTTTCAGGTTCTACCAGGTCAACCAACCATCGTTTTGGATGTTGCCCACAACCCCCATGCGGCAGCAACCTTGGGGCAGGGTTTGGACAAGATGGGATATCACCCATATACGTATGCCATTTTTGGCGCAATGGCGGATAAGGATATTGCTGGGGTTATTAAGCCCCTGTTAAATAGTGTGGACTTCTGGTTTTGCACTGATTTACCAACTCCACGTGCCGCTGGTGCCGCAGCACTATCTGAGAAGCTGGTAGATCTGGGTGTATCCGTCAAAAATGGGGAAGATGGTGGTATTGAGTGCTTCCCAGATCCTGCTGCAGCGTATCAAAAAGCGCTTTCTATGGCCGGTGAGGGTGATAGAATTGTCATCTTTGGATCCTTCTATACCGTTGCCGGCGTAATGGCATATCGAAATAACCAGGCCCATTGATCCATGATTCGTTTACCGAAGCTTTTTAAGCGAAACCCTGAGACTGAAGACCTTGATCGGGCTTCGGTGAGGGGTCGTCGTACAGTCAATAAATTAGCCCCTCGTAGTTTTCAGCGTGCTCAAGAAAACGAAGAGCTAGCATTTACAGAAGATCCTGATCAGCAACGCGCACGTCATCGTCTGATTGGTGCGGCTGTCCTGGTTTTAATTGCAGTAGTTGGCCTCCCTCGTATTTTGGATAACAAGCCTAAGTCTGTGAATAACGATATTGCTGTCAATATTGTGACTACCCTGCCTAGCCCTAATCTTGCAATGCCCGCAAATGATGAGAGAGCAAGTCCGGCTGCTGGAGTTGAGACACCAGCGAAAGAAAAAGCATCCACTCCACCCAAAGAAGTTGTAAAGACACCATCTCCTGCAGGCAAAATAAATTCTATTAGTGGTTTGGCCGCTGGTGAAGAAGTGATTTCTGCACCAGAGGCAATCGCTAAATCAAAAACTGAAGAACTACCAAAAAAAGTCGGGCCTGGTAAGTACGTCATTCAGGTTGGTGCTTTTGCATCTGAAGAGCGGGCTAAGGGTTGGATAGCGAAGATGAAAGATCAAAAGATTCCCAACTATGTTTTAAATAAAACCGGTGCTGACGGCGTAAAACTTTATGTATTAAGAGTCGGACCTTTTACCGATAAAGACGCAGCAGAAACTGCTGAGAAAAAAGTTAAAGCTATGGGATTGTCTCCGAGGCTAGTTGAGGTAGAGGCCCCTTAATGGAATATTTATCCACCCTGAAGTTAACCACGGTGGATTATTTCACCCTGGTAGTGCTCTTGGTTTCGGCATTGGTGGGGATTTCTCGTGGGCTTTTTAAAGAGGTATTAGCGCTGGCCTCTTGGTTTGTAGCCGCTTGGGTTGCTTATCACTATACCAACTACCTTTCTGTTGAATGGCTATCTACTTTTCACATGGATGAGCTGCTGAGTCTGGGTGTGAGCTTCCTCATTCTATTTATTCTTACTTTGATTGTTTGTGGTTTGATCGGTAATGTGATTCAGAAGATTATTTTGTCTGCTGGATTGAGCATGACAGATCGATTTCTCGGTCTTGTTTTTGGCTTAGCGCGTGGCTGTGTAGTTGTAGTTGTGATGGCTACATTAGCGGCCTTGACTCCTATCCCCCAAAGTGTCGCTTGGCAGAAGGCAATTACCCGTCCAGCCATTGATATGGCAACTCATTTAATTAAAGGGTGGTTGCCTGCTGATTGGGCAAAGCAATTAGGTGATGCAATGCCTAAAATTACACCCACCATTACACCTTCATTAAAAATAGGGATCTAGGCTTATGTGCGGCGTTGTCGGAACAGTTTCCCATTCCCCAGTAAATCAACTCATTTATGACGCGTTGTTGTTACTCCAACATCGCGGTCAAGATGCCGCCGGTATGGCAACGATGAACGGTAATTCATTCACGATGCATAAAGCTAATGGTCTTGTGCGAGATGTATTTAGAACACGTAATATGCGAAGTCTGGTAGGTAGCGCTGGCATTGGTCAGGTTCGTTATCCAACTGCTGGCTCTGCAAGTAGTGAGGAAGAGGCCCAGCCATTTTATGTCAGCGCTCCTTACGGTATTATTTTGGCCCACAATGGCAATCTCACTAATGCGGCTAGCCTGCGTGTAGAGATGGCTTATCGTGATCGTCGCCATATTAATACTAGTTCAGATACAGAGGTGTTATTGAACGTATTGGCTGATGAACTTCAAAAAGAAACCAATAGCGCAGCATTAGATGAGGGCGCTATGTTTAACGCCGTTACACAAGTAACTAAGCGTGTTAAGGGTTCTTATGCGGTTGTTTCTTTAATTGCGGGTTATGGCTTATTAGCATTTCGTGATCCTTTTGGAATTCGTCCTCTCTGTATTGGGCGCATGGATACACCGAAGGGTCCAGAGTGGATGATTGCTTCTGAATCGGTTGCGCTCGATGGCTTAGGTTTTACCTTTGTACGTGATGTCAATCCTGGTGAAGCAATTTATATTGATTTAGATGGTAATTTCACCTCACGTCAGTGTGTTGCTGATGCAGTCCTGACACCTTGCATTTTTGAATATGTCTACATGGCTCGCCCAGACTCTACGATTGATGGCGTGACTGTGTATAACGTGCGGATGCGCATGGGTGACTACCTTGCCGAAAAGATCCGTAAAGAGACTATTCCAGGTGAGATTGATGTTGTGATGCCGATTCCTGACTCAAGTCGTCCAGCCGCAATGCAGGTTGCTAAACGTCTAGGCGTAGATTACCGTGAAGGATTCTTTAAGAATCGCTATATCGGTAGAACCTTCATCATGCCGGGCCAGGCTGTTCGTAAAAAATCAGTCCGCCAAAAACTCAATGCCATGCGCATTGAGTTCAAAGATAAGACCGTTCTCATTGTGGATGACTCTATTGTTCGGGGCACTACCTCATTTGAGATTGTGCAGATGGCACGAGAGTCCGGTGCAAAGAAAGTGATTTTCGCTTCTGCTGCACCGCCCGTGCGTTTTCCTAATGTGTATGGCATCGATATGCCAACGCGCAGTGAGTTGGTTGCTTACGGCCGCACTGATGAAGAGATTAATAAGATGATTGGTGCAGACCAATTAATTTACCAAAGCGTCGAAGATATGAAGCAGGCCGTGAAAGATATCAACCCTGATATCCAGAACTTTGAGGCATCTTGTTTTGATGGCCATTATGTTACCGGCGATATCAATGAATCGTATTTAGATGCTCTAGAGGCAGCTCGTAATACCTCCGAGGCCAAAGCTGACCGCCAACGCGATTCTAGTGACTTTGCCCGTTCGCAGCTGCATTTGCACTTGGCTACAGAAGACTAAAAACAACGATTGAGTTCGTCAGACATGTGTGTCTGAGGCAATTCTGTAATTCGGTGTCAAAATAGCGGTATGAAGAGTAAAACTATCCGTAAAAAACCTGATTTCTCCAAGCTTGCGCTTGAAACCTTAGCAGTTCGTGCTGGAACACGTCGCACTGCTGAATATCAAGAGCACTCCGAGGCTATGTTCCTTACTTCTAGCTTTTGCTTTGATAGTGCTGAACTTGCAGCTGATGGCTTTGCACATGCAGATCAAGGCTTTATTTATTCTCGCTTTACTAATCCCACTGTGAGCATGTTCCAAGATCGATTGGCTGCACTAGAGGGTGGCGAGGCTTGCATTGCAACTTCATCTGGTATGGCTGCTATTTTGACAATGGCAATGTCGCATCTCCAGACGGGAGATCACGTTGTTTGTTCTCGCTCAGTGTTTGGTGCCACCATCCAATTATTTAGCAATATTCTAGGTCGCTTTGGCATTACAACAACCTATGTTGATTTATCAGATACCAAGGCTTGGCAGGGTGCCGTCCAAGCAAATACCAAAATGTTTTACTTGGAAACGCCATCCAATCCCTTAACGGAGATTGCCGATATCAAGGCTATCTCCAAGATAGCAAAGAAAGCTAAGGCGCTATTTGCTGTTGATAACTGTTTTTGTACGCCAGCGTTACAAAAACCACTTGCATTAGGTGCTGACGTAATTATCCATTCAGCGACCAAATACTTGGATGGCCAGGGTCGCGTAGTGGGTGGCGCGATTGTGGGTAGCAAGGATTTCATTATGGGTAAAGTGTTTCCCTTTGTACGTACTGCCGGCCCAACACTTTCAGCCTTCAATGCTTGGGTGTTCTTAAAAGGTTTGGAGACGCTAGAGTTGCGTATGAAGCAACAGAGTCAAAATGCGCTAGAGATTGCTCAATGGCTCGAGAAACAGCCTGGAGTAGAGCGCGTTTATCATCCTGGCCTGAAATCTCATCCTCAGCATGCGTTGGCTAAGCGTCAGCAAAAAGCGGGTGGTGCTATTTTGTCTTTCACTCTTAAGGGTGGGAAAAAAGCGGCTTTCAAGTTAATCAACCAAACTAAGCTCTGTTCTATTACGGCAAACCTGGGTGACACTCGTACAACCATTACCCATCCTGCTACAACGACACACTGTCGAGTAAGTCCAGAAGCACGCAAAGCTGCAGGCATTACTGATGGCTTGGTCCGTATCGCAGTTGGACTAGAGAACGTAGTAGATTTAAAGAGTGATCTCATTGGCGGCTTGAAGAAGTAATTCAAGATCATGGGCTTTACAGATGCTACCCAGTTCTGGAATGAACGCTTTGATAAAAAAGAATTCATCTTTGGAAAAGAGCCGAATGAATATTTGGTTGAGCAAGCGTCTCGTTATCTAAAGCCCAACTCTTCTGTTCTCTGTATTGCTGATGGAGAAGGGCGCAATGGTGTTTGGCTTGCCAAGCAGGGCATGTGCGTCACGGGTTTTGATGTTTCTGATATCGCACTAGCTAAAGCCAATCAGTTCGCAAAAGAAAATCAAGTCAATATTCAATACAGTCTTTGCGACACCGATGGCTTTGATTGGCAGGCCAATGCATATGATGCGGTAATGGGTATCTTCATCCAGTTTGCCGATCCCGAAATGCGGTTTAGAATTTTCAAACAAGTACATCAGACTTTGAGACTAGGCGGCCTATTTATTTTGCAGGGATACACCCCAAAGCAATTGGTACATAAAACCGGTGGCCCATCACTCATAGAGCACCTCTATACAGAAGAAATGATCCGTGAGCTAAGTCAAGACTTTGAAGTGCTCGAGCTTCAGTGCTACGAAAAACAATTGTCAGAGGGTGCAAGGCATACTGGTATGTCGGCATTACTGGGAATGGTAGCTAAAAAGAGGGCGTAAAAAAAGCTGCCGAAGCAGCTTTTTGATTCAGCGTTGTAGCTTAACCGGCTTTCTTAGCGTAAGCAGAACACCAGCCTTTGCCAGCAACTTGCTTAGCACCGAACAATGAACAACCACCAGCAGCAGAATCCGCTTTACCTTGGTACAAAGCGCAATTGCCGCATACCTGGCCAGCAGCATACTTAGGGTACTTAGCTTTATCTACAGTAGTAGCGTTTGCTTTGTAACCCAATGCGGCAGCTTGTGGATCAGTTTCAGCAACCATGGCTTGAGCTTGAACTTGACCGTTCAATGCCAAAGTGCAAGCACCAGCAGCGGACAAGATCATAAATTGGCGACGACTATTTTGCATATAAAACTCCATTTTTTCGAGAGGGTTATTAATAATGTGGTGTCGATATTAGCATATTAATCAAAATACCATTTCTATGCATAGGGTAATAAACATTACCGATTTAGTAGGGCTTTAGTGAACAGCGTCAGCTCGAGATCTTACTGATACCTGAATCTAACTTCTTTTCAGGGACCAATAAAGCGTCTAGGGTCATTAATGAGGCGCAAGGGCATGATGTGAATTTGATTTCCATCAAGCTCTAAATGCATCAGACTGCCAACCTCCATGCATAGCCTTTTGACCTCAGCTGAGGAGGCTTCCCATTCAATCGCGTTTTGACTATTTTGAATTCGTAATTGAATAACGGCTATTTGGCCAAGGCTGCTCATCTTTTCAACTACCGCTGGTAAGCTGGCATTACTCGGGCCAGCATGAACGCTCAAGCCACTTTGAGGAATAACCCAGGCTACGCGAACTTTCGGAGGGATCTTGCCTTTGTCAGCAACCTTAAAGACCCTGCCGCAACCATCCCAACTCAAGTTACCAGCATCAAATACACCATGAAACATATTGCTGATGCCGACTAATTCAGCAACCCTGGAATTTCTTGGTTTCTGAAAGAGCACTTGCGGCGCTGCAGTTTGTAGACTGATGCCTTGGTCAATAACAGTAATCCGATCAGCCAACAAATCAGCCTCTCGTAAATCATGTGTGACTAATAAGATGGGAATATGTAAATCTGTACGTAAGTCTGCCAATGTTTTATAAAGACCCTGGCGTGTTGGAGTATCGATTGCAGAAAATGGCTCATCTAGCAGCAGAACTTTAGGCTGTCTAGCCAGCGCTCTTGCAAGGGCAACGCGTTGCTGCTGTCCACCAGACAGTTGATTTGGCATGCGCTCTGCAAGATTGGCAATACCCATGCGATCCAGTAGATCAAGACTAATCGCTTTGCGCTGCGATGTGTTGAGATCGGAGTTCTGCAATGGAATCATCACATTGCCTAAGGCGCTAAGATGCGGAAAAAGCGCATATTGCTGAAACAAGAAGCCGCAAGAGCGCTCTGCGGGGTAGAGTTGTTGCACTTTATTACCAAGATCATCGGTTTCAAACCAAACCTGACCATTGCACTCAATTTTTCCACTGGCTGGTTTATTTAGGCCTGCAATGGTTCTGAGCGCAGTAGTTTTACCGCTACCAGAAGGTCCAACCAAGGCATGCAGCTCACCTGGAGCGCATTCCAAGCTAATTTGCAGCGGACTCGGGCTAATCTGCTGAATTTTGACCTTCAGCATTGGCTGAAGCCTTTGCGCAGATTTGACTTACGACCCAGCACTCCATAGGAGAGAGCAATGCAAACCAGGGATATACCTAAGAGCACGAGAGCAATTGCGCCAGCACCGGTGGTATCAAAGCTCTGCACCTTGTCATAAATAGCAATAGAGGCTGTTTTTGTCTCGCCAGGTATTGCGCCGCCAACCATCAGAACGACGCCGAATTCCCCAAGGGTATGGGCGAAGGTGAGGGCAGCGGCGCCAGTAATGCCGCGCCAAGAAAGTGGCAGTTCAATTAAGCGAAAGATTTGCCAATTACTGAGACCACTTACTTGGGCCGCCTCTCGGATTTCAGGATTAATGGCCTCAAAGGCGCGTTGTATTGGCTGAATGGCAAATGGGATGTTTGCAATCAGTGAGGCAACTAGGATTCCTGTAAATGAAAATACAAGGGGAGCCCCGAAAATACTGGTGTTAGCAAATGAAACCAGAAAGTAGTAGCCTAAAACTGTAGGCGGAAGAACTAAAGGCAGTGCCAGAGCAGCCTCAACCCATGGCCGACTTCTATTGAGATCCATTAGCTTATGGGCAGCCCATATCCCAAATGGCAACATCAGAGCCGTGGTCCAAAAAGCAAGCTTTAAGGACAGCAGAATTGCGTCAATATCCATGCTCCCATTGTATTGCCTCCAAAGGCTAGGGTATTTCTCTATATGAATACAAGGCTCTTAGGTATTTAATAAATGCATATATACGCATATATGATTATCAATAATGAATATAAAAGCTAAAGCAAAAAAAGCCACCAAAGATCTCTCTCCGCAAGCAATGGAAGAGGTTTTTTCTCGTGTCGCGGAATACTTTAATGTTCTTTCGGAGCCGTCACGGCTTCGTATTATGTATGCAGTTTGTAGCGGTGAAAAGTCTGTATCCGAGGTTGTTGAGTTATGTGGCTCGAGCCAGGCCAATGTTTCACGTCACCTTTCTGCGCTTCATAAGGCGGGAATTTTGCTTAGACGCAAAGAGGGCATCACTGTCTTTTACTCAATCGCTGATAACGCCACAGTAGAAATGTGCCAAACCGTTTGCGCAAAAATTGCTGAGAGTTTGCATTAATTCCGAAGTATCTATTGACCAAAGCAAATATCAAATGACCAAAAAACAAATTGAGATCAGTGCGCAGGATATTAGCGCAATCGAAAAGCCAGCCAATCAGGCTCGCCTTGTAAAAGCACCTGAACATTTCATTTCTCAGGAGCTGATTGCTGATATCAATACAAATGGTTTGGATGAAAACCGTCGTGGCTTCTTGCGTAAAGGTTTTATGTCCGCTCTTGGTGGTGCAGCTGCTGGACTGACAGCTCCCCTAGCCATGGCCGCGGGTGAAGGCGATGTATTTATTCTTGAAAAGCAAGAATGGCAAACAACGCTTGGCAAGAATGTGGCAACCATGCCATATGGTATGCCATCTATTTACGAATCCAATTTAATTCGACGTGAGTCACCTGGGCTTACCCGTGTCTCTGCTGCATCCGTAGCCTTCACTCCTCTGCAAGGTTTATTTGGAACTATCACTCCAAACGGTTTACATTTCGAACGTCACCACCAAGGCTGGTACAACGTCGATCCAGATAAACATCGTTTGATGGTGAATGGCATGGTGAAAAACCCACGTGTTTTCACGATGAATGACTTAATGCGCTTGCCATCAGTTTCTCGTACCCACTTTATTGAGTGTGGTGCTAATACTGGATTAGAGTGGGGCAACGTAGCTGTTCCAACCGTGCAATACACGCATGGCATGCTCTCCTGCTGTGAATTCACTGGAGTGCCTTTAAAGGTATTGCTGGAAGAGTGCGGCGCCAATCTCAAAAAAGGGAAGTTCATGTTGGCCGAGGGCGGCGATGGCTCGGGAATGACTCGCACTATCAACCTTGAGAGTTGCCTTAACGATACGATTGTGGCTTGGGCCATGAATGGTGAGATGCTGCGTCCAGAAAACGGCTTCCCATTACGCTTGGTAGTTCCTGGGGTGCAGGGTGTTAGTTGGGTGAAGTGGTTACGTCGTTTAGAAATTGGTGACATGCCTTGGGCTTCTAAGGATGAGGCTGTTCACTATATTGACCTCATGACCGATGGCTCTCATCGTCAGTACACATCCGTACAAGAGTGTAAGTCTGTTATTACCACGCCATCTGGTGGACAGCAGTTGCTAGATAAAGGTTTTTATAATGTCAGCGGTATGGCCTGGTCTGGGCGTAGCAAGATCAAACGCGTAGATGTTTCCTTCGATGGTGGTAACAACTGGCGTACTGCACGCCTTGAAACACCTGTCCTCACCAAGTCTATTACCCGATTTAATATTGATTGGGTATGGGATGGGTCTCCCGCCATTCTTCAATCGCGCGCAATTGATGAGACTGGCTACGTCCAGCCATCAATCAAGGCCTTACGTGATGTTCGTGGAACAAGATCGATTTATCACAACAATGCAATTCAATCCTGGAAATTAGATTCAAATGGTGAGGTCAGCAATGTACAAGTTGGATAAATTAACTGCTCTCATTGGTTTTGTAGCGCTTCTAGTATTGGGTGCACAAGGTGCGTTTGCCCAATCTGATTCCTCAAAGTTTCCAGGGATTGGCCGGCATGCAACGATGGCTGAAGTTGCGGCCTGGGATATTGATGTTCGCCCTGATTTCAAAGGCCTTCCAAAGGGGTCTGGATCTGCTAGCAAGGGTGAAATTATTTGGGAAGCTCAATGCTCAAGTTGTCATGGCAGCTTTGGTGAATCTAATGAAATTTTCACACCTATTGTTGGCGGCACAAGTAAGGAAGATCAAAAAACCGGAAAGGTTGCTTCCTTAAAAGATAACAAGCAACCTCAGCGAACAACTTTAATGAAAGTAGCCACAGTTTCAACGTTGTGGGACTACATTTATCGCGCTATGCCTTGGAACGCCCCGCGTTCATTGAGTGCTGATGATACTTACGCATTGGTTGCCTACATCCTCAGTTTGGGTGAAATTGTGCCCAGCGACTTTGTGTTGAGCAATACTAACATTGCTGAAGTTCAGGCAAAAATGCCTAATCGCAATGGTATGAATTTGCAGCATGGTATGTGGAATGCCAATGGCAAGCCAGATGTCAATGCCAAAGCTTGTATGAATAATTGCACGCAATTTGTTCAAATTGGCTCTACATTGCCTGAATACGCCAGAAATGCGCATGGCGATATTGCATTGCAAAATCGCGAATATGGTCCTTATAGAGGTTCTGACAGTACAAAGCCACCTCTTCAAAAGCTCCCTGCTGGCTCAAGCATGCAGCCAAAATCAGTGGCGGTTGCCGATACTGGGCCTGCAGCATTGTTTAAAGGAAAAAATTGCTCAGCTTGTCATGCTCCAAATGCGAAGTTAGTTGGGCCTTCAATAGAGCAGGTTGCGGCAAAGTATAAAAATCCAGCTGATTTAGCTATGCTTTCCACCAAGGTGATCAAGGGTGGCGCTGGAGCCTGGGGCGCTATTCCAATGCCGGCTCAAGACGTGACTGCTGCGGAGTCTAAAGCTTTGGTTGAGTGGATGCTTTCGGGTGGTAAGTAATTAAAAAAATAGGTGTTAACCTTAACGTTTTAATGATTAAGTAATAATATTCTTACGTATTAGAGATTAATAAAGGAGTTTTTATGAATCAGCAGCGTCGTAGTGTATTGAAGTACTCAGCAGTGTTCGGCTTGATGGCTTCTACGGGTCTTATTAGCAGCGCTCAAGCCCAAGAGTGGAATAAAGCCGCTTTTGAAGGCAAGAGCTTGGATGATGTTTTTAAAATCTTAGGCGCTGGTAGCCCAGATAAATCTGCCGCAGTGACTTTAAACGCACCTGATATTGCTGAAAACGGTGCCGTTGTGCCTGTCGGCATTACCACTACAGCAAAAGCCGAGCAAATGGCAATCTTGGTTGAAAAGAATCCAAGTGCACTTGCGGCTCAATTTTTCATCCCTGCTGGCACAGACGCTTTTGTTACTACCCGTATCAAGATGGGTCAAACATCCAATGTGTATGGCTTAGTTAAGGCCGATGGTAAGTGGCTAATGACTGTTAAAGAAGTCAAAGTAACGCTCGGTGGTTGCGGCGGTTAATTCCGCGGCAATTCAATAGAACAATTCATTTATATATAGAGTAAAAAAGGAACCAAAATGGCTGATCCAATGCGCGTAAGAGCCGCTGAAAATGGCGGTACTGTGGATGTAAAAATCTTGATGAAACACGATATGGAATCTGGTCAGCGTAAAGATGCTGCTGGCAAAACTATTCCTCAGTGGTTTATCAGCACGATTAATGTTACAGCCAACGGCAAGAAAGTATTTTCTGGCGAATTTGGTCCTGCAGTTTCTAAGGACCCATTTTTGAACTTTAAATACAAAGGCGCTAAGGGTGACAAAATTGCTGTAACTTGGAATGATAATAAGGGCGACAAACGCACTGATGAAGCAACTGTTTCTTAATTGTTTTTTGCTTTAATAAATCTTCACCGCCTCCGTGGTTCTGAAAGGGTAGGAAATGCAGCGTAAATTGACTTTAGGGCTCGCTACTGGCCTAGTAGCAGCTTTACTAACAATGACATCTTCGGTGTCAGCACAAAAGAGTGCTACCGACGATATTGCTAAATATCGCGAGATGATTGCTGATGGAAATCCTTCAGAACTCTACGAGGCGGCGGGTGAAGAGTTATGGAAAAAACCGGCTGGTCCAAAGAATGCAACTCTTGAGCAATGTAATCTGGGTTTAGGGCCTGGGGTAGTAAAGGGCGCAGCAGCACAACTGCCACGCTACTTTAAAGACACTAATAAGGTGCAAGATTTAGAGTCACGCTTGATGACCTGTATGCAGGTATTGCAGGGTCGCGATCCACAGGAAATGATTGATGCTCCATTCCAAAAGGGTCCCAAGAAAGACATGGAGGCTATTGTTGCCTATGTTGTTACTTTATCTAAGGGCGACAAGATTAAGGTAAGAACGGCACATCCCAAAGAAAAAGAAATGTATGACCTTGGTAAGCGCGCTTTCTTCTTCCAGGGTGGTCCAATGGACTTCTCCTGCGCATCTTGCCATGCTGAAAACGGCAAGCGTATTCGTTTGCAAGATTTACCGAACATTACAGAGCAAAAAGGTGCTGCTTTAGGTTGGGGTTATTGGCCAGCCTACCGCGTATCGAGTGGTCAATTTTGGACCATGCAACAGCGTTTGAATGATTGCTTCCGTCAGCAGCGCTTTCCTTTCCCTATTTATGGATCGGATGTGACCATCGCTTTGTCCATGTACATGGCAAAAACTGCAAATGGTGGAACAGTCGAAACACCTGGCCTAAAGCGTTAATGGATAAGAGATGAATATGAAAATGACACACTTAAAACAACTCTTAGCTGCTACTGGATTCATCTTTGCTGCTGGTTTGGTGCAAACTCCTGCTCTTGCTCAGCAAAAAAATGATACAAAATTTAATAAGATGATTCAAGATAGCTTCCGAGCTGATGGCATTGCTGGATTGGATCGCATCGACCAAGACGCAACGCAAAAGTTCTGTTCAGATCCTAAGTTTGCTGATAGCAAGCAAGGTCAAGCTATGCGCGAGAAAATCCAGAAGATCAATATGGACTCGATCAAGCAGCCATCCGATGGGAAGTACATTGGTGACTGGAAGAATGGTGAGCGAATCGCACAAAGTGGTCGTGGTGCAACTTGGACTGATACTGCTGAAACTCCTATTGGCGGTGGTTGCTATAACTGTCACCAGATTGATTCCAAAGAAATCTCTTATGGAAATATTGGTCCATCCCTAACTGGCTATGGAAAAATACGCGGATATTCACCAGAGGTTGTAACTTACACATGGAACCGAATTAACAATTCCAAGGCGTACAACGCTTGCAGTAATATGCCGCGCTTTGCCCACTTCAAGTTATTAAATGAGAAGCAAATGCAAGATGTCATGGCTTTGCTTCTTGATCCAGAATCACCTGTGAACAAATAACACATTTAAACAGGCCGTAAGGCCTGTTTTCTTAAGGGAATAACTATGTCTTTAAATCGACGCGAATTTTTGCAAGCATTGGCTATCGCCTCTGCTGGTGGCATGAGTTTGCAATCCAATTTTGCTAACGCGCAGACAACTGCCCAGAAATTCTATGATTTGCCTAAGTTTGGGAATGTGCATTTCTTGCATTTCACAGACTGCCATGCGCAACTATTGCCAATTTATTTCCGTGAGCCCAATGTCAATCTTGGTATTGGTGCGCAAGAGGGTAAGACACCTCACTTAGTTGGTGAATATTTTCTAAAGGCTAATGGCATTAAGCCAGGGACGCGTGATGCGCACGCCTTTACCTATCTTGATTACGTTGCTGCTGCGCAAAATTACGGCAAGATGGGTGGCTTTGCTCATATGGCAACTTTGATTAAACAAATTAAAGCTAGCCGTCCGGGTGCGATGTTATTAGATGGTGGTGATACTTGGCAGGGATCTGCTACAGCACTCTGGACTAATGGTCAGGATATGGTTGATGCAGCCTTACTCTTGGGTGTTGATGTGATGACTGCGCACTGGGAGATGACCCTAGGCGAGAAACGCGTCATGGAAATTGTGAATGGCGATTTCAAAGGCAAGGTTTCTTTCATCGCTCAAAACATTAAGACCGCTGACTTTGGTGACTCCGTTTTTAATCCTTATGTCATGAAGGTGCAGAACGGTATTCAAGTGGCAGTGATTGGCCAGGCCTTCCCTTACACCCCAATTGCTAATCCACGTTACTTCACACCAGACTGGACATTTGGTATTCAGGAAGAAAATCTTCAGAAGACCATTAATGAAGTAAAGGCCAAGGGTGCAAAAGTAGTTGTGTTGTTATCCCATAACGGTATGGATGTGGATTTAAAGATGGCATCCCGTGTTACAGGCTTAGATGCGATTATGGGTGGCCATACGCATGATGGTGTTCCAACTCCAGTCAAGGTAAAGAACTCGAATGGGGTAACTTTAGTTACCAATGCAGGTTCCAATAGTAAATTCTTGGGCGTACTCGATTTTGATGTCAAAGGTGGCAAGCCAGTAGATTTTCGCTACAAGCTTTTCCCAATTTTCTCGAATATGATTCCGGCTGATCCTGCGATGAACAAGTTGATCGCTAAAGTACGAGCCCCATATGAAGCGAAGTTGAATGAAAAACTAGCAACTACAGATGGTCTTTTGTATCGCCGTGGTAATTTCAATGGCAGTTTCGACCAGTTAATTTTGGACGGATTGATGACTCAGAAGAACGCGGAGATTGCTTTCTCTCCAGGTTTCCGTTGGGGCACAAGCTTATTGCCAGGTCAAGCTATTACCCGTGAGAATTTGCTAGATCAAACCGCCATTACCTATCCATACACCACAGTTACCAATATGACTGGTGAAACTATCAAGACTATTTTGGAAGATGTGGCAGACAATTTATTTAACCCTGATCCTTACTACCAGCAGGGTGGTGACATGGTTCGTGTGGGTGGTATGCAATACACCATTGATCCAGCGGCATCTGCTGGCAAGCGGATTAGTGATATGCGTTTAAATGGCAAGGATATTGATCCTAGCAAGACATATAAGGTTGCTGGTTGGGCACCAGTTAGCGAAGATGCTAAGAATGCTGGTGGTGAGGCAATTTGGGATGTGATGGAACGCCATTTGCGTGATGTGAAGGTGGTTAAGGCTGTAAAGCTCAACGAACCGATCATTAAAGGTGTAAAAAATAACCCCGGAATGGTTTCACTCTAATACTATTAATTCGAGATCAATAATGAAAAAATTACTTCAATGCCTGGCAATTACTTTTACCCTGTTTGCTAGCGGAGCCAATGGTGCGGGACCCACAGAGGTGGTTTATCACATTGATGACGCTGAGTCTCAAGGTATTAAAGGTTTGCGTAATATACGCAATCATTTGGATGTATCCCCGCAGACCAAAATCATTGTCGTTACTCATGCCAATGGCGTCGACATCATGATGGAAGGCGCAAAAGATAAGAAGAATGGAATTGAATATGCACCCTTAGTTGGCGCATTGAAGTCCCGTGGAGTTCGCTTTGAGGTCTGCGAGATTACGCTAAAGAATCGAAATCTGAAAAAGGATCAATTCATCTTAGACACAGACTACACTCCATCCGGAGTTGTTCGAGTTGCTGATCTTCAAAACCAAAGCCGTTTCGCTTATATAAAGCCCTAAGCTATGAGGTTGCCGCATCTTGACTTGCGCGCTTATGCCCTAAGAGTGCTTTTTCTTGTCTCGGCCTTACTACTTTTATCTGTAAGCACTGCTCACGCATCCGATGATTTGATCCTGAAGCCTATTCAAGTAGCCCCACATACGTATTTCGTAAAAGGCTTGCCGGAGATGGGCAGCAGTAAAAATCAAAACTTTATTTCTAATGCGGGGTTTGTGATTACTCCCAAAGGTGTAGTGGTGGTTGATGCTCTAGGTTCACCAGCGCTTGCCAAGAAACTCATTGCAGAAATTAAAAAGCTTTCATCTCAAAAAGTAGTTGCCGTCATCGTAACGCATTACCATGCAGATCATGTTTATGGACTTCAAGAGTTCAAGCGTGTTGGGGCGAAGATTTATGCACAAGGAGAGGGCAGAAACTATATTTCCTCTGAAACTGCTAAACAGCGCTTGATCGCATCACGAATTGATTTTGCCCCCTTGGTAAATGCCTCTACTAATTTAATATCAGCAGATGTCTGGATAGATCAGAGTTTCATGCTTACTGTCGGGGGCGTGGAATTTAAGATAGGTAGAGTGGGTCCCGCTCATGCGCCTGAGGACTTAATTGTTTATGTGCCATCGGAAAAAGTCCTCTTTGCAGGTGATTTGGTTTTTCGGGGTCGCATTCCCTTTGTTGGCAATGCCGATAGTAAGGGCTGGTTGCAGGCTTTGAATGAGATTGAATCACTCAATCCCAGTATCGTGATTCCTGGCCACGGTGCGCACTCGATTAATCCAATTGAAGATATCCGTTTTACACGGGAGTATTTACGATATTTGCGCCAATCGATGGCTAAGGCGGCTATCGATATGGACCCCTTTGAGGAGGCTTATCGGCAGGCTGACTGGTCAGAATATGAAGGCATGCCCTTGTTTAGGGCTGCAAACCGCATGAATGCCTATAACGTTTATCTCTCAATTCAGGCGGAATAAGGCATTTTTGTCATCTGGGCTTTAAAATAGCGGATTACTTTGCTAAATGACTGATTTCAAATGAAATTACCACTGATCAAGCTTGTATTTATATTCGCTGCCATGTTCGGCCTGCATTTATCCGTCTATGCCACAACGGATCTTGCAAATGGCAAAAAAATTGACCAGCAGAAATGCTATGCCTGCCATGCCAAAAAATCTGGCTTTGGCAATGGTGACATGATCTACACCCGCAGTGATAGCAAGGTTAAAAATCTTCAAAACCTAAAGACGATGGTTGCTAGGTGTAATACAGAATTACGTCTTGATCTTTTTCCTGAGGATGAGGCTGACGTAACAGCCTTTCTCAATAAACAATTTTATAAATTTAAATAATTTCAGTAAAGATTTTTATTATGGATGCGGTAGATATTTCCTCTCTTAGCAAATCAGTTTTACTTTCTACCTTCGCAGTGACTTTCTTGCTTGGCGCAGTGATGCAAAAAACAGGTTTTTGCAGCATGGGCGCAGTCTCAGATATTTATATTATGTCTAGCTGGGGGCGTTTAAAGCAGTGGTTTCTGGCCATCGGTGTTGCGATCATCGGGTTTGCTTTGATGTCTTACTTGGGGCTGATTGACCCACTGAAAAGTTTCTACACTAGCAATAAGTTTTTATGGTTATCTTCTATTGTAGGTAGCACCTTATTTGGTTTTGGCATGGTGCTTTCCTCTGGTTGCGGTAGCAAGACTCTTGTTCGTATTGGCGGCGGCAATCTCAAATCCGTTATTGTTTTCCTCGTTCTCGGACTTTCGGCTTATATGACTATGAGGGGCTTTTTGGGTGTGATTCGCGTCAATACTTTGGATTCGGTCTTCATCGCCCTAAATACATCTCAAGATTTGCCAAGTATCTTAGCCCCAATTACTGGTATCGCTCGCAATAACTTACATCTCGCCTTGGGCATGATAGTAGGATTTGCCTTCATTGCTTATGCACTTTCAAGCAAAGCTTTTTGGACAGCTGAAAACCTTTTTGCTGGAACTTTTGTTGGTCTAGCTATTTGCGCTGTATGGTGGATATCAGGTAACTTAGGTTTTGTTGCCGAAGATCCCAATACCCTAGAAGAGGTTTTCTTGGTAACTAACTCTGGTCGAATGGAGAGCCTCTCCTTTGTGGCGCCATATGCGTTCTCGCTTGAATGGTTGATGCTTTACAGCGATACTTCAAAGGTAATTACTGTTGGTATTGCTGCTGTCATTGGAATGATTTCCGGATCGGCATGTATTGCCATTCTGACTAAGTCATTTCGCTGGGAAAGCTTTCGCGATCCTGAAGATACAGCTAACCATTTAATTGGCGCTACTTTGATGGGATTTGGAGGAGTTACTGCGCTTGGTTGTACTGTTGGCCAAGGCTTAAGTGGCATTTCCACATTGGCAATTGGATCGCTGCTTGCCTTGCCAGGATTTATCTTCGGCGCCTACATAGCACTTCGGTATTTAGAAACGCGCAATGCACCTAATCCCTGTAGTTAATTCTTAGTTAGGCTTAATGATATGCAGATAGATTGGCTTACTTTTTCTCCCGGCCCGGCATTTCTTGGTGGAGTTTTGTTGGGCCTTGCAGCTGCCTTATATGTCATCCTCCATGGCCGCATTCTAGGTATCAGTGGAATTGTTTCTGGATTACTGCCCCCCAAAGAGGGTGATACTAATTGGCGTTTAAGTCTCGTTTTAGGGCTGTTGAGCGCACCACTCTTGGCTAGCTTCTTTTTTGGGCTTCACACAATCACTGTGATTGATGCCGATTGGATCACCCTCATCATTGCCGGTCTGCTGGTAGGTTTTGGTGCCAACTATGGTTCAGGTTGCACCAGTGGTCATGGTGTTTGCGGTCTGTCCCGCCTTTCGCCAAGATCTTTAGTTGCTACAGTGTCTTTCATGAGCGCTGGATTTTTTATAGTGTTTGTCACTCGTCATGTGCTGGGTCTATAAATTATGAGAAGACATTTCAATTTTTATAGCCAGTATTTGATTGGTGTTTTATTCGGAATTGGTCTGATCATTTCCGGCATGAGTAACCCGCAGAAGATTCTGAATTTTCTTGATCTGGCTGGTAACTGGGATCCGTCCCTTATCTTTGTGATGGGCGGTGCAATCCTTGTGGGCCTCGCTGGCTTTTATTTGGTTTCAAAGCGCTCCGAAGCTTTTTTTGGTGGAGCGCTACATATTCCCACTCGCAGAGATATTTCGAAGCCCCTCATCATAGGTAGCCTCATTTTTGGTGCGGGGTGGGGTATTGCTGGTTTCTGTCCAGGCCCTGCAATTGTTGCTCTCGGGGCTGGTCACCTTAAGGCTCTCGTCTTTATATTGGCAATGCTTGCTGGTATGGCTATCTGCAACCGCTTGTTTACAGGTCACAAAAAGTAAGTCTGATTTAGAATCTAAGTTATTGGTTTTTAAATTCTTATTATTTTTTGAGGTTTAGATGAGTCTTCCTATTGCCTGCCATACCGATCACTTCGGTACTTTGGGTCAAATCGACCCTAGTCACTTAACTGAGATTGTTAAACAAGGTTACAAAAGCGTCATCAATAATCGCCCAGATTTTGAAAGTGGTCCCGATCAACCTACAAATGCAGAAATTCAGGCTCAAGCTGAAGTCTTAGGCTTAAATTACGCTTTTTTACCGGTGATTCCTGGTGCATTTACGCCAGATCAAGTGGTTGAGATGGCGCGCTTACTGAAGACTATGCCGAGTCCTATCTTGGCTTTCTGTCGGTCTGGTGCTCGCTCTACCAATTTGTATCACATGGCTTTGCAAGTTCGTTAATGAATGATCGTTTAGTAAATATTCATGCGTATTGAAATCCCGGAAGAAAAAAAGTTTGTACACCAAATGTGTATGCCGATTCGTTGGGGTGACATGGATGCATATGGACATGTTAATAACACGGTGTACTTTCGGTATATGGAGCAGGCTAGGGTAGAGTGGATTACATCCATGGGATATAGCGTTACTCCTGGCGACGAATCTATGTTGATGATCAATGGCTTTTGTAATTTCTATCAACAACTTACCTATCCAGGCGAACTCATTCTAAAAACCTATATCGGTAATATTGGGCGTTCTAGTGTGGATGTTTACACTACGATGTCTTTAACTACTGAGCCAGATATGATGGCTGCGGTCGGCGGCGCTACTATGGTGTGGGTTGACATGAAGACGGGTAAATCGTCACCCTGGCCTGAACACGTGATCTCTAAGCTGCAATAGGATATTTTTTTGCTTCCCAGTAATCCGCATATTCTCAGTATTGAAAAGCTGGCATCCTCTTTAGCTGAATTTGATGCCATTATTGATGTGAGAACACCAGCGGAGTTTGCCTTAGACCATATTCCTGGCGCAATCAATCTTCCGGTCCTGAGTAACGAGGAGCGCATTGAGATTGGAACGCTGTACAAGCAAGCTTCTCCATTCGTTGCCAAGAAATTGGGCGCTTCTTATGTCTCGCGCAATATTGCCGATCATTTAGAAAACTCTCTGATTGATTTTCCGCGTGAGTGGCGCCCCTTAATTTATTGTTGGCGTGGTGGCGAACGTAGCGGTGCCTTTACTCATATCCTCAATCGCATTGGCTGGAAAGCTCTGCAACTACAAAGTGGTTATCAAGGTTTCCGCCGTGTCGTAATCAATGATCTCGACCAAGCTGCTAAAGACTTTTCTTTCCAGGTGATTGCTGGCATGACTGGAAGTGGTAAGACGCGCATTCTTCAAGAAATCGGTTTACTTGATCAGCAGATACTAGATCTGGAAGACTTGGCTATTCACCGTGGATCGGTGCTGGGCAACGAGCCCAATATAGACCAGCCTTCACAAAAAGGCTTTGAGACAAACCTATGGAATGCACTGAATTCATTGGACTCATCCAAGACAGTGTTTGTTGAGTCTGAAAGCAAAAAGGTTGGGGGATTGCACATTCCCGATCTCTTGATGGAGCGTATTCGTGAGGGGCAATGCATTGAGCTTCGCTCTAGCACCCACACGCGAGTATCTTGGTTGTTACGAGAGTATGAGCATTTCTTAGCTAATCCTGAAAGCTTTAAAGAGAAGCTGAGCTTGCTGACATCGCGATATGGGAAGGAGCAAATTACCAAATGGCATGAGGCTATCGATGCGGGAGATTTTGAGAGCTTGGTCGAAGAATTATTGGTGATGCATTACGACCCATCCTACCAATCCTCAATTATTCGTAATTTCCCGAGCTATCGTGAAGACTATTTTGTACAACTCGAGGATGACAGCGATGAGGCCTTTGCAAAAACAGCAAAAGACCTCATTACCAAGCTTGGCCTTTAACTAAAAGCTTGGATTCCAGTTTGTGCACGCCCTAAGATGAGGGCGTGGATATCATGTGTACCTTCGTAAGTATTGACGACTTCCAGATTGAGCATATGACGAATGACGCCATACTCATCAGAGATGCCGTTACCGCCGTGCATATCTCTAGCTAGACGGGCGATATCCAATGATTTTCCACAGGAGTTGCGCTTCATGATGGAGGTGATTTCTGGAGCAGCAATACCTTCATCTTTCATACGGCCTAAACGCAGGCAACCTTGTAGTGCCATGGTAATTTCGGTCTGCATATCTGCAAGCTTCTTTTGCACCAGCTGATTTGCTGCGAGGGGGCGGTCAAATTGCTTGCGATCCATAGTGTATTGGCGCGCTGCGTACCAGCACCACTCAGCAGCTCCAAGCGTGCCCCAGGCAATGCCATACCTGGCTGAGTTCAAGCAAGTAAACGGACCCTTGAGGCCGGTAATTTCTGGGAATTCATTTTCAGCTGGAACAAAGACTTCATCCATGACGATTTCACCGGTAATAGAGGCACGTAGACCCATCTTGCCGCTGATCTTAGGAGCCGATAAACCCTTCATGCCTTTTTCTAAAATGAAGCCTCTAATCAAACCCTCATCATTTTTAGCCCAGACAACAAATACATCCGCGATGGGGGAATTGGATATCCACATCTTAGAGCCAGTCAATGAGAAACCGCCGGGAACTTTTTTGGCTCTGGTGATCATGCCACCCGCATCAGAGCCATAGTTAGGTTCAGTCAAGCCAAAGCAGCCAATCCATTCACCGGTAGCTAACTTAGGCAAGTATTTTTGTTTTTGTGCTTCGCTACCAAATTCATTAATCGGCACCATGACTAAAGATGACTGCACGCTCATCATGGAGCGGTAGCCTGAATCAACACGCTCAATTTCTCGAGCAATCAATCCGTATGAGACGTAATTCAGGTTCGCGCCACCATATTGCTCGGGGATAGTAATGCCGAGTAGACCCAATTCACCCATTTCGCGAAAGATGGTGGGATCCGTAGTTTCATTTCGATAGGCATCATGGATACGCGGCATTAAGCGACCTTGTGCGTATTCAGCAGCAGCATCACGCACCATGCGCTCATCTTCTGTCAGTTGCGTATCAAGGAGAAGGGGGTCGGCCCAATTAAAACTAGCTTTACTCATGGTTCTTAAGGATCCTATAGGGGTGGTTTAATCAGCGCTCTGTCAATTTTTAAGAATGCGGATATTCTTTTGTTCTATTATCCATTTTTCCAGACATATGGACGCACCTAGACGTCACCATCGCTATTACGACCTGATATTGGCTGCCTTTGTGGTGGTTTTGTTGTGCTCCAACTTTATAGGTGCTGGCAAGGCCGCTACATTAGATTTGCCTTATTTTGGCAACGTCACCTTCGGAGCTGGAATCCTCTTTTTCCCAATCGCCTATTTCTTTGGCGACATATTGACTGAGGTTTATGGCTACGCTTACGATCGCCGTGCAGTTTGGGCAGGGTTTGCAGCACTTGCCTTTGCCGCCATCATGGCGCAACTAGTGATTGCTTTGCCTGTCGCTCCAGGTTCCTACATGGCTAATTACCAGCAGGGTATGGAAACGGTATTTGGTAATTCTTGGCGAGTGGCACTTGCCTCCATGATTGCTTTTTGCTGCGGTAGTTTCGTAAATAGCTATACCTTAGCCAAAATGAAGATTCTGACCCAAGGCCGTCATCTTTGGATGCGCACCATTGGTTCCACTGCATGCGGAGAATTAGTCGACTCTTCACTGTTCTATATGCTGGCTTTTTACGGCTTGTGGCCTATAAATGAGGTCTTGGCTGTCGCTGCATCTCAATACGTCCTAAAGACTGCCTGGGAGGTTCTAGCAACCCCTTTAACGTATTGGGTGATTAGTTTTCTCAAGCGCAAGGAAAATCAGGATCACTACGATATTCACACCGATTTCACGCCATTTAAGCTGAAAGTCTAATTTACGGCTTTTTTAGCCGCAAGCCGTTAAAATAATGCTCTTTGATGCACTAGCTACATCCGCATCCTCGAATTGACCTATCAGAAAGTAAGAATACATCCGTGCTGTCCGCATCTAATATCACTATGCAGTTTGGGGCAAAACCCCTGTTTGAAAACATTTCCGTTAAGTTTGGTGGCGGTAATCGTTATGGCCTCATTGGCGCTAACGGTTGCGGTAAATCCACTTTCATGAAAATTTTGGGTGGAGAGTTAGAGCCAACCAGCGGAAACGTGAGCCTCGATCCTGGTATTCGCTTGGGTAAGTTGCGCCAAGATCAATTTGCTTACGAAGATCAGCGCGTTCTCGACGTGGTGATGATGGGCCACGAAGAAATGTGGAAAGCAGCTGCAGAGCGTGATGCGATCTATGCAAACGCAGATGCCACTGACGAAGATTACATGAAGGCTGCTGAACTCGAGGGCAGTTATGCAGAGTATGGTGGTTACACGGCGGAAGCTAAGGCAGGGGAGTTGTTATTGGGAATTGGCATTCCGATTGAGCAACACAATGGTCCAATGAGTGCCGTGGCTCCAGGTTGGAAATTGCGCGTATTGTTGGCGCAAGCCTTGTTCTCTGATCCAGATGTATTGCTACTAGATGAGCCAACCAATAACTTGGATATTCACTCTATTCATTGGCTTGAAGATATTCTGAACCAAATTAAGAGCACGATTGTCATCATTTCCCATGATCGCCACTTCCTCAATGAGGTTTGCACGCATATGGCGGATATGGACTTCGGTACTCTGAAAGTTTATCCAGGTAACTATGACTCCTACATGTTGGCCTCTGTTCAGGCTCGTGCACAACAGCTGAGCTCCAACGATAAGGCTAAGGAAAAGATTGCTGAATTAGCTGCTTTCGTAGCCCGATTCTCTGCAAATGCATCGAAGGCACGTCAGGCCACTTCACGTCAAAAACAATTAGAGAAAATTGAGATTGTTGAAATAAAACCTTCTTCACGTCAAAACCCATTTATTCGTTTTGATTCTGAGAAGAAGTTGCACAATATGGCGGTTGAGTGTAACGCGCTCTCCAAGGCATATGACCGTCCTATTTTTAAGAACTTCAAGATTGGCATCCGCGCTGGTGAAAAGATTGCCATCATTGGTCAGAATGGCGCCGGCAAGACAACGCTGCTGAAGACTATTCTCAGCAAACGCTTTAGTGGGATTTCAGCAGATAGCGGTGATGTGAAGTGGGCGGAGAATGCTAACGTTGGTGTCATGCCTCAGGACAATACCGAGATGTTCGCAAAAGACGAATTGCTCATGGATTGGATGAATGAATGGCGTAATACTGGTGACGATGATCAGGTTATTCGTGGCACCTTAGGGCGCCTCTTATTTTCTGGCGATGATATCGGTAAGTCTGTCAAAGTGCTATCTGGCGGCGAAAAGGGTCGCATGATTTGGGGTAAGTTGATGCTACAAAAGCACAATGTGCTTGCAATGGATGAGCCAACTAACCATATGGATATGGAATCGATCGAGAGCTTACAAATCGCGCTTGAGAAATACGAGGGTACTTTAATTTTCGTATCTCATGATCGTGAGTTTGTATCAGCGCTAGCTAATCGCATCCTCGAAGTGAAGATGGATGGCTCAATTGCTGACTACTCGGGAACCTACGAAGAATATCTACGCAGTCAAGCTTTAGCTGGCTAAATTTCTTACTTGGCTTGACGTTGAAAGCGCATTGCAGTGCCTTCTGCACGGATGCGTTTCCAGACAGAATCTTTTTCTTCTTGGCTAAAAAAGACCCAATTACTGACTTCGCCTAGGGTGCGGCCACAGCCTTGGCAGACATCATCGTATAGGGTTGTGCAGACTCCAATGCAAGGGGAGTCAGAGCTATCGTCACCAACGGCCAAAGAATTTGCCCCAGCTTGTTCTGGTGAGTTGTTATTGGATTCGGTCATAGCAGTACTTTAGACGATTTCAAAGGAATGTGTTGCTCGAGCTCATCAACATAAGCTGCCATACCTTCGCGTTCACGCTCTAAAAAACGCTTTACTGCATTTGAAAAACTGGCATCCGCTATCCAATGTGCCGATTGAAGAGCGGTTGGTAAGAAACCCCTGGCCATCTTGTGTTCGCCCTGGGCCCCACCTTCAAATATCTGAATGCCTTCCTGAATGCAATACTCAATTGCTTGGTAATAAGCCAATTCAAAATGTAGGCAGGGAATATGCTCAATTGCACCCCAATAACGTCCGTATGCTTTTGAATTCGGGCGATCTACTACCAGTAATGATGAGGCAATTGGCCTCTCATCTTGGATAGCAATAATGAGATGAAAATTCTCAGGCATATCCCTTCCAAGTATTTGAATGCATTCTTCCGTTAAATAAGGGGAAGAGCGGTGCTCAATGTAAGTATTTTCATAGCAGCGATAAAAGAATGCCCAATCGTCTCTCGTTGCTTGCGTTCCTGGAATATGTTGATAGCTGATTTTGTGCATGGCTACAGATGCACGCTCTCGTCGAATATTCTTGCGACGTTTCATGGTGAGATCTGCAAGAAACTGCTCAAAATCTATGTAACCGATGCTCTGCCAATGAAACTGTACCGAGTTGCGAAGCATAAATCCTTGCTTCTCTAGCTCCAATAGTTCGTTACTCTCGGGAAAGAGGACGTGGGCAGACGAGAGTGCATTTTGATTAACTAGCGTCTTTAATCCAGAGACTAAGATTTCTTGTACTTCATTCTTATTTGCTGTTTGCGCTACGAGTAGTCTAGGTCCGCGTACTGGAGTAAAGGGTATGGCAGACAGCGCTTTGGGATAGTAAGGCATATTGTTTTGCTCATATGCCTGTGCCCATGCCCAGTCGAAAACAAACTCTCCATAGGAATGTCGCTTTAAATAGAGTGGCATTGCACCAAGTAATCTTGATTCAGAGTCTTCAACGAGCAAGTGAGCCACTTGCCATCCAGTATTGCCGCCTACACATCCGCTTAGCTCTAATGCATTTAGAAATGCATACTTTAGAAATGGACCTGCTTCAGGCGATAACAGGGCATTCCAATCATCTTCAGCAATCTGCGAAAGACTATTAATAACCCGAAGTTGGATAGCGTCTTGCTTCAACTAAATAAAAAAAATCTAGCGTTGAATTAATTCAATTTTGTAGCCGTCAGGATCAGTGACGAAGGCGATGATGGTATCGCCGCCCATGACCGGGCCAGCCTCACGCGTAACATTTCCACCGGCAGCCTTGATTTTTTCACAAGCGGCATAGGCATCAGCGACGCCAATTGCAATGTGTCCGTAGGCGTCACCAAGTTGATAACTCTCAACACCATGGTTATAGGTGAGTTCAATTTCAGATTGACCATCCCCATTCCCTTTTCCAAATCCTACAAATGCAAGAGAATATTTTTGCTCTGGGCGCTCAGTGCTACGAAGCAGGTTCATTCCTAAAACTTTGGTGTAGAAATTGATCGAGCGAGTCATATTGCCGACTCTGAGCATAGTGTGAAGAATCATCATTCTTTCAATATAAAGGTAAATCTGATTTCCCGTTGCTCAAGAAAAAACCCAGGGAGTTGGCCTGGGTTTGTTATCTTGAAGTACAAGCTTCTTATTGAATCTTGGCCTTAGAGCGAAGCTTTTGCATCAACTCAGAAAATTTCGCTTTTTGCCAATTTTGATCTGCTGTGATCATCTGCTTTAGCTGGTCTTTGATTTCTTCCATGCTTGGTGCCTTAACATCGCGAATATCGTCCATCTTGATAATGTGCCAGCCATATTGGGTCTTGACTGGTTTGTCTGTAATCTGACCTTTTTTGAGCGGCACCATCGCCTTGGAAAATTCTGGGACAAGCGCTTTATCGCTTACCCAGCCTAGATCTCCACCATTTGTTGCGGAGCCGGGGTCTTTGGACTTCTCTTTAGCAATTTGTGCGAAGTTACCACCAGCTTTAATTTGGGCAGTAATAGCTTTTGCATCCGCTTCTTTTTCTACTAGGATATGCTCTACGTGATATTCCTTGCCAGTATATTGCCCTTTAACTTGTTCGTAAGCAGCTTTTAACTCGGCTTCAGTTACGCCTTCTCTTTCAACGAAGTCCTCAAACACGGCAGCAATGAGCACGCCCATTTTGGACTGCTCCAATTGGTCTCGAACGGATTCCTTTTGTGTGATGCCACGGTTGTTGGCTTCTTGCAAAATAAGCTCACGAGTAACCAGCATTTCTCTCGCTTGATCACGAACTTGCGGATTATCTGGTTGATTTGATTTTTGAATTAATTTATCTAGTTGCGCCTTTGGAATTGCTTTGCCATTAACAATGGCAGCGTTTTGGGCATAAACGGCTGTTGAGAAAAGCGTAGCAGTGCAGGCGCTGATAGTCAAAAATTGGCGTGTGTTGAACATGGATGAGGAATTTAAATATTGGTAAAAGGGAATCTTAAAGCAATCTACGCTGAATGGGTGCTTTCGCTAGGGGTGTAGGCCAGGATGGTCAGGGCATGGATTGCATCAGGAAAGTGGCTATTTAAAGCAGCATAGATAGCTCTATGACGGGCTACCTTAGTCTTTCCCTCAAATTCTGGGGTCACGATGGTCAGTTTAAAGTGACCCCCACCAGAGGCGGCGCCCACATGACCTGCATGAAGATGGCTTTCATCCTCAATATGTAAATGACTTACCTGAAACGCTAATCTGAGGTCAGATTCAAATCGGACAATTCGCTCTTGATTAATATTCATTCTGCAGGATGCTCCATGTGACGGGTGAGCCAGACTCCTTGAAGAATCACAAATATAACCAGTAATCCTGTACTGCCAAATAGCTTAAAGTTGACCCACGTTTCCTCGGAGTATTCGAAGGCAATATAGAGATTGAGTGCGCCCATAAAAAAGAAAAATGTTGCCCAGGCCATATTGACTTGATGCCAAACTGATTTTGAGGTGGGTTCTTTCAGGGTGATTTGCTTACCCATCAACACTTGAATCCAGTTCTTTTGAAAAAATTGAGCGCTAATAAATAGGGCGCCTGCAAATAGCCAGTAAAGCGCAGTTGGCTTTAGTTGAATAAAAGTCTTATCGTGCAAGAAAATGGTGAGGCTTCCAAATACCAGAATCATGACAAGGCTGACCCACTGCATAGCATCAATCTTGCGGTGTCGGTAATACACCCACAGTATCTGACCAATAGTGGCAACCATCGCTACGATAGTTGCAGTGTAGATATCGCCAAATTTAAAGGCGATAAAAAAGAGGATGATCGGGAATAAGTCGAATAGAAATTTCATGAGCTTGATTATCCAGCTATTTGTAGATTATTCCGCTTTACTTGGTGCAGCATTTTCGGAAGGTTCAAACGCCAAGGATGCTGAATTGATGCAATAGCGCAATCCAGTGGGTTGTGGACCATCTTCAAATACGTGACCCAAATGCGCATCACATGCCGTACAACGCACCTCAGTGCGAATCATTCCATGAGTTGCGTCCCGAATTTCAGTAATGGCCTCGTTATTATCAGGAGCGTTATAGCTGGGCCAGCCACAACCAGCATCAAACTTAGTTGCGGATTGAAATAGCGGGGTATCACAACAAATGCAGCGATACTGACCAGCAGCCCAGTGATCCCAGAATTCCCCAGAAAAAGGTCTTTCTGTGGCAGCCTCTCGGGTCACTCGATATTGAATATCGCTCAGTGATTTTTTATATTCTTGATCTGTTTTCTTGTTCATGGCTATAAGGTGGTAGGTTATGAGGAGCAGCTAACTTCTATGCGCTGCATGTCGACGGGTGGTGGTTTGGCGTAAACTTCAAATTCTTCCTGCTCATCAAAAGGTTTGCTGAGTATGAGCTGCAATCGTTCGATTTCAGAAAAATCATCTTGCTGTGCCTTTTCAATTGCAGCTTGAGCGAGGTGATTTCTGAGGATATATTTAGGGTTGACCTGGTCCATCATTACTTTTCTAGCCTCGTCACTGAAGACTTCCACTTGAAGTCTATGAATGTAATCCGAAAACCATTGATCAATACTGTTGCGGTCAATGAATTCATTTCTTTGATTAATATCTGTTGGCTGGAAATCTTTTCGGATATTACTGAGATTTCGAAAGAATGTGGAGAAGTCTACTTTTGAATCATTCATCGCTTGTAAGAGACGCTCAATGAGCTCAACATCACCATCTTGCTCTAACTGAAAACCTAATTTAGAGCGGAATATTTGTTGCCATTCTCTCGCATAAATCACAGGGAACTCTTCTAGTGCCGAACGTAAAAGAGCTTGGGATTCTTCTGGTGAATGCTCCAGCTCTAGCAGTGGAAGCATAGCGCTAGCCAAGCAGGCCATATTCCAATGCATGATTTGTGGCTGACGATGATAGGCATATCTACCGCCATGATCGCTATGGTTGCAAATATGGTCAATTTCAAAATGATCCAGAAATCCAAATGGCCCATAGTCAATCGTAAGACCAAGGGCGCTGATGTTGTCACTATTTAATACGCCATGACAAAATCCTACTGATTGCCACTGCGCAACCAATTTGGCATTGCGAGCGCTGATCTCTTTAAATAAACTTAAATAGGAATCTTTTGTATTAAGACACTCCGGATAGAATTGATTGATCAGGAGGTCTGCCAGCTCTTTGAGTCGGACAGTATTCTGAAGTGAGGCAAAGTGTTCAAAGTGGCCGACCCGAATAAAACTTGGGGCAATACGTGAACATACTGCTGCGGTTTCAACGGTTTCCCTGATAACACGCTGCTTCGATCCAACCACTGAAAGAGCTCTGCTGGTCTGTATACCTAAAGCATGCATTGCTTCGCTACAAAGGAACTCACGTATGGACGATCTTAAGACGGCTCTGCCATCACCCATTCTGGAGTAGTGCGTCTTACCAGCCCCTTTTAGTTGGAGCTCAAGCTGGTTCATATCACCCAACAAGATGGCACGACCATCGCCTAGCTGTCCTGCCCAGGATCCAAATTGATGGCCGCTATAGGCAGTTGAAATTGGGCTGGAGAAAGTGAGTGCGCCCGCATGCAATTGATTTCCCGCTAAAAGTTCAAGCCAATCAGGATCCTTGGGTATGCCAAGGGCTCCGATCTCAAGGTTTAGCAGTTTGGCAGCGGAGGCTGAGAATGCAACCCAATAGGGGTTGGATATAGGGGTAGGTGGGGTTAGCTGGCATACATCATCACCGCGGAGTGTAAAAGGCATATTTTGTATTCTATGGGTAATTCACAAGCGTCGCAGAAGCCTCTAGAATGACCTTATGACAAATAAAGTACAACTCAATGCAGAAACTCAACTTGCCAACCTAGGTGAAGAGCTTAACGTTCCTTTTTTAAAGTTACTAGGGGTACGGCTTATTACTGCCGAAATGGGCAAAGGTGAAATACTTCTAGCCCTCAAGCCCGAGCATAACAATACTTGGGATGTGGCCCATGGTGGTGTTTTGCTTACCCTGATGGATGTAGCCATGGCTGTTGCAGCCCGCTCAAGTGATCCCGGTGATCGCAGCGTCGTAACCGTTGAGATGAAAAATAACTTCATGCAAGCTGCTAGCGGCATCTTGCGCGTAAAGGCAGATACCGTACGCCGCACTGCCACGATGGCCTTTTGCGAAGCCAAACTCTACAACGATCAAGGTGAAATCTGCTGCATGTCAACCGGAACGTTTCAGTTTATTAAGCGACTGGCAAGCAAAAATGCGGATGGTGAGCGCGTCATTAACGAGGACTCCCGTCAGCAGAAATAATCTAACCGATTGGCCGCTTAGACTGAAAGGTTGGATCCCGGTGCAGTAGTAAGTTCACCCGTGACAACATCATGACCCACGGTGCCATTGGCATCAAATCGTCTCTCCACCATCTCAAACTGACCATCCTTGCGAACACGCAAAATAGTACTTGAGCGTGTTCCATAGCTTGGAGTTTTAATAAATGCAGCAGATAAGGCTTTTTCCCAGTCCGGATTAATGCCGGTATTGGGTAGCTCTTGCGGGCTTGCTTCGTGGGTATCTGCCAATAAGCGCAAATAGTGATCTGCATTTTTGAGTTGCCCGCTATCCATTGCCAATGTTTGAGCGAACGCTGCTACACGGTGATTGACTTTAGGCCATGGTGTATCCAACATCGCGTTTGATAGGCCATAGACTCCAGGACTAAGTGCTTGCTCAGGAAATACCTTCCTTGGGCGAATATGTTGACCCATCATGAGGCGGTTACTAACCCAATGCATTTCAGCATTCTCTGGATCGCTCAGATCAGCCATCAGCAGATTAAATCCGTTATACAGTTCAAACCGTTTGGCATTTTCTTGTATGTAAGCATGCGGCTTGTGCTGACCCGTTAAATAGTGCAGGCTGAGCTCTCCACGCGTTCTTGCATCGGGATTTTTTTCGCTAGGCGCTCTGACATTAGTCAATGCGGCAAACCGCCCCGTCTTTGTGAAGCCTAACCAAGTTCCCGGACTGCCCAATACATCCGCGCGGTCTTTGCCGGCTAACACATGTGGATGTTCGGACCACCACCCCATGGGATCAGTATCGCGCTCATAAAATTCATCACGGTTTGCCGCAACCACCAAAGGGTAGTCTGGATGAGATTTCCAGGCAAAAAGAATTAAGCACATAGCAAGATTAGTGGAATGAGGGAGGGATTAGATTTCTAATAAAGGGTAGGGTAGTGAATCTATCTTTAGGGCTGGCCCATCGCTCGCACCAAGATGTATTGCTCCAATTTCTAAGGCATCTAGCTTACATTCCACCTGCAGATCAATACGAGCCAAATTTTCGGCATTGCTAGCCGCCAGTACCACCATACCGCATGGCTGGCTGGTATCACCTTCTTGAAATAATTCTACGCCTGGTTTTGAGATCTCCAGTGCAGTTGCGCTCGAATCAACATGTACAAGTTGAAGTCTACGTTTTACTGCACCACGATATTGGCTCCGAGCAACAATTTCCTGGCCCGGGTAACAACCTTTTTTGAAATCCACGCCAGCAACGGATTCAAAATTAATCATCTGCGGAACAAATTGCTCCTGAGTTGCTAAAACAATTCTGGGGATTGCACTCAGCACCTCTAAAGAATTCCACTGATCTAGTGAGGCTTGATCAATTGATGACGGGGTAGCCCCCGCATTTTTCTGGGCGATGAGGGTGCGCTGAAAAGATTGATCTTGATTCAGCACGTCAGGCATGCGCAAAGAGAGGGCGTCTTTAGATAGATTGGAGGATTGACCAACATTCTGGCTTTGATAGGCGCCAAATACTTCCCAGTCATCCGAGGCATTCACCACTTTTACTTTTGAGCGCAGTACGTACATTGACAATCGTTTTGCAGTACTCGCTGCAATATCTTTAGAGACAAAAAGGGCGAAACGGTCATCCGAATCAAGAGATTCTGGAAACAGTCCAAGCCAAGCGCTAGAGAGAAGGCGCCCTTTGGGGCTGCAATAGCCAACCAATCGAACAGCATCGGAACCATAGGCGATACCACCCGGCATAGTGCGCTTAAGGCTAAGCACGGAGTTGCTTAATTGACTTTGTAGCAAGGCTGCGGCATCAGGCCCCTCGACCAAGATCAAGCCCCAATCGGTCAAAGGGGTAAATCCATGGTTTGGGCTGGAGGCAGGCATTGTGGCGTTTTCTGTGCTGAAGGTCATGAGCTTTTATCATAGCCTGATGAGCAGAAAATTTCAGAAAAGTCTTTTTATGAAACCTTCAAAGAATGGTAGTTGGAAATTCTATGCCCTCATCTTCATTACCCTAGCGCTTCTTTTGTACGCAGCCATCTTTTTATGGCCGGTTGTACCAGCCATATCAAATATTGATAAGGGATCTGCCTATAAAGTCAAAATAACACCCCAATCCGGCCTTTCTGCAATTACAGCTCAGCTGTCTGAGCAGGGCATATCTACAAATGTAGTTAGTTTTCAAGTTGCAGCAAGGGCACTGTTTGTTAGCTCTAAGTTAAAGCCGGGAACCTATTTGCTGGCTCCTCGCGCTAGCCTGGCAAATATTTTGTTACAAATTGCTCGTGGTGATCGAGTTCGAGAGAGTGTTGCCATCATTCCGGGCATGACCATATGGCAACTGAGAAGCCTAATTGATAAACATCCAGCACTCATTCATCAAACTAAAGGCATGAGCTCCAAGGAGCTGCTACAGACTATCGGACTTACTTATCCAGGCGATGAAGGCCTCTTTTATCCAGATACCTATATTTTTGACCCAGACGATTCAGATACTTCAATCTATCGAAGAGCTTCACAGGCTATGCAAAAACAGCTCACGGCTACTTGGGAGCAAAGGGACTCAGCCACACCCTTAAAAACGCCTTATGAACTGCTTATTTTGGCCTCGATTGTGGAAAAGGAGACAGGCCGCTCGAGTGACAGGTCTATGGTCTCAGCAGTTTTCATCAATCGTCTCAATTTGAATATGCCCTTGCAGACCGATCCAACCGTAATTTACGGAATTGGCCCCAAATTTGATGGCAATCTGCGAAAAACAGATTTACGCAGAGACAGTCCCTACAATACTTATATGCACAAGGGTTTGCCACCAACGCCAATAGCCATGCCGAGCAAGGAGTCGCTCCTCGCTGTGATGCATCCAGCAAAAAGTGATGCGGTGTTTTTTGTGGCACGCGGTGATGGCACTAGTCACTTCTCCAAAACCTTGAAAGAGCATGAAAGCGCAGTTGATCAGTTTCAACGTAAACGCAATCCCTCTAATCAATCTAAGTCTCAGTAATTGTTATGACAGTTCATTTTCCAGGTTATTTCATTAGCTTTGAAGGTATCGATGGTGCGGGTAAAAGTACCCATATTGAATCTTTCAGCAACTTGATTAAGCAGCGATATCCTGATCGCGATGTTGTGATGACCAGGGAGCCCGGCGGCACTCAATTAGGCGAGCAACTTCGCGCTTTATTACTTGAAGCCCCAATGAATTTAGAAACTGAGGCATTGCTGATGTTTGCTGCTCGCAGGGAACATATTGCACAAGTAATAGAGCCAGCACTGCAAGCAGGAAAGATTGTGATCTCTGATCGCTTCACGGATGCGAGCTTTGCTTATCAAGGCGGCGGTCGCGGCTTAAGTCTAGCGAAGTTAAATGATTTGGAGAAATGGGTTCAGGGTCGTCCTGATGGTTCATTGCTTCAACCTAATTTGACCTTCCTTTTTGATTTACCTGGTTCAGTTGCACAAGCGAGAAGATCAAAGGTAAGGGCGCCTGATAAATTTGAAAAGATGGATCTAGATTTTTTTGAAAAAGTTCGTCAAGAGTATTTACGTAGAGCAAAAGCAGATCCAAATCGTTTCTATCTGGTAGATGCTACCCAAACACCAGAAGCTATTTGGCATGAGCTCGAGACATTAAAGATGAAGCTCTAAATGAGTGATGTGATGTTAGCAAATGCGTCGGTGAAAAAAATAGCCCCATGGCTAGAGCCCATTTGGGATGGCATGAACTTGGCCGCATTTCCTAACGCAGTTTTAATTCATGGTCAGTCCGGTATTGGTAAGTTTGAGTTTTCCATTGAATTAGCCAGGGCGCTGTTGTGCGAGACTTCATCCGCTATAAAGCCGTGTAAGCAATGTGAAGCCTGTCGGTGGTTTGACTCTGGTAACCACCCTGACTTTATTGCGCTAGTCCCAGAAACACATCGTAAGCTTTTACCGCAGGGTGATTTTGATTCGGATGCTGAATCACCTAAAAAATCCAAGGCCAGTCAAGCTGATTCCGATGGTGATGCGCCCGAGAAAAAGGAAAAGAAAAGCATCTCTATTGAAGACGCCCGCAGTGCAATTGAAGGGCTATCTATTGGATCTCACCGCGGTGGAAACCGAGTCATTCTGGTTTATCCGCTAGAGATGCTTAAATCAGATTCCGCAAATACCTTGCTGAAATCTCTTGAAGAGCCTCCAAAAAATACTATCTTTATTTTGTTAGCAGATCGCCTTGATCGTGTCTTGCCAACCATTCGTTCTCGCTGCCGCTTGCTGTCTGCACCGCGACCAGATCGATTGATTGGGCTCAATTGGCTACATACCGAACTAAGTAAGATTCCGGGTTTAAAAATGAGTGGTGCCGATGTCGAGTCTATTTATGACGAGCAGGGTGGGGCACCCTATGCAGTATTGGATTCCTTAATTGCGCGTCACAATAAAGATGAAAAGGATGAGCTGACGATTGCCATCCAAGCTTCGCGTTACTTATTGCAAGCGATGTCGCAGGGCGCTCGAATGAATTGGCTAGATGCGGCTGATAAGACTCAAAAAGCCCGGTATTCAGTTTTGTTGGCTACTATGCAGCGATGGGTCTCTGATGTGCAAAGTTGCGCCCAAATGGGTTCGCCGCGCTATTACCCCAAGCATGAGGCCACTATCAAGGCGCTTGCGCAGCAGGCGCGTCTTCCAAAGCTGCTCCGCTTCTGGAAGTCTTTGATACAAGCGCGGCGTCACGAAAATCACCCGCTGGCCACCCGTATTCAACTAGAAGCATTGCTTTCTCAGTACCAGCAGGTATTTGAAGACTAAAATAGCGAGTCATGTTTATAGACTCACATTGCCATCTCGATTTTCCAGAATTTCAAAGCCGTCTACCTGAGGTTTTGTCGAATATGGCCGCCTGCAAGGTGAGTCATGCTTTGTGCGTATCGGTAGACATCCCGGACTTTCCCAAGGTGCGCAAGCTAGCCGAAGATCATCCTCATTTGTATGCCTCGGTTGGGGTGCATCCAGATTACGAAGATACGCCAGAACCCAGCTTTGAATTCTTAGTCGAAGAATCAAAACATCCAAAAATCATTGCGATTGGCGAAACCGGGCTTGATTACTTTCGCATGGGCGATCGCAGCTATGAATCCATGGAATGGCAGAGGGAACGCTTTAGAACGCATATACGTGCTGCTATTGCAGCTAAGAAGCCTCTCATCATCCATACGCGATCTTCTTCTGTTGATACCCTCAGAATCCTCAAAGAAGAGGGTGCTGATCAGATTGGTGGCGTCATGCATTGCTTTACAGAGACCACTGAAGTTGCCAAAGCTGCCATTGAAATGGGGTTTTATATTTCTTTCTCTGGCATTGTGACCTTTAAGAGCGCTAAGGATTTACAGGAAACTTGCAGGGAAGTTCCTCTGGATCGCATGCTGATTGAGACAGATTCGCCTTATTTGGCCCCAATTCCTTATCGCGGCAAGACGAATGAGCCAGCTTGGGTTTCCAAGGTTGGTGAATTTGTTGCTGAGCTGAAGGGTGTTTCAGTTGAATTGCTGGCAGAACAGACTTCAAGTAACTTTTTTCAATGTTTTCAAATAAATAGAGCAATTTCATGAGAAGTTCATTTAAATATAGCCACTTTTTTCATGCCTCCTTATTGTGCTTTTCTAGCCTTGCAATTGCACAAACTGCTGATCAGATTACGGATTTCACCAAAGCTGCGAAGTTTGATGACGTCTCTGAGGTGCAGTCTTTAATAAAGGCAGGCGTTACCCCAAATGCGCTCGATCCTAGAGGCACCCCCATGCTGATCCTGGCTATTCGGGATAAATCCTTTAAGGTTGCGGATTTATTGCTTGCTAATCCAGCTACGAACATCAATTTGACTAACAAAAGCGGTGAAAACGCACTGATGATGGCTGCTTTTGATGGTCAACTGCCTTTAGTAAAGTCCTTGGTTATTGATAAAAAAGCCGCTGTAAATAAGCCTGGTTGGGCACCAATTCACTATGCGGCCACCAATGGTCACTTAGAAATAACTCAATTCTTAATGGCAAATGGCGCCCAGGTTAATGCGTTGAGTCCAAGTGAGACAACGCCATTGATGATGTCTATTGGCTCCGGCAACGATCAATTAATTAAATACCTGCTTGATAGTGGCGCAGACTTACGCATGCGAAATCATGAGGGTTATACAGCGATAGATGTTGCCCAATTATTCGGCAAGGATGATATTCGTAATGGCTTAATGTCACGTTGGTTAAAGCTCTACAACCAGCCATATCCTGGCGGCCCCAAGAAGTCTCCTTAATAAGTGATATAACTGCTTAATGCGTATAATCATTATTATGTCAAACAAAAAATGTAACTGGATTTAAGGGACCCCATCGATGACTTTGAGCGGTTTGTTAGACAAGCTTCCCGGGCTTAACTCCCTACCCAGTTTCAGCACGCTCTTTGCTGAAATTAATGCGGATATGGGCGATAGTGATATCTGGGTTTTGTTATTTCTAACGTGTTTGATGCTCACATTACATGGTTTAAGCGTTTTATCAATCGCAGGTATCTTTCATTGGATTGACCAAAAACTCGAAAATAAGCGGGTCTATGGAGCGAACTTTGTATCCTATTTCTTTGCAATTTTATTGATTATTGCCATCCACCTGCTTGAAATCATTGCCTGGGCATACATATGTTTGGGATTGCAGGTATTTCCCACCAACCTTCAAACTCTATATTTTGCTGGTGAGATGTATACAACCGTTGGCTATGGTGAATATGTTCTTACTACGCGCTGGCGAATCCTCCCCATTATTATTTCATTCTCCGGAATCTTTGCAGTATCCATGTCTGGGGCTGCGCTTTACACCATGATGGGTGCTTTACTGGGAAGATCAAACCAAAACCCCAGATCAGGCTCTGGGTTCTAAATTAGTAGCTGTAGCCCTCTTAGGCTTAGTTCACTAGCTTGGATTTATCAATGGGTGCCCTTTGCTTAAATACCAGCTCCAAGATGCGTCCATTAGACTCTAGGGAGCGCATTCTGCCAGGCAGCCAATCTAAGTCTCTCGCTAGCCAAATATCGACCTGACGCTTGAAAGGGCTACTTTCCCTCTGCATTAGTGCGTAATGGCGATTTACAGACTTTCCTAGGCTTGGAACATCTTCTGATACTACCTCTCCGTAGCTTTTAAATTGCCACATCTCGAGAGTGTCGTAGTCCACCACAGGTATGCCTCGGATACTGCCAGCCTCATCAATCTTATCGCTGCCATTGAGTAAAGAGGCCAGTTGAAAAAGTAAGCTAAAACGATCTTGAGTGCCCGGCAGTAGATCCGGAGTGAACTCTGGCTTTTCAGAGAAATACATCTTCCCTGCTCCACTCTGATCACGATCAAAACGAGAATAGCGCGGTGTTTTTGTACCTCGCTGGGTCCAGTAAATGGATGGCGCTATGCCGTAGGCATCGACAGTGCCTCTGGATTCAAAAATAAAGGGGCCGACAATAGCGTAAGGTATGTTGATATGCAACCTGTAATTATTGCCCTCAGTAATCCAGTCCAGTTGAGCGGATTGAATGAGTTGGCCATCGACATAGGCATCAAAATAATATGTGCCAGACTCAGGCAGGCGAAATGCCTGCCCAGATTGATTGCCGAATGCACCCTGTTCTCCCTTTCCCTGATCTGATAAAGGGTCTGCTGATACGGCGTTAGTTTGCTTGGGGGGCGCTTTTTTCTTTGGCGCCGTAGTCATCTGTATTTTCTTTGGAGGCTCGACCCGAAGCTCTGTTTTGATAATGAGATCTTCGGCAATAGGTGGAGCACTAGCAAAAGAAAAGAATGGAATCCCGAAAAACAAAATCAAGTGACCCAAAAGGGATAGAAAAATTGCAGCAGTCAGAATCCACAGAGATTTTCTGGGTACGAATCGAAATCGCTTGTCGATTGCATCCATCAAGACTTTAATGCTCGATAAAGTCGATTACTGCTGGCAAATGATTGGCATAGTCAGAAATTCCGTGATCACCACCTTCGAGGATCAGTTGTTTAGCGCCAGGATAAAAAGCTGCCATTTCCCTCCAATCTAAAAGCTCATCACCTTTTGCTGCAATTAAAAAATAACGCTCGGGATCAGTTATTAGACCCACTTGTAAGGCGCGTAATTCGTCGATGTACTTGGCCTTAAAATCAAATGGCTCTTCGCTGTCATAGGCAGTCATCATGCCAACATGGGGCTCTAATTCTCTAGCGGCATATACGGCAGGATTAAGGGCAATACCTTTGCATTGATATTTTTCTGCAAGGTAGTTGGTATAAAAACCGCCTAAGGAAGATCCGATGATTACCAGGCTATCGAATTTGGATTGATCGATATGCTTGACCACCATCTCCAGACTTGCTTTTGGAGATGCAAGCAACTGAGGGCAATACCACTCATAAGAATGGTCTGCCGATGTAAGTGCCCTCACCACCTCCCCAGTCATGACTGCCTTGGTTGAGTTTGGTGAAGACCGAAAGCCATGCAAATAAACAACCAAGGTTACTGCCATACTTCTTCCTCTAGCTTTTTTGACCTATTTCAAAATTAGCCATTTTTTCTAATGCTTTGACCATAGCAGAATGATCCCACGATTTTCCGCCATGTGCTGCACAGGAATTAAATAACTCTTGTGCGCTAGCTGTATTGGGCAAACTAACGCCTAGAGCCTTAGCGCTGCTGAGGGCCAAACTTAAATCTTTCTGGTGCAGCTCAATCCTGAAGCCAGGATCAAAGGTGCGATTGATCATACGCTCGCCATGAACTTCCAGTATTTTTGAGCTAGCAAAGCCACCCATTAATGCCTGTCTAACTTTCGCTGGATCAGCGCCTGCTTTAGAAGCAAACACCAAGGCCTCTGCAACAGCTTCGATATTCAAGGCAACAATAATTTGGTTTGCAACTTTAGTAACTTGCCCGGCACCGTTATCACCAACTAAGGTAATGTTTTTTCCCATCAAATCAAATACAGGTTTGACCTTGTCAAAGATGGCTTGCTTACCACCGACCATAATCGTGAGGCTTGCACCCTTTGCACCTAGCTGGCCACCAGATACAGGGGCGTCTAAATATTCACAGCCAAGATCATTGATGCGCTTCGCAAAATCTTTTGTAGAAATGGGAGAGATAGAACTCATATCAACAACGATCTTGCCCTTGCTCAGACCTGAAGCAATGCCATTCTCTCCAAAAAGTACTTTTTCTACATCGGGAGTATCTGGGACCATCGTAATAATGATGTCTGCCTTAGTCGCAACTTCTGCAGGAGTTGCGCAAAGAGCGGCGGCAGTATTAGCTAACTCATCCGGAACTTTACTGCGTGTGTTGATAAACAACTCATGACCTGCTGCGACCAAATGCCCTGCCATTGGCGCACCCATAATGCCTAAACCTACAAAGCCTAGTTTTAACTTACTCATCATTTATTTCCAAATTGTTATTAATTTATTAATATGCAGATCAACTAATATTACTGCTCGTATTGACCCATCCAATGTAGGCCAGCCTCAGTCGTTTTCAAAGGCTTGTATTCACAACCGATGTAACCTGTGTATCCAAGACGAGTTAATAAATCAAATAAGTAGCTGTAATTGATTTCTCCGGTACCAGGCTCATTACGACCTGGATTATCTGCCAACTGGATGTGCGCAATTCGATCAAAGTATTTTTGAATCGTATTGGCTAGTTCACCTTCCATACGCTGGGCATGGTAGATGTCGTACTGTAAAAAAGCATTATCAGCAGCAACTGCATCCAGTATTGCAATGCCTTGAGCAGTTTTAGAGAGATAGAAACCAGGAATATCAAATGTATTAATTGGTTCAATCAACAGCTTTAATCCCGACTTCTTTAGCTCAGCAGCAGCAAACTGTAAATTACTGACAAAAGTGTCATGAACCAATGCTGGATCAACTCCCTCAGGGGTCTTTCCTGCTAAACAGTTGAGTTGAGGTACGCCCAAAATACTAGCGTACTCAATCGCCTTGGCAACACCAGACCGAAACTCAGCAACACGGTCTGGGTGGCATGCAATACCCCTCTCCCCTGCATCCCAATCTCCAGCCGGTAAGTTATGTAAAACCAGCTTTAGGGCATTGTTATCTAAAGCGGATTTGATTTCGCTCGCTTCAAAAGCATAAGGAAATAGGAATTCAACGGCTTTGAAACCTCCAATTTTGGCTAGCGCAAAACGCTCCAAAAAAGGTTTTTCATTAAACAACATCGTGAGGTTAGCTGCAAACTTGGGCATTCCTATTCCTTAATAACAATCAAACTGGATGATACATGGGTAAATTCAAGGCAATGAAGCGATTACTCTAAAAGACCAGCGGCAACCAATCCCTCTGTACCAGCGGGATGACGGCAATCAATATCCTCAAATTCATTCACATTATTGATTTCTGTACCCATCGCAATGTTGGTGATCTTTTCCAGAATGACCTCAACTACTACAGGAACTCGATGCTCTTTAGCCATCTTTTGCGCTTCAATCAAAGCAGCATTGATTTTATTGGGATCCGAGACTCTGATAGCTTTGCAACCAAGCCCTTCAACGACCTGAACGTGATCAACTCCATAGCCCTTTAGGTTTTGATCGTCCACATTGATATTGTCAAAAGCTAGCTGCACGCAGTAATCCATCTCAAAACCACGCTGTGCTTGACGGATCAAACCTAGGTAACTGTTATTTACTAAGACCATTACTAATGGCAAGTTAAATTGTGCGCCAACTGCTAATTCCTCAATTAAGAATTGGAAGTCGTAATCACCTGCAAGTCCAACTACAGTCTTTGTTGTATCGGACGCCAATGCACCTAATGCAGCCGGAATTGTCCAGCCAAGGGGACCCGCTTGACCACAGTTAATCCATTGGCGAGCACCATAGACATGGAGGAATTGTCCGCCAGCAATTTGCGATAGGCCAATAGTAGATACATACACGGTATCACGACCGAATACGGAATTCATCTCTTGATAGACGCGTTGTGGCTTGATAGGTACATTATCAAAGTTGGTTTTACGTAGCATCAAGCTCTTACGCTCTTGGCAACGCTCAACCCACTCACTGTAGTTAGATAACTTGCCTTTTGCTTTCCATTCTTTGGCAACTTCAACAAATAACTCTAAGGCCGCTTTTGCATCTGAAACAATGCCGTAGTCGGGATTAAATACGCGACCAATTTGCGTTGGCTCAATATCAACGTGAATAAACTTACGATCTTTGCAATACACATCGATTGATCCCGTATGACGGTTAGCCCAGCGGTTACCGATACCTAAAACAAGATCACTGGCTAACAAAGTTGCATTGCCATAACGGTGTGAAGTTTGAAGGCCAACCATACCAGCCATCAATGGATGATCATCCGGAATAGTGCCCCAGCCCATCAGGGTTGGGATCACTGGAATACCAGTCAATTCTGCAAACTCAACTAATAGTGCATCTGCATCAGCGTTAATAATGCCGCCACCAGCAACAATTAATGGCTTTTTGGCAGACATCAACATTCCCAGCGCTTTTTCAATCTGCTTGCGGCTAGCCGCTGGTTTGTATACCGGCAATGGCTCATACGTATCGATATCAAATTCAATTTCAGCTAATTGAACATCAATCGGCAAGTCGATCAATACTGGGCCGGGACGACCTGAACGCATCACATGAAATGCCTGCTGGAAAACGCGTGGCACTAAGCCAGGCTCACGAACTGTTACAGACATCTTCGTTACTGGCTTAGAAATCGTCTCGATATCAACAGCCTGAAAATCTTCCTTGTAGAGACGGGCACGAGGAGCTTGCCCAGTAATACAAAGAATAGGAATAGAGTCAGCACTTGCGGAATACAGTCCTGTAATCATGTCAGTACCGGCTGGGCCAGATGTACCGATACAAACACCAATGTTGCCTGCTTTAGCTCTTGTGTAACCCTCAGCCATGTGTGAAGCGCCTTCAACATGTCGGGCTAGGATGTGTGTGATTGATTGACGTTCGCGTAATTGTGCGTAAAGTGGATTAATAGCAGCTCCAGGAACACCAAATGCAGTGGTGATACCTTCTTTTTCCATTACAAGAACTGCTGCCATTGCGGCTTTCATTTTGGCCATGATGTTTCCCTTGCTGTTTAAGAATGGATACATCATCAACACTTAATGATGAAATGAGAATGCCAGTCGGCATCATATGTGCTATTCCAAAATGGAATACCCCAACAAAATCGAGTTAGAATTCTAGAATGGATCGTATTCAGGGAATAGCCCTTTTTGTCCGAGTCGTAGAAACTGGCTCATTTAGCAAGGCTGCAGCCAGCTTGGGCATTACTCAGCCCACCGCAACCAAACACATCGCCTTTTTAGAAAAGCGTCTCGGCTCCCTTTTATTGCACCGCAGCACAAGAGGGGTCACACCAACGGAAATTGGTGAGATCTACTATGAAAAATGCAAGATCATTTCTAGAGAGCTTGAGGAGGCAGATAATCTGGCCGCCCTACTGCAAGGCGAGACGCAGGGTAAATTGATCATTAGCTCCTCTGTTGCCTTTGGGCGCCGTATATTGACTCCGCTTGTACTTCAGTTCATGAGTCAGAACCCAAAACTTGAGATACACCTGAGTCTTGAGGATCAATTTGTTAATTTGGTTGAAAGTGGTGTTGATCTTGCGATCCGCATGGGTCGCCTCGCAGACTCTTCTCTTGGCTCACGCTATTTAGGCTTAAATCCATGGGTCTTGGTAGCCAGCCCAGATTATCTAAGGCAGCACGGCACTCCGAGTCATCCAGAAGATTTGGCATCACATCAGGCCCTCATATATAGCTCAGTTCAAGATAATCACCGCTGGCACTTTAGTGGAGGTGATGGGGGGACAATCTCAATTCCTGTTAAAGGCCCGCTGTACTCTAATAACTTATCTGCTTTGCTCGCTGCAACGATCGGGAACATGGGCTTGGCTACCATCCCTTGGTACGTCGCTTATCACTCGATTAATAAAGGCACCTTACAGCCGATATTGACGGATTGGAGCCTGCCCTCCCAAGAAATCCACGCTGTATTCTCATCGCCTCGTTTAGTGCCGGGCAAGGTAAGTCAGTGCATAGACTGGTTGCAATGCCACTTCTCTGGAAACTGGTGGGAGCGACTGTAAACCAATTGCTTACAACTGAAACGTCACCCAAATCATCTGTGGGCTTACCAACAGATTTTTGCAACTGAAATACGCTAATATCGTTATAGATACTTAATATTAAGGAAAGTTATGAAAATTAAAATCGCCCAAATTACCCTGGTAGCGGCAACAATGTTGGCTAGTCCAGCACTGGTAATGGCTCAAGCACCTGCTGCTAATGCTGTAGTGGTGGATGCAGCTGTTACCGATAACATTTTCCAGTTGTATGAAGGTACTGTTACGAAGATTGATAAGAAAACACGCACTATTTTCTTTAAAAATAATGAAGGTGAATCCAAGTTCATTGCTGGCCCTGAAATTAAGAGCTTTGATCAGATAAAAGTAGGTGACCGACTCAATGTGACCTATGAACTGGCTGTTGCCATTGAATTGATTAAGACTAAGAGTGATGGTGTTCGTAGCAAAGTGGAAACCTCACAAGAAGTAGCCTCTAAACCAGGTGAAAAGCCAACTCGTACCATTACGAACACCACGACCATCATCGCTGATATCGTGGCTGTAGATCGCGCTAAGAAATTAGTCTCGGTTAAAGGCCCGAGCGGCAAGGTCACTGTTGTTACCGTAAAGAACCCGCAGTTGCTAGCAGATGTTAATGTTGGTGAGCAGGTTCGAGTTATTTACTTTGATGCGATGGCTGCATCGATTACGCCTCCAAAGAAGAAGTAATTTAAAAAGAAATAGGTATTGGCAGGGATTTCATTTGAGCATTCGCATCTATCTGATCCTCGCGTTCATCGTTTTACTATCGGCGTGCGCCAACACAACTCGCTCGGGAGCTGTTGGCGTTAACCGATCCCAATTCATGATGGCTTCTTCTGAAGAGGTCAATCGTCTTTCTGCGGTGAGTTATAACGAGCAGAATCAAAAAGCAAAAGAGAAAAATATACTGGTCACTTCTGGCCCTGCCTATGATCGATTGAAGTTCATTGCAAATAGGTTAATCCCGCAGACCGAGGCATTCAGAGATGACACCAAGCAATGGGATTGGCGGCTAACACTTATCGATGCACCCGTTCTGAATGCTACCTGTGCACCCGGCGGAAAGATCACTTTCTACACCGGAATTATTGAGCAGCTGAATTTAAATGATGATGAAATTGCAGCCATCATGGGCCATGAAATTGCTCATGCCTTAAGAGAGCATGGTCGAGAGCGCGTATCCCAAGCGGTCGTACAAAATGTATTGGTCAATATTGCCATGGCAGTAGCTGGTCCTTATGGTTCCGCAGTGAGTGCTGCAAACCAGGTTGCCCAATATGCAATTATTTTGCCTAACTCCAGAGAGAATGAATCAGAAGCGGATGCTATTGGATTAGAGCTTGCAGCAAGAGCGGGATACAACCCTATGGGTGCAATTAGCGTTTGGCAAAAAATGTTGAAGGCAACCAAAGGTAAAAGCTCTCCAGAATTCTTATCCACCCACCCTTCTGGTGAAACCCGAATCGAGCAACTCACTGCGCTCATGCCGGCAGTTGAGCCTTTATATAAGGTGGCAGCAAAACCACCACCTACGAAAAAGCTTTAAAAAGATTGAGTAGTTAAGAAGATTTCTAAAAAACTGTTAATTATTTTTTAGCACTTAATTTAGCCATTATTTGCATTCTTGAATCAGATACTCTAGCAATCAATACAGCCCTATATCGCTCACGTTGCAATTTTTCAATCAAATAAATAACCGTAAAGAATAAGACCGAATAAATAAAAAGATTCAGAATATCAAGCATGGTGGGTAACTCGAAACTATTAAACGGCGGTATAAAAAAATAATATGCCAAAGCCATTCCAATAATAGCGGTCATAGCTGCTGGCTTCCAACCAAACTTGTAAGCAATTATAGTGGTGTTGAATAGAAAAAATAATATTGGGAACTGGGTAAGCATTAATGGATGGAATTGATAACGCATAAAAAATGCAGCCAGGGTTCCAAGCAATGCATATCCATAGACAGAAGGAATATTAGGCGTCCATGCCCGTGAATTTTTTATTTGCATTTGGATTACACTCTCTTAAAGCTAACTACCAATTAAAACCATGTCCAATGAAGTGAATGATCTTTTCGAGGAGTTTACCCTAGGAACTTCAGGTATGGCAGTAGTATTCCTGCCTGGCCTTCAGGGCTCCATGTTGGAGTTGGGATCGATCCCCAAAGTAATCAAAAAATTAGGGCATACCTCTTGTATTCCCATAATTCATGGCTACTCTGCTCAAAGTGGCTTTGACACATTTGATATTTGGCTCTCTGAATTAGATGCGGTAGTCAATGTACTGCTTGAAAACCACGATCAAGTGTGTTTAGTTGGCTTGAGCATGGGTGCAACACTAGCAATAGCCTACGAGGCTGATTATCAAAAGAATCTACCAGTAGTAGCCCTCTCCCCTGTTTTTGCTTTTGATGGTTGGAGTGTGCCTTGGTACTACCCATTACTTTGTATTGTCTTCAAACTTGGCATCACGAATTGGCACTATAAAGAATCTCAACCTTACGGCTTGCGTAACCCTGAAGTACGTCGTCGTGTTGCAAAACAAATCTTAGAGCAAGAAACTACAGAAGTGGGATCAGCCTCTCTCTCAGCAAAACATTTATATCAATCCTTACGCCTGATTGAATTTGCAAAAAAAATACTTGGTGATTTTCGATCTGATATAAAAATTATTTGCTCTATTGATGATGATGTAGTTGCACCAACAACCATTGATTGGCTCTCTAAGAGCATCAGCTCTTCAACTTGTAAGATTATTTGGCTTGGGGGCTCTTATCACATCATCACCTTAGACAATGAACGTGAGATAGTGGTTAACGAATCCGTAGAATTCATTCAAGAATCATTTTTTAAGCGCAAGGCAATAGTTGAATACAGCAACGATGCTAAACAATTAATAATTCGTGATCGCATCATTGATTAATCTATTTAAAACGATAGGCAAGCGCCATAAACACCGTATCCTGAAATGAACGAGTGAGGACTGGACTGTTATTGACTCCAGAACCTAGCCATTTTCGTTTTCCGTATAAATTAATGTACCAATCATCTGCTACTGGTATTTCAAGTAAAAAACCTGCCAATGGGTTATTTGAAGCAGAGGCTGAATATGCTCGATACCCAGTAATTTGAGCCTCCGCAGGAGTAACACCATAGTAGTAGTTCGCAAAAGAGCCCGACTGACGTTCCATTCCTACTTGCGGGTAGAGGACTACTTTGCTAATCAATTCGATTTCTGCAAAATAATTAACTTCAAGGAGATTGCCTTTCGATTGACCAAAGTCATGATAGGCATTCAAAAAGAATGCTCCAATAGGTGTATCTTGAAATGTTCCAATGCCAATAGGTACCTGATAGCCTTTGTTAATCGTTTGACCGTTAATGGTTGATTTGACCTTGTAGGAATCAGGATCGACTTTACCTACGATTTCAAGAAATCCAAACCCGACAGGCAGAGTTTTAAAGGCCAACTGGTCAATGCGCATGGCAAAGCGCTGGTAGTCAAAAAATCCATAGGGTAAGGCCATTGATTGGCTGCCAGAGCTACCGATGTTTAGATTAGTGCTGTACACAGCAGCTCCGATATCACCCACAATACGATCTGGAATTCCGTTTGGAATATCAGTATCCATGCTATTTGCAGCGTAAGCCAAAGAAGCGATTGATAAAAAACAAAGTAATATCAAGTTTGCAATTAGTTTTACAGGTTTAATCATGTCGACAATCTAACATGAAAGAGGACCGTCAGTATCAGCAGCTAAACCACTCAATGGAAGTAATATGACTAACCCATTAGAAATCATTACAAAATTTGCCCAATACATAGTATTGAGCGCTCTTCTTTTTGTAAGCTATAGCAATGCACAATCAACAGACCCAGCACTTGGTATTTGGAAAACGATTGATGAGAAAACAAATCAACCCAGTTCATTAATTCGACTGGATGAAAAAAATGGTGAATTAATTGGTACTGTTACTGAGTTAATTCCCACTCCTGGCGAAACACTGGTAACTCACTGTAACTTGTGCAAAGATGAGCGAAAAGGCAAACCCATTATTGGAATGATCATCATGAAGGGCCTTAAGAGATCTAGCCCAGGCGTTTGGTCGGGCGGAGAGATTTTAGATCCCGAAGAAGGTGAGATTTATAAAGTAAAAATCACTATGGTCAATGACAAAACATTGGATGTCAGGGGGTATATTGGCATTCCATTATTGGGCAGAACCCAAACTTGGATTCGTTAACCTTTACTGCGAATATCAAAGAAACTTCGCAGTACGCAAATTACTATGGGGTAACTTTGGGTGAATAAACATAAATCAGGCTCATTATTGGTTTAGTAGAAATGAAAAAAGCCCCTGATGCAGGGGCTTTCTAAACTTACTTGGCGGAGCGGACGGGACTCGAACCCGCGACCCTCGGCGTGACAGGCCGATATTCTAACCAACTGAACTACCGCTCCAATTACATCGCTTGCTACTTGTGTCACTTCTTACTACCCACAACTAGCCAAAATTTTTGGCGTCCCCAGGGGGATTCGAACCCCCGTACTCACCGTGAAAGGGTGATGTCCTAGGCCTCTAGACGATGGGGACCTGGACTGCTACTAAAACTAATTCTGCCATTCTAAATGCTTGGTGGAGATAAGCGGGATCGAACCGCTGACCTCTTGCATGCCATGCAAGCGCTCTCCCAGCTGAGCTATACCCCCGTAATCTCGTTAAAAACCTACAAGACACTCAAAACAATCCAAGATTTTATCCTATTTTTGTAGGAGGAGGCAAGTTCTGGTTTAGACCACCTTGGAAAGCCTTGCTACTGCCTCATTCTTACCCATCACTAACAAGACAGAATCAATGGCTGGCGTCTGTGTGGTGGCAAATAAAGCGTAACGTACAGGCATTGCTAATGCTGGCATTTTAATTTGATGCTTGGCTAGCACTTCTTTAAAAGCTGACCCATAAGCCGCTTTTGTATGTTCAGCAGATTGAATGGCTTCAATCAAATCCTTCAAAGCGGGAATGATTTCAGCTGGGATATTTTCTGCAATTTGTTCGCTGTTATGGGCAGGTGCTGGTAGATAGAAGAGCTTTGCTCCTTCGGCGATTTCAATCAGCGTATTGGCGCGATCTTTTAGTAGCGCAACAACTTGCACAAAGTCCGGGCCATTTTCTGTATCGATGCCAAGCTCATGTGCAAATGGCTTAGTTGCATCTGCCAGTTTTTTTGGATCTGCATTCTGAATATATTGATGGTTTAACCAGAGTAATTTTTCAGGGTTGTGTTGTGCTGGTGATCTACCTAGACTGCCTAAGTCAAACCAATTCACAAACTGCTCTTTAGTGAAGATCTCTGCATCACCATGTGACCAACCTAGCCTTGCCAGGTAATTCAAAATAGCTTCAGGTAGATAGCCTGCTTTTTGATAATCGCGCACGCTCATAGCGCCATTACGCTTACTCATTTTTTCACCAGAGTCATTTAGGACCGTTGGTAAATGGGCGTATACCGGTGGTGTGCCACCAAGCGCTTTCATGATGTTAATTTGGCGTGGCGTGTTGTTGACATGGTCATCACCACGAATCACATGGGTGATGTTCATATCAAGGTCATCCACTACAACACAGAAATTGTAGGTTGGCGTGCCATCAGGACGAGCAATCACGAGATCATCCAACTCATCATTACTGATTTCGATCTTGCCCTTAACAGCATCTTCCCAAATCACAGATCCACCGATGGGATTCTTGAAGCGGATTACTGGCAGAACACCTTCGGGTATAGATGGCAGAGTTTTGCCCAGCTCAGGACGCCATTGGCCGTTATATCGCGGCTTTTCTTTATTGGCCATTTGTTGATCACGTAGCTTATTGAGTTCTTCTTCACTCATGTAGCAAGGGTAAGCAAGACCAGCATCGAGCATCTGCTTCACAACCGCACGATAGCGATCAATACGCTGCATTTGATAAATTGGACCTTCGTCTAAATCTAGTCCAAGCCAGGCCATGCCTTCAATGATGACGTCGACAGCTTCCTGTGTGGAGCGCTCTACATCGGTATCCTCAATCCGTAAAATAAAGTCGCCTTGATTATGGCGTGCAAAAGCCCAGGGATATAAAGCGCTGCGAAGGTTGCCCAAGTGAATAAAGCCCGTTGGACTGGGGGCGAAACGTGTTCTGATATGCATAATTAGCATTATCTCAGGTCAGCTTTAGATTTGATTATTTGGCACTCTGATCGTCAAAAAAGTGGATACTTTCACATATGAACGAATTACTTGTATTTATATGTGATGGTGCCCCGGTTCGCGGGGAGATTGTTTCTATTAGCAGTGCTTGGCAGGCAGTATTAGAGCGTCGTAATGACCCCCCTGTAGTCAGGCGAATCCTGGGTGATTTTGTGGGTGCAGCGACCCTGTTGAGCGCCAGCCTCAAATTTGATGGGACGCTGATTATTCAGGCTCAAAGTAAAGGCCCCATTCAGCTTTTGGTGGTTGAGTGCAAGTCCGACCTGACCATGCGAGCTACCGTAAAGCTATCTGTAGTCCCCGCCAGCATTGATCCTAACGCCACTCTGGGAGAATTATTAGATGCCGACAATACTGGGCGTCTAGTAATCACCCTAGACCCATCTGACCGTCAACCAGGTCAAGCGCCCTACCAAGGGATCGTGGCGCTTCAAGAGCACCGCGGTACTGTTATCAAGCCTGTTACCAGCGCTGCCGAAGCGATTGCTCTTTACATGCAAAACTCAGAACAATTGGACACTCGCATTTGGCTTGCATCCAATGACACCCATGTCGGTGGATTACTGTTGCAACGCTTGCCAGATTCAGGGGGTCATGCCCATCTCGATCCTCAACTTGCCGCTGAAGGCTGGACCAGAATTCAGACGCTGGGTGAAACCATTACCAATGAAGAGTTACTCACGCTTTCACCGGACACAATCCTTCGCCGGCTATTTCTGGAAGAGTCCACTGAAAGCGGTGTCCGAAGCTTCCCGCCTCGCCCTATTCGCTTTAGCTGCCGCTGTTCACGCACCAAGGTGGCCGATATTCTCAGGATGTTAGGTGAAGGAGAAGTTGAAAGCATTCTTGCAGAGCAAGGGGCAGTAGAAACTGAGTGCGATTTTTGTGCAAAGGCCTATCGCTTTGATGCGGTTGATTGTAGGCAGGTCTTTAAAACAGACTTATTGGCAGATGCTACGAGACCACCCTCTAGTGGGCATTAAGCAATTTTATGGCTCAGTTATTGCTCAGCTATTGCTCAGTTATTACTTAGTTACTGTTTCGTTGCAGTAGGCTTTACGCCATCAGCAGCATTCGAGGCAGATTTTTCGCTTGGTAGGATTTGTACAAAGAATTCACCCTCTTTAAGCATGCCATGCTCTACCCGAGCCCGCTCTTCAATCGCGCGGGTACCATCTTTTAAGTCCTTCACATCACCAGTGAGTTTGGCATTACGCAAACTCAACAGACTATTTTTAGCCTGCTGCAACTCAAGCTGCTTCTCCATCTCGTACACCTTCAGCCATCCACCCTTACCCAGCCAAAGTGGGTACTGTATTGCAATTAGCAATAGCAGCATTGAGTAGATGACAAGGCGCATGAGCTAGCTAGTTTGTGACTAGCGTTTCAGGTTATAGAAAACAGATTTGCCTGGATAGCTAGCAACATCACCCAAATCCTCTTCTATGCGCAATAACTGGTTGTACTTGGCAATCCGGTCAGAGCGCGACAAAGAACCGGTCTTAATTTGGCCAGCATTCGTACCAACAGCAATATCCGCAATGGTGTTGTCTTCTGTTTCACCGGAGCGATGCGAAATGACAGCCGTGTAATTAGCACGCTTCGCCATTTCAATCGCAGCAAAGGTCTCAGTTAAAGTGCCAATTTGATTAATCTTGATCAGGATGGAGTTAGCAATACCTTTCTCAATTCCTTCCTTAAGAATACGAGTATTAGTAACGAAGAGATCATCACCAACCAATTGAATCTTCTTGCCCAATTTTTGAGTAATGTCAGCCCATCCATCCCAGTCGCTCTCATGCATACCGTCCTCAATCGATACGATTGGGAATTGGTCGGCTAAGTTACCAAGATAGTCTGAGAATTCGCTTGAAGTCAGTTGCAAGCCTTCCCCTGCTAGGTGGTACTTACCGTCTTTATAGAATTCACTAGCAGCGCAATCTAAAGCCAGTAGGACATCTTCACCAGCCTGATAACCCGCACCTTCAATTGCCTTCATAACGGTTTGCAAGCACTCTTGATTGCTCTTGAAATTAGGTGCAAAGCCACCTTCATCGCCAACAGTTGTTGGCATACCTTGAGAACCCAGAATCTTTTTTAATTCGTGGAAGATTTCAGCGCCACAGCGCAGTGCTTCACGGAAGCTTTGCGCCCCCACTGGCATCACCATAAATTCCTGAATATCAAGACTATTATTTGCATGAGCACCGCCATTGACAATGTTCATCATGGGGACTGGCAACTGCATACCGCCTGATCCTCCAAAGTAGCGATACAAAGGCAAGCCAGCTTCTTCTGCAGCAGCGCGTGCCACGGCCATAGAAACGGCCAAGGTTGCATTAGCACCCAAGCGTGCTTTGTTATGCGTTCCATCTAGTTCGATCAAGGTGTGATCAAGGAATGCTTGTTCACTTGCATCAAGACCTAGGATGGATTCAGCAATCTCAATATTAATATTCTGCACAGCCTTGAGAACGCCCTTGCCTAAGTAACGCGCCTGATCTCCGTCACGTAGCTCGATCGCTTCTCGTGAGCCTGTTGATGCGCCTGAAGGCACTGCAGCTCGCCCCATCACACCCGATTCAAGCAATACATCGCATTCCACTGTGGGGTTACCACGTGAATCTAAAACTTCTCTACCGATGATGTCAACAATGGCGCTCATGCACCTTCTCCTAAATTAAATGAATATGGGGTATTACTTAAAGCTATCTTCTAAAAATGATCCAGGCTTCTTCACAACGGAGTCAACTGCTACTAAAGACTCAAGTAATTCTTTCATGCGGTTCAAGGGCACGGCATTTGGGCCATCAGAAAGTGCTTTAGCTGGATCTGGATGCGTCTCCATAAATAGACCGCTGATGCCTACTGCAACAGCAGCACGTGCTAGAACAGGAACAAATTCACGTTGGCCGCCACTGGCATTGCCTTGACCACCAGGAAGCTGCACTGAATGGGTGGCATCAAAAACGACTGGCGCCTTTGCTTCACGCAAAATAGCCAAACTACGCATATCAGAAACTAAGTTGTTGTAGCCAAATGAAGCGCCTCGCTCGCAAACCATAAATTGATCTGGCAGATTGACTTCTTTAGCTGCTGCACGTGCTTTATCGATCACGTTGAGCATTTCATGAGGAGATAAAAATTGCCCCTTCTTGAAATTCACTGGTTTGCCACTTTGAGCGCAAGCGCGTATGAAATCCGTTTGCCTGCACAAGAAAGCGGGCGTTTGAAGCACATCCACTACTTTAGATACGGGCTCAATTTCACTAATGTCATGGATGTCGGTCAAGACCGGCACACCGATCTCGCGCTTCACACGGGCCAGAATCTCCAAACCCTTTTCCATACCTAAGCCACGGAAAGAAGTTCCAGAGGAGCGATTGGCTTTATCAAAGGAAGACTTATAGATGAATGGAATACCAAGCGCACCGGTAATCTCTTTGAGTTGACCTGCGATATCCAAGGCGGACTGCTCAGACTCAATGACGCAAGGACCCGCAATCAAAAAGAAGCGATGGTCTAAACCAACATCAAATCCACATAACTTAAATATGCTCATGCGTTTCTCCTAGGCGGCTTGCTTTTGAGTTGCGGCTTGATGAACTAATGACGCCTCTATAAACGCAGAAAATAATGGGTGCCCATCGCGTGGAGTTGAAGTGAACTCTGGATGGAACTGCACACCAAAGAACCAAGGATGCATAGAGTTGGGCAATTCCATCATTTCAGGCAAAGACTCATTTGGAGTTCTAGCAGAAATAATGAGGCCAGACTTCTCAAGACGAGGAACATAAATATTATTGACCTCATAGCGATGACGGTGACGTTCATTGACCTCATTACCATAAATCTCATGAGCCAGAGTTCCAGCCTTAACGGGGCAACGTTGTGAGCCAAGGCGCATGGTTCCCCCCAGATCAGATTCATTGCTACGCTTCTCAACTCGACCTTCGCGATCAACCCACTCAGTAATTAATGCAACCACAGGATTTTCAGTCTCCGGGTCAAACTCAGTGCTATTAGCCTGAGCAATGTTGGCAACATGGCGAGCAAATTCGATCACGGCCAATTGCATGCCCAAGCAAATACCTAGGTATGGGATATTATTTTCACGGGCATAACGAATGGCAGCAATCTTGCCTTCAGTGCCGCGCTTACCAAATCCACCTGGTACCAAAATGGCATCTAAATTTTGCAGGCAATCGATACCATCTTTTTCAATCACTTCAGAATCAATGTAGTTGATGTTGACGCGAGTGTGATTATGAATTCCAGCATGACGCAAAGCTTCGATCAATGACTTATAAGATTCAGTTAACTCAACATACTTACCAACCATGCCAATAGTGACATCATGTTGCGGGTTGGCTAACTCATAAACCAAGTTTGCCCAAACTGATAAGTCTGCAGGTTTAGCCTCAATATCCAATTCGCGACAAATCAAGTCATCCATACCTTGCGCTTGCAGCATCTCTGGAATCTTATAAATAGTGTCGACATCCCAAACTGAAATTACTGCCTCTTCACGTACATTGGAGAAAAGAGAAATCTTAGCGCGTTCATCTGCTGGAATCGGACGATCTGCGCGGCATAACAGTACCGTAGGCATGATGCCGATTTCACGTAATTTTTGTACGGAGTGTTGGGTGGGCTTAGTTTTTAACTCACCGGCACTACTCAGATAAGGCACCAGAGTAAGGTGGATAAAGGCACAGCTATGCCTTGGAAGACGAATGCTCATTTGTCGAGCGGCCTCTAAAAATGGTAGTGACTCGATGTCACCAACAGTGCCACCGATCTCACAAATCGCAATATCAGCCTGACCATCGTGACTTGCTTTAGCGCCCCGCTCTATAAAAGCCTGTATCTCATTCGTAATGTGTGGAATTACCTGGACAGTTTTACCAAGGTACTCGCCACGCCGTTCTTTACTGATAACAGACTCGTAGATCTGTCCGGTAGTGAAGTTATTGCTCTTACGCATCTTTGCAGAAACAAAGCGCTCGTAGTGCCCAAGATCGAGATCGGTTTCAGCGCCATCTTCAGTAACAAAGACTTCACCATGTTGAAGCGGGCTCATTGTCCCTGGGTCAACGTTGATATAAGGGTCTAATTTTAGGAGGGTGACTTTCAGGCCGCGGGATTCGAGAATCGCGGCAAGCGAGGCAGCTGCGATTCCTTTCCCTAGAGAAGAAACCACACCACCAGTGACAAAAACGTATTTGGTCATCGCTTAAGCTCTGTTGGAAATGGCAATTATAACGACAGCGACCGAGTCATTAAAAATTCTTTAGAAGCCCAATTAATCAGGGGTGTTGATTGAGCTTATTTAGGCTGCAGCAACTTTTTAGATTTGTATTTTTGTAATGTGAAATGATTTGCGACTCTTTTAACATCTCTTTAATCTGATCAGATCGCCTTTTTTCCATGACATTAAGCTCACAATTGCTGAGTCCAATACCCAAGCTGATGGGTAATTGCCTAATTTTTAAGCAATAAAGGATATTTTTGATGATTAAGTCTTATATAAGACATGAATTAGCAATTACAATAGACTCACAAAGGGACAAACCCTGCTTAGTCATACTGTTGATAACTCTTACCCAATAGGAAATACGATGCTAGAAGCCTACAACGCTCAAGTCGCTGAACGCGCAGCCCTGGGAATTCCGGCCCTCCCCCTTTCTAAAGATCAGACCGCTGAATTAGTAGGTTTGCTTAAAAATCCACCAAAGGGTAAAGAGTCCGAATTAGTTGAGTTGATTACTCATCGAGTGCCCGCAGGTGTTGATGAGGCAGCGAAGGTTAAAGCGGAGTTTTTGGATGCCATCGCCAAAGGAACAGAGAAGTCTCCTTTGATTTCACGCATTAAGGCAACTGAGCTCTTGGGTACCATGCTAGGTGGTTACAACATTAAGCCTTTAGTTGAGTTGCTTTCGGATGCTGAGTGCGCAGGAGCTGCAGCAAATGCATTGAAAAAGACCTTATTGATGTTTGACTACTTCCATGATGTTCAGGAATTGGCAGAAAAAGGCAATGCGCACGGTAAGGCAGTGATGCAAAGCTGGGCAGATGCTGAATGGTTTACAAGCCGCACAGCTGTTCCAGAAAGTATGAAGCTCACTGTATTTAAAGTGACTGGTGAAACCAATACGGATGATTTGTCCCCTGCCCCTGATGCATGGAGCCGTCCAGATATTCCATTGCACGCAACCATCATGTTGAAAAACCCACGTCCAGGTATTGAGCCAGACGAGGTTGGTGTGCGTGGTCCGATGAAACAAATTGAAGCCCTCCAGAAGAAAGGCAATCAAATCGCCTATGTAGGTGACGTAGTGGGAACTGGATCCTCACGTAAATCCGCAACGAACTCCGTGTTGTGGTGGACCGGCAAAGATATTCCCTTCGTTCCAAACAAGCGCTTCGGCGGTGTTTGCTTGGGCAACAAGATTGCCCCAATATTCTTTAACACGATGGAAGACGCGGGAGCATTGCCAGTAGAGCTCGATGTTTCCGATATGAATATGGGCGACGAAATTGAACTACGTCCATACGAAGGTAAAGCCTTTAAAAACGGCAAAGAAATTACTTCCTTCTCATTGAAGTCACCAGTCATCCTGGATGAAGTTCGTGCGGGTGGACGCATCCCTTTGATCGTCGGTCGTGGCCTTACTGCTAAAGCCCGTGCAGCACTGGGCTTACCTGCCTCTACAGAATTCCGTATTCCAGTTAGCCCACCTGATAACAAAAAAGGCTTTAGCTTGGCACAGAAGATGGTCGGTCGTGCGTGTGGCCTACCTGAGGGTCAAGGCGTTCGCCCAGGTACTTATTGTGAGCCACACATGACTACCGTAGGTTCGCAAGACACTACTGGTCCAATGACCCGTGATGAATTAAAAGACCTTGCTTGCTTAGGCTTCTCCGCTGATTTAGTCATGCAATCTTTCTGTCACACCTCTGCTTATCCAAAGCCAGTAGATATTCGTACTCATCATGAATTACCAGCGTTTATGACTAACCGTGGCGGTGTTTCATTACGCCCAGGTGATGGTGTAATTCATAGTTGGTTAAATCGTCTGCTCATGCCAGATACTTGTGGAACTGGTGGCGATAGCCATACTCGCTTTCCCATCGGGATCTCCTTCCCAGCCGGCTCTGGCTTAGTTGCTTTTGCTGCCGCTACTGGCGTAATGCCTTTGGATATGCCTGAGTCTGTATTGATACGCTTTAAAGGCAAGATGCAACCCGGCATTACTTTGCGCGATATGGTGAATGCAATTCCTTTGTATGCAATCAAAAAAGGTTTATTAACAGTTGAGAAGCAAGGCAAGAAAAATATTTTCTCTGGCCGTATTTTAGAAATTGAAGGTCTGCCTGACCTGAAGGTTGAGCAAGCATTTGAATTATCAGACGCCTCAGCTGAACGTTCTGCTGGCGGTTGCGCCGTTCAATTAAATAAAGAGCCAATTATTGAATACATGCGATCTAACATCACTTTAATGAAGTGGATGATCGCCAATGGCTACGAAGATAAGCGTACTTTAGGCCGTCGCATCAAAGCAATGGAAGCCTGGATTGCTAAGCCTGAGTTACTTAAGGCAGATGCCGATGCAGACTATGCTGAGATTATCGAAATCGATATGAACGAGATTAAGGAGCCGATCTTAGCCTGCCCTAACGACCCAGATGATGTGAAGTTCTTATCCGAAGTGTCTGGCGAGAAAATCGACGAGGTATTTATTGGTTCATGTATGACTAACATCGGCCACTTCCGCGCTGCTGGTCAAGTTCTTCAGGGCAAAAAGGATATGCCTACACGTCTTTGGATTGCGCCACCAACTAAGATGGATCAGATGATTCTGACTGAAGAAGGTTATTACGGCATTTTGGGAGCTACTGGTGCTCGTATGGAAACTCCGGGTTGCTCACTCTGCATGGGTAACCAGGCGCAGATCCGAAAAGGCTCGACAGCAGTTTCTACTTCGACCCGTAATTTCCCGAATCGCTTAGGTATTGATACTCGAGTTTACTTAGCTTCAGCCGAGCTCTCAGCCGTAGCTGCACTCTTGGGTCGTCTGCCAACTCCGAAAGAATATTTCGAGCAAGTGGAGTCCTTAAATGCTAAGGCTGGCGAAGTTTATAAGTATATGAACTTCGACAAGATTAAGTCATTTAGCGATGTTGCTGACACAGTCACAATTTGAGTCATATCTTCCCTGAATCTTAGGACAACAAAAAAGGCGATCAGTTGATCGCCTTTTTTCTTATTTAACTTTCCTTAAATAAATAGTTTATTTTCTTGATGCGCATTTTCACGATTCAATCCAGATACCCAGGTATTGGTTGGTAAGTCCGTTTTTTGCATAATCAGCTTGGCGCGCTGTGAAACCTCTTTCCACTCCACATCGAGTTGTGGACCTTTAAAGGCAATTGCAACAACATTGCAATCATGCGATTCTGGAAATAAGAGCACTCGGTTATCAAATGCTTCGCAAATGTTATTGAGATTAATATTAAAACTCTTATGGCGAGAGAATAAATTCACCGTTAATACGCCTGGCGATCTCAGGATATCAAAACAGCCCTTATAAAAGTCTAAGGAACTTGCAGATGGGCCATCACATATTGCATCATAAAGGTCGACTTGGACTGCATCATAGTGATTTTGATATTTAGCATTCTTCACAAAGGCTTTTGCATCAACCTGAAGAGTCTCAAGACGCCTATCATCAGATGGCGTGAAGAACATACTTCTAGCAGAAACAATCACAGCAGGATTGAGCTCAACTACGGTGGTTTTGACCGCAGGACAATAGCGATGCGCAAACTTAGTCAGAGCGCCGGTGCCAAGGCCAAGTTGAGCAATGCGCATACCTGGCTTTGTCTCTAGAAACAATAACCAGGCCATCATCTGCTGGTTGTATTCCAGATAAATCTCATCCGGGTCGCGGATGCGCATGGCGCCTTGAATCAACTCACTACCAAAATGCAAGTAACGAACCCCACCACTCTCGGAAAACGTCACTGGCTCCATAGCCATGGATATGTCTGCCATTAATTATTTAGCCCAGACTCTCGCATTGCGGAATAGGCGCATCCAAGGACTCGCTCCATCAGGATTGTCCAGCCATTCTTTTGGTGCCCAGCTCATCTGCACGGTCCTGAATACGCGCTCAGGATGCGGCATCATCACGGTAAATCGACCATCTGGCGTAGTAACTCCTGTCAGACCACCAGGCGAGCCATTCGGGTTCATTGGGTAGATTTCGGTTGGGCTGCCTTGGTGATCTACAAAACGTAAAGCAGCTAACCCTTGTTTCTGTAAAACTTCTAAGCTACCCTGCTGGCTAAAGTTAGCAAAGCCTTCGCCGTGCGCAATAGCAATCGGCAACTGACTGCCTGTCATGCCTTGTGTAAATATAGAGGGTGAGGCCATCACCTCAGCCATCACCAAGCGGGCTTCATATTGCTCAGACTGATTGCGCGTAAATTTAGGCCAAGCCTCTGCACCAGGAATAATTCCAGCTAAATTACTCATCATTTGGCAACCATTACAAACACCTAGCGCAAAGCTATCCTGGCGCCCAAAGAATGCGGAGAACTGATCACGCAGTTGACTGTTAAATAGAATCGTCTTAGCCCAGCCCTCACCTGCACCCAATACATCTCCGTAGCTAAATCCGCCACAGGCAATCAGACCACGGAAATCACTCAACTTGGATTTACCAGAAAGTAAATCTGACATATGCACGTCATAGCTATCAAAACCAGCCCAGTTCATAGCATATGCCATCTCCACATGGGAGTTAACGCCCTGCTCGCGCAAGATAGCCACTTTAGGTCGAACATTCTGGTTGATGAATGGCGCCGCCACATCATTTGCAATATCAAACGTTAACTTGGGAGACATTCCTGCGTCAGCAATATTATCGAGTAATGAAAACTCGCTATCAGCACAGTCTGGGTTATCGCGTAAGCGCGCAATCTGATAGCTGGTGTTAGCCCACATCTTTTGAAGTACTTCACGTGGCTCTGCAAAGATATTCTTAGCATCACGCCAAATTTCAATACGGCCATTGTTATTTGTCTTTGCAATCACATGACTGTAAGCACTGAGATTTAACTTTCGTAGAACGGCAAATACGGCATCACGATCCGCTTTACGAATCTGAATCACTGCGCCAAGCTCTTCGTTAAATAAGGCGCGCATAGTCTGTTCATGACGAAGTCCAGAAACTTGCTCTGCCCAATTCTTAGCATCACCCCAATCAGCCTCTTGCCCAACATCAACAGCAATCATGTCGACATTGATGGAAATGCCAGTATGTGATGCAAAAGCCATCTCTGCGATACAAGCAAATAAACCACCATCGGAACGATCGTGATATGCCAGTAATTGATTATCTTTACGGAACTCGATGATCGCGGCGGCTAAAGCCTTGAGGTCTTCTGGGTGATCTACATTGGGGGCTGATTTACCAGACTGATTGAGTACTTGAGCTAGGATGCTTCCAGCCATACGGTTTTTACCCCGGCCCAAATCAATCAGAATTAATTCAGTTTCTAAGGCTACGCCTGACTCATCTTGGAGTTTGAGCAAAGGCGTTGTTGTTTTGCGAACGTCTTGAACTGCTGCAAAAGCAGAGATGATAAGTGAAACGGGTGAAACCACTTTTTTAGCTTGATCACCCTCTTGCCAGGCTGTTGCCATGGATAAGGAGTCTTTGCCAACCGGAATAGAAATTCCCAGCGCTGGACATAAATCCATACCAATCGCTTTAACTGAGTCGTATAGCTTTGCATCTTCACCGGGCGAGCCACAAGCAGCCATCCAGTTAGCAGAGAGCTTCACGTCCTCTAAGCGTCGAATATCTGCAGCCAATAAATTGGTAATAGCTTCACCTACAGCCATTTTGGCGGCAGCTGGAGCATCGATCACGGCTAATGGAGTGCGCTCACCCATCGACATTGCTTCACCGCGATAGCCTTTGTAATCCATCAAGGTGACGGCACAATCAGCCACAGGCACTTGCCAAGGACCTACAAATGGATCGCGCGAGTTAAGGCCGCCAACGGTACGGTCACCGATAGTGATTAAAAAAGACTTGCTGGCAACAGTAGGTTGCTGTAGAACCCAAGCAATACATTGCGCTAGATCAGCGTCAGTGACATCCAACTCTTCAAAAGCTTGAGCAACGCGTTTCACGTTACGATGCATGCGTGGAGGCTTCCCAAGCAATACTTCCATTGGCATATCAATTGGCATAGCAGCATCACTACCAACAACTTCTTTGCTATCACTTAACTGCAGTTGACGCTCTGTGGTGGCTTCACCAACTACTGCGAATGGACAACGCTCACGTTCACATAAAGATTTGAAAAGCTCTAGGTCTTTAGCCTCAATTGCCAGGACATAGCGTTCTTGAGATTCGTTGCACCAAATTTCTGCAGGGCTCATGCCGCTTTCTTCTAGCGGTACTTTACGTAATTGAAATTGCGCACCCAAACCTGCGCCATCAGCAAGCTCTGGGAATGCATTAGATACTCCACCAGCACCCACGTCATGAATCGAAACAATCGGGTTGTTCGTGCCCATGGCGATACAAGAGTTAATCACCTCTTGCGCGCGACGTTCCATTTCTGGATTACCGCGCTGGACTGAATCAAAATCTAAATCTGCCGTGTTAGTACCGGTCGCAACAGAGCTACCCGTTGCGCCACCCATACCAATACGCATACCAGGGCCACCCAATTGAATAAATAAGTGCCCTGCTTTAATTTGTTTCTTTGCTGTGTGAATGGAATCGATGCTACCAATACCACCCGCAATCATGATGGGTTTGTGATAGCCGCGACGAACACCCTCTAGGGTTTGCTCGAATACGCGGAAATAACCACCCAGAATAGGGCGGCCGAATTCATTATTAAATGCAGCACCACCCAAAGGACCATCAATCATGATTTGGAGTGGTGTAGCGATGCGCTCAGGTTTACCGTATTTTTCGACTTCCCATGGTAAGTCAGTGCCAGGAATATTGAGGTTGGATACAGTGAAGCCAGTGAGGCCCGCTTTAGGGCGTCCACCAACACCTGTTGCACCCTCATCTCGAATCTCACCACCAGCACCAGTAGATGCCCCTTGGAATGGCGCAATTGCTGTTGGGTGATTGTGTGTCTCCACCTTCATCAAGGTATGCACAAGGCGCATATCTTTTTCGTAGCGACGATCTTGACCCTTAGCCGACCAGGTTTCTGATTCAGCCCCCACCATCACCGCTGAGTTATCAGAGTAGGCCACGATGGTACCTTCAGGTTGAAGTTGATGCGTATTGCGAATCATCGCAAACAGGGATTTTTCCTGATCATCTCCATCAATCGTCCAGCTAGAATTAAATATCTTGTGACGGCAATGCTCACTGTTTGCCTGAGCAAACATAATCAACTCAACATCACTCGGATTGCGCTCTAAGCGTATAAAGTTCTCAACTAGATAAAGCACTTCATCTTCAGATAGAGCAAGGCCTAAATCCTGATTGGCTTTATCTAATGCCGCTCTACCCTCAGTAAGTACAGGAATGCGCACAAAAGGTTTGTCGGCAAGAGATTGGTACAAAGCGCTTGCTTCATTAATGTCGCCAATAACAACTTCCGTCATCCGATCATGAAGAGCAGCTAATACCTGTTGCTCTTGTTGCGCATTGAGTGATTTTTTACTTTGCCAAGCATATTGAATACCGCGTTCAATGCGTAGAATGTGAAGACCGCACTGACGAGCGATATCCGTAGCTTTACTAGCCCATGGAGAAACTGTTCCGAAGCGGGGAATTGAAATCGCAGCTTGTTTGTCAGCGGCCTTACTAAATATGAAACCACCATCCTTTATTTTCGATACGAAAGGCTGGCCGTAAGTCAGCAGACTTTCGAGCACCTCTCTGTCTTTGGCAGTGAGTTCAGACTCAGACCAAATGAAATGAAGGTATTGAGCCTCAATGGACTCAAATTGAATTCCTTGGGTTGCGAGCGAAGCTAAAAGTCGCTGTTGACGGAAGGCAGAAAGGGCATTTGCCCCGGGCAAGCAACAGAATGATGACATGCCAAGATTATAAGGTTTTGATTAAGCCAATCGTCCGCCATGCAGGCTCAATTGGCGTCCACACCGAGCAGCCAAGGCTGGATCATGGGTTACCAAAACAAGCGTTGAGGAATTCTCCCGATTTAGCTCAAAAAGAAGCTCAATCACCCTATTTCCGCTAGCCTCATCTAAGCTTCCGGTAGGCTCGTCAGCAAATAGAATAGCCGGCTTATTAATAAAGGCTCGTGCTAGTGCCACACGCTGCTGCTCTCCCCCAGAAAGAGTTTTGGGAAAATGATTGGTCCTCGGAGTTAAGCCGACTTTTTCTAGCCATTCTAGGGCGGACAGTTGAGCTTTAGCTTGGGATATCCCAGCAATCTCCAGCGGGAGCATCACATTCTCTAGGGCGGTCAGGTGAGGTAAGAGCTGAAATGATTGAAAAACAAAGCCAACAAACTGACCGCGTAAACGTGCCCTGCCGCCCTCATCGAGCAAGTTCAAGCTTTGCCCCATAAGGTCAATTTGTCCCGCGCTTGGTAGGTCTAGTCCAGCCAGTAGGCTTAATAAAGTACTTTTTCCAGAGCCCGAGGCCCCCACAATGGCGACGCTTTCGCCTTGCTCGATCTGAAAGCTCAGGTCGTGCAAAATACTCAGGTTGCCATCAGCCGTGTTAACCAGCTTGCTTACCCGATCGGCAACAATGGAATTAGACTGTTTGTTCATGTGAAAATTTTCAAGAATGGAAAAATGCAGACTCAGCTTTTAATCGCCAATAAATTCATTACAGGTCTATTTTGCCTCTTAATGAGTATTTGTTCTTGGGCTCAAGTAAAGCCGGTAATTCTGGTGTTAGGCGACAGTCTTTCGGCTGAATACGGTCTACCGCGTGGCACAGGCTGGGTAACACTGCTTGAGGGAGAGCTTGCAAAAGAGAAAAGTCCTTGGAGCGTATTTAATGCCAGCATTAGCGGTGAGACTAGCTCTGGTGGATTAACTCGCCTTCCTAACCTCTTGAGTCAGAAAAAACCAGGGATTGTCTTGATCGAGTTAGGCGCTAACGATGCCTTGCGTGGCTTACCTGTAAATCAAACTGAGGCTAATCTACGGCAGATGATTCAGATGAGTAAAAAATCAGGCGCCAAGGTTTTGCTGTGTGGCATTCAGATTCCCTCGAACTATGGCCAAACTTATACTAAGCAATTTAAACAGCTCTATCCTCAGATAGCGAATCAAGAGCGAGTGGAGTTGCTGCCCTTTTTCTTAGAGGGCGTTGCCACTAAACCAGAGTTATTTCAAGCGGATCGACTACATCCCAACGTAGAGGCGCAAAGCATTATCTTTAAAAACGTATGGGGCTCAATGGCCCCATACAGTAACTTGCTGAAAAAACTGCCCTAGCTTAACTTCCCGCGCTTCCAGCACTTGCTTGCTTCAGTGGGTTAATGATCTTAACGCCAGCACCATTACGCCAGTAGCCCATAAAGCCTGCAAACTCTGATTGCGCAGCCAATGCTTGGATCTGTTGTGCTTGCGCTTTTTGAACCTTAGCATCAACTGCTGATGGTTGACGAACCTGATCAATCCGATAAATCGTACTGCCAACACCAGGATTGGTAACTGAAACAATCGCTGGTAGCTTAGCTTCATTTACGGACATGACTTGATCCATGGAGGGGCCTACTAAGCTTCCGGGCTTATTACGTGAAATCCAGGTAGCGCTACTGAAGCCGGCAACATTCTGAGGGTCCTTTTCAAGAGCAGCTAATTTTTCGCTAGCAGCAGCAATAGCCAGCTTCTCAGCAGAAACTTGGCTCACTTGGCGTTTCACTTCTGCCGCAACATCTTTATAAGGTAGAACTTGTGCTGGATATAAAGTCACAACTCGAGCAGATGCAAAGACCCCAGGCGCTATTTGAACAGCCTCGGTATTGCGCTTATTTTTCAGCGCCTCATCACCATAGAGCGACTGAATTACTTTGGCATTAGCTAAAGGATGATCTCTAGACACACCAGCTGCACCACCACGAGTAACATCCTTCTGAGTTTGGATACTAAGCTTCAATTTGTCTGCGGCCGGTTTTAGGCTATCGGACTGGTCGTAAGTGATATTGGCAAACTGATCTGCTTTTTCATTAAAAGTCTTAGAATCCTCTTTCGGATCAGCCTTTAGCACGATGTATTCAACATCCATATATTCAGGACGTTCAAACAACTTGGCATTGGCTTCATAGAAAGCCTGCAGCTCTTGTGCGCTTGGATTTACTTTAGCTAAATAATCTTTAGCGTTGAACTGCAAAGTCTGAACCTGTCTTTCAGTCTCATATAAGGATGAAACAATTTCAGATAATTTTGGACTAGCTAATTCTGTACGTGCAACTGAATTGACTAGCTGCTGAATTTTTAAATCGAAACTTTGGCCAGCATAAAACTGCTCTTCATTCATGCCGTTGCTAGCAAGTAACTGTTTAAAACGCACATCATCAAATGTACCGTCTTGTCGATATAAGGCACGAATCTGTGGAATCTTTTGCAGGCTATTGACTAGCTCTTGCTTGCCTACTTGCAGGCGAAGGTCGCTGACCGCAAAACCGAGAATTCGTTGTTGCAGTAACTCATTTAAGATCGCCTGACGGAAAGGGAGGCTTTGAGCGATCTGCGCATTGCCACCAACGCGCTCAGCTTGACGTTTTGCAGCAGCATCAACTTCTTGTGCAGTAATGGGCTTGCCGTTAACTTTCACAATGTCAGTTTCTTTATCCATAAATCCGGAATAACTTGAGATACCGAACAAGGCGAAAGAAGGCACTATGAACAACATCAAAACAAACTGCAGAATTCTTTGGTGTTTACGTACTGAATCAAACATAAATTAATCGCTCGAAAATAAAATCAATAATACGAGTGTACTAGGCGGAAGGTCTAGAAGGAACTAGGGAGCCTATAGGAAAGAAAACAAGTGCAAATGGGAAGCTGGTGGGCGCTGACGGGATCGAACCGCCGACATTCTGCGTGTAAGGCAGACGCTCTACCATCTGAGCTAAGCGCCCCAAATTAATACAGACAAGATTGTAACCTAGTGTAAGAATAAAAGAGGGATTCTTCGACAAAGTGGGCAGTAGTAAACCGCTCAATCAGACTCAAAATCCCTCAAACATCCACCAGCATCAATGCTTTAAGACCTCACCAGAAGAAATCTTTTCATTGGCTTTGCTTGCTTCAGCGGCCTTTTTAGCAAGCTCTTCTGGCGTTGGATCAGACAAAGCAACTGGTTTTCGCTCTAAAGCCAACTCCAAAACTTTATCAATCCATCGGACTGGCACGATCTCAATAGCATTCTTGACGTTATCAGGAATATCAATTAAATCTTTAACGTTCTCTTCTGGAATTAATGCCAACTTGATGCCACCACGATGCGCTGCCAATAGCTTCTCTTTTAATCCGCCAATCGGAAGCACCTCACCGCGCAAGGTAATTTCACCCGTCATTGCCACATCCGAACGGATTGGAATGCCTGTAAATACAGAGACCAAGGCAGTGGTGATGGCGATACCAGCTGATGGACCATCTTTCGGGGTCGCACCATCAGGGAAGTGAATATGAATATCCTTCTTCTCGAATGCTTCATCAGTGATACCAAGCGCTCTTGCTCGTGAGCGAACCACCGTTTTTGCCGCCTCTACAGATTCCTTCATGACATCGCCAATGGAGCCCGTACGAGTAATGACGCCCTTACCAGGCATTACCGCTGCTTCGATGGTGAGGAGGTCGCCACCAACTTCAGTCCAAGCTAGGCCGGTGACTTGGCCAACTTGATTCTCTTTTGCTGCGAGACCGAAGTCATACATCTTCACTGACAAGAACTTCTCAAGATTGTCGGCATCGACAGTGACTGGAGCGGCTTCTTTTTTGAGTAGTAGCAATTTCACCACTTTACGGCAAATCTTGCTGATTTCTCGCTCCAAGGAACGAACACCGGCTTCACGTGTGTAATAACGAATCATGCTACGCACAGCAGATTCCTCAATCTTCAGCTCATCTTTCTTAAGGCCATTATTTTTAATCTGTTTAGGGATTAAATAGTTAATAGCAATACTGGTCTTCTCATCCTCCGTATAGCCAGCAAGGCGAATAATTTCCAAGCGATCTAATAGTGGACCAGGAATATTTAATGAGTTCGATGTCGCAACAAACATGACATCCGAGAGATCAAAATCAACTTCAACATAGTGATCTTGGAATGTGTGATTCTGCTCTGGATCTAATACCTCTAGCAATGCACTTGCAGGATCTCCACGGAAATCCATCCCCATCTTGTCGACTTCGTCCAAGAGGAACAAAGGGTTACGCACACCCACCTTAGTCAAGCTAGACAGAATCTTGCCCGGCATAGAACCAATATAGGTACGACGATGTCCCCGAATTTCAGATTCGTCACGTACTCCACCCAAGGCCATACGCACAAACTTGCGGTTGGTTGCACGGGCAATGGATTGACCTAGAGAAGTTTTACCAACACCTGGAGGGCCAACTAAACAGAGGATTGGCGCCTTAACACGATCAACTCGTTGTTGAACCGCGAGATATTCCAAAATACGCTCTTTAACTTTATCAAGACCGTAGTGATCTTCATCCAATACTTTTTCGGCATTCGTTAAATCATTATTAATCTTGGTTTTTTTCTTCCAAGGCAGCGTCACTAAGGTATCGATGAAGTTACGAATTACCGTGGCTTCAGCAGACATTGGTGACATTAGCTTGAGCTTCTTCAGTTCAGACTCAGCTTTTTTAAGCGCCTCCTTAGGCATGCGAGCGGCCTTAATGCGCTTCTCGAGTTCCTCGAGATCAGCACCCTCTTCACCCTCACCTAATTCTTTTTGAATGGCTTTAACTTGCTCGTTCAAGTAGTACTCGCGCTGACTTTTCTCCATCTGACGCTTTACACGCCCACGAATACGCTTTTCAACTTGCAAGATATCGATCTCACTCTCAAGATCAGCTAAAAGACTTTCCAGTCGCTGCACTACGTCGCCCATCTCCAGCAAACGTTGCTTTTGCTCAAGCTTGACTGGCAGATGTGCGCAAATGGTATCGGCCAAACGACTTGGATCATCAATACCACCTAATGAGGAAAGAATTTCTTGAGGTACTTTTTTGTTCAGCTTCACATACTGATCAAATTGGGCCATGATGGCACGACGTAATGCCTCAGTCTCGTGAGCGTCTAATGAGGACATAGCCGTTGGAGAGGCTTCGCAAGAGAAATAGCCTTGACTATCTTCCACTTGACTAACATCAGCGCGTTGAACACCTTCCACCAATACTTTGACAGTACCGTCAGGAAGTTTCAGCATCTGCAGAATATTGGCAATGCAGCCAACCTCGTAGAGGTCCTCCACGCTAGGCTCATCTTTAGCAGCAGTCTTTTGCGCCACTAGAAGGACGTTTTTGCCTGTTTCCATGGCGGCTTCAAGTGCTTTGATGGATTTTGGGCGCCCCACAAATAATGGAATCACCATATGAGGAAATACCACCACATCCCTTAATGGAAGTAGTGGCAATTGAATAGGTTCAGAGGGTAGTAATAAGTGGCCAGGCATGGGGCAATTCCTCCAAAGTAGTCGTTCCGTAAAAATCTCTAAAAATGCCGTACCACTAGATACGGGCATTATTTAAGAACAGGATACTACCTATGTGGGTACCGACTGGCGGAAAACAAGGGGGAAATGTGTGAAAAGTGGCAAAAAACTACTGAAAACAGCAAAAAACAGCAAAAATTAGGCTTTTTTACTCAATTCTGTCGATTCTTCGGCTTGCTTGTAGACCAAAATGGGCTTACCACCCTCTGCAATAGTGCTTTCATCAATGACGACCTTTTGAACATTCTTCAAGGATGGCAGGTCATACATCACATCCATGAGGGATCCCTCAAGAATAGAACGTAGGCCACGAGCACCCGTCTTACGGGCTATCGCTTTCAAAGCAATAGCTGAGAGTGCTGCTGGACGAACCTCAAGCTCAGAGCCTTCCATTGTTAATAGTGCCTGATACTGCTTAACTAGGGCGTTCTTCGGCTCAGTCAAGATCTGGATCAAAGCTGCTTCATCAAGTTGCATCAAAGTCGCTACCACCGGCAAGCGACCGATCAATTCGGGAATGAGACCGAACTTAATAAGATCTTCTGGCTCCACTTCGATTAAGAGGTCGCTAATACCGCGATCATCTTTACCTGGAACGGTTGCATTAAATCCGATACCGGTCTTCGCAGTACGCTGCTGAATGACCTTCTCTAGACCATCAAATGCACCACCACAGATAAACAAAATATTGGTGGTGTCGACTTGTAAGAAATCTTGGTTTGGATGCTTACGCCCACCCTGAGGTGGCACTGAAGCCATAGTGCCCTCAACAAGCTTTAACAGCGCTTGTTGAACACCCTCACCCGATACATCACGAGTGATGGATGGATTATCTGATTTACGAGAAATCTTATCGATCTCGTCGATATAGACAATGCCACGCTGTGCTTTTTCTACGTTGTAGTCGCAAGCCTGTAACAACTTCTGAATAATATTTTCTACATCTTCACCAACATAACCTGCTTCTGTCAGGGTGGTTGCATCAGCCATCACAAACGGCACGTCTAACATACGCGCTAAAGTCTGGGCTAATAATGTTTTACCAGAGCCGGTTGGGCCGATCAGCAAGATGTTGCTCTTGGCTAACTCAACACCATCAACCATGGCTTTAGCAGGAAGCTTGGATTCTTTTTTATCAACAGTCTCAACAGGCTTACCGTCTTTATCCAGTTTCTCTTTTTTTGGCTTTGGCAAATACTGTAGACGTTTGTAGTGGTTGTAAACTGCTACCGCTAGAGTCTTCTTTGCATGATCTTGGCCAATCACATATTGATCTAAATTCTCACGAATCTGATGGGGCGTTGGCAGCGAATCATCGCCCTCATGCTTAGGTAGCTTAGATAATTCTTCTTGAATGATGTCTGTACAGAGGTCAATACACTCATCACAAATAAATACCGAGGGCCCGGCAATCAGCTTTTTAACTTCGTGCTGACTCTTGCCGCAAAATGAGCAATACAGAACTTTGTCTGCGCTAGTGGTGTTCTTAATATCGCTCAAAATAACTATCTAAAAATGAAATTTGAATTAAGGGCGCTTATCGATGACTTTATCGATTAAGCCATATTCTTGGGCCTGGTCTGCAGACATAAAGTTATCGCGATCAGTATCTTTGGCAATTGTTTCAATTGTTTGACCTGTACGGTCAGACAAAATCTTATTCAAGCGCTCACGTAGATAAAGAATTTCACGAGCTTGAATCTCAATATCTGAAGCCTGACCACGTGCACCGCCTAATGGCTGGTGAATCATTACGCGTGAATTCGGTAAGGCGTAGCGTTTACCCTTCTCACCGGCACATAATAAAAACGCACCCATGCTCGCAGCCATGCCCATACACAAAGTGCTGACGTGTGGCTTGATGAATTGCATGGTGTCGTAAATTGCTAAACCAGCTGAAACAGAGCCGCCAGGAGAGTTGATGTACAGAGAGATTTCTTTATCTGGGTTTTCGCTCTCGAGAAACAACAGCTGTGCAATCACTAAATTTGCAGTTTGATCATTTACTTCGCCAACTAAGAAAACTACGCGTTCTCTGAGTAAGCGAGAGTAGATGTCGTAGGCTCTCTCACCTCGACCAGAGGTTTCAATCACCATTGGAACTAAACCCAAACCTTTGGGCTCTACATTCTCAGACTGGAAATGATTCTGGTTCATATGATCAGACCTTTATAAATTAGTGACTTAGCTTAGTTTACTGAGTTCTTCGAAGGTAACTGCTTTGTCAATCACCTTAGCCTGCGAAGTGAAGAACTTGATCACGTTATCCTCAAGGACGACGTTCTCAACATCTTTTAGGCGGCTAGGATTGCTGTAGAACCAACGTACCACTTCTTTTGGATCTTCGTAGGTAGCAGCCTGCTCATCAATTTCTGCTTTGATTTGATCTGCAGTAGCAGCTAAATTCTGCTGCTTTACTAAATCGCTCAAAATCAACCCAAGACGAACACGCTTCATGGCTTGCTCAGCAAACATCTCAGCAGGAATCGGTGCATCCTTAGCATTTGGAATGCCGCGCTGTATTAGGTCTTGACGTGCAGACTCTACTAAACGCTCTTGCTCTTGAGCAACCAAAGATTTGGGCGTGTCAAGTTCGCAAATACTATTGAGCTTCTCCATTACTTCGCCTTTTAATAAAGTAGTAATGCGACGCTTGGTTTCGCGGTCTAAATTTTCTTTGACTTCTGCACGCATCTTCGCAACGCCACCCTCGCTAACGCCTAAGGACAATGCGAACGCATCATCGATCGTTGGCAGGTGAGCCCAATTCACTGACTTTACAGTGATGGTGAAATCAGCAGTTTTACCTGCAACATCTTTGCCGTGGTAATCAGCTGGGAAGCTTAATGGGAAAGTTTTGCTATCACCCGCTTTGAGTCCCAATGTAGCAGCTTCAAATTCAGGGAGCATGCGGCCTTCGCCGAGCACGTATTCAAAATTTTCTGCTTTACCGCCAGCAAATTCAACGCCATCGATCTTGCCAACAAAGTCAATAATTACTTGGTCGCCAGCTTGCGCGGCCGTATTTGCACCGCCATCGCCATGATCACCGGCGTCGCCGCGTGGATGGTAGTGCACTTGCTGCTTGCGTAATACATCGAGTGCGCGATCAATCTCAGCATCAGAGATATCCGTTGTGTACTTAGTTACTTCTGCTTTACTGAAATCGCCAATTTTTACTTCTGGCAAGACTTCAAAGTAAGCATCGAATACGATCTTGTCAGCGTCTAATTCTGATTTAGGATCGAGACGAGGTTGACCAGCCAATTGAATTTTTTCTTTTTGAGCTAGCTCATAGAACAGTTCGGAAGCTTTATCGAACTGGAGCTCGAAATCCACTTGCATGCCATATTGCTTTTCAACCATGGTCTTAGGCACTTTGCCTGGACGGAAGCCTGGGGCTTTCATGGTTTTACCCAACTTAGCCAAACGGTCATCTCTCGCCTTAGCCAAATCGGCACGAGCAAACTCTAAGGTCACTTTGCGGTCTAACTGACCTAAATTTTCTATCTGCACAGCTATTCTCGTCTCTTAATTGAAAATCGGATTATGTGAAGCCCAAGCCAAGTAGCTATCTTGTGGTGCGAGGAGGGGGACTCGAACCCCCACACCATTGCTGGCGTCAGGACCTAAACCTGGTGCGTCTACCAATTTCGCCATCCTCGCGCGAATTCCGCAAACACTACCGAGCTGAAGCTTCACTCTAAAGACCGTAATTCTACAATGCTTAGCGGTTTTGGAGGATATTTAGACCTTGTAGAGCAAAGCCACTGCATGGACTGCTATACCCTCACCCCTGCCAAGGTGCCCAAGGGATTCATTGGTTTTAGCTTTGAGGTTGACATGGCTGGGTGTAACTAGCAAATCTGCTGCGATATTGCGAACCATTTCTGGTAAAAAAGTAGCTAATTTAGGTTTTTGGCAAATAATCGTTGCATCCACATTGCCCACATGAAATCCAGCTGCCTGGATCTTTTGCAAGGCTGCTCTGAGCAAAATGCGGCTATCCATATCCTTAAACTGAGGGTCTGTATCAGGAAACAGCTGGCCAATATCATTCAAGCCTGCAGCACCAAGTAAAGCATCCGTTAAAGCGTGCAACAAGGCATCCGCATCCGAATGCCCTAACAAACCCTTGTCACCTGGGACGTGAACCCCGCCGAGGATGAGCTTACGACCCTCGACTAAGGCATGAACGTCATATCCTTGGCCAATTCGAAATTGCGGAATGTGGGGTGCACTTGATGTCATGGGCTTATGGATATTCTCTTCAGGCTTATTTAACGGAGGTTTGCAAGATGGTTTGCATCAAGTCCCAATCTGCTGGGTGGGTTACTTTGAAGTTACTAGTCGCACCTTCAATTAATAAGGGGTTTTTACCAGCAAGCTCGATGGCGCTGGCCTCATCCGTAATATCCGCCTCCAAGCGAATACCTTCTTCAATCGCATCGTGCAGATCCTTTAAACCAAACATCTGTGGGGTTTGGGCCTGCCATAGATGATCTCGGGATATCGTCTTCACAGCCCTATTGGGATTGCCAGCAATTGCGGAATGAGCTTCAGCCATCTTGAGGGTGTCAGCTAGCGGCATTGCTAATAAGCCGCCCTCACCAGCCTGCCTTACAGCAAGAATAAGTTTTTGTATGAGTTGAGGGGTGATTCCCGGTCTAGCAGCATCGTGCACCAGAACCCAATCGCTCTCAGGAATACCTGCTTTAAGCATCTCTGCCAAAGTGTTTCGGACTGTTTCTTGGCGACTTGGTCCACCGCTCGGAGTGAACCGAATCAAGGGGGACTTACTGGAAAGCTCCCCTAGGATGGGGTTATCAATAAAACTAGGGCTGACACCGACCCAAATAGAGGCTATCTCCGGAGTGTTGATAAAAGCGTCTAGGGCGTAGGCTAGCATCGGCTTTCGTGCCAGCTCCTGAAACTGCTTTGGTAAAACTCCACCAAGCCGAGATCCAGTGCCTGCCGTAGGTAACAGAGCATGACATTGGGGCGCAGACGATGAGGTTTGATTTCCGGCGGACATACCTGATTCTATAATGAGCACAGATGTCTGATGCATTAAAACTAGCACCCCCCATACCCGCTCCCCGGGCTGGGCAGCGCTTTACCTTTTCAGGCCTAGTTGGCTCTTCAGATGCAGCTCTCATCGCCCAATCTGCTCTTCGGTATCGCTCAGAGTTCTCAGTCATGGTCATTTTCTGCGCGCAAGCGCAGGAGGCACAACGCCTTCTGGAAGAAATTCCGGCTTTTGCCCCGCAACTCAAAACACGCCTTTTGCCTGACTGGGAGATCCTGCCGTATGACCATTTCTCACCTCACCAGGATTTGGTTTCAGAGCGCTTAGCCACTCTGTATGAATTGCTGAATGGCAGCTGCGATATTGTTCTGCTCCCAATTACTACAGCACTGCAAAGACTAGGGCCGCCAAACTTTTTATCTGGTCACACCTTCTTTTTTAGGCAGGGTGATAAGCTTAATGAAGTCGCACTGAAACTGCAGTTACAGCAAGCCGGTTACGATCCCGTAAGCTCAGTAATGCGCCCCGGTGAATACAGCATTCGTGGTGGCTTGATTGATTTATTTCCAATGGGATCCAGCCTACCTTATCGCCTGGATCTTTTTGGTGATGAGATTGAGCAAATCAGAGCCTTTGATCCTGATACTCAGCGCAGTCTCTATCCAGTAAAAGAAGTTCGTTTATTACCGGGTCACGAATTTCCATTTGACGATGCTTCACGAACAGCCTTTCGTGGGCGCTGGCGTGAAGTATTTGAAGGTGATCCAACGCGGTGCGCTATTTACAAAGATGCCAACCTCGGAATTCCTAGTGCAGGTATTGAGTCTTATCTACCCCTCTTCTTTGAAGAGTCATCGACAGTCTTTGATTACTTTCCACGCTCAGGCGATCCCGTTTGGGCTGTCAGCATTGGTGATGTTGAAGAATCCATCAAGGGTTTTTGGAAAGATACAGTTTCTAGGTACGAATTCTTAAAACATGATCTTGATCGTCCTATTCTGCCGCCAGCTGAATTATTTCTAGATGCAGATCAATTCTTTACGGCAGCCAAGCCAAATGCGCGCTTAGCATTAAATAAAGAAGTGGGTAAAGATAGCAAAGAGTCTCCACAATTTTTAGCCGTTCCCGACCTATCAGTACATCGGCGAGACAGCGACCCTATCAATCGACTGCGTACTTTAGTTTCTCAAGAAAAAGTGCGCGTACTTATTTGCAGCGATAGTAACGGTCGTAAAGAATCGATTCGTCAACTATTTGAAGAGAGTAATTCAGTAGCTGGTCAACATGGCAAACCGCTCTATCCACTGAAACCAGAAGGTTTTGAAGGTGTCTCCGATTTTATTAAGAGTGATGCTTTGTTTGGCCTGGTAACAGCACAACTGTTTAATGGCTTTACCTGGCCTGCTGAAAACTTAATTATCGTAACCGAGGCTGAGCTGTTTACAGCTACCGCTCGGCAAAGACGCAAGGGTAAAGAAAGTCAGAGCGCCGATCCAGATATGCTCTTTAAAGATTTATCTGAACTCAAAATTGGTGACCCGATTGTGCATTCTGATCATGGGATTGGTCGTTACCAAGGTTTAGTGCTTCTGAATTTAGCTCCTCCGAAAGAAGAGCCCATTTTTGAAGAGTTTTTGCACTTGGTATACGCCAAGGATGCTACTCTTTACGTACCAGTTCAACAGCTACAAATGGTGACCCGTTATGCGGGCTCTGATCCTGATTCGGCACCATTGCATCAATTAGGCTCGGGCCAGTGGGATAAAGCAAGACGTAAGGCCGCCCAGCAAATACGCGATACCGCAGCTGAACTTTTAAATCTATATGCCGCTAGAGCTATACGCAAAGGCCACGCTTTTGAATTCTCAGCCCATGATTACGCTGCGTTTGCAGAAAGCTTTGGCTTTGAAGAAACACCCGATCAAGCTAATGCCATTGCGGCAGTTATTGGGGATATGACCAGTGGTACACCTATGGATAGACTGGTGTGTGGTGATGTAGGCTTTGGTAAAACAGAGGTCGCCCTACGCGCTAGTTTTGTTGCGGTCATGGGCGGTAAACAAGTGGCCATCCTGGCTCCAACCACTCTACTCGCTGAACAACATGTCGCAACCTGGAAGGATCGCTTTGCCGATTGGCCTGTGCGCGTCGTCGAGCTCTCCCGCTTCAGAACCACCAAAGAAATTAATGCCGCCTTAGAAGCCATTGGTAAAGGCGAAGCTGACATCATCATCGGAACTCACAAGCTACTATCTAAAGAAACTCAGTTTGCTAATTTAGGCTTAGTGATTGTGGATGAGGAGCATCGCTTTGGTGTGCGGCAAAAAGATGCACTTAAAGCATTACGTGCTGAAGTAGATATCCTGACTTTAACCGCCACTCCTATTCCACGAACGCTTGGCATGGCGATGGAAGGTTTGCGGGAGTTCTCAGTCATCGCAACTGCTCCACAGAAGCGCTTGGCAATCAAAACCTTTGTGCGACGAGAAGGTGATGGCGTGATTCGTGAAGCAGTCCTTCGAGAAATTAAACGTGGTGGACAGGTCTACTTCTTGCATAACGAAGTCGAAACCATACAAAATCGTAAACACGCATTACAAGAGCTCATTCCAGAAGCAAGCATCAGCGTAGCGCACGGTCAAATGCACGAACGTGAGCTGGAATCAGTTATGCGTGATTTTGTAACCCAACGCACGAATATCTTGTTGTGCACTACCATTATTGAAACTGGTATTGACGTACCGACTGCCAACACCATCATCATTCATCGTGCTGATAAGTTTGGCTTGGCACAGCTACATCAATTACGTGGACGTGTTGGACGATCCCACCATCAAGCTTATGCTTATTTACTGGTGCCAGATCCTGAGGCACTCAGTAAGCAAGCACAACTACGTTTAAATGCTATTCAAGCCATGGAAGAGCTCGGCTCTGGTTTCTATTTGGCGATGCACGATTTAGAGATCCGTGGTGCTGGTGAAGTCTTAGGAGATAAGCAGTCCGGTGAAATTCATGAGATTGGATTCCAGCTTTATACCGAGATGCTTAACCGCGCAGTCAAATCACTGCGCAGCGGTAAAGAGCCAGATCTCTTGTCTCCACTCCAAGCGACAACCGATGTCAACTTAGGCGTGCCAGCCCTCTTTCCCAATGACTATTGCCCAGATGTCCACGAACGACTTTCTATGTATAAGCGCTTTGCTGGTACGAACGACTTTTCTGAACTCATGGGATTACGCGAGGAACTAGTGGATCGCTATGGTGATTTGCCTGACCAGGCTAAATCACTTTATGAAACCCATCGCTTACGCCTAGAGATGGCTAGCTTTGGAATTAAGAAGATTGATGCAAGCCCATTATCGATACAGATTCAGTTTATCCCCAATCCACCAATTGACCCGATGAAGATTATTCAACTGATCCAATCATCAAAATACATACAGCTGAACGGCCAAGATAAATTAAAAATTCTTCCCCAGAAAGAGAAGGATTTTGAGAAACTAGAGCAACGTTTGGAGCAAATTCGGAAAATTCTCAGGAGTCTGAATTCATCTGCCATGCTTAGTACTGCTCAAGCCAATTAATTATTATTTACCCACCCTTTATGTCCAGTCACCTCACACTTGTCGCCCTTGCTAATACTGTGATCCCTGCAGAATTAAATACCGCATTCATTGAGCATGCAAAAGTCTTAGGTATTTCAATTACCAAGGAAAGTGCAGAACGTGTGCACCCTAATTACTTCACCGCCCGCTGGACTTGCGCTCAAGCTTTAACACCGGAAGCTAGGGTTGCTATGCGCAATATTGCTGGTGAGCATGATGTAGATTTAGCCTTTCTATCATCAGGATTTAAGCCAGATGAAGTGAGGGTGCTAGCAATGGATATGGACTCTACTCTCATCAATATTGAATGTATTGATGAGATTGCCGACTTTACTGGTAAGAAAGCGGCTGTTTCAGAAATCACTGAGGCCACTATGCGTGGTGAAATTAAAGACTTTAAAGAAAGCTTGCGCAGGCGCGTAGCCCTCTTAGCCGGCGTATCTGCCGATGTACTCGACTCGGTCTACAAAGAGCGTTTACGCCCTAATCCTGGCGCTGCTCAATTAATGGCCGGAGCAAATGCTCGGGGACTATACACGATGCTGGTTTCAGGCGGCTTTACCTTCTTTACTGAAAAGCTACAGCAAGAGTTAGGCCTCAAACAAACCCAAGCCAACACTTTAGAAATCATCGACGGCAAACTAACAGGTAAAGTCATTGGCGACATTGTGGATGGCGCAGCTAAAAATACCTATCTAGAACAAGCCTGTGCTCTGCTGAATTGCCATAAGAGGAATGCCATCACCATGGGCGACGGATCCAACGATCTGCCAATGATGCATGGCTCTGGTATCAGCATTGCCTATAGAGCCAAGCCCATCGTCAAAGAAAAAGCCGACGCGGCTTTCGACCGAGTCGGCTTGGATGCTGCCTTACTGCTGATTGCTTAGAGGCGCTCAAAAATAGTTGCAATACCTTGTCCGCCACCAATACACATGGTGACCAAAGCATACTTACCTTGAACACGATGTAACTCATGGATAGCCTTAGTCGCAATTGCAGCACCAGAGCAACCAATTGGGTGGCCCAATGCAATCGCTCCACCATTCACGTTAGTCTTGGCTGGATCCAAGCCTAAACCTTTAGTAACGGCCAATGCCTGAGCAGCAAAAGCTTCATTAGATTCGATTACATCGATTTGATCTAATTTGAGTCCAGCGCGCTCAAGAGCGATCTTAGTTGCGGGGATTGGACCCTCACCCATGATGTGGTTGGGAACGCCAGCAATCGCATAAGAAACTAAACGGGCGATTGGCTTATGACCAGCCTTCTTCGCCGCTTCCGCATCCGCCAGGACAAAGAATGCTGCACCATCATTAATGCCCGATGCATTACCTGCAGTAACACTACCACCCTCTTTTTTGAAGACTGCTTTCATCTTCGCTAAAGTTTCCATGGTGGTTTCTGGCTTGCAATGCTCGTCCGTATCAAACACCACATCACCCTTGCGAGTTTTGATGGTGATGGGAACAATTTGAGACTTAAAACGACCTTCTTTAATGGCGTGTGCAGCACGACGATGGGACTCTACTGCGAGAGCGTCTTGCTCTTCACGGGTGAGCTTCCACTTTTCAACTAGGTTCTCAGCTGTGACACCCATATGACCTACACCAAATGGATCCGTCAAAACAGACACCATCAAGTCAATCATTTTGGTATCGCCCATACGCGCACCACTGCGCATAGCTGGTGAGCCATACATGCCACGTGACATCACTTCTACTCCACCACCAACACCATAATCACAGTCGCCCAACATAATGGCTTGGGCTGTGGTCACAATTGCTTGTAAGCCAGAACTGCACAAACGATTCAAGGCCATCGCCACAGATTCCATTGGTAAACCAGCCTGAATGGAGGCTACGCGTGCAACATAGGCATAACGGTTATCAGTCGGAATCGTATTGCCTACTGTGATGTAATTAATTAATGATGGATCTACACCAGAGCGCGCAACTGCCTCTTTCATCACAATGCCGCCGAGCTCACTTGGCTCAAGGCTACTAAGCGATCCATTAAATGCGCCAATTGCAGAACGTACAGCACTTAAAACGACGACATCACGACTCATAACAATCCCCTTTACGATACCTAATTAAGTAAAACAATTGACCCAATACAGGGCCAAAACACCATTTTTATTCTAATAGTCAAGTTTCGGCTATTAGGTCATGCCCTTGGGAGTTAATCACCGTTGCTTTGATGATTTCACCAACGCGGTAGCGCTTAGATGGCTTGCTTGGTGGTAAAACCCGTACCAAGCCATCAATTTCAGGGGCATCTCCAATAGTTCGACCCACTCCACCCGACTCATCAACCCGATCAATAATGACCTGAATACGCTTACCTATTTTTTTAGTAAGTCGCTTGATTGAGATTTCCTCAGCTTTAGCCATGAAGCGAGCACGACGCTCCTCGCGTAACTCACTCGGAACTGGATTATCCAACGCATTGGCAGTAGCTCCATCGACTGGCGAGTAAGCAAAACAGCCTGCGCGATCAATTTGCGCATCATCTAGGAAATTCAATAGGTGCAAAAACTCTTCCTCAGTTTCGCCGGGAAAGCCGGCAATAAAAGTACTGCGAATGACCAGATCCGGACAAGCAGTTCGCCATGCCTGAATGCGCTCTAAATTCTTTTCGCCACTGGCGGGACGTTTCATCCGCTTCAGGACATCTGGATGTGAATGTTGCAAAGGAATATCTAAATAAGGAAGTACGCCAAAACCGTGCTCAGAAAACTCAGCCATTAATGGCAGGACATCATCGACGTGTGGATATGGGTAAACATAATGTAAACGCACCCAAGCCTGATGCTCTCTCGCAATTTGGTTTAAGGCATTTACCAAATCAAACATTCGTGTCTTGACGGGTTTACCATCCCAAAAGCCAGTGCGATATTGGATATCAACACCATAGGCACTCGTATCTTGCGATACAACTAGTAACTCTTTAACACCTGATTCAAATAATTTTTTTGCCTCAAGCAATACTTCGCCGATCGGACGTGAAACTAAATCGCCTCGCATGCTTGGAATAATGCAGAAAGTACAGCGGTGATTGCAGCCCTCAGATATCTTTAAGTAAGCATAGTGTTTTGGCGTGAGCTTAACGCCAATCGGTGGTAGCAAATCAATAAAGGGATCATGCGGTTTTGGCAGGTGCAAATGAATAGCCTGCATCACCTCTTGGGTAGCATGCGGCCCAGTCACAGCAAGGACTTTAGGGTGAATGCTCTGAATCAGATCGCTGCCATCTGCATTTTTTCGGGCACCTAAGCAACCCGTCACAATCACCTTGCCATTTTCAGCCAAAGCCTCACCAATCGCTGCGAGACTCTCCTCTACCGCGGAATCAATAAAGCCACAGGTGTTCACAACCACCAGATCGGCACCAGAATAATCTTTGGCTGTCTCATAACCTTCAGCGCTGAGTTGCGTGAGGATGAGCTCGGAATCAACTAATGCCTTAGGGCATCCTAAGGAAACAAAACCAACTTTACCGGCCACAATTATTCTTTTTCAGTCTTATTGGCTTGCCCAGGAAAAGGGAAGCTGCTAAACATGTTCGGGGAATTTTGCATTTGCTCTTGCATTTTTACGAACAGATCTTTACTTTGATCCATGTAGTTTCCCATCAGGCTTTGCATCATTGGGTTTTGCAGATTCATCATCTTAGCCCAAGCCTCGGGTGTACTGCCTGCCCCTAAGCCCTCAGTTTGATCGCCTAACTTGTTATGAATATCCACAAAAGATTGCATGGTCTTTTCAAGATAGCTTCCCATCAAACCTTGCATGGAATTTCCATAAAAGCGAATGATTTGAGAAAGCATTTGAGTTGAAAAAACTGGGGCTCCGCCAGCCTCTTCTTCAAGAATAATTTGAAGCAAAATATTGCGAGTTAAATCATCTTCAGTTTTAGCATCAACAACGCTAAAAGCATCACCAGCCATCACTAAATTTTTAATATCCGCCAGCGTGACATAGGCACTAGTTTGGGTGTCATATAAACGACGATTGGGATACTTTTTGATTAAGCGGCTGTCGCCGGATTTTTTAGAACGCGTGGCCATGTAGTTTTCCTAACTCTTGGTACTGCAATGCAACATCGGCATAGTTTATCTCTAGTTTGAGCCAAAGGTAAATATGCCGATGATGGGACCACTAAAACTCTATTTTTTAAGATTTAGCCAGTATGCAGGCCGCCATTTAAGGAGAAGTCAGCCCCGGTAGCGTAGCCACCATCAACAGAAGCAATCCAGCAGCAGATTGAGGCGATCTCCTCAGGGGTGCCCAAGCGCTTTACAGGTACACCAGCAACAATCTTTTCAAGGACATCTTCGCGAATGGCTTTGACCATATCAGTACCGATATAACCCGGAGAAACCGTGTTCACTGTTACGCCTTTAGAGGCTAGCTCCTGTGACAATGCCATCGTAAATCCGTGCAAACCCGCTTTTGCCGTTGAATAGTTAGACTGGCCGAACTGACCCTTTTGACCATTAACTGAGGAGATATTAATAATACGACCCCAGCCGTTATCAGCCATGCCATCCACCACTTGTTTGGTAACGTTGAATAAAGAGTTGAGATTGGTATCAATCACTGCTTTCCACTGATCTGGAGTCATTTTACGAAATACGCTGTCTTTAGTAATTCCGGCGTTATTTACTAGAACATCGACACGCCCTACTTCAGCTTTGACTTTATTAAATGCAGCAACCGTACTGTCCCAATCGGAAACATTGCCCTCAGAGGCTATAAAGTCATAACCCAAAACTTTTTGCTCTCCGATCCAGCGATCTTTGCGCGGAGAATTCGGACCGCAACCAGCGATGACCTTAAAGCCATCCTTGGCAAGACGTTGACAAATAGCCGTACCAATGCCGCCCATACCACCAGTTACGTATGCAATCTTTTGAGTCATGTGTTCCCTTTATGAAAATATTATTGAGCAGCTGTGGATATTTTTTCTTTCACGTACTTACCAGGCGCTGCTTCTAGTTTTTTGTAGCGTGCATTACCAAACGTTTTACTAGCTTTCACTTTCTTGCCACCAAACTCTTCTAACCATTTAGCGTAGTTAGGCCACCAACTACCCTTAATATCTTTTGCCGCAGCCAACCACTCATCCGCAGTCTTGGCTAATGTATTGTTTTCAAAATAATGGCGCTTATTTTTTGCCGGTGGATTGATCACGCCAGCAATATGTCCAGAAGCCCCCAAAACAAAGCGGCTCTTACCCTTTAAAATATGCGTAGACTCATAGGCAGATTTCCAAGGTACGATGTGATCATCATGCGATGCATAGATGTAGGCTGGAACCGTAATCTTGCCTAGATCTACTTTTTCTCCGCAAACGGTGAGCTTGCCGGGTTTGATTAATTCATTTTGTAAGTAGGTATGGCGTAGATACCAACAGTACATTGGACCAGGTAGATTGGTTGAGTCGCCATTCCAATAAAGCAAGTCAAATGGGGGCGGCGAATTACCTTTTAAATAATTCTCCACAACATAATTCCAGACTAGGTCATTCGGGCGCAAGAAGGAAAAGGTGTTGCCCAAGTCCAAGCCAGACATCATGCCGAAATGACCGCCTTCTCCGCCAATAGTGCTCTCACGTAACTTCACCATACCTTCATCGATGAACACGTCCAGGATGCCGCTATCGCTAAAATCTAGCAGAGTTGTTAACAAAGTTAAGCTGGCGACGTAATTCTTTTTTCGCGCCGCTAGTACTGCTAAGGCGGTAGAAGTTAACGTTCCACCGACACAAAAACCGAGAATGTTAATTAAATCAGTGCCGCCAATATCCTTGACGACTTCAATCGCCTTGATGACACCATCACCTACGTAGTCATCCCAAGTAATTTTGGACATTGAAGCATCTGGATTTTTCCAGGAAACCAAGAAAACAGTGTGGCCTTGTTCAACCATATAACGCACAACTGAATTATCGGGCTGTAAATCTAAAATGTAGTACTTATTAATACAAGGCGGCACCATTAAGTAAGGGCGCTCAAATACCGTTTCGGTTAGCGGCGTGTACTGAATTAATTCAAAAAGATCATTACGAAATACCACCTGACCTTCAGTTGTTGCAATATTTTTTCCGACTTCAAAAGCACTTTCATCTGTCTGAGAGACTTTCCCTTTTTTAAGGTCACCAAGTAAATTGACAATGCCATTTTGAATGGACTGGCCCTGTGAACTAATAATGTTTTCAAGAACCTCAGGATTGGTTGCAATAAAGTTAGATGGTGACAATGCATCAATCATTTGCTCGGTAGTGAACAAAATCTTGATCTTCGTTTTTTCATCTGCATCAACTGCTTTTGCAAGCGCAAGCAAATGTTTTGAATTCAGCAAATAGGTTGCCGCAATCATTTTGCTCCATGAGGAGTGCCAGGCTTTGCCTGAGAAACGGCGATCCTTTACTTCGACGGCTTCAGGATTGGTTGCAAGATGAGAGAACTCAGTGAAATATTCTTTTTGGATTTCCGCTAAGCGTTCTTGGGGAATTAACGCCATATGGTGTGGGGCCAACGATGGCGCTACACCCGTATTCATGCCTGCAAACATAATGATCTCGTAAAGTTATTAAGACCATTCTCCATCTATCAGGCTGGAAGGGTTATACGCACTAACCCTAGCCCCAAAGCTGGGCTAGTAATAACCCCAGGCTAAGCGCTTACTGCAATCCAGATAAGTGAGGCAAAGCGACCTGTTGCCTTATCCCGGCGGTAAGAAAAGAAGCGCTCTGGGCTACTCACGGTACAAAACTCACCGCCAGTAATTTGCCGTATACCTAGGGCATGTAAGCGATCTCTTGCCAGTAAATAGAGATCGGCCAAGTACTTACCGGAAGTCCCGTCAATAGGAATAAAGGCCTTGGATATGATGCCTTGGCCCTGCTGAGCAAAGGCTTGTAAAACATCCTCACCCACTTCAAATGTATTCGGTCCAATCGCTGGACCCAGCCACACACTGATATCACTTATCATCAGGCCAGTAGATAGGGCAATCATTTCATCAATGGTGTTTTCCAGAACGCCACCGCTCAAACCGCGCCAACCTGCATGAGCCGCCCCAATCACCTCACCACTTCTGCTGGCAAATAATACGGGCATGCAATCCGCAGCCAAAATGGCCAACACCTCATTTGGGATGTTGGTGACTGCGGCATCCGCCTCAAATGGCCCATTGCCCAAAGAATTCCTCGAGGCTGGGGTACTTACCGTGACGCCATGAATCTGTTTGAGCCAAAGCGGTTCAGAGGGTAGCTCTGACCTGACGATGCTCCGGTTTTGGAGAACATCCGCTGAATCGTCACCTGCATTAAGTCCAAGGTTAAGACTATTGAATGGTGACTTACTAATGCCGCCTTGCCTGGTAGTACAAAAAGCCTGAATTTGCTGAGGCATAGCCCAGCTTGGTTCAATCTTATTGATTGCGTTGGTCATTTTTAATGGAGGCTAATAGAGCCTCTTCTCTTGGCAAGTCAGCTTCAGTCATCTCCACCAAGGGCAATAAATCAATCAAATCTTGGGGGGGTAATCGAAACCAGGTCATGACTTCCTGAGTTGTGGGGTGCTGAAGACTTAAGGCGTAAGCATGTAAAGCCTGACGATTAAAAGGCAAAGTTTTAGCCACACCAGGGGTCCTCTTGCGATAGACCGGATCTCCCAAAAGAGGGAAACCCAAAGACTCTAAATGAACCCGAATTTGATGGGTACGGCCAGTCTCTAAGCGACATTCCAGTAAGGCGACTGCACTTTGCGCAAAGCTGCCTTTGGCTAAGCGCCGAAATAAGGTAGCGGCAGGCTTACCTTGAGCAGATCCCGCGGACATTTTGAGCCGGTCACGCTGATCTCGTCCAACAGTTGCCAGCACCTTACCCTGGGAGGGTGCATCCCCCCACACCCAAGAAAGGTAACGTCTGCCGACTGTTCGCTCCTGAAGCTGCCTTACCAGTGAAGTTTGGGCAATATCTGTTCTAGCAACCACCATGAGTCCAGAGGTATCTTTATCTAGTCGATGAACAATGCCCGCTCTTGGAAGCTGCTTGAGCTCCGGAAAGTGGTAGAGCAAGGCATTTAAGAGGGTTCCCGTCCAATTACCAGCAGCAGGATGAACCACGAGTCCAGCAGGTTTATTGATCACAATAATGGAGTCATCTTCATAAACAACATCTAGGGAGATATTTTCAGGAGAAAAAGCGAACTGTTCAGGCATTTCTTGAGGAAACACCTTAATACTCTCGCTCCCACGAAGTAAATGACGGACTTTGGTGACTTTTCCATCGACAGTTACCGCCCCAGCCTCAACCCAGGATTTAAGGCGATTGCGGGAATAATCAGGCAAAGCGCCACCAAGAAACTTATCTAAACGCTCTCCACTGACCTCGGGAGGAACTTCTAGGGCTATGAAATCCTCATCATCGATATAATCAATGGGATTCGAATCGGGAGTATGCGGCAATGCCACGCTTAAAGAGCCTTTTAGTTATGTCGGACGTTATTACAGACGCCAGTTTAAGGCTTGCGACCACCCTTGGGTCATCTTCCAGAAAATCCTTTATTTCTCTCCTTGTTGGCGCTAGCGCTGCTTGTCTTGTCCTGAGTGGATGCGCAGGCAGTGATGGCCAAAAAGATGACACTGATATTTGGTCAGAAACAAAACTGTATTCCGAAGCCACCGAGAAAATGAAGGACGCGGACTATGCAAAGTGCGGTAAGTATTTTGAAAAGTTAGAAGGTCGCTTCCCATTTGGACCTTATTCTCAACAGGCACAAATTAATGCCGCCTTCTGCTATTGGAAAGCGCAAGAGCAAGCCCAGGCTCTAGTTGCTATCGATCGATTTATCAAGCTTCATCAAGGCAGTCCCAATTTAGATTACGGCTATTACCTCAAGGGCTTAATCAGCTTTAATGATGATTTGGGTTGGCTCGGTAAATTTACAGGGCAAGATTTGAGTGAGCGTGACCCGAAGGCGGCTAAAGAAGCTTTTGAATCTTTCAAGGTTGTTGTTGAGCGTTTTCCTGATAGTAAATATGCGCCCGATTCTTTAGATCGGATGCGTTATATCGTGAATTCATTAGCAGAGGCGGATGTCATTGTGGCTCGCTTCTACTATCAACGCGGCGCCTACTTAGCCTCTGCTAATCGAGCTCAGCTGGTTATACGAGATTATGATCGCGCACCAGCCGTTGAGGAGGCGCTCTACCTTCTGACAAAGTCTTATGAGAAGCTGGGCATGACTGATCTTAGTAACGATGCAGCCCGTGTCTTTAAGCTGAACTTCCCCGACAGTCAAATGCTGATCACTGGTCAACGTGTTCAAAAAGAACGTCGCTGGTGGCAGATCTGGAATAAGTAAGGGCTAATAAGAATCAATAACGCCAGCCATTTCACTCAGTAAGGACCGGCACCCTCTGCGCCAATGCGCAAATCAGTTCATAACCGATGGTGCCGCTCATTTGAGCTACATCATCTACTGGTACCTCGTTGCCCCATAGCTCCACCACAGTGCCTATCTTGGCATTGGGTGCCTCGCGCAGATCAATCGTCAGCATGTCCATAGAGACTCTTCCAACAATTGGGCAAATGACGCCATCGCCCTGAGCATCAGCAGCCCCAACCCAAACCGGTGTGCCATCTTCCGCATGACGTGGATATCCGTCGGCATAGCCACCAGCGATCACACCAATGCGCATATCTTCTGGAGCTTGATAGCGACCACCGTAACCCACATGATCACCTTTCTTGAGATTTTGAATATCGATGATTTCACTACGCAAACTCATCACTGCTTGAAATTCAGTGCGGACGATGTCGGCATGCACCCCAGTTGGCGAAACACCGTAAAGCAAAATACCCGGACGCACCCAATCCCCCAATGCGTTGCGATGCCAAAGGATCGCGGCTGAATTCGCTAAGGAAGATGGCGCCTCAAGTCCTTCGGTAGTTTTGTTAAAACACTCCATTTGCTCTCCGACCGTTGGCGAATGCTCAACCTGGTCCGCATTAGCAAAGTGAGTCATGTGGTGTAGATGGTATCCGGCAGCGTGCAAACGGTGAAAGGCAGTACGATAATCCTCCGGCCTAAAACCAAGGCGATTCATTCCAGAATTCAGTTTCAGGAAGACGTTTATTGGGCGACCTGAATGATTTTGGACGCTTTCTAGCCAAATAACCTGCTTCTCACTGTGAACCACTAAGTCACATTGAAGCTTAATTACTAGCTCTAGCTCTCGCCGACTAAAAAGACCCTCTAAAAGGAGGATGCGACCTCCCCAACTATGATCTCTTAGCCATTGAGCATCAGCAATATCGAGCAAGGCAAAGCCATCGGTAGATTCCAGCCCCTTAAAGGCGGCTTCTAGGCTGTGGCCATAGGCTTTTGCCTTCACAACTGACCAGATCTTCGATTCTGGGGCAAGCTCCCGAATACGGCCTAAATTATGTCGAAAGGCATCAGTGTGTATAGTTGCCACAATAGGCCTACTAATAAAACGGTTAGCCGACTGACTCATTTACACCCTCCTTTCATGTTTTAATTAATTAATGACTAGATTGTACGAATGAACCGTAGTTTTTACATCATTATGGCGGCGCAATTTTTTTCGTCGCTTGCTGATAACGCCTTGCTGATCGCAGCAATCGCCCTCTTGGTCCAGCTTAATGCTCCGGCCTGGATGACTCCTTTGCTCAAATTATTCTTTGTCCTCTCTTATGTATTGCTGGCAGCCTTTGTGGGGGCTTTTGCTGACTCCCGCCCCAAGGGTAATGTCATGTTCATTACCAATACGATTAAGTTTATCGGTTGCGTAGTCATGCTATTCGGAAGCCACCCCTTACTGGCCTATGCAATTGTGGGACTAGGAGCTGCTGCCTATTCACCTGCTAAGTACGGCATTCTCACAGAACTACTCCCCCCAGAAAAGCTGGTGGCAGCCAATGGCTGGATTGAGGGGCTTACGGTAGGCTCCATCATCATGGGCACCGTTCTTGGCGGAGTGTTGATTAGCAAGTCCGTATCTGAAAGTCTCCTGGGATTTGATATACCCGTCCTAGAAACTGGCATCGATACTGCGGCAGAGTCCGCCATCATGATCATCATGATGATTTATGTTCTGGCAGCACTCATTAATTTACGCATCCCCGATACTGGAGCCCGCTACGAGTCCCAAAAAACCAACCCAATCGAGTTGGTAAAAGATTTTGCTGTCTGCTTCAAGACCCTTTGGGATGATCGTCTTGGCCAGATCTCATTGGCAGTCACCACTCTATTTTGGGGTGCCGGTGCCACCTTACAATTTATTGTGATTAAGTGGGCTCAGGTTGCTCTTCATATGACCTTATCCCAAGGCGCTATTCTTCAAGCAATATCTGCATTTGGGGTTGCTGGAGGAGCTATGTATGCCGCCTGGCGCATCCCTCTCAGAAATTCACTGAAGGTACTCCCCTATGGCATTGCCATGGGTTTAGTCGTTTGTGTCATGGCTATCTACAACTCTGACATGCTGCCTAACATTACGGTCTTGACTGTTGGGCAGTTTGAGCTTTCACTCAAATTGATACCAGCATACTTCTTATTGATTTTGGTGGGCTGGTTGGCGGGCTATTTTGTAGTGCCCATGAATGCCCTACTGCAACATCGTGGGCACGTACTAATGTCAGCTGGCCACTCCATTGCAGTTCAAAACTTTAATGAAAATATTTCTGTTTTGATGATGCTACTAATCTACTCTGGATTGATTTGGTTGGATGTTCCAATTCAGGCAGTCATTATTGGCTTTGGCGTAGTAGTGAGTGTGATCATGTGGATGGTAATTAAACGTCATGCTGCCAATCAAGCTGAATATGACTCGATGCATTTAATTGGTGAACACAAGCACTAAGTCTAGGGCCTAGATATTTTGCAATACTGACTTAGCAAGCAGTAGATCTTGCCAAAATAGAGCCTTATCTTTCGGCCTTGAAAGTAATTGATTTAATTCAAAAGTAGCTATCAGCGGCAGATCCTCTGCACCATCAGCATTAATTGCTAAAACAGTTTCGCGAAGTTCTGGCAGTGCATCCCGCTCACCAGATAGTTTTTGAGCAGCAGCGCCACCAAAGGCTAAGGCAACTATGGGTGTTCCATCTTGCGGCAATAGGTCGGGATTGAATTTATCCGCGGGATTTTTCCAAGACCACTCTTTTGGAGTTAAACCGAGAACTCGAATGACATTCTGAAAAAGGACTTCGGCATCACCCTGAGGTTTATTACCAAAAAACCACCAGATTCCTAAAGAATGACGCTCTTGTGTTTCTGTAGCAGGCAATACAGGGGCAGACTGATCATTACTTACCTCGGCAGCAAGTATTGCTTGAGTGGGCTCTGGAGCAGCGTCGCGCAATGTCCACTCAGTGATGCCCATCTCTTTAAGAAAGGTGGAGTTGGTGCTCATATTCATACCTCAAGCTTAATCGATTTAGCCAAAACTAGCGCATCTTCACGCAAGCCATTGACAGCATCGACTGGGTAATAATTTTTTCGTAAACCAATCTGCTCATAGCCAAGACTTTGATAGAGGTGAAGGGCTGCCTCGTTGCTAGGACGAACCTCTAAAATAATGCGAGGCATGTTTTGCTGTGCAGCTACACCCTCAATTGCACTCATCATTTTTACGCCGATACCTAAGCGACGTAACTTAGGTGAGACAGTAATATTTAGGAGATGCAATTCGTCTACAGCGGGAAACAAGATGCAATAGGCCCAAAGAATATCTGGATCTAAATAACTCCCTTTTACCGCATCTGCTAATTGGGGTCTCACGCAATAAGCCCAATGACCCACAGCCAATGAGTCTGAGAAATTACCCTTAGTCCATGGGTGAATGTGTGAAACAGCTTCAATAGCCAAAACTGAATCTAAATCTGCCGCGGTCATAGGCAAAAATGAAAGCTCAGAAACGCCTTCAGTATTCGATTGCACAGAGTGAAGCTTATCAACCATGTTGTTGACTTCGCTCCGCAGAAGTCAAAGCTACCTTATTGCGAATGTATAGCGGCTCCAGCAAGTGAATATCTTGTTGCAGACCTTGACTCCACATGTTTTGCGCGCAAGCTAAAACGCCCAAGGCATTGACTCCGATAGTTGAATCGAGATGGGCGCTAGAAAATGGATTGGGAGCAGTAACAAAAAGGCGATCACCAAACTCAGCAATTGCACTTCCCGCTAGAAAATCAATCTGCGTGAGCTCAACTCCCTCTGGAGCAGTTAGGTGAATATCATCCTGACGTGCAAGTAATAGATTAGCTCCAACTCGATAGCGAGCCCAGTAAACCTCCCCCATGCGAGCATCAACAGCAATGACACAAGACTGCGCCCCAGATGCGATAAATGCAGGGGTTTGAGCCAGTTGACTGGCAATAGCATCCAAACTAGCGATGGGAAGCACTGGCAGGCGAGCAGCTGTTGCCAAACCCTGAACAGCAGCAACGCCAAGGCGAACACCTGTGAAAGCCCCAGGACCGATTCCTATGGCAATGGCATCCAAATCGGCAAGTTCGATCGAGGCTTCGGATAACAACTCTTGAACCCAAGGTAATAAAAGTTGACTAGCTCCAGCCGACACCTTTTGGTGGCGAACTATAGGGGGAGCATTAGCTAAAGATAAAGCCACCGAACACCATGCCGAGGAGGTATCGATGGCCAATATATGGGTCAATGGGAACTCTCTTGATCTTATAAACTCAAGCTTGCAATGATATCTGGTGGCGCCTGAACTAGTTCAATCAATACGCCCTCACCGCAAAGAGGAAACGCTTCATTTCCTTTGGGGTGAACAAAAGTAATGTCATAGCCAGCAGCGCCCTTACGTATCCCGCCAGGAGCAAAGCGAAGACCTTGGGAAGATAACCATTCAACAGCCTTTGGAAGGTCATCAACCCATAAGCCAATGTGATTCAGGGGTGTTTGATGAACAGCGGGCTTCTTTTCGATATCGAATGGCTGCATCAAATCCACTTCAATCTCATGAGCCCCCTTACCGATCGAGCAAATATCCTCATCTACGTTTTCACGTTCGGATACAAAAGTGCTTTTGTACTCAAAGCCTAATAAGTCAACCCAAAGCTTACGAAGACGATTCTTGTCTTCTCCGCCGATAGCAATCTGCTGAATCCCCAATATCTTGAATGGCTTAGTCATGATTGCCTTATTCAAAGCGAATGATCATTTGATCAACTGCCAAGCTTTCACCAACATTGGCACAGATTTCAGCAACGACACCATCTTGAGCAGCAACAAGCGTGTTCTCCATCTTCATTGCTTCAATGGCAGCTAATTTTTGACCGGCTGTAACAGTCTCGCCAACTTTGACAGAAACATTGCTCAACAGACCTGGCATAGGCGACATTACTAACTTAGAGGTATCTGGCGGGATCTTGACCAACATACGGCGCTGAAGCTCGGCACCGAGGGGGCTAAGCACCATACACTCAAAATGGGCGCCATCTAAAACAAGCGCGTATTTCACACCCTTACGCTCAACCTGCGCAGTAATTTTTTGCGTGTCATTGATGGTGGCGTGTAAACAAATTTCACCTGGACGCCATTTGCTAACGATGTTGTAAGAAGTAACATCACTTCCCTCTTCAATGTAGACAGAGTAAATGCCGTCTTTAAGCTCAACCCGGATAGGGATTTCTTTGATGTCTTCGCTTGAGCCTACCCTCGATCCAGTGACAACGACAAACCTCTTGGCAATGGTCATTTCATGACCAGCTAACTGGCCATCAATCATTTTGATGTGCTCAAGATAGCGATAGCGCATGAATGCCGCTAGGGCTGCTAAACGTTGAGGATCGGCTGGTTGTACAGAATCTTTTTTGAAACCATCTGGATACTCTTCAGCAATAAAGCCAGTTGTAAAGTCTCCCGATACAAATCGGGGGTGCTGCAATAAAGCGGCTTGAAAAGGAATATTTGAGTGGATACCACGAATAACAAAGTCATTTAGTGCTGAGCGCATCTTTTCTATTGCTTCAGTACGATCCTTGCCATGCACAATCAGTTTGGCAATCATAGAGTCGTAATACATCGGGATCTCGCCACCCTCATAGACGCCTGTATCGACACGCACGCCATCTTGCTCTGCTGGCGGACGGTATTTAACTAAGCGGCCAGTCGATGGCAAGAAGTTACGAAATGGATCATCTGCATTAATACGGCACTCCATCGACCAACCATCTAGCTTGATATCTTCCTGCTTAAATGCCAGCTTTTCACCAGCAGCCACACGAATCATCTGCTCAACTAAATCGAGACCAGTAATGCCTTCAGTCACTGGGTGCTCTACTTGCAGGCGGGTATTCATCTCGAGGAAGTAGAAGGACTTGTCTTTACCTACTACGAACTCTACGGTACCAGCAGATTGATAGTTAACAGCCTTTGCTAAAGCAACGGCTTGCTCACCCATAGCCTTACGTGTTGCAGGATCAATAAAAGGAGATGGAGCCTCTTCAATTACCTTTTGATGGCGGCGCTGAATCGAGCAATCACGCTCACCGAGATACACGATATTGCCGTGTGCATCACCCAGCACCTGAATCTCAATATGACGAGGGCCTTCAACAAATTTTTCAATGAAGACACGATCATCACCGAAGCTATTGAGGGCTTCAGTACGACAGGCTGTAAAGCCCTCAAAAGCCTCTTTGTCATTAAAGGCTACACGTAAACCTTTACCACCACCTCCTGCTGATGCCTTAATCATGACGGGATAGCCAATACCTTGGGCAATCTTGACAGCATCTTCCGCCTTTTCAATTGCTTCATTAAATCCAGGAATCGTATTAACCTTAGCTTCTAAGGCAAGTTTTTTGGAAGCAATCTTGTCGCCCATCGCTGCGATAGACTGATGTTTAGGGCCGATAAAAACAATGCCCTCTTCTTCGCAACGACGTGCAAATTGCTCATTTTCGGATAAGAAACCGTAGCCAGGATGAACTGCTTCGGCTCCAGTATCCTTGCAGGCTTGAATGATGCGATCCATTACGAGGTAGGATTCACGTGATGGTGCAGGCCCGATACAAACTGCTTCATCAGCCATCTGTACATGGCGCGCTTCCTTATCAGCTTCAGAGTAGACAGCAACCGTCTTAATACCCATCTTTTTGGCGGTTTTCATCACACGGCAAGCGATCTCGCCGCGGTTGGCAATCAAAATTTTCTTAAACATTTTTGTAGTCATGATTTTTCCGGCGCCTTAAAGGGGGATGTTGCCGTGTTTGCGCGGTGGATTTGTAAGCTCTTTATCCTTGAGCATTGCCAGAGAGCGTGAGATACGTTTACGTGTTTCGTGAGGCAAGATCACGTCATCTATATAGCCACGACGACCAGCCACAAAGGGATTGGCAAACTTGGCCTTGTACTCAGCTTCCCGTGCCGTAATTTTTGCAGGATCAGACTTTTCTTCGCGGAAAATGATTTCAACAGCCCCTTTGGGGCCCATGACTGCAATTTCAGCTGAGGGCCAAGCGAAGTTCACATCGCCACGCAAATGCTTAGAGGCCATCACATCATAGGCGCCACCGTAAGCCTTACGAGTAATTAGTGTGACCTTAGGAACGGTGCAGTCCGCATAAGCATAGAGTAACTTTGCGCCATGCTTGATGATGCCGCCATATTCTTGAGATGTGCCCGGCATAAATCCTGGGACATCAACTAAGGTGACCACTGGAATATTAAAAGCATCGCAAAAGCGAACGAAACGTGCCGCTTTGATAGATGCCTTGATATCCAAGCAGCCAGCTAACACTAGGGGCTGATTAGCGACGATACCAATTGAACGGCCTTCCATGCGTGCAAAACCAATCAAGATGTTTTTAGCGTAATCAGGCTGCAGCTCAAAGAACTCGCCATCATCAACAATTTTCCTGACCAATTCTTTCATATCGTAAGGCTGATTTGGATTGCTTGGCACTAATGTATCGAGCGAGAAGTCAGGCTCTTCAGTACGTTGCGCCCCATTGATCATGGGCGGCTTTTCACGATTCGATAATGGGAGATAGTTAAAGAAACGACGGAGCATCATGATGGCATCAACGTCATTATCAAAAGCGAGGTCGCAAACCCCTGAAATAGTTGAATGCGTTATTGCACCGCCGAGCTCTTCAGCAGTCACATCCTCATGCGTTACCGTCTTCACGACTTCTGGACCAGTCACAAACATGTAAGAGCTGTCCTTCACCATAAAGATGAAGTCTGTGAGTGCGGGCGAGTAAACAGCGCCACCCGCTGATGGGCCCATGATCAAAGAGATTTGTGGAATTACACCAGAAGCGGTGACATTACGCTGGAAAATTTCAGCATAACCTCCTAGAGAAGCAACACCCTCTTGAATACGCGCACCACCAGAATCATTCAAGCCAATCACAGGTGCACCTACCTTAAGCGCCTGATCCATGATCTTACAAATCTTCTCCGCATGAGCCTCTGAAAGTGAGCCTCCCAATACGGTAAAGTCCTGTGAAAATACAAAGACCAAGCGGCCATTAATCATGCCATAGCCAGTAACAACGCCATCACCAGGAACAGTCTGATCAGCCATACCAAAGTCATGGCAACGATGCTCAACAAACATATCCCACTCTTCAAAGGTGCCGGCATCTAGCAAGAGCTCAATACGCTCGCGCGCTGTTAACTTACCTTTGGAATGTTGAGCAGCTATACGTTTTTGTCCACCACCTAATCTGGCGAGCTCACGCTTTGCTTCTAGCTGTTGAATGATTTCCTTCATAACTACTCCTTAGAAAAATTCGTGACCCATTGCCTCGAGCAAACGTCTGGCAGCAACAGAAGCGGCCATCGTTCCTTGATTCACCTCGGCGCTCAGACTGGGCAAAAGTGCTTGTACTGCTGGATGGTTCTGAAAAGCATTCTTAAGGCCTGCATCAATCCGATCCCACATCCAAGCCCCTGCTTGTTGCTTACGGCGCGATGCTAATTGACCGTTCGCATTTTGTAGCTTCTGAAAATGCAGAATTTTTTCCCATAGCTCAGGAACGCCATTACCCTCTAGCGCACTCAAAGTCATAACAGTCGGATGCCAATACCCCAAGTCATGTGAGGCGTGATCAGGATTGCCTTGGAAGCCCAGCAGTCGCAAAGAGCTAGTGATAAATAATTGCGCACGTATGGCAGCATCAGGATCAATATCCACCTTATTAATCACGATCAGATCAGCAATTTCCATCACACCTTTTTTAATTGCCTGTAGATCATCGCCTGCATTAGGTAGTTGCAGTAAGAGGAACATATCGGTCATACCGGCAACGGCAATTTCACTTTGACCTACGCCTACAGTTTCGACAATCACAATGTCAAATCCTGCAGCTTCGGCAACTAGCATTGCCTCCCGAGTTTTTTCAGCTACGCCACCCAATGTGCAAGATGATGGGCTCGGACGAATAAAGGCGTTATCTAGAACAGATAACCTCTCCATACGCGTCTTATCACCCAAAATAGAACCACCCGATATGCTCGAGGATGGGTCAATAGCGAGAACCGCAACGCGATGGCCTTTTGCAATTAAATCTAAGCCTAGCGTTTCGATGAGAGTAGATTTACCAACGCCAGGTACACCTGAGATACCCAAACGAAATGACTTGCCTGTCTTTGGCAATAAAGTATTGAGAACCTCATCAGCACGCTGACGATGATCCATACGAGTGGATTCAAGCAAAGTAATGATCTTGGCCAATGCACGGCGCTGCGCCGCTGAGGGCGCACCGGTGAGGTCATTCACTAAGGCTTGGTCTACTGCATTGAGCATGCTGATTTTCTTCTTATCTAAAGTTAAGCAGGCTTTGCAGATTTGCGAATCTGCTCAAGTACATCCTTAGCAGATGCTGGAATCGGAGTGCCTGGGCCGTAAATGCCCTTAACTCCAGCCTCGTATAAGAACTCATAATCTTGCCTAGGAATGACTCCGCCCACGAAGACAATGATGTCGTCAGCACCCTGCTTTTTTAATTCAGCAATGATGGCGGGAACTAAAGTCTTATGACCCGCCGCCAAAGTGGAAACTCCTAAAGCATGGACATCATTCTCAATGGCTTGACGCGCGCACTCTTCAGGCGTTTGGAATAAGGGTCCAATATCTACGTCAAAACCTAAATCAGCAAAGGCGGTCGCAACCACTTTAGCGCCGCGATCATGACCATCCTGACCAAGCTTAGCAATCATCACACGCGGACGACGACCAAAGTCTTTTGCGAAATCGGCGATCTCGACTTTCAATTTATCCCAGCCTTCGGCTGAATCATAAGCAGCTGCATACACACCGGTCACCTTTTGAGTATCGGCGCGATGGCGCCCGTAAACTTTTTCCAATGCATCAGAAACTTCGCCAACCGTAGCGCGCAAACGGATCGCTTGCACAGCCAATTCCAATAGGTTGCCAGTGTTTTCTTCTGCGGCTTTAGTTAATGCTTCTAATGACGCTTCTACTTTCTTGGTGTCACGTTTTGCTTTGATATCTTTTAAGCGAGCAACTTGGCTTTCTCGAACCATATCGTTGTCAATCATCAGAACATCAACCAAGTCTTCTTTTCCAAGCTTGTATTTATTGACACCGACAATCACATCAGAGCCTGAATCGATCTTCGCTTGTTTCTCAGCAGCCGCAGCTTCAATCTTGAGCTTTGCCCAACCACTCTCAACAGCCTTAGTCATGCCGCCCATAGCATCGACTTCCTGAACAATCTCCCAAGCTTTATCAGCCATCTCTTGAGTCAGATTTTCCATCATGTAAGAGCCGGCCCATGGATCGATCACGCTAGTGATATGCGTCTCTTCTTGCAAAATTAATTGAGTGTTGCGGGCAATGCGGCTAGAGAACTCAGACGGCAAGGCAATCGCTTCATCAAATGAATTGGTATGCAATGATTGCGTACCACCAAATACAGCCGCCATGGCTTCGACTGTGGTGCGTACAACGTTGTTATACGGATCTTGCTCAGTTAGAGACCAGCCAGATGTTTGGCAGTGTGTTCGCAGCATCAAAGACTTTGGATTCTTTGGCTCGAAGGACTTCATGATCCGCCACCATAAAAGACGTGCAGCACGTAACTTGGCAACCTCTAAGTAAAAGTTCATACCAATCGCAAAGAAGAAAGAGAGTCGGCCAGCAAAGCCATCTACGTCTAAGCCTTTTGCCAAAGCAGTTTTGACATACTCTTTACCGTCAGCCAATGTAAATGCCAATTCGAGAACTTGGTTTGCGCCTGCCTCTTGCATGTGATAACCCGAAATCGAAATCGAGTTAAATTTTGGCATGTGTTTGGCGGTGTATTCAATGATGTCGCCGATGATGCGGATCGAAGGCTCTGGTGGGTAGATGTAGGTATTGCGCACCATAAACTCTTTCAGAATGTCATTCTGAATCGTGCCTGATAGCAACTCTTGCTTCACACCCTGCTCTTCACCAGCAACGATATAACCTGCCAAGACCGGCAGTACTGCTCCGTTCATCGTCATCGAAACGGATACCTTATCGAGCGGAATTCCATCGAATAAGATTTTCATATCTTCTACTGAGTCGATGGCTACACCCGCCTTACCAACGTCGCCAGTAACGCGCGGATGATCCGAGTCGTAACCACGATGAGTCGCTAAATCAAAAGCAACAGAAACACCCTGGCCCCCTGCATCTAGTGCTTTGCGATAAAACGCATTGGACTCTTCTGCAGTTGAGAAACCGGCGTACTGACGGATAGTCCAAGGACGCACTGAATACATAGTTGCCTGCGGTCCACGTACGAAAGGCTCAAAACCTGGCAAAGAATGTGTGTACTGAAGACCTTCGGTATCTTCGGCCGTATATAAAGCTTTTAGATGAATACCATCCGGCGTTTGCCAACCTAATTTATCAACATCACCATTGGGCGCTGACTTTTGGGCTGATTTTTTCCAGGCATCTAAATCGTAATCGGGCACATTTGGCCAAGTATTGGATGAACTCGATGCAGACTTTTTATCACTTGAACTCACAAAGTACTCCCAGTTGGCTTTTTACATCGTCATTAATTCTGTAAGGCTATTTTGCTTGACTTTTCTGAATTTGTCTAGATACTGTATACATAATTATGAATACAAAACTAATAAATAGACCTCTGTATGAAGATGTTGCTGAGCGACTGCGAGAGCAAATCTTCTCCCATGAATTAGCCCCAGGAAGTTGGCTAGATGAGCAGAGCCTAGCGGCTGCCTTTGGAATAAGCCGAACGCCCATGCGCGAGGCTATAAAGGTACTTGCTTCAGAAGGTCTGGTAATTAGCAAGATGAACAAAGGCTCTTATGTCACAGAGGTTGATAGGCGTGATTTAGAGCAAATCTTTACCGTTCTCTCTCTATTGGAGGGTCAAGCAGCCAAAGAAACAGCAATAAATGCTACTGAAGCCCAACTAACCCAATTAGATGATTTACATCACCGCCTAGAAAAGGCCGCTGCAGACAGAGATATAGGGCAGTTTTTTGAATTTAATGTCAAATTTCATGAATTAATCCAAGAAATTGCGGGAAATAAGTGGATGAATGGCGTCATTGATGACCTGCGTAAGGTACTCAAACTCCAAAGGCGCGATTCTTTAAGTAGAGGGGGCCGCCTTTTAAGTTCCCTGCTTGAGCATCGGGAAATTCTCCAGGCTATTCTCAAAAGAGATCCTGTAGCGGCAGAGATGGCTATGCGCAATCACCTCGCTAGAGGGCTTGAGGCTACGAAATAAAAGATCTGTTGCAAATACCATAAAGAACAAAGGCTTAGGTGATTAACCTAAGCCTTTTGGTGTGGATCTAGTTAATTAAGGAAATTACTTCTTAACAACAAAGTTTCCTGGCAATTTAGCGATATAGGCAGCCATGTCGAGAAGATCTGCATCGCTGTAAGGCTTGGCCTGAGAAGACATTACTGCATTGTTACGACCAAACTGCGGATTAGAGCCGCCAACTTGGTAAGCGCGCAAAGCGTAGTAAAGGTAATCAGCATGCTGACCTGCCAACTTTGGATAAACGGGCAAGATTGGTGCATTTAGCCCAGCACCATGGCAGGAGGCACAGTTGCCCTTCTCTACAAGAGCCTGACCTTTTTCGGCGCTAGCTGCTTGAGCCAAGCCAATGCTTGATAACAAAATGGCGGTAATTAGTGCGAATTTCATAAACGTGCCTCTAAATATCACTTCAATGGGTTATTAGGTGAGCTGGCAGTTTGCGCAGCATAGTATTCGCCGAGGTCAGCCATGTCTTGATCAGACAAGCTACCTGCTATCGAACGCATCGTTGGATGCTTTCTCTCACCTTTTTTGTAGGCCGCCAAGGAGCTAGCAATGTAAGCAGCATTTTGACCGCCAATCATAGGGACTTTGTATACCAAAGGATAGTCAGCGCGATATTCAGGGATGGCATGGCAGCCAATACAGAGCCAAACCTTGCCTTGTCCAGCTTGAGCAGAACCTTTGACGTCTTGAGCTTGAGCTGAGAATCCGGCAAAGGCCAAAGCAGCGCAGAGGGTCAATTGGGAAAGAATGAGGTGTTTTTTCATAGAAATCATCTGTAACGAGTTTGATTCAAATCAATTTGAAGAGAGTATAGCGGAGACGAGCCTTGATACCCCATTTTCACCCCTTGAAATGAGTAAAACACTGAAAATACCGACTCTTTTACCTATACTTGACGGCTATTCACAGACAAGTTAATTGCCCCACTATGACCAAGATCCAATCCCGCTTCGACGGCTCGCAAAGCTATGTAGCCACTGATGACTTGAAATTGGCAGTCAATGCCGCAATAAAGCTTCAGCGCCCTCTTTTGATTAAAGGAGAGCCAGGAACAGGTAAAACCATGCTGGCCGAGGAAGTAGCTGCGGCCCTGAACATGCCACTAATGCAATGGCACATTAAATCGACCACCAAGGCGCAACAAGGCCTTTATGAATACGATGCCGTTAGCCGATTAAGAGACTCACAGCTTGGCGATGAAAAGGTCAATGACATTCGTAATTACATTGTGAAAGGTGTTCTTTGGCAAGCATTTGAAGCAGATGAGCCCGTTGTTTTGTTGATTGATGAGATTGATAAAGCCGATATTGAGTTTCCGAATGACCTCTTGCGAGAAATCGACCGTATGGAGTTCTATGTATATGAAACGCGTGAGTTGATCAAAGCGAAGCACCGCCCTCTTGTCATTATTACTTCAAATAATGAAAAAGAATTGCCAGATGCATTTTTGCGTCGCTGCTTCTTCCACTACATCTCTTTTCCAGACGCGGGAACAATGCAGAGCATTGTTGATGTCCATCATCCCAACATCAAGCAAGAATTGTTAGAAGCCGCACTTCAATCTTTTTATCAAATCCGCTCTTTGCCAGGTCTTAAAAAGAAGCCCTCCACTTCTGAACTGATCGACTGGTTAAAGCTACTACTTGCAGAGGATATTCCTGCCGAGGCTCTGTATAGCGGTGATGACAAAATTACGATTCCTCCTCTACATGGAGCACTTCTTAAAAACGAGCAAGACATTCATCTCTTTGAGCGTTTGGTGATGATGAATCGTAATCACCGCTGATCTATCTAGTCAATATTTTCAATAACTGAATCATGTTGATTCAATTTTTTCTGAATCTGAAAGAGGCCAAGGTGCCTGTTTCCGTGCGGGAATTTTTAACGCTGCTAGAAGCTCTAAAGGAAGGCGTTATTGAACCATCGATTGATGAGTTTTATCAATTGGCTAGGATGACCTTAGTCAAGGATGAGCAGTACTTTGATCGCTTCGATCAAGTGTTTGGCTCCTACTTCAATGGTGTAGAGCAGATCATCGCTCTAGCTCTCGATATTCCTTTGGACTGGCTTGAGAAAAAACTGCAACGCGTATTAAATGAGGAAGAAAAAGCGGCACTCAAAAAGCTAGGCGGCTCTGAAGCATTACAAAAGCGCCTTCAAGAGCTTTTGAAAGAGCAAAAAGAATGGCATGGTGGCGGCAATAAATGGATTGGCGCAGGTGGCTCATCACCGTTTGGGCATAGCGGTTTTCACCCGGAGGGTATACGCATTGGTGGCGAGAGCGCGGGCAATCGTACAGCCATCAAAGTGTGGGAAGCCCGGGAGTTTAAAGACTATGACGGCGACCTCAGTCTGGGAACGCGCAATATCAAAATGGCCTTACGTCGCCTACGCCGTTTTGCCAGAGAAGGCTCAAATCTGGAGTTAGATCTCGATAAAACGATTCACTCAACTGCTGCAAACGCGGGGATGCTCGACATTCAAATGCGTCCAGAGCGTCACAACCAGGTCAAAGTCTTGTTACTAATGGATGTGGGCGGTTCAATGGATGATCATATTGCGCGCATCTCTGAATTATTTACAGCCGTCAAAACAGAATTCAAACACTTGGAGTATTACTACTTTCATAACTGCGTTTATGAAAGTCTCTGGCAAAGTAATCGCCGCAGACGCGATCAAGTCACCGCAACCCAAGACATTATTAATAAGTATGGTCCTGACTACAAGCTCATTTTCATTGGCGATGCCACCATGTCTCCTTATGAGATTCTGAGTCCGAATGGATCAGTTGAGTACAACAATCGGGAAGCTGGTGCGGCGTGGATTAATCGCCTCATTGAGCACTTCCCACACTTTGCCTGGCTCAATCCAGAGCCAGAATCAGTTTGGCAATATCGACAATCCATCGACATCATGAAAGGTCTCATGAAAGACCGCATGTATCCTGTGACCTTAAACGGTCTCGAGAACGCCATGCGTCAACTATCAAAGTAATCCAGTAAGATTTACATCAGCCTTCTTTTATTTTCTTTTTTTCTTTATTTTTTTATTTTTTTCTAAAACTTTATGACAAATCACATTAGCGATCGCCTGAAAACTCTGGGTATTGACTTACCTCAACCTGGACCGCCTGCTGCTGCCTATGTTATGGCTGCAACAACTGGCAATACTGTTTTTCTATCGGGCCATATTGCTAAGAAAGATGGTAAGCCCTGGGTTGGTAAGCTGGGTCTTGATATGGATACCGAAACTGGTAAAGCTGCAGCGAAATCTATTGCGATTGATTTAATTGCCACTCTACAAAATCACTTAGGCTCACTCGATAAAGTAAAGCGCATAGTCAAGGTGATAGGTTTAGTCAATTCAACTTCTGAATTTACAGAGCAACACTTAGTGGTCAACGGATGCTCGGAACTACTCTTTGAAGTATTTGGTGATGCAGGAAAACATGCTCGGAGCGCATTTGGTGTGGCGCAAATCCCTCTGGGTGCTTGTGTTGAAATCGAGCTGATTGCAGAAATTTAAATAGGAAATAGATTTAATTGGTGCCTTTGGATGTCTTCCGGCGTGTCGACATCCATCACAAATGCCTGATTGATGGTGGGCATAATCCTCACCTTATTAGGATGGGCATCCATATAAGATCGACAAACCATGCCTGGCTTGGCTAATACATCCGAGACTGCTTTATAAGAAAACAATACAGGATTGCCCCGCTTTCCATCCACTGTTGGCAGAATAATTTCCTGCCCACCTTGTCGCTTAGCGTATTCATCAAGCAATTCTTGAATTTCTTTTGCACCCACTTCGGGCTGATCGGATAGTGCGACTAGTAATACATCAAAGTCAGCTCGCAGTGATTCAAGACCCAAGCGAACGGAGGATGGTTGCCCCCTTTCTGGTGAAACATTTCTAATGATCTTCATCGGGTTAGTTAAAGAGGCATTCATCTTTGCAATCTCAGACTCAATCAACTGGGCATGAAAGCCAGTGACCACAATGCATTCGACGGGACTAAATACTTGAATTGCACTTGCAAAACGCTCTAAAAGGGTTCTTCCGTCACGATGAAGTAATGCTTTTGGATGAATGCCTAGCCGACTACCCTCGCCTGCTGCCAATAAGAGCACGGCTATACGTAGTTGTGAATCTTGGGCTGATGGGCTAGAACTTGTCATTAGAGAGATAATAAATAGGTAACTAGCAATAAATAATAAATAGAAAAAAATTAAACGTAAGAAATTAAATACAGTAAATGAATAGTACCGATTTAAGCGTATTAAAGGCTGCGGTAGATTGGCTCAAATCAGGCCATTCGGTTGCTATTGCCACAGTTGTTCAGACTTGGGGTTCTGCTCCAAGACCTATCGGCTCCTGGTTAGCTATTCGAGGCGACGGGCAAGTCACCGGCTCAGTCTCAGGTGGATGTGTCGAAGATGACCTGATTCGCCGAGTACAAACTGAAATCCTGACTCGAGATTTGCCAGAAATGGTGGTCTATGGCGTTAGTCAACAAGAGGCCGCCCGTTTTGGCCTGCCCTGTGGTGGAACACTACGATTACTCGTCGAGCCAAAACCAGAGCTGGCTATTTTGGAAGCTATCTTAGGGTCCATCAGCAATCACCAAATTACTTCACGTACGGTGGATCTTGCGACTGGCAAGTCTACGCTCGAAGCTGGTAATCGTAATGAGGCATTCATCTGCGATGAGCGCTTAATGAAAACCACTTACGGTCCTCGCTGGCGTATGGTGATCATTGGAGCCGGACAGCTATCACTGTATACCGCTGACTTTGCTCTTGCGTTGGACTTTGAAGTGATCGTCATTGACCCGCGCGAAGAATATGCAGAAGGCATCAATCGTGAACAGATTCAATTTATCAAGGGCATGCCGGACGACGTGCTGCTAGAAATTGGAGTTGACTCCCATACAGCGGTGGTTGCCTTAACGCATGACCCTAAGCTTGATGACATGGCCTTAATGGAAGCATTGAAGTCCCCAGCTTTTTATGTGGGAGCCCTGGGCAGTAGAATCAATACTCAAAAACGTAAAGATCGCTTGCTAGAATTTGATGTGACACAGGAACAAGTTGAACGTCTTCACGGACCCGTGGGTCTATTTATCGGCGCTTTGACTCCACCTGAGATCGCCGTATCAATCTTAGCGGAAGTGATTGCCGTCAAGTACGGCGTCCCAATACCTCAGAAGGTTTAGCTCAAATTAAAACTAGATCAGCCTCTTAGTTCGCTGTGAGCTTTCCGTCTTTGAGTCTTGGCTCTACAAAGTGACCTTTACGGGCACGATTGCCTGCAAAGGACTTCAAGGTTTTCGCATCAAGACTGAGCTCCGTTGGTTTACCAGCCCGTCCCGCTCCTGAATACGTAGCGCCATCAGGCCCAACTGCAATGGCAGACGCCAACTTCTCTTTATCATCCAAGCCCATCAGGATGACGCCTTTACCACCAGTAGGCAAACGCTTTAGCTCATCTAGTGGGAAGACCAATAACTTAGAGCTTTCAGATAAGCAGGCTACCTGTTTCATGCCCGCCGTGACCTTAGCGGCTCCGAGAGGTGCATCACCACCTGGAAATTTACTGTCAATACCAACAAACGATTTACCGGCCTTATTACGGGTAGTCATGTCTGCCACGTTTGCCAGGAAGCCATTGCCTGATCTTGTAGAAATCAGCACGAGATCATCAGGCTGACCAGCATAGTAGGCAACCATTTGTGATCCAGCTGCTAAGTTCACAAAACTCGTTAATGGCGAGCCATCTCCACGTGCGCCAGGCAATTCACTTACTGGAACGGTATAGACGCGGCCATCACTACCAAAGCCTTGCATCACATCGACAGTGCGGCACTCAAATGTGTCATACAAGGCATCACCTGCTTTAAAGGCAAACTGCATTGCATCATGTTCATGACCTTGGCGTACGCGCACCCAACCTTTTTGCGACACAATCACAGTGACTGGCTCATCTAAGACTTTAGTCTCAGCTACAGCACGCTTATCTTCCTGAATCAGAGTACGACGATCATCACCAAAATCCTTCATGTCGGATTCGATTTCTTTGATGATGCGCTTGCGTAGAACGGTATCGCTCTGTAACAAGCCCTCAAGATCATCACGCTCAGACTTAAGCGCTTTCAACTCTTGCTCAATCTTGATACCTTCAAGGCGAGCTAACTGACGCAAGCGAATGTCTAAGATATCTTCCGCTTGACGATCACTCAGCTTAAACTCTTTTATAAGATCAGCCTTAGGTTCATCGCTATTACGAATGATCTTAATGACCTTATCAATATTCAGAAGAACGATCAAGCGCCCTTCCAAAATATGCATTCGATCATTCACCTTGCCTAAACGGTATTGAGTACGTCTTGTAACAGTACCCACTCTGAAAGAAATCCACTCTGAAATAATCTCTTTAAGACCTTTTTGACGTGGACGTCCGTCAGTACCAATCATGACCAAGTTCATTGGTGCATTGGATTCTAGCGATGTATGAGCTAGTAATAAATTAGCAAACTCATTGACATCAATATTTTTACTCTTAGGCTCAAATACCAGACGTACAGCCGCATCTTTGCTCGACTCATCACGTACGCCATCCAGGACATTCAGAATGGTGGATTTGAGATTGCTTTGCTCTGGAGTTAAAGTCTTCTTGCCAACTTTGACTTTAGGATTGGTAATCTCTTCAATCTCTTGCAATACCCGCTGCGATGACGTTGATGGTGGTAGTTCATTCACCACGATTTGCCACTGGCCACGAGCCAATTCTTCAACAGACCAACGGGCACGTACTTTTAAGCTGCCGCGACCTGCTTCATAAATCTGCGTAATTTCTGCTGGAGAAGAAATAATTTGACCGCCACCAGGATAGTCCGGGCCAGGTATGATTTCCAATAACTCTGAAGTACTCATCTTCGGAGACTTCATCAAGGCAATCGCTGCGCTAGCCACTTCACGTAAATTGTGCGAAGGAATCTCCGTTGCCATACCTACCGCAATACCTGATGCGCCGTTCAATAGAACAAAAGGCAAGCGTGCTGGTAACAACTTAGGCTCCTGGAAGGATCCATCGTAGTTCGGCGCAAAATCGACCGTACCTTCATCAATCTCACTGAGCAACAAACCGGCAATTTTGGTTAAACGCGCTTCGGTGTATCGCATAGCCGCTGCGCCATCACCATCACGTGAACCAAAGTTACCCTGACCATCAATCAATGGGTAACGTAATGAGAAGCTTTGGGCAAGACGCACTAATGCGTCATAAGCGGATTGATCACCGTGCGGATGGAATTTACCAAGTACATCACCAACTACACGCGCACTCTTAACTGGCTTCGCATCAGCACGCAAACCCATCTCACTCATCGAGAACAGAATGCGGCGTTGAACCGGCTTTTGACCATCAGATACATCTGGCAATGCGCGACCTTTGACAACGCTAATGGCGTAATCTAAGTAAGCGCGTTCAGCATAGACCGCTAGCGTTAGGCTATCTTTATCGTCCTCATTGAGCTCAATCTTTTTTGGATCATGCGGATCATTGGGTCCACCTGCCTGAACAGAAATAGGTTCATCGATTGCAAACAAATCAGCTTGATCTGTAGAGTCTGCACTACCTGGAGTTTTTTTGATCGCCATTAGATATCCGCCTCTACTTCGTTACCGCGCTCTTCCAACCAATCACGACGAGCCCCGGATTCGGATTTACCCATCAACATATCCATTGTTTTAATTGTTTCATCTTCTGTCCACGTGCCCAATGTCACTGGCAATAGGCGACGAGTATCTGGGTTGAGGGTGGTATCCCACAGTTGTTCAGCGCTCATCTCGCCCAAACCTTTAAAACGAGAAATTTGCCAAGCAGACTCTTTGACGCCATCTTTACGCAACTTATCTTCAATTGCTTGCAGCTCGCTTGCATCTAAAGCGTAAATCTTTTGGGCTGGCTTTTTACCACGAGCTGGCGCATCCACTCTAAATAAGGGCGGCCGGGAAATATGGATATGCCCCAATTCAATTAACTTAGGGAAATGCTTGTAGAACAAGGTGAGTAGCAATACCTGAATATGCGCACCATCGACGTCCGCATCAGACAAGATGCAGACCTTGCCGTAACGTAAATTCGATAAATCCGGCATGTCATTAGCACCATGTGGATCGACGCCAATGGCTACCGCAATGTCATGTACTTCATTATTGGCAAATAAACGATCGCGCTCGGCTTCCCAAGTATTGAGAACCTTGCCACGCAAAGGCAGGATCGCTTGATATTCTTTGTTGCGCCCCATCTTGGCTGAGCCGCCGGCTGAATCTCCCTCAACCAGGAAGATTTCATTCAGGCCAATATCTTCGCTCTCGCAATCAGTCAACTTTCCGGGAAGAACTGCTACACCAGATGATTTTTTCTTCTCTACTTTTTGGCCAGCACGGGTTCTAGCTTGAGCTTGCTTAATCACTAAGTCCGCTAGTTTGCGACCGTAGTCCACGTGCTCATTGAGCCAAAGCTCTAATGCAGATTTAGCGTAGCCAGAAACCAAACGCACTGCGTCTCTAGAGTTCAGACGCTCTTTAATTTGCCCCTGGAATTGGGGGTCCAATACCTTGGCAGACAAAATAAATGAAGCGCGCGCAAAGACGTCTTCAGGCATTAACTTGACACCTTTTGGTTGTAAAGCATGCATCTCAATGAAGCCTTTCACGGCATTAAAGAGGCCTTCACGCAGACCACTTTCATGCGTTCCACCTGCAGGAGTCGGGATTAAGTTCACATAACTCTCACGCACAGGTGGGCCATCTTCGGTCCAAGTTACAACCCAAGCAGCGCCCTCGCCTTCAGCAAAGGAGTCATCATCTCCGTTACCAGTAGCGTATTGCTCACCTTCAAATGGAGGAATTACTTCTGCGCCATGACCAGCTTGAGCCATTGCTTCATTTAAGTAGCCACGCAAGCCATGGGCATATTGCCAAGTTTGGCTCTCGCCAGACTTTTCTTGAATCAGGGTCACTTTTACGCCTGGCAATAAGACTGCCTTAGAGCGTAATAAACGAATGAGTTCAGGCATAGGGATAGCTGCGTTATCAAAGTACTTGCCATCAGGCCATGCACGTACACGTGTACCGTGAGACTTATCCTCTTTGCCGGCGGCGCTGGTTTTGAGCTTTTCAATCACCCTGCCATCAGCAAAGGTCAATGTAGAGACTTGACCCTCACGCCATACGGTGACCTCTAGTCGCTTAGATAAGGCATTGGTTACAGAAACACCGACACCATGCAAACCACCAGAGAAGGCATATGCACCGCCGGAGCCTTTTTCGAATTTACCGCCAGCATGAAGCTGGGTAAAGACGATTTCTACTACTGGGAGCTTCTCGGTTGGATGCATTCCCACAGGAATACCGCGGCCATCATCCTCCACACTCACACTGCTGTCGGTATGCAAAGTCACAATGATTTGTTTGCCAAACCCTCCTAAAGCCTCGTCAGAAGCGTTATCCAGTACCTCCTGAATGATGTGCAAGGGATTATCAGTGCGGGTGTACATTCCCGGCCGCTGACGGACGGGTTCAAGCCCTTTTAAGACTTGAATCGATGATTCGCTGTATTCAGATGTTTTACGGGTAGCCATGCGCGCAAATTGTAGTCATGTCTGAAGGAAAACCTGAATTTTCCTGAATTACCCTTTTTTTCATGCCAAAATTGCAGGATGGGAGCCTTAAGTCATATTCGCGTTTTAGACCTCAGCCGTGTGCTTGCCGGCCCGTGGTGTACTCAAAACCTCGCCGACCTCGGTGCAGATGTCATTAAGGTTGAAAAACCTGGTGAGGGCGATGACACACGGCACTGGGGCCCTCCTTTTGCCAGAGATCAAAACGGCAAAGATACGGCTGAAAGTGCGTATTTCATATCCATTAACCGCAATAAACGTTCCATTACGGTCGATATTAGCAAGCCTGAAGGCCAAGAAATCATTCGCCAGCTCGCAAAAGACTCCGATGTCGTCATTGAGAACTACAAAGTTGGACAGCTGGCTAAGTACGGACTGGATTACGAGAGCTTAATCAAAGTAAAGCCGGATCTCATTTACTGCTCAATTACTGGATTCGGGCAATTTGGGCCCTACTCAAAACGCCCTGGATATGATTTTATTGTCCAAGGAATGGGTGGCTTTATGAGCGTTACCGGTGAAGCGGATGACTTTCCAGGTGCTAGCCCGCAAAAAGCGGGTGTTGCAATTGCCGATATCTTTACCGGGATGTACGCCACCACCTCCATCTTGGCGGCCATTGCCCATAAAAACCATACTGGCGAAGGTCAATACATTGACTTGGCACTATTGGATACGCAAATAGCAGTCATGGCAAATGTGGCTAGCGCCTATTTATGCTCAGATGAAATCCCCAAACGTTGGGGCAATGCATCGCCAACGATAGTACCTTATCAAACACTTCCCACATCAGATGGCTGGATGATTGTTGCAGCCGGAAATAACGGCCAATTCAGGCATTTTGTTACCGCAGGTAATGAAGCCCATTTAGCCGATAACCCTCTGTACTCCGAGAATCCAATGCGGGTGAAGCACCGCGAACAGCTAGTACCTCTGCTGGAGGAAATGACGAGAAAGAAAACTAAGGCAGAGTGGATTGCCTTACTTGAAAAAGCAAATGTACCCTGCGGACCAATTAATAATTTTCAAGAGGTATTTGAAAATGAACAGGTCAAAGCCCGTGATATTCAAATCAATGTGCCCCACCCCACAGCTGGCAAGATGAAGTTGGTAGCAAGTCCTATGCGACTCTCTAAAACTCCAGTAGAAGTCAGAATGGCACCCCCAACCTTGGGACAGCATACTGATGAGATCCTACGCGAGAGACTGGGTCTTAGCGCGCAGGATATCGATTTACTGAGAGAGAATGGTTCGATCTAATCGAGCTTGCCAATTTTTCTAACTACCTCATTCATCTTGGCAATATCCTTATCCCAAAAGATTTGGAATTCAGGTTCATCAAGATAGTCGATTGGGCTACCTGCATTACCAATAGTTGAGCGAATGGAATTGTCGTTAACGGCAACTCTTAATGCATCACGATACTTTTTGACAATCGGCTCAGGCGTACTTTTCGGTACAAAAATTCCAGTCCATTGATTGTATTCAACGGGTATTCCGAGCTCTTTTAGAGATGGAACATCTGGTAGTGCAGCCATCCTGCCTGTTCCGGTATGAGCTAAAGCTCTGAGTTTTCCAGCCTTGACGTTTTGAACTACGGTTGATGGGCCACTAGCGACAATATCAACCTCTCCACTAAGTACAGCTAACACAGCAGGGCCAGCACCACCATAGGGAATATGAACAACGAAAATATTCTGATTTGTTTTTAACATCTCCATTGGCAACTGCATTGTTCCGTAGTTACCAGAAGAGCTGAAATTGTATTTACCAGGATACTTTTTAGCATCAGCAACAAACTCTGTCATGGTTTTCCATGGAGCATCATTCTTCACCACAATCACCAATGGATCAGAAGTAATGCGGCCAATGGGTCTTAGCTGATTGGTGGAATACGAAGCTGTCTTGCCAGCAATCTTATCTGTCTCTGGAATGGTTGAAACAGAGGACATCGCAAACAATACGTTATAGCCATCTGGCTTTGCTTTTGCTACAAAGGCATTACCGATTCCGCCACCTGCACCAGGTTTATTTTCCATAATGATCGGCTTTTCAAGATTTTTAGCCATGCCATCAGCAATGGGTCTACCAACAACTGTAGCAACCCCACCCGGCGGAAATGGAATGATCATTGAAATGGGTCTGTTAGGCCATGACTCTTCAGCAGGCGCTGACTGACCAGAAGCGCTCTGGCTGAACAGCGACACTGCAGCAAATAAACAGCCTAATAAGATTCCGATTTTTTGTTTTTTCTTGGAATGCATTAATTTGTCTCCTCCAACTATTTATTTATAGGCCTACGCAGACATACTTCATCTCGAGGTATTCATCAATACCCCAAGAGCTGCCTTCTCTACCTAAGCCGGATTGCTTAACACCGCCAAATGGGGCAACCTCGTTAGAAAAGAGGCCGGTGTTGACCCCGACCATGCCAAACTCCAGAGCCTCAGCCACTTTCCAGATGCGACCGATATCACGGCTATAGAAATAAGAAGCCAATCCAAACTGGCTGTTATTGGCGAGCTTGACAACCTCTTCATCAGACTCAAAAGGAATGACTGGGGCAACTGGCCCAAAGGTTTCTTCAGTTACCACTAGCATGGAATTACTTACATTTGCCAAAATGGTGGGCTCAAAAAAAGTACCGCCTCGCTCAGAAGACTTGCCGCCGGTAACCAAGGTCGCCCCCTTAGCTACTGCATCAGCAATATGTCTCTGGACTTTAGCCAGTGCATGCTCATCGATCAAGGGGCCTTGAGTCACCCCAGGCTCTAAACCATGACCCACTTTGAGTCCTTTTGTAGCAGCAGCAAACTTTTCAACAAATTCGTTATGGACTTTTTTATGCACATAAAAGCGATTGGCTGCAACACAAGCTTGGCCAGCATTACGGTACTTAGCAAACATAGCGCCAGCAACCGCATTGTCAATGTTGGCATCTTCAAAAACAATAAATGGCGCATGACCACCTAACTCAAGAGCAATCTTTTTCACTGTTGGGGCGCACTGCATCATTAGCAACTTGCCAACCTCAGTGGATCCAGTGAACGAGAGATGCTTAACTACTTGAGAGTCACAAAGTGCTTTACCAATCGCGATGGAATTGTGAGCATCCGCGGTCAAAATATTGATCACGCCATCAGGGACGCCTGCACGAGAAGCGAGTTCAGCCAATGCCAATGCTGACAATGGTGTTTGTTCAGCAGGCTTGATCACAATAGAGCAACCTGCTGCCAGTGCTGGAGATACTTTTCTAGTAATCATGGCACTAGGGAAGTTCCAAGGAGTAATTGCTACGCACACTCCAATAGGTTGCTTGAGAACCATCAAACGCTTGTCTTCCCAAGTTGAGCTAGGAATGGCGCCAGTGACTCGTTTCGCCTCTTCAGCAAACCACTCAATAAATGAAGATCCATAATGAATCTCGCCTTTAGCTTCAACCAAAGGCTTACCCTGCTCCAAAGACATAATGATTCCAAGATCTTCGGTGTGCTCTGTGATTAAGTCAAACCACTTGCGCATAACTGCAGCGCGCTCCTTACCAGTTTTTGTGCGCCATTGCGTAAATGCAGTTTCAGCTAATGCAACAGCGTCCAGTGCATCAGCAACATCGAGATTGGGAACCTGAGCGATTTCTTCGCCAGTTGCAGGATTAGTTACTGAAAAAACTTTGCCAGATTTAGCTTGAAGCCATTTACCGCCGATAAATGCATCGCCCTTCAGGAGATTTTTATCTTTCAATAACGAACTAATGTGATTTACTGCTGACATAAATAAATACTCCAAAGAATCTTGTAGGTGGCAAAATTGCTCATTAATTTAAAAAGTGTTTTGACCCCACCAATCAGTAAAAACCCTAGGCAGGTATTGCTTTACCAAGGTGTTAATTATTGGATACGAAGAAAATTTTGCAATCAAAAATGAATACAAAAATTATTCTGCGTAACAGGCCAAATCAAACCGTAACACAAGATAACTTTGAATGCATTGACGCCGATATAGAGCCTCTCAGGAGCGGCCAAGTCCTGGTTCTAAATCAATGGCTTTCGCTTGACCCCTATGTGCGCGGCAGAATGAGTGAGCGCAAATCATATGCACCCTCAATGGCGCTTGGCGATGTTGTCATGGGCGAAGGCATTGGAATCGTCTTAGATTCACGGTCCGATCAATTTAAAGCGGGGGATAAGGTGATTGGCATGCTGGGATGGCAAACCCATGCCGTCATGAATTGCGCTGCAATCAAGCTCATTCCTGAAATTCCATTTTCGGAAACCTGGCTTCTGGGAGCTGCAGGAATGCCGGGGATCACCGCCTGGATTGGAATGATGGATATTTGCAAGCCCCAAGCCAGTGAAACCATCCTCATTAGCTCTGCCGCAGGATCCGTAGGGAGTGTTGCCGGCCAACTTGCCAAACTACAGGGAGCTCATGTCATTGGAGTTGCAGGCTCTGAGGAAAAATGCGCTTATGTGCAGAATGTATTGGATTTTGATCACTGCCTATCCTATAAACACAGTAATTTGGCTTACTACTTAAATAAGCATGCCCCCAATGGTATCGATGGGGTGTTTGAAAATGTCGGAGGTGCCTTATTTGACAGTCTGATTCCTCAAATGAACCCCTTCTCCCGCATTGCCATCTGCGGACTGATTGCTGAAGGCCTTGAGGAGCGTCTCCACAGCATCAATCTGCGCACCTTACTAGCCAATCGCATGTTAATTCAGGGTTTTATCGTCTCTGATCACATGTCTCGCTGGCGGGAAATCCAAAAACAACTGATAGGTCTAATAGACGAACAAAAGATCCAGGTCCATGAAAAAATCACTGAAAACCTACAAAACGCACCCCAGACCTTCATTGATCTGCTTGAGGGCAGGTGTTTGGGTAAACAAATAATCAAGCTATCCTAAGCGCTGGACATAATGAGAAAACATCCATGACAGCGCAATCTAGCCCATCTAACATCCTCACGCTGAAGAATCTACTGATCTTTGGCGGGCTGATGGTGACTTTTTCCATGGGTATACGCCATGGATTTGGACTCTTTAACCTACCCATCACTTCCGCCAATGGTTGGGGTCGTGAAACTTTTGCTCTGACCATTGCCCTCCAGAATTTAATTTGGGGCGCTGTTCAACCTATTACTGGGGCATTGGCTGATCGTTACGGTGCACTCAAAATTATGATTGCTGGGGGTGCGCTGTATGCACTCGGTTTAGCCGGTATGGCGATCTCTACCGATGCTCTGAGTTTTGCATTTGCAGGTGGATTGCTAATCGGTCTTGCGCAAACTGCAACCACCTATAGTGTGGTGTATGGCATCTTAGGTCGTAATGTTGCTCCTGAAAAAAGAGTCTGGGCAATGGGCATCACTGCAGCAGCTGGATCATTCGGACAATTTTTAATGATTCCAGTTGAGCAAGGCTTGCTGTCAAACTTTGGTGCCAATGATGCGCTACTCGTGTTAGCGCTCATGGCAAGCCTCATGATTCCGATTGCGTTTATGTTGCGTGAACCCAATGCTGCGAATATGCAGCAAGGTAGCAATCAAACTATCAAAGAAGCTTTAAAAGAGGCGATGGGTAACCCCAGCTTTAGATTGCTTACTTTGGGTTATTTTGTTTGCGGTTTTCAGGTGGTATTTATTGCAGTTCATTTAGCGCCTTACCTAAAAGATTTATCTAATATGTATCCCGATGTTGGTGCCCCTTTTGTAGCAACTACCGCCCTTGCATTAATTGGACTATTTAATATTTTTGGAACCTATGGCGCCGGAATATTAGGTCAACGTTTTCCAAAGCGCTACCTCTTGTCAGGGATCTATATCAGCAGGTCTGTGGCGATCATCGCTTTTGTTTATCTGCCTCTGAGCCCAACTACTACCTATATCTTTGCAGCCATCATGGGCTTCTTGTGGCTCTCCACCATCCCATTAACCAATGCCATCGTTGCACAGATTTTTGGCGTGAAATACCTCTCTATGCTCTCGGGTCTCGTATTCTTCTCTCATCAGCTTGGCAGCTTCTGCGGAGCTTATTTTGGCGGCTACCTGTTTGATCGCACCGGCTCCTATCTGATCGTTTGGAATATTGCGATTGCCTTAGGTGTGTTTGCATTCTTAATTAATTTTCCAGTAAAAGAACGGGCAATTCATCGCCTTGCTACTGCTTAATTTTTTTGATGAGTATTTCTATTTTGCGCTTCGTTTCATACGCTCTAGCAACAGTAGTGTTGGGAATTATTTTCTCCGCATACTTTGCACCAGAGTTAACGGTCGCAATTACCAATCAAGTGTGGGCACTGTGTGGTTGGTAATCAGTGGATAATGAAAGTTGTCCTATCATCTTTTTTATAAAACGTTTTACTTTTTTTCAATCTTGCCGTAGCACAATGGATAGTGCACATGCCTCCTAAGCGTGGGATACAGGTTCGATTCCTGTCGGCGGGACCACTTCGCAATCAGAACTTATCCACAGCTTGTGTGGATAAATACCCAAAAGTTTTCGTAAGTCTAAGATTTGTATAGAGTCACCTAGCTTGCTTAATTTATGAGCATTTACCTTTAACAAAAATATACGTAAATCGTTGTTGACAATTCGAATTTATTTATAGATTTTTAGCCCAATCTTTGGTAATCAGAATTTCTCTTACACTTACAGCATGCATAAGCTCAATACCAAGCTCACCAGCAGCACTGTCGCTGCACTAGAGGAATTACTCCAAAATACGGCAAGGCCAGCTCCGCCCGATTACTTACCCATCTATTTTTTAGGTGGCTACACAACTGGACAGGTTATTGGGCATATAAGCCCTGATTTCACGGCCTATTTACTCGAATTCTTAGTAAAAAACCCAATCCCTTATATAGAAATGGGCCACGATCGCCTGACTATTCACCATGCAAGGCCTGTGGAGCTTTCTGAAAGCCTTTCGCAAATGGCTGATCGGATGCGCCAAGGTGGATTTATTCCAGGGTGGAGGAATGAGAATTTCGCTTGGATTGACCAAAATGGTCACGAATACTTCCGTTTAGAGCGCTCTGCCTTCCGTGCTTTTGGCTTTCGCAGCATGGCAACCCACATCAACGGCCATACCAAGGCGGGCAATCTATGGCTTGGGCGACGGAGCGAAACCAAATCTACTGACCCTGGTCGTCTTGATAACTTGGCCGCAGGCGGTGTTGGGGCAGATGAAACCCCTTGGGTAAATGCCCGCAGGGAGTTATGGGAAGAAGCGGGTGTACCACCCCAGATCTCCGATCAAATTGAGCCCGTGGGTCGCATCCACATGCGTCGCACTATCCCAGGACGGGGCTTTCATGATGAGCAGCTCTATGTTTACGACCTAGAACTGGCGGATAACTTTGTACCCACCAATCATGACGGTGAAGTGAGCGGTTTTATTGAAATCTCGCTTTCAGAGGCTGCAGCCCGTATTTTGGCTGATGAATTCACTAGCGATGCCGCTTTGGTTACAGCGGATTTCATTTTGCGTAATACCAGGACAGACTAAATCCATCCAATATCAATTTCAGCGCTTGATTTTGATCGCCCAGTTGAAAGGCATTTCGTGGTTAAATAAGACCTAAGGATGAAACAGGGGTGCCCTTGAGTGATTTTTGCTACAAGGCGCTGAGAAAGACCCTATAACCCGATCCAGGTAATGCTGGCGTGGGGAGTTTTCCATCAGACCGTCACCCGGTTTCGTCCATCTAAAAAACAGTCAGGAGATGGACATGAGCGATACCAACACAAAATCAAAACAAGAAATTCCTAGCTTAAAAAGCTTAGAGCGTGACTTTGGCCAAAAATTTGCCTACCCCGCCTCTACTAAAACCTACCTAGAAGGTTCGCGTCCAGATATCAAAGCGCCGATTCGTATGATCGAGCAATTATCAACACGTGTTGGTGAGGAGATGGTTCCCAATCCTCCTGTACCTGTTTATGACACATCAGGTCCTTACAGCGATCCGGAGATCGTGATCAATCTTGAAAAAGGTTTACCTTTGTTGCGTAAGAACTGGATTGAGGAGCGTGGTGACACAGTTCAGCTGACTGGACCAAGCTCTGAATACGGTGTTGCCCGCTCTCAAGATGTGGCTACACAGAATTTGCGTTTCGGCCATATCAATCCTCCGCGTGTCGCTAAAGCGGGTCAGAATGTGAGCCAAATGTATTACGCCCGCAAAGGCATCGTGACGCCTGAAATGGAATATGTGGCTTTACGTGAATCTATGGGTCTTGAGCAATTACGCAAGAATCCGGAATACAAACAACTACTCAAGCAACACCCTGGCAAGAGCTACGGCGCAAATCTGCCTGACATCGTTACTGGTGAATTCGTGCGCTCTGAAATCGCTGCCGGTCGCGCAATTATTCCAGCCAACATTAATCACCCAGAACTCGAGCCAATGATTATCGGTCGTAACTTCCGCGTCAAGATTAACGGCAACTTAGGTAACTCTGCTGTGACTTCTTCTATTAATGAAGAAGTAGAAAAAATGGTGTGGTCAATCCGTTGGGGTGCAGATACCATCATGGATCTTTCTACAGGCAAGCATATTCATGAAACTCGTGAGTGGATTATTCGCAACTCGCCAGTTCCAATTGGTACCGTTCCAATCTACCAAGCGCTCGATAAGACCGGCGGTATTGCAGAAGACCTTACCTGGGAAATGTTCCGCGATACACTAGTAGAACAGGCTGAGCAAGGTGTGGACTACTTCACCATTCATGCGGGCGTGTTACTGCGCTATGTGCCTTTAACAGCTGATCGTATTACTGGCATCGTCTCTCGTGGCGGCTCCATCATGGCGAAGTGGTGTTTGGCCCACCATAAAGAAAACTTCCTCTATACGAAGTTTGATGAAATTTGCGAAATCATGCAAGCCTATGACGTGTCATTTAGCTTGGGTGATGGCTTGCGCCCTGGCTGTATTGCTGACTCCAATGATGCTGCCCAGTTTGGTGAGTTGCATACTCTTGGTGAACTTACTGCCAAAGCCTGGAAGCATGATGTACAAGTCATGATTGAAGGTCCTGGTCACGTACCAATGCAGCGCATTGAGGAAAATATGACTGAAGAGTTGAAGCACTGCCTAGAGGCGCCCTTCTACACTCTCGGACCATTGATTACCGATATCGCCCCTGGTTACGATCACATCACCAGCGGTATCGGTGCTGCGCAAATTGGTTGGTATGGTACAGCGATGCTTTGCTATGTCACACCAAAAGAGCATTTAGGTTTGCCAGATAAAGAAGATGTCCGCACCGGCATCATCACCTACAAAATTGCAGCCCATGGTGCAGACTTGGCCAAAGGTTTGCCGGGTGCTCAAGTGCGCGATAACGCTTTATCAAAAGCCCGTTTTGAATTCCGCTGGGAAGACCAATTTAATCTTGGTTTAGATCCTGAGCGTGCTCGTGAGTACCACGACGCTACCTTGCCTGCAGAAGGCGCGAAGATTGCGCACTTCTGCTCAATGTGTGGACCGAAGTTCTGCTCAATGAAGATCACGCAAGAAGTACGTGACTACGCTGCCACATTGGATGCGGACGGTAATCCAAAGTCCAAAGTCATTCCAATTACTGCAGAAGCATCTACCGATCCACAAAAAGGCATGGAAGAGATGTCAGCTGAGTTCCGTAAGCGCGGTAGCGAGATTTATCAGTAAGTGAGTCACGTATTCTCAAACGGCAAATACGCCATCGTTGGTGCCGGCCTCATGGGTCGGCTACTAGCGGTCGCGCTTGCTAAACGCGGCGCTCAGGTTGAGCTGTTTGAGAAAGGTGGTTCGGATGGCAACTTAGCGGCAGCTCGCATTGCGGCTGCTATGTTGGCTCCATTAGCAGAGTCTGCTATTACGGAAGATAACGTGGTGCGCATGGGTGTTCATAGTCTGCCGCGCTGGAAGCAACTCATCGATGAATTAGCCAAGCCAGTATTCTTTCAACAAGATGGCACTCTGATCTTATGGCATCGTCAAGATAGCAGTGATGCAGAGCGCTTTGCCTCCCATCTTGAAAGAAATTGTGATCACAATCAGGCGCTTTCAAAACCAATTCATTTGGATAGTCAGTCTCTTGCAGAAATAGAGCCTGGTGTTGCTGAGCGCTTTACCCAAGGCCTCTATCTTCCCAATGAAGGCCAACTCGATAATCGCCAACTGCTCGAGGCTTTGTTAGTTGAGTTGACTTTAATGAAGGTGCCTTGTCATTGGAGTCAAGCTGCCGATCCTGAGCAACTGCGCACTCATAAAAATGGTTTTGATTGGGTTATCGATTGTCGTGGGCTCGGTGCTAAAGTTTCTTGGGAGCATGCTGGTAACTCCGCTAGAGATTTACGAGGAGTGCGTGGTGAAGTGATTCGCTTACATGCCCCTGAAGTAAAGCTGCGTCGCCCGACTCGCTTAATTCATCCGCGCTATCCAATTTATATTGCCCCTAAAGAAGATGATGTCTACGTTGTTGGTGCAACTGAAATTGAATCTGAAGATCTCTCTCCAATGAGTGTGCGCTCCGCCCTGGAATTACTGAGCGCGGTGTATACCGTCCATAGCGGCTTTGCTGAAGCGCGTATTTTAGAAATGGCAACGCAATGTCGCCCTACGCTCAAAGATAATTTGCCGGAGATTTCTGTTGATCGAAAACCAAATCAAGCTGGTCTGATGATGATTAATGGACTCTATCGACATGGTTTTATGATCTCACCAGCGATCCTGGACTGTGCATTAGAAATATTAGATTGTGGCTCTTGCAGCATCGCAATCGACTTAGGTCTTCAGGTGACAGCTTCTGCTGATCAGGAGCTCAGCACATGCACATAATGGTCAATCAAATTGCCAAAGAGGTTCCGGATCAATGCACGATTGATGATGTATTACTACTCATCGATGCAAAGCCACCCTTTGCTGTTGCCGTTAATTATGAATTTGTACCCAAGACCAGGCATGCAGAAGAAGTGTTGCGTGAAGGCGATGAGATGGAAGTGATTGCACCAGTGACTGGCGGCTAATTTAGTAACGAACATATCAAGAAATTAATACAGATAAAAAGTAAGAAAAAAGTAATTGATCAACATGACTGCACCATTACCAAACCCCTTAAATACAGCCGATCCTTTGGTGCTGTATGGCGAGACCTTTGCTAGTCGCCTATTGCTAGGAACCTCGCGCTATCCTTCACCACAGGTCTTAGAAAATGCAGTGAAGCAATCTAATCCTGGAATGATTACGGTCAGTCTGCGTCGGCAAGGGACATCAACTACAGAAGCGCACTCCGGCTTTTGGGATCTTTTAAAGAAAATGGCTGTGCCGGTTTTACCAAATACTGCAGGATGTCATAGTCCAAAAGAGGTAATTACTACCGCGCAGATGGCACGTGAGGTATTTGAGACGAATTGGATTAAGTTAGAGCTCATCGGCGATGACTACACTTTGCAACCGGATACTTTACGTTTAGTTGCCACTGCGGAAACTTTGATCAATGATGGCTTCAAGGTCTTGCCTTATTGCACTGAAGATCTGATTTTGTGCCAACGCTTGGTGGATGTAGGATGCCAGGCAGTGATGCCATGGGCTGCTCCAATTGGTACTGGTCAAGGCCCTTTAAATCCTTATGCATTAAAACTCTTACGTGATCGCTTAAAAGTTCCGCTACTAGTGGATGCTGGCCTAGGTCTACCTTCGCATGCATGCAGTGTGATGGAGTGGGGTTTTGATGGTGTCTTACTCAACACGGCTGTTGCATTGGCTGATGACCCAGTGGCGATGGCTAAAGCATTTGCGATGTCAGTCGATGCTGGTCGCACTGCCTTCCTCTCTGGTGCCATGAAAGCCCAACAGTCTGCTCAAGCTAGTACGCCTTTAGTTGGCACGCCTTTTTGGCATCAAAGTTAAAGAGTTGATGAGATGAGCTTAGTACGCGACCTTGCAGATCAAATAGTTGCAGCCCATGTACAGGAAGATCTGCGCTTACCGATCCCAACGTACAGCATGTCATCGCCCCCACCAAAAATTGATAATGAACATGCTGCCGATCACTATGAGCTAGCAGGTGCACTTGCATCGATTGAGATGGGCTTTATCGAATGTGATGCCAAAGTATTGGGCAAGGCATGGTCACGCATGGCTCATCAAGATGGCGGCTTTAATCCATCCAAATGGCCCTCTAGGCCCGAGCATTTTGATTTACTCCCTTGGACGCGCAATATGAACCCCAATGCTTTTGCCGAGTGTCCTCAGCGCTTGGGTTTATATGCAGTCATGCCCGATGCTGATTGGGTAAAGCGCGCTATTGAGGCCGAAGTGCCAACGGTACAACTGCGCCTCAAATCAGATGATCGTAGACTGATTCGTAAACAAATTGTGCAATCTGTTGAGGCAGTCAAAGGCAGCAAGACTTTGCTCTTTATTAACGACTTTTGGCAAGAAGCAATTGAAGCCGATGCCTACGGTGTTCATCTAGGGCAAGAAGATTTAGAAGTGGCAGACATAGATGCGATTCGGTCTGCAGGCCTGCGCTTAGGTCTTAGTACTCACGGCTATGCTGAGATGGTTTATGCAGATCGTTTCTGCCCGAGTTATGTCGCCATGGGTGCAGTCTTTGCAACCAATCTGAAAAAGATGGCTACCGCTCCCCAAGGCTTGGGGCGTTTATATAAGTATGCTCAATTGATGAGCCACTATCCTTTAGTAGCTATTGGCGGCATTGATGAAAGTAGTATTCATGCGGTGGCACAGAGCGGTGTTGGCTCGGTTGCGGTTGTCAGGGCAATCAATGGATCTAGTGATCCAAAGGCAGCTGTGAAGCGACTGCAAGAACTCATGAAAACCTAATTCTGAATTCTTAATCTTTAATACTTGCCCTCTTCTTCTGGCAATGCAGTTGGGTAAAAATCATGCATGTGCCATAAAGGTCCTGGACCCTCACCAATACTTAAAAAGCGGCCTTTCTCGAGCCCCGCCTCAACATAAGAAATTGCTTTAGCAACTGCATGAGAAAGATCGTGACCATCTGCTAAATAAGTCGCGATAGCAGACGATAGTGAGCAGCCAGTGCCATGGGTGTTAAGCGTGTTAACACGGTAGTGCTTAAATTCTTTAGATTGAACCACCTCAAGCCCATCTTCAATAGTTCGCCACATCAGAAAATCTGTCAGCTGAGTATGGCTAGCATCCAGATGTCCACCTTTGATCAAGACTGCCTGAGGACCCATATCCAGCAACTCTTGTGCTGCCACCTTGAAGTCATTAGCTCCTTGGATCTCACGACCCAATAACAAGCCCGCTTCTTCCATATTAGGAGTAATTAAGCTTGCCATTGGAAACAGCTCTTTAATCATGGCCTGAGCGGTATCGTCTCCACCAAGACTGGCGCCTGAAGTAGCTCTGAGTACAGGATCCAAGACGATTCTTTTAGCACCATGGCGCTTGAGAGCCGATGCCACAGTGCGAACGATTTCTGGGCTGGCCAACATGCCGATCTTCACAATATCCACCCCAATATCCATAAATACTGCATCGATTTGAGCCTCAACCACATCAAGATCAATATCCTGAATACGAGTCACACCCAAAGTATTCTGTGCAGTAATAGCCGTGATGACCGTCATTCCATATCCACCCAGGGCTGTAATGACTTTGAGGTCGGCCTGAATGCCTGCGCCACCACCACTATCGGAGCCGGCGATGGTCAATACTTTAGGGATCTGTACAGAACTGGGAGTAGATGTTTTCATCTTGCTATAATATCGGCTTATTCCTCGATAGCTCAGCGGTAGAGCAGCAGACTGTTAATCTGTTGGTCCGTGGTTCGATCCCACGTCGAGGAGCCAAATACAAGAAAACCACCTTTTTAGGTGGTTTTTTCTTAGGTGGTCGAGGTGAATCGATTGAACCTAGATCAAGCCCTTCTTTTTTAGATTAGCAAGGCGGTTATTTAGGGTCTTAATAGTAAGCAGGTTGAGTTTGTCACCCTCGGACCAATTGCTGCCCTTCCACTCAATACCTACTGGCGTGACATTGGCAAAAGGCTCTTTACCCTCTTTTGCGTAGCCTTCCAAAATAGTAATCAGTGCTGGGCGATCATCGGATCCTCCGGCATCTTTAATGGCATCTAAGATTGGCTTAGTAATCGTATCGCCATAGGTCACTTTGGAGTCTGGGTGTTTTGCTACTACTGGCTCGTCAAAGATGTACTCATGAGGCCACTCAAATACATTTCTGGCTGAATTTTTTACTGACTCTGGGCTGACTGCGCCACTCTCGGGATTTTTTGGATCAGTTGGGAGATTTAATTCCATAATCCAGGCTTCAAATTCTGCAATACGGGCATAGCGTTTTTCTTCACTATCGCGCTTTTGTTCTTCTTGCGAAAGTAGCAAAGTGACCCAAGCCCAGGCGATGTCTTTAGGTATAGCAAACTCTTGCGCCAAAATGCCGCTCGCTTTTTTTAGGATTGGCTTGGATGTGAGTTTTGTCATTGTGTACTTTCTGCATTCTTTACTGGCGCCTTCAATTCAAGGTGGAAAGGCTCACCACAGCCCCGTAGAATACTCTTCATTGGGCTAGATTGAGCTCAAAATGGGTCTTTTAGTCACCCGAAACCCAGTTACCACTTGCTCTGTTATGCTTTTGTTACTGAATTAAAAATCATCATTAGAGTGAATTTAGTAAACAGGAGATAGCTATGATTCAAAGTAAGCTTGTAAATGTATTTATTCGTTTGCCTCTATTCTTTACAGCAGTTGTGGCGATATTGATTGGCACTAGCCATACGTCTGTCGCTCAATCAGATTACCCCAATAAACCCATACGTTTTATTGTTCCCTTTCCTGCTGGCGGGGCAACCGATAACATTGCCAGACCACTCCAAAACGAGCTTCTCAATACCGTAAAGTGGAATGTCATTATTGACAATAAGCCAGGTGCAGGCGGCAATATTGGCGCGGAAATTGTTTCTAAAGCAGCCCCAGATGGCTATACCTGGCTCATGGCGTCAGTCGGTACGCATGGTATTAACTTACCCCTCTACACCCAGGGCGGCGGGAAATTACCATTTGATCCGGTGAAGGATTTCACTCCCATAACATTGGTAGCGGAGTTACCTAACGTCTTAGTTCTCAATCCTGAATTTGCCGCTAAAAATAAAATTAATACCGTGAATGATTTGATTGCGTATGCAAGAGCTAACCCAGGAAAAGTCAACATGGCTTCGAGTGGTAATGGTACCTCCATTCATATGGCGGGAGAGCTATTTAAGTCCATGACAAAAACGTATATGGTTCACTTACCCTACAAGGGAAGCCCACCAGCAGTCACCGATTTAATGGCAGGAAATGTAGACATCATGTTTGACAATCTCCCTTCCTCCATTAACTTTATTCGTGCAGGTCGTTTAAAGGCATTAGCTGTGACTAGCGCCAAACGTTCCCCTGCGTTTCCGGATATGCCTACCATTGCTGAGGCAGCAAACTTACCAGGCTATGAGGCAACCTCTTGGTTCGGTGTTGTCGGCCCCGCCAATATGCCAGCAGATATTCTGAATAAAGATAGCGCCATCTTAATGGCTGCTATTAATAGCCCTGCTGTGAGAGAAAAATATTTAGCAATGGGTGCACAGCCTGTTGGTAATACACCAGCTCAATTCTCAGCTTTCATTAAAAATGAAATTACGAAGTGGACAAAGGTTGTCAAAGATTCTGGAGCAAAAGTAGATTAAGCTTTAGAGAGTTAGCTTACTTAGTTACTTAGCTAAAGAGGAGCCTAGCTCCTCTTTTTTTATCCTAATTGAGAAAGTAGTTTTGTTGGAGTAATCACCTCTGGATCTAAGACAAGTTCAATCAAAGCACCTTTTTTACCAGCCAGTGCCTTTGCAAATGCCGGTGCAAATTCCTCGGTCTTGCTGACTCTAAAACCAGGCATTCCAAAACTATCTGCAAACTTCACAAAATCGGGGTTAGTTAAGCCCGTCGCAATCACGCGAGACTTAAACTCTCTCTCCTGATGCATGCGGATAGTACCGAGCATACTGTTGTTGACTAACAAAACAATTGGGTAAGCATCGTAACGAGCAGCTGTAGCCAGCTCTTGGCAGTTCATCATAAAGTCGCCGTCACCACACACAGCGATAACTACTTTTTCAGGGCTAGCAATCTTGGCAGCGATTGCGGCAGGAAGACCGTAGCCCATGGATCCATTAGCAGGTGCCAATTGGGTTTTGTATTTCCCATAGGGATAAAAACGATGCACCCAGGTTGCAAAATTCCCAGCACCATTAGTAATAATGGCATCACGCGGTATGAGATCTGGTAATGAGTCCATGATGAATGCTAATTGCAATTCACCTTGAACAGTCACTGGGCTAGAGAAAGTGAGATACTCATCATGAGCCTGCTTCATGGCAGTGCGATCATGCTGAGCATTCATCTTCACCATACTTAATGCTGAGCAGAAATTTTCTGGACTGCAATTGATAGCAAAGTCAGGTCGATATACACGGCCTAACTCTTCTGGGCCCGACAGCACGTGAATTAATTTTGCTTTCGCTTGAGGAACAGTCAATATGCTGTAACCAGCAGTTGTCATCTCTCCAAGGCGCTCACCGATGACCAATAAAACATCCGCCTCTTGAATACGCTTTACCAAAGCAGGATTAGCACCAATACCCAGGTCACCTGCAAAGGCAGGATCTAGATTGTCAATGACATCTTGAGAGCGAAAGCTGCTTGCAACTGGAATGGCCTGCGCATTTGCCCAAGAACGTAAAGCCTCGCAGGCAGTGCTATTCCAATTGCCACCGCCTGCGATCACCATAGGGTTTTTAGCGAAGGTAAAAGCAGTCATTGCTTGATCAAAACTGTGGAGATCTAGACCTGGCTGAACGATATGGGCGGCTTTGACGGGGCTTTCTTGACCAATCATGTACAGCACATCTTCTGGTAAAGCCAATACAACTGGACCTTTTCGACCCGCCTGAGCAACATGAAATGCATGTGAAACAAATTCATCAATTCGATCAACGCGATCGATGCTGCCAACCCATTTTGCGCATTCTGAATACATCCGGCGATAGTCAATTTCTTGGAAGGCCTCACGCTCCACCATGTCAGTCCCAACTTGTCCGACCAATAAAACCATTGGGCTTGAGTCTTGATAGGCGGTATGCATTCCAATCATGGCATTCGAGGCGCCAGGTCCACGGGTAACCATTAAAACGCCAGGGTAACCCGTCAACTTTGCATAGGCCTCTGCCATATAGGCAGCACCGCCCTCTTGTCGACAAGTGATGAATCGAAAATCAGGGTGATCAACTAAGCCATTTAATAAAGGCAGGAAGCTCTCACCAGGAACGCCAAAGGCAATATCTACACCCTGTCTTGCTAACGCATTGGCGAGAATTTGGCCACCATTTAGCACTTTATTTGGGGTCTCCATGATATTGATAGGCTTTCTAAAGATTTTAGATATATGTGACGAGTATCAGAAAGTTATCACACTTTATCTAGCAACAGCAGCAATTGAAGCGCCTGTTGAAGAGACTTAATACTCTAAAGGACTGCCCTATACTGCCATTACTAACAACAAATAAACCCATTTAATTGGAGGCTGTGCAATGAGACTATTTAGCTATCGAGATTCAAGTGGCCATAACGGTGTGGGCGCTCTCTTAACAGGGAGTTCAAATACCTTTATTAATCTATCTGCCACAGATCCTTCGATACCCAATAGCTTGCAAGCGATTATTGAATCGCCAGAAGCTTTAAGTCGCGCTGCAGCAGCAATCAAAAATTCAAAGGCAATTAAAGGAGAGATTGAAGCTATCACTTTTAGATCCCCTATTGAGAAACCTGGAAAAATTATCTGTATGGGCTTGAACTATGCTGACCATGCAAAAGAAGGTGGCAACGCTAGACCTGAATACCCAAGCTTTTTTATGCGTGGTCCTAATTCATTAACAGCGCATTTAAGCCCCATCATTCGGCCTCGCGTTTCCGATAAATTAGATTACGAAGCGGAACTCGCCTTTGTAGTTGGTAAAAAGGCGCGCCATCTGACATTGGATAATGCTTTGGAATATGTAGCAGGGTACAGCATTTTTAATGATGGCAGTCTTCGAGATTACCAACGTAAAACTACCCAATGGACCATTGGTAAAAACTTCGATCAAACTGGTGCTTTTGGGCCATGGCTCGTGACCCCAGATGAACTTCCCCTTGGCTGTGATGGCTTGAGTATTCAGTCGCGCTTAAATGGTCAAGTGATGCAAAACGCTAATACCAAAGACTTTTTATGGAACGTGGCAGAGACCATTGTCTTGATAACCGAGTGCATGACCTTGGAGCCTGGCGATCTGGTGATTACCGGAACCCCGGCTGGCGTTGGCTATGCAAGGACACCCCCTGTTTTTATGAAACCAGGGGATATTTGTGAAATTGAGATTGAATCCATTGGAATACTGCGCAACTCTATAGCGGATGAGTAATCGAGCTAAAGCTCTCAGTAGACCTTAAAATAGCGCTATGACTAAGATTCCAGAACTTCTCGCCCCGGCCGGCAGCCTCTCCATGCTGCGTACTGCCTTTGACTTTGGTGCTGACGCTATTTATGCTGGGCAGCCGCGTTATTCTCTGCGAGTACGTAATAACGACTTCGGCAAAATGGAGACGCTCAAAGAAGGTATTGATACTGCCCATGCTTTAGGTAAGAAGTTTTACCTTGTGTCCAATCTACTGCCCCATGGAGGTAAGACCCGTACTTATATTAAAGACATGGATCCTGTAGTTGCCTTAAAGCCTGATGCGATGATCATGTCAGATCCCGGCCTCATCATGATGGCCAGAGAAGCTTGGCCAGATATGCCGATCCATTTATCGGTACAAGCCAATACGGTCAATGGCGCTTCTGCAAAATTCTGGCGCTCTGTTGGCATCAGTCGAGTGATTTTGTCACGCGAGCTATCTTTTGATGAAATTGAAGAAGTTCGCCAAGACTGTCCAGAAATGGAATTAGAGGTATTCGTACATGGCGCTTTGTGTATCGCCTACTCTGGACGCTGCTTACTATCTGGCTACATGTCCCATCGCGACTCTAACCAAGGTGCCTGCACTAACGCTTGTCGTTGGGATTACAAGGTAAAGCCTGGTCAACAAAATACCAGTGGTGATGTAGTTCTTCTTCAAGAGGCACGTCGCCCAGATGATTTAATGCCGATGGAAGAAGATGAGCACGGAACTTACATCATGAACTCCAAAGATTTGCGTGCCATTGAACATATCGAACGCTTGACCAGGATGGGTGTGGACTCATTCAAGATTGAAGGTCGCACTAAGTCACCCTATTACGTTTCACGTACTTGCCAATCCTATCGCACTGCGATTGATGATGCGGTAGAGGGTCGCCCCATGAATATGTCCCTCATCGGAAATTTAGAGGGCCTTGCAAATCGTGGCTATACCGATGGCTTCTATGAGCGTCACCACGATAAAGAGTATCAACTCTATATGCGTGGCCACTCCCTCTCGGGTAGAAGTTTGTATGTTGGTGAGACATTGGAGATTGATGAAGCCTCAGGTCGCATCAAGGTAGATGTAAAGAACCGCTTCTCGATTGGTGATAAGTTAGAAATCATTGAACCCGAAGGTAATCAAGATATGGTCTTAGATGCCATGTGGAATCTCAAAGATGAGCCAATTGACGTTGCCCCTGGCTCAGGTCACTTTGTGTGGATTAAATTGCCACTCAAGAGTAAGCATGCATTTATTGCGCGCTACACCCAGGAACCAGCACCGGTTGAGGCTAGCTCTTGCAGTAACTGCTAATGAAATACTTCAGACAGTTTTTATGAGCGCCTCGACACCCAACTCAGCCCCTGCCCATGGTTTTAAAGAAAAAGCCAAAGAAGAGTTCGTCAAAGCATTTCAGCTAACCATTTACTTTGGTTCTTGGTTTTGTGCTCTTGCTTTTTTAGCAGCAACATCATTGAATGAGAGACCGATTCCCTTATCCATCTTTGGCTTTGCTTTGTTCAAAGCGGCAATCTGTGCCAAATTTATGCTAATCGCTCAGGCTGCATATCCAATTAAAGTGAATAAACAGCATGGCATCGTTAGCTCACTCCTCTTAGAATCCCTCGTTTATCTTCTGGTTGTTTTGGGCTTAAATTATTTAGAAGCTGGAGTGCATGGATTAATTCATGGCAAAGCGTTTTTGGTCTCTATGACTGAATTTGGACAATCCAATCCCTTGCGCGTAGTGGCTATGTCGATTGTGTACTGGTTAATTGTGTGGCCTTATTTACTCCTGACAGGGATGAGCATCATGCTTGGCGGCAACGCAACCATCAAGATTTTGTTTGGTGACAAATCCAATCCAAACTAATCAAACTTGAGTCATATAGCTCGGATGATTAAGTTGCACTCCATTTCTCAAGGTCGGACTTTTGTAATAGGCGTTTGGCTACTTCTCATTACAGGCGCTTTACTACCAGATTTATCTTATGCCCAAGAAATTGAAGCGCGAACTTATTCCAATGCACCCGTTGGGATTAACTTCATCAGCGCTGGGGTTGCACAAGCTAAGGCTGGTAATTACACCCTGACAAGTGAAGTCATGGGTCTTACTCATATCTTTGATGCAGGGGGCCAATCCGGCAAGATCACTCTAGTACTTCCTTATGGCCAGCTGACTGGGTCGAGCACCATTGGTGGACGTACAGTCAATGCCAGTACCGAGGGATTATCAGATCCACTCATCAAAGCGGCAGTTAACCTTTATGGTGCTCCAGCATTAACTCTAGATCAATTTAAGAGCTATCAGCAAGATCTAATTATTGGTGTCAGTCTTGCAGCATCAGTGCCATGGGGCAAGTACAACGACAATCAACTCATTAATGTGGGAGCTAATCGTTGGTTTATCCAGCCGGGTCTTGGCGTATCTAAGGCACTTGGCTCTTGGAGATTTGAACTTGCTGGTGCTGGTATTTTCTACACTAGCAATACTGACTATATGGGCGGCAACTCGCTATCTCAGAACCCGGTTTACTCAACACAAACACATGGAATCTACTACTTTCAGAATACCGCCTGGATCTCAGTAGATGCCACTTACTTTATTGGCGGGCAATCATACCTAAATGGCAACCCGATTAGCGGCAGTCAAGAGAACTGGCGTTTTGGCACAACGATGTCCTACCCAGTAAATAAACATAATTCGATTCGTCTATCGGCGAGCACAGGTGCGTACTCAAGAACCAATAATAGCTATGACTTGTATGGAATTTCTTGGCAATACCGCTTTGGCGGTGGCTTATAGTTTTTTGTTTATTTGCTTATTTATAGGTCGCGCAGATGACGGCGCAAGATTTTGCCCACATTAGACTTGGGCATTTCCTCAATAAAAGCAATCTTTCTGGGACGTTTGTAACTGGTCATTTGCTCTTTGCAATACTGAATGACTTGAGTCTCACTTAACTCAGGCTTATCTTTGACGATATAGGCCTTGACGATCTCACCGAGCTTACGGTGTGACAGTCCAATAACAGCGCATTCTCTTACGCCAGGCATTTGAGAAATCACTTCCTCAATTTCATTAGGGAATACTTTATAGCCAGCAACGACGATCATGTCCTTCTTACGATCCACAATCTGGACAAAGCCATCGGAACTCATGATGCCGATGTCGCCAGACTTAAAATATCCCTCTGCCGTCATAGATTGCTCAGTCTCTTCAGGTCTATTCCAGTAACCCGCCATCACCTGTGGGCCCTTGATACAAATTTCTCCAGGTGTGCCGAATGGAACCTCTACTCCGTCATCATCGAGTATCAATACATCCGTACCAGGAACTGGCATGCCAATGGATCCCGTAAATTCTTTTACAAATGGCGTGTTGACACAAACCACTGGGGAAGTTTCCGATAGCCCATATCCTTGAGCAATCGGCACCCCCATCATTTTTTGCCAAAGTTCAGCCGTCTTCCTTTGGACCGCCATGCCACCGCCGATGGTAACTAAGAGATGGGGTAAACGTACATGCTTAAATTCTGGGCGATGTATCAGCGCATGAAAAAGCGTATTGACGCCTGGAAAAATATTGATATCAGGATGTTTCATCAGCAGCTTAATAAAGCCAGTGATATCACGGGGGTTGGCGACCAATAATAATTTGGCACCCTTACGCATTCCAAGCAAACCGCAGGCAGTTAACGCAAAGATATGGGTCATGGGTAAGGCACATAAAAACACTAATTGCTGCTGACGATTATTTAAAGCAGGCTCAAGCCAAGATTCAATCTGAATGATGTTGGACAAGATATTGCGGTGTAATAAAACTGCGCCTTTAGAAACCCCTGTAGTGCCGCCCGTGTATTGTAAAAAAGCAATATCATCCTGCCTGAGATTGGGTTTAGTAAAGCCATGGCCAGAGCCAATTTTGAGAGCTTGATTGAATTTGATACAAGGAAAGCTCCAATGCGGAATCAGCTTTTTAATATGGCGAGCAATCAAATTAATAATGACGCCTTTCGGCCCCAGAGTCTCACCTATGCTACTCACAATCACTTTCTTTACAAGCCCTTGATTGGAAATCTCTTGATATACGTGAGCAAAGTTTTCTAGCATCACCAAGATGGATGCACCACTATCTTGCAGCTGATGCTCTAGCTCACGAGCCGTATAGAGCGGATTCATATTGACTACGACAAAGCCTGCACGAAGGGTGCCAAGCATTGCAATTAAGTATTGCGGCACATTCGGGAACATGATAGCGATACGCGAACCCGCTTCAAGACCTAATGCTTGCAAATACGCAGCGAAGTCCTTAGACAGTATATCGAGTTGACGATAGTTAATGGAGTGACCCATCGACTCCATTGCAACGCGATTAGGATAATTCTTAAAAGATTCTTCTATTAAATCAACGATAGATGAATAGCCCGCTAAATCAATCTCATGGGGAACGCCCTCGAGATAGTTTTTAAGCCAAGGTTTTTGATTGTTCATTTGCATCAGCAATTAAGAGATTGGGTTGGGTGTGCCTTAGGCACTCAAAAGCTCTTTGAGCTTTTCTAGATAGAGTTCTTGGCCATGGTTTACGCGATGAGTCCACTCGTTTCCCGAATCAGCGTTGGCATCATCAGTCACATATTTAAATGATTGCCATGGAATATTTGATTGATAGGCAATACTCGCAATCGCAAATAATTCCATATCCACTACATCAATGCCCTGGGAGATTAACCAAGGATCATGCGCTGTCACAAAGCTATCTCCAGTGCCGCAAGTATGCTCACCCCCAAGAGAAAGGTAGTGGGATGGTTTAGGGCAAAAAGGGGTTTGGCCTCTAGGTGCCAAAGGAACCGCCATCATGTCTCGCTGCATTACTTTACCGATTTCTAATAAGCCTTGTAGAGCAGAGTTAATTTTTCCAACGGTGCCAAAGTTCACTATCCGCTTTGGCTGATATTCATGAATAGCCTGAATACTGGCCGCAGTTGCATTGATTTTGCCTACTCCAGAATACACAATATCGACACCCGCTGGTAACGCGCTTTTATCCAGCTCGGACTCTAATGCGGTAATAATGAGTAATTGTGTTTTCATATCAGCCAATAATGAATTTATTAGATTATCTACCCGTAGTCCCCGACTTTCCTAAGCCAGGAATTCTCTTTAGGGATATCTCTCCTTTATTAGCTAATCCGAGTGCATTTAAGGAGGCTACACTGCAACTAGAGGCACTTGCACAGCAATTTGATTACAGTCATATTTTAGGAATTGAATCACGGGGCTTTATCTTTGGTAGCGCCCTCGCCTATCAGACTCATAAAGGCCTCGCTTTAGCACGCAAACCCAATAAGCTACCCTTGGCAAGCCATCGAGAATCCTATGGCTTAGAGTACGGCTCTGATTCCTTGGAAATTGCCCAATCTACTTTGCCGTCAGGCTCGCGGGTTTTGATTGTGGACGACGTACTAGCTACCGGCGGTACCATCATCGCAGCCAGTAAATTACTCAAAAAGGCTGGCTTTAACGTTGCTGGTGCTCTCACGTTTTTAGAAATTGCTGGTTTACATGGTGGCGATATCCTCACCCAGAACGGAGTCGCCAATAAGACAGTCTTTATTGCCTAATGCGGGTCTTACAAAAGACTTTTAGCGCCTTTGAGAAACTTGACAGTGCCCCAGCCTACTGCGAGTACTTTACTGGCAAGTTTGGGTTTGTAGTGCGCTAGTACTGCGAACGCACTCGTCCACAAGATCGGCGTACTCTTCATAAAATTAAATGCATCCATACCCTTATCAGCCCATGACAAGGGCTTTTCTATGGGCTCAAAATGCAAAGCAAAGTCAGCACGCTCTTGGGCTGCCCGCTCCTGCAGCACTTTTTGCCTTGCCTGAAGTTCAGCTAGTATTTTGCCCATTATTTAGAGAGCTCCTGACGATCTTTAGCCAACTCAGCAATCGTTGCTTCGAATAGTTTGGGCATAGTTTTGAGCAAGCGCAAGACTACCAGCGCCAAAATGATGCCTACGGCTAAAAAACCACTGGTTAGCAAGCTTAGCGCCAAGACCCGATCAGTCTCCCAACTATAAATCACAATAAGTAAAGCCAGCATCACCAAGCCAAAGAATAAGAAAAACAAGGTAAAGATCACAATCACTAAAAGACTCAAGAACTTAGTGCGCGCAATCTGCACATCAGTAGAGATCAACTCCAGACGAGTCTGCGCAATAGATGCCCCCGTGGAGACGAGATTCTTCAGGGAGGATAAAAGGTTTTCTTGAGACATGAATTCCTAGCGACGACGAATAAAAAGACCTACTAACAAGCCAATCCCAGCTGCAACACCTATTGCCTCCCAGGGATTTCGATGGACAAACTCATCAGTGCGCTCCGCAACGACTTTAGCTTTTTCAGTCACAGTACCCTCAACAGAGGATAGACTTTCTTTTGCGCTATTGAGCGTCTCCAAAGCCTTTGACCGAATTGCGCCAAGTGGGCCATCGTCATGGATTGCGGTTGCCTTGATGAGATCCTCAGCGTCTGCCATAAGCGCCTTGAAGTCACTTATCAAAACTTCTGAATGGATCTGAGCTTCTTCCTGCGTACTTGTTGGTTTTTTGGTAGTCATCGTTCTATTCTAAGCAATTGATCCCAAAGATCACAGTATTAATACCGTCATACCTGCATTGCCCTCCTTGAAGTGCTTTAGATAGGCTTTTAATCCAGGCCTTCTTCTCAAAAGCGCATGGTAAGCCTCGCTACCAAATGCGGTTTGCTCGCCAAAGTGATATTCATCAACACGGTCTGAGAAATAGTTATTCTCCAGAGCATCATGTACAGCCCATTTAATTTTGCCACCCTCACCGCTAGCCCCATAGCCATGTATCAAAATGATTGCCTTGATACCTACTTCCGAAGCTCGGCGCAGCCCAATAGTTAATCTATCCAAAGCCTCCTGGGCACTTGGGCTATCAAACTTTAAATTCAGCACCATCGTGTCGCTATGCGGAATAGGAAGCTCCTCACTTCCGCATTGACGACATTCCCCCATCATGCCCCTGGGGTTGCCACAGTCTAGACATTCAAATGAATGGATCATCAAACGCCTTTACAGATGATTGGGTAATGACTCATTCATAACATTATTAAGAACAATACTTTGCTTCTAAAGCAGATGTTGAATTGACCTGATCATCAACCATCCGGTTTAGGGTCATTTGCGCTGCATCTTTATTCTCTTGAACTTTTAGATTTAAGTTAATCAATCCGGCTACATCCTTGCGAATCGAGGTATTGCCGTAGCGTAAGCCCTTTAATGTAGAGACAGCTTCAGCAGAGATCTTGCATTGCTGGCTTAACAACTCGGAAGAATCCGATGAGGTATTTGCATATGCCAAGGCAGCTACAGAGACTGAGACAACAGCCAATAGAGTCTTCTTCATCTTATTTCCTTAATTTGTGACCACATGTTGGACAACAACCTAAATCTTTTGCTTTTGTTTTTCTTAAGGCGGCGTAGACGCTAGATTCTGAAATTTCCATCTTTCTAGCGGCCTGAGCTGCGGTCATTCCCTTCCCTATCCAATCTAAAGCTTGATGTGTTTTTGGTATCGCTCTTCTCATTTCACCTCCTTTGGTAATACTATACTACAGAAGTTGTGAAGTTGTGAACTTTAATTAATATGTTGTTTTTTGGATGCTGACTTAATGGCAGGCAAGCTATACATATGATCAGATGCGGTATAAAGGACTAAGGACTAAACAGAGACAGTGAATCACCATGAAAATACAAAGTAGCCTTGTGCAAGCTTGCGAGCTCATCCAGAAGGAGCAGCTTTCGGTAGATGACTATTTAGGGCAATGCGTGGCGCTAGCAGATGCATTGGAGCCGACATTAAAAGCTTTTACCGTCAGAGCTTCACTACCCACTCTGATACAACAATCAGGCTTGGGTCCGCTTAGGGGTATTCCAGTGGCAATTAAAGATCTGATCGATACAAAAGATTTCGTAACAAGCTATGGATCTGCAATTTATAAAGATTTTGTACCTAGTGAGGATGCCGAAATAGTCAAAAAGATTCGCGCCTTAGGTGGCGTTATCTTTGGTAAAAGCGTCACAACCGAATTTGCGTGGCGTAATCCGGGAGCTACAAGCAATCCATGGAATAGTAATCACACTCCAGGAGGATCTTCAAGTGGCTCTGCAGCAGCGGTTGCAAGCGGGATTGTGCCGCTGGCGATAGGATCCCAAACTGCAGGGTCCATTATTAGACCGGCCTCATATTGTGGAATCGTTGGATATAAGGCGAGTTATGGAGCAGTTCCCCGCAGCGGAGTCCATCCAGTTTCTGGCTCACTAGATCACATTGGTTTTTTTACCAGATCCGTTGCAGATGGAGTGTGTGCATTTAATTTTCTCAAAAATTCCACAACTGAAGAGGATTATTCAATTGTGATTCCTGAGCTTATTCTTAAACCAGTGAATGCAGTTTTAGATCAGCAGAAACCCCGTTTTGCAATTCTCAGTTCTCCATTCGATGAATTGTTAAGCCAAGAACAGATGGATATCTTAAAAAAGGCGGCGACATTATTAAAAGCCTCAGGCGCCAGCATTGAAGAATTATCGTTACCACAGACTTATTGGGATGGAATAGAAGCATTGGCGGTACTGATGTCATATGAGGCTGCAGTAGTACATAAAAAACATCTTGAACAATTTCCTGAAATGTTGGGCGCAGATATAAAAGAATTAATTGAAAAAGGAAATGCGTGTTCGGAAAGAGATTATCTGGAAGCTAAGAATCTGCAGATTGCCTTACGTAAGTCGATTGGTAAATATTTTGAGCGTTTTGATGCAATCTTGGCACCCCCTGCAACCGGCGAGGCACCAAAAGGTCTCAGCTTTACCGGAAATCCGATCTTTTGCTCTCTTTGGACTTTTATAGGCACTCCAGCCATCGCACTACCCGTAGGCAAATCCAGTAATGGACTTCCACTAGGCGTTCAGCTCATCGGTGCTTACTGTGAGGATGAAAAATTAGTCAATATGGCCGCGTTCGCCGAGGCAAGCTTTAAGACTCTAAACAACTAGCGGTGTTATAAATGAATCATGTCCAGATATGAATCTGGGATGTGTTGAAAACTGAATTTAGGAGAAGCGTAATGTCCTTATCTTTTGAGAAGCGTAGAGGCTTACTTGTATTAATCACTGTCCTAGCCTGTTGTGCGGTAGGAGTAGCAAACGCTCAAACGAACGCAAGTTGGCCTGATAAGCCCATCAAGATCATTGTTGGCTACTCTGCTGGAGGGGCTACAGACATATTGGCACGTTTAGTTGCAGTAAAAATGGGCATTACCTTGGGTCAGACAGTGATTATTGAAAACAAGCCTGGCGCCAATAGCAATGTCGGCGCAGAAATCGTTGCACGGTCACCAGCTGATGGTTATACCCTTTATGCCTTCTCAATTGCCAACACCATCAATATGTCGCTTTATCCAAAACTTGGGTACGACGCACTCAAAGATTTAGATCCGATTGGCATGATTGCCAAGATCCCCAATATTTTGGTAGTCAATCCAAATCTTCCAATCAAAACAGTTGCGGACTATGTGCGCTACGCCAAAGAATCAAAAGATGGCGTGACTTTTGCTTCCTCCGGTAGCGGCTCATCTATTCATCTCTCCGGCGAAATGTTTAAGATGCAATCGAAAATCCAAATGCTCCATATCCCTTACAAGGGGAGCGCTCCTGCCGTCACAGATTTACTAGGAGGTCAGGTAGATTCTATGTTTGATAACGCCCCTTCTGCAATGCCTCATATTCAAAGTGGAAAGCTGCGTGCAGTTGGCATTACCAGTGCGCAACGATCACCATTGCTGCCCGAAGTACCTACACTTGCCGAGTCTGGTTACCCCAATTTTGACGTGCAGTCATGGTTTGCCTTGGCTGCTCCTGCTGGAACCCCGAAGCCGATCATTGAAAAGCTTAATGCAGCACTAAATAAAGCCCTCACTGCGCCAGATGTGCGTCAACGTCTGCAAGAGTTGGGAGCTACACCTGAACCTGGCTCGCCAGAGAAAATGCGTGACTTCGCAACAGCTGAGGTAAAACGCTGGCGTGAAGTAGTTAAAGCATCTGGCGCAAAAGCCGAATAAAACACACCAGAAAGAAGGAAGTCCCCGCATGTTTCCAATCGACTTCTTTTGGCGAGCATCTTTGCGCTGGCCAAAGCGCACAGCCATTGACACCCCTACTGGCCCGATTAGCTATGAAGAGTTAGCCTCCAAAGTGAAGGCGCTTGCTAGCGCCCTTGTTGCATTGGACCCTCATCTTCAAAGCCGCGTGGCAATTTGCTCAGGCAATAGCGCGGAGCACATCATCGCCCTATTGGCGGTACTTGCCTCTGGCAAAGTATGGGTTCCGCTCAACCCTAAAAGTACTCGACCTGAAATACGACGCATCATCGACATCACAGAACCAAGCCTCATCATTCATGATCAAGCCTTAGGTGAATTGTTAACCGATGCCCCAGGTATTTTTATCCTAACCAGCATGGATGATGGGCAAACATCAAGCAAAACAATGGGTAGTCTGATCCAAGGTTACGATGGCGCCTCACTCCCATCATTTGACCTGCCTTTAGATGCCACTCAAGCGATCAAATTTACTGGCGGTACTACGGGCGCTCCAAAAGGAGTGATGCAACCCTATCGCGCCTGGCTGGCTAATATAACTAACCAGATTCAGTCGTGGGGCTTTGATGAACATGAGCGCTATATTGTCGCTGCGCCAATTACTCATGGCACATCAACTTATATTTTGCCCATCCTAGCGCAAGGCGGATGCCATGTCATCCTAGATGGGGCTGGTGCTGAAGTTGTTCGCACAGCCTTTAGAGAGCGTGGTGGCACTGCCTCCTTTATGCCACCAACAATGCTATACATGTTGATGGCATTACCCAATGCCTCGCGCAAGGATTTTCCCAAGCTACGCAGACTGATATATGGTGGCGCACCAATGCCCGCTGAAAAAGTGCGTATTGTCCGTGAATTTTTTGGTCCCGTACTTTGCACTACTTATGGTCAAACTGAGGCCCCTCAAATATTAACCATTATGAAACCGGAGGATTTTGAAGATCCTCAAAATTGGGCTGCAGTTGGTTGCGCTACCTGGTTTAGTGATGTCGCAATCATGGCGCCTGATGGAAGTTTCCTACCAACAGGCGAAATTGGTGAGGTAGTGGTACGCGGTGATCTTCTCATGACAGGCTACTGGCGTATGCCAGAAAAAACTGCGGAAACGATCATTAATGGCTGGCTGCACACTGGAGATCGCGGTTTGATTGATCAGCGTGGTTACCTCTATCTAAAAGACCGCCTCAAGGATATCGTGATTACCGGAGGATTTAATGTGTATCCAGTAGATGTTGAAAATGCTTTAACTCAACACCCCTCCGTTCACGAATGTCTGGTCTTTGGCGTTCCAGATGATAAGTGGGGAGAAAGCGTGCAAGCAGCAGTACAACTTCGCCCCGGCCAACAGGTTGATGAGGCAGCCCTCATTTCTTTTGTGCGCGAACTCTTGGGGCCGGTTCAGACACCAAAACGTATCCACTTTTATGAGAGTTTGCCTCGCTCTAATGTGGGCAAATTACTCAAGAGCGCCGTCCTCCAAAATATTCTTAACCCTTCAACACATTCTTAATTAAGCCATCATGACTAATTCATCCAACAAAACGCCAGTAACTAGTTTGTGCACCCATACTCTTACCAGTCTGCACTATCGCGATGCAGACCTTGTCGAAGACTTGATGGGTAAAAAAACGTTTACCGAAGTGATGTTGATGCAAATCTTAGGAAGAACTCCACGACCTGTAGATATCCGAATCACAGACGTTGTACTCATTGTTCTCATGGAACATGGCCTCACACCCAGTGCCATTGCAACGCGATTGATTTACATGAGTGCACCAGAAAATCTTCAAGGAGCCGTATCAGCTGGCTTGCTGGCTGTTGGTAGTTCTTTCATTGGCACCATGGAAAATTGTTCCGGCTTATTAGATCGCATTACAGCGGCGAGTAATCCTGAGGCAGAAGCGCTCGAGATAGCGCAACATTACAAAGTAATCAAGGCAGCAGTTCCGGGATTTGGGCATCACCTTCATAAACCAGTAGACCCACGAGCATACAAACTATTAGAAATGGGTCGGGCTGAACCAGACCTCAAGGGCGATAAGATCCGAGCACTGGAAATTCTATCGAAAGCCGTTGATACGGTAGCTGGTCGCCCGATTACGATCAATGCTACTGGTGCAGTAGCTGCACTGCTGGGTGAGATCGGCATTCCGACTGCAGTCATGCGTGGCTTTGCTGTTATCTCACGCTCAGCAGGTTTGGTAGCCCATATTGTTGAAGAGCAACAAAGTCCCTCTGGCCGTTTTATTTGGGATACCGTTGAACATGCCATTCCCTTTGTGGATGGCGCCAATAAGATTGGCTAAGCATGGGTACTCAAACTCAATTAGCGAGAGAATGCGTATTGATTACAGGTGCTAGCCGCGGTATCGGGCGAGCAATTGCTGAGCGTTTGATTGCCGATGGGATGCACGTCATTAACTTTGACAAAATAGCCCCTCAAGAAAGTTCACCTCATGAGAGTTTCTATGAGGTCGATGTATCAAATGAAACTGCATTGCGAAGTACGCTAATAAAGGCGATATCAAAGTATCCCATTACCCGCTTAGTCAATAATGCGGGTATTGTGCGCCCTGCCACAATAGAAAAAACCAGCATTGAAGATTTTTATGCAGTGATGAATGTGAATGTTGCCGCAGTCATTATTTGTGTACAGGAACTTCTCCCCACCATGCAAGCAGCTCACTTTGGACGGATTGTGAATATCTCTAGTCGCGCCGCTTTGGGTAAAGAAGAGCGTATTGCGTATGCCACTTCTAAAGCAGGCTTACTAGGACTAACGCGTACATTGGCCTTAGAGCTTGCGGCTGATGGCATCACTGTGAACGCTATTGGACCTGGCCCTATTGCAACAGAGCTCTTTCAGAGTGCAAACCCTCTAGGTACACCTGCTACACAACGTATTCTTGATAGCATACCCTTGGGTCGCATTGGTCAACCAGAAGAAGTAGCACATATCGTTGCTTCACTACTAGATCAACGCGCTGGATTTACTACCGGCCAAGTAGTGTATGTTTGTGGTGGCATGACTGTAGGACTACATCAATAAATGAACTCAACTTCACATCCTCCCGGCTTACCAACCGATCTAACTGGTCGCACTATTTTAGTCTCTGGCGGCGGCTCGGCTGGACCGGGCTGGAGTATTGGTAGAGCATCTTGTGTCACTTACGCCAGACTGGGCGCCAATGTCTGCGTAGTTGATCGAGATGCGGCCTCCGCAGAAGAAACCACGAAGATTATTGTGCAGGAAGGTGGTATTGCAAAGACTTTTATTGGAGATGTTTCTGAAGAAGATGAAGTGAAGCGACTCTTCTTTGAGGCTCGTAATCAATTTGGCCCTATCGATGTTTTGCATCACAACGTGGGCATCGGTAAAGTTGGTGGCCCTATGGAAACGAGTGCCGAAGATTTTGATCGCATTCATAAAGTGAATGTTCGTAGCCTCTTGCTGGCAGCCCAGGAGGTTTTGCCTGAGATGGCATCCAGAGGCACAGGAAATATCATCGCTATTTCATCGGTAGCGGGTATGCGCTATTTAGGCTACCCGCATTTGGCCTATAGCGTCACTAAGGCAGCCAACACCCAATTTATTCGGATGATTGCCCAACAATACGCAAGCCAAGGCATTCGTGCCAATACAGTGGTGCCCGGTTTAATCGATACCCCACGCATTGCCAACACGGTAGCAAAGATTTTCTCTGAAAATAGTCTAGATGAGGCTCGTGCCGCTAGGGATAAGCAAGTTCCTATGGGTAGATCAGGAACAGCATGGGATGTGGCTCATGCCTGCGCCTTCCTGGTATCAGATGCAGCAGCCTACATTACCGGAACAGAACTGGTAGTGGATGGGGGCATTACCGGTAAATATACCTAACAAAACTAAGGGTCAGCACCCATTTCCCTACTGGATCATATTGAGGTATTTTTTAACCTTACTCCAAATTAAAGAGACTCTAATGAACCGCTTCCTGCAATTAGGACTCCTGACTTGTTTCTGCTTGTTTTGTAGTTTAGCAACTGCCTATCCGTATAAACCAATCACCATTATTGTTCCCCAAGCACCAGGTGGAACAAATGACATTGTGGGTCGAGTAGTTGCACAGCGGCTCGGAGAGCAAATCAAAGCCTCCGTGGTTGTCGAGAATAAACCGGGTGCTGGCGGCAATATTGGCACTCAGTTTGTTGCCAATGCCCCGAAGGACGGTCACACACTTTTAATGACAATTAGTAGTGCTCAAGCTATTAATCCCGCCCTCTATAAGAATCCAGGTTTTGATCCAGTCAATGACTTTATTCCCCTGGCCATGGTTGGATCAGTTCCAAATGTTCTAGTTGTAAATGCTAATTTTCCGGCCAAGAATCTAGATGATTTTTTAAAGTTAGTTAAATCAAAGCCCCCGGAGACTTACCAATTTGCATCAGCTGGTAATGGGACGCTAAATCACCTCTTAGGTGAAATGCTTAATCAAAGCTATGGGATATCGTTGCAACATATTCCCTATAAAGGAGTTGCACCCGCACTCAATGATCTCTTGGGTGGGCAAATTCAAATTGCTTTTGCTAGCTTGCCATCCGTTTTGCAATACATTAATACTCAAAAATTAGTTGCCCTGGGTGTGAGCTCTTCAAGGCGCTCCCCCCTACTGCCCGAGGTCCCATCCATATCAGAAAAGATTCCAGGCTTTTCTGGAACTCTTTGGATAGGTTTATTCGCACCTAAAGGCACGCCTAAGCCAGTCATCGATAAATTGCAAAAGGAGATGCAGTTAACCCTGACCAATCCCGAGTTGAGAGAAAAACTGCAGGCCACTGGAGTAGAGCTTGCAAACATGACTCCAGCAGAATTTGCTAAACAGCTTCAAGAAGACATTACACGCTGGGCGAAGATCGTTAAAGCATCGGGCGCCTCTCTTGACTAAACCCTGTATTCAATGTCATAGGGCAAAAAAATAGAGCCCCGTGGTAGGGGCTCTTCTATAGCACTTGGCGGAGACGAGAGGATTCGAACCTCCGATCAGAGTTTTAGCCCCGATGCTCCCTTAGCAGGGGAGTGCCTTCGACCAGCTCGGCCACGTCTCCGTATTTCATACTAGTACAACGAACCATAGTGTAACGGATAACCGCTACCCAGAGGTTTCTTTTACTTCTGGTCTAACTCAAATACCTTATGCAGAGCACGCACAGCCAGCTCCATGTACTTCTCGTCGATCACTACTGAAATCTTGATTTCGCTAGTAGAAATCATGAGGATATTGATACCCTCTTCCGACAATGTGCGGAACATTTTGCTTGCAACACCTACATGGGAGCGCATGCCGACACCAACTACAGATACTTTAGAGACCTTGGGATCGCCATTAATTTCTTTTGCTTCAATATGGGCCTGCACATTCTTCTTGAGCAAGTCCAATGCTTTTTGGTAATCAGCGCGTGGCACTGTAAAAGTAAAGTCTGTCTTACCCTCAAATGATTGATTCTGAATAATCATGTCCACATCAATATTGGCATCCGCAATCGGACCCAAGATTTGATAGGCGATACCTGGGCGATCAGGAACTCCCAGAACGGTAATTTTTGCTTCATCACGCGCAAAGGCGATGCCGGAAATAACTGCGGCTTCCATAGTGCTGTCCTCTTCAAATGTAATCAAGGTGCCCGACTTCATCTCTTGGTCTAAAGGCATCAACGGATCTGTCAGTGATGACAGAACACGGGTTTTAACTTTGTACTTACCAGCAAACTCCACTGAACGAATCTGCAATACCTTTGACCCTAGACTTGCCATCTCTAGCATCTCTTCAAAAGTAATTTTATCCAAGCGACGCGCATCTTCACAAACACGCGGATCTGTCGTGTAGACACCATCTACGTCGGTATAGATCAAGCACTCATCCGCTCTCAATGCTGCAGCCATGGCAACAGCAGATGTATCAGAACCACCGCGACCTAAGGTAGTGATATTGCCATTGGGATCAACACCCTGAAAACCTGTTACTACTACCGCACGCCCTGCATTGAGATCAGCCAGGATTTTTTTGTCATCAATACTCTTGATGCGCGCTTTAGTAAATGAGGAGTCTGTATGGACGGTTACCTGCCAACCTGCATAGCTCACTGCATCAACGCCCTCACGCAACAATGCCAGGGCTAATAAGCCAGAGCTGACTTGCTCACCTGTAGAGGCAATTTGATCGAGTTCGCGAGGATTGGCATCAGGATTGATATCTTTTGCCAAGCCAAGCAAACGATTGGTTTCGCCGGACATCGCTGAAGGCACCACAACCACCTGGTGACCTGCACGCATCCACTTGGCAACGCGTTTAGCGACATTCTGAATGCGCTCAACCGAGCCCATTGAGGTGCCACCATACTTATGAACGATAAGAGCCATAAAAACCGTTGTATTTTCTATTTACAGGGAATTACATTCCCTAGGGTCTAAAAGGGGCTTATTTTACAGGGTTTTTATCGCCCAAAACTAAGGTGATTGACAGTAGATCAATCTGACTATACGATTTGGTGTTACCTAAGTAACACCAGGAGACCGATTATGAGCATTGTCACCACAACCTCTCTAAAGCTTACAGAAGAAATTAAGCTGCAAGCTGCGAATGCAGCTAAAGAACTGGGGATGACTCCCCATGCATTTATGGTGGAAGCAATCAAGCAAGCCAGCATCAATGCAGAAATACGCAGAAACTTCATTCAGCAAGCCAGCATTGCTCGCGAAGGGGTTATGAAGAATGGTAAGGTCTTCGAATCAGATAAAGTTTTCGAGGCTATGAAAGCCCGAATCGCTGGGAAAAAAGCTACATTAAAGGTTAGTAATTGTTAAGAATTGTTTTTGCACCGCAAGCACTTGAAGATTTAGAAAGGCTTACTGACTTCCTAATTGAAAATGATAAAAATGCTGCTCTTCGCACTATCGAGCTCATTGAAGAAGCGATTCAAATCCCAGCGAAACATCCTCTAGTAGGACGCCTTTGCGATACCCACCTGAGGGAGCTGGTAATTTCACGGGGAAAGAGTGGCTATGTCGCCCTATATAGTTTCGAAGAATCAAAAAATATGATTCTCATCAATGCCATTCGTCACCAAAAAGAATCTGGCGGGCTTTACTAAGTTAGAGCAACTCCCAAGAGGGCAAAACTCTTTTTCCTGATGAGACTAAATGCGGGTAGCTCGTCCCTACCCCAGCAACGGCAACGAGTTGGTCGTTGATATATAGGAGTGGCGCCTGTCGCTCCCAAGGTGGCGTATCTGATTCTTGAAAGAGGTTCTTGAGCGTTTTGCGTGGAGAATTGGGTTTGATTTGAATCTTTTCTGCCCCCTGGCGCAGTCTTTCCTCAATCAAGCCTTGCTCTTGAGCTGTATTGACCCAATCAGCAGGCAAACCAAGCGACCTACTTCGTACAGTCACATTTTGGAAAGCCCACCGCCCTGCCTTACGATAAGTAACCTGCAAAACGCTGCGCCACAAATAAATACTCGCCTCATCATGCTGCCACTCCAAGTTCGAGCCTGGTTTTACAGCTTTCAGGTCTTTCCACCAAGACTCAAGACGCTCCTGGGATGGCATAGATAGATCATTTAACTTCAACCAGTAACGTATCAAATTATTGGCGGCGGGTTGATCTGTCTTGGCAAGCGCTAAAAGAGGCCCTAGCTTTAGCTTATAACCTTCAAGAATATCTTTTCCATCTTGCTTAGCTAGGCGATCGAGTAAGACTTGGGATTGAGCTAGTAAAGTAGCGCTGCGAGCTAAGTTGGCAATTGCGCCAGGCTGAATTTTCTCCAGCCTCGGAATAATATCTTTACGAATAGCATTACGACGATAGCGTGTATTTTGATTGCTAGGATCTTCCACCCATTTGAGCTTGTGCTCTTTGGCATAGGCCTCTAAATCTACCCTGCTTTGATTTAGCAATGGGCGCCACAGAGTAATTGGGTCTCCCTGGATTGCGTTGGCACGATGAAGTGGCATGCCAGACAGACCGGCTACGCCAGAGCCACGTAAGAGTTGCAAAAGCACAGTTTCAGCTTGGTCGTTTTGATGGTGCGCAAGCAGCAAATCTTCAATGCCATGCTCTAGACATAAATCAGTCAAGGCATCGTAGCGCTCCGCCCTTGCTCGGGCTTCAATATTGCCCTGAGATAGATCAGCAAAGTGCAGAAGACGGAAATCAAAATGCACTTGGTATTTTTTGGCTAACTTTTCACAAAACTCTAGCCATTGATCAGCAGGCTTTTGTAAGCCATGGTGAATGTGAAATACCCAAACCTCAGTTGAGTCATTGGCATTTGCTTTGACTGCCTTACAAACAGTATCAAGTAACACAACGGAATCGAGCCCACCGCTTAAGGCAAGCCCAATTCGTTTGGCCGCTGGTGAAGCCGCCTTAAGACTTGGCTTCGATTTCCCTGAACTTGCCATAGCTCATCAAGCGTTCATGGCGACGCTCTAGCAGCGCATCCACCTTCATTCCATCGAAAGTCTTGAGTGACTCAGCCAAAGCTTTGCGCATATTGTTCATCATCGTATCGTAATCACGATGTGCGCCGCCAGTAGGCTCAGCAACAATCTTATCGATCAAGCCAATCGCTTTTAAACGTTGTGCAGTCAAGCCTAATTGCTCAGCAGCTTCAGGTGCTTTATCCGCAGTCTTCCAAAGAATAGATGCACATCCTTCGGGTGAAATTACCGAGTAAGTTGAGTTTTGCAACATCAACACAACATCACCCATTGCAATTGCCAATGCACCACCGGAACCACCCTCACCAATAATAGTGGCGATGATCGGCACTTCTAGTTCTGCTTGAACATACAGGTTGTGACCAATGGCTTCTGATTGGTTACGCTCTTCTGCATCAATCCCCGGAAATGCGCCCGGCGTATCGACAAAGGTAAACACCGGTAATTTAAATTTTTCTGCTAAGCGCATAACGCGCTTTGCTTTTCGATAACCCTCAGGGCGACTCATACCAAAGTTTCTTAAGGCACGCTCTTTTGTATCGCGGCCTTTTTGGTGGCCAATGACCATGCAGGGCTGATTCTGAAAACGAGCTAAGCCAGTAATAATGGATTGGTCGTCTGCAAAATTACGATCACCATGCAGCTCATGAAAATCGGTGAATAAGGCAGCAACGTAATCTAAGGTGTAAGGACGTTGAGGATGACGCGCCACTTGAGAAACTTGCCATGGGCTTAAATTGGCATAGACATCTTTGGTAAGTTGCTGACTTTTTTCAGTCAGCGTTTTGATCTCATCAGAAATATCTACCGATGATTCATCTTGCACAAATTGCAGCTCTTCAATCTTTGACTCTAGTTCAGCGATTGACTGCTCAAAATCCAGGAAAGTCGTTTTCATAGTCTGATTTTAATATTCAACTGGCTTGGGGTCGATACTTCTCCACATATACCAAGTGGCTACCGTTCGCCAAGGGGCCCAATTTGCAGCCACTTCACGGGCTTCATGCCTGCTCACAGGCTCACCACTGAAATAATTGACGGAAATAGCCTTAATCAGTCCGGCATCGTCTAAAGGGAGAATATTGGGCCTACTCATATTGAAAATCAGGAACATTTCAGCTGTCCAGCGGCCAATTCCCCGAATCCCACACAATTCTTTGATGATGGCCTCATCTTCCATGCCCTTCCACTGATTGGCATGTAAACGACCAGAATCAAAGTGTTCAGCCAAATCACGGATGTATTCCACCTTGCGACCCGATAATCCTGCTGCACGCAAATCATCAACGCTTAGGGTCAGAATATTTTTAGGAATTACTTTATTTTTAGATGCTAGCAAAACCTTAGACCAAACAGACTGAGCTGCAGCAACCGAAATTTGCTGGCCAACGATCGATCTTGCTAGAGTAGTAAATGCATCACCACGTGTCCGCAAAAAACCTGCGCCATATTTTGGAATCAGTTTTTTTAAAATGCGATCGTGCTTCATCAGCTCTGCACAAGCTTCCTCCCAATAATCGGGAGCAATTTCTTCAATGAGGACTTGCTGTGCAACTTTACTCAAAATAAATATTCTTCAATTAACTTTTTCGCCATTCGGTAATACCACCGGGCTTATCTTCCAATACTACGCCTTGATCTAATAAAGTCTTGCGAATTAAATCAGCTTTAGCAAAATCTTTAGCTAGCTTTGCAGCGACTCGTGCCGCAATCTGCTCTTCAATAGCAGTAGCAGATAAGCTTGCATTGCCCCCTCGGGATCCTTCTTGTAAAAATACGATTGGGTCACGTTGCAAGAAATTGAGAGTTTTAGCCAACTCCTTAAGCGTCTGAGCTAACTGCACTTTTTCTTCGCCCTGCGTACGGTTCACTTCGGTGGCTAAATCAAACAGGGCTGCGATTGCCTCTGGTGTATTAAAGTCATCATTCATCGCATCAGTAAAGCGCTGAGACCATACTGAATTGGGGTCTACAGGTTTATCGCTTAAGGGCACTTGCGCTAAAGCCGTATAAAGACGAACCAGTCCAGCACGAGCCTCTTCAAGCTGTGCATCACTATAGTTAATTGGGCTGCGATAGTGGGCACGCAGCATAAAGAAACGCAAGACCTCAGGATCAAAACTCTTCAAGACATCGCGAATGAGGAAAAAATTACCCAGTGACTTGGACATCTTTTCTTCATTTACCCGAATATGCCCGTTATGCATCCAGTAATTTACAAAAGGCGCATCGCTAGCCTGGTGATCTTGACCGTAAAGAGCTCCTTCGCTCTGGGCAATCTCATTCTCATGATGCGGAAACTGCAAATCTGCACCACCACCATGAATATCAAAATGTTCACCTAATAAGTCGCATGACATGGCAGAGCATTCAATATGCCATCCAGGGCGACCTTCACCCCAGGGAGATTTCCAACGCGTATCTGCAGGCTCTTCTGGTTTAGCGCTCTTCCATAGAACAAAATCCAAAGGATCCCGTTTACCGCCGCCAACAGCGACACGCTCACCGGCATTTAATTCATCTAGGGATTTGCCGGAAAGACGACCGTATTCTGGAAACAAGCGAACGGCGAAATTGACATCGCCATCTTCACCTTGATAGGCTAATTCCTTTTCAATCAAGCGGCCAATAATGCCCTGCATTTGCCCGATGTAATCAGTGGCACGAGGCTCATGATCGGGGTGCATCAAGCCCAATTCATTTGAGTCGGCATGCATCGCGTCAATAAAACGCTGTGTCAAAGCGGAAATAGGCTCACCATTTTCAATCGCTCGATTGATGATCTTGTCATCAATGTCGGTAATATTGCGTACATAAACAACCTCATAGCCACACGCACGCAGCCAGCGCACTACCATGTCAAAAACAATCATCACTCGGGCATGACCAATGTGGCAAAAGTCATAAACCGTCATTCCGCAGACATACATCTTCACCTTGCCCGGCTCAATGGGTTTAAAGGCCTGCTTAGAACGACTGAGGGTGTTATAGATTTGCAGCATAGGGGCTATAAAGGTGGGCAAGTAGCGCCAATTTGTTAGACTGAGCGCTGAGTATATCGAATGAGCCCGTTTTTCACTCCAAATCCTATGTCAGCTAACCATATTTCACTACGTCCAGCCCAGCTAGGTCGCTTGTACGCCATTTTTGCTGTTTTACTCCTTGTGGGCTGCAGCACCCCTGGGCAACAGTTAGCAGAGGCTGAAATTAAGGCACTTAATAGCGCCCCCGCTGGTACTCAAGGTACACAAGCACCCTATCTAGGATCTTATGGCCCGAATGACCCCCCAAGACTAGCTGGCAATGAGGCTAGCTACGATCAATTTAATGCTGAACTATCAGATTCTGTTGCTGTTCCGTTTTTATCCTTTTTAATTATTGAGCCTGATCCTGTAACTAAAAATGGAGTTCCGTCTGATATTGAAAAGTTGGTCAAAGCCAAAAAATATCCTGAAGCCATCGATAGCATTAATAAGCAGCTCAAGAAAACACCAGGCAATGTTCAATTACGTTACGTCAAAGCGCGTATGCAGATTGAAATGCGCCAGTGGGCAGAAGCCAAAAAGACCTTGGTTGAAATTACCCAGCAATTTCCGGAGCTACCAGAGCCTTACAACAACTTGGCTGCACTAGCAGCGAATCAAGGTAATTGGATTGAAGCAAGAGACTATTTAGAGCTCGCCTTAAAATTGCGCCCGAGCTATACAGTTGCCTCTGCTAACTTAGGCGAGGTCTATATTCGTCTTGCTACCCAGGCCTATGACAATGCCGCAAAGGATGCAGCCCTAAATCAGCGTCAATATACCAATCGTGCAAAAGCATTGATGGAGATACTGAAACCACCTAAAAAGCTGACTGCACCAATGGCACCCGCTCCAAAATAATTTTTCTAGTATTTTTATCCACTAACACATAGAAAGTGAATTCATCATGACCAAAGTTCTGCTCAAAACCAATAAGGGTGATATCACCCTCACGCTAGATGCTGCTAAAGCACCAAAGACCGTTGCTAATTTTGTGCAGTACGTCGAAAGTGGTCACTACGATGGCACGATTTTCCATCGCGTGATTGATAACTTTATGGTTCAAGGTGGCGGCATGACTACTGGCCTGAAAGAAAAAAAATCTGGTGAACAAATTGAGAATGAAGCTAACAATGGCCTCAAGAACGACCGTGGCACAGTAGCCATGGCCCGCACAAGCGACCCGCACTCTGCGACAGCACAATTTTTTATTAACGTCAATGACAATGACTTCTTAAACCACACAGCTCCTAATGCTCAAGGTTGGGGTTATGCTGTTTTTGGCAAAGTTACCGATGGCCTTGATGTGGTTGACGCCATTCGTAAAGTCAAAACAGGTAATGCCGGCTTTCATCAAGATGTTCCTGCAGAAGATATCGTCCTTGAAAAGGCAAGCGTTCTCGAGGAATGATTCCGCAATACGCGAGCGCGCTGCTCATTTCTGATTTACATCTCACACCGTCAATGCCCTTGACGGCGCAACGCTTCTTTGATTTTTGCGAAAAAGATGCCCCCAAGGTAGAGGCTGTATTGATCTTGGGCGACCTATTTGAGTATTGGGTTGGGGATGATGCCACTCTGTATTCACCTTTTCAACAAGAGATAAAAAAAGCGCTTGCAACACTATCCACCAAAGTAAAAACCTATTATCTTCACGGTAATAGGGACTTTTTAGTTGGCAAGCATTTTTTAAGTAAAACCGGCATGACCCTCTTGTCTGATCCTAGCAAGATCAATATTGCAGGCTCTGAATATGTTCTCTGTCACGGTGACTCACTTTGCACGGCAGATATTGGTTACCAAGTTTTCCGTAGCTGGGTTCGTAAACCCTGGATCCAAAAACTATTCTTGAGATTACCTTTGAGTTGGCGCCGCTCGATTGCCAATCACCTGCGCAGCAATAGTGGTGTGCAATATCAACGATCAATGCAATCTTCAGCCGAGGGTACGCAAGCTAAAACAAACGTCACTTTAGATGCCTGCGCAGCAGTGCTCAGAGATCAGTCCGGCAATCAATTGATACATGGTCACACCCACCTGCCAAAACACCATCAAGAGCATCTACAAGATCAGGAATGGCAACGCTGGGTCCTATCAGACTGGGATTTAGATCATCCCGAGAGTGGGCGACCACGCGCAAGCGCCCTACTCATTAATCAAGACGGCGTAAGTTACGCCGACCTGATTAAAACTTAATACTGCCACCAAATTAACAGGTGGAATATTTGGATAAGCACTGCACCATCTGAGCAAAAATGCGGGGATTTGCGCACATCACTTCACCACTTTGCAGGAAGCCTTCTTCACCGCGGTAGTTGCCGACAAGTCCACCAGACTCAGTAATCAATAAAGCACCTGCGGCCATATCCCATGGCTTGAGATCGCTCTCAAAAAATCCATCGTAACGACCAGCAGCAACATAAGCTAGATCAAGAGATGCAGCACCAGGACGACGCAGACCAGCACACTGGCGGGACATATCTGCAAAGATTTTTAAATATTTTTCTAAGTCCTGATCTTCGCGATAAGGAAAACCAGTGCCCAATAGGGAATTGGCTAAACGATCTTGCGAGGCAACGCGTAAACGCCGACGATCTAAATAAGCACCTGCACCACGCGTAGCAGTGAATAACTCATCACGAGTTGGGTCATACACCACTGCTTGTTGGGTTACCCCATTTACAGACAGTGCGATAGAAACTGCGTATTGCGGAAAGCCATGAATAAAGTTGGTTGTGCCATCGAGCGGATCAATGATCCAAACGTTTTCAGCATCGGTGTTTTGGGCACCAGTTTCCTCGGCTAAGAATCCGTGCGAAGGATAGGCCTCGCTGAGCGTTTCAATAATGGCCGCTTCAGCCTGTCTGTCCACCTCAGTTACGAAATCATTATGTTGTTTGCGGTCAACCTGAAGTCGCTCTAGATTTAGAGAGGCTCTATTAATCACGGTTCCGGCACGACGGGCAGCCTTAACGGCCACATTTAACATGGGATGCATAGTATTGATGGACAAATTAAATAAGAACAAGCTCACCAGATTGCAAACTGCGGGACAATAAGGAGCTAACACTCTGATTCTAAACGATTGCTACATTGAACTCCCAAGCCACCAGAGAATTCTCTTTGATATGAATGCCTCACAAGCACAGTTACTCCGCTGGGTTTTAGTCGAAACCAGCCACCCAGGAAACGTGGGGTCGGCAGCTCGTGCACTAAAAACCATGGGGTTTAGTGATCTGCACCTGATTGCACCGAAGATTGCAGAAGTTGCCCAGACACCTGAGGCCATTGCTCTTGCTAGCGGTGCGGTGGATGTCCTGGAATCAAGCCAAGAAACTTCGTCTTTGGAGTCAGCTGTTCAGGGTTGCACTCTTGTTTTAGGGCTCACGAGTCGTGATCGCGAATTCGGACCACCAGCATTAAATTGGCAAGACGCTCGCCCATTAGTTAAGGCAGCTATCGCAGGTAATCAGCAAGTTGCCCTCCTCTTTGGGCCAGAGCGCACTGGGCTAGATAACCACCACCTCTCACTGTGCACGCATCGTGTATGGCTTGATGCGAACCCAGTCTACCCCTCACTAAACCTAGCCCAAGCCATCATGGTTTGCGCCTTCACCCTTAGAGAATCTCTAGCGGAGGATTTAGAGCTTGCGCCCTTAGGCTCGACTGAGCCGGTAGATTATGCGGATCCTGCAGCTGTAGCTGCCATGCTGGAGCACTGGCGCGAGGGGCTTGAAGCCATTGGCTACCTTGATCCCGCCAACCCCAAGAAGCTCATGCCCCGCTTACAAGCGCTGTTTGCCAGAACACGTCTCCATAAGGAAGAAATCGACCTGCTCCGGGGTATCGCTAAGCAGATGCTCCTGAAAAAATAGATTGGACTTTACCCGTTAAAATCAACTGATGTTTAATTCGCTCTTCGACCAAGTCGACTCCATTATTGTTCGTGACCCTGCCGCAAGAAATCGCCTTGAGGTCATTACCTGCTACCCAGGCTTACATGCTGTTTGGATACACCGGGCATCACATGGTCTATGGAACTTGGGTTTGAAGTGGATTGCGCGCCTGCTATCGATGCTGGCCCGTTTCATTACCGGTATTGAAATTCATCCTGGGGCCAAGATCGGTCGCAGGGTATTTTTAGATCATGGTCTTGGCATTGTGATTGGAGAGACTACTGAAATTGGTGATGACTGCACCATCTATCAAGGCGTTACCTTGGGCGGGACCTCTCTATATAAAGGTGTAAAGCGTCATCCCACACTAGGCAAAGGCGTAGTCATCAGTGCAGGAGCTAAAGTTCTTGGGGGCTTTACCGTAGGTGATGGCGCTCGCGTTGGATCTAATGCGGTTGTGCTTAAAGAAATCCCGGCTGGTGCAACTGCCGTAGGAATTCCTGCGCGCATCTTGCATCCTGATTTGCCTCAGGCCAGCTCGCCAGACAGTAAGGCTAAAGAATATTTCTCAGCCTATGGCGTCACACCAAACGTAGATGATCCAGTTTCGATGGCACTAAAAGGTTTAATTGATGCCACCTTGGAACAAGAAGCCAAAATCGCTGCACTTGAAAAAGCGCTGGCAAAGTTGAGTAATTCGCCCTCAACACTGAGCGATGAAGCTAGTGATACCAAGCGTGATCTTGGAGCTCTAAAAGAGTGGCTTAAAGAGTAGCCTCTGGTTTTAGTGCAGAGTTGGTGATGGGCTGCCAGGGGGAGAGATTCGGCCAGCAGGGTCATCCTCGCTGTCATCTGAATCATCAGGCATTCCAAAGGTAAATGCTTCACCGCCCTCAGGCTGTTGATTTTCGATCTCTTCATCCGTAGCAGTTCGGATATCTTCCACATGAACCCAAAAGCGTAAAGCCATACCAGCGAGTGGATGATTCCCATCTAAAACGACTTGGCTATCAGCCACATCAGTAACGGTGTAGATCAAGGGGTCTTCATCTTCTTCATCAGAGTCTTCTCCTTCTTCATCAGGAACACCCTCAAACTGCATACCGACTTCCAAAGGCTCAGGAAAGCGTGCGCGTGGCTCAATCTTGAGTAACTCGGGGTCATACTCTCCAAAGGCCTCGCTAGGTTCAAGCTGAATGCTGGCCTCATAGCCCACATCCTGACCGTCCAATAAAGTTTCAATTTTAGGAAAAGTGCCCTCATATCCACCATGCAGGTATACCATCGGAGAGTCAGGTTCCTCGATAATATTATTTTGCGCATCAGTTAATTTGTAGCGCAGGGATACAACGGTATTTTTTTCGATCTTCATGCGTAATTCATTCAACATTGTGTTTTAAACAGCTTCTTACTGATATGACAGCATTTTACTTGAGCAAGGCCTACGATCCACCACAGGCACCCCAAAACCTCCCGCTGGATCGCCCCTGGGCTCTTCTGGGGGGCAATAGCCCTCAGCAGTTCATGAAATTCTATTGGCAAAAGAAGCCGCTGCTAGTGCGAGGTGCTATCCCCGCCTTTGAGCTTGCCAAACAAATAGGTGACCCCTTGGGTAGCGCGATATCACCTGAAGAATTGTTCAAAATAGCGGCTGATGATGCGGTGGAGTCTAGATTAATTAAGGCAAAGCCTTGGACTTTTACAAACGGTCCATTTAAAAAGAAATTGATTCCCTCCATTGAGAAGTCTGATTGGACGCTACTCCTTCAAGGCATGGAGACCAAACACCCTGCAGCTGCAAAAGTACTTTCCTGGTTTCGCTTTATTCCGGATGCGCGCCTAGATGATTTGATGATTAGTATCGCCGGTCCTGGCGGCGGCGTAGGCCCCCACTTTGATTCTTATGATGTCTTTTTAATTCAGATGTCAGGACGTAGACGTTGGCGTATTTCTGAGCAAAAGGATTTAACCCTGAATCCAAATCTACCTATGAAAATTCTGCAGGACTTTAGAGAGGAGCAGGAGTGGGATCTGGAGCCAGGCGATATGCTTTACCTGCCACCCCATGTTGCTCATGATGGCATTGCTTTAGATGCAGGCTGCCAAACTTGGTCAGTTGGCTTTAGATCGCAAAGCTATAAAGAAATCTTGCAAGAGGGCCTCTGGCGTTTAGCTGAATCACTGGAAGATATTCCTGAACTCAATAAGCACTTTGCAGATCCCAAGCAAACGGCAACCGATTGTGCAGAGCAACTACCAGCAGAAATCATTATGCAAGTAGCGCAAAAATTAAAAAGTTTGCAACTCGATCGCGTAGAAACATTTCTCCCTGGTATCGCCGCTTATCTTAGCGAACCAAAACCACAGGCCTACTTTGATGGCATGGCCAATAAACTCTCCCCCGAACAATTTGGACGCCAACTTACCAAGCAATCTTTAAAAGCACACCCCTATACAAGGCTTCTCGCTTTGGGCACAAGAATTTACTGCAATGGCGAAGAAATGACCAACGGTCAACCCGCCTCTGTTCAAGTGGCTTGGCGCTCACTGGCAAGTAGCAAACAGTTCAAGGGATCATTAGGAAAAATTGGGTTAAATAACAGCCTTTTTGAGGCTTTTGAAGCCGGATGGCTGCTTTTTTAAGGCTCAATTAGTAGATGGCTATAATGCATACAGGAAAGTACTTAGGGTCTAACCCTGTATCTTCCAAGTATTAATAACCGGTTATTAATGATATTTTTTAAGAGGAAATCACAAATGAAGAAGTCCCTAGCACTCGTAGCAATGTTGGCAATCGCTTTGGCCGCTTGCGGTAAAAAAGAAGAAGCAAAACCTGTTGAAGCCGCTCCTGCTGCTCCTGCTGCCGCTCCAGCTGCTGACGCTCCTGCTGCTGCTCCAGCTGCTCCTGCTGCTGCTCCTGCTGCACCTGCTGCTGACGCTAAGAAGTAATCTTCTTCTTGAAGAAAAAAAGCCGCTGAGAAGCGGCTTTTTTATTAACTCAGTTTTCTTAGCTTCAATACCTATCTAGCCATTTGCTCCGTCAGCAGCGTTAAGAGTTGTAATCCAGCAGGAGTATTTTCAGGCTTACCATCTGCGTTCTGAACGTACACACTTGACGAATTATCACCGGTCGATTTAACCACCACGAGGTATTTCTTAGCCTTCAAGCTTGAGTCGTCTTTGCTACTAAACAAGTTAGTGAAAAATCCTTTGGTATCGCCCAAATCTTTAGGATTCACATAACGTACGTAGTAAACGCCATTCGCACGATTGCGATCTTCAACGGTAAAGTTCGAACGATCCAAGGCAAGTCCAGTGTCACGCCATACGCGATCAAAGCCGGCTGCCATCTCAATATGGGCGGTATTTACGCCCTCTTGAACTAATTTCGCCTTAGGTGTCTTTGGACCCAGTGGTGCTGCAACCTGAGCCTTCGCCATTTCTTGGGTCATACCCAAGCGCTCCATCAAACGAGCCAAAAATGCTGCTTCAAGTTCAGGATCATTTGGGCGTGCAGTCCATATAGTCGATATACAAGCACCAGTACCATCTGTTGTACATTTTTCAATGGCACCACGTTGAGTAATATAAATTTCTGTTTCGCTAGGCTTGCTGGCTTCAAGACGAGTCTTGTATTTATCGCGCTCACCAGTATCGTAGAGAGAATCTAATGCACCGCCGATTGCAGAGCGAATAAAGTCTTGTGCGATCTTAGCGCGGTTCTCGGCCCAGTCGGTTTCCATGATGCCGGTAGAGGGTGAGTCAATCACCAATAGGAAGCCATTCTCTTGCCAGAAATCTTTAATTTGCGGATAGAGCTCTGGTGCTGGCTTTTCTACAACCAACCAACGACGCTCACCATCACGAGCAATACGCATACCCGGAATACCAGTCATGACGTTCTTGCGGGTCTGTACCGATTTTTTTACCGCAGCGTTGTACTCAGACATGGTGGCAGAACCATCCTGAACAATGTAACGACGATCAGCTTGAGCGGTAATCAGATCAGGCGGATAAGATAAATTAGGCCCACGCACAGCACCAGCAGATTTGTAGTCAACCGTGTCATTCGTTGTTACGGATTTACAGCCAAGCAAAACAATGCTTACTAAAGAGAGCATTAGTAGAGTTGCACAGTGTTGGCGCAGGAGTTGCATCGAATTCATCATAGTAAGCCAGCCTGTTTTAATGCAGTCTTCAAAGGTTCGCGCAAGGCAACGCTCAAAGGGGTTAAAGGTAATCGAATACCTGGGCTTACTTTACCCATTTGATGCAGGGCCCATTTCACAGGAATCGGATTTGCCTCAGTAAACATAGCTTTATGCACAGCCAGTAATTGATATTGAATCGCACGCGTCTTGACGACATCATCGGACATTGCAGCCTGACAGAGCTCATGCATTAAGCGAGGGGCAATATTAGCCGTTACAGAAATATTACCCTTGCCGCCCATGAGCATCAGCATTGCTGCACTAAGATCATCACCAGAAAATACGGAAAAATCTTGATGCCCAGCACGCTGAAGATCGGCTAGCAACACAGTGCCGCGCTCAATACTTCCGGTGGCATCTTTGATACCGATAATGCCTGGAACTCCTGCTAGGCGAACAGTGGTCTCACCGGCAAGATCAGCTACGGTTCTACCGGGAACGTTATACAGAATTACAGGCAGATCAACTGACTCTGCAATCTTCTTAAAGTGGGCATACATACCCTCTTGAGTTGGCTTGTTGTAATAAGGCACCACCTGCAGGCTGGCATCAGCACCAACCGACTTGGCAAAGTTCGTTAACTCAATTGCCTCAGTAGTGGAATTGCCACCAGTACCAGCGATCACTGGGATACGCCCAGCAACATGATCTACTGTCACCTTAATCAGCTCACAATGCTCTTCTACAGATACCGTGGGAGACTCTCCGCTGGTACCAACAATAACAATGCCATCAGAACCTTCGGCAACATGCCAATCGAGCAAGGAACGTAAAGCCGGAAAATCCAGGCTTCCATCCTCGAACATCGGCGTCACAATGGCAGGCATACTGCCTGCAATAGGCTTTTTACTGACTTTGGATTGAGTTGTATTAGTCACTGAATGTGTCTGATTTTTCTGAATGTTAACCATCAAATTGTAACGGAATGCACCCTTTTAAATGCCCTTTTACGGCACAAATCCGCTGAACCATGGCTGGTTTAGGTTGATCGAGGTAAATATCCTCGTAGGCAATCACTTTCAGACCTGAACGCTGTGCCAAAGCCAGCAATTCCCCTGGATTTAGCAAGAAATTGGGGTTTGAAGGTTTACCGAATACCGCATTCCCCTCAGCAAAGGTCTCGTAGATGAGAGCGCCACCTTCAGATAGCATTTTTGGCAATTCTTCTAAAAATGGTCGATAAAGATAGTTTGTCACCACAATTCCTGAAAACCGCTGGCCTACTAAAGGCCAATCTAAACCTTCTAGATCGAGTTTTTGGGTTTGGACAACATCACTTTTCAGGGGCTCAATAGCCGAAATATCTTGATCAACCGCCAGAATACGATGGCCTAAAGAAGCTAACAAGCTAGTATGCCGACCGGAGCCACAGGCCAGGTCAAGAACTACCCCATCAGTTGGAATTGCTGCAGCAAAACGCTTCACCCAAGGCGAAGCATTTGAAATTGCATCATGTATTGCAGTCAAGATTGCCTCAGTCGTAAGCCAAGCCCATAGACTCTCGGACCTCGCGCATGGTTTCTTGAGCAACCTTACGCGCTTTATCGGAACCATCAGCAATGATGGAGCGCAATAAGCTTGGATCATCTAAGTATTTCTGGGCACGCTCAAACATGGGCTGCTGTTCAGCAAGAATGGAATCAATTACAGGTTGCTTGCACTCTAAGCAGCCTATACCCGCAGATTGACATTCTTTTTGAACCCAAGTTTTAGTATCTTCGCTCGAATACACCGTATGAAGTTGCCACACAGGACAACGCGCAGGATCACCTGGATCAGTTCTACGCACCCTGGCAGGATCAGTTGGCATAGTGCGAATTGAGCGAATCACTTCTTCAGGTTTTTCGCGAATGCTAATCGTATTACCGTAAGACTTGGACATCTTCTGCCCATCAATACCCGGCATGCGGGATGCCGTAGTTAACAAAGCTTGTGGCTCTGGCAGAATAATTTTGCGTGCTCCCTCTAAGAAACCAAACAGTCTTTCGCGATCAGCCATCGACAAACTTTGCGCTTCTTGTAATAGTGCTTGAGCTTGCTCTAGAGCCTCTTCATCACCCCGCTCCTGAAAAGCGATACGCAATTCAGCATACATTTTGGCGCGCTTACTACCCAATTTTTTAACTGCCTCCAAGGCTTTCTCTTCAAAGCCAGGCTCGCGTCCATAGAGATAGTTAAAACGACGCGCTACTTCACGAGTCATCTCCACGTGCGGCACTTGATCTTCGCCCACCGGCACAAACTGAGCGCGGTACATCAAAATATCAGCAGCTTGCAGCAAGGGGTAACCCAAGAAACCGTAAGTCTGCAAATCTTTCTCTTTGAGTTTTTCGATTTGATCTTTATACGTTGGCACGCGCTCTAACCAACCCAAAGGAGTACCCATCGCCAACAATAGAAATAGCTCTGCATGCTCAGGCACTTTGCTCTGAATAAATAAAGTCGCTTGGTTTGGATCAACACCGCATGCCAACCAGTCAATCACCATATCCCATACCGATTTCTCGATCACATCTGGAGTTTCATAGTGAGTCGTTAAGGCGTGCCAGTCTGCGACAAAAAAGTAGCAGGGATACTCAGATTGCAAGCGAACCCAGTTCTTTAAAACACCATGGTAATGGCCGAGGTGCAAGCTACCAGTTGGTCGCATGCCAGAGAGAACGCGTTCTGCAAACATCTTGATCTTTATTCTTTAAGGGTAATTAAATAGGTTGAGTGTGAGGCCGCTTAATGAAACAGCGACCATACTGGAGTCAAATGATCTGGCAAATGAGGCAAGGTGCCAAGGTCAATATAACTTTCCTCTGGGTCATGAAAATCGGATCCACGAGAAGCTAAAAATCCATAATGCTGAGCAATCTTGCCATAGGTTTGATATTGATTCGGACTATGACTGCCAGTAATGACCTCGATAGCCATGCCACCGATTTCTTTAAAATGCTTGTAGAGTTCATCCATCTGCATAGCACTCAGCTTGTAACGACCAGGATGGGCAATCACAGCAGCACCCCCCGCCCCTTTAATCCAGGCGACCGCATCATCTAGTGTTGCCCAGAGATGCGGTACGTAACCCGGCTTGTCTTCAACCAGATATCTTTTAAAGACCTGGTCAGTATCTTTGCAAATACCCTGCTCCACCAGAAAGCGCGCGAAGTGTGTGCGAGAAATCAGCTCTTGGTTGCCAGCAAAATGTAATGCGCCTTCATAGGCGCCAGGTATCCCAGCTTTCAATAATTGTTCAGCCATCTGCTTTGCGCGATTACCGCGACCTTCACGAGTGCGGCGCAAGCCCTCTAGAATTCCTGCATGGGCAGCGTCAATTCCTAAGCCAACGATATGGATGGTTTGCCCCATCCAAGTTACTGAAATCTCGACCCCAGGTAGATAGTCCATACCCAGTGTGCTTGCAGCAATCTGCGCCCTCGCTTGGCCACCAAGCTCATCGTGATCGGTCAATGCCCATAAACGTACGCCGTTAGCATAGGCACGTTCAGCCAACTGCTCAGGCGTGAGCGTTCCATCAGAAACAACGGAATGGCAGTGTAAATCTGCGTTTAGGCTGGAATTGCTAGTCATGACCCTATTTTAGGTCAAGCTGGTATCAATTACCCGGCGAGGTGCATCCAGGTAATCACGAGACTGCATCTCAATTAAACGAGAAACCGTTCTGGAGAACTCACTGGTAATCTGGCCCTCAGTGTATAAATCGACCGCCGGAACCTCTGCAGAGATGATTAGTTTGATTTTATGGTCATAGAGGACGTCAATCAGCCAAATAAAGCGGCGGGCTTCATTAGTCATTCTAGGGGGCATATAAGGCACCCCAGACAAGATTACCGTATGAAACTGCTTGGCAATCTCCAAATAGTCGTTTTGTGACCTTGGACCACAGCATAGGGTTTGAAAATCAAACCAAACTACCCCTTCAGCCATATGCAAAGGCCTTAGCTCACGGGACTCAATGCGTAACACCGGACGGACAGTCTCTTTTTGATTGCCAATTAAGCCTTTAAACATCTGCATCAAGATCGCATGAGTTGCGGCGTTCACTGGAGTGAGGTAGGCCTGAACTTGAGCCATTTGTATACGCCGATAGTCATGTCCATCATCAACATTCATCACATCGAGCTGCTCTTCCAACAGCTTAATGGCTGGCAGCAAGCGATCACGATGTAAGCCGTTGGGATAAAGCTGGTCAGGCTGATAATTAGAGGTCATCACAAACTGGACGCGATCTTCAAAGAGTGCGCTCAGCAAGCGATACAAAATCATGGCATCGGCAATGTCATTAATATGGAACTCATCAAAACAGATGAGCCGGTATCTATTGGCAATTCTTTTGGCAAGTTCATCCAGTGGATCTGCCATACCAGAGAGCTCATGAAGTTCACGATGCACTTCTCGCATAAATTCATGAAAATGAATGCGGATCTTTTTCTCTAGGGGAGATGCAGCAAAAAAGATATCCATCAAAAAGGATTTGCCGCGACCGACTCCGCCCCATAAGTAGACGCCACGAGGGAGTTTTGGTTTAAAGAGTTTCTTTTTTAAACCGCTGTTGCGAATTTCTTTGTAAGCAACCCACTCATCTTCGCAGCGCTGCAAGCGCTCAATAGCAGCAAGCTGCGCGGGATCGCTTTGATACCCGCGCGCCTTTAACTCTTGATGGTAATACTCTAATGCTTTCAATTACATGTTTAATGCACGTTTATCCGTCGCCAATGCTGCCTCGCGAACCACTTCCGATAGACTTGGATGTGGATGACAGATACGTGCAATATCTTCAGCTGCTGCTTTAAATTCCATTGCTACGGCCGCCTCAGCAATTAAGTCAGAAGCATTTGGTCCAATGATGTGAACACCTAAAATTTCATCTGTTTTTTCATCTGCTAATACCTTGACGAAACCATCGGCACGATCCATGCCTAAGGCGCGGCCGTTAGCTGCAAATGGGAACTGACCTGCTTTGTAAGCAATACCAGCCTGTTTAAGCTGCTCTTCAGTTCTACCAACCCAAGCAATTTCAGGATCGGTGTAGATCACCCAAGGAATACAGTTGTAATCAATATGTGGTTTTTGACCGGCAATCGTTTCAGCAACGAGCACACCTTCATCTTCAGCCTTATGGGCCAACATCGGTCCGCGTACCACGTCACCCACAGCGTAAACGCCAGGGGCCGCTGTTGCACAAGTATGGTCATCAACTGGAATAAACCCACGCTCATCCACTTTTAGGCCGATCTTATCGAGACCTAGTTTGTCCGTATTAGGAACCCGGCCAACAGAAACGATTAAACGATCGCACTCTAATTTTTGAGCCTTGCCTTCACTATCGGTGTAGTTCACTACAACACCTTTTTTATCTACCTTCACTTCACCAATCTTGACGCCCATATTGATTTTGAGACCTTGCTTGGTGAAGATCTTATGAGCCTCTTTTGCAATACCTTGATCGCAGGCACCCAAGAAAGTAGGGAGCGCCTCCAGAATCGTCACATCAGAACCAACACGGCGCCAAACTGATCCGAGCTCTAGGCCGATTACACCAGCGCCAATGACACCAAGCTTCTTCGGTATAGAATCAAACTTGAGACCACCTTCGTTATCGCTAATCAAAACGTTATCAACAGGAATACCTGGCAAATGACGTGCCTTAGATCCAGTAGCAATGATCACGTTTTTAGCTGTGACTACTTCTTTATCTTTACCGTCAATTTTGACTTGATAACCATCAGCACCCTTACCTTCAAAAGACGCATGGCCTTTTAACAAGGTGATTTTATTTTTACGAAACAAGAACTGAATACCAGCAGTCATCTTGGTCACAATTGCATCTTTACGAGCGATCATCTTGCCGGAGTCTAGCTTCACCGATCCAACGGTAATACCGTGATCGGCTACATGATGGCTAATCTTCTCAAACTCTTCAGAAGAAGCCAGCAAAGCTTTAGACGGAATGCAACCGACGTTCAAGCAAGTTCCGCCAAGGCGTATTTCACCCTTTGGATCGTCAAAAGAATTTGATTCAGCGCAGGCAACTTTAAAACCGAGTTGCGCCGCACGAATCGCAGCGATATAGCCACCAGGGCCACCGCCGATTACTACTACGTCAAATGATTGGCTCATGCTCTTCTCTCTTAAAGGTCAAGGAGAAGGCGTGAAGGATCTTCCAATGCATCCTTCATAGCGACTAAACCAAGCACTGCCTCACGACCGTCAATAATGCGGTGGTCATATGACAAAGCTAGGTAGTTAATCGGACGAATCACAATTTGGCCGTTCTCAACTACTGCACGCTCTTTAGTTGCATGAATACCCAAGATCGCAGACTGCGGAGGATTAATAATTGGAGTAGACAGCATCGAACCAAACACACCGCCATTAGAGATGGAGAATGTGCCGCCGGTTAAATCTTCCAATGACAACTTACCTTCGCGAGCTTTTATACCAAACTCCGCAATCTTTTTCTCGATGTCAGCCAAATTCATTTGATCCACATCACGCAGAATGGGAACCACCAAACCACGTGGTGAGCTCACTGCAATACCAATGTCAAAGTAACCGTGATACACGATATCATTGCCATCAACCGATGCGTTCAATAATGGGAACTTCTTCAAAGCATGGGTAGCCGCTTTAACGAAGAAGGACATGAAGCCTAACTTCACACCGTGAACTTTTTCAAACTGATCTTTGTACTTATTACGCATAGCAATTACTGGGGCCATATTGACTTCATTAAAGGTAGTCAAGATGGCGTTGTTTGCTTGAGACTCCAGCAGACGCTCAGCAATACGGGCACGCAAGCGGCTCATTGGCACGCGCTCTTCTGGACGGTTGCCCGACGGAATTGGTGTACTAGGTAATGCAGCAGGGGCTGCACTTCCAGCAACAGCATTGAGCGCATCACCTTTTGTCACGCGACCATCACGACCAGAGCCTGTAACTTGACCTGTGGTCATATTGTTCTCAGCCAAAATTTTTGCTGCAGAAGGTGCAGCCGCAGCGCCACTTGATTTTGCTGCGGGCGCAGCTTTAGCTGATGCAGCAGCTGGAGCGGCTGCAGGTGCTGGTGCAGCTGCCACAGGAGCTGCAGCAGCAACAGCGGTGCTATCAATCTTCGCAATCAACTGCTCAGCAATTACTGTGCCACCATCAGCAATCAGGATTTCTGTGATGACACCAGCAGACGGTGAAGGAACTTCCAGCACAACTTTGTCAGTTTCAATTTCAATCAAAATCTCATCTTGACCGACAGCATCGCCAACTGTCTTTTTCCATTGCAACAAAGTAGCTTCTGCTACTGACTCTGAGAGCTGGGGAACTTTAACTTCAAAAATAGCCATGATTAATCCTGTTTAGTATTTATATGTGAGTGAGGTCTACGATTACTTCGTAATGACATAACCCTTTAGTTTTGCGAATGCTGCATTCAGAAGTGACTTCTGTTGTTCTTGATGGAGGTGAGCGTAGCCACAAGCTGGTGAAGCAGAAGCTGGGCGGCCCGCATAGGACAACTTCATCCCCTCAGACATATTCTCCAAGATATTGTGCTGAACAAAGAACCAAGCGCCTTGGTTTTGTGGCTCGTCTTGACACCACACCACCTCTTCCAAGTTTGGATATTTCTTTAACTCAACAGTCAACGCTTTGTGCGGGAATGGATAGAGCTGCTCCAAACGAATAATCGCTACATCCTCTAGTTTTTTCTCGGTACGTGCTTTGGCTAAGTCGTAATAGACTTTGCCAGAACACATGATTAATCGAGTTACCTTTTTGCCATCGATGCTCTCATCGCGCTCCCCAAGAATGGTATGAAAACCACCCTTTGTAAACTCAGACAATGGCGAAGCAGCTTCTTTATTACGCAACAATGATTTTGGTGTCATCAAGATCAGCGGCTTGCGGAACTGACGAATCATTTGGCGACGCAAGACGTGGAAGATCTGCGATGCAGTCGTTGGCTGAATCACTTGCATATTAGTGTCAGCACATAACTGCATGAAGCGCTCTAAACGTGCGGATGAGTGTTCGGGACCTTGGCCCTCATAGCCGTGAGGTAACATCATGACCAAGCCGTTTGCACGACCCCACTTCACTTCTCCTGAAGCGATAAATTGGTCGATCACCACTTGAGCACCATTTGCAAAGTCGCCGAACTGAGCCTCCCAAATAGTTAGGGTATTTGGCTCTGCTGCAGCGTAACCATACTCAAAACCAAGCACAGCCTCTTCGGAGAGGATGGAATCAATTACCAAAAAAGGAGCTTGATCTTTGGCGATATGGCGCAGGGGAATGTAGACCCCGGTATCCCATTTTTCGCGGTTTTGATTATGCAAAACAGCATGACGATGAGTGAAGGTGCCGCGGCCACTATCCTCGCCTGATAAGCGAACTGGATAACCGCTCGCCACTAGAGATGCGAAAGCCATATGCTCACCCATGCCCCAATCAACATTGGTTTCTCCGCGGCCCATGGCGGCACGATCTTTTAAGACCTTTTCAACCAGTGGGTGCACCTTGAATCCCTCTCGAGCAGTAGACACTCGCTCGGCTAATCGCTTCCACTCGGTCAAAGGGATGGCAGTATCGGCTTCATCAGTCCAACGCTTATTGAGGAATGGAGACCAGTCAACCGCAAACTTACCTTTGAAGTTACTAAGGACAGGGTCAGAAGTCTGCTTACCAGCATCCATGGCCGCACGATACTCTTTCACCATTAATTCACCGGTGCCGGCAGGCAATACACCTTGAGCTTCTAATTTATCTGCATACAACTTGCGTGTACCCGGATGAGCCGCGATGATTTTGTACATCAATGGTTGCGTCATTGCTGGGGTATCTTGCTCGTTATGACCCAGCTTTCTGAAGCAAACAATATCAATCGCAACATCTTTGTGGAACTGTGTGCGGAACTCAACAGCTAGCTTGGTAGCCAGAACAACCGCTTCAGGATCATCGCCATTCACATGCAATACAGGCGCATCAATCACCTTCATGATGTCTGTGCAATACAAGCTAGAACGCAAATCACGAGGATCGGATGTAGTGAAACCAATCTGATTATTAATCACGATATGAATCGTGCCGCCAGTGTAGTAACCGCGCACCTCTGCCATTGCTAAGGTTTCTTGCATCACGCCTTGACCTGCAATAGCGGCATCTCCATGCACTAATACTGGCAATACCTGCTCGCCCACCATATCACCACGGCGCTCCATACGAGCGCGTGCAGACCCTTCTACTACTGGGTTCACGATTTCTAAATGGGAGGGGTTAAATGCAAGCGATAGATGAACGGGTCCGGCTGGAGTAGAAATATCGCTCGAGAAACCTTGGTGATATTTCACATCACCCGCAGGCAATGTTTCTGGACCTTTGTGCTCAAACTCAGCAAAAAGATCTGAAGGCATTTTTCCTAAGACGTTCACCAGCACATTGAGTCGGCCACGATGGGCCATACCAATCACAATCTCTTGAACGCCTTTAGAGCCGGACTCACGAATCAATTCGTCCATACAAGCGATAAAACTCTCACCACCCTCAAGAGAGAAACGCTTTTGACCAACATACTTTGCTTGAAGATAACGCTCCAAACCCTCTGCTGAAGTCACGCGATCTAAAATATGGCGCTTCTCGTCCATATTAAATCTAGGAGTTGAACGAATCGACTCTAATTTTTCTTGCCACCATTTCTTGATGGTCTGGTCAGCAATAAACATGTACTCAGCACCCAAGGTGCCGCAGTAAGTTTGACGCAATGCTTGCAGTAAATCACGCAAGGTCATTTCGTTACGACCAAAGAAAGTGTTACTAGTATTGAAGACGATATCCATATCGCCGTCAGTGAAACCATAAAAAGCAGGATCTAACTCTGGAATATCCTTGCGCTCAATTCGCTTCAAGGGATCAATATCGGCCCAGCGATTACCCACGTTACGATATGCGGCGATTAACTGCTGAACGGCAACGCGTTTGCGCCCCATCTCAGAGTCAGCCGAATCAGAAACTGTTCTGATAGGGCCTTGCTTAGCTCGCTCAGCAAAGGAAGCAACGATAGGTCCATGGGCAACGTCTGATCTAGAAGAGCCATCTACTGCTGGGACTTGCTTCACATTATCAAAATAATCTCGCCAATGGTCAGCTACAGAGCCTGGATCGTGCAAATAGGATTCGTAGAGTTCCTCTACGTAAGGGGCGTTTCCACCGAAGAGATAGGAGCTATCTCTTTGATCTTGCATCATGATGCTCACCTTTCATCGGGTTTCCCGAATAAAGACTGTGGTTAAAACCATTCGCTCTGCGGCTAAACCGCTTTACGAATTGATCTGTGCGAATACTCTTACACGCTAATTTAACACGACTACCCATTGATTCATAAAGGACTTTCCCTTATTAAAGGGGCTTTCAATGCAATCCTCACTGTTTAAGGGCTGAATAAGAATTTTCCTACTTTGATTTAAACCATGCCTGACAGATTCCCCCAGACTTGATTCGTATTCTCTAAATCTCCAAATAAATTAATGAGATTAGGGACATATGAAAGCGATTACCCCAGAATTGGAATATCTAAGCACCCGTCAAAGCGCAAAAGTGCTGCAGGTATCACTTGGCACGGTCCAGAAAATGGTTGAATTAGGTGAATTAATCGCCTGGAAGACGCGTGGTGGTCACCGGCGCATCTTGGCAAGCTCTTTAGATCAACAGTTAGCACGTCGCAAAAGAGCAATGCGCCAAAAAACTACCCAAAACTGCATTGCCATGGGGATATTCAGAAGGGCTGAAAATAGCCATGAATTAATCGAATCTATACAATGCTGGCAGCTAAAAGTGGATATGGAAGTATCTGTTGATAGCCTTGAGGGTCTGATGAAGGCCGTTTCAATTTCCCCCGACCTCATATTCCTAGATGCACTGATTCCACCAGTTGAGCAGGTACACCTAATCCATTACTTGAGCAAAAACAGGGACACGCAGCGCATTCCCATTTTGGTAGACGAGGGATTTATTCGCCTTCATCCTGGGGTTATCAGCCTGGCTGATGAAAATACGGTTGGAGTAAAGTCACGCTACCCTGAAGTACTTCAAGAGGAGCTTGAAAACGGCCTAATTGACCAAAATCCTTTGATTATTGGCTATCCAGCTACTAATCCTGAACTTGAAAACACCGTGGGAGATAAAAATCGCCACGAACTCTTAGAGCCTATATTTATTCAGGCGCTCAATAGAAAGTGTGCATAGAGTCTCAAGGTTCAAAAAACATAAAAGCCGCTCAATCTTGCTATGAGCGGCTTTTTTAAATAAAATTTCTATTTAAATCAATGGTTTAGATTAAGAAGTTACTGCGATCTCTACCTTCAATCCATTTTGGCGCCTTACCGCGACCAGTCCAGGTATCACCAGTAGAGGGATTACGGTACTTTGGGGCAACCTTAGCGCCAGAACTGCGAACGCCAGCTTTACGACTAAATAAGTCTGAAGCTGTCAAATCATATTGCTCAATGATGAGCTTGGCTTTAGCAATGCCGTCGGCCTTTTCACGTAAAACTGCTTCTTTAATTTGTTTATCTAACTGTTCGCGCTGGGCTAAAAGCTCTTTATAAGATGACATTTAGTAATTTCTCCGAATATTAGTTACGAGATAATCATAAGATAATTATTTCTAAGTCTAAGATTATACGCTTAATATTAACTAGATAGAAATCTAAGTAAATAAACCATAAAACCTGTATAGGTTATTGATTTTAGTATTAATGTTGGAATTATTAAAAAATCATTATAAATATTATATTTATAATAAATGAATTAAGATTATCTTCTCAGCATAAATGTACCACTAGATTTAGCAGTAATTTCACCAGCCTCATTTAAAACTACCGCTTCACAGTAATGAATCGTTTTACCAAATTTCAGAACACTACCCTCCACCACAATCTTGCCAATACTTGGGCGCAGGAAGCTGACGTTCATGTCAATGGTCATAGCGCCAAGTTGTTGGTTCACGGTACTGCGAGCTGCTGCCCCCATCGCAAAGTCTAGGAGGGTCATGACGACACCGCCATGAGCAATCTGAAAGCTATTCTCAAATTCTGGTTTGATGACCAGGCTAATGCGCGACTTACCCCCTTCGGCATACTCAGGAACAACCCCTAAGTGAGCTAAAAACGGGATGGTCAATCCAAAATACGTAGTGTTATTTGAGTTTGATGTCATAGGAAGAGGATGCGAAGTTGAATGGTCGGGGCGAGAGGATTTGAACCTCCGACCACATGCACCCCATGCATGTACGCTACCAGGCTGCGCTACGCCCCGACGGGAAAAGAAATTGTATCAGTAACTATTTAGAGAGAATTTGCAGGACAGCTTGCAACTCATCGCGCAAGCGAAGCTCACCACGAGCCTCATCAAGACGATTGCGGGCGCCGCTGATCGTGAAGCCCTCTTCATATAAGAGCGTCCTAATCTTGCGAATTAAGACAACTTCATGGTGCTGATAGTAGCGACGGTTACCGCGACGCTTTTGTGGACTTAATTGGGTGAACTCTTGCTCCCAATAGCGCAATACATGAGAACGAACGGCACAAAGATCGGATACCTCACCGATAGTGAAATAACGCTTAGAAGGAATTGGGGGAAGCTGCGAACTCAGCAGCACCGACCCAGCGTCAAATGCTGTTTTCTCGAGCATGAGACTCAACTACGTCCTTGAGCTTTTGACTTGCATGAAATGTCACAACGCGACGGGCTGCAATTGGAATCATTTGCCCAGTTTTTGGATTACGGCCTGGACGGGCAGATTTATTGCGTAACTGGAAATTACCAAATCCAGAAATCTTAACCTCAACGCCCGTCTCCAGAGATTTTCCAATACGGTCAAAGAAGGCGTCAATCATATCCTTGGCTTCGCGCTTATTTAAGCCAACTTGATCAAAGAGAGCTTCCGAGAGCTCATTCTTGGTAACGGTATCGTTGCTAACTAAATCATTCATGGCGAAAGTCTCTTCTTACTAGATCTGTTGCTAATATTAAACCTAGCGCAGACGGGCTGCGCAATTTTTTTCAAGTGTCGCTAATAAAGCATTCATTACCGCTTCAATTTGTGCATCCTGTAGCGTTTCCTGTGGATTGAGCAAAGTCACACGGTAAGCCAAGCTCTTCTCATCATCAGCCATACTGCTAGAGCCAGCTTTTGGCTTGAACTCATCAAAGAGCTCAATTGCCTTAACAAAGTTTTGCTTCTTCGCATTCATTGCATCTAGCAAAGTCTGTGAGGAAACGCTCTGCTTTACCACTACCGCCAAATCACGCTGCACTGCAGGGAATTTACTCAACTCTTCTGGCTGCGGAATATCTAAATTGCGAACAGCCTCTAAATCCATTTCAAAGAGCACTGGTGCTTGTGGCAACTCGTAAGCTTGCTGCAAGCCCGGATGTAATTCACCAATCCAGCCAATATTGAGCTTGCCCGTTGGTGTCATTAACTGAATTTGTGCACTGCGGCCAGGATGGAGCGCTGGATGAACGGCTGCCTCAGTTTCGAAGTGTAAGGGATCGAGCACACGCTCCAAATCACCCTTAACGTCAAAGAAATCGACTGCACGATCAGCACTTGCCCACTGCTCCGCTACAAATGAGCCGTAAGCCAAGCCACCAAGCTGCTGCGGCTGATGAAAGCCTGCAACTTTGCCAGCCTCTTCCTGCACGCTAGCATCACGCTTAAATACACGACCCGTCTCGAATAGGCGGACACGGCCAGCACCACGATTCAGATTTGACTTGAGAGTACCCAGTAAGCCACCCCATAGATTGCTGCGCATGACGCCATATTGATTGGCAATCGGGTTAAGTACGGGAATAAGATCTTTTTCAGTAGCTGCAGCTAAACGCTGCTCACTCTCAAGATCGGTAAATCCAAAGTTCACCGCCTCTTGATAGCCTTGTAGAGCTAAACGCTGGCGCAATAAATGCACCCCGCGCTTTGACTCAGCCCTAGCGCTCATTTTTAAGGAGGAGACTGGCGGTACATCAGGAATATTTTCAAAGCCGTACATGCGTGCGACTTCTTCGATTAAATCTTCTTCAATTTCAATATCAAAGCGATAGCTTGGTGGTGTCACCACAAATACATCACCTGCTTCTTGTTTGAACTCAAAACCAAGGCGCTTGAACACATCAGCAACAATTTCAGTGGTGAGTGGGATACCGATGACTTTCATAGCGCGAGCTAAACGCATATTGACTGGCTTGCGCTCAGGAATAGCCAATACTTGATCATCCATTGGGCCAACTTGACCACCACATACCTCAACAATCAGAGCAGTTAAATATTCCAGACAGTTAGCTGTATTTTGCGGATCAACACCACGCTCAAAGCGATGCGCCGCATCGGTACTGAAATTAAAACGACGAGCACGACCCTGAATAGCCGAAGGCTGCCAGTAAGCGGCTTCAATATAAATATTTTTAGTGTCATCAGTCACGGCGCAATGATTGCCGCCCATAATCCCAGCTAACGCTACAGGACCATTTTGATCGGCAACCACACCAGCATCTTGAATCTTGCCTGCAGAATCTGGGCCTTGCAAAACAACTGTCTGGCCATTCAATAACTCAAGGTTTTCACCAGACTTTGCCCAACGAACCGATAAGTCACCAGTCAATTTATTTATATCAAATACATGGGTCGGCTGACCCATTTCTAACATCACATAATTAGACAAATCAACTAAAGGAGAAATACTCCTTTGACCAGCACGAGATAAACGCTGCACAATCCAATCCGGAGTTTTAGATTTTGGATTAACGCCACGAATCACGCGACCAGCAAAACGTCCGCAAAGATCAGTGTTTTCAACGGTCACTTTGAGCTTATCGGCAATAGTGACGTTTACTGGCGTCCACTTGGGTGCACACAAGGCAGCACCTGTAATGGCCGACACTTCACGTGCCATACCTATCAGAGATAAACAATCAGCCTTATTGGGTGTTAACTTGATAACAAAGATCTGGTCATCTAGGTTTAAGTATTTACGAATATCCTCACCCACTGGTGCATCTGCAGGCAACTCCAAAATACCTTCGTGGTCATCACCCAAGCCCAGCTCGCGACCAGAGCACAACATGCCTTGGCTTTCTACGCCGCGTAGCTTGCCAATCTTAATCATGAAAGGCTGGCCACCGGCTTCTGCTGGCGGCAGTTCTGCTCCAACCATAGCGCAAGGGATTTTGATGCCAGCACGCGCATTCGGTGCACCACATACTATTTGTAATTCTTGGCCAGTTCCTGCGTCAACTTTGCAAACACGCAAGCGGTCTGCATCAGGATGCTGCTCAGCTGAAAGAATTTGAGCAACTACAATTTTCGTGAATGCAGGGGCTACTGAACGCTGCTCTTCGACCTCAAGGCCAGCCATCGTCATGACATGACCTAATGCACTGCTATCCAGCGAAGGGTTTACATATTGACGTAACCAAGATTCAGAAAATTGCATATGCGCTATCTACTATTAGAGGGTTGGCGAGTTAAGCCGGAAATTGCGCTAAGAAACGGAGGTCGTTCTCAAAGAAAAGGCGTAAATCATCAACACCGTAACGTAACATCGTTAAACGCTCTAAGCCAGAGCCAAAAGCAAAACCGGTATAGCGTTCTGGATCAATACCCATATTGCGCAATACATTTGGATGAACCTGCCCTGCTCCAGAAATCTCTAACCAACGGCCGGCTAACTTGCCGCTACCGAAGGCCATATCGATTTCAGCTGAAGGCTCAGTGAATGGGAAATACGATGGGCGGAAACGAACTTGCAGTTCATTTGTCTCGAAAAAAGTTCTTAAGAAATCGGTGTACACACCTTTTAAATCAGCAAAGGAAACACTTTCTGCAATCCACAAACCTTCAACCTGATGAAACATCGGCGAATGGGTTGCATCGCTATCCACGCGATAGGTTCTGCCAGGGGCAATTACCTTGATTGGTGGCATCACATCGGCATGGGCGTATTTCTTGACATGCTCACTCGCATAACGAACCTGAATTGGGCTGGTATGAGTACGCAATAGCAAAGGCTTTCCACTGGAATCTTTGCCATCGATATAGAAGGTATCCTGCATTGAACGAGCAGGATGATTCTCAGGACTATTTAAGGCGGTGAAATTAAACCAATCGGTTTCAATTTCAGGGCCGTCAGCTACATCAAAACCAACGGAACGGAAGATCTCTTCAACACGTTCCCAGGTACGCATCACTGGATGTAGGCTACCTACTGCTTGGCCACGGCCAGGCAAGGAAACGTCAATGGATTCCGCCGCAAGACGTTGCAGCAATACGGCATCAGCCAATGCTTGGCGACGCTCTTGTAATGCAGCTTCTACTTGGGTTTTGATTTGATTAATCTGGGCGCCAGCACTCTTACGCTCATCAGGCGACATTCCACCAAGCGCTTTTAAACGCTCAGTGAGAACACCTGACTTACCGAGATACTTGGCTTTCGCGTCTTCAAGAGCTGCCGAATCGGCAGCTCCGAGGAAATCACGTTTAGCATCCTCGACAATGTGGTCGAGAGAAACCATTGCAGCTTAGTTTTTTATGAACTAAGAATTAAGCTGCAGCGCTTACTACGGATTTGATCCGAGTAACCAAAGCAGCGAAAGCCGCCTTGTCAGCAATGGCCATATCAGAAAGCACTTTGCGGTCGAGTTCGATCGCAGCTTTCTTCATACCATTCATGAATACGCTATAGGTCATGTCATGCTGACGAACTGCCGCGTTGATACGAGCAATCCACAATGCGCGGAATACACGTTTCTTATTACGACGGTCGCGGTATGCATATTGACCAGCACGCATAACTGCTTGCTTAGCAATACGGAATACGTTTTTACGACGTCCACGATAGCCTGTTGCGGCATCGGTGATTTTCTTATGACGGGCTCTTGCTGTAACCCCACGTTTGACTCTTGGCATTTAAATTCTCCTAATCTAGTCTGAGGTTAAGCGTATGGAAGCATGGAGCGAATTGACTTAACGTCTGCCTTCGCAACTTCAGTAGTACCACGTAGGTGACGCTTATTCTTTGTGGTCTTCTTGGTGAGGATGTGGCGTTTGAAGGCCTGACCTCGTTTGATCGTTCCGCCTGCGCGAACCGTGAAGCGCTTTTTGGCGCTACTCTTACTCTTCATCTTGGGCATAAAGCACCCCTTCAATTACTTGTGCAACATAGGTGGTAACCGACGGTTACGCTTCCTGTACCTAGAAGCACTTCTAACTACCAGAGCCCTTATTAATTCTTAGGGACTCCTCCCTACTTAAACAACAAACCCCATCTTGCGATTGGATTTATTACTTAGCCTTACGAATGGGGGCCAATACCATCACCATCTGGCGACCTTCCATCTTTGGAAATTGTTCTACTTGACCATGCTCAATCAGGTCTGACTTCAAACGTTCCAACATTCTGACTCCGATTTCTTGGTGAGCCATTTCACGACCCCGAAACCGCAGCGTAATCTTTGTCTTATCGCCATCTTCCAAAAAGCGGATTAGATTGCGTAGCTTCACACCATAGTCACCATCATCTGTGCCGGGACGGAACTTCACTTCCTTCACCTGAATCACCTTTTGCTTGAGCTTAGCTTCATGCAAACGTTTGGCTTCTTGGTACTTGAATTTGCCGAAGTCCATGATCCGGACTACAGGTGGCACAGCTGTCGGAGCAATTTCAACCAAATCGGTCTCTTTCTCTTCTGCTAAAGCCAGGGCTTCACTCAACTTAACTACACCGATGGGTTCTCCATCCAGTCCAATCAGACGCACTTCAGGAGCAGTAATCTCCCGATTTATGCGCTGCGATTTATCAGTAGCGATCTTCTTAATTCCTTTAAAAAAACAATAAAAACCATTCCACCCCTAGCTAAGCTCGGGTCCGACTTTCTGAGAAATATCCTGCTGGAGTCGGGCAACGAAGGCATCAAGAGGCATTACCCCTAAATCCACTCCGCCACGGGCACGAACGGCCACCGAATTACTTTCTGCTTCTTTGTCCCCTACAACTAACAAAAATGGGAGCTTCTGTAATGCGTGCTCGCGTATTTTATACGTAATTTTCTCATTTCGCAAATCCGATTCGACTCTAAACCCTTGTTTTTTCAGAGATTGCTGGACTTTTTGAGCATATGCAGCAGAATTATCCGAGATATTGAGGACTACAGCCTGAGTCGGAGCAAGCCAAACTGGCATATTTCCAGCGTGGTTTTCGATCAAAATACCGATAAAACGCTCTAAAGAGCCCACAATTGCCCTATGAAGCATCACTGGGGCCTTACGGGTGTTCTCTTCGGTCACATATTCAGCGCCTAAACGGGCTGGCATTGAGAAATCCACCTGAATCGTGCCGCACTGCCAAGTACGCCCGATGGAGTCCTTGAGGTGATATTCGATCTTCGGACCATAAAAAGCACCCTCACCTGGCAATTCTTCCCATTCTTGGCCTGAAGCGGTCAAGGCGCCACGTAAGGCAGCCTCCGCTTTATCCCAAATAGCATCATCACCAACGCGCTTTATTGGGCGCAAGGCGAGCTTTACAGCGACTTCAGTAAAACCAAAGTCTTGGTAAACCTCACGAACCGCTTTATCGAATGCAGCTACTTCAGACTGAATTTGATCTTCAGTACAGAAAATATGACCATCATCTTGTGTGAAACCGCGGACGCGCATCAAACCATGCAATGCACCAGACGGTTCGTTACGGTGACACTGACCAAACTCGCCGTAGCGTAATGGCAATTCACGATAGCTGTGTAATCCTGAATTAAAAATCTGTACATGTCCCGGGCAGTTCATCGGCTTTAATGCATAAGCACGATTCTCCGACTCCGTTGTAAACATGTTTTCCTTGTAGTTATCCCAGTGGCCAGACTTTTCCCAAAGGCCGCGATCCAAAATTTGCGGGGCCTTGACCTCTTGGTAGCCTTCGCGCTGATAAACGCGGCGCATGTACTGTTCAACTTCTTGCCAAATAGACCAGCCTTTTGGATGCCAGAAAATTAAACCAGGTGCTTCAGCTTGAAAGTGAAATAAATCTAAGAACTTACCGAGGCGACGGTGGTCACGCTTCTCAGCTTCTTCGAGCATATGCAAATGCGCATCTTGATCTTCTTTTTTCAACCAAGCCGTGCCGTAGATCCGTTGCAGCATCTCATTCTTGCTATCGCCACGCCAGTAAGCACCAGCAACACTCAGAAGCTTGAAGACCTTGAGCTTGCCAGTAGATGGCACATGGGGTCCGCGGCATAAGTCAGTAAACTTGCCCTCAGCATACAAAGACACATCTTCACCCTGCGGGATGCTAAAAATAATCTCTGCTTTGTAATTTTCGCCTTGATCTTTAAAGAACTTCACGGCTTCATCACGCGGCATTACTGTACGAATCACTGGCTCATCTTTTTTAGCCAGCTCAGCCATTTTCTTCTCAATTGTCACCAAATCTTCAGGCGTAAACGCACGATGAAATGAGAAGTCGTAATAAAAACCGTTTTCGATTACTGGGCCAATCGTGACTTGTGCCTCTGGGAATAACTCTTTAACGGCATAGGCCAATAAGTGGGCAGTGGAATGACGCACAATCTCCAGCGCTTCTGGGCTTTTGTCCGTGATGATGGCTAATTGACTATCTTTGTCGATCACAAAGCTAGCATCAACCATCTTCCCATCAACAATGCCGCCGAGGGCAGCTTTGGCAAGGCCGCTTCCAATGCTTTGGGCAACATCAAGAACGCGTACGGGAGCTTCGAACTCACGTTTAGATCCATCTGGCAGGGTAACTACAAGCATGACCGCTCCATCTTATTAAGATTCAGCCGAAAGACTGATTTACTGCACAACATCCACCAAAAAGAAAGCGCGGGAGCTTTTGGGCAACCGCGCACTTTTGGGTCATTATTCGTTGGTAGGCTCGATTGGACTCGAACCAACGACCCCCACCATGTCAAGGTGGTGCTCTAACCAGCTGAGCTACGAGCCTATATAAGCCATAGAGTTTATCACCGGCGGCGCACTTGGGTCACCCCTTTGACTTCTTCCAGGGCATTTTGGGTAAGTCTCAAGGCTTCCGAGTCTTTAATCTCCACCGTCAACAGTATTTGCGCAAGACCCCGCTTGGCAGATTTGCGAAGATCAATCACATGGATACCCTGCCTTGTCAGAATCTCAAACAGCTCGCGCATCAGCTCAGGGCGGTCTAGCCCGGTTACGGCTAAATCCGCAGGAAATACACGCTTAGGATCATTTCCGGCAGTTATTTCAGACCCAGAATCATTCCAGGCGGTTTGGATGACGCGCTCGGGAGCTCGCTCCAATAAACCTCTAAATGTTTTGCATGAGCGTCGATGAATGGATACGCCACGACCTTGGGTCACAAAACCTGCAATCGCATCGGGTGGTACCGGCCGGCAACACCGCGCCAACTGAGTCATCAAGGAATCCACCCCAACTACCAAAACATCACCTGCCTGACCCTGCTTACGAGTGCTTTGTTTAAGAACAATTTCTGGGGCTGGAGTAATTGCTTTCGTCTCCGTCTTTTGTTCCACCTTAGTGTCAGCGGACTTAGACCCCGCCTCTTCATCATCCAAAGCATTAAACCAAGCGCGTACACGTGTGCGAGCACGCTGTGAACGCAAGTAATTGCGACTCGGACTAATCCAATCGCGTGAGGGACCACCATGTTTTACAGCAATGATTTCAATAGTCTGGCCATTTTGCAATGGCGTATCTAAAGGCACCATCGCACCATCTACTCGAGCGCCACGACAACGGTGACCCAGGTCGGTATGAACTGCATATGCAAAGTCGATGGGCGATGAACCCTTCTCCAATGAAATGACTTTTCCTAATGGAGTGAGTACATAAATATGGTCATCGATCTCATGGTGCTTGAGTTGCTCCCAAGCATCTTCTTTCCAGGAGATGAGTTGCCTTGCCCAAGCAATTTGGCGCTCATAGGCAACTGCCGCACTATGGGTACCAGTTTGATAACTGGAATTTGTGTCATTGGATTTATTTCTAGGCGGAGTTGCAGTACCAATATAAGCACCCTCTTTGTAACGCCAGTGCGCAGCTAAGCCATACTCAGCCTGTTGATGCATTTCATGAGTACGCACCTGAATCTCAAATGCCGTCCCATGTTCATCCATTACTACAGTATGTAAAGATTGATAGCCGTTTGGTTTTGGTCTGGCAATGTAGTCATCAAATTCACGTGGCACAGGCTGCCAGACGTTATGCACTATTCCTAAAATAGCGTAACAAGATTTAACGTCATCTACTAGGACTCTAAACGCCCTGACGTCATAGAGATTGGCGAAGTCGATTGACTTACCCTGCATCTTTTTCCAAATACTGTAGATGTGCTTTGGGCGACCTTGAACCTCACCTTCAATATGGGTGGCATTTAATTCCTCTTTCAGCTTACTCACAATCTGATGAATAAAAGATTCACGCTCAATACGCTTGCCATCCAACATCTTAGCGATGTCGCGGTAGATCTCTGGAGAGAGAACTCGAAATGCCAAGTCCTCCATCTCCCATTTCATTTGCCAAATACCAAGGCGATTAGCAAGCGATGCATCAATATTGAGAATCTCTTGTGCCCAAGCTTTTGGCATCTCGATTTTTTCTTGATTGATCCAACGCAGCGTTTGTAAGCGCGAAGCAAGATAAATCAAAACGACGCGCAAGTCATCTCCAAAAGCGAGCAGCATCTTTCTGAGCATTTCTTCTTGCCCAGAAATACTCAGACCGCCATCATTGCGAACCAGCTTAGCTTGAGCTTGCCGTAGGCCACGGTAACCAATCAGTAGTCTCGCCGACTCATCGCCAATGAGTTTGGTGAGTGATTCTTTGCCGTGAGTGCGGGCAATATGATGTGCAGCTGTGAGTGTTGCCTCATCTAAGTGAAGCAGCTTCAGTATGCCGAGAACGCCAGCGGTATGATTTTCAGAAGGCTCACCATACCAGCCATCAATAATTTTGATGCTCTCAGATGCAGAAGAAGCATTTGACATGGGTGACTGAAATCCTTAACTAAAGAATTCTTTTGCTAAAGCCACTTGTTCTGATTTCACAAAGGCAGGTGCATGACCAACCTCTGGAATTTCAATACTCCGAATGTAGGGGTTAACTTTGCACATCTCGGCTACAGTTTTTGCTGAAAGCAAATCGGATTCCCCGCCACGCACAATCAACATCGGGATATGGATTTGCTTGAAGGCATGCCACATCGCCATCTCTCCCGCCTTTGCCATAATTGGATTAACCGATGCAAACGGCACAGAGATATCCGGGTCGTAATGCATTACCCAAAGACCCTCTTTTTGCACGAGCATGGGGCCGTTATAAATCTCCCACTCTTCTGGAGTGTGACTGCCAAAAGATGTGCAGATCTCATTGAGGCGCTGCAAAGCATCGGTACGATTAGAAAAGCTAAAAGGCTGGCCAACATATGAGCCTAAACGCTTGATAGCTTCAGGCTCAATGCGTGGACCCACATCATTAATTAACATCCTGCGAATTGGACTCTTGGGCATTGCGGCATAGACCATGCCAATCAAACCACCCATAGAGGTTCCAAACCAATTCACTTGTGTAAGGTTAAGCTGTTTAATCAAGCTCGCCATGTCTGCAACGTACTGAGGAACGCCATAGTGCATAGGGTTCTTGAGTCGATCAGAATCACCTCGTCCCACTACATCTGGACACACAACGTAATAGTCCTGATTCATTGCCTCAGCCAGGGTTTTGAAATCACTCCCCCTGCGCGTCAGTCCATGAACACACACTAATACCTTCGAGTTATTAGGATTACCCCAGGCGTGGTAGGCTATGCGATGAGGACCGTCAGGACTAGTGCAAGTCACAAAGAAGGTATCACCACGATGAAGGACATTCGACTTTTGAATCTCATTATTCAGGTGTGCGTCATGCGTATGCTCATCTGCTATGCCAGGAACCTCTGGCTGCAAGGTAACATGATCAATTCCGTGTTTATCAAATAGCATCTGATTGATACGCGCCATGATTTCAGGCCATTCGCCAATACGCTCAATTTCAATATGGCCAATCAGTGCTGGGAAGCTGGGCGTCATCTCCCAAACATGCAGATCATGCACCGCCAAAACACCTGGCACCTTTTTTAAATCTTGACCGACCTGTAAATAGTCGATATGTAGTGGCACCCCTTCCATGAGGAAGTGATACGACTCCTTCAAAATTGAAATGGTAGATTTTAAGATTAAGAGAGAGACCAAGATAGATAAGATGGCATCAATCGGCATCCATCCAGTAAGCTGAATCACAATACCTGCAATCAGAGCAGCTATAGATCCCAGCAAGTCACCCATGACATGAACCAAGGCGGCGCGGGTATTGACACTCTTTTTATCGCGCGACAGCACCCATGCCACCACAATATTCATTACCAAACCAATGGCAGCCACTATCGTGACAGTTAAGCCATCCACTTTATGCGGGTCATAGAATCGACTCACTGCCTCAAACATAATCCATGCAACTAATGCCAGCATTGCAATGCTATTGACAAAAGCCGCTAAGGCCTCGGCTCTGCCGAATCCAAACGAATGTTTTGCTGATGGTGGACGACGGGAAATGATTTGAGCTAGCAATGCTAAACCCAGTGCGGCAGCATCGGTCACCATATGACCCGCATCCGATATTAGCGCTAAAGAATTTGCAAAGTAAGCAGCAGCACCCTCAACTCCTGAAAAACCCAGTGTAAGCACCAAGGCAATCAGCAGGAGATTCTGGTTAGAGACTTCCTTGCTATGGGTATGCTTAGCATCACCCTGCTTGTGTGCGTGAAGTGAATGATCTACAACGCTCATAAAGGAATCTTTAAAAAAGAAAATGGGGTCATTAACCTCATTATTTCACTATCTATAAAAAAGACCTAACGCAAGCTAGCCAAGACCTTTTCTAGGCGCTTTAAGGACATTGGGCTTGGGGTCTTTAACTCTTGGGCATATAGAGCCACTCTCAATTCCTCGAGTTGCCAACGAAAGTCCGCTAAAGCCTGATCTTCATTAGTAGTATATGCAGCAGAGCCATGGCCAGCCTGAACGAGTTTTTGCCATGGTCTGGCAACCGACTCCCAATCTTTTTGGCACTGTGAATCACGGCTAGGGTTAGCACGCAATTTATCAATGCGCATGGCAATAGCCTTGAGATAGCGAGGGAAATGTACTAACTGGCTATATGGCGTATCTGAAACAAATTTAGGAAATATGAGCCCCTGGACCTGATTCTGAATATCCACATGAGCAGTAGCTGAGGCAGCCTTGGCTTGAGACAATTTCTTTTGAAGATCCGCATAAGCCTGCAAGGCCGCCAAGGCATGCTTTGAAATCTCCTGTGCAATCAGAGCTAAACGAGGCTTGCCTGCTTGCAAACGCTCTGCAAATTGCTCGGCATTTACTGGTAGTGGGTCATTCATAAATGCCCGCTCTAATGCAAGATTCAGAATTTGCTCAATTAAGCTATCAACAGACCCAATATTAATAAAGAGCAAACCAAGCTCCCGAATTCCAGGGAGTTGTTTTTGTAGTGCCTTGAGTGTGTCTTTATTCGATAGTGCGAATAATCTGCGCAATCCTTGCCAATGATGTTTTCTAGCTTCCAATAAATCATCAAACACTTCAAGATCACATGCTTCGGTACGATCGACCAAGGCGGGATAGCCAAATAAAGTGCGATTGCCTTTCTGAATTTCTAGAGTCTCGGGCAGTTCACCAAAGTCCCAGCTTCGATAACCACCCTGCTCGACCGTTTTTACTAAAGATGCATTAGCGCTTTGATTGGTTTTACCAATAGGCGCTAAATTATTTACTGGGGTAGCACTCCCGAGCTCATCATGAACTGCTTGCTGCGCTATGGCCTGGAAGGCTGTGCGAGCAGTCTCTCCATACTCAGCTCGCAATCGGGATAAATTACGTTCCAACTCTAATTGGCGGCCGTGCTCATCCACCAGACGAAAATTCATTGAAGAATGTAAAGGTAAGGATTCTGGCCTGAAATCAGTACGCTTAATTTCTAAGCCACGTTCTTTACGAATATCGGTAATGAGGGTGTCTAAAAAATCACCTACCCCAAACTGCTTGCTTGATAACATCCGCTCTAAAAACGATTTTGCATACTCGGGCAGTGGGAGGCAGTGGCGACGTAATTTCTGAGGAAGTGATTTGAGTAATAACCCAATTTTTTCTTCACACATGCCTGGCACCAACCAATCACATCGACGACCATCAACCTGATTCAATAGAGTTAAAGGCACTACCAGCGTTACTCCATCTTTGGGACTGCCGGGCTCAAAATGATAAGTCAAACTCAGTTCGCTACCACCAACCATCATCTTTTTTGGATAGCGATCTACCGTAATGCCGGCAGCCTCGTGGCGCATTAAATCTGCTTTAGCTAGGCGCAAAAGACTGTCAGGACTCTCCTCGGCAACGCCTTTGTTTGCCAATGTCTTTAGCAACCAGGCTTTCATACTTTCCCTACTTAGAACATCTTCAGGAATGCGTGAATCATAAAAAGCAAAAAGGAGATCATCATCCACCAACACATCGGGACGTCGTGAGCGATGCTCTAAAGCTTCAATCTCCTTAATCAGTCTGCGGTTATGCCAAAAGAATTCAAAAGTCCCAGGATATTTTTTTCTAGCATCGGCTTCGGTCTCTCGCATTAATGCAGGGCTATCCATACGGCCAAACATCTCTTCTTGAACTAAGGCCTGGGTAATAAACAAGTTACGAGCATCTTTTGGATTGTGAGGCTCATAACGCACGCGACGACCGTGATAAATTGGCAGGCCATATAGAGTGCCGCGCTCAAAGGCCATGACCTCTCCTTGTCGGCTATCCCAGAATGGCTCACTCAAAGATTTAATCAGACGGTGGGCTGCAACCTTCTCAACCCACCCAGGCTCGATTTTGGCAATCGTGCGAGCGTACATGCGATTAGTTTCTTGCAGTTCGCCAGCCAAAATCCAAGCGCCGGCTTTTTTGCCAATCGTTGAACCCGGCCAAATAAAGGGACGAATACCGCGAGCACCCATATAGCTGCCCGTCTTACTACCACGCTCTTGAGATTTTTCATCCTCTTCTTTTTTAGCTACATAACCTAAGAGGCCAGTTAATAGTGAAAGATGAACTTGTTCGTAAGTAGCAGCAGATGGATTTTCTCTCCAACCCTTTTCAGCCAACATGGTGTGCAGTTGAGCATGAACATCGCGCCATTCACGCAGACGTCTTGGTGACAAAAACTTACTACGACATAGATTCTCTAATTGTCGATTGCTATGCTTGTGCTTTAGGGCATCTTGATGCCAATCCCACAATTTGACGAAACTCAGAAACTCGGAACGCTCATCAGCAAACTGCAAATGCGCTTGGTCAGCGGCAGCTGCTTGATCCATGGGTCGATCACGAGGATCTTGTGTAGCCAAAGCGGAGGCAATGATAGTGACCTCACGTAATGCGTTGTGCTCCTTAGCTGCTAATAGCATTCGACCAATCCGAGGATCTAATGGCAGATCTGCTAACTGCTTACCAATAGAGGTGAGCTTGAATCTGCTGTTGCTATCTGTATCGTTATTGATGGTGACATCGTCATAGACGATGGCGCCCAACTCATCTAGAAGCTGTACCCCGTCGGCAATCGCGCGACCCAAGGGTTTATCAATAAATGGAAATTCTTGTATACGAGGTAAACGTAGAGAGCTCATGCGAAGCAAGACCGCCGCTAATGAGCTGCGCAAAATTTCTGGATCAGTAAATTTGGGACGACTTAAATAATCTTGCTCGCTATAGAGACGAATACAAATACCATCTGACACACGACCACAACGACCTGCTCGCTGATTGGCTGCCGCCTGTGAAATTGACTCGATTTGCAGTTGCTCTACTTTATTGCGATAGGAATAACGCTTGACTCGTGCCAAACCGCTATCGACCACATAACGAATATTGGGAACTGTTAATGAGGTCTCGGCAACGTTAGTCGTCAAAATAATTCGTCGACCGTTACCAGGATTAAATACACGCTCTTGCTCTGCAACCGATTGCCGAGCAAAAAGACTCAAAATCTCCGGATGGAAACGCTGCTGAATTACATGGTCTTTTCTGAGCGTTTCAGCACAATCCCGAATCTCCCGCTCACCGGGTAGGAAGACCAGCACATCGCCCGCACCAGATACGCCTTCACGCCATACTTTTGCAATTGCTTCTGTTACTGCGTCCGAAAGCTCCTTGGCCTCTTTAGATTCTTTTTTTCCGTCAGGCTTCACATCAGGCTCTAGTGGTTCGTAACGTTGCTCAACCGGGAAAAGTCGCCCACTCACCTCAATTACCGGAGCAGACTTGCCATTTAATGAGAAATGATCTGAAAAACGCTTTGCATCAATAGTCGCTGAAGTAATGATCAACTTGAGGTCTGGGCGCTTGGGGAGCAACTGCCGCAGATAGCCTAATAGAAAATCAATATTGAGGCTACGTTCATGAGCCTCATCGATAATGAGAGTGTCGTAGGCACGCAGCTGAGGGTCTCGCTGCGTTTCTGCTAGCAAGATGCCGTCGGTCATTAACTTGATGGAAGCGCCCTGACTGGTCTTATCAGCAAAGCGCACTTGGTAGCCGACGTCTTGACCAATTGGGGTTCCCAACTCCTGGGCGATACGCTTTGCAGTGGCTGTAGCAGCAATGCGACGAGGTTGTGTGTGCCCAATGAGGCGACCACCGTTCATAGTGCCCCTGCCCAGATCTAAACAGATTTTGGGTAATTGGGTTGTTTTACCAGAACCAGTCTCACCACAGACGATCACAACCTGATGAGAACTCAAGGCATCTTTGATGATTTGACGTTGACCAGATACCGGCAACTCCTCCGGAAAGCGAATCTCTAGCCGTCGGGAGGTGTTGGAAGCAGGCACAGTCTCAGGGCTTGCTTTGGGTTTTTGTTGGTTTAATGGCTCTTGCACCCTATAATTTTCTCACTATGCCAACAAATGCACCGAATCCCGGCTCAAATGCCGAAGAATCCAGCTCTAACTTTCCATTTGTAGGATGGCTGCGTGATGTTGCACCCTATATCCATAGCTTCCGTGAGAAGACCTTTGTTATCGCCTTTGCTGGCGAACTAGTCCAAGAGATCGGCCTTGAGAATCTGATTGAAGATATCGCCATGTTGCATGCCATGGGCATGCGAATTGTTTTGGTACACGGTATTCGCCCGCAAATTGAAGAGCAACTCATGCTTCGCAATATTAAAAGTCAATTTGGTCAAAGCGCAATGCACAGCTACCGGATTACCGATGCAGCTGCCCTAGAGTGTGTCAAAGAAGCTGCTGGTGAATTACGTCTCGATATCGAAGCAGCATTCAGTCGGGGCTTGCCCAACACACCGATGGCAGGCTCACGAATCTCCGTTATCTCGGGCAACTTTATTACTGCAATGCCTGTCGGTGTAGTTGAGGGGATTGATTACATTCATACTGGCTTGGTGCGTAAAGTAGACTCTACCTCTATCAAACTTTCGCTCGATAGCAATAAGATCGTACTGCTCTCGCCTTTGGGTTTCTCGCCAACTGGTCAAGCATTTAATCTCGCCTTTGAGGATGTAGCTGCATCTACTGCTGTGGCACTCAAAGCGGATAAGTTAATTTTCTTAAGTCCCTATACCGGCTTGAAAGATGAGGAAGATGACTTCATCACCGAACTCTCAATGCCCCAGCTTCAAGAATATGTAGCCCAACATCCGGAACTCGACCTAGGCATGAAAAGTTTGTTGAATATTTCTGGCAGGGCTATTCGTGCTGGCGTCAGTCGAGTGCACTTCTTGCCTTGCAACCGAGATGGAGCACTCCTGGAGGAGCTCTTTACCCATGATGGCATTGGCATGATGCTGGCCTCATCCGATATTGAGAATCTACGTGAAGCTAATCAGGATGACGTTGGTGGCATTTTGCAACTCACCAGCCCGCTCGAAGATGAGGGTATTTTGGCTGCGCGGGGTCAGGATGTCATTGAGCGTGATATTCAGCGCTTCTCTGTGATTGAGCATGACCGGGTTCTCTTTGGATGCGCAGCCCTCTTTCCATTCCCGAATGGCGTAGGTGAGCTTGCTTGCCTCGCGGTAGATCCTGATGTTCAAGGCTCAGGCGATGGAGAGCGTTTACTTAAGCGCGTTGAAATGCGCGCAAAACAGGAGGGCATCAAGAAGCTTTTCGTCTTGACTACTAGAACAGAACATTGGTTTTTGAAGCGTGGCTTTAAGCGCGCGTCGGTAGATGATCTTCCAGAAGAAAGAAAGCAAATTTACAACTGGGATCGTAAATCGATGGTTCTAACCAAAGATCTTTAATAAGTTATTCGTTTTATATTTTCTCTTTAGCACACCGTATTTGAAAGGCAACACAAATGGCACGCATGGTTCAATGCATCAAACTGAATAAAGAAGCTGAAGGCATGGACTTCGCACCACTACCTGGCGACCTCGGTAAGAAAGTTTGGAATCAAGTCTCCAAAGAGGCTTGGGCTGCTTGGTTGAAACACCAAACCATGCTCATTAATGAGAATCGTCTGAATATGGCTGACCCTCGTGCTCGTCAGTACCTTCTCAAGCAAGTTGAAAAATACTTCTTTGAAGGTGGTGCAGACATGGCTCAGGGCTATGTACCACCAGCTGAATAATTCTTTTTGAATATCTCTTGACGAGTCAAATTCAGAAGCATAGGATGAAATCGTAGTCAGTCAGTTTGTGTGATCGGCTACATTGGCGAAAGCCACTACTTGTAAGCATATCTATGTGCTTATGGGCATTGGGAACATCAATTCTTCCCTTTGCCTGCGCCATGAATCATCATGGCAAACTAACCCGATGGATCAGCTCGCTGCCCCGTCGGGTTTTTTAATTAAAAAGTAATTCTGCTCACGCCAGAGGCATTGCTTACCAGCAAAATATTGGCCTTCTCTTTTGCGAATAAACCTACGGTGATTACGCCGGCGATTTGATTAATTTGCGCTTCAAGAGCGATGGGATTAGCGATTTTTAAACCAGCGACATCCAAAATCCAGCCACCGTTATCTGTCACAAAAGGCTGACTTGGAGTCTGACCTAAGTCTGTTCGTGTTTCTTTGCTCATTCTGACTGTGACTGTGCCGCCTAACTTAGCCAGTTCTTGAGTAACAATGCCTTTTGATATGGGAATGATTTCCACAGGCAATGCAAAATTACCCAATACTGGAACCTGCTTTGAGGCATCGCAGATGCAGATAAATTGCTTGGCCATAGAGGCAATAATCTTTTCGCGGGTCAAAGCACCGCCGCCGCCTTTAATCATATGGCCAGCAGGATCGATTTCATCAGCGCCATCCACATAGGCAGGTAGATGATCCACCTCATTGGGATCCAACACCTTAAAACCGTGTTTTAACAAGCGTTCAGTCGTGGCATTGGAGCTAGATACCGTTCCAGCGAAATGCTCCTTGTGGGATGCTAAGGCATCAATGAAGTAATTGGCGGTAGAGCCCGTCCCGACACCCAAGATCTGCCCTGGGGGTAGCTTTAATACCTCATCCCGAGCCGCTTCACCCACCAATTGCTTTAGTTGATCTTGATTCATGATCTTGCCCAATATCCTTGTCTGAACTGGAACAGCCTTATTTATCCATCTATCATATGATATTCAATCTATATCACCTGATTAATTCATCGAGAGTATTGCCAATAGCCATGACATCACCTGCAAGCGCACTGAGCCAACTCAAGCAATTTACTACCGTCGTGGCCGATACCGGCGACTTTGAGCGTATGCAGGAATACCAACCGCAAGACGCGACTACTAACCCCTCCCTAATCCTAAAAGCTGCCCAGCAAGCCAACTATCAGGCTTTGGTAAATCAAGTCAAATCTGCGCATCCTGGCCTAAAATCCGTCGATTTAGTCGACCATATCCTGGTAGCTTTTGGTCTGGAGATCTTGAAGATCGTCCCAGGAAGGGTTTCGACTGAAGTTGATGCCCGCCTCTCCTTTGATACTCAGGCAACAATTCAGAAGGCCAAGCATCTCATCTCGCTGTATCAATCACATGGGATTGACCGTAAACGCGTCTTGATTAAGCTGGCTGGCACATGGGAAGGAATTGAGGCAGCAAGAGCTTTAGAGGCTGAAGGCATTCACTGCAATATGACACTCCTGTTCTCTTTAGTACAAGCGGCAGCTTGTGGTGCAGTCAATGCAAAATTGATTTCCCCTTTTGTAGGGCGCATCACCGATTGGCATAAAACAAAACTTGGCAGTAATTGGAGTGATGAAAACAATGGCGGAGCAAATGATCCTGGCGTTACCTCAGTCAAGCGTATCTTCCACTACTACAAACACTTCGGTATCAGCACCGAAATCATGGGGGCCAGCTTTCGTAATACCAGTCAAATATTAGAGCTAGCCGGATGTGACTTATTAACTATCAGCCCAGAGCTATTGGGCGATCTGCAGAATAGTTCTGCAGCAGTTGAGAAAAAACTAAATGCTAGTAATGCAGCTAGCGCGCTTGCCAGCGAAAATATCCTCGCACTCAAGCTAGATGAATCAAACTTTAGATTGCAGTTAAATAATGATGCCATGGCTACTGAAAAACTAGCCGAAGGAATTAGAAATTTCTGTATCGATACTGAGAAACTCGAAGTGCTCTTAAGTCACTAATTCTGTAAATTGCCATATTGAGGAGTCAAGATGATTATTCATTGCCCGCATTGCAATAAAGGGAACCGTGTTCCTGCTGAAAAACTCAATCAAACGCCTGTCTGCGGAGCTTGTCAACAAGAACTCCTATCGCTCCCGATTAATGCCACAGCAGCTAACTTTAGCGAACTCGTCACTCAATCTACGCTGCCAGTGATAGTCGATTTCTGGGCACCATGGTGCGGGCCCTGCAAGATGTTTGGACCCATTTTTCAGGGAAGTGCCATTGCCCATGCAAATCAAGTTTTGTTTGTAAAAGTAAACACCGAAGCAGAGCAGCTACTTGGGTCGCAATGGAATATCCGCTCAATCCCAACCCTGGCGGCATTTAAGGGTGGCAAAGAAGTGCACCGTGCTAGTGGTGCTCTACCGCCAGCCGAACTAGAGCAATTTGTTAAGCAGTTGACTATTTAGACTCTTTAGATAAACGCTGTCTTAGCGCCTCATACAAACAGACGCCACTGGCAACGGATACGTTCAGACTCTCTACAACACCCTTCATCGGAATACGTACCAACTCATCACAAGTCTCACGGGTTAAGCGGCGCATGCCCTCACCCTCTGCACCCATAACAATACCTATGGGGCCAGTCAGATCTAAATCATAGATCGATTTTTCAGCTTCATCATCGGTGCCGATGAGCCAAACACCCGCTTCTTGCATTTCTTTCATGCTTCGAACCAGATTGGTGACGGTAATGACAGGCATTACCTCAGAAGCGCCGCTCGATACTTTACTCACAGTAGCATTAATTGAGGCCGAACGATCTTTAGGAATCACTATAGCATCTACACCAGCACCATCAGCCACGCGCAAGCATGCACCAAAGTTATGAGGATCGGTTACACCATCCAAGACCAAGAACATTACCTTGCTTTGATTGCTTTCTGCATCCTCTACTACCTCAGTAATGGTCCTAGCAATGGTCATCTTCTCGGCCAGTGCAACCACCCCTTGATGGCGATCATGACCTGCGAGTTTGTGAAGACGTTCTGCATCGGCGGCATGTAATCTTTCACCTAGAATTTCTTCGGCTTGCTTAAGAAAATCACCCATACGGCGATCACGCCGGCTAGGATCAAAATAAACTGACTTCAGACTTGCTGCATCCACTCGTAAGCGCGCTTGTACTGCATGAAAACCAACTAATATTTGCTTCATATTTACTTATCTCGATCTGATATTGATACTTATTTACGACGCGCTTTAGTGCTGCGAACAGGTGGTTTTGTGCCTGCCGGTTTGCCGGCAGGTCTTGTGGGCTTCCCAGACTTCGCAACTTTACTTGCGGTTCGTCCAGCTTGATTCTTGGATTGATTTGCGCCAAGATTACCAGCAGATTTGGCGGCATTTACATTTAAACCAGAATGCTTCTGCGGTTCCTTGCTACCAGAGCGACCTTTTTTAGAGGCAGCTTTTTTATTGGGTCTACCGGTATCGCTTGCCAACACAATTTGGCGACGATTAGTAGTGCCACCTGGCTCTAAGCCAACCGATTTGACCAAACTAAATTCAATTTTACGCGCATCTAAGTCCACTCGACTGACCAATACATGAACCCGGTCACCTAAGCGATACCGAATACCCGTTCTCTCACCGCGCAATTCTTGACGAGCTTCATCGTACTGGAAATAATCACCACCCAACTCAGTTACATGGATCATGCCCTCAACAAAGAGGTTTTCTAATTGAATAAATAAACCAAATGTAGCTACTCCAGTAACCGTGCCGGCATATTCTTGACCCAAATGATCTCGCATGTAGTAGCACTTGAGCCAAGCCTCTACATCACGGGATGCCTCATCTGCTCGGCGCTCATTCGATGAGCAATGCACACCCAGTTGACCCCAAATAGGCATTGCTGCATTAGCGCCCTTGGGCAATTTAGGTAAACGTGTGCCATTAGCTGCAGCCTCTTTTGCATCGCTATGAGACTTCTTAGCATTCACGGCATTTTCACGGCCCTTACCTTTGCGCGGCAATGTGAGATTCAATGGAACCGTTGGCGGCAATACTGGCGTGTACGGCTTCTTAATGAGAATTGCTTTAATGACACGATGGGTCAAGAGATCGGGATAACGACGAATCGGACTTGTGAAATGAGAATACGCAGGGTAAGCAAGGCCAAAGTGACCTTCGTTATCAGGCTGATACATAGCCTGCTGCATAGAACGTAAAACAACCGACTGCAGCATATTGGCATCAGGACGCTCTTTGATTTCGCGCATGAGCTTGGCATAGTCTTTTGGTTTCGGCTTTTCACCGCCGCCCAAAGACAAGCCTGAAGTACGTAAAACTTGGCGCAAAGTAACCAACTTTTCTTCTGAAGGTTCACCGTGTACACGGTAAAGACTGAGATGCTTGTTTTTATCAATAAAGTCAGCAGCGCATACGTTTGCTGTCAACATGCACTCTTCGATCAAGCGGTGCGCGTCATTACGCAGACGGGGTTCAATGCGCAAGATCTTGCCTAACTCATTACTGATAATTTGGGTTTCAGTAGTTTCAAACTCGATAGCGCCACGTTTTTGACGTGCGTCTAGCAAAATCTTGTATAGGGAATAGAGATTGGTCAGTAGAGGCCTGAGTTGGGCAAAGCGTGTTGCCTCGGGGCCTTTGCTGTTCGAGAGAATCTCCCAAACTATGTCATATGTAAAGCGCTGCGCAGAATGCATGACTGCCGGGTAGAACTGATAAGCCAAAACAACACCATTTTGATCCACTACTGAATCACACACCATGCACAAACGATCAACCCCAGGATTCAGGGAGCAAAGACCATTAGAGATCTTCTCTGGCAACATCGGTATTACCCTTCTTGGGAAATACACTGAAGTCGCACGCAGAAGTCCTTCATCATCCAAAGGATGTCCTGGCTTTACATAATGAGATACATCGGCAATCGCGACAATCAGGCGCCAAGCCTTGCTCTTACCGTGCATCACAGGTTCGCAATACACCGCATCATCAAAATCACGAGCATCGGCACCGTCAATGGTGACCAAAGGAACGTCGCGCAAATCCACTCGACCCTCTAAATCAGATTGCTGAACAGCATCAGGCAAGGCAACTGCTTCTTTTTTTGCAGCTACTGAAAATTCGTGGGGGACACCATATTTACGGACGGCGATTTCGATTTCCATACCAGGATCATCGATTTCACCTAGTACCTCAACAACACGACCAACGGCTTGACGGTAGCTATCTGGATAGTCAATGATCTCGACACTGACAACCTGACCCAATTTAGCGTTACCCTGACCTTTTGGTGGAATCAAAATATCATGACCGATGCGCTTATCTTCCGGCGCAACAATCAAAACACCGTTCTCATTCAATAGACGCCCAATGACTACTTTATTGGCATGCAAAATGACATCGACGATCTGGCCTTCTGGGCGACCGCGCCGATCTGTTCCCAATACTCTGACATTGACTCTGTCTGCGTGCATGACGCGGGACATTTCTCTTTCAGAAAGAAAAATATCTTCACCGCCGTCGTCTGGGATAACAAATCCAAATCCATCTCGGTGACCCTGGACTGTACCTAAGCGGTCAGCCTCTCGTGGCACCAAGTCTTTTGCTTTACGCATTTAATTCCTTCGGCAAAACATGCCTTATATTTCAATAAAAATTCTGAATTAGCCTACTGTATCAAACCATCAAGTCTGAAGGGTGAAAGACCAAAACGAGTGAAGAGGTGGGCCAAAAGGCACATACCTTTATAATAACGGCATGCCCAGGTGGCGAAATTGGTAGACGCACCAGCTTCAGGTGCTGGCGATCGTAAGGTTGTGGGGGTTCGAGTCCCTTCCTGGGCACCAAACAAGGCTTAACGGCGCTCTACGCCTAATAATACAAGGCCAATATAGAGAAAACTGGCCGTCTCTACACAAAAATACATAAAGCCTATATGGGGGTGCTTTCTCAGATTGCAAGCCCTTTTTAGCTCGCTACATAGTGTATTCATTCATACGCAAAGTTAGTCACTCCATAACTTGCCTGCGGTCGCCCAGTCTGATTTCTTAACGTCTCGGTAAATAACATCTACTGATTCAGCGCTGCATCCCATAATTTTGACCGCCGCTTCTGTAATTGCCTTAGCGTACTCGCGCTTGACCTCATCGCTGCGACCCTCAAATATTTGAACTTGAATTAATGGCATAGATTTCTCCTTTTCACTATTTTTTTAATAAACCTAGATAAGCCGGCCACTCTATCTGACCCTCCTCGTCACCATCACTGCACAATTGCTCGTAAGTCATTCTACAAATTGCCGGATCGGGAACAACTAACTCCTCTACCTCACCTGCTAATAGTTGAATTTTGCAGGCCTTATCTAATACGTCCATTAAATAAAATACCTGCTGAATACTCACACCACAGATGATGCTGCCATGGTTTTCTAACAATAAAGCCTTTTTATTCCCAAGCGCCGATATGAGTCCCACTTGCTCTGAGGCCGATAAGGCCAGTCCTTGATAGCGATGCCTTTCGATATCGCCATAGAAACGTAAGGCATGCTGCGATAGTGGTAATAGACCTTGCTTTTGTGCTGAGACAGCAATGACGGAATCAACATGTAGATGCAGCACGCATGCCGCGTCTGGTCTAGCCGCATGTACCGCTCCATGAATAGCAAAACCAGATTGATTTACCGGCCCTATGCCTGAGAGAATTTCTCCTTGAACATTCACCTTGACTAAATTTTCTGGAGATACTTCATCAAAGCGCAAACCAAATTGATTGATGAGATAAGCGCCCTCTTCATTTGGAATAGAGGCTGAAATATGGGTATAAATACCATCATCCCATCCCTTCAACGCAGCAAGACGATAGGCTGCAGCTAAATTGATTCGAACTTCTTCCTCAGTTTGATTCGTCATATCGAAGAACTAGAGCCCCATAGAGCGATGCAAAATCTTGGGTTTCATTTCTTCCCAAAGACCTTCAAACTCTTCAGCTCTATCTTCGGATAGCTCAATCGGCTCAAAGAGTCCGCTAAAGAAGATTGTCTTTTTGGGAGCTAAGATCTTTTCAAACTCCGTTAACCCAACCGGCTTATCGTTCATATCCCGAGTTAATTGAGCAGAGCAAACAATAGCTTCATGATCGTCTTGATCAATCACGGCAAATTCAATCAACTGCTGGGACTTGTCTAGGATGACCAGAGTACCTCTGGCGTAGCAAACTGCCTCATGCTCCTGAACAATATAAGCTAAGAATTGATTTTCCTGGTCTTGCTCCATATGCAGGTCATCAATAAAAAAGAGGTATTGGCTCCCTTCTCCATTGACCAAGGTAAAGACCTTGGGAATCACCCCATGCCCTAAGGCAAGATTTCGGTAATAAGAAGAAAGTTCAACAGCGAGATTTTCGGAAAAAAGGTGCATAAAGTAAATCTGTAAATAAAGTGCTTATGGAGTTAGCTGAGTTTTTAGGAAAGTCATCGTGCGATCCCAAGCTAAATCTGCAGCTGCAGAATTGTATTGCAATGGTGGCAAGCCCCTAGCGTCTGACTTTGGATTAGCGAATGCATGCTTAGCATCATAGCGCTGAAAATCATAATGTACTCTAGCGGATTTCAACTTCTCCTCCAGTAGATCTACGCCAGCGATAGAGAAAAAATCATCTTGCAGGGCCCAGTGTGCCAACATCGGTTTTTTGATAGCCGGCGCATCAACATACTCCAGCGGAGGGTAGCCATACCAAACCACGGTTCCATCACATTCTGGAACAAGGCCGGCTGACAGGACTGTGAGCGCCCCACCCATACAAAAACCAGTAACAGCAACTTTAGCGCTGCCAGTTGTCTTGAGGTACTGAACAGCGCCACGAATATCTTGGCTGGCGGCATCACCAAAATTCAGATCCTTCATGAGGTGCTCTGCTTCATTTGCTTCCAGAGCGAGTTTGCCACGGTACAAATCCGGAACCAAGGCGCGATATCCTGCTTTAGCTAAGCGATTGGCAACATTCTTGATCTCATCATCCAAACCCCACCACTCTTGAATCACTACCACGCCAGGGGCATTTATTGGATTGGCCGGCTCAATTAAATAGGCCTCTACTGAGGTGCCGTCTGGTCTCTTAAATGAAATCATCACAGTCTTTCTTTTCAAATAAATTCGGTTTACTGCTCTTTTTTATCAGTATGAATATAGCCCACCAAGCAGAAAGTAAGCAAGCCACATAAAGCCGCCCCATAACCAACTAGGTTGTAGTGCTCCATTTTTCCATCTGCACCAATAGTCACCACCATGCCAGCAAGTATTGAGGCAAGCCCCGATGCTAACATTTGGACTGAGCCCACCAAGCTCATAAAGGTACCCCGAATTTTCGCCTCCACCATTTGGCTAGCAATTGCCATCGCCGGAATCATGCGCCCGGAGATCAAGATGAAAAATGCAGTTGAATTTACCAAGGCCACCCACAGCGGCACAGGCATCAGATTGGTTGTGACTAGCAAAGGAATAAGGCTGGCGATAGCCAATATTTTAAAGATCTTCACCTTGCCATAGCGATCAGCCATTTGCCCAATCACTCGAGAACTCATCAAAGTGGCAATCCCGCCACAAAGATAGATCAATGGAATATATCCATTATCAATCCCCACATTGGAGGTGAGATAGAGTGCAATATATGGAATAACCGAAAATCCAGTCAACATGATCAGTGCCATAAAAAAGAATACGCGTAGATGCTGGTGTGCGCTAAACACATTCCATATTTGGCTTAAGCGACTGCCTTCATGAGTCTGATCTAAATGACCGATGATTCTGGGAATATTGCGATAACCCAAATACAAAATGAGAGTGGATATCAAGGCAATAAAAAAGAATGGCGCACGCCAACCTAAGTATGGAATATTGTTAGCCAACAATAGACTGAGAGGGACTCCCGCTACGGTCGACACCGAGAAAGCAGACATCACCGTACCCAAAGCTTTGCCTCTGCGCTCAAACGGAATAGAGTCTGCAACGATGGTTTGAACTAATGAACCTAATATGCCGCCAAAGGCACCTGCAAATGCCCGAGCAATAAAAAGAGAATGGTAATCCGGCGCCAAACCACAGACTAAGGTGGCAATAATGAAGCAGGCATACAAACTGAGAAGCAGCACTCGCCTCTCAAAGCGATCTACAAAGTAGGTAGCAAAGACACCGGCAAGAGCTGCGGCAAAAGTATAGGAAGAAAGTAACAGGCCGAATTCATGGGTATTGATATTGAGCTCACGAATAAATTCCGGACCCAAAGGCATCATGATCATGAAGTCTAGGATGTGAGTGAACTGAATTCCAGCCAAGGAGAATAAGAAAAAGTATTCTTTCTTCTTGCCGCCTGGCGTGTGATGCTCGGTCAAAGGTTACTTTACAGTTTATTAGGGGTAGGACATTATCAACCTAAGAGCTTAAAGCTGAGCCTACCAGCATTTGATTGATGACGCCAACTACTAGGAATGGGTTTTTATGGGCACTTCCTGCAATTGAAAAGTAAAAGGTGTATCATTAGGGTTAACCCTTAAGGAGCTCACCATGGCACATTCAAACTCAGTACTATTTCAACAGGCACCTACTATTAGCATTAAACCTTTAATAGCAATTAAAGATATTTTTGTCTTATTAGCAGAAGCTTTCAGCGAAGCTAAGGTATTGGAGCAGAAATCACGTAGAACTAGTGGAAATTGGTAATTTGTTGCTGATTTAACTCTGTTTTAGGCCATTTTTGGTCATTTTTTAAGAAATAAGCCTCCGTTCTTTGGAGGCTTTTTCTTTTAAACAGCGTCCCTAACGCTGAACATAGTAACCATAGACACAGCGTGAACCACCCCGAGACGGGTTATGGGTATCTTGAATAACACCATCAATGACAGCCGTCAGGTGCTTAGAAACCTTCACAATTAATCTGCCCGAGGGCAACTCGTTGGCTAGTAAATGCACTTTACAGCCAGCGCCAACCTGCATAGTAGGCACCCAATCAAAGCCATGACCCACAATATAGTCATGAAACACATTGCGATGATTGCCGTTACGCGGTGAAGCGCCCTTAGCGTTGAGACGCCTAGCCAACTTGTCGTTTCGTTGATCGGCATAAGCTGCATTGGCAGCGCGAAGATCTTCGTAGACCTGCAAATAAGGTAATTGGGCGACAATCGCAATCGCTCGAACTACACAGTCACCAGCCCCACCTTTGAAACCCGCAAGCTCCCTACCCCCATCGTTGAGTTGAAAGCCCAGCTCTTGGCCGCGACTATTAGATAGTCTGGTGAAGAGGTTAAAAAAATTCAGCACAGGGTAGTCGGGAGTTTAGGGGAATTCAGGCAAGTTATCGTCAAAAGAAAAATGGACTTGCCTTTCGACAAATCCATTCTCATTTTCTATTCACCACAGCTTACTTCGCTTGTGCCTGCTTGACCTTCAAACGCCAAGCATGTAGCAAAGGCTCGGTATACCCGTTTGGCTGCTCAAGACCCTTAAAGATCAAATCACTCGCAGCTTGAAAGGCGTAGGAATCCTTATAGTTTGGCATCATCGGCTTATACAAGGGATCGCCAGCATTTTGACTATCCACGATAGTAGCCATTCGTTGCATGGCTTCCTCTACTTCGGCTTTGCTTACATACTTATGCAGCAACCAGTTAGCAATGTGCTGACTAGAAATACGCAATGTTGCGCGATCTTCCATTAAGCCTACGTTATAGATATCAGGCACCTTAGAACAACCAACGCCTTGATCAATCCAACGCACGACATAACCCAAAATACCTTGGCAATTATTATTCAGAGCTTCGCGAATCTCCTCCTTAGTCCAATCCGGGAATAGCGCAATTGGTACGGTCAAGAGATCATCGGTTAAGGCCTCATACTCGGCTGCAGTGTCCTGCTTCTCCATATCTTCCTGAATCTTTGCTACATCGACCTGGTGATAGTGAATGGCATGCAAAGTGGCAGCAGTAGGTGATGGTACCCAAGCAGTATTCGCTCCAGCTTGAGGATGTGCAGCTTTTTGCTCAACCATTTCCTTCATGAGATCTGGCGCAGGCCACATGCCCTTACCAATCTGTGCGCGACCACGTAGGCCACAATCTAAGCCTGCCAATACATTGCGGCGCTCATAAGCTCCGAACCATTTAGCAATCTTCATTCTGCCTTTACGAACCATAGCTCCGCCATACATGCCGGTGTGCATTTCATCACCAGTGCGGTCTAAGAATCCAGTATTAATAAAGGCAACACGAGCACCAGCTGCAGCGATAGCAGCTTTAATGTTGACGCTCATACGGCGCTCTTCATCCATGATGCCCAATTTGACCGTGTTCACAGGCAAGCCAAGTAATTTCTCAACCCGACCAAAGAGCTCGCCAGCAAATGCCACTTCTTCAGCGCTGTGCATTTTTGGCTTAACAATATAGACCGAGCCTTTACGTGTATTACCAATAGCCTGAGTCGCTGGGCGATTGATATCATACAAAGCAATCAACACCGTCACTACTGCATCTAAGATACCTTCGTAGATTTCCTTGCCTTCGCCAGTAATGATGGCGGGGTTAGTCATCAAGTGACCAACGTTGCGCAGAAACAAAAGTGATCGGCCATGCAAAGTCACAACGCCATCTTTAGCATTGATAGCGCCAATGCCCGCTGTGTACTTGCGATCTGCATTCAGTGTGCGGGTAAAAGTCTTGCCGCCTTTGCTGACTTCTTCAACCAAGGTGCCTTTGAGAATGCCCAACCAATTCTCATAAGCTAGCACTTTGTCATCGCCATCCACCACTGCTACCGAGTCTTCTAGATCCAAAATGGTTGAGAGTGCAGCTTCAAGCACCACATCATTTACGCCCGCTAAATCAGCAGCCCCAATGGTTTTAGTCTTATCAATTTGAATATCAATATGAATGCCATGGTTACGCAATAAGACAGATGATGGAGCAGAGGCATCACCTTGATAGCCAACAAACTGTTTCTCATCAATCAAACCCGTTGTGCTGCCGTCTTTTAATTTCACGGACAGTTTTTTATCTACAACGACATAGGCAACTACATCGGTATAAGAGGCTTTAGCCAAAGGAGCGGCTTGATCTAAAAATTGACGTGCGTAGGCGACGACCTTAGCACCACGAATAGGGTTATAGGCTCCGGTCTTGGTAGCGCCATCTTCTTCAGAAATAACATCTGTGCCGTACAGGGCATCATACAAAGAGCCCCAACGCGCATTTGCAGCATTTAAGGCATAGCGCCCATTGAGCACAGGAACAACCAGTTGAGGGCCGGCTTGAAGAGCCAGTTCGTCATCCACATTCTGAGTAGTAGCCAACACTTTGGCAGGTACATCATCGATATAACCAATTTCTTTCAAGTACTTACGATAAGCAGGCATATCTTTGATTGGGCCAGGATTGGCTTGATGCCATTTATCCAAATCCAATTGCAAGCGATCACGCTTAGCTAGTAAAGCTTCGTTCTTTGGACTCAGATCTTTCACGATCTCGTCAAAACCCTTCCAAAAGTCTGCGCTTTTAATTCCTGTGCCAGGTAAAACTTGATCTTCAATAAAACGGTAAAGCGGTGTAGCTACTTGAAGGCTATTACATTGTGTACGTGCTGTCATTTCTAAATCCCAAAGCAAATGTGTAAATTAAATATAAAAAAATTAAAAAGGGGGTGCTTTATTAACCTTTGAATGGATGTTGCAAAAGAATTGTTTCATCGCGGTCAGGTCCTGTTGAGACCATGGCGATCGGCTTTCCTGCAACTTCTTCGATACGACGCAGGAACTTCTGTGCCTCTATTGGGAGTTTGCCCCATTCACGAATACCAAAAGTTGTTCCCTTCCATCCCGGGAAATCCTCGTAAATTGGTTCGCAATGCGCAACAGCTTCAGCTCCACGCGGCAATACATCTAATTTTTGACCATCAAGTGTGTAACCCACACAAAGACGAATCGTCTCAAAGCCATCCAATACGTCCAGCTTAGTAATGCACAGGCCAGACAATCCATTGATCTGAATAGAACGCTTGAGTGCAGCGGCATCTAACCAACCAGTGCGACGCGGACGGCCGGTAACAGAACCAAACTCCTTACCTACCTCAGCCAAACGGATACCAACAGGATCTTGCTTAGCTGGGTTATCAAAGTCGTATAACTCGCTTGGGAATGGGCCGGCGCCAACACGCGTGCAATAAGCCTTGGTGATACCCAAGATATATTGCAAAGAATCCGGACCAACGCCAGATCCAGCAGCAGCATTACCAGCCACACAGTTACTCGAAGTCACGTATGGATAGGTGCCATGATCGATATCTAGCAAAGTGCCTTGCGCACCCTCGAACAATAAATTTTGGCCAGCTTGCTCTGCTGCATATAAGGCGCTGGAGACATCAACCACCATCGGCTTAATGCGCCCTGCATAAGACATGGCCTCTTCTAAAGTCTTTTGAAAATCTACTGGCTCGGCACCATAGTAATTTGTGAGCATGAAGTTGTGATATTCCAAGTTCTCACGCAATTGCGCGGCAAACTTTTCTGGATAAAACAAATCTTGAACACGTAGGGCGCGGCGGGCTACCTTATCTTCATAGGCTGGTCCGATACCACGACCAGTAGTACCAATCTTGGCATCACCACGCTTTTTCTCACGAGCATGATCAATTGCTACGTGATAGGGCAAGATTAACGTTGTTGCTTCAGAAATCTTCAAGCGAGATTGAACATCCAAGCCCGCAGCCTCTAACTCACCAATTTCTTTAAAGAGTGCTTCTGGAGAAAGTACGACACCATTACCAATGTAGCAAATCACGTTCTTATGCATGATTCCGGAGGGGATCAGACGCAAAATTGTTTTTTTACCGCCAATAATCAGCGTATGGCCAGCGTTATGTCCACCCTGAAAACGCACAACTGCTTGAGCATGGTCGGTTAACCAATCCACTACTTTGCCCTTGCCTTCGTCACCCCACTGGGTACCAATGACAACGACGTTACGACCATGAGCTTGTTGCTTTAAAGACATAATGAAATCCAAAAAATAATTACAGAATTAATGTGTTGTTCAAATAGCGCTTACTTCTTTTTTACTACCCATGAGCTGCCTTGCTTTACTAGCTCACGATCACAAAGATATTCAGCAGTTTCTAGGGCATCAGCACTAGGAGCTTGGATGACTACTTCACCAGCATCACGCAATTCAGTAATCTTGCTAGTTAAGTCAGCATCTAGAGTCCAAGGCGCTACGATAGCGGGCTTTCTTTGCGCTAAAGGCGCAAGGTTAGCTAGAGTCAATAAATCCATTGAAAAGCCAGTAGCAGGACGGGAGCGTCCAAATGCTTGACCAACATGATCGTATCTGCCGCCCCTCGCAATTGGTTGTGGCAACTGATCAACATAAGCCGCAAACATCACACCACTGTGATATTGATATCCGCGCAGATCCGCCAGATCAATACTGAGTTCAACCTTACCTGGAAGTGCATCTGTTGCTGCGGCCAATTTTTCTAATTGAGCCAAGGCCTCATCAATCAATGGATGTTTCGGTAAAGATTTTCTGGCGCCAGCCAATACTTGCGCACAAGGGCCATTTAATTCAGTAAGCGCCATTAGGGCTTGTGCAGACTTGGCTGGTAAGCATTTAGACCAAATCGCTAAGCGTGGGCGATCTTTACTTTGCAATAAGCTATACAGAGCCTCGACATCAGCTTTTTCTTTAACTTGCCCATCCAGAATACCTTCAAGCACGCCTGCATGCGAGAGATCGAGATAGGCCTTATTCAAGCCTGCAACACTCAAGGTTTTTAGTAATAAGGAGATCGCCTCGAAATCTGCTTCCCAAGTGGCGCATCCATAAATCTCTGCGCCAAGTTGCAATTCTTCACGGGCCGAGCTGCCTACTGGTGTGCGTGCATGGGCAACAGATCCTGCATAGCAAAGGCGGGTTACGCCTTTACGATTGAGTAGGTGCGCATCGATACGAGCCACTTGCGGAGTCATATCGGCACGCAGGCCTAATGTTCGGCCAGATAACTGATCAACCAATTTAAATGTTTGTAGGTTCAGATCTGAACCAGTGCCAGTAAGCAAAGAATCTAGGAACTCCAATATAGGAGGGGCAACTAGCTCATAGCCATAGGACTGATACAAATCCAAAATAGCGCGACGCAGAGTCTCTACCTTACGAGCCTCGGCTGGCAAAACATCAGCAATATCTTCAGGAAGTAACCAGCGATTCATGATTTGAAATATGCACTCTTAATTTTTTTTGTTCATGAATTTAAAGAACTCGCCATTAGGTTCAATCACCATCACATCCCTCTTATCCTTGAAAGAACTTCGGTAGGCCTGAAGACTCTGATAGAACTGCGCAAACTGAGGGTCGCGTCCAAATGCATCAGCATATAAAGCCGTAGCCCTTGCATCGCCAGAACCTTTAATTTTCTGTGCTTCACGATAAGCTTCGGCCAAGATTGTGTCACGCTGACGTTCTGCATTGGCTCGAATCTTGTCGGACTCTGCGGCACCTGTGGAGCGTAGCTCATTAGCAACACGTTTACGCTCCGCTTCCATACGACGATAAACGGAGTCACTAATCTCAGCTAGTAGATCTACCCGCTTGAGGCGAACGTCGACGATTTCAACGCCAATATCAGCAGCATCATCAGCTACCTTTTTACGAATACCTTGCATCACTTGCTCACGTTGATCTGAAATAATCTCTCTGACTGTGCGTTTAGTGAACTCTTCGTTCAAAGCAGAACGTACTAACTGAGTTAAGCGGTCTTGTGCCAAGCGTTCATCACCTTTAAAGCTGACAAAGAACTTACGGGGATCAACAATACGCCACTTCACATATGAATCAACCAAGAGATTTTTCTTCTCAGAGGTAATAAAGCGCTCGGCTTCTGGTGTATCGATAGTCAAAATACGACGATCAAAGAAGCGAACGTTTTCAAAAGGCGCCGGCAGCTTCACTTGCAAGCCAGGCTGTTCAATCACACGCACAATTTGCCCGAATGAGAACACCACAGCGTAGTTACGCTGATCGACTACAAAAATACTTGAAGTCAAAATATAGAAAAGACCAATCAGGCCAGCTATAGCAGCTAAGAGACGATTTGCGTTCATTATCTTGCATCTCCTCTATCACGGTTTCTTAGGCCGTCGCGTTTTTCGGAAGCGCCAGAGCCTGAGGTATTGCTAGGGCTTGGGCTAGTTGCATTGTTGCTAAATGGGGCCGCTGGATTACCTGTCGCGCCTCCTACTGTCACAGACCCAGTAGGCGTTGCAGCTGCTGCCTGACCAGTAGCGACTTGTGTACTTTCTGCACTAACTTGAGCAATGATCTTATCGAGTGGTAAATACAGCATGCTATTGCTCTTGGTGGTATCTACCAAAACTTTAGACACGTTGTTATACATCTCGCGCATGCTATCAATGTACATACGATCACGAGTCACGCCGGGTGCTTTTGCATATTCAGTCTGGACTTGCTTAAAGCGATTTGCATCACCCTCTGCGGTTGCAACCACCCTAGACTTATAACCTTCAGCCTCTTGAATGAGTCGATCAGCCGTACCCTTTGCACGTGGAATGATGTCGTTCGCATATGCTTGACCTTCACTCTTGAGGCGCTCCTGATCTTGGCCCGCCTTAACAGCATCATCAAATGAAGCTTGCACTTGCTCAGGCGGCTGAACGTTTTGAACAGTCACGCTCGTCACATAAATACCAGTTTTATAGCTATCTAGAATTTTCTGTATTGAGCCAGCAAGATCAATCGCAATCTTTTCACGACCTTCATACAAAACAGTATCCATCTTGCTCCGTGCCACGATTTCACGTACTGCAGTTTCCGCAGCTTGCACCACAGTAGTATCGGGATCGCGATTATTAAACAAATAATCGGTTGGATCTTTTAAGCGGTACTGAACTGCAAAACGTACATCAATAATGTTTTCGTCTTCCGTGAGCATGGAAGTGTCTTTTTGATTGGTTGCTTTAATCAAAATAGAGCGACCAACCTCAACGGAACGAACTCCAGAGACGTTGACAACTTGCTCAGCCTGAACTGGCCAAGGCATGCGCCAGTTAATACCAGGGCCTGCGGTGTACGCATACTTACCAAAGGTAGTGACCACACCCGACTGGCCTTCTTGAATGATGTAGAAACCACTAAAAATCCAAAGCAACACTACGCCACCTGCAGCGATTATTACTGTGACTTTTGAGCCAAAGGGGTTGGTGAAATTGAAGTTGGGTGCAGTAAAGCCACCGCCACCATTACCTCCGCCATTACCGCGCTGTGATGGTGGAGGGATATCAGTACTGTTGGGCTTATTCGCTGGCGCGCTTGATGAGGAGCCTGGCTTTTTCTTGCCGCCAAAAATACCGCTCAGGCGGTCGTTAAAGTCACGCCACAACTCATCAAGGTCTGGAGGGCCATTGGGTCGTGCGGGCTGATTTTGCGGTGGGGTTTCCACAGGCTTATTCGACCCTGGATTAGCGGGGTCTACTTTTGGAGCCTGATCAGAACCCTGGCCCTCTTTGGCATCTTTAGATCCGTTACCTGGGGCACTGTTACCCCAGCCTGGATCATTGACCGAAAACAGTTCGAGAAATTTACGCATCGTTTGGTGAGTACTTACGGTTAGGAATCGGATTAAATTCGGAAGTTTCTGGTCGTTCTGGTAAAGGAGCTAAAAACTCGCCTGATTCCATTTGAACTTTAGCGCGATTCTGCTCGACTCTTATTCTATCAGTCATTTGAGAGCATTCGGCAAGGGCTAATCGCAATAAATCAAGGCCTAGGCCTGTCTTAGCGGATAGGAAAATCTGACTCGGAATGCCCTCAGAATCGCGCACTAGGACAGCGCCTTCCGTAAAGGTCTGAGGCATCTGGTCAATCTTGTTCATGATCTCGATACGGGGAATGTCATCGGCCCCAATTTCCCGTAAAACAGCCTCTACTTCGGCCTTCTGCTCCATTGCGACTGGGCTACAGGCGTCAATCACATGCAAAATTAGATCTGCATGAATCGTTTCATCCAAGGTGGCCCTGAATGCCTCCACCAGCTGATGCGGTAACTCACGGATAAAGCCTACTGTGTCTGAAACCACAATTGAACCCACACCGTCTAAATGGACTTTACGGGAGGTCGTATCTAGGGTTGCGAATAACTGATCTGCCGCATAAGTCCCTGCTTTTGTAAGGGAATTAAACAAGGTAGATTTACCAGCATTGGTGTAGCCGACCAGCGAAACTGAAAAAACGTCTCTTCTGTTACGAGCCCTTCTTTGGGTTCTTTGCTGGCGCTGAAGCTTCTCTAATTCAGCCTCTAGACGTTTAGCCTTGGTTGCCAGCATCCGCCGATCGAGCTCCATCTGGGTTTCACCAGGACCGCCACGTACACCAATACCGCCGCGCTGGCGCTCTAAGTGGCTCCAGGCACGCACTAATCTAGACATACGGTAGCGAACCTGGGCTAACTCCACCTGAGTTTTACCAATATGACTTTGCGCTCTTTGGCTAAAGATGTCCAAAATCAGACCAGTACGATCCATCACATGAAAGCCAATATGGCGCTCTAAATTGCGTTGCTGGGTTGGGGATAGCGGATGGTTAAAGATGACCAGCTCGGCACCTTGCTCCTCCATTGCTTTTTTAACTTCGTTGGCCTTACCTGAACCAATAAATAAAGCAGGATCTGTCTTACCCTTGCGGGCAATCACACTAGTGATGGGTATGGAGCCTGCACTCTGTGCAAGCAGGCTGAGCTCTGCCATGCTGTCCGCAAAATCCTCGCGGCCTGTATCAACTCCAACCAGAACGGCACGCGCCGCATCTACACCAGTTTTAAACAGAGCTAACTTCTTCCGTGCGGAACTCCACTGCACGAGCAGGAACAATTGTGGAAATGGCGTGTTTATAGACCATCTGAGTTACGGTGTTACGCAAGAGCACTACGTATTGATCAAATGATTCAATATTGCCTTGCAGCTTGATGCCGTTGACAAGATAGATGGAGACAGGAACATGCTCTTTGCGCAGGGCATTGAGGAAAGGGTCCTGTAGTAATTGGATTTTGCTGTTATTCATACTGCTCCTTAATGGTTTTTATTTGTTGCTGCTATTTTGGGAGTCTTGCTTTTTTTATTTATTGCTTTACTGCTTACTTTCTACTGCTTGCTTCTACTGCCTACCTCCAACATAAGGGGGCTGATATTCAAAAATCAAGCCCCTTACTTAAAACACAATTAAAACTGTAGCGCTATTTTTGCTTTTTTACTTCTTTTTACCTTTTTTACCCTTGTCCGCATCAACATAAGGGTTTTTAGCGGTATTCATCTGAATGCGCAATGGGGTGCCGCGTAACTTGAAGACCTCTCTAAAGCGACCCTCTAGGTAGCGCTTGTAGCTATCAGTTACACCACTCAAGGAGGTACCATGAATCACCACAATGGGGGGATTCATACCGCCTTGGTGAGCGTAGCGTAATTTTGGACGACCCATACCCACACGCTTAGGTTGCTGGTGCTCAATGGCATCTTGCAAAATGCGGGTGAGTTTCGGAGTTGGCAATTTCGCCATGGCTGCGGCATAAGCTAGATCAACGTCCTTAAATAGCTCTTTAAGACCGGTGCCCTTCTTAGCAGAAATCGGGTGTACGTTTGCAAAATCAAGGAAGCGTAATTTTTGAGTGATCTCTAAACGCGCACGCTCTTTAACGTAAGTATCAAGACCATCCCACTTGTTCACTGCAACAACTAATGCACGCCCTGCCTCCACAATAAATCCAGCGATATGGGCGTCTTGCTCAGAAATATCCTGCTGGGCATCAAGCATCAAAATGACCACATTGCAATCAGCAATCGCCTGCAATGTTTTAACTACAGAGAATTTCTCAATCGCTTCAAATACTTTTCCACGACGACGCAGACCTGCTGTATCTACCAAGATATATGGCTTGCCATTACGCTCAAACGGAACTTCAATCGCATCACGGGTTGTGCCCGGCATATCAAATGCAATCACACGCTCTTCACCGATCAATTTATTGGTCAGGGTTGATTTACCCACGTTAGGACGACCCACTACCGCAATCTTCATTGGGCGATTAGGATCGTTTTCTTGTTTTTCTGCTTCTGGCTCTGGAATACCTAAAGAATCCAATGCATCATCAATCAAACCACGCACACCATCACCGTGCGCTGATGAAATTGGAAATGGTTCGCCTAAACCCAGCTCATGAAAGTCTGCGGTAACCACACCGGACTGCATGCCTTCAGTTTTGTTCACTGCCAGAATGATCGGTCTACCCGTCTTGCGCAAGAAATCGGCAATCACACGATCTTGAGGGGCCATGCCCAAACGGCCATCCACCAAGAAAATAATGATGTCGGATTCAGCAACAGCTTGCTTAGTTTGCTTAGCCATCTCGGCAACAATGCCGGTCTTGGCTACCGGCTCAAAACCACCGGTGTCTACGCAAATAAATGCGCGTTCGCCAATACGGCCTTTACCGTAGTGACGGTCGCGAGTCAGACCCGAGAAGTCCGCAACCAAAGCATCACGTGAACGCGTTAAACGATTAAAGAGTGTCGACTTGCCAACGTTAGGACGGCCGACAATAGTAATTACTGGATTCATTTTGGACTGTACGCCGCTAGTTTTCCACCTTGAGACTGAACCAAGATGAGGCCGTTCACCGCAATCGGTGCGGCTGTGATGGGACTACTATCATGACGAATGCGTGCCAGCATTTCGCCATTCGATTGTGAGAGTGCATGCACATAACCTTGCGCATCACCAAGGAGCAATACTTTACCAACCGCCATCGGCTCACCGACATCTCTAAATGTCAGCTGCGTATTTTCCCAGGCCTGTGAACCATCTTTCACCGCAAATGCAGTGACATGCGATTTTTCGTTTGAGGAGAAAACCAAATCAGGACTTTGCGCTGTGCCGGTATAGCTTGAATAATCTTTGAACCACAATAAATTACCTGTACGCGCTTGACCACAACCTATTCGACCTTGATAAGAGACGGCGCAGATAATCTCACCATCCATACTTGGCTTAGCTGTTACATCATTGAGGCGCTCAATTTCAGAAAATCCCTTTGGAAACGAAACCGGAGTCTCCCAAACGAGTCCCCCGTTCGCAATCGCAATCATGCCAAAGCGACCACCAGAAAACCCAGTCACAATCACCTCATTACCAATGGCAAGCATACCGTAACCAACGCGCAATGACAGAGCGGATTGTTGACGTTGGTAGGTCCACTTTCGTACACCTGTCTGCGCATCAAGTCCAACAAAGCGGCTATCAAGCGTACGAATAATGACTACACCACCAGCAACGACTGGCTCTGATAGGACCTCACTGCCAACACTTACATTCCAAATGGCCTTACCAGTATCGTCGTAGGCATAGACCGTTCCTTTGGTGGTGACTACTGCTGTAGTGCGACCATCCGATCCAGGTCCAATCGATAGGCGATCAGGCACAGATACTTCCCATACTTTTTGACCGGAGCGCAAATCAATCTTGGCCAAATTACCGCGATGGGAAGCAGCATAAACAGCATCTCCTGCTACCGCAGGATGAAAATTAAATGGCTCAGATGAACCTACGCTAGTTGTCCATACGGGAGTAAAGTCAAATTGATTGCTGACAGGAGCTAGCTCAGCAGGCTTGCGTACACGTGAGCCGCCTGAGCAAGCTACTAGGGCCACAAGCACAGAACCTAGTATTAAAGCTGTACTTGCTAGTTTTGCTACACGTTTGCAATCCATCATCACTGAGCTACTCCTCCGACGGCATCTAATTTAACCTTCAAGAGACGACGCGCCTCTTCAGGGAATTCTTTTGCATCATTTAATTGCTTCCAGGCAGCTTCATAGCTCTTGCGTGCATCGGCCGTATTTTTTTGCGCTAAATACCAATCGCCGCGACGCTCTAACCACAAGGCCTCAAAACCGGAGATAGGTTTTTCTTTCAGGATCGCATCGGCTTCTACAAAATCTTTTTCTGTACCAAACTCAATTAACTGGGCAGTGAGGCGTAATTTAGCTAATGCTAAATATCCCTGGTCAGATGCATTCTTCGCAGCCCAGCGCAAATAATCCATCGCCTTTGCAGAGTCACCCGCATCAGAGGCAATCTTGGCAGCTACTAAGCTGGACATTGCAGCATAGGGCGTACCAGAAAACTGTTTTTGCAAATCATCAGCAGCGCGTAAAGTTTGATCTTTATCGCCCTTGTTGATGGCAGTGACCATGGTCTCGTATAACTGGGATGCGGCTGCAGCTTGGTTAGTTTGCCACCAGTGATATCCGTTATACCCCGCGTAGGCAAATAAAGCAGCCGTAATCACACCAGTGATTAGGTTGCGATATTTTTGCCAAAATGCTTTAAGTTGATCTAATTGTTCTTGTTCTTCTAGGTCTAAGGGCATGTCAATCCAAGCAAATAAATACAGTATTAATAATCAATATCTTCATTCTATTCGGTGGCGCCAACTATGGCATCAATTACTGCTTCTACAACGCTGTCGAGATCTACTGCCTTCTGTACACCGGTGCTACGCAAATCTTTGAGTTGAGCCTCATTCTTAGCCAATTCATCAGGCCCAATAATGACAGCATAGGCTGCCCCACTCGAATCCGCTTTCTTCATTTGTGACTTAAAGCTGGCAGTCTGGCCATCGGGAGAGCAAAACAGGATGACATCAATACCCGCATTACGCAGGCGCTCAGCAATGATCATGGCTGCAGACAGAGTCTCACCGCCCTGGTGAATCACAAAAGCATCGCATTGAGCCTGCGCTTCTGGCAAAGATCCCGAAACCTTCATCAGCTCCAAGACTCGCTCCATACCCATTGCCCAGCCGCAGGCTGGAGCAGCTTTACCACCCATACGCTCAATCAAAGGGTCATAGCGACCGCCGCCGGCGATCGTGCCTTGAGCACCCAACTCTCCGGTAATCCACTCGAACACAGTCAAGTTGTAATAATCTAATCCACGCACTAGACGGGGATTGATTTTGCAAGGAATGTTGTTGGCCTTGAGTAAAGCTTGCACGGCCTCAAAATGCTTAAGTGATTCTTCGCCTAAGAAATCCAATAACTTGGGTGCGCCTTCAATCAAATCTTGCATTGCTGGATTCTTAGAATCCAAGATACGCAATGGGTTCGTTAATAAACGACGCTGGGAATCCTCATCGAGCTGCTCTTTGTTTTTCTCGAAGTACGTAACTAAAGCAGCACGATGTTCTGCACGCTCAGGAGCTTGCCCTAAAGAGTTAATCTCCAGACGAACGCCTTTCAGGCCGAGCTCATCCCACAAGCGTTGACCCATCAAAATAATTTCTGCATCGATATCTGGGCCAGCAAAGCCCATGGCTTCAATACCAAATTGATGGAACTGGCGATAGCGGCCACGTTGTGGGCGCTCATGGCGGAACATCGGTCCGGTGTACCAAAGACGCTTTGGTCCTTCGTACAGTAAATTATTTTCAACCACAGCTCGCACGACAGCGGCAGTACCTTCTGGACGCAATGTGAGCTGCTCACCATTCAGGCGATCTTCAAACGAATACATCTCTTTTTCAACAATATCGGTTACTTCACCAATGCCGCGCTGAAACACTGCAGTCGCTTCAACAATCGGAGTGCGTAAGAACTCATAACCGTAGGCACGTGTGAGATCACGCAGAACATGCTCTAAATGTGTCCACTGCGCAGCATCCGCTGGCAAGAGATCATTCATGCCGCGTACGCCATTAATTTTCTGAATCTTTTGCGCTTTAGTTGGATTTGCCTGGTCTGTCATGAGGTGCTTTAATGGATTTCTTTTTTATTGTTATGTGTTTTTGTTTTTTTATTACTTTTACTTCGGCGCGTAATTCTGTTTGACGTACTCATCGACAATGACCTGAAACTCTTGAGCAATATTCTCGCCACGCAAAGTTTTGACTTTGACGCCGTCCACAAATACCGGTGCAGCAGGGGTCTCGCCTGTACCTGGCAATGAGATGCCAATATTGGCGTGCTTACTCTCACCTGGGCCATTGACAATACAACCCATCACAGCAACATTCATCGCCTCAACACCTGGATGGGTTTTTTTCCACACCGGCATTTGCTGACGCAGATACGATTGAATATCAGCAGCTAGCTCTTGAAAAGTAGTACTCGTTGTTCTGCCACAACCCGGACAAGCAATCACCATGGGTGTGAAATTACGCAATCCCATGGTTTGCAAAATCTCTTGAGCCACAATGATTTCATTCTCTCGTGGTGCACCAGGATCAGGCGTTAAGGAAACACGAATGGTGTCGCCAATGCCCTCTTGCAACAAGATACCCAATGCAGCAGTAGAAGAAACAATTCCTTTGCTTCCCATGCCTGCCTCGGTTAATCCTAAATGCAATGGGTAATCTGAGCGATTGGCGAGATCACGGTACACCGCCACCAAATCTTGAACATTACTAACTTTGCAAGACAAAATAATTTGGTTTGGGTTCATACCAAACTCCACCGCTTTTTCAGCGGACTGCAAAGCTGACTGAATCAAAGCCTCAATCATGACCTCTTGCGCAGTTTTGGGAACTGGCAGTGCTGCATTGGCATCCATGATGCTGGCTAGCAAGTCTTGATCTAAGCTACCCCAGTTCACGCCAATCCGAATCGGCTTGTCGTATGTACAGGCTGCTTCAATCATTTGCGCAAATTGCGGATCACGCTTAGCGCCCTTACCTACGTTGCCGGGATTGATTCGATACTTCGATAAAGCCTTAGCACACTCGGGGTAGTCTTTTAATAAGGTATGACCGTTGTAGTGAAAGTCGCCAATCAATGGCACCAAGACATCCATCTTGTCTAACTGCTCACGAATATAAGGAACTGCTGCAGCCGCAGCTGGCGTATCCACAGTAATGCGCACCATCTCTGAACCAGCTCGGGCCAATTCCTTGACCTGAATAGCAGTACCGACTGCATCAGCAGTGTCGGTATTGGTCATCGATTGCACGCGCACTGGTGCATTGCCACCAATCGTAATGATGTTGGTTTTCCAGGCAACCGTTGCCTGACGTGTTTCCCGTTTTGGCGATGGGCCTAATAGTAGCTTTGGAGGATTGCTAGATGTATCACTCATAGGACTCTTTTATGAAATTAGTCGTCTAATTTTTTAAGCCACTGCACTGGGTGCTCAGCTTGGTACTCTTGCTCTTCTTCTTCATCATCAAGACTGTCAGTTTCATCATCTTGACCCAAATTAATCCGCTTATCATGCACTGCACGCTCACGCACATTAGTGCGGTCAACCACATCACCCGCTAATTGACCACAAGCTGCAGCAATGTCATCGCCACGGGTTTTACGAACCGTAGCCACCATACCCGCGTCTAACAAAATGCTGGCGAAGGCATGAATGCGCTGCGCTGATGAGCGCTTTAATCCAGACTCTGGGAATGGATTAAACGGAATCAAATTAATTTTGCACTTAATGTTTGCCAATAAACGCACCAGTTCTTTAGCCTGAATGTCAGAGTCATTTACGCCATCGAGCATGCAATATTCAAAGGTTAAGAAATCTCTTGGGGCAAATGGTAAATACCGTTCGCACGCAGCAAGTAATTCTCTTAAGGGATATTTTTGGTTGAGTGGGACGAGTTGATCGCGTAGCTTGTCGTTTGGTGCATGCAATGACACCGCCAAGGCGACTGGGCAATCTTGTGCCAAGCGATCCATCATTGGCACCACACCAGAGGTAGAGAGAGTCACACGACGGCGTGATAAACCATAGGCTCTGTCATCAAGCATCAAACGTAAAGCCGTTACCACGTTGTCATAGTTGAGTAGCGGTTCACCCATACCCATTAACACCACATTGGAGATCACGCGACCTGTGTGCTCCCAACCTGGAGTAGGATATTTTTCAATACGGCGAACCGCATTCGGATCAGTGCGGAGCAAATGTTCTGCAAACCAGAGTTGGCCAATGATTTCACCGGCGGTGAGGTTACGCGAGAAGCCTTGATGCCCAGTTGAGCAAAAACGGCAGTTGACTGCACAACCAGCCTGAGATGAAATGCACAGGGTGCCGCGATCATCTTCAGGAATGAATACGGACTCGACAGCATTTCCAGCGCCAACATCGAGCAACCACTTACGGGTGCCATCGGCTGCATGCTCGTCTTTAATGATTGGAAGTGAAAGAACTTCCGCCTTATCGAATAATGTTGCTCTAAAGCTTTTTGCTAAATCACTCATGTCGTTGATGTTAGATACACCGCGTTGGTGAATCCACTGCATGAGTTGCTTCGCCCGAAAGGGTTTTTCATTTAACCCCGCGACATACGCTGCCATTTGGTCAGCGTCAAAATCTAAGAGATTTACGCGCGGGGAGGTCAATGCGACTACTTATATATTAAATAGCTTATTCGTTAGCAATCGTGAATTAACGATTGAAAACGTTCATGCCAGCGAAGAAGAATGCCACTTCGACAGCAGCAGTTTCAGGAGCATCAGAGCCATGAACCGCGTTTGCATCGATGCTGTCAGCGAAGTCAGCACGGATAGTGCCTTTGTCTGCCTTCTTAGGATCGGTAGCGCCCATCAAGTCGCGGTTTTTAGCAATTGCGCCTTCGCCTTCCAATACCTGAATCATGACAGGACCAGAGATCATGAAGCTCACCAAATCTTTAAAGAAAGGACGTGCTGCATGAACACCGTAGAACTGCTCAGCCTCAGCTTGTGACAAATGCGCCATTCTGGACGCAATAATCTTCAAACCAGCAGACTCGAAACGTTCATAGATCTTACCGATCACGTTTTTTGCTACAGCGTCAGGTTTGATGATAGATAGGGTGCGTTCAATAGCCATGTAAAACTCCAATAGTGATTTCAAAGATTTTGCTGAATTTGGCGCTGATTTGGGTCCAGAGAGAACTTCTCCCCTACTTCCTACAACGCGCCAGGATTTCGGCGACCCCCAAATTATACATCGGCTGACCGTATTTACCCTGATCCTAGCGTGGCTAAGCCCTTGAATTTACAGGGCATAACCCTTTAAGTTGTAGTCCTTTTCATGGGGGGCTTGAAATTACCCCATTTTGTCTATACTTACTGTCAACAGTCCCTTGTGGGCTTATGTATTTACTTTGAAAAAAGGAGTCAATATGAGCGATCTTAACTCTTACGGCTTTGGGCAAACTGGCTCGATTAGCACCCCTCAAGTACGCAACCGCGTACTGCGCAACACTTACGCCCTTTTGGCGCTCTCGATGGTTCCTACCGTCATTGGCGCATGGCTCGGCGTTGCTTTTGGCCTCAACTTCATGGCGGGTAGTCCTTTCCTAGGCTTCATCGTCTTTATGGCAATCGCTTTTGGCTTCTTTTGGGCGATTGAGAAAAACAAAGACACTGGGGCAGGCGTTCTGCTGCTTTTAGGTTTCACCTTCTTTATGGGCATCATGATGTCCGGCTTAGTTGGTTACACCCTCAATAGCTACAGTAACGGCGCTACCTTGATCATGCTGGCCTTTGGCGGAACAGCTGCAATTTTTGCTGTTATGGCATCCATTGCTACTGTGAGCAAGAGCGACTTCTCAGGCATGGGTAAATGGTTGATGGTAGGAGTACTACTCTTGATTGTGGCTTCATTGGCCAATATCTGGTTGCAACTACCTGCTTTGATGCTGACCGTGATGATTCTCGCAATTGCGATCTTCTCAGCTTTCATCTTGGTTGACGTACAGCGCATCATCAACGGTGGTGAGACCAACTACGTGATGGCTACTTTAGCTATCTACCTAGATGTCTATAACGTATTCACCAACTTGCTCGCACTCTTGGGCATTGTGGGTGGCAATAAAGACTAAGTATTAGTTCAGCTTCAACAGAAAAGGCACCTTCAGGTGCCTTTTTCTTTACCTCGATCACCAACTGCTGAGCTCTCAGGGTCTTTCAAATACCGCCATGGATTCCACATGAGAGGTATGGGGGAACATATTAACGATACCCGCACTCTTAAGAATATAGCCTGCTTGATGACACAAAATCTCTGTATCTCTAGCTAGGGTTTTGGGATTGCAGGAGACATAGACAATACGTTGCGGTGGCAGGTCACTGCCCCCCTTATGTAATTGGGCTAATGCTTGACAGATCTCCATGGCGCCCTCGCGCGGAGGATCCATGAGCCAGCGCTCAGCCTTACCCCATGAAGCAATTGTTTCTGTTGTCACTTCAAACAGATTACTTTGCAGAAAGCTCGCTTTATCTGTGAGCTGATTGTGCTCCGCATTGGCCTTAGCTCTCGTAGTCAAACTTTCTAGACCTTCAATGCCTAGAACTGTGTTTGCCCGTCTTGCAAGCGGTAAGGTGAAATTGCCAATGCCGCAGAATAAGTCAAGTACACGATCACTTGCCTGAACATCTAAGAGACGAATCGCCCTACTGACCAAGGCGCGATTCATCATGTGATTAACTTGCGTGAAATCGGCTGGCTTAAAGGGCATCTCGATTTCAAATTCAGGTAAGCGGTAGCAAAGCTTGCCTGTCAATGGATAGTAAGGTGCAACGGTTTCAATACCCTTAGGCTGCAACCAAACCCAGACCTGATGCTTATCTGCAAAGTCTCTGAATAACTGTTCATCTGCTGGCGTTAGTGGCAGGAGGTTTCTAAATACTAATGCGATAACGGGTTTTGATTTTTTAGGATCATCTGAATTCGGATCTTCGGGCTCACCTACAGCGATTTCAATTTGGGGCATGCGATCCACAATCGATAGTCCCATCACTAATTTACGCATCTCTGGCAACAAACCAGAAACATGCTTGGGCAAAATCTCGCACGCAGTCATATCGGTGACATAGCTACTCTTGCCCTCATGAAATCCAATCAGCACAGTACCTTTTTTAATCGAGCGATTGACGGCGCTCAGGCGTGCACGATGACGATATTCCCAAGCAGGGCCACCCATCGGACGAAGAATTTCTTCGGGAGCTACTTTGGCGATATGTTTTAAGTCATCTTCCAGTACACGCTGCTTTATGGCTACCTGAGCTCGAATATCTAAGTGCTGCATAGTGCAGCCACCGCAAACTCCAAACGCTTTGCACTTAGGCTCTGCCCTAAATACGGCAGGCTTAAGAATGTCGAGAACTTTGGCTTTACTGAAGCGGGCTTTGTCACGCGTAATGACGTAAGTGACTAGTTCAGTTGGTAGCGCACCTTGAATAAAAATGACTTTACCGCTTTGACCTTGAGCAGCCTCCTCCTCATTGGGTGCCAGGCGCGCAATGCCTTGCGCATCTAGATCAAGGGAGTCAACTCGTACTGGCTCAGTCACCACAATATGGACTGGCTTTTCTCCTCTACGCATCCGAAGTAAAGCCTAAGAGATATTCTTGCCACTGTTCACCCTGTGGCTCTTTAGATTCTTTCTCTAAATACGCCTTAACGAAAGCAATTTCTTCTTTGTATTCTGCTAATGAAAAACCACCACGCATTAACTGAAAGCGGCAATACATTAAATAAGTATTGACCACATCGGTTTCGCAATAGCGACGAATCTCATCAATTCTGCCTTCTTGATACGCGGGCCATACTTGGCTGCCATCCATTCCCATCTTGCCTGGGAAGCCGCAGAGTTTTGCTAGACCATCTAAGGGTGCATTAGCGCGACCATTAAATTTAGCCAAGAGATCCATTAGATCTAAATGGCGCATGTGATAACGACTGATGTAGTTGTTCCACTTAAATTCTCGGCTATCGTTTTCTTGGCTCTCACCCATCTCCCAGTAACGCGGTGCTTGAACATGGTTTACTAAAGCGCGGTAGTGCAGCACTGGCAGATCAAAGCCACTGCCATTCCATGAAACTAACTGAGGGGTGTACTTTTCTACAAGCTCGAAGAAAGTCTGAATCAATACCTTCTCATCATCTTGCGGGGTGCCCAGAGTACCGACCTTAATTTGCGGTGAGCCATCCTTACTGGTTCTACGAATAACGCACGAAATAGCACAGATACGCTGTAAATACAGCGGGAGAAATTCGCTACCGGTTTTCTCGGCACGCTCGGCCATCGCCTTAGTAGCAAGCTCACTATCTGTCAGCGTTTCAGGATAGTCATTGAGGCGACGCAGGCCCGCAACATCGGGAATAGTTTCAATATCGAAGACGAGAACGGTTGCCATACTTAAATCGCTAGCAATTGAATGAAGGCAATTACTGTATGTACGGCGTTGGATTTACCGGCTTGCCATTCACACGTAATTCAAAATGGAGCTTCACCGAAGTTGCATCGGTATCGCCCATCTCAGCAATTCTCTGCCCCTTCTTAACAGCATCACCCTCTTTAACTAAGAGTGTGCGGTTGTGGGCATAGGCCGTGAGATAAGTATTGTCATGTTTGATGATGACGAGATTGCCATAGCCACGTAAGCTGTTACCAGCGTAAACCACCTTGCCTTCAGAGGCTGCCGTTATAGGATCGCCTAACTTACCTGCAATATCAATACCCTTAGTCTTTTCACTGAAATCATCTGTGACCTTACCTTTAGCTGGCCAAGATAAACGAATACCAGGTTCAGCAACAATTTCTTTAGGGGTTTCTTTGGAAGCATCTACTTTTGGCGCATCGGTTTTGGGGGTATCGCCAGCCGTTTTCGAAATAGGCTTCACAGTCATTTTGCTGCTGGCTGGAGGCCTTACTAAAATGAGATCATCTACTTCAATTAAGTTTGGGTTCGATAAATTATTCCACTGCGCTATGTCCCGCGGGGATTGCCCATTATCTAGAGCAATGCGGGCTAAGGTATCACCGCGCTTAACGCGATAGTAGCCTGGCGGCGTAGCCTCACTAGTTGCACTGCTACTGATACCACCACTTCGATCTACTACCGTTGCGGGTTTTGCTCTGGGCGTTGTTGAGCAACCCACATTAAGCAGCACAGAAGTCATTGCCAGGAGCAATAGGAAGTATTTAGGTAAAGTATTCATAAGGATTTTCATACTACCCCTGATTGTAAGGGGACAAAAAAGACCTCGTCCAGAACGGTTCTTTGATAGCGCTGGGAGCTCATTCGCTCCACCATGATTAGTTGCTGCTCTTTCTCATTCTTGGCAACCGGGGCCACTAGGCGTCCGCCAATAGCCAATTGATCTAATAAGGCGTCTGGGATACCTAGTCCAGCGGCCGCGAGAATGATTCCATCAAACGGGGCTGCTTGAGGTAGGCCGAGGATGCCATCCCCATAAATGAGGCGTAGGTTTTTAATCCGAAAAGGTCGCAGCTTATCCCTCGCCATATCGTGTAATGGACGAATACGCTCAATCGAATACACCTCATCCGATAACAAGCTGAGAACGGCTGCCTGGTATCCACAGCCAGTACCAATCTCCAATACTTTTCCTAAAGATTGCTTAGGCTTATGCAAAAGCTCAATCATGCGTGCTACTACCGATGGCTTAGAAATGGTTTGTGAGTGACCAATTGGTAAAGCAGTATCTTCGTAGGCTTGAGGATGCATACCTGCATCCATAAATGCATGGCGCGGGACGGTGGCAATGGCCTCTAAAGTTTTGCCATGCTTCACTCCAGCAGCAAGAACTTTGGCTGCTAAAGCCTGCCGATGACCAGCATTACGTTCCGCCGCTGACTTCAACCGCGTGTCCAGCCATTAGCCCGCATGGCAGCCAAGCGCGCATGATGCGTTAGATCTAATTGCATGGGCGTGATTGAGATGCACCCATCATCAATTGCATGAAAGTCTGTACCTTCGGAACTGTCTTTGGCATGCCCTGCCGCACCAATCCAATAAATATCATCACCACGTGGACTTTTTTGCACCACTACCGGTTGCGAGTGATGGCGATTACCTAAGCGCGTCACACGCCAGCGATTCAGGTCGGTATAGGGTCGATTCGGAATATTGACGTTGAGCAAAGTAGCAGCGCCATCAGTATGGGTCAAATTAGATGCCAAGGTTTGCGCGACGATATCGTGCGCTACTTTTGCGGCATCTTCAATCCGATTCCAGCCCTTATCGATTTGTGAGAAGGCAATTCCTGGAACACCAAACATCACACCTTCAACTGCAGCAGCTACAGTGCCCGAGTACAGGGTATCTTCACCCATGTTCTCACCCTGATTGATGCCTGAAACTACTAAGTCTGGCTTCTCATCCAAGAAACCCGTCATGGCGATATGCACGCAATCGGTCGGCGTGCCATTAATAAATAGGAAGCCATCACGCTCACCACCTGCCACCCGATGAATTGAGAGTGGTCGTGAGAGTGTTAACGAGTTCGATGCACCACTGTGATTTTGCTCAGGAGCAATTACTGTAACTCGACCTAATGGGCGAATGGCATTGACCAAAGCTAAAAGGCCAGGGGCAAGATAGCCATCATCATTCGAAATCAGAATATGTGGCTGTTTTGTGTTTTCACTCATGAATATCAATGCCTTCTTAGCGGCCCTAGGCTTTTGCCATCTTCGTTAATGCACGACCTCGGAACCATCCATATATTACTGGTAAGACTAAGAGAGTCAAAATAGTCGTCGTCACCATACCGCCCACAATCACTAAAGCAAGGGGTCGTTGAGCCTCAGAGCCAATTGAATGGGATAAAGCGGCTGGTAAAAGTCCTAAGCCAGATAGTGCAGCGGTCATCAATACTGGACGCACACGCAAGGAGGCGCCCTCCACCATCACATCTTTCATCTCCCCGTGCTCCATAACCGCTGTCTTATTAATAAAGGAGATCAGGATGACGCCATCCTGAATGGCAATACCAAAAAGCGATAAGAAGCCAAAGAATGCGGAGATACTCAAAGTCTCGCCCGCAAGATGCAAAGCAAGCACTCCGCCAATGGCAGCAAAGGGCACATTGATCATCACAATCACTGCATCCCGGAAATTACCGAAAGCACTCACTAGCAATAAGAAGATACCTAGCAATGCCAATGGCACGATCAGCATCAACTTCTTCTGCGCCTGCTTCATTTGATTAAATTGACCATCCCAGCTAATCGAATAGTTTGGTGGCAAGGTGATGTTTTTCTCAACCAAGAACTGTGCATCCTCTACGGCACTACCTAAGTCACGGCCACGGACGCTAAATTTAATTGCGATATAGCGCTTACCTGCTTCACGATAAATAAAGAATGGGCCATCACTGAGTTGAACCGTCGCCACCATCGACAAAGGAATCGATGCGCCGTTTGGTGAATCCACTAAGAGGTGTCCAATATCTGCAATATCATTACGACTGCCTTCATTTAAACGAATGGCAATACCGAACGTTTTTTCATCTTCTAAGAGATTGGTGACTGCGGCTCCACCAATAGCGTTAGCCACTACCGTCTCAATGTCATTCACATTAATCCCGTAGCGAGCGGCGCGCTCACGATCAATCTGAATATTGAGGGTTGGTTGACCAAGCTCTTTCAAAATACCTTCATCAGCAACACCGCGCACCTTCTTCAGCTGGTCAATCACCTCGTGGGCTTTTTGGTCTAGAACCTCTAGGTCTGTGCCATATATCTTGACGGAGTTCTCACCCTTCACGCCTGAGAGGGCTTCATTTACGTTGTCCTGAATATATTGCGAGAAACTATAAGTGATGCCGGGTATCTTATTGAGCTCCATTTCTAAATGGGCAATCAAATCTTTTTTACTAGTGCCTTTTGGCATCTTATCGGGACTCTTGAGATAGAGGCCGTACTCTTGGTTAAATACACCGGTGGAGTCAGTACCATCATCAGGGCGACCAATCTGAGCGGCTACCTTATCAATTTCAGGCTGCTTTAAGAATGTTTCACGCAATTGATTAGCCACCTTGACGGAGTAATCTAAGTCCACTGTATTTGGTAAGGTTACGCGTAACCAAATATTATTTTCTTCTAGAGTGGGCAGGAATGCGGTTCCCAGACGAGTCACACTCAATAAGGTCAGACCCAGAACAAATACCGCAACAGATACCACTGTTAACGGGCGATCCATCCATTTTCTCAACAAAGGCTTATATGCATTGAGAAGCTTGGTCATAAAACCCGGCTGTTTGTGCTGTAAGTTCTCACCAAATACTAAAGAGATCATTGCTGGTAGGAAAGTTAAACTCAAAATCACAGCCGCAATGAGAGCAAAGCCCATAGTAAATGCCATGGGCTTAAAGATAATTCCTTCCACTCCGCCCATAAAGAATAGTGGAGAGTAAGCAACAATTATGATGCCTGTCGAATAAATCATGGCACGCTGCACTTCACTAGTGGCCAAAATAATACTTTGGTTCAAGCGCTTGCCACCCTGCTCTAAATGGCGCATCACGTTCTCGGTCAGAATGACGGCAGAGTCAACGATGACTCCAAAATCTATGGCGCCCAGGGAAATTAGATTGGCCGGCACACTCCAGAGATGCATCTGAATAAACGATACACAAAGCGCCAAAGGGATTACCGCCGCAACCACTGCTGCTGCCCGCAAATTACCCAAGAAGAAAAATAGCACTGCCAATACTAAGGAGATACCAAAAAACAGGGTGTGCTTCACGGTGCCAATAGTGATGTCTAAGAGCACCTGTCGGTCATAGAAAGGCTTTACTTGGATACCAGGTGGAAGAACTTGCCTATTAATATTGTCAACCGTAGTGCGGACACGCGCTAACACTTGAGTAGCATCTTCGCCACGACGGAGGTAAACGATGCCCTCTACAGAGTCTGGGTTGTCATTAAACTGAAATAAGCCTAAGCGCGGTGCATTACCAATCTCGACTCTAGCGACATCACCGATTCGAACTGGCACATTATTGCGAATAGTAATCACAACACGCTTAATGTCATCAATATTTTTCAGCAAGCCTACACCGCGCACCACAAATTGCTGCTCGCCACTAGGTAATAAGCCACCACCAGTGTTGCTATTAGCATTGGTTAAGGCGGTGATGAGTTCATTAACAGTCACACCCTTAGATTGCAGACTTTCCGGACTAACAATCACCTGATACTGACGTACCTTGCCCCCAAATGAAGAGACGTCAGCCACACCAGGAGTTTGCTTTAAGGCTTTGTAAATATCGTAATTCTGTAATGTTTTTAATTGGGTGGAAGATGCGTAATCCGACTTCACCTCGTAACGCATGATCTCGCCAGTGGCATCGGAGTCTGGACTGACGCTTGAAGTGACTCCTGGAGGAAAAGCAACATTAGATAAGCTGGTAATAAAACGTTGGCGTGCCCGAAATGGATCTGTCGTGTCATCAAACTTGAGTGTGACAACCGATAGGCCAAATAAGGAAACTGAGCGGAAAGCTTGAAGGCCCGGAATTCCTGCTAATGCATTTTCAACGGGGATGGTGACTTGCTGCTCTACCTCAGTTGTACTTCTACCGGGCCATTGTGAAATCGCCTGGATAGTTAATGGCGCTACTCCTGGGTATGGCTGAATTGGTAGTTTAGAAAGACTGAACATTCCCAAGCCGAGGAGTACGACTGAGCCAACGATAACTAGTACGCGTTTCTCAAGTACGCCTCGGATAAAGGAGGTAAAAGCGCTCACTTAGTCTTCCTGCTTAGCAAATCGATCATTTAACAAGACAGCGCCTTCAGCCAAGATACGCGCACCAGGCTCAACACCTTCAGTAATCGCAAAGGTCTTGCTGTTTAGGTCATAGCCTTTAACTGGGAGGCGGCGATAGGCTTCGTCCCCTACTTTGGTAATGACATAACGCATCTCTCGTATGCGCACTACGGCAGTTTGTGGCACAACGATAGCGTCCGCCATGCCTGTTGTCAGTTTTGCTGAAGCATACATATCAGGACGTAAGAGATCGTCATCATTTTCAATATTTGCACGAATTAATAAAGCTCGAGTTTGCGGATCTACAGTGGGAGCTACATAGTTTGCATATGCCACAAACTCTTTACCGGGATAAGCCTCTACTTGCAGCACCATTTTTTGGCCCGGCTTCACAAAACGAAAATCTTGTTCAAACACATTTCCCAAAAACCACAGTTGCTTTGGGTCTGCCAAGGTAGCAATCACATCACCCGAATTCACTACTGATCCTGGCTCTACATTGCGTTTAACTACTACCCCCTTTAAGGGAGCACGCATGATTAAATTACCCTGAGTCCTGCCGGTGGTTTCAATCGATCTGATATCAGCATCGCCAGCACCTAGATTACGCATACGGCTTGCTGCAGCTTGCTGAGTAATGCGGGCATCACCGAGTAAATCACTCATGGTTCTAGTAGATTCCAATACCTTAGCGGTTTTGGATGACAGTAAATACTCTTGTTGTGCAGAGATAAATTCAGGACTATAGAGTTCTACAACGGGGGAGCCTATATTGACTTCAGCACCATCAAAAGCGTAAATACGCTCCACTCGACCGGGTGCGCGCGCAGATAAGACTTTAGATTTTTCGGCATTAAATGCTAGGCGGCCAGGCACTTTAATATCAACTGGTACCTGCACTTTGATCGCAGTTTGGAAGGTGTAAATTTCTGGATTCAGTTTGATGCCTGGAAGTTTTAATTCCAAAATACCGCTCTTATCTACTTTGAGTGCTTTATCAGAGGCTTCAATTTTGACGCTGCGATTGACGTTGGTAATGCGACCTAAAACGATACCGATTGAAAGAATGGCGAATGCAACAGCAGCCAAACGAACGCGATGACGATTTTGAGGACTTAAATTCCAATACAGGCCGGCAACACTAGCAAAAGCTAGCTGCAATCGATGACCACCAAAACGCAAGGCCTTATCAGTGACAGGCTTTGCCTTATCGGCTAACTGCTTTAGAAAAGAAAGAATTTGGTCTTTCAACACTGCTCCTTAAAAAGGTTCTTTGCCCGATGTCACCAGCAATACTGCTTGCGCTTGTAAGAGATTACTCTCTGAAAGTGCCAATTGAACTTCAAGATTACGCAATTGCGTTTGCGCTGTCAGTAGATCGTTAAATCCCTGACCATTATTCGAGTACTGAGTTAAGCCGACCTTATAAGCAGCATCTGCTTGAGGGACTTGGCGTTCTTTTAAAAATTGGGTTTGATTCTTAGCCTGTTCATAGCCAGCATAAGCACTATTGACGGCCAACACAATTTGCTGACGATTGGAGATATTGCCTGCCTCGGCAGCCGCTTGATTGCGCTGCGCCTGCTCTACCCCATATCGCTCTTTGGTAAAGAAATACAGCGGAATGATGAGATCAAGCTCTAACTGATAAAACATCGCCCCATTGTTAGCTGAAAATGGACCGCGTGGTGTGAACGAAGAACCAATCACCTGAAAATCGGGCAAGTAAGCCTTCTTGGCCAGATCAACACCCTTACGTGCTGCCTCGAGCTGCAGCGCAGAACTCTTTAACGAGGGATGACTGGTTTCGGCATAGTCTTCCAACTCCAGCAAGGTTGGCACACTGCTCAAAGCGCGACGTACATCGCCACGCAAGACAAGTCTTTCTCTTGAGTGGCGCCCCACCAAGGTATTGATATTGTTTAATGCGACCGATAGCTGACGCTCGACATTAAATTGATCCGCCTGAGCTGCGCTTTGCGCTACTTGCGCATTGAGATACTCAACATAAGCAGCGGCATTATTGGCATAGCGTGCTTTGGCTACGTTCTTAATCATCTCCAAACGCATGACCGATTCTTTGAGCACCTGTAACTGCTTTTGCGATGCCAAAGCGGTGTAATACAAAGTAGATAGCTGAGCACCTAACTGTAAGTAGGTAGATTCGCTTTGCGCTAAGAGTGCTTCAGCATTGGTATTGGCAATATCGGATGCCAAACTCTTCTTACCAGGAAACTGAAATGGCTGGGCTATCGAAATGGAATTATTGTTACTGATACCACCAGGATTTGCAGCACTAGGCGTATTAGCCCCACCTAATGCAAATGGAGAATTCACCGGCATACCAGACCACACCAAACCCACCTGAGGATTGGCTGGTGAGTTAATCTGCGGCACGGTTGCCTTGGCAGATAAATAGGCCTCACGCAATGATGACAATTGTGGGTTATTGAGCTTGAGCTCATTCCACAGTTGACGCAAATCCATATCGGTTGGACCCGATGGTGCACCCTTGGTATAAATCTTAGGGGTATCGCTCTTGGTTACCGGTGCAAATAGTGATGCGGCATTTGCAGGGTTAGTAGTTTCATTGCTCACTACTGGCGGCGTTGATAATGAATCGTTAGATTGACTCACTTGCACTGTGACGCTGGCCGGAATCGGAGCATTGATCTGGGCAAATACAGGGGAGGCAAAAATCAGCGAGGCAAATACACAGGCAACCCGTTTCATGGGGATTGCAGTAGCAATAACAAATTCGCTCGTTTTTATCTGGCCGTAAATCAAATCGGCTACCTCTAAATCTGTACTAATACTGTTTTTGTAGCCCAAAACACAGGTTTACCTATGCTTACAAGGGAATTAGAAGATTATAGGTGAGAAACTCCAAAAGTCGAATTATTGGAGTTTTATAACTTATTGATTATAAAGAAAATAATGAATCTGAGCAGCCTTGAAAGGCTCAAAACTCGGCATGAATCCTAAATGACAGGATGTTGACCGGCCCACGTGCCGAGTTATAAGCCGGATTGATGATGTGTTGGAAGTTCAAACCTGCAAGCACGTTCTTAATCACCGTAGCATTGTAATAGACCTCACCAATCCGCTCAGGTGAATAGGAAATCGTCTGACTTGGGCTAGCGTAGTCGCCAATGAAATAAGACACACCTCCTGCTTGCAGGTAGCTGCGACGATAGCTTGATAAACCATTTTGCATGGCAGAGATACCGATACTGTCATGCGGCCGCTTCCAACTGCTGCCGTTCATGCCCATGCCCACAGATATGGAATTGTCTGCCTCAGTAAAAGACATTGTTTCGGTATGACCGTCAGAGGTAAAGGCGCGGCCATAAATGCCAAGGTCTTTCGTGAGAGCCTGCTCGCCGTGTAAACCAATACCCGTTTTGATCTGCATATTGTTGCGGACATTATTAATCGCTTGAGTACCTTGGCGAGTGCTGGGATCTTGGTCAATGTAATTAGTAGCGTCTGAGAAACGTGCCAACATCATTTTGTTGCGGTAGGCCAAAACACTGACCTTGCCAGGCAGATCGGTAATGTTGTGCTGACGCTCTACTTCTACTTGATCACCATAGGTATTGAAGATTTGCCAATTGAGGTCACGACCATTTGGTGATTTAGGAGCGAGCATGCGGGAGGCGCGCATGACCCAGTTATCGACATACCACTCACCCGCCAAGCCCCAGCTATAGCCTCTGGCATCGGCTGCATAGTCATAGGCTAGATAGGTCATATTGCCCCAGTTCATGAACTGAACACGGGGATCTTTGGCATAACGGCTGTCATCAAAAATATCAAGCGTGGAGAACTGACCGCCAGTCAGTACGACGCGATTACTACTCACTGTCTGAGTAATTTGATTGGCTTCATTCTCCAGAACAACTTTATCGCCTTCTTGATTAATGATGTGGCGAGCAAAGGCGCGGGCAGAATACATCTTGGCCTGCGCACCATTGGCTTTGGTCGCCTCACCATTTGAAAAGCCACCTAAACCATTTAAGTTAGAAAAAGGAACTCCAGATATCACCTCTGGATTAAAGTAAATATCGGTGTCTGGTGCGATACGAGCACCCATGAATAAGGTGCCTGACCAGGTATAGCTCATCGCCTTATCGCTGGACAGACTTCGTATGCCGGAGTACGAAGATGTGAAGTTGTTGTAGCGCTGATTAATGTAAGTGGTTTGACCGTGGAAATTGACTGGCAATCCGAACAGATCACCCTCTGTGGGAAAGGTCTCAATAGGAGATGCAAAGGTTGCGATTTGATCTGAACCAGATCCCGCCTTCTGTGCGTGCGCAGTCGTGCTAGCAAGGGCAGCAAGCAAGCTCAACAGGAGAACGTAGGATTTGTGGGTCATTCACAATTTCACAATACTTAGCATCAATGACCAATGAATCATTTAAAGAAACTCTTGGCCAGATCTACCGGGGTAAAAACAAGACAGCTCGGATAGGCACGGTGTGAGGTTGAAGCTCAACAGGGGTGCAAACCAAATTATCCCCGAAAAGAGTAATTTACCTAGAGTTTATGTCGAATTAGTGACGATATTGCCAACGACTGCAATCTCAATGCAGTGAAGTCAGCCAACTTTATTGAATATTGATCAGCTTGCTAACCTGCGCTTGAATCATTGGCAAATCCAGCTCAATTGTTTTCCAGACAATTTGCAGATCAACCTTAAAGTAGCCATGCGCCAAGGCATTTCTCATCTCGTAAGCAATCAGCAATGGCAGATCTGGGTTGCTGCTAGCAAATTCGGGAAAAGGTGATCTATGTTTTTACTGGCTTCACCAATAATCTCAAAATTGCGTATTACCGCGTCCTGAATTAAGTGGCTCTCCAAGAAACCAGCCTCATCAATATCAGCACAGTAGTCCTGAATTCTAGTAATTGCCTGCAGAATGTGCTCCAAGTAATCCTGCAATCGCTGGGGATCACGACTCATATTGGTAAGGCTTGGGCAATAACAGAACCACGAAATTTCTCAGGCAAGGCATTTGGTGTCAAAACATCTACCGGAACACCTAATAGTTGCTTTAATTTATATCGAATCGCACCTATATCAAATAGAGTGGTCTCCACAGTTGGATCAATCAAAACATCTAAATCACTTCCTTCAACGTCGGTACAGGAAGCAACTGACCCAAAAACACGCGCATTGCTAGCATGATGTGCTTCAACAATTGAGCGAATTTGAGCCCTGTGAGAGTTCATAGCAGTAGATGGTTTCATAATGAGTGATTATCCGAATTTTTTACACGAAGATCAATATTTTCGATTACCTGGTCTATGGGTATTGCCTTAACTCCGCCTCTTCGCATTTCTCTCATGGCCCTATCGGCTAGTTTTAGATCTTCTTGATCTTCAATCTCATCACGGTGCAGGTCAGCCATCAATTCGTCGACCATATTCAATGCCTGACCCTTGCCAATCTCAAATTCTGCAATTGCAGCCAAAGTTGGCGAAAGGCTTTAATTAGGTTTTGAGCTCATCTTTTAATCGGTCATAGGGAAAATCTGACTGCAGTGTAGTTAAAGGTGAATGTAACTCTTTGGGGCGTTAATTTCAATGCCATGAGCAAAAGGGTTTATAAAACAAATTTGCTTAACGCCGATCCATCAGCGCTCTGGCCAAAGTGCCTGCATCCACATACTCCAACTCTCCACCCACCGGAATACCTCTAGCAATTCTGGTGACTTTAATGCCTTTGGATTTCAGTACTTCACCAATGTAGTGGGCTGTCGCCTCACCTTCACTCGTGAAATTCGTTGCTAGCACTACTTCTCTGACTGGCACTCCAGTGTCAGGTGTTTCAATGCGATTGAGTAACCGATCAAAATGAATTTCATTAGGACCCATGCCATCGAGTGGCGAGATACGCCCCATTAATACAAAGTAATTGCCCTTAAAACTCATAGTCTGCTCGACCATCACTTGGTCGGCTGGTGTTTCCACAATGCATAGCAGGGATGGATCACGACGGTCATCCATGCAAGTACCACAGATTTGGGTCTCTGAAAAAGTATTACAACGGGCGCAGTGACCTACCGTCTCTACTGCTTCGCCTAATGACTGAGCCAGCACCGCTGCACCATTGCGATCATGCTGCAGTAGATAGAAAGCCATGCGCTGTGCTGACTTGGGCCCTACTCCAGGCAATACGCGCAATGCCTCGATCAAACGACCAAGGGCATCTTGCGGAGCTTCTTGACGTGCCATTAAATAAACCGTTTTTGATGAATGATTAAAACGGCAACTTAAAGCCTGGGGGCATTGGCATACCCGCAGTAGCACCGGACATCACTTGTGAGCTAGCTGCCTCTACTTGTTTGAATGCTTCTGTATAGGCAGTAACAAGCAAATCTTCGAGCATTTCGCGATCATCCATGGCGCCTGGATCAATCTGTACACGCTTCATCTCGTGTTTGCCAGAGATAGTGACTTTGACTAAACCACCAGCCGCTTGACCGGTGACCTCGAGCGCAGCCAATTGCTCTTGCGCTACTTTCATCTTCTCTTGCATCTGCTGGGCTTGTTTCATCAAACTCGCAAGGCCACCTTTCATCATCGCTTTATTTCCTTATGTTTTTAATCTTTAGATTGGCTTAACAGAGCCGCCCACTACTTTGGCTCCAAACTCTTTTTCTAATTGCTGAATAAATGGATCTTGCGCAATCATTTGCTCTGCGTTGAGTCTTTTCTCTTGGTGTATCTTGGCATCGACTTTAGCTACGGTCTTGCCTTCAACCTCACCCTTTTCGATGACTACTTTCACTGGCTTGCCAAAGTGTGCAGTCAGTGCATCTGCAAGACGACCAATAGAAGCTTCTGAAGCTAATTGCGGCATCGGTGTCACCACTGTGGCGCGCACGCCTGCTGATGAATCTTCCCAATTTTGTAACTCTGTCTGAAACGCTAACTGTTGCACTAGACCTTTAACGGGCAACTGACGCATTAAGGTGTGCCAGTCTGGACGATCAGAACTAGAGGCTGATGCAGCGGGCTTAGCTGCTGGTACTGGTGCTGGAGCAGATGCTGCAGGTGCAGACCTGACTGGGGCAGCAGTTTGATTTGCCGGTCTAGGTGATCGGGGTGCTGGGGCTACTGGTGGTGTGGGGTTGCCGCTATTGCTGCTATTACTACCTACCCTGCCTGGAGTTTCATTACCGGGACGAAAGGCCAACATCCGCAAGAGAGTCATGGCAAAGCCCGTTTGCTCGTCTGGTGCGAGTGATAAATCGGGGCGGCTGGTAATGCTAATTTGATAGAAGAGTTGAGCCTCTTCTTTTGTCAGTTCGCTTGCTAAGCGATGAATCTCTGCTGCTTCTGGCCAATCTTCTAATACTGACTCAGGAACGATTTGCGCCGCGGCGATTTTCTGAATGAGACTAGAGAGGTCGGCCAGCGCTAATGAGAAAGACATGCTGCGCTCACCCATCTCATTGGAGATGGCCAATAGTGTTGCGCCATCTTTCGCAATCAGTGCATCTAGAATTTTAATGAGGTAAGCATCATCTAAGGTGCCGAGCATGCCGCGTACGGCTTCTTCAGATACTTTGCCAGCAGCATAGGCGATGGCTTGATCAGTCAGTGATAGCGCATCGCGCATAGAGCCTTGCGCCGCTTTTGCTAAAACACGCAGTGCATTAGTTTCACATTCGACTTTTTCTGCGGCGAGTACTTTTTCTAGATGCTCAACGATGAGCGGAACTGGCATTTGCTTGAGATTGAACTGCAAACAACGCGACAGAATGGTGACTGGAATCTTTTGAGGATCAGTTGTGGCAAGTATGAACTTCACATGTTCAGGCGGCTCTTCGAGCGTTTTGAGCATGGCATTAAAGGCATGATTGGTGAGCATGTGCACCTCGTCAATCATGTAAACCTTGTAACGTGCATTACTCGGTGCGTAGGCTGCTTTTTCTAATAGAGAGGCAATATCGTCTACCCCGCGATTACTTGCAGCATCCATCTCAATATAGTCAACAAAGCGTCCTGCATCGATTTCTAGGCAAGCTGGGCATTTTCCGCAAGGTTCTGAGGTCATGCGACCTTGGCCATCTTCCCCGGTGCAATTGAGGGCTTTGGCCATAATTCGGGCAATGGTGGTCTTTCCGACCCCGCGAGTGCCTGTAAAGAGCCAAGCGTGGTGTAGTCGACCCTGGTCTAAGGCATGGGTCAGAGCTTTGACCACATGGTCTTGTCCTACCAATTGGGAGAAAGTTTTAGGGCGCCACGAGCGGGCTAAAGCCAATGCTGTCATGTACTCCATTCTAACAAGCTAAAATGAAATTGGACGGGCCTCCCCGCATGGCGGTTTGGATAACCTGGTCAGGTCGGGAACGAAGCAGCCAAACCCAATTCTGTCAGTGCCGGGGGTCAGGCTCGTCCACCTTCCTATTTAGATTTTTTGCATAAGCAGCTTACCCAGAGGGTGTAGCCTGCAACCCTATTGTTAGTGTTTTGGCGATCCCAACACTTCATCACAATCTCAGCTCATTGAATAACTTTTCTGATGCAATGCCTATCCTTTTTTTCTAGATATTCCTACAAAGTAATACACCTTTCCTGATAGTGGCCTCAGGCTCTGGCTTTTAAGCTTATAGCAGCCTTCTTGACCCAAAACACATCATCCACAAACGCTTATTGGCAAATCAATGATTGCAATAAGTTCACATATATGAGAACATTATCTTGAGCCTTTGGACCATTTTGTACTTCAATGAACGAACGAAAGTTGAGATTCTTGCTTGGCCGGCAGGGATCCTTGCGGATTACAGGCGGCTACTGGATTTAATGGAGCAACACGGAGCTGATTTAAGACTGCCCCACTCAAGATCAATGGGAGATGGTTTATTTGAAATTCGTTGTAAAGGTAGTGAAGGAATTGGGCGAGTTTTTTACGGAATGATGATTGGAAAACAAATCATCATCTTGCATAGCTTCATTAAGAAGACTCAGGAGACTCCGGATAAAGAAATTAAAAAAGCGCGCAAGCGATTAAAAGAGGTAAAAGAACATGGTTAAGCATAAAGATACATTCTCCCCCGTCCCGCATACCCACAAGGACGATCAAAAACTATTTGCTAATCCTGAATTTAAAAGGGCATGGGATGCGCTAGAGGAAGAATATGCCGCCCTCTCTGAATTGTTTCAAGCACGCAAAGAGGCTGGGTTAACACAAGAGCAAGTAGCTGTAATTATGGGAACAACTAAAAGTGCTATCTCACGACTTGAGTCATCCATTCGGAGTGATAGTCACTCCCCTTCTTTTTCAACCCTGCGTAAGTACGCCAATGCTTGCGGGAAGAAGCTTCTCATCAAGATGGTATAGATTAAGAGTCATCTTTTAAGCAGTCTAGCTCTTTGAGCTTCTTGGCGAAGGCAGCCCTGCCTTCAGCCTCGGGGACCACTTTTCCATCAACACTCCATATAGAACGCTTTAAATCTTCCGCAGTTAATTCAGGAGCATCGTCTTCATCAGTCCAAGGCTCTGGGTTGAACATTATTAGGAAGTTGAATTAGATCTTAAGTTCATTTTTTCCAAAAACAAGACATACGACGATCAATTCCAGCAGCATAGTCGTGATAGACCCACTTACTACAAATGAATTGATCTACCGTAATCAATACCAAGATGACTAAAGCCAAAAATATCAATGACCATTTAAGGGAAGTATTCATGCGAGAGGATCCATTGAGATTGCCCTTAGGGCTCTATTTTGGTTTTCTTAAACTTATCTAAAAGTGCCAAGCTAGCTAAGATTTGATTGGCCATATCCGCATCAATCTCCCCTTTAGCCAATGCATAGAGCACTTGGTCAGCGTGCTCTGCTTCTGGGGCGGCTAGTAGCTCCTTAAAGATTTCTTTTTGAGTCATGCCTAAATGAATGTGTAATGGCACTAAATTAATTTGCACAGCACCACCCTTAATCCCATAGCGCAGTTGGGCCATCTCAATGAGTTCACTGCGCTGCTTTTCTTGTAACTGGGCTAGCGTTGGTAATGGGGAATTTGCGCTAGATGAATTCGGTGAGATATCAATTAAAGAGCTTGAAGCAGGACCTTTGCCACGCTTTTTATATACCAAATCGTCCATGAAATCATCCATGAGAGCCTCCTAAGTAACTGATGAATGCAGGGATCATTCATCAGAATATTACCGCGATCCTTTGAAGGAGGCTTATTTTAAGAATTTAAAGAATATGGAGGATTTTCATGATTTGCCAGATCATCAAAATGATCAATAGGACGACAACGGTACGGGCGTCCATCACCAATCTAAATAAACGTAATTGCTTATGAGTACATTCAAGTGAAACCTGCATGACAAACCCCTATTAGCTAGAAAAGTTCAGCGTAGAGGTTTGCATCGAAAATGAACAGGGATTGAAGATGATTGGTGTGTAGGAAAGGATTGCCCTCTCCTAAAGCCAATGAATAAAGATTACTTTTGTGAATCTGAGTTTCCGCCTTGGGTGACCTTCTTGCGAAGAAATGCAGGCTTCACTACTTCAGCGCTCATACAAAACATCAAGTTATCGTCCAAGTCAGCAATGCGATGTTTAGTTACCTATCAAGCTAGTTTGTTAGATCACATTCGCTGTAAGCGTGGCACCGCTGTCTAGTAGACCGGTTGCTGTGGGCTTTCGCCCCCTCTTCATGTATGTGTCTATTAATAAGATAATAACCTTTTCTGTATAGGGGATTGCGTCATTACTTTGTCACATATCTTTCAATATTTTGACCCCTGTATTGATGAATCAAGGACTTAGAAAGCGATTTATTTTGTTGCCCTGCAACGAAATTTCATCTCGTAAAAAATGTAAAAATTGATTGGACAAGTTGGTAGTTGAAAGGCAGGATAAAGCCATGTCAATAAATCAGTTAAGCGTGCCAACGGTCCCGTTTCGACACAGCACGCATTAGTCGATTTGTTGGCAACCAAATAGACATTCTTGAGGAGTACATCATGAATATTACGCAATTAGAAATTAAAGAAGACGGTCCTTCTGATCAAGTTTTTGCATTACAGAACTACGAATTAGTCGAGGAGAGGCTAATTTGGCAACATCTCACCAGACGTAAAATGAATAAAATGCACGACATTTCAGAGCAAGAGTATCGCAAGCAAAAGCTTGATTAGGACAAGTAGGTATGAGTATGTTTGAGACCAAAAAATCGACCAATTACCAACTTCAATTTACTAATGAAATTGGAGCGGGTTCCAAAGTACTTGGAAACCTAGAGGGCAACGGCAATATCCGGGTTGCGGGGCATTTTGTAGGCAACATCGAAGAAGTAGAAGGAAGCGAATCAACCCTTGTGATCGATAAAGGAGGGGTTCTGACTGGCGATTTACATTATTCCAACCTGATTGTTGCCGGAACTATTGAAGGCTCCATTACAGTAGATGAAAAAATGGTGGTGTATCCCAGCGCTATGATTTTGGGCAATATTCGCTATAAATCCATTGATATTCACCCTGATGCGAGAGTCAATGGCATCTTGTCTTGCGAAGCCTTAGATGTTGTCAAACCTAATAAATCAGAAGTAATTACTTTTGAGCCTATTAAAAAGATTGCTTCATAAAAAAACTCTTTCAAATGATCTAAACCGCTATTAGCAAACGGAGTTTTTTATGGCTTTTAGTATTTCACCTAAAAATGAATTTCACCTTACCGAGCGTATGACCTACCGCAAAGACAATAAAGAAATGCATTGCGGCTTTCTTTGGAAAAGCGGGTCTTTCATTACAGAGAATCCGCCCAACTTTTTGGCCGAATATGATGAAAATATTGGTATTAGCGTGGGGAGTCAGGACTTTACGGAGGTAAACCTCTCTAGCGAAGGTCAGCACCTCATCTACTTTTCTGAGACCGTGTCACAAGATGAGCAAAAATCCTTAAATGCTATTTTTCAGCAGAGCAAGACCACGGATGATTTTGATATTGGCTTTCAACACAAAGGTTGGCAATTGGTCGATATGGATATCGTGATGTGGGGTGAGTTATTAATCACTAGCAAGCTCGATACCTAAATCCAGTATCAAGGCTCACCTACTGCATTTGCTCAGCCTCTTGTAGCAAGCCATCAAATACCTTTTCTAGCTTGGCATTAGTTCCTCTAACGCCACCTACTACTGCTTCAGACCAAGCAAAATACTCTTGCTTGCGTTTGAGATCCCAGCCAGCTGGCGGGGCGACCAATATATCGCGCAGATTGCAAATCTTATCGGCGAGTTTGACAAGCTTGGCCTCATGACTAGCAAAGGGGGCGTGAGCAATTTGTAAGCTTTTACGCACCTCTTTGGCAAGCGATTTATCGTCGGTCAACTCTTTCACAATCGCAGTGACTTTTTTACCAAAATGGGCTATTAACTCTTCTTCAGTCGTTTGGGTATCTTCAATCACATCGTGCAGTAAGGCTGCGCACAGAACATCCCAAGATAACACTCCGCCCTCGTTGACTAAAACATTCACTAGCTCAATCGGGTGATTAATGTAAGGCGTTATTTGCGCATCTTTACGCCGCTGATTTTTATGCTTCTCAGCTGAAAATGCTAGAGCATGAACAAAATGATTAATCATGATGTTATCTATTATAGGGATTGGCTATTTATTTTTCCAATCCCGCACCTTCATTTAAAGGCAATATTGACAAAACTCTTCTGCATCCTCATCATTTTATCTGTCTTGGTAAATAAAAAGCCCAAAAAAATTCAGGGCTATAAAATTTCTTATCATTTAGTTCTGCTCTATCTTTGCGCTTTTCACAATAGCGCCAAACTTTTTGCTCTCACTATTAGAGAATGCTAGAAATTCAGCTAGGGTCATATTGCCTGGCTGTGCGCCCTGCTTTTCAAGGACCTCTTTCACCTCAGGCATCTTAAGTACATCAACAATATCTTTTTGAATCTTTTGGGCAATGGCGTTAGGCGTTCCGCTTGGTACATAAACACCGAACCATTGAGTGAGATCAAAATTCTGTAGCGTTGGTGTTTTAGCTAGCGGTGGAATATTCGGTGCAGCAATCGATGGCGTTTTAGATGAGAGTCCAAGTGCTTTCAAGGCTCCTGACTGAATATGCGGTAGTACAGTTGGTAGTCCTGCAAAGCCAACATCCACATGGCCAGCGAGCAAATCAGATACTGAAGGAGCAACGCCCTTATAAGGAACATGAACCAATCTAATATTGGCCTGCTCTTCTAGCATCACGGCAGCTAAGTGCTGCGGTGTACCAGGACCAGATGATGCATAAGTCACGGTGCCAGGATTTTTCTTCGCATAAGCAATAAGCTCAGTAACGCTTGAATAGGGTTTAGAAGGATTGGTAACCAACACAAATGGTAGTTTCACAAGCAAGGTCACCGGCTTTAGGTCGGTATCCGGGTTGTAAGACATTTTTTGCATGAAATGTTGATTAATCACGACTTCTGCTGTCGCAGACATCAAAATCGTTAAGCCATCAGATGGAGATTTGGCCACATAGTTAGCACCAATAGTGCCACTACCACCCGCTTTATTTTCAACTACTACGGGTTGCTTCCAAATATCGGCCAGTTTCAAACTGACAAGGCGAGCTACAGGGTCCACACCACCACCTGGTGCATAAGGAACAATTACCTTGACTGGACGATCTGGCCAAGACTGTGCCGCTACCAAACTAGATAGAGTGAGTAATAGCAAAGAAATCAAACTGAGGATGAAATTTTGTGGGCGCATATTTTTAAGGAAGAATGAGTCGGTTGGTAAATCATGAATTTTTAGTGTATTAGAAAATGAGCTAGCACATCAAAATCTGGCTCAATTCCAATTCCAGGGACATCAGACAAGCTAACCCTACCATCAGCAATATGGGCCAATGGAGTCGATACCAAAGATCTCAAAGGATTAGGGTTAGAGTCAATTTCAAGCATTCCAGTTGATGAGGATGCCGCCAAGAGGTGCGCCGAAGCCATGAGCCCAATGCCACCGCCAAGATAGTGCGGACAATATTCAATGCCATGTTGATTAAGGCTATGAATAATAGGTAGACAACCTGAAATTCCACCCCATTTAGCAATGTCAGGCTGGATGACGCTAAATACCTTTGATGCAATAGCCTCTTTAAAAGCGTGTTCACTGCCCATATTTTCGCCAGCAGCTAACCTTACAGTACAACTTCTAGAGAGCTCTTGCCAATGGGTAATGGAATTGTCCGCTCTGATTGGCTCTTCAATCCAACTTACATCAAACTCTTCGATCGATTGAATATTTTTGATGGCAGCTGGTAAATCCCACGCTTGATTGGCATCAACCATGAGTTGATGACTTGGGATCAGTTGTCGAATGTTGCGTAGATTTTCAATATCTGCCTTTTCACTAAAACCGATCTTGAGCTTAAAAGCGGTAAAACCCTCTTTTAACAAGTCTTCAATTACTTTCTCTGGTTTATCCGGATTAATGCCACTAGCGTAGGTCTTGATCAGTGGATCTGAGCCGCCTAGGCAGCGCCAAAGAGGTAGCTTTGATTTTTTAGCAAATAAATCCCAGGCTGCAAGATCAATGCCAGCAATAACTTGAGCTATAGGACCAAACTCTCCTGATTGAATAGCTAATACTGCCGTATGCTCAGTAATCTGTTGATAGATTTGCGAGGGGTGATGAAACGATTTTTTAATCAGCAAAGGCTTAAAAGTTTCTTGCAATAACTTGGCGCGATGCTCAGCGCCACAATTGGGAAAGTTACACCAAATCTCCCCCCACCCAACAAGACCATCCTCATCCTCTAATCGAACAAAAATAGCAGGCCGATTGGTCATAATTCCAAATGAGGTTTTTACCGGATTTGCAATGGGGGCCCTCAAGACAAATGCCTCGATATTTTTAATAAGAATAGGTATCTGCAAAGTCGTATCTTTCATATAAAAATCCGTACAGTCATAGCTCGATTGATATGACTCATATTTAAACTGTCGTCAAGAAAAAAGCCCATCAAAATCAATTGAAGGGCTTCATCTGATTGCTTTGGAAAGAACAAGTCCAGCGAACTACTACGTATCTTTCTTCTGCTCTTTTACCGCAGCGTTTTGCAGTAGTATTTTTAGCATACTACTTTGCAGCCCCGTCACATTATCAGGATTATCAATGTATTTACTTAGCTCTTGACGATCTGACACACTCACAATTTGCTGTAGCTTGGAGATGGTGATCTTCAGTTGCTCAGCAGCTAATTCGGGGTGCTTAGACAAAAACTCCAGGCTCATTTCGCTAGTGGCGCCCTTACCTGTTTTAGCATCCTTGGCTGGGGCATGCTCAATACCCATTTCCACCTTCGCCTTTTCTAGTAAGCGCGTGAGCTCTCCCTGAGATAGATGCAAACGCTTAGCCTCGGCCTCAATGAGTTCTTGTTCATCGGCTGAAATCACGCCATCCTCTAGCATGTGGTAGAGCTCATTCATCATTCTTTCGCGCTCAATCCGTAGTTGGTCACTCAGTGCAGATGAAAGAATCGCTGCCGGAATCGCAAAAATACCAATACCCAAGAGCGCTATAACAATCGTCACTGCTCTACCCGCTGGGGTTATCGGAGAGATATCACCATAACCCACACTGGCCAAAGTAATCACAGACCAATAAATTGCCTGGGGAATATTTTCAAACTTATCGGGCTGAGCTTCATGCTCAAAGACATAACCTAAACAGGCAGCGAGCATGACAAGTAATAGCAAAATGAAAACCGCAGCCTTCATGACAGGCCACTCGCGTTGAATCACAGTAAATAAGGATTGAGTGGCGCCAGAATAACGCGCTAGCTTGAGTAAACGCATCAATCTAAAGACTCGCAAGAAGCGCAAGTCAAAGAGGTGGTGAAGCAGACTCTCTAAATAGAAGGGCACAATTGCCATGAAATCAATAATGCTCGTTGGCCTACAGGCGTATCTTACGCGTCCATTGAACCAAGCTTGGTACTTGGGATCCTCAGGGGCGCTATAGATCCTCATGATGTATTCTGTCGAGAAAATCACCACTGCAATGGTATCGAGAATAATAAATTCAGAATGTAGGTGGTAGCTAATGCTCTGCACTGATTCAAAAATCACAGCCAGCACCGACACAATGACCCAGCTCACAATAAACATATCAAAGATGTGATGCAGGTTGCCGCTGGTTGGTGTTTCATTGACTAGGGCATAAATCTTATAACGATAGGATTTGTTTTTGTTCAGCTCTAAAAATTCATTGAACGCTGGTGCCAAAGCGCGGAAGAGTTTGAGTAAACGCAATAAACGTAGGGCTCTCAGAATCCGTAAATCAGCTTCAAAGAATGCGCTTAGGTAGAACGGCAAGATCGATACCAAGTCAATGAGGGCAAATGGACTCTTACAGTAAGCAAGACGAGGGTATTTAGCCGAACTAAAGGCAGGATCTTCTGGCGCAACATACACGCGCAAGACGTATTCAATCGAAAAGATTGCCAGCGAGACCACATCAAAAATATGAAAGAGGTGTTCGCGAGTTTCATAGAACACCGGAATATGCTCAAGCACTAAACCTGCCATATTCAGTACGATCATGTACGTAATAAAGCGCTCGAACTGGTTGCAATAATTTGCTTTAATCTGGTGATTAAAGAATAAATCAAATATCCGCTTACGGATGTATAAGTTCAAACTAGACAAAGAAATCGACTGGAGATTCATAATTTAAATTCTCCAATTCTGATGAGGTAAAAACCGGTATCGCAAAGACTGAGACGAATTTGCAAACCGCTGACGAGCCTCTCCCCAGGTTCTAGTGGAGATACCCCGGGAGGCCCTGCCGGATTGGGAGTCAGTTTTTCAAAGATGAGAGCTCCGCTATTGAGCAGATCTGTTTTATTACATTTAGCTGTATATGCTGGGCCAGCCGGATTTAAAAGATTGACATAGCTCTCAAAGGGGCCTTTGGCTGCAAAAAGTGCTTCAACACAATTTTTCCAGTGATTTGGCTTGACGCCTTTAATCAATTTTTCATCTTCATCGATGGGGGTGCATGCCACAGGTTCAATAGGCTCATTGGCTTCGTTCTTGCTAGCAAGAGTCTCAAACCAGGTAATGATCTCTTCGGCATTATTTTGTGATGCCGCTACCTTTGCAGCATTTTGATAGTTTCCTATTCCGAGATAGATCACTAGAAGCACGTTGGCTATTACAGCCAAAATAAAGAAATAGTCTGAGACGCGCATGTCGCGAAATAGAACTTGGATATTCTTGCCCAACACGCTCTCCCAGCTTTTCCTTGATTTAAAAGTGGCTATCTTGCCGCTTTTAATTACTGTATATTCAGATTTAGAGTTAATAAGACTGCCACACGGGGATTATCAATGTTTTTCCAAACGCTGTTACAAAATTTATTAAAGAAAAAGAGAGTAAAGCCCGGAGTTAATCCCGCCCAGCCTACTCAAGATTTATCCCCAATGGCTCATAACATAATGCAAAAACTGGCTGAGCACGATAAAAACAAGGGTTTATCCCCAGATGTTGCTAGTAAGTCAGACATTCCAGGCAATAAATAGCTAGCCTAGCTTTAAGCCATTCTCTTTTAAGATTTTTATGCCCCAAGCCATTATTTTTGATGTTGAAGCCACCGATAAGACGGATGCCGTCATTATTGAAGCAGCCTCCTTAGATGTCACTTCAATTAATCCATTATCCGTTGGCAACCCTTGGGTGCAACGCTACAACCCAGGTAAGCCGATTAGCTTAGGTGCACTAGCAACCCACCACATCTTGGATGAAGAATTGGTTCATTGCCCGGCTAGCAGCTCTTTTAAATTGCCGGCCGACACCAAGTGCATCATTGGCCATAGCGTGGATTTTGACTGGGAGGCCATTGGCAAACCCGAAGTGAAACGTATCTGCACCCTTGCCTTAGCTCGCAGTCTTTGGCCTGATCTCGATAGTCACACCCAAAGTGCCCTACTCTATTACTTTGAACGCTCGACTGCTAGAGAGCAACTGCGTGATGCCCATAGTGCATTAGCGGATGTGTGGATTTGCTCCAAGATACTTGGGCAGATTATTGAGAAACTCAAACCCGCTTCTCTGGACGCTTTATGGGAAATGTCTGAGAAGGCTCGTATTCCGACGATCATGCCCTTTGGTAAGCACAAGGGCGAACTCATTAGCCAAGTACCATCCGATTACAAGCAATGGATGCTACGTCAGGACAATGTCTCTGAATACCTACGCAAAGCTTTGCAGGCCTAATTTTTTAAGCTCTAACTTATTTAGTGCTTCTGATGTGCTGAGGCTACGAGCTTTTCTGTATAAGCAATCGCGAGAGCTGAAAATACAAAGGTCATGTGTATGACGGTTTGCCACAGTAAGGTTTTTTCATCGTGTGAGGACGCATTAATAAAGGTCTTTAGCAAATGAATTGATGAAATTCCAATGATGGCTGTTGCCAACTTCACCTTGAGTACGCCTGCATTGACATGCGATAACCACTCAGGTTGATCTGGATGGTTCTCTAGCTCTAACCTAGAAACAAAAGTTTCCCAACCGCCGACAATGACCATCACCAACAAATTTGAGATCATCACCACATCAATCAAGCCCAACACAATGAGCATGAGTGCAGTTTCTGTCATGCTTTTCTCTGACATCATGCTAATCAGATGGGCTAACTCCAACCAAAACTGCCACACATAAACACCCTGGGCAACAATTAGGCCAATGTAGAGCGGCGCCTGCAACCAGCGGGACATAAATATCCAACGTGGTAGTGGGCGTAATTTTTTATCTATGAAGGTTTGCTTATCGTCGATCATGTATGGATTTTATCCATATTTATGACATTTTTATACCCTCATTACACATATTTTGTGTAAGGGCGAATCTGATGACTCTCGCCTTGACTAGGGAATAAGGAATCCGTGATTTCCTTATTCCCCCTCTAGGCAGCTGCTGCTTGTTTTTTCTACTGCTGATTTTTCTTACTGATACTTGCGGCTAAATACCGAATTATTGCTACGCTCATTGCGCTTCGTGTTTTTCAATACTGCGCAGTAAGACAAAACCATAATCACTGCGAGTGAGATGCCGTTAAAGTTATTTAATAGTTCCATTTGATTTCTCCTAGTGTGTATCTACGTTAATAAAATTTTGTTGCTATTGTTGATGACTGTTTTGTTTCTATGTATTCAGAATATGGGCTTACTAGCTCACGAAATGAGCTAGTAAAACTAGAGTCGTTATTTGTTGTTTTTTTCTTCATTTGTTTCATCGTTTTTTTCATTGTTTTTACTTGCTCGTTAGCGCACTACCGGCAACTCATCCCACTGCGTGGTGTAGTTTGGTGATTTATTGCCTGACCGCATCTTCCAGTCTTGCTTGGTTCCGGATGCGGCGGTTTTGATTGCAGTATTACCAAAGCGGCTATTAATGGAGTCCATGGCCTTCATAAGTCCTGCAGACTTTCCTTTGACTTCCACGTCGTCAAATAGAGATTGCTGCATCGTCGGCTTATCAGCCAAAAGATTCAGAATGACTCCTGCTTTCTTGTACTTAAAACCTGCTTTGTAGATTTGCTTCAAACCCTTTAATGCAGCGCTAGTCAGCGTTAAAGTGTTATCACTAGGATCACTCAGCACTACTGTGATGCTTTGATGATGTTGTGGCTCAAATGGTTTATGCGGGTTAGTTTGCACAAAGATCGTCAGCGCGCCCGTCACTGACTTTTGGCTTCTGAGTTTCTCGGCACCTCTTGCGGCATGAGTGGCAACAGACTCAGACAAGCCTTCCATTGAAGTCACTGGCTTGCCAAAACTTCTTGAGGAAATGATTTGTTGTTTAGCTGGCGCTACTTCTTCTAACTGCAGGCAAGATACTCCGCGCAACTCATAGCAAATACGCTCGATCACAACACCAAACTGTTGACGCATGGCTTGTGGCGATATTTGTACTAGATCAAATATGCTATTAATCTTGAGCTCTTTGAGTTTCTTGGCAGTCTTCCCGCCGATACCCCACACCTCACCTACTGCTGTCTCGGCCATCCACTGATAGAGCATTGCTTTTGGCATGGAGCTGATGTCACACACACCAGCAAACTGAGGATTCTTTTTGGCCAAGTGATTGGCTAACTTGGCAAGCGTCTTACTAGCCCCAATGCCAACACATACCGGCAAGCCTGTAGTGTCTTTAACATCTTGCTTGATGATTTGACCCAAGCTAGTGGGATCAGCATATTGCTTAAGTACTGTTTCGATTTGTAGAAAGCTCTCATCAATACTGTAGACCTCTAAATTAGGCGTGAACTTTCTTAAGACTTCTACTACCCTGCCACTCATATCGCCATACAAGGTGTAGTTTGATGAGTAGGCTTGAATACCATGTTGCTGAGCTAGATCTTTCATCTGAAACCAGGGCGTGCCCATCTTCACGCCCAGTGCTTTGACTTCAGCACTACGCGCTACGGCACAACCATCGTTATTCGATAGCACTACCATCGGCACATCTTCCAGTTTGGGAGCAAATACACGCTCGCAAGATACATAGAAATTGTTTACATCGACCAGCGCGAAGAGTTGATTGGTTTGGCCGGCTTGGTTCATGCGGACCTGCCGTTTCTGTTGCTAGCGTGGCTGTACTTGCGCACTACCCCAACGACTACACCCCAGATTTGGAGCTCGCTGTTCTCATTAAAGGTAATGGGCTCGTAATTGGCGTTCTCAGGCTGCAGCTCAGTTTTGCCACGCAATTGATAGAGGCGCTTAATGGTGTACTCATCATCCACTACGGCAACCACGATATCTTTGTGTTTTGGCTTGAGGGCTTTATCGACCACTACCTTATCGCCGTCACAAATACCCGCGCCCATCATCGAGTCCCCTTTGACGGTAAACATGAAGGTGGCTGGCTTGTTTTGGACTAAGTAGCTATTGAGATCCAAGCCTTCCTCGGCATAATCAGCCGCTGGACTCGGAAATCCCGCTGAAATCCGGTGACTTAATAGCTTGAACTCATATGCAGAATGAAGCCCCAAGGCTTGTGGAGCCTGGCTTAGGGTCGATTTTGGGGAGATCAGCTGAGTCGTCATGTTTATTAATATACTGTATATCCATACAGTATATGTAAAAACCTTAAAAATGACTCTTTTTTTGTTGTTTTGCTGCTGATCCCCGCTTTTTCTAGTCATAAACCCCAAGTTCTTTAGCGGGGGAAGCACCACATAATGGTTCTGAGAATGCATGTAAAAGCGCATGCACTAATAAGAAAATGGCAGTAGGAGACGAATGAAGACTTACAAAATAGCCTCGATTCCGGGTGATGGCATTGGCAAAGAAGTAATCCCTGAATGCGAGAAAGTATTAAATGCTTTAAGTAAAAAACATCCTCAAGTAGCCTTTGCCTTTGAGCACTTTGATTGGGGCGGCGACTACTATCGTAAGCACGGCATCATGATGCCTAACGACGGCCTAGAACCCCTGCGCTCTAAAGATGCCATCTTATTTGGTTCAGCTGGCGACCCTGATATTCCGGATCACATTACGCTGTGGGGTTTGCGTCTCAAAATTTGCCAAGGCTTTGATCAATATGCCAATGTGCGTCCCACTCGCATTCTTCCTGGCATTCAAACTCCCTTGCGCAATTGCAAGCCGGAACAATTGGACTGGGTGATTGTGCGGGAGAACTCAGAAGGCGAGTATTCCGGGGTAGGCGGCAGAGCCCACCAGGGCCACCCAATTGAAGTGGCGTCCGATATGAGCATCATGACGCGCGTTGGCGTAGAGCGTGTACAGCGCTTTGCCTTTCAGCTCGCGCAGTCTAGGCCCCGTAAACACCTCACCGTCATTACCAAGTCCAATGCCCAGCGACACGGTATGGTGATGTGGGATGAAATCGCTAAGCTGGTAGCCAAAGATTTTCCAGATGTAACTTGGGATAAAGAACTGGTCGATGCTGCTACCGCTCGCATGGTCAATCGCCCTGAATCACTCGATACGATTGTGGCTACCAATTTACATGCGGATGTCTTAAGTGACTTGGCGGCAACTCTTGCTGGTAGCTTGGGTATTGCTCCTACCGCCAATCTTGATCCTGAAAGACGTTACCCGTCGATGTTTGAGCCGATTCATGGTTCAGCATTTGACATTATGGGTCAGGGCTTGGCAAATCCCATTGGTACGTTTTGGTCCGCAGTCATGATGCTCGACTTCTTAGGAGAAAAGGAGCTTGGCAAAAAACTCATGCACGCAATTGAAGTCGTCACCGCTAATCCTCAATTACATACCCGGGATTTAGGAGGCTCTGCAATGATGAGTGATGTTACTAATGCAGTAATTCAGGAGATATCAAAATGAATGTGTTTTCACTAATGAAGTTTGCTGTGCTCTCTTTAAGCTTTATCTCGGTGGTCAGTGCACAGCCGTTCCCCGATAAAACCATCCAATACATCATCCCCTTCCCCCCTGCTGGAGAGTCGGACTTAGTAGCGCGCTATCAAGCGGATATTTCTGCCAAAAAGTTCAAACAACCGATGGTGGTCATGAATCGTGCAGGTGCCGGTGGGGCACTTGTTTGGAGTGCTCTCAATACCTACCCCGCTGATGGCACTACCGTAGTCGGCGTCAATATTCCCCATACGATCTTGCAGCCATTGCAAGAAGGCATTCAGTACAAGACTGAGGACATCAGCGCAATCTACTATTACCACTTCACTCCAGATGCCCTCATGGTCTCTGCTGATAGCCCCTACAAAACCTATCAAGAGTTTATTGCCGCTGCTAAAAAAGAACCTGGCAAGATCAATCTTGCTGGCTCTGCGCAATACTCTGCAAACCACATGGCAGTGGAGCGCTTAAATAAGTTGGCCGGCGTAAAAATTAATTACGTTCCTTTTAAAGGTACTGGAGATTTAATTACTGCCTTAATTGGGATGCACGTAGATGGCGCCATGGGTTATCTACCCTTGGCAATTCAACAAAAAACTAAGGTACGTACACTGGCGATTGCTACTGAAAAACGTAATCCCGCCCTACCAGATGTACCTACATTTAAAGAATTAGGCTTGAACTGGGTGGATGGTGCTTACCGCGGCGTTGCAGTACCTAAGGCTACGCCACTAGTCTTGCAGCAAAAAATGTCGGATTATTTTGCACAGCTCAATGCCGATCCTGAAACGAAGAAAAAACTAGAAGACTCAGGCTTTGTGATTGTAGATGTCCCACTCTCCAAAATGCCGGCGTTTATGAAAGAGAAAATTCCTCAGGCAATGGAAGATGCAAAGAATGCCGGGATGATTAAATAATGACTGAGTAAGTTGATAAAGCAATACATTAATTTGTCTTTATAAAAACAAAAGCTACCATGTCGGTAGCTTTTGTTTTGTGGGCAGAGTGAGAATTAAACGTCACTCATAAAATCGCCACCACCACTGTCATCCCATGAGCTTGCGCCGCCATCGTCCCAAGAGCCGGCATCACGTACACCAAAGTTTGGATCCAAAGATGCTGGGCCGCCAACTTGGTTCATGTTGGGGTTAGAGCCAGCATTGGAATGTCCGTTATCGTGACCACCCATGAGATTACTGGCTAATGCCTGACCAGCATACATACCAGCACCCAATGCAGCGCCAGTGGCAAGGCTACCCATCAAGCCGCTACCCATACCACCGGCAGCTGGTGCTCCGGGGTATCCAGGACCTCCAGGGGCACCGGGACCACCAGGATATCCAGTAGGACCACCTGGAGTGCCAGGGTAACCAGCGCTTGGGGCGTTATAGACCTGTACCGCTTGTTCTTTACGACGCTTCATCACAATAATGACGCCTACTACCAAGATAGCAATCAAACCCCAAAAGAGTGGATTACTAAAAATAGAAGAAGAGGGTGAACTAGCAACAGAACCGCCTGCGCCACTGGCGAGTTGCACTTGTAGTTTTTGCACGGATTCTGGTTGAGCAAAAGGCAAGCCAGGGGCTAAGTTTTGCGCTTTGATGAAATGATTGCGCGCTAGATCTACTTTACCTTCTTTGAGGTAAAGCTCAGAAGCCACATAGTGCGCTTTTGCACTATTCGGATGGTTTTGCAGAACCTCTTTCATCATGGCATCGGCTTTAGCCATCTGTCCAGATTGCACCGCTTTATATACCTCTGGCAAAGTTGCCTCAGCAAATGCGACGTTGCTAGTTAGCAGTACCGCCGCTGCGAATACGCCAATAAATAAATTGATTGCTTTACGAATGTTCATCAAGACTCCTTGTAGGATGTTTCGTCTGAATTTCATTATCCCTAGTTTGGGGATTTTTGCTATTCCCTACTCATATTGGGTCTTTAGCGGGGGATTTCAAGGGGCCTAAGGCTAGATGACTTCCTTGAGTCCACCCTTAGAGGAGATTAAAAAGGCCTTATTAGGCTTGTCTTTCCGAATGCGCGCGAGCTCAGCCTGATAGCCCTGTAATTGCTTGCGGTATTTATCGTACTTCTCATCACCCTCTTCTGGAATCGCGAGCTTGTAATCCAGGATAGCCAAATAATCATCAAACTCTACTAAGCGATCCATGCGGTAGCTTTTACCTTGCTCGTCCGCTATATCAATCTCATTCCAGGCCTGCACCCACTGATTATCCGTAAGGTAAGGCTTGAGTATGGGCGCATCCATGACAAGCTGGACACGCTCCATGAGTTTTTGGGCACGCTCTTGATCAATGCTGAGCCAATTCATGAGCTCTTGCTCGCTTGGCATTGAAGCTGTAACTTGACTGCCAGAATGTGCGGTCAAGAACTCCAATAGTTTATGAAAATGCGTGCCTTCTTCCAAAATTTCCGAGTCTGGCTGCGCTACTGCTTGTGCTTGCTCTTTTGCCTTTGTGGCAATGGCTAGTGCACCGCTCTCAATGCTGGCAATAGTTTCTTGGTGGGATTGTTTAGCAGCGTCCCATGACAACTGGAAATGATTTATCTGAAATAGTTCGCTATCGTTGGAGATCACCTGCTCTTGCTTTTGCGGGATTACTTCACCCAATTGGGTGGGATCTACAATTGCCATGCCAGCTGCCAGCGCCCTGCCATACCAAGATTTTTGGCTAATGCCATCTCTAATGTGAGAGTGCACGCCACTAATCCATAAGCCTTGCTGTGCGCGCGTCATTGCAACGTATAGAACGTTCCAATTTTCATTCTCACTCACTTCATTCTCTTTTTGATAGATTGCTGCGCGCTTCTCACTCAAGGACTTCGCGGTATACAAGGATAGATGGCTTGGGCTGGTTTCATCCGGAGACCAATCGAGCAGTACTCCGCGCTTAGGCGCTTTCCACTCGGTATGGTTGGCATCTAGCATGATCACAAATGGCGACTCTAATCCCTTAGCACCATGAATAGTCATGAGACGTACACGCTGATGCCGATCTTCCTCGGTCATCTCACTATCGAGATCTACCTCACCAATATCTTCCTCGGCTTCGGCCTCTACATCCCCTTCATCAGGCGTCTCATCATCGTCACCCCGACGCATCGCATTAATCTCTTCAATAAAGCGACTCAAACTCGGATAGCGACCGCCATCTTGATTTAAGGCAAGCTCCAAGAAGGCATCTAAATTAGCCAGTACCTGTGCACGCGCTAGATTTTGAGAAGCCACTGCATAGTTGACTCGTAAATTACTCTCTTGATAAATCAGATCAAGCAGGTCATGTACAGGCAATACTTCACCTAAACTTCTCCAGCGCTCCAAATAGCGTGCCGCCTTCTGAATCTCACGCTCAGAACTACTTTGTAAAGCATCCCACCAAGAAGTTTGAGTTTGACCTTGGCTCTCGCTTTGACTATCACCCACATGACTACTGAGTTTTTGCATTTGCTGCTCAGTGAAACTAAAGATGGGGCTACGTAATACCTGCGCCAATGGCAAGTCATGCCTAGGAGATACCAAGACAGTGAGTAAAGCAATTAAGTCATCAATCTCTAAAGTATTGAGTAGTCCACCGAGGCGAGAACTGTCATAGGCCAAACCTGCCTCGCGCAACGCTCGTTCAAATTGCGGTAAGTAGGCACGTCGTTTAACGAGCAATATAAAGTCGCTAGCTCTTGCTGGGCGCCAATAGTCCTTACCATCTTTTTTATCAATTACTTGGCGTGTTGCTATTACATGATGAATCAAACGACTGACTTGTTGACCCTCCCAGTAGCGTTGCTGTACACCCACAGTAAGCCCCGAATCCTCAATGGGGTTATCTAAAGCACTACCAGTACGCTCAGCATGGTCTTGCTCTACACGCTCAATCAGTGGCAATAATATCGCCTCACCCTGAGTAGCAAACTCGTGCTTAGCAATACCCTCTATTGGCGCCTTCCAGTCAGTATCCTGTTTTGAAAACACATAACTTGATGGAATGGCATCCGTTAAAAAGATATTGTTCACTGCATCGTTAATTGCATGTGCATTTCTGCGGGTGGTGTTTTTTTCTAGATACTTCGCTTGCAAAGTAGATTGCAGAAAGCTAGTTGCGCTAGTAAATAGTCTTGGGTCAGCACGGCGGAAGCGATAAATTGACTGCTTCGGATCTCCCACAATAAAGACACTTGGACGAGAGCCGTCTTGTCCATAGCCCTCTAACCAGGATCGCAAAATCTGCCATTGCAGTGGGTTGGTATCCTGAAACTCATCAATCAGGATGTGACTGTACTTCGCATCCAATCTAGCTTGTAGATAAGCTGCATTCGCCGGATCCGCCATGAGCTGGCTCACGCCAATCTCTAGGTCATCAAAGTCGCGCACGCGCATAGACTCTTTCGCCTTTTGCATATGCCCTAGCATGGCTTCACTCATGGCAAACCAAGCAGCGTTGATCGCATAAGCATCTTGATCATTTTGCCAGGCAAACCATGCCTCATATGCATCTACCCAAGCATTTCGAATGGAGGTAATCTGCGCTGGGTCGCCACCAGTTGCGGCAAGGTAATCACGCATGGGGGCAGATATATTGGCTATATCGTCTGATGGTGTCAGTGTACTTTTAGCGTAGAAACAGCTTTGCCATTCATCTGCAATCTCTACGATAGATTGCCCCGCTGCGTGAAGAGCGATCGCCTGCTGAATCAAGGGCAACCTTTTCTTTTGAGTGGCTGTGCCATTGCTAAAGCAATCAAGCATCACCTGCAAATCTTCTTTGGTGCCAGGGCGCCGCCAATATTCTTCTAGCGGGTTTGGCAAAGCTAGATTGGGCAAGCATTGCGCCAAAGCATCCACTGGCGAAATGCCCCTAGTCTTGTATGAAGCTAAGAAGAATGTCCAAGCACCTCTTTGCTTAAAGAGGCTGTAATTGCCCATCAAAAACTTTTCGGTCTCAAATGCGCCAAATGCTTTGAGTAAAACGTCATAGTGTTTTTTAAGATCAGCAGACAAATCTCCCCACCAATCTTGCATGCACTCCTCCTGCAAACGCTTAGCATCTTCGCGAAGATTAAATCCAGGCTGAACTTCTGCTGAGATTGGCGCCGCTCCAAGAAGTCTTCCGAACCAGCCATGGAAGGTGTCAATCACAATCGATTGAGGACTCATCAATACTTTGAGGTAAAGCGCTCTCGCTTGCGGTAATAAGTGCTTGGCTTGGGCATCATCTAAACCCCTGATGGTGAGCTCCTGCAAGAGTTGCTCATCAGTCATTTGAGAAAACTGTTCTAGCAATCCATACAAGCGGTCACGCATTTCTTGTGCAGCTTTACGAGTAAAGGTCAGCGCTAGGATCTCTTGAGGCTTAGCACCAGCTAGCAATAAGCGCACCATGCGCGCAACTAAGAGCCAAGTCTTACCACTGCCCGCACAAGCAGAAACAATCACTGAGTTATTGGGGTTGCAGGCTACGGGGTAATCAAAATTATCTTTCACCACATCCCCTTTCTGCAAATGCCCCTAGCTTCGCAATATTGGCAAACACTATCTGGCGCAAAAGCTTTCATGGGTTTGCGTGCCCATAAGACTTCTAAATCTTCACGAAGCTGCTCTGAAAATTGCTCCATCATCTCTGGCATCTTTTCAACCGGATGTGCTCTGACAATTCTGTCATTGGCTTTTTTAAGATCTGCCTTTAGTGAAACCCACTCAGCCTGCTCAACAGTTCGCTCAGGAAGATGCGCAGCAATGGCATTCTCATTGACTGCGCGGGCATAGATTAACAATTGCGGATCATCCAAAAGACGCTCTGCCCGCTTCTTAATTTTGGCAATCCCTTGGTTCTTGTAATCAATGACTGCGGCAACATTGGACTGATTGGTATTCACATCAAAGCGGTCAGCGCGACCTGCAATCTCAATCTCCCTCTCGATACCATCAGCGTCAGTCAGTGTGATGGTGAACCCGACTGATAGCTCTGCATCGTGATATTGCCAACCCTCTGCCTCACGCTTAATTTGCCAATCTACAAAGCTAGGGATCTGCTTTTGCCAATCACGTAAAGTTCCAGTGACCCTGGCATCACCCTGAATCAAGCGCTCAAACTCTTTTTCTGAATGCTTTGTGAGATGCTCTTGCATCCATAAGCGACGAGCATCTTCGCCCTGATGAATGCTTGAATGGGATTTTTGCTCTTCTGTTTTTAATGCTTGGAAAAAGTTTTTTAATAAAGCATGCAAAACCTGCCCTGCCAATGAGGCATCAAAGCCTTCCTCAAATTCTTTTGCCTTACGCAATCTCAGGATGCTGCGGACATAGTAGCGATAAGGACAATCTCTTAAAGCCTTATATGCACTAGGGGACATGCTCACTGGCAAAGCAATCTCTGGATTGACCGTAGTGACTGCCTCCTGCAAAGGACGGGAGTGATCTGCATGCGTATCGGGCTTCACTTCTAATATTGACCAATCTGGAAGTTGCGTACGCAGACGACTAATCCAGGCTGATGGTCTGAGCGGTTCACCGCTCTTACTTTTACTTTGCCAAAGCAATTCCACCTCAGGACAAGAAATTAATAATTGCGATAGATCTCTGGCTTGCTGAATATATTGCGCTGTTATGGTGGAGGCTTTTAATAATCGATTGAGCGTGTCCGAGAAAAATAATGGCGGTTCAGAAAACGCTGGTAATTGTTGCTCATCACAACCCACCAAGACAACAGCATCAAACTCACGTAAACGTGTTGAGCTCAGAGGCAGGATGCTCAGAGTTGCTTCCGCTTGTTGCCCCACCTCCTGATACGAGGCTTCTTCAATAACTGTCTTGAGTAAGCTCAGCCATTCCGGCAAACGCATACTAACTTGCCGGTAAGCTCCCGCGCCCAGATCAAAGGTCTTGAGCACTTCAAGCAACTGTTTACCGGCAGAGTCTTTCTCAAGCTCTTGTGTCATACCCATCTCTTGTAGATTGGTATTTAAAAGCGCATAAGCATTTTCACAATCGAGCTTGAGCTCCAACCACTGGGCATGATGCCGTTGCAAGAAAGTAAGCAGCTCTAAGAGTGATTCATAAGGCACACTATCGCGCGATGATGAATAAACGTTGGCACGCTCAATAGCCATCCGAAAGGTTTCCCAACCAGACTTTGCTTGGCTTGCAATCAGAATATCCTCGAGCTGCGCAATCAGACTGACACAAGCCTGTGGCGGCTTTTGTAAGGTATGCGCAATATCAAAAAAAGGATTTTGCAAAAACTCGAGCAAAGCACTGGCACTCGGTCCTTCTTTTGGTGAGCGGACTAACTCTAACCAACTATTGAGCGAGGCAGCGGCGCGAGTAGTCGACAGCTTCCAACCGGTTTCATCCCGAATACGCAAACTAGGGCCAAAGCGGGATAACAATGCCCGCGCCCTTCTTGCAGCCAAACGATCTTGTGCAACTAGAGCGATATTGGTCTTGCCAGCAATTAAGTGGGCCTCAATGGATTTGGCTGCAGCCCAAGCTAGTTCTTCAAAGCGTCTAGCTGCTAGCAACTTCCACCCATTGTGAAAGCTTGCTTGAACATTGCGATCTATCTGAATCTGTTGTTCGCTATCTATGGGTTTGAGTTGACCCTCAGCATTTTGACCGCTTAAGGCTTCAGACCATAGCGCTACTGAATGCCAATCTAATCCAATATTGACTACGGGTGCAAATTGCGAATACTCCTGCAAGTACTCCGAGATCGTCTCTTGATCGATTGGCTTAGGATCGGCAGTCTCTACCCAGATCAAAGGCCTTGCAAGAGCTTGATTGGTGCCGGCTGCTTGTAGGTGGGCAGCCAAGGCGATATGTTTACGTATTACAGGATCACCAGCACTACTGAGATAGCGCCAGAAGGCTAATAACACTGTGGACTCTTGATCAACGACTTTACGAGATAAACCAACATAGGCTTTAGCAATTGCTTGATCTAACAGTGTTTCTACTTTTTTTACCCATAACTCTGCATCGAGGGTTGGGTTTTGCACTAAGGCATTAATCTCACTTTGCATCAGTGGCACGACTGCCTCTGATAAAGCATCGCATGCATCGATCACTGCCTGAGCTAATCCCCATGCACCCGCCTCATTCTCAGCCTTGAACCAGCTTTGCAATATTTTATGTTTGCGCAGATTAATGTAAACAGATAACCAACGCTCTAGATTCGTTTGCTTCTTGGGGAACTTCCATGCGCCTGGCGCTGCTTCTAGCCAATCGTTAAAACTCATCACTTGGGGCAAGAAGGCAATCTGGCTCGGTAGATCCTTTGGTCGATATTTCTCTAAGGCTGTCCTGACTCCCATTAGTGGACCTGCCGTGCTCAGCACCACTAAGGGGCGTTGATTGGTTTGCACTGCACAATTCCAGATACCCTCGGCGAGTGATCTCAGAGCATTAGCATTGGGTGTGATCACCCAAGCATGCGGCTGCTTTTGCTTGTTTAGGGTTGGAAACGGGTGCGGCATTGAGGTGAGTTCTATGGCTTCTTTTGAGAATTTAGGCAGAGACTGTGGCTTATTGCTAATATAAGCGTTGTAGCGCAATAAAATATAAAACTAAATAAGACTAATTAAGGAATTTTCATGAGTGCCGGCATCAAATATGTAACTGACGCTTCTTTCGAGGAAGACGTTCTCAAGTCCGATAAACCTGTTCTCCTGGACTTCTGGGCTGAGTGGTGCGGTCCTTGCAAGATGATCGGCCCTATCCTTGAAGAGCTGGCTGGCGAATATGGTGACAAGATCCAAATCGCGAAGATGAATGTAGATGAGAACCAAGGCGTTCCTGCCCAGTTCAATATCCGCGGTATCCCTACATTGATCCTCTTTAAGAACGGCACTGTGGCTGCTCAAAAAGTAGGCGCTTTGGCCAAATCTCAGTTGACTGCATTTATTGATAGTCATCTGTAAATAGTCCCGGATCACAGGTTCACTGGGTGAGCCTGTGGTTTTTAGCTGTTTTTAGTGTAGTATCTGTTTCATTAGTAGTTCAACGCACTACAAGTGCTCTTCTTTTTTTAGCAAACTCCCCCCCTCCCCCAAACATTCTGTTTTTCAATTCTGTCTGATGTCCATCTAGACAGCGATACCCCAAAACACATTTACTTCCCTTTCTACACCCGAGAACCACATGCAATTATCTGAACTCAAAGTACTCCACGTATCCGCCCTGCTTGAAATGGCAGCCAGCCTGGAGATTGAAAATACACAACGTATGCGCAAACAAGAGTTGATGTTTGCCATTCTGAAGAAACGCGCCAAGGAAGGCGAATCTGTTTTCGGTGACGGTACTTTGGAAGTCTTGCCTGACGGCTTTGGTTTCTTACGTTCCCCAGATGCCTCGTATATGGCTTCTCCGGATGACATCTATATCTCTCCTGCCCAGATTCGCCGCTTTAACCTGCACACTGGTGACAGCGTTGAAGGCGAGGTTCGTACACCTAAGGATGGCGAGCGTTACTTTGCATTAGTGAAAGTAGACAAGATCAACGGTTTGGCTCCTGAGGCCTTGAAGAACCGCATCATGTTCGAAAACCTAACGCCTTTGCATCCAAATCGCGTGATTCAACTGGAGCGTGATATCAAGGCGGAAGAGAATTTAACTGGCCGCATCATCGATATGATCTCCCCAATTGGCTATGGCCAACGTGGCTTGATCGTGTCTTCACCTAAATCCGGTAAGACCGTGATGATGCAGCACATCGCCCATGCGATTTCTGCAAACAATCCCGATGCCATCTTGATAGTATTGTTAGTGGATGAGCGTCCTGAGGAAGTGACTGAAATGCAGCGCTCTGTGCGCGGTGAAGTCGTTGCCTCAACCTTTGATGAGCCAGCTGTGCGTCACGTTCAAGTTGCCGAGATGGTGATTGAAAAAGCCAAGCGCTTAGTCGAGATGAAAAAAGACGTCATTATCTTGCTTGACTCGATTACCCGCCTGGCTCGCGCTTACAACACCGTCATCCCTTCATCCGGCAAAGTACTCTCTGGTGGTGTGGATGCGAATGCATTGCAACGTCCAAAACGCTTCTTCGGTGCAGCGCGTAACGTGGAAGAAGGTGGCTCACTCACCATCATTGCAACTGCCTTGATTGAGACTGGTAGCCGTATGGATGATCTCATCTATGAGGAGTTCAAGGGTACCGGCAATATGGAAGTACACCTTGAGCGTCGTTTGGCTGAGCGTCGTGTTTACCCATCGATTAACCTCAATAAGTCCGGTACCCGCCGTGAAGAGTTGCTGGTGAAAGCTGAAAACCTCCAGAAAATCTGGGTATTGCGTAAGTTATTGGCCGATATGGACGATATTGAGGCAATGAACTTTATTGTTGATAAGCTCAAATCCACCAAAAACAATGGTGAATTCTTTGATTTAATGCGTAAGGGTGGCTAATTTAGGCTCTCGAAGTCGGTAAAAGTGCGCTTTGTTGTTGATTTCATGGCATAATTTCGCCTTTACCGCTTTAATAATTTGCATTTAACTTGGGTAAGTATTTAGGTCTCGTATTTTGTTACCTCACCAAAACGGCTGCCCGCTAATAGGACTCAATAATGAAACCTGGCATTCACCCCGAATATCGTGAAATCGTCTTTGTAGACGTTTCTAATAACTTCAGCTTCAAGACTCGCTCCACTATGTCTACAAGAGAGACAATCAAGTGGGAAGATGGCAAAGAATATCCTTTATCTAAGATCGAGACTTCATCTGAGTCACACCCTTTCTACACTGGTACCCAGAAGATTATGGATACTGCCGGTCGTGTTGAGAAATTCCGTCAGAAATTCGGCACTAAGGCTGTTGCTAAGGCTGCTGGTGATGGCGCTGCTAAAACAGCTGAGAAAAAAGCTGCTGCTGCAGAAGCTAAAGCTGCTGAAAAGCCAGCTAAGAAGAAGGCTTAATAATAGGCTTACTCTACAAAGGGGCTGGGGTTTGGATATTCACTATTCACCCTCCCCTGCGAGATAATCAAGGCAGCGTTTGCTGCCTTTTTTATTGCTAGTTTTTTATGGTTAAACTCACCGCCGCCGCCACCACCTCCATTCCACGCATTATTATTTTTGCGTTGACTTTGGTTTATGGTTTCGCTGGCCTCTTTCTGCGCGATCCCTGGAAGAACGAAGATGCCATCGGATTTGGTGGCATGTGGACTTTGCACAGTGGCAAAGCAATCGAATGGATTGTGCCGCACCTTGCGGGGCGTGATGTCTCTCTTGGCTCACCCTTTCCCTACTGGCTAGGTGCCACCCTAATGGATCTATTTGGTCCACTGATTGGTATGGCTAATGCTGCACGTCTCTATGCAGCAGTTTGCTTCTTTGCTGCTGCTCTAGCCATTTGGTATGCGACTTATTTATTAGGACGTCGCCCAGAAGTTCAGCCGATGGTGCTAGCAGTGGGTGGTCAACCGGGTCGTAAAAATTACGGCATGACTTTAGCTGATGGCGCTCTATTGATTTTCTTAGCTTGCGTTGGACTTGCGCAGCGTGCGCATGAGACTACACCGATGATGGCGCAACTCATGGGCATCAGCATTGTTTTGTACGGCACCGTCCGTGGTTTAGATAAACCTTGGCAAGGTGGCTTTTGGACTGGTCTTGGTATTGCGATCGTGGCGCTCTCAAGCAATCTGACACTCAGCCTCATCATCGTCAGCTCCACCATCATTGCAGTGATTGCCAGTAATGCGAAGTTACGCTTTCGTTGGACTTTAACCAGTACTGTTTTGGGTCTAATTGGTTTTGCGATTTGGCCTGCGCTTTGGTATCTGGGTAATCTCACGCCTGAGTGGCGTCATATCGCACAAGAAGGCTGGCGCAATATGCCAGAGATGCGCTCAACGCCTTCTATTGAATCCCTAGGATTTTTAAGTGTCAACTTCTGGGCCTATGCCTGGCCAGTTTGGCCATTGGCTATCATCTCGCTCGCGCACTGGGGTAGAGTAAAAGAGGCAGGTCAATGGCGCGCTCCACATCTGTGCATTCCGCTGAGTTTGTTTATTGGTTGCTTGATTTATGTTCTGTTCCGCTTAGAAGCAAACGAACATGACCTCATCATTTTGATTCCGAGTTTGTCGATCATTGCTGCATTTAGTTTGCCGATTCTTAAACGTGGCCTGATTAGCTTTATTGATTGGTTTGCGATGTTTAGCTTCACCATGATTGCTTTAGCCATTTGGATTATTTGGCTTGCTAAGGTGACCGGCTTCCCAGAATCCACCGCTGCAAATTTGGCAAGACTGTTACCTGGCTTTCAGGCACAGTTTGATTACATTGGTTTTATTATTGCCCTCATCATTACCGGCATCTGGTTGGCGATTGTGCGCTGGAGAACTTCTCGCGCCCCTAAAGAAATCTGGCGCTGTCTCATCATCTCCGCCTCTGGCACTACTTTGATGTGGGTTCTCTTGATGACTTTGTGGCTACCGACGATTAATTACGCCAAGACCTATCGCTATGTATCCGATCGCTTAGTTCAAATTATTGCCAATACACCAGGATGCATTGACACTACTAATCTGGGTCCAGCTCAATTGGCTTCATTTAGTTATTTCACAAAACTGCCTTTGCGTGATGATTCTAGCTGCAATCTGATGTTGACTCACAGCTCTTTAGAGGCCAAGGCATACGCCAGTCTGAATAAAAAGAAAATTGAATTACTCTGGGAAGATCGCCGTGCATCCGATCGTGATGAGCGTCTGCGCCTCTATCAAATTACCCCTGCAGGTAAAGAATAAAACGTGTTGCACTTTAAATTATCGCGTTTGCGCGAGGATATTCCCTCCCTCCTAAAACTCGCAGGTCCACTTCTCATTGGTCAGCTAGCAGTGATTGCCTTTGGTGTTTTGGATACTGCCATGACTGCGCGCTATTCTGCCGATGACTTAGCTGCTTTGGCGATGGCTTCCGCTATCTTTATTAGCATCTATGTTGGCCTGACTGGCGTGATCTCTGCCCTCGCCCCAATTGCCGGACAACTCTTTGGCGCCAAGCGTTTTAGTGAGATTGGTGAAGAAGTACGTCAAGCCACTTGGCTCGCTCTTGGCCTCACCTTATTAGGTATTGCAATCTTGCTCAATGCAGATCACTTGCTGCAAATCTCTCAAGTAACGCCTGATATTGAAGGCAAGGCCAGGCTCTATCTAAATATCCTCGCGATTGGTTTACCTGCCAGCATGGCCATGCGCGTGCTCATGGCGCTTCACAATGCGGTTTCAAGACCAACCGTCATTACCGTAGTGCAACTGATTGGTTTAGGCTTAAAACTACCACTTAATCTCTTATTTATTTACGGGGGCTTTGGCATTGAGGGTATGGGCGGTCCAGGTTGTGCGGTAGCGACCGTCATCATCAGCTGGTTCTGGCTCATTATCACCCTGGGCTTTGTACTCTTTGATAACTTCTATAAGCCGTTCAAAATCTTTGTACGCTTTAGCTGGCCTGACTGGCATCGTATCTGGACTCTCCTGAAATTGGGTGCACCCATTGGCTTTAGCTATTTAATTGAAGTGACCTCATTCACCTTCATGTCGCTGTTCATTGCGCGTCTTGGTACCACCGCCTTAGCTGGTCATCAAATTGTGGCCAATATGGGAACGGTAATTTACATGGTGCCCCTGTCCCTATCGATTGCTACGATGACTTTGGTATCTCAATCTATTGGCGCAGATAAACAAGAGCGTGCAGAAGAAATTGGTTGGTCGTCGGTTTTCTTCACCACCACTTTATGCGTTTTTATTGGGGTGATGGTGTGGATTTTTAGAGTGGCCTTGCTAGATCTTTACGACCCACCGGAAGAGGTGAAGGTATTTTCTATTCCACTCTTTTTGTTTATTGCTTTTTACCAACTCTTTGATGCCCTGCAAGTGACTGCTGCATTTATTCTGCGCGCCTATCGTATTGCCTTCTGGCCGATGCTGATTTATGCAGGCTCACTCTGGGGTGTAGGCTTAGGTGGCGGATACTTGATGGGCTTTAATGTCTTTGGCAATACCCCAGAATTTTTGCAAGGCGCCAATGGCTTTTGGGCTGGCAATAGTATGAGCTTAGGATTGGCTGCACTCTTATTGCTCTACCTCTTCAGAAAAACGGCGGCACGCTTTGAGAAAACGCATCCGCCGGTTGAGGTTTAATTTCAGCACATAGTTTTACTGAATGGGTTTAAATCCACTGCTTGGAGGTCTGTAGTTGGAGCCACCACCCTGCGATGGATAACTCGGTACCTGATTGCCCTTGGAATACATACACTGCTGATAAGCGATGTTGTATTGCGCCTGAGCCTGATTTTGTTTACCTGAAGAATTCATGGCGCCCATAGCTGCGCCACCGAGCAAGCCAATACCAGCACCAGTACCGATGTTCTGACTACTGCCCCCCTGAATTACAGCACCCGCTGCAGCGCCGAGTGCAGCGCCGATCGCTGTACTGGTTGCACCTTCTTTTAAGGCGGCATTGCTAGTATCTTTAATTGCATTTGCAGCAAACTCACGGCATTGCTGATCTTCTTGCTGGAACACATCAAATGGCTTGCCTTCACGCGGCATGATCGCGATGGTTGGGCCAGTTGGCGCGGAGACACAAGCAGCCAAAGAGGCTAAAGTGCTCATGATGGCCAAAGTCAGTACGGCACGTTTCATATTCAATCCTTCAATCGGGGCAATGAGTTAATTAATTAGTTTTGTCTCTGCTGTCTGGTAGGCGCACTGCCAGATGGCGGCATTGCTGGCTGAGTCTGCCAACCTGATGAACAACTTTGTACGTATGGGAAATATTGCCCACTCGCTTCACAGTAATACCAAACTGGAGCTTGGGGCTGAGAAGCTAGGACCATAGGCTGCTGAGGGGCTGCATAACTCACTACGGGTGGCGCTGCGTAAACCACGGGCGGCGCATAGTAAGCACCAGCATAAGGATAGCCATAGCCAGGACCGTAATATCCGCCACGCCAGCCTGGGCCCCATCCACCACCATATCCTGGACCGTATGCTGCTGGACGCCAACCGCCACCATAGCCACCATAGCCACCATGGCCACCCCCAACGGAGACTGCCCAACCGACATTACCTGCTTGAGCCGGTAGTGGTGCAAGCGCTAATAATCCCGCTACCGTGAGGAGCGCTAGCATCACTTTAGAGATACTGAATGGGTATTGCAGTTGAGCTGTTTTCATAGTGGAACCCTTTAATTGGTCGCCTCCTACTTCCTTTAACGCTTCATCCAAACCTAGGCTGACAGGAATTGGGCTTTTATTGAGATATTTATTACTTTGCCGTATTCACTACTACTCTAATTTTGCGCCTGATTTGTAAATAACCCTACCCCATTTATTTGTCTCGGATTGAATCAGCTTATTGAGCTCTTGAGGGCTTCCGGGCGCTGGTTCCAGACCACTGGCGCGAAGCTTGTTTTTAACGTCGGATTGATTAAGAGTTTGGCGAGTCAGAGCATTTAAATGCTTTTGCAGTGCTGGGGCTAAATTTGCTGGCGCCATGAGAGAAAACCACGATGTGGCCTCAAATCCTGGCAAACCTTGCTCTGCCATGGTCGGAATCTCTGGGGCTGCTGGTGAGCGTTTTAAGGTCGTTACCGCTAAAGCCTGAACCTCTCCCGCCTTAATTAAAGGTAATGATGAAGATAGGTTGTCAAACAGCATAGAAATACGTCCGCTGAGGAGATCGGGCAAGGATTGGGCTCTGCCTTTGTAAGGAATGTGACGAATCTGCACACCAGTCATTTCTTTAAAGAGTTCGCCAGACATGTGCAATGAAGTGCCGACACCAGAGGAGCCAAAAGTAAGCTCATTGGGTTTGGCCTTGGCGAGCTCAATCAGTTCATGAAGATTATTGACGCCTAGCTTCTTGTTCACCACCAATACATTGGGCGTGCTCGCCAAAAAACTAATGGGTGTGAAATCATTGATCGGATGAAAAGATAACTTGTCGTAGAGAGCGCCGTTGATTGCATGGATACCAACAGTGCCGATCAGGAGAGTGTAGCCATCTGGCTCGCTCTTTGCCACTAGGTCAGCGCCAATATTGCCACCGTAGCCGGGACGATTTTCTACCAGCACGGTTACACCTAAACTTTTTTGCCAACTCTCAGCCAGTACACGTGCCAAAATATCAGGCGCTCCACCGGGCGTAAAGGTCACTACAATTTTGATGGTCTGTTTTGGCCAAGCAGTATCGGTTTTGATTGTTTGGGCTTTGGCAAGGCCAGTAAGGCCTAAGCAAAAAAGCAGAACTAGAAGATACTTCACGGAAGCCGACTTAAAAACCAAAACGCGTACGCAACCAAATCCATCCCTCATATTTAACGGGATCGTCAGCACAAGGACCAATGCCGCATTCCAACAGAGTGGAAGCTAGGTTAGCAAAGACTAGAACAATAAATAGAATGATTAATGTATTGGCAAACAGTGAACGCGAGCGCACTTCTCGGTTGGGTAGCATCAATAAAATCGCCAGCCCTGCAATGAGGCCGAGGTAAGCCACAAAAGCCCAGGTGTAAAAGTGCAGCTCTAAAAAGGTGGCGCCAAATCCTTTATCTCCTGGCAACACATGCAAGAGCACTTGGCGTAATGAAACCATCATACCTACTAAGCCACCGATAATGCCCCAGCCGTAGTGAGCAGAATGCGCTCCACAACGAATATTGAGTACCAGTGCAAAGCCGATAATCGCAAAACCCATACGCTGCATAAGACAGAGTGGGCATGGTAATTCACCAAAATACAGTTGATCGACAAAGGCATAAGACAACATCCCAATAATCGCAGCCAAAGCCAGCTGATTACCAAGACCTGCCAAAGATAGAAAAGATTGCTTACTCATCTTCTTTAGAAATTGAGATTGAGGTGACTGTTGGCATGAATGCGAAACCAGAACATCAAAATGCTGACGGTGATAGCAAGTACAAAGAGGCCTGCCAGACGTTTCTCAAACCATACAAGGACAAGACCGATAAAGGCTGTCAGGAAAGGTAGAAACATATACATGAATGAATTCTATCGCAGGTCGATGCAGACTTAAAAACAAGCGTCTTAAAGGGTCTTTTGTATAAAATGAGACTATGAAATCCACCCCACCTTGCATTGACCTAAAGCTGGATGGGTCTATTGCTCGAATTACCTTCAATAATCCTGCTGCACGTAATGCCTTAACGTGGCCTATGTATGAAGAACTCCAGCGTATTTGCAATGCGATAGCGAATACGCCAGAGATTAGGGTAGCTATTTTTAGAGGTGCCGGTGATAAAGCTTTTGTGTCAGGCAGCGACATACAGCAATTTGTAGATCTCCAAAAAGATGAGGCCTATGAAGTTGCAGTGGATGCTATTTTTCAGGCTCTCCAACATTTGCCGATTCCGACAATTGCACTCATCGAAGGATTGGCGGTGGGTAGCGGGCTACTGATTGCTACCGCATGTGATTTCAGAATATCGACTGATGATGCGCGCTTTGGTATTCCAGTCGCCAAGACTTTAGGTAACTGCCTATCGCCTAGCAATCTATCTTGGATCGCTTCTCACTTAGGCGTCACAATAGTAAAGCGCATGTTACTGACTGCAGAACTCATTAAGGCACCCGAGTTACATAACTCAGGCTACCTTTATCAAACCACTACCCCTGATGCCATTACAGAAGCAACTGAGATCTTGGCTAGTAAATTAGCGGCACTCGCACCAATTACACAAAAGGCGAGCAAAGTCACTTTGGCACGCTTGATGGAAAGCAACTTACCGGATTGCACTGAACTCATGAGAGAGACGTACAACAGCGTCGACTTCAAAGAAGGAGTGAATGCCTTCCTTGAAGGACGCCCGCCTCAGTGGCTTGGTAAGTAAAGATTGGCGACGAGTCACCTTATCGGTGACCGCCTAATTTAGGATTTCGAGTTTAAGAAATCCACTACCGTCTGCACAAAAACATCTGGCACTTCAATATGGGGTATGTGTCCGACATTATCCAAAGGCACTAACTTGGCATTCGGAATCACCTGCGCCGCTTTACGACCTAGCTCAGGATAATTACCCAAGGACTTCACCGCTTCAGGCGGAGCAAAGCGGCGACCAAATACCGTTCTATCTTTCTGGCCAATCACTAGTAGTACCGGCATCTTCAGTTGAGGCAAGTCGCCCACTACAGGCTTTTCAGCAATCATCTGATAAGTTAATACTGAGGTCTTTGCATAGGCTGGGTAGTCAGGTCCTTTTTGAATCCTGACATATACCTCCACAAACTGCTCAAAGCTTGGCTGCCATACTGGAAAATACGATTGCAAGAAACGGCGGTAACTGGTTTCTGTTTGCGCCATCTCCAACTTCAGTAAGTTGTCATTCGTTTGTGGCGGAATGTCTTTACTGTAGTCCTCAAGACCCAATGGATTTTCCAAGATCATTTTCTGGACAGTTTTAGGATAAAGGCGGGCAAACCGAATGCCCACCATGCCACCCATCGAATTGGCGATTACTGAAGTCTTGTTGACTCCGAGTGATTTCAATAGGGCTTGCGTGTTCTGGGCAAGATCATCAAAGTGATATGCGACATCTGGTTTGGAAGATTTGCCAAAGCCAATCTGATCAGGAGCAATGACTCGATAGCCTGCCGTAGTCAATCCTTTAATCGTAGGTGCCCAATAATCACTTGAGAAATTCTTCCCATGAAACAAAACCACTACACCCTTCTGCGCACCCACTGCAGGCACATCCATATAAACCATGGTGGCAGACTGGCCTTGAAGAGAGGTTTTAAATTCTTTAGTGGGATAAGGATAGGGCCAAGCACTGAGGCGTAAATCTAAAGGACTTGCATTGGCATAGCGACTGGGTGGTGGCGTTTCCACTTTGGGCTGATCAACCGATGTACAAGCCGAGAGGAAGACTCCACCGACGCACATCACCAAAGCAATTCCCAGTGTCTTTATTTTCATCTCTATCCCTTTGTCTCTTTGAACTGTTTAAACTTTTTATACGATCTTAATTTTCAGAGGACTTAAACCTTCAACTGATCCTTCAAGTACATCACCTTTTTTTACAGGGCCCACACCCGCAGGTGTGCCAGACATAATCAAATCACCTGGCTCCAGCGTAAATAAAGTAGAGAGGTAGGCAATGGTGTCTGGAATATTCCAGATCAGTTGGTTTAAGTCACCCTCTTGGCGCACTTCACCATTCACTAAGAGCTTGACTGTGCCTTTAGTTGGATGACCAAACTGAGTGGCTGGTGTCAGCGCCGCACATGGTGCGGATTGATCAAATGCCTTACCGGTATCCCAAGGGCGGCCCATTTTTTTAGCCTCTCCTTGCAAGTCACGACGAGTCATATCCAATCCAATTCCGTAACCATAGACATGCTCTAGCGCTTTATCCGCAGAAATGTTGGCGCCACCCTTACCAATAGCAACGACCATCTCAATCTCATGATGCACATCATTTGATAGGTTTGGATATTGCATATCTTTACCGTCAGCAACAATCGAATTAGCCGGCTTCATAAAAAAGAATGGTGGCTCACGATCAGGGTCATGACCCATCTCACGGGCATGATCAGCATAGTTACGTCCAACACAATAGATACGATTCACAGCAAAACGGCGGGTATCCCCCACTACGGGTAGTGATGGAACAATGGGTGGATCAATAACGTATGTGGTGCTCATGAATGGCCTTTGTGATGAATGTCTAATTTTTTGATCATTCTGATCTGAATAAATGATGATATTACTTGAATCAATGTCATTGCTGCCCCTTACTGCACCTTACTGCGGAGCTTGAGCACGAGGATGCTCAGAGCCAAAGCAAAGGTCAAGGCGTTAGCCAGAATCAAAGGCCACTTTTCAATAATGAGTCCATAAACAAGCCACAAGCCTACCCCAGCAATAAATAGGCTATACATTCCCACTGAGATCCCAGAAAGATCTCGGGTACGCCAGGATTGAATAGCCTGAGGCAGGAAGGCAATCGTGGTTAAAAATGCAGCGCAGTAACCAATGATCTCAATCTGATGTGGCAGTAAATTCACGCGCTTACGGCTTCTTGTTCAGACTTGATTTACGCGCTTCGATTTCTTTGTTGATGGCTGCTAAGGTTTTTGCGTCAGGAGTCTTCCAGTTACCACCCGCCTTATTGACCATATAAGCCACTGCCTCTGAGAATCCCTCTACCGTGAGATTGGGGTTACCGCCCTTAGCAGGCATTCCTCTCACACCAACATATCCGTGTGCAGTGAGGGTAACCTGACCTTCTGCAATCAATGGAGCCCACTGGGCTTTATCACCAAACTTGGGGGCCTTTAGAACGCCAGCACCATGGCAGCCTGCGCAGACTTGCTTATAAGTATTTTCACCGGGCTCGGCAAAGGCAGCTAATGGGGAGAGGAAGCAAGTAACAAGAATTAAGGGGCGAAGGAGCGATTTCATGGGTAGCTTCTCTGAGATAAGTGGGTATGACTGATAATTTATCTCATTTTCAGACGGCGCACTTATTTGAGCTCGCGCTACTTATAACCAACCCGCAATCTGCCGTTTTAGCCCGATCGACTTATAGCCCGGACTAGCGCTGGAAAGAACCCGAATTTTCCGAATCAGTTTTGCGAAATCGGGATTCAGACTAAGGTCCTTGTTCATCGCAAGAAAGAAGATTTCGTCTTTCAGTTGAATAAAATCCAGACCATTCTCCAAGGCAATACTTTTTACCCCCATGCCTACATCCGCTTTTTTTGCCAATATAGCCGTAGCAATTGCGGAGTGGGTGAACTCTTCGTTCTCGTAGCCCTTAATGCCATGTGCATCAATACCCTCGTTGTTTAGAATCGTGTCGAGTAGTAAGCGTGTGCCAGATCCCTTCTGGCGATTGATGAAACGCACTTTGGGTTTCATTAAATCTTTAGCTGAAATAATATTGAGAGGATTTCCCCTGGCTACTAAAAAACCTTGCACACGCTTCATCACGGGAAATATTTGCATACCCTCTTTTTGTAGCCGCTTCGAAATAATCAAAGAGCTTTGTGAATCTGAAACGTGGTATCCGGCAATATCGACTTCGTAATTCAGCAGACGCTCCAAGGCCTCACCTGACCCAGCGGTAATGAGTTCGAAGCCACCAATACTTAAAACCGCTTTTTGAATCATCGGATCACTGCTACTAGCAAAGCGCCATTGTTTTTTTGCCTTCACCCTGAATTGAGCAAAACCCTCCTCTAGGTGCGAGAGACTGGATTGTCCCAATCGCATGGTTTTTTGGTCAAAGTCTTCGGTAAATTGAATCAAGTATCTTGCGTATTCTGACAATTGAGAGCCATGCCCCCTTACGCGATCCATCAACTTAAACCCCAAGGCCAGTTCTACATCGTTGAGTTTTTGCCAAACATTTCTATAAGAAAGCCCCATCTTTTTACAGGCAGACATCAGCGTTTTGCCGTGATCAATGTCCTTTAATAAGGCAGTCAACCACACCAAATCCACTACAGCTGGATCTTTAGCATTCTTATTTCCAAAAACGAGGGTTGGCCGGATCTGAATTCTCATATGTAATTTTTTGCATATTGATGTTTTGTAATATGTCAAATCTTAACCGAACCTAACAAATGGAGCTCTATTTAAATGACATTTTCATTCAACCGATTATTAGCAAGCGCCATTGCTGCACTGCTGCTTGTAGGCAACTCAGCTTACGCGCAAGAGAAAAGCATTGTTGTCTCATCCACCACCTCAACAGAGCAATCTGGTCTTTTTGGCTTCATCTTGCCAATCTTCAAGATGAAGAGCGGGATTGATGTCAAAGTAGTTGCTGTTGGAACTGGACAAGCTCTAGACATTGGACGTCGGGGCGATGCAGATGTGGTGTTTGTTCATGACAAACCTGCTGAAGAAAAGTTTGTTACCGAGGGCTTTGCTACAAAACGTATTGAAGTGATGTACAACGACTTCGTCTTGATTGGGCCTAAATCAGATCCAGCCAAAATTGGTGGCGGCAAGGACATTAAAGTGGCATTTCAAAAGATCGCTACAGCGCAGGCACCATTTGTATCCCGTGGTGACAAGAGCGGTACACATGCAGCTGAATTACGTTATTGGAAAGATGCTGCCATCACAGTGGCTCCTAGCGCCTGGTACAAAGAAACCGGCTCAGGTATGGGTCCAGCATTAAATACGGCTTCAGCAATGAATGGCTATATCTTAGCTGATCGCGCTACTTGGCTTTCATTTAAGAACCGTGGCGATTTAACAATCCTAGTTCAAGGTGACCCAAAGCTATTTAATCAATATGGCGTGATGTTGGTAAGCCCAACTAAATTCCCACATGTGAAAAAAGCTGAAGGCCAAGAATTCATTGACTGGATTACTTCTAAAAATGGTCAAGACGTGATTGCCAGCTATCAAATTGGTGGCGAACAACTCTTCTTCCCGAACGCCAAGAAATAATGCATATGAAATATCCACATCTATTCACTAGTACCCTACTCACCACTTTGCTATTGGGACTTGGAATGCAAACATCGATAGCGCAATCCACTCCGCCAAAAGTAGAAGCTACTTATGGTCAAGGTGCTAAGAGCTTTAAATTAGCCACTGGTAGCCCTGGTGAGTTGGGTTTACTACAGCAACTTGGTGAGGCCTTTGATAAAAAAGAAGGTGCGCGCTTGGTGTGGATTAAGGCAGGAAGCGGCGCCTCCCTCAATTTGCTGAAAACAAAGCAAGTTGACATGATCATGGTGCATGCACCAGATGGGGTTAACAAGGCAATTGCTGAAGGATGGGCAACTGGTAGAACGCTGATTGGATCTAATGAGTTTTATATAGTGGGCCCCAAAGCCGATAAGGCCAAGATCCAATCTGCAAGTAGTGGTGCAGATGCTTATACAAAGATTGCGAAGACCCAAGCCAACTTTATTTCTCGAGGTGATAAATCGGGTACGCACCAAAAAGAAATGGATATTTGGAAAAAAGCGGGGGTCGTGCCAGAGGGTAATTGGTATATCGTGACTAATGACTTTATGACGGCATCACTCAAAAGAGCGAATGCAGATAAGGCGTATTTCATGACAGATAGCAGCACTTGGGTGGCAGAGAAAAATATCGCTCCTGAGTTGCAGATTCTGTATAGAGGCGACCCTTACTTAGTCAATACCTATGATGCTTTAGTAGCACCTGTAGGTGCAACTGAAAATCGCGATATTGCTGCTAAGTTCATTCAGTTTGTAGCATCTGATGAAGGTCAGGCCATCATTCGCAATTATGGAAAATCTCAGTACAAAGAAGCCCTCTACAATGATGCCGTCTACGCCAAACAATACGTCCAATAGGAGAAATCATGGAACTTAAAGTCAAACTCAGCGCACGCAATACTCTTAGCGGAAAAGTAGTTGAACTCAAAATGGGTCAAACTACCTCCCACGTTAAATTAGATATCGGTGCTGGCCATATTGTCACCGCGTCCATTACCAATGAGGCAGTTGACGAGTTAAATCTCAAGGTTGGAGATCAGGCTTGGGCGGTCATTAAAGCCTCTGATGTCATGATTGCTAAAGACGCTTAAGTGATTAGCTGGTATGCAAAAGGCCCGCAATGCGGGCCTTTTTTAGGACATCAGCACTAAGTCATGCTGAATACATTATTGAATGCTTACTTCTTCGGTGTTACAAAGCCAATTGCTGTGTCGTCAACGAACTCAACCAATACGTCATCACCAGCCTTGAATTTCTCAAGACCTAAAACGCTTGGATCCACTTTCACTTTTTGCTTCTCGCCTGATGGCAATGTGAATGTCACAACACGGGTTTTTGCATCGATCGTAGTAATTTTGACGGTTGCATAAACAGTATCCGTAGTCTCTTCAAATGGCTTAGCTGAACCTTTGCCAGCGATCACAACAGAACGAACGCCTGAAACACCGGGTTTTGCATCTTTAGGGGCAGCAACTAAACCAACCGCAATCGCTTGAGCGTGCTCAACTACAAACAGATCACCCTTCTTCACTTTATCCAAATCATTGACTTGCTTGGATACGTTCATTTGAGCTAAGTTACCGTTAGCGTCCTTAAGAACTACGATGCGCTTCTTTACATCGACTGAATCAACAGTAGCAGTCAATACAACTGCTTCGGCTGCCAAAGGCAACATTTTTGCTGGTGCCTGAGCAAATACTGAGCCTACAACAACTAAACCGAGTGAGGCAACTAATGTAGCTAGTAAAGATTTCTTCAAAATAACTCCTAGATAAATGTTTTTGAGGGGGCAAGGCCAGGCAAAGCTTCTCATTCATTCTAACCATGAAATGAGTAAATTTTAAGTCTTAGAGCTAATATTTAAACCTTAAATAGAAGCAATTTGCTACATTAGAAGCCTTTATGACTCATTCGCAGATCCCTATCGTTATCCTGATTAAAGCTTGGCAAGATGCCAGGCTAGATGCTTACTCCGTTCGAAAGCGAGTCTTTATCGATGAACAAGGCGTTCCAGAAGAGATGGAGATAGATGAATTCGATCTCAATGCGAAGCATGCACTTGCCTATGCAGACTCAGAATGCAACGGTACAGCTCGCCTTGTTACCCTAACTGGGAGTGTTGGAAGCATTGGAAGAATTGGACGTATGGCGGTATTACCAAAGCATCGAGGGCACGGCGTTGGTAAACAACTACTGGGAGCTTTACTAAAAGCATGTCAATCTCAGGGTATTAAACAAATAGAGCTTCACGCCCAAGTAACAGTGATCTCGTTTTACGAGCAATTTGGATTTATTGCCCAAGGTGATGTGTATGACGAAGCAGGCATCCCACATCGCGATATGATTCTACGTATCTAACAGCATTGAAATGATCATGACTCAGACTAATCATCCACCTTTCCTTTTTCGCGTTTGCTATTCTGATACCGATGCAGCAGGCTTTGTGTATCACGCCCGCTATCTAGAGATCTTTGAGCGCAGTCGCTCAGAATGGCTTCAGCAAAGAGGTTTAAGCCCAACAAAATTGATAAATGAGTTTGGCATTCTTCTGCCTGTTCGAGAACTCACGATGAACTTTCATAGGCCAGGACGCTTGGATGATCTTTTAAGCATTGATCAGGTCATTGAACATCGTGGTCGCACTCAAATTGCAGTCAAGCAAACTGCGCAGCGAATTGTTGTAGGTAGCGAGCCAGAGCTGATTGTCAGCGCCGTTCTTCATATTGTTTGCGTTGATACCACCTCCCTTAAGCCCAAGGGCCTTCCCGATTGGCTGTTTGCAGCCGATCAATAAGATCTCAATTGAGGAGCATGTATGCAAGATGGAAAATTACTGAGTTTTGTGAAAGGCCTCGCGACATTACTGGAGACCAATCCGAATGAAGAGATCATTTTCTCCAAAGGTAAAAAACTCTTAGAAAACTTAATCCAGTCTGATGACTGGCTGCCAGAGGAATTTTGTAAACCACATCCACAGTATTACCAGCAATACTTGCTGTACGCAGATCCATTAGATCGCTTTTCAGTAGTGAGCTTTGTATGGGGTCCTGGTCAAAAGACACCGCTGCATAACCATACCGTCTGGGGAATGATTGGCCAGTTACGCGGGCAAGAACGTAGTGCCGACTATTACCGCCAGTCTGATGGCAGTTATCAAGCGGATAAGTCTTTTATTTGCGAGCCAGGTCAAGTGGCCACTGTATCCCCTAATACACATGACATCCATGTAGTCGAGAACGCATTGAGTGACCAAACTTCCATCAGCATCCATGTTTATGGTGGAAACATTGGCCGTATCGAACGCGCTGTGTTTGATCCCGTTACAGGTTCAGAGAAATTATTTATCTCGGGATATGCCAATTCTGTAACACCAAACCTTTGGAATGCTGTCAGATAGCTTAAAATAGCGATTCTTTCTGCAAACACTGCAAGTGTGGCAGCTCACCCCATTGGCCGGGATAGTCGTTTAATTGAATACGGGCCAATATTTAATTGGCTCCTATGTTATTTACAGATCTTGGTTTATCAGAACCCATTCTTCGCGCGATTAGCGAAGAAGGTTATACCAGCCCTACCCCCATTCAAGCAAAATCGATCCCCGCTGTATTAAAGGGTGGTGATTTACTAGCCGCTGCTCAAACCGGTACCGGTAAAACTGCCGGCTTTACCCTACCGATTCTGCAGCGCTTAAGCAGTACAGCTCAGACTGGTGGCAAGCGTCAATTACGTGTCTTGATTTTGACCCCCACCCGCGAACTCGCTGCGCAGGTTCAAGAATCCGTCGTGACTTATGGCAAATATACTGGCCTTAAATCGACTGTTATTTTTGGTGGGGTCGGCGCTAATCCCCAAATTAAAGCCATTGCTGCAGGGCTTGATATCTTGGTAGCAACACCAGGTCGCCTGCTTGACCTCATGTCGCAGAACTGCGTCTCACTCGCTCATATTGAAATTCTGGTTCTGGATGAAGCAGATCGCATGTTGGATATGGGCTTCTTGCGGGATATTAAAAAGATCCTTGCAGCATTGCCAAAACAACGACAGAACCTCCTATTTTCAGCGACCTTCTCTACTGAGATTAAAGCCTTAGCGGATGGCTTACTGAATTCACCAGCATTAATTGAAGTAGCACGAAGTAATAGCACCAATGATGCTATTGCCCAACTCATTCACCCGGTCGATAGAAACCAGAAACATCCTTTATTAGCACATCTGATTAAATCAAATCAGTGGCAGCAGGTCCTCGTATTTACTCGCACAAAACATGGCGCGAATAAATTAGTGACTCAGCTTGAAAAAGATGGCATCACCGCTATGGCGATTCATGGCAATAAGAGTCAAAGTGCTCGCACCAAAGCTTTAGCAGAATTTAAGGATGGCAAAATCACTGTTCTAGTAGCTACTGATATTGCTGCGCGCGGTATTGACATTGATCAACTACCCCACGTTGTGAACTACGATCTACCAAACGTCTCTGAGGATTATGTTCACCGCATTGGTAGAACTGGTAGAGCTGGCTCAAACGGAGTTGCGGTTTCTTTAGTCTGCGTTGACGAGCATGAGATGCTTCGAGATATTGAAAAACTCATCAAGCAAAAGCTACCGCAAGAGGTCATTGCTGGATTTGAGCCAGATCCAAACGCTGTAGCACAACCAATTCAATTGAGAAGTCAGCAACACCAGCAATCCAGAAAACCTCGACCGGGAAATGCTGGCGGTGGCAATGGTAAGGGCGGAGCAAAGCCTGCAGCCAAACGCAGTAGCCCGCCCAAACGCAGCTTTAATCGATAAATGTAGAGTTTGAGATGGGCTGCATCGAAAAGCCCGCTCTCAATCTAGCTTTAGATTAAATATGCTAGAAAAGTCGAGCTGCCCATTGCCGGCTTTACTGTGGACTTCGTAGAGTCTACGGGATAACTCTCCAAGCGGAACGCTCGCATCTAAATCATTTGCATTCTCAGTGGCTAAGCTTAGGTCTTTCAGCATCAGATCTACGCCAAAGCCACCCGCATAGCCTTTTGAGGATGGCACGTTCTCCATTACTCCAGGACAAGGGTTGTAGAGCTCTAATGCCCAGTTACGCCCAGAGCTCTTAGACATGATGTCGGAGAGTACCTTCGGGTCCATGCCATTAGCAATGCCTAGGCGCAATGCCTCACTTGT